>JBBQUT010000030.1:0-58919 GCA_038212215.1 Mycobacteriales bacterium
GAAGCCGGGCAACAACGCAACGTTTTTCACGCACTACTCGCTGACCCGCACTGTTGAAGACCTGTTCGCCCTCCCGCATCTGGCACACGCCGCCGACACCACCACCATGAGCCTCGTCGGAGCCGGGTTCGGAATCTGACCTACTCCGGGAAATGGAAACGGAGATTGGACGGGGATCAGTCCACCGAGCAACATCGAGCGAGCCATGATGTTCATTCCCGTGATTCGCCACGACCGCCTCTTCGGGGTACTCGCACTGCGGGAAGGCCGCGTAGGCCCGGATCGTCCATGCCCGGTGGCTTGACATTGTCACGGCGGCGGCTCGCTGTGCCCACACGCCAGGACTCGAAATCGTCGTGCTCGGCCAGGAACCAGCCCCCTGTCGCCGAACGTCCGCAGAATCCGAGTACACGGCAATGACCGCCTATCCACCACAACCGAGAGTTCAGCAGCCGGTAGACCGCGACGTCCCCCTCGGCACGCATGTGGGACGGGACGTGCCGTTATCTGTCCGGCCACAGGCCGTGCAGCCGCTCCTTCGCCGGGACCGGGGCGTGCACGTTGCCGTCGGTCGCCGGTTGGTTCGTGCTGGTCAGTGCCGCGAGCTTGAAGAGTGGCCCCACCAGTGCGTCGTAGACGAACGGCAGGATCCGGTACCCCAGGATGATGACGGGATTCGGCGGTCCGACCGGGATCGAGACATGATTGCGCGGGCGGTCCATCAAGGCGACGATCGCCAAGGCCGTCCGTTCGGGCTGTAGCACCGGCGCCGGTGGGCGGGCGGCCCTACCGGTGTAGTTCGCGGCCTGGCGGTAGATCGGGGTGTTCGTGCTGCCGGGGCTGACGATGCACACGTGCACGCCGCGGGCGTTGCGGACCTCCTGCTGCAGGGTCCGCGCGACGGCGCGCTGCCCCCACTTGGCAGTGGCGTAGGCGCCCATGTTCGGCAGGGTGACCGAGCCTAGTAGTGAGTTGACGATGATGAATGTCCCGCCGCCCTGCTGCCGGAACACCGGTAGGACGGCGCGGGCCAGGTGCGCAGTTGAATGGATCGCGGTGTCGACGACAATCTCGAAGACGTCGCTCGGCATCTGCTCTATCGTGCCGTAGGCCATCACGGTTGCGGTGTGCACCAGCACGTCGATGCGCCCATGGGCCGACATCGTCTCGTCGAGCAGACGCTGCACGTCGGCCTCCTTGCCGACGTCCATTGCCACGCAGTGCACATCGGCGGCGCCCGCCCGGCGGCAGGCGTCGGCTGCGATGTCGAGGGCGCCGCGGTCGCGGGCCGACAACACCAGGCGATCACCTGCGCGGGCCAGCTGGAGCGCGGTCGCCAGACCGATACCGCTCGACGCCCCAACAATGACGACGACGCGGGCGGTCACGAGCGAGCTCCGCGAGCGAGTGGCCGAATGGTATGGCCTTTGGCGGCCGGAGCGAAGCGGAGGGCGGTCACGGCTGTAATACGACCTTGATGCAACCGTCGGTCTTGTCGCGAAACATCTCGTAGGCCGCGGGTGCGTCGGCGAGCGGTATCCGGTGGGTAGTCAGGTCGAGCGTGCCGAGCGGGTCAGCCGGGTCGAGCACGAGCGGCAGGATGTCGTCGGTCCAGCGGCGCACATGGGCCTGCCCCATCCGCAGCTGAATGCCGCGGTCGAACATCTCCATCATGGGCAGCGGATCGGCTTCGCCGCCGTAAACCCCGCTGACCGATACCGTGCCGCCCCGCCTGACTCCCTTGATGGCGCCCAGCAGGGCGTCAATGCGGTCGAGCGCGACCTTGTCGGTGACCTTCTGGGCGATCGCATCGGGCAATAGACCCGTCGCCTTCTGCGCCAACGAGACGAACTTGTTGCCGTGCCCGCCGCCGTGGGCCTCCATGCCAACCGCGTCGATCGTCGCGTCAGCGCCGCGGCCGTCCGTCATCGCGATGAGTGTCTCGGAGATGTTCTCGACGGACGACAGGTCCACCGGCTCGGCTCCGTAGCGTTCGGCGAGGGCGAGGCGTTCCGAGATCGAGTCGATACCAAGCACCCGTCCGGCACCTAGGTGCCGCGCAATCCGCACGGCGAGCTGGCCGATCGGGCCGAGGCCGAAGACCGCGATGCTGCCGCCGGGCGGGACGTCGGCGTAGACGACCGCCTGCCACGCGGTAGGCAGGACGTCTGAAAGGAACAAGAACTGATCATCCGGCGTGCCGTCCGGGATCTTGATAGGTCCGAACTGGGCCTGCGGGACGCGCAGGTACTCGGCCTGACCGCCGGGGACCGACCCGTACAGGGAGGTGTAGCCGAACAGGCTGGCGCCCTTGCCCTCGCTGCGGACCTGGGTGGTCTCGCACTGGGCGAAGAGCTTGCGTTCGCACATCCAGCAATGTCCGCAGGAGATGTTGAACGGGATCACGACGCGATCGCCGACCCGTAGCTCGCCGGCCGCACTGCCGACCTCTTCGACCACGCCCATGGCCTCGTGACCGAGCACATCGCCCGGTTTGAGGTACGGGCCCAACACGCCGTACAGGTGCAGGTCGGAGCCGCATATCGCAGTCGACGTCACTCTGATGATCGCGTCGGTCGGCTGCTCGATGCGCGGATCCGGTACGTCGGTCACCGCGACATCGGCGTTGCCTTGCCAGGTAAGGGCCTTCATGGCTCTCCTCGATTCAACGGCCGCATCCGGTTTGACCCGACAGGACGAGCCTGCCCGCGAGGCGAAGCCTGGTATCACGTGCCAACGGGTGTGAGGTACGTCGCAACAGGTGGACGTACTCGACAGGTCGTCGGCTACGTCGTGCAGCGAGCGATCAGTACCCCGTCGACCGATACCTGCAGATCAGGACTCCACCGCCGGCTCTGGTTCGCCCGGTCAGGGACGAGTTCGCCATGTGCGGACGAGCGACGTGCCGCCCGGAACCAGCCGAAGCACCCGCCGCGCGGCGGCGTCACGACGACCCGCGTGCGTTGTGGAGAGCGGTGGGGCGGTGCGGACGTCGCGATAGCCCGCGACTGCCCAGAGCCCGGCCAGACCCATTTCCACGAGCCCCGCGCGGGTGCGGCTGCGATCGAGGAGGGCGAGTGCGAGGGCCGTGAATGCGTGCGCCGCGTCCACCCACACGCCGATCACCAATACTTCTGGGCTGGGCCGGACCCCTGACAGTGCAGCCTGCGTCACGTGGCGGGCCCCGAGCACGCGCGCAATGAGCAGGGTCCTGGCGTCGGCCTCCGCGTGGTGCACGTGGTCGAGCACGACCTGCGGCGCGAACAGCAGGGCGCTCCCCCATCCGGCGCGGGCGACTTCGATCAGGCGGAGTTGCATGTCGTCTCTCCGGGTTCTGGATGTGAAGGACTGCGTTGTGTGTTCGACGAAAGTTACCGGACAGCGCTGAACCTGATCGCGTGGCGGACTAGCTGTTCCGGGCTCTGGCCGACCCGATTGGTAAAGATTGCGCCAGGCGAAGCATCGTTGCCATCCATGGCGGCAGCCACCAATTTGCGTCGCCGAGCAAACGCATCAGGGCGGGTACGAGCAGGGCGCGGATGACTGTCGCGTCGAAGATGATCCCGGCGGCCAATCCGACGGCGAGCGATTTGATCTCGAATCCGGGACTGGAAGACAGGACGAGGAAGGCGAACATAAGCACGAGGGCGGCGCTGGTGACGAGTTTGCCGGTGCGGGCGAGTCCGAGCTCGATTGCCTGGTCGGTGGAGCCGGTTTCGTCGTAAGCCTCGCGCATGCGCGCCAGCATGAAGACCTCGTAGTCCATCGAGAGCCCGAAAAGGAACGCGAAAATCATTACCGGGATGTAGGCGGTGATGGATTGACTCGCGGCGACACCCCAGAGCGACGAGCCGTGCCCCTGCTGAAATATGAAGACGATGATTCCGTACGCCGCGGCGAGCGAGAACAGATTCAGCACCACGGCTTTGAGGGCGAGCACGATCGAGCGGAACGCCCGGGTGAGCACGACCAGGGTCAGGATCATGACTAATGCGACGGCGTAGGGGAAGCCGCCGAAGAGGGCGTGCAGGAAGTCGCGGTCGGTCGCGGCGATACCGGTGAGCCTGCCGTGTGTCCCTTCGAGGCTGGTGTTGGCGCGCTCGACGGTGCCTTGGATGCCGGGGGCGGCGCCGTCGATCGCTGGGAATCCCTCGACCAGCGACGTCGATCCGCGCCGCCAATCCGGCGGCGCGCTAGCTGCTACGACTCCTGGCACCGCGCTCAGCCTCGCCGCGATCAGTGTGGCGTTGCCGCCGTTCTCGACAAGCACGTTGAGCGGCTTCATCACCCCGGGACTGATAGCGGCCGCCGCGAGTTGGTCGCGGCCGGCGATCGCCGTCCCGGTGCCGGGGAAGTACTTCAACTGGGTGCCGTTCACATTGAGCCTGGTCCCCAGCCCGGCGAGCGCTGCGACGATGACCAGCCCGACCAACCCGATGGCGACGGGGCGCCGGATCACAAAGCGAGCCCACCGTCCCCAGGCGCCGTGTTCGGGATGGCCGGTGTCGATGAAGCGGCGCGGCATTACCGCGACGCTGTTGATCCGCGTGCCGGTGACGGCGAGCAAAGCGGGCAGCAACGTGACGGCGGCGAGCACCGAGACGACAGGTATCAGCGCGCCACCCAAGCTCATCGAGCGGAGCAGCGGCAGCGGAACGACCAACAGTGAGAGCAGGCCGACCGCGACCGTCGTCCCCGAGATGATCACCGAGCGGCCGGCGTGAGTCATCGTCTGCACCAGCGCCGACTCGACGTCGTTTCCTTCGCGCAGCTCATCGCGGAAACGGAAGATCATCAACAGTGCGTAGTCGATCGCAACACCCATCCCGACCAACGCGATCAGGAATTGCACGATGATCGACACGTCTGTGACGTAGGTCAGCGCCCACACGAGGGTGAACGTGTTGAGGATCGCCGCGACCGCGACCACGAGCGGCATGAGCACCGCCGGCAGCGTCCCGAACACGAACAGCAGCACCAACAGCGCGCCGAGCCCACCGATGAGCGCCTCCAACAAAACAGTCGACCCGCCATCGCCGCCATGAGTGTTGGCTTCGTCGAGCGCGTCGCGGCCCGTCACGTCGACCGTGACCCCGGCCGGCAGACCCACCGCCGCAACCGCACGCATCTGCGCCGCGCCGCTCTTGCGATCAACGCCAGCCCGACCGGGCAGGTAGACCTCCTCAAACGTCGTATGACGGTCGCGCGAGACGTAGGCGAGGCTGCCTGTCGAGAAGAACGAACTCGTCAACGCGCCCCGACTCGCCGTCGCCACCCGCGCCGTCGCGGCGCGCACCGCAGGAATCCTGGTGACGTCACCATTCGAGGAGTGAAAAACGACGACATTCGGCGGACGCACTCCCGCACCGAAAACCGCGAGCGTCTGCTGACCCGTTTCATAGGCCGGCTTCCCCGGAACGGACGTGCTCTGAAACCAACGCGAAGACAGCTGCCCAGCCGCAAAACCACCGAACAGCGTGAGCATGATCCACGCTCCGATCACGAGCCACCGATAACGCTTGACCCGGTGTGCCAGGCGGCCGAGCCAACCGATGTCCACTGACATGGTGCTGGTCGCGGGCCGCTGCAGGTCTCGAGGTGCCAGTGGAGTTGCTGCTTCCTGGTCGCCGGTCCTGGTCTTTGCTGGTGAGCTCACGGCGAGCTCCCTTCGCTGGTGGGTGAATGGGCTACAGCCCTGGCGGACGGACAGCGCTCGGGGTGCTGCGGGATCGCTGGTTCAGTTCCTCGCGGTGCGGGTCAGGATGCGTCGGCGAAGCCGGTGAAGCTGTGGCATCAATGCGTAGATGACGATGGGCACGGCGATGCTCGCAAGCACGAATGTGCGCACAACCGGGGCTAGCGTGCGCAGCCAGTCGCCGAGGGCAAGGTTGAGAACGGTGAGCGTCGGGAAGACCGCGAGCCAGATCATCAGGGCCAGCTGGTGCTTGGTCGGCGGTCCGGGCGGGTGGTCATGAGCGAGCTCCGCGAGCGAATGACCCATGGGTATGGCCTTTGGCAGCCGGAGCGAAGCGACGGGTGGTCATGCAATCTCCTTCGGTTGGTCGTTCGGGGTGGGTCGGGGCAGGAAGCCGTGATCGAGGTCGCGGACGACGCTGCGCACGTCGTCCTCGACCAGGTCGGCGTTGAGCGCGATTGCGGCTGCGGAGCCGGCGCCGGCGGCGGTGATGACCTGGGCGCAAGGGTCGACGACGTTTCCGGCTGCCCAGACTCCGGTGACGCTGGTTCGGCCGGTGTTGTCGACGGAGACCCAGCCGTCCGCGTCGATGTCGCACCCGAGGCCCGCGAGAAGCGTGTTGGTCGCGACGATGCGGGGCGGCACGAACAATGCATCGCGAGGGATGACGCGGCCGTGTTCATCTGCACACCGCCCAGCTGGTCCGCTTCGTCGATGACCAGCCGGTCGATTGTTGCTTCCACGCCGCCGATGGCGCGCGCGAGCAGCTGGGTCCGCTCGATCGCGGTGAGCGTTTCGGGTGGAGTGAAGTAGACGAGGTCGTGGGTCCACTGGCGAACGATGTGGGCGTACCGGACTGCACCCGGAGTGCCACCTAGCACGCCGAGCTGGCGGTCGCGGACTTCGTGGCCGTGGCAGTAGGGGCAGTGCAACACATCGCGGGCCCACCGGTCGCGGAGGCCGAGGATGTCTGGCAGCTCGTCGCGCACACCGGTTGCGACCAGCAGGCGCCGTGCCGAGATCCGCTGGCCACTGGCCAGGAGCGCCCAGAACCCGGTCCGGCCTTCGGGCACTACGTCGGCGACGTTGCTCTCGACGACTTCGCCGCCGTAACCCCGCACCTCGCGGCGGCCGGCGGCCAGCAGCTCGTCCGGCGGAAAGCCGTCGCGCGAAAGGTAGCCGTGCATGTGGGTGGCCGGGGCGTTGCGCGGCGCACCGGCGTCCACCACGAGAACGTTGCGGCGGGCGCGGGAAAGGACCAGGGTTGCGGACAGGCCTGCGGGGCTTCCGCCGATGACCAGTACGTCGTATCGACTGTCGTAGTGACTCATGTGCCGAGCCTGTAGTCGCGGACGCCGGTTCACCTACGAACGTTGCTGTTTGTGGGAAACGGGAGTCAGATGAGCGTCGTGGCGGACCGACTCGTGGAGGACGATTCAGTGGCGGCAATCGCTGCCGCGCTCGACCAGGTCGGGGGGCGACTCAAGCGACTGCGCACCCAACGTCGGATGACCCTTACCGACGTCGCGAAGGCAACCGGAATCTCCAAGAGCACGATGTCGCGGCTCGAAACCGGGCAACGGCGGCCAACCCTCGAACTGCTCCTTTCGCTATCGCATACCTACCGCGTGCCGCTGGACGATCTCGTTGCGGCACCGGAGGAAGGCGATCCGCGCATCCGGCTCAAGGCTGGTCACGTCAAAGGCCGCACGGTGATCCCGCTGACCCGGCAGCCCGACGGTATGCAGGCCTGGAAGATCGTCATCCCGACCAGCAAAGTCACGCCGGACCCACGGGCGCACGACGGCTACGAATGGATTTACGTCCTCTCAGGGCACATGCGGTTCGTTCTGGGCGACCAGGACTGGGTGCTCGGGCCGGGCGAAGTCGCCTCGTTCGACACCAAGACGCCGCACTGGTTCGGCAGCACCGGCGACGAACCCGCGGAGATCCTCAGCATCTTCGGACGACCCGGCGAACGAATGACCATCCGAACTTCATCCGAAGACCCAGGTCCGGGACCTCGCGCGTAGCCGCCGGCCTCCACGTCCACCGCTGTCACGGTGACCGTTACTCCACAGCGCCCGGTCGAACCGCGAGGGCCTCGCCACCTGCAACACCCGGCGACCGACACCGCCGAAGCGGTCTTGCTGACGCCGACCGGCGCAGATGACGGCCAGAGCGATCGCGCGCGAGCTTGGGTTACGACGCCGCGAGGCGCGCTAGGCCTATGCTTTGGCCTCCAGAACGATGTTGAACGGGGTTTCGGCGGCTCGCCGCACGCTGGTGAATCCCGCGTTGCGCAGCACGATGGCTAGCTGGCGTTCACCGGCCTGCCCGCCGAGTCCCAGCCCCACTTCCTGGGCCAGCGAGTTGGGTGTGCAGATCACCGTGGACATGCCGTAGAAGGCTCGTCCGACCGGGTTGAGGTTCTGCTCCAGAGCGTCGCCGGCGTACGGCTCGACAAGTAGCAGCGTGCCGTCCGGGGCCAGGGACTGCCGAATGCGCCGCGCAGCGCCGACCGGATCGCCCATGTCGTGCAAGGCGTCGAACAGGCAGACGAGGTCGTAGCCGTCGCCGGAAAAGTCCTTCGCCGACGCGACCTCGAAGGTCACCCGCGGGTTCAGGCCGACCTGCGCCGCGGCCTTGCGAGCCGCCTCGATGGACACGTCATGGATGTCGAAGCCCACAAACGACGAGCGCTCGAACGCCTCGGCCATGATGATTGTGGACGCGCCGAGCCCACACCCCACATCGGCAACGCTCGCCCCCGACTGCAATTTCTCGACTACCCCGTCCAGGGCCGGCAGCCACGCGTCAACCAGGTGGGCTGCGTAGCCAGCTTTAAACAGGCGTACGACGCCGGAGAACAATCGGTGGTCGTGAACCTGCCAGCCAACTCCTGCGCCGGTTCGGAACGCGTCGACGAACACGTCGTGGTCGGCGTAACACGAGGCGATGCTCTCGAATGCGCCGGCGAGGAATACCGGGCTGTCCTCGTTCGCGACCACCATGGCCTGCTCAGCGGGCAGCTCGTAGGTGCGCGCCGCCGGGTCGTAGACGACATAGCCGCCGGCTGCCTGGTTGGCGAGCCATTCACGCACATAGCGCTCGGTGGTACCGGTCCGCTCCGCCAGCATCGCCGAGGTGATCGGTCCGGCACCGGCCATCGCCTTATAGAGGCCCAGGCGGTCGCCGATGTGCAGTAACAGTCCCGAGATCGCGGCGCCCATGTCAACCACCGCCTGCCCGACGAAGGCTTCGAGCTTCGCCTCGTCGATTGCCGGGATGTCCGTTGTGGTCATTCGTTTCTCCGTTCTCAGATACGGCTCCGTCGTTGACGAACCAAGCGTGGGACGGGGGTGTTGCAGCGGGCCTGCAACCGGGATGCAGCCGCGGTCAACCCCAGCGACGCATCACACGAAGCGGTTGAGGATGAGCCTCGCCAGGTCCACGGCATCGACGCCGTTGAGCGCGGGAAGCACCTCTGCTCCGGCCACGCCACCGCCGGGTTCATCCAGCGGGGAAGGCCTTCCGGCCGCGACGAGGTAACCGTGCAGCTCCCGCGCCTCTGCGTCGGCTCCGACCCGGACGAGCAGCCGTACGACGTAGCGCAAGTTCAGCCACTGTTGGGTCCAATCGCCGACGCGGTCCCAGTGGTCGAGAACCTCGAGCAATGCCCGGGCCGCCACCACCGGATCGCCGTGCACCCCGCGAGTGGCGGCCGCCTCCATCATGGCGATCCCGTGCCACCAGTAGTTGTGCACCTGCGCGGCGAGTCCGGCGGCCTCGTCGAACAGCGCCAGCGCGTAGTCCGGATCCACCTTCTTGCCCACCAGCGCGAGCGCGTAGCGAGACATCGAGCGCGCTGTCGGATTGCCCGTACCGTCCGCCACCTGAACCGATTCCCGCGCGGCCGCGACCCCGAACCTCGGTTCCCGACGCACGGCGTGGCAGACGGCAACGTAGTACAGCGTCCAGACCAACCGGATCGGGTCGTCGTCCCGGCGAGCAGCGATCACCCCGGCCTCCCAGTGCCGCAACGCGGACTCGATGTCGCCCTCGTACAAGGCGACGTCGGCGAGCACGTCGGCGGGATAGGCGATGCGGGCAGTACCGCGGGGCGGGACTTGGCCTTCGGCGAGCGCGGCCAGCTTGCGCGCACCGGCGAAGTCACCCCAGGCCCATGCACCACGCGCGGCCGCGCCGACAGCCGCCGGCCGCAGCGGATGATCGACCGGCGCCATGTCGAGGGCCTGTTGCGCCCAGGCCGCCGACTCATACCCGACCCGCAGGGCCAGTACCTCCGCCAGCGCCGTGACCAGCCGCAGCAACACCTCCACGTCCCGGTCGGCAAAAGCCTGGTCGTACGCCACCCGCAGGTTGTCGCGGTCGGGCAGCGTTCGCTCGACCCAGGCCTGCTCGTCGAGGCCCTGAACTCCCCGGGCTGCTCGTCCGGCCAGCTCGGTGAAGTACTCGGCATGACGGCGAGCGAGCGCGGCGTCGTCGCCACACTCGCGCAGGCGCCGGCGACCGAAGGCGCGCAGGGTCTCCAGCATTCGGTAGCGGGTGCCCGCCCGGCTCGGCATCGCGACCACCATCGACTTGTCGACGAGCCCGGTGAGCACGTCGAGCACCGCACCGTCGGTGGTGTGCGGGTCGGCACACACCCCGTGGACGCCGGCGAGGTCGGCGCCGCCCGCGAACACCGACATCCGCGCGAACAGGGTCTGCTCTGAGTGGGACAGCAGCTGGTAGGACCAGTCGATGGCCGCGGTCAGGCTGTGGTGCCGCGGCTGGGCGGCGCGCGGACCGCCGGCCAGGAGCTGGCTGTCGTCGAGCCGCTGCGCGACCTCCGTGGCAGTCATCATCCGCATCCGCGCCGCCGCTAACTCGATCGCGAGTGGCAGTCCGTCAAGGCGCCGGCAGATCTCGATGACTGCGCCGCCGGTCTCCCGGTCTGGGTCGAAGTCCGGCCGGGTGCTGCGGGCCCGGTGCACGAATAGCGCCGTCGCGTGGTCGACCGACAGCGGGGGCACCGGCCATACCTGTTCACCGTCAACTCCGAGCGCCTGGCGGCTCGTCGCGATCACGACGACGCCCGCGCAGTGGGCCACGATCTCACCGACGAGCCGGGCCGCGGCGGCGAGGACGTGCTCGCAGTTGTCCATGACGAGCAGCAGCGTCCGCGTGCGCAGGTACTCGATCAGCGTCTGCTCGATCGACAGACCGTGGCGCTGCTGCACGCCGAGCGCAGCAGCGACGGCGTGACTGACGGGGCCGGTGTCGCCGAGCGGAGCGAGCTCACACAACCATGCCCCGTCGGTAAAACGCGACCGCACGCGCTCCGACACCTCAAGGGCGAGTCGGGACTTGCCCACCCCACCGACGCCGGTGAGAGTCACCAGCGGTGCTGCTTCGGTCGCGGCGCCCACCCCGGCGAGCTCCGTGTGCCGAGCGATGAAGCTCGTCGCCCGCCGCGGGAGATTGCCGACCGGGGCGCCGCGCGACGGCCTGAGCGCCGGATCGTGCGCCAGCACTTGGCGGTGCAGCTCCTGGGCCTGCCGCGACGGCTCGACCCCCAACTCGTCCACGAGCCGGTCCCGAAGCGCCCGATAAACGGCCAGCGCTTCGCTCTGCCGCCCACAGCGATATAGCCCGCGCATCAGCTGGACCGCAAGACGCTCGCGGACGGGGAACCGGCGGACGAGTCCGTCGAGCTCGGCGACGACTTCGGCGTCCCGGTTCAGGTGCAGCAACGCGTCGATCCGTTGCTCAACGGCGACGAGTCGCAGTTCATCGAGCCGGGCCATCTCGGTGACCGCGAAGTCGAGGTCGGCGAACTCCGCGAGTGCGTCGCCCCGCCAGAGCGCGAGCGCGCCGTCGAGAGTCTGGACGACACGATCGTGCTCGCCCGCGGCCACGTATGCGCGGGCCGTGCCGAGCAGGTAGACGAAGTGCGCGGCGTCCAGCTCACCGTCGGCGACCTCGAGCACGTAACCCGGCGCGCGGTGCACCAGCCGGACCGGCAACCCGAGGGCCGTCCGCACCCGAGACACGTAGACCCGCAATGCGTTCAGCGCGTCGACCGGCGGCTCGTCGCCCCACATGGCCTGGATCAGTCGGTCGGTGGACACGACCGTCCCGGGCTGGACGAGCAGCGCGGCGAGCAGGGCGCGCGGCTTCGGTCCGCCGACGGCGATCGGCACCTCGTCGGCGACAACCTCCAGCGGCCCCAGGATCCGAAACTGCACGGTTGGTCCCCACTCGTCGAGCGCTGCAATCCGATTGCAAGCCAGCCCCGCCACAGTAAACCCACCAAGCGTCAGACCGACCGAGCTGAAGGAGCGCAGATGGGGGCCATCACCGAGCGTCGCGAGCTGTCGAACATCGCTTACGGGTTCATCGCCTCGAAGGCGTTGTTCGCCGCACTCGGGGTCGGCCTGTTCACCCACTTGGCCCGCGGGCCACGCACCACGGCTGAGCTTTCAGGCGACACCGGTATCGCGGCGCCCCCGTTGCAGACGCTGCTGCACGCGCTGTCGTCCTTAGGTCTCATCGTCGCCGAGGGCGGGTCCTACACCAACGCGCCGGCCTGTCAGCGCTTCCTGACGCAGGGCGCGCCTGACGAGTTCGGCGAGTACTTCCGCCTGCAGGTGGGCCAGCAGATCTACCCGGCGCTTCTGCGGCTCGACGCCGGGCTGGACGGCACCG
The DNA here is from genome assembly GCA_038212215.1 of Mycobacteriales bacterium. Classification (GTDB taxonomy): domain Bacteria; phylum Actinomycetota; class Actinomycetes; order Mycobacteriales; family Jatrophihabitantaceae; genus JALZAI01. The sequence continues at coordinate 12,410 of JBBQUT010000030.1, forward strand.
GCGCCGCGTTCGACACCTTTGCCGACCTCTTCTCGCGGCCCGACGAGGCCCGCGCATTCACCGCCGCCCAGCACGCCGGGTCGCACGCCGCCGCCCACGTCCTCGCCGAAAGGGTCCCGCTCGGCGGCGCCCGCACGATGCTGGACGTCGGAGGCGGCAGCGGGGCGCTCTCCATCGCCCTATGCACCCGCAATCCGCGCCTGAGGGCAACAGTGCTGGACTTTCCCGCCGTGGTCGACGTCGCCAGGACCTACTGCGACGAGGCCGGTTTCGGCGCGCGCATCGACCTGCTATCCGGCGACGCCGTGCACACCCCCTGGCCGGTCGACCAGGACGTCGTCCTGCTGTCGTACCTGCTCAGCGCACTGGGTGACACCGAGATCGACATGGTGCTCGCGAAGGCTCACACCAGTCTGACGGCCGGCGGCCTGCTCATCGTCCACGACTTCATGCTCCACGACGACGACCCAGGGCCTACCTTCGCCGCACTCTGGTTCCTGCAATACCTCGCCTTCCGCGCCGACGGGACCTCGTTCTCTGCCGGCGCTCTATCCGCGCGGTTGCGCCAGCACGGCTTCACGCCGGCGGCAAGCGAAGTACTCATCCCCGAGACAACCAAGACGATCCTGGCCCGAAAGGCAGCACCATGAAACTCGGCATCGGCATCACCCCGATGGAGACCCGGCGCGGCGTCGTGCTGCACATCGCCACCCGCGCCGAATCCCTCGGCTACGACGCGTTCTTCCTGGCCGAGGGTTGGGGGCACGACGCATCCGTGTTGTTGACCGAGGTCGCGACCCGGACGAGCCGGATCCAGATAGGGACAGGCGTCCTGAACATCTGGGGACGCAGCGCCGCACAGATCGCCATGCTCGCGACGAGCCTGCACGAAATCTCGCAGGGACGATTCGTCCTCGGCCTGGGCGCGGGCAGCCCGACACTGGCGGAGGGCCTGCACGACGTCGAGTTCCGCGCTCCTGTGCCACGGCTCGCGGCGATGACGCGTCAGGTGCGTGCGCTGCTCGACGGCGAGCGCGTCGCGACCGGAAACGGCAGCCGCGGGCTGCGGCTCGCCGTCGGCCCGTCCCCCGTTCCGATCACGCTGGCCGCGCTCGGCCCGGCGGCGATCCGAGTCTGCGGCCAGGTCGCGGACGGCTGGGCTCCGTTCCTGTTCCCCGTCTCCGCGTTGCAGGACGGGATCCGGGCGCTCGAGCACAGCGCCGCCGGTCGGCCGCTGCCGCGGGTGTATCCGAGCGTCCCGGCGGCGGTGGCGCCCGACCCGGACCGCGCCCGGGCATTGGCGTCTTGGTGGGTCGACTTCTACCTGACCAAAATGGGGCCGCTCTACCCCACCCGGTTGCGTCGACTCGGCTTCACCGCGGCGGTCGAGGAGGTCGTGACCGGAACGGGAAAAATTCCGGAGGTCCTGCTCGACGAGCTGACGTTGTGCGGCGACGCAGCAGCCGCCAAGGCCGGACTCGAACGCCTGCATGCCGCAGGCGCCGACATGCCGATCATCACGCTGCCGCCAAACCGGAGCGTCGAGGAACTCGATTACATCCTCGACGCGCTCGCTCCGACGGCCGCGACGCCTAGGTCCAGGCATGCGGGTGCCCTCCCAGCTTCCGCCGGCCGCGCCATCTCGTTGGCGACTTGAGAGTTCGACGCCGACCTCGTTCCACAGCCCGAACCGTCCACCGCATGCGAGCATTGCTGCGTGACTCAAGGCGTCTCGACCGAAGCCGGCGAGTCCGGGAATCTAGCGGCCCGGGTAGGGGTGCTGGGGCCGATCGAGGTCATGACCGAGCGTGGTGTCGTTGGTTTGACCGGCCGGCAGGCGTCCCTCGTCGCCGTGTTGGCGACCCGACCGGGACGGGTTGTGTCCGCGACTCGGCTGGCGGATTCGCTCTGGGAGTCGGCCGTGCCTCAGGATCCGACCAACGCGGTGCAAACGTTGGTGTCCCGAGTTCGAGCGATCGGCGGGCGCAACCTGATCGAGACGTTGCCGCGGATATCGGTTGGCCGTCGCAGCCGACCAGATCGACGCTGGCGCCTTCCAGCTACTGGTGCAGCGCGCCTACAGCGCGGCGCCCGAGTCGGCGGTGGACGTGCTCGCCGCCGCTGAACGGTTGTGGCGTGGCCCGGCTTTCGGTGGGGTACAGGTGAGCGATGTGCGGGCCGACGTCGCGCGGCTGGACGAGATGCGCCTCGTCGCGGCGGAACGGCGCTGCCGTGCGCTGCTCGACCTCGACAGGTGCGACGACGCGATCAGCGAACTGGAAGGGCTCGCCGCGGGGCATCCCCGACGTGACACCGTGGTGGCGTACCTCATCGAGGGCCTCGCCCGCCTTGGACGGACGGCAGCGGCGCTGCGCCGGTTCTCCGACTATCGTGCGGCACTCGCGCGGACGACCGGCTTGGATCCGTCGCCCGAGTTGATCGCGCTGCAGAATGCCGTGCTCGCCGGCGACCTAGCGCCGATGCCCGGCAAGGCGTCAGCAGCCGAGCCAGCCTTGTTCGTGTTTCGCTATGACCGATTCGAACGTGCCGCCGGTGAGAGCGTCAGCTACGCGGTGACGGGTTCCGGCCCGCCGCTGGTGTTCACGCCCGGATGGGTCTCGCGCCTCGACGAGCTTGCGAACGGGGTCGACCCGCGGGGGCGTGTGCTCGCGTTACTGGCCCGCTCGATGCGCGTGATCGCCTACGACCGGTACGGCACGGGTCGATCCAAGTGTGCGTTGCGCGACTACTCGCTCGAACGCAGCGTCGCGGAGTTGCGGACGCTGCTCGATGAGATCGGCGAGGAGCACGTCGTCGTCTTCGCCTCGAGCGGATCCAGTCCGGTTGCGCTCGCCGCCGCCGCGCAGGACCCCCGCATCGCGAAACTGGTCGTGCTGTGTGGGCTCGCCAACGGCCCGGCAATCTTTCACAATCCTGGGGTCGTGGCGGCGATGCTGAACATGGTCCGATCGAGTTGGGGCATGGGTTCGCGGGTGCTGGCCAATCTGCTGATGCCCGACCGTCCGGACGAAGAGGCATTCGCCGCGTTCCAGCGCAAGGTTGCGACCGGCGAGGTCGCCGCCGGGTTGCTCCGCCAGATGTATGAAGCCGACGTCAGCGCCGTACTTCCCTTGATCCGCCAGCCGACGCTGGTCATGCACTACGCGGACGACCCTGCCGTTCCGATCGCGGGCGGGCGCCAGATCCTCGCTGGCATCCCGCACGCACAATTCGTCACACTCGACGGCGCGTATCACCTGCCACCGGCACGGGATTCCCGCCGCATTGCCGCGGCCGTCGCCGCGTTCAGCCTTGCGTCGGACGCGCAACCGGAGTCGACGACAGCGATCTGACAGTGCAGCCAGGCACGCTCCAGGTATGACAACTGACATATACGCTGCGAACCGGCTGCGCGGCCCTGCCAACGCCGCCTTCTTCCAACTCATCGGTGGCGTGCTGGACCGGTTTTCTGCGCGCACGCAAGCAACGGGTCTTCGCCGGCCTGCCCGACACCGTCGTAGAACTCGGCTCCGGTGTCGGGGCGAACCTGCGCTACCTGCGCCCCGGCAGCGCTCTGATTGCCGTCGAGCCGAACCGCCCGATGCACGCACGGCTGCGGAGCGCCGCCCAGCGACGCGGTGTGCGGCTCGAGGTGCGTGCCGTCGTCGGCGAGCGCATCGATCTGCCGGACGCGTCGGTCGACTTCGTGCTGAGCAGCATGGTTCTGTGCACCGTCTCCGACCCCGTCCAAGTGCTCGCCGAGGTCCGGCGCATCCTGCGGCCCGGCGGCCGGTACGCGTTCACCGAACACGTGTCGGCCTCGGACAGTCGCTCACTGCGTGCCGTCCAGCGCATCGTGCGACGGCCGTGGGCATGGTGCTTCGAAGGTTGCTCGTGCGAGCGAGACCTCGCCGCGGCAATCGAGAATGCAGGCTTCACCGACGTCGACATCGAGACCTACCGGATCCGGTCACCGTTCCTGCCGATCAATTCTCAGATCGCCGGCATCGCGACCGCCTGAGGGCCGACCGGGCACACATCCGCCGACGAACTTGCCGACGATTCGGTTGCACCCCACGGCGACGGTAGCGGTGCAGATCCGACAAGTGGCTACGCCAAGATCACGGGGTGCTCTTGCGGTTAGACGAGGGGAACGGATGGCGTGGCGGCGCGGGTCAGTTGCTCGGTGTCGTCGGCGCAGCCGGATCGCTTGGCTGCCCGTCCTGCGCGAGGATCAGATACAGCGCGCGTCGCGCCTGTGCCAGGACCTCTTGTGCTGCGGCAATCTGCTCGCTCGTGCCGCCCGTCCCGACGGCGCGCGCCGCAATGTGGACCTGCTCGACGCTGCCGCGCAGGTCGTTGCTGCCGCCGCCCTGTTTGGTTATGGCCGTGAACGGGTCGGCCATCGTGGCCCGGTGCTCATTCAAGTAGGCGCGTCCGGCGTCACTAAGGGCGACCAGCTTGCGTCCCAAGTTGGGCGTAACCGTGACCAGGCCTTCGTCCTCGAGCTGCGCGATCGTCGGGTAGATGGCTCCGGGGCTCGGACGCCACGCGCCCTGCGTGCGCTCGGCGATCGCCTGCATCAGCTGGTAGCCGTGCATCGGTTCCTCGGCGAGTAGTAGCAGCGACGCGGTGCGAATGTCGCCTCGCTGCGCTCGGCCCCGCCCACGGCGCTCGCCGCGCTCGGGGCGAGCGCCGGTCCGGCGCCCGCCGTGCGGACCGGCTCCGTCGGGGTGATGCCGGCGCCGGCCGCGACCGTCCTCGCCAGGTGTTTCGTTGCGTAACCGGAACCGGGTCCGGCTCTCGAAGTCGTGCGTCATGTCAAATCTCCTTGTCCACCAGCCACTTGCTGGCGTGACAGTAACGATATATCACGATGTACCTATAACGCAAGGGGCAGCCGCGTTTTCCGCTCGGGCGCAGCGTATGCTGACGATGCAATATCGTCCTTGGACCTCGGTCGTGGTGCAGCACCTGGACGAGCACGCGATGCCGCAGCCCGGAGGAACGACGTGAATCAGTTGAGCCTCGGCGTCATTGCCCAATCCTCCAAGGAGAATGAGCGCCGGCTACCGCTGCATCCCCAACACCTCGCCCGCATTCCTGAAATACTTCGCGACCGTATTTACCTGGAACGCGGCTACGGCGAACATTTCGGCATGTCCGACGACCAACTGAAGGACTCGGTCGCGGGGTTGAGAACACGCGAACAACTCCTCGCGGAATGCGACATCGTCTTGCAACCCAAGCCGTTGCTGGCCGATGTCGCCGAAATGCGCGTCGGACAGGTGCTGTGGGGATGGCCGCATTGCGTCCAGGACAGTGAGTTGACGCAACTCGCTATCGACCGCAAGCTCACGTTGATCGCATTCGAGGCGATGAACCACTGGAACGAGGACGGCTCGTTCAGCCTCCACGTGTTCCACAAGAACAACGAACTTGCCGGCTACTGCTCCGTATTGCACGGCCTGCAGCTCACCGGATCGACGGGAGCGTACGGGCGTCGGCTGAACGCCGTGGTCATCGGATTCGGTGCTACCGCTCGAGGCGCGGTGACCGCACTCAACGCACTTGGGGTGCACGATGTCGACATCCTCACCCACCGTGAGATCGCGGCCGTGGCTGCGCCGATCCACTCGGCCAGGATCGTCCAATTTGAGCACGGTGACGCTGGAGGACGGATAAGTCACGCGGTGACAGAGCACGGATCCGTGCCCCTTGCCGGCTTCCTCGCCACGCACGACATCATCGTCAACTGTGTCCTGCAGAACACCGACGCCCCGATGATATTTATGACCGAGGACGACCTTGCGAAGCTGGCACCTGGCACGCTCATCGTCGATGTCTCGTGTGACGAAGGAATGGGCTTCAGCTGGGCGCGGCCAACCAGCTTCGAGAACCCAGCGTTCGTGGTCGGCGACAACGTGCTCTATTACGCCGTCGACCACAGTCCGTCCTATCTGTGGAATTCCGCAACCTGGGAGAACAGCGAGGCGCTGCTGCCTTTCCTGCGAATTGTCTTGGGCGGAAGTGCCCTCTGGGACGGTGATCCCACCATTCGTCGCGCAATCGAGATTCGCGACGGGGTCATCCAGAATCCCGCCATCCTGTCGTTCCAGCATCGCGCGCCGGAGTACCCGCACTCTCCGCTATCCTGACCAGCCAAGTGAATCGTCATCACGGATTCAGGTAGTGGGCGATTGCGGGCGTGACCAGCTCCACCAGATCGTCCTCGCTCGCGGACGCAATCGGTTCCATGTTGATGATCGTCGAACCGATCATCAGCCCGAGCAGATGGGTGACGGCAGTCGCGACCCGTAGTTCGGACACGCCGAGTGCGCCGGCCACCTTGGCCAGCAGCACGTCCTGCACGAGTTCGCGGACCCGGGCAGCCCCCTCCTCGGTGCCGACCGCGCCACGGATCACGGCACGTAGCCGCGGCCCGGTAATCGGGTCGCGCCAGGCCGCGATGAAGAATCGGACGAAGCGTTGTGCGAATTCCGCCCGCGGACCGGCGCCTAGTAGCCGGACGACCACCTCAGCGGGATTCAACGGCAATCGCAGCGCAGCAACAAATAGATCCTCTTTCGTACCGAAGTAATGGTGCACCAGTGCGGGGTTGACCCCGGCTTGCCCGGCCACTGCGCGCATCGTCGTGGCGTGGTAACCGCGCTCGGCAAACAGAGTCCGAGCCGCGTCCAGGATCTGCTCTGGCGTCGTAGTCGGACCAGGACGACGACCGGCTCGCGCCACTGACCGTCACCTCCCTCTGGTGCTTGACATCCAGCGCTCGTTGCCTAGATTTAACCACATGATTAATTCAGCGCTGATCAGCTCGGCGCTCACGATCGCGCGCGGCGGCACGACGGTATTGGACGGCATCGACGTCCACGTTCACCACGCCGCAATCACGGGCGTTCTCGGCCCCAGCGGTTGCGGCAAGACGACCCTGATGCGCGCCATCGTCGGTACGCAGCGCATCACCTCAGGAACGATGACCGTGCTCGGTCGTGCGGCCGGCGACCCGTCGTTGCGCAGCGCGATCGGCTACGCCTCCCAACAGGCTTCGGTGTACGACGACCTCACAGTGCTGCAGAACATCCGCTACTTCGCCAGCGCCGTGCGCGCACCTGACGGCGACGTCAACCGGGTGATCGATCAGGTGGACCTGCGCGCGTTTGCCGACAGGTTGACCGGGCGGCTCTCTGGTGGGCAACGCTCCCGGGTGAGCCTGGCGATCGCGCTGCTCGGGTCGCCGCGCCTACTTGTCCTGGACGAGCCCACCGTCGGTCTCGATCCCGTCCTGCGCGAGGACCTCTGGTCCCTCTTCGCCAGGCTCGCCTCGGCCGGGATGACGTTGCTGGTGTCAAGCCACGTCATGGACGAGGCGGAACGGTGTGACGAACTGCTGCTTATGCGCGACGGGCGAGTGCTGACCCAGGACACGCCGGGCGCCCTGATGCAACGCACCGGCACCGACCGCATGGATGCCGCCTTCCTGCGGCTCATCTCGGGAAAGCCAACAGGATGAGCGCGACGATGACCCTCGCCACTGCGCAGCGCGTGCTGACCCAACTGCGGCATGACCCACGCACGATTGCGCTGATGGTGCTCGTTCCTTCCGTGCTCATGGTGATGCTGCGCTACGTGTTCGACTCGGCGCCGGTCTTCAGCCAGATCGCGCCCGCGTTGCTCGGCTTTTTCCCGTTCCTGCTGATGTTCCTGGTCACTTCGATAACGACCCTGCGGGAGCGATCGTCGGGCACGTTGGAGCGCCTGCTCACTACGCCGATGGCCAAGCTCGATCTGCTGGTCGGCTATGCCATCGCATTCTCACTGGTCGCCCTCGCGCAGGTGGCGCTGGCTGTCACGGTGTCGCTCTGGCTCGGACTCGACATCGCCGGAAGCGTCTGGGCGCTCGTGCTCATCGCCCTGCTCGACGCCCTGCTCGGCGTTGCCCTCGGGCTGTTCGCGAGCGCGTTCGCTCGCACGGAGTTCCAGGCGGTGCAATTCATGCCGATCGTCGTGCTGCCTCAACTGCTCGTGTGCGGGCTTTTTCAGCCGCGCGGGGACATGGCCGACGTGCTGCGCTGGTTCTCCGACGCGATGCCGCTGTCCTACGCGGTCGAGTCACTGCAGCGGGTGGCTGGTTCGGCCACGCTGGACGCGACGTACCTGCGCGGCGCGTTGGTGCTCGCCGGCAGCGCTGCGCTGGCTCTGGGCTCGGCAGCCGTGACATTGCGCCGGCAGAGCGCCTGACGACATCGCGCCGGCAGCACGGGCTGGATGCCGCGAGCAGCGGTTTAGCGGCTGTCGCTCGCGCTCGCTGTGCTGAGTGCTGCCCGGCCCGCCTCGAGACGGGCGACCGGGATTCGGAACGGCGAGCACGACACGTAGTCGATTCCGACGTCGTGGAAGAAATGGATCGAGTCGGGATCCCCGCCGTGCTCGCCGCACACTCCGATCTGCAAGAGCGGGTGCTCTTGCTTTCCCTCGTCCACGGCAATTCGGATCAGCCGACCTACGCCGACACGGTCCAGGGTCTCGAACGGAGAGCTGTCCAGCACGCCGGCCCTCAGGTACTCCGGGAAGAAGGCCGATTCGACGTCGTCGCGGCTGAATCCCCAGGTGGTCTGGGTGAGGTCGTTGGTCCCGAGCGAGAAGAAGTCAGCGGAGTTCGCGATCTCGTGCGCCGTGAGTGCGGCGCGGGGAAGCTCGATCATCGTCCCGATCGGAAGCTCGAGACGCTCGCCCGCCGCCGCGGCAACCTCTGCGATCACACCGACAAGCTCACGGCGGGTGATTTCCAACTCGGCAACGGTGGCGACCAGCGGAACCATGATTTCCGCGCGGACGTGCATACCCAGCCGCCGAACCTCGAGAGCGGCTTCAGCGACGGCGCGCGTCTGCATCGCGAACAGTCCTGGAATCGCGAAGCCGAGCCGGACCCCGCGCAGGCCTAGCATCGGATTGACCTCGCGGAGCCGATCGAGCGCAGCCAGTAATTGGACGTCGTACTCGTCGACCTCGCCGGCGGCGCGGGCCAGCGCCACCCGAACCGCCAGCGTCGTGCGGTCGGGCAGGAATTCATGCAGCGGCGGATCGAGCAGCCGGACGGTGACCGTTGCTTCGTCCATTGCCGTGAAGATATCGACGAAGTCCGCCCGCTGGAGCGGGAGGAGTTCGGCGAGAACGCTGTTCTGCTCGGCCTTACTGTTCGCCAGGACGAGCCGCTCGACAAAGGTTCGTCGCTCGCCCAGGAACATGTGCTCCGTACGGCATAACCCCACGCCTTCGGCGCCGTAGCGGCGGGCTCGCGCCGCGTCCGGGCCGGTGTCGGCGTTGGCGCGGACGCCGAGCCGCCGGCGCGAATCCGCGTGCACGACGAGCCGGTGCACCGATAGAACGACGTCGTCAACATCGGTCGCCGCAGGATCGAGACGACCCTCGAAATAGTCCACCACGGGTGGCGGCTCGACCGCGACCCGGCCGAGGTACACGGCACCGGTAGTGCCGTCGATCGAGATCTCTTGGCCCTCTTCGATCAGGGTCTCCCCCGCACGCAGTCGCGACGGATTCTCCTCGACGATCAATTCCTCTGCCCCGCAGACGCATGGCTTTCCCATACCCCGCGCGACAACGGCTGCATGCGCCGTCTTACCGCCCCGTGTCGTCAGGATCCCTACCGCGGCGACGATCCCGGATAAGTCGTCCGGCGTGGTCTCGCGGCGAACCAGGATCACATCCTCGCCTGCGGCTGCGCGGCGTACCGCGGTCGCCGAGTCGAACACGACGGTGCCGACAGCTGCGCCTGGGGAGGCGTTGACGCCAGTGGTGAGCCGGACACTGCCAGGGCCTGGCTTGAACTGCGGGAACATGAGATGCGCGAGGTCGTGGCCGCTGACCCGCCGTAACGCCTCGTCGAGGTCGATGACCTGTTCGTCCACCAACTGACAGGCGATCCGGAATGCGGCGGCAGGTGTTCGCTTTCCGACACGGGTCTGCAGCATCCATAGTTTGCCGCGTTCGACGGTGAACTCGATGTCACACAGATCGCGGTAGTGGTGTTCGAGCACGTCCGTATAGTGCAGAAGTTGGTCGTAGACGCTCGGGTCGAGCACCTTCAGTTCGGAAATCGGCAGGGCGTTGCGTGTACCGGACACGACGTCTTCGCCCTGTGCGTCAGGTAGATAGTCGCCGTAGAGACCGGTCTGCCCCGACGCGGGATTGCGGGTGAAGGCCACCCCCGTGCCAGAGCCCGCGCCCGCGTTGCCGAACACCATAGCCATGACATTCACGGCTGTGCCGAGGTCGTCGGAAATTCCCTCGCGGCGACGGTAGAGCGTGGCTCGCTCGGTGTGCCACGATTCAAAGACGGCCCGAATCGCCATCTGAAGTTGCTCCCGCGGTTCCTGGGGGAACTCACGACCAGTCTCGTCGAGCACGATTTGCTTGAAGGCCAGCACGACCTCGCGCAAATCGGCCCCGCTCAGATTGGCTCCCGACCGCGCATGGGCTGCGTCCAGGACGTCCGCGAAAAGCCGTTCGTTGATTCCCAACACCGTGCGTCCGAACATCTGGAGCAACCGGCGGTAGGAATCGAATGCGAATTCCTCGCTACCCACTTGGGCAGCAAGACCCTGTACGGATCGGTCGGTGATGCCGATGTCCAGCACCGTCTCCATCATCCCGGGCATGGAATACCGGGCGCCTGACCTTACGGACAGCAGAAGTGGGTCGTCGCTCTGCCCGAGCCCGCGTCCCATGTGCGTTTCCAGCCGATTCAGGTGCGCCGCAATCTCGCCTGCCAGCTCATCAGGATCGGCACCGTGTCGCAGGTAGTACCGGCAAGCCTCGGTGGTGATGGTGAACCCCGGCGGCACCGGAAACCCGAGACCGCTCATCTCCGCAAGTCCCGCACCCTTACCGCCGAGCAAATCGGCGAGATCGCGATTGCCTTCTGCGAAGTCGTACACGTATTTGATCGGGCTCGCGCCGGGCAAGGCGGTCACGGTGGTGAAGGGCGCGCTCTCGGTACGCGTCATGAGGTCTCCTCGGATTCGATGAGCAGGTCTTCCAGGTCACGCCGTTGCGCAGGGAAGGTGCGCGGCGCTCGGCCGACCCTGAGCAGGATGTGCGGGTACATCTGCAGACCGAGATCGGCCCGCAGTCGAAGCCTGGTTGCCGCGATTTCGACAACCTGGGTGAGGGGACTGGCGACGCAATCTGCCGCTGTGGCTGCCAGCCAGACTCGTTCCAGCGCCTCCCCCGCGCGTATCCATGAGGCAGGATTGTCAGACGTCGTGCCGAGCAACAAGAGGCACTGATCCGTCGTGGACCGTGTGTCGGTCGGGAGCCAACCCATCGCCGTCGTGTCGAAGTCCCGGACGGGTACGTCATCAACGCCGTGGACCGCGACCTCGGCATCGCTCGCCTCGCTCCGGTACGGCGTCGACATGGCGAGTACGCCGTCGCGGCGCCGAGGATCGTCGGACGTCCACGCCCGCAACTCGGCGCGATAAGCCGCGTTGGCATGCTGCAGCGCATCGGCTTGCTGGCTCAAGGCGGCGACGACAGCTCCCTGTTCAGGACCGGACACGACATACAGTTCCGCGTCTTCAGCGGCCGCAGCCTGCCGCAGGGTGGAAACCGTGTCGGCCGGAACCGGCTCGTCAGCATCGAAATTGCGACGGTTGGTGTGCCGAAGCTCGATCATCGCCGCCAGCTTGGAGATCGGCAGCCATTCGCCACGGTCATCCGGCACCACGATTCGGGCGACGAGGTCAGGCTGCTCCGGGTCTGGCTGGCGCAGCACGATCGCGTCGTAGCCTTCTGCGGCGAGTACCGCACGGGCATTGAACAGCGCGGCTCCGCAGCTAATCATCAGCTGGCGTCCCGTCGGGTCGAGCACGTGAAGCTGGCGAGCAGGGTCGGCGTGGAGCTCGAGAGTGCGATCGGCGATTGCGAGGCGCCAGGGTTGGGTGTTGTGCACTGAAGGGGCCAAGCTCGCGCCCCGCGCGGCGCGCTGGATCACCTCTGCCAGTGTCGTGACGTTCATCTCGGCTAGCTCCCGCCGCATCAGGCCCGCTGCTCGATTACCGAACCGGGCGGTACATCTCCACCATTCCGGGCGGCGACGCTGCGCGGATAGGGTCCGAGGGCCTACGCGTGCCGCCTCCGTTCGCCCCCCATTGCAGCTGCGCAAGCGAAGAAAGTTGACCAGGCAGGACGTTCGTCCCTGACCGGCTCCGCGATGCGGGACGAGGCTTGGCGTTGGCTGGTCATCCCCCGGTCCTTTGGCTCAACACGACTCTGGAGAGACGCATGACGTTGCGTATCGGCATCAATGGATTCGGCCGCATCGGCCGCGACTACCTACGGTCGGTCATCGCGAGCGACGACGTCGCAGTCGTTGCCGTCAACGACATCACCGACGCCGCGACACTCGGCCGCCTGTTGCGCAACGACAGCACTTTCGGTCCCCTGGGCCTCGACGTCGAGCAGCACGACGAGGCGCTGGTCGTCGACGGGCACAAGATCGCGATCAGCGCGATACGCGACCCGGCCGAGTTGCCTTGGCGAGACCTCGGCGTGGACATCGCCATTGAGTCGACCGGAAAATTCCGTACCCGCGACGAAGCGGCTAAACATCTGACTGCCGGTGCCGCGAAGGTGCTCATCTCCGCGCCCGGTAAGGCGGTCGATGTCACGATCGTGATGGGCGTCAACGATGCGGCCTACGACCCCGCCGCACACCATGTGATCTCCAACGCTTCGTGCACCACGAACTGCGTCGGACCGATGGTTAAGGTGCTGCGCGACGCGTTCGGAATTGATCACGGTTTCATGACCACGGTCCACGCCTACACCAACGACCAGAATTTGCTCGACGGACCGCACAAGGATCCTCGGCGTGCCCGGGCGGCGGCGGTCAACATCATCCCCACCACCACCGGTGCCGCCCGCGCCGTCGGCGAAGTGATTCCGGAGCTCGTGGGCAGGCTTGACGGGGTCGCATTGCGGGTGCCGGTTATCGACGGCTCGCTCGTCGATCTTGCCGTGCTGCTCGAGCAGGACGTCACTGCGGACGAGATCAACGCGGCGTTTGAGAGCGCCGGCGCGGAAGGCCCGCTCGTCGGCAGATTGCGCTACACAACCGATCCAGTGGTGTCTACCGACATCATCGGCGACCCGGCTTCCTGCGTATTCGACTCTGCCCTCACCCAGGCCGCCGGCCGGATGGCGAAGGTTTTCGGTTGGTACGACAACGAGTGGGGTTACACCGCTCGCCTCGTCGACCTCACCCGCTTCGTAGGAAGCAGCCTCAACCCGTCCGCATGATCGACCGGTCGGCCGCACCGCGCGTCCGCGAGCGCGCCGTCACAGTGCGCCCGTTCCCGTCCGAACGCCGGCTGGTGACCGCGGCAGTGCGAGCCGGCCGTCGAATCCAGCCGATGCACGGCCTTGTCGACGTCGACATCACGCTCGCGCGGAGCCTGCTCGCGCGCAATGATCCAGCACTGTCACTCACCGCGTTCATCGTCGCGTCCCTGGGACGAGCGGCTGCGGCTCATCCGCGGGTGCACGCCTATCGTGACTGGCGCGGCCGGCTGATCGAGCATCGCCACGTCGACGTGCAGACCCTGATCGAGGTGCCTACCCCGCAGGGACCGTTCGGGTTGGTGCATGTTGTTCGCGACGCCGACCTCCGGACGGTGGCCGAGATCAGTGCCGAGCTGCGTGCGGTCCGACACGATCCGGCCACCACCACGAGCGGACGTCTGCTCGGTACGGTCGGGCCTACCCTCGGCCGGATACCTGGCCTGTACCGGGTGATGTATGCAGTGCTGAGCCGATCCCGTCGTCTGCGTCTAGCCACCGGCACGGTACAAGTCAGCGCCGTCGGCATGTTCGGTGCGGGCGGCGGATTCGCGGTCGCCCCGCCGACCCTGGCATCGCTATTGGTCGTGGTCGGCGGATCGAGCAAACGTCCTCGAGTCGTGGACGATCGCATCTGCATCCGAGACGTCGTCGACCTGACGATCACCGTCGACCACAATGTCGTCGACGGGGCGCCGGCGACGCGCTTCGCCGCCGAGCTGCAAACGCTCTTGCAGTCGGCGGCCGTGCTCGCACCTGAGGCCGGGGTGAACCCGCAACTCAGCTAACGGGCGTACTGTCACCCTCCCGGTGCACGTTGATCCGCCAGTCCCCTGCCAAGGCCGCGATCGCGGCGACAGCGGTGAGAACGGGCGCCACAACGACGGCGACTACGCCCGCGTTGACGGGAACCTCAAATACGGTATCCCCTTGGTCGTTCTTCACTGTGATGCGACGGACGTTGCCTTCGTGCAGCAGAGTTTTCACCTTTTCCGCAAGGGCTTCGCCACGGACCTTCAGGTCCTCGCTCGCATCGGATTCTCGACCATGCAGGTGCCGGGTCACCCTGTCGCTGGGCCGCCCGGCTGGTCGGTTGTGATCTCCGCCTGGACAGCCGCTATTCGCTTGGCTTCCGCGTCGTTTCGGGCAGTCACCTGAGCGGGGGTGACGATGTGCGCGTCTGGCCCGGGAAACATCAGCGCCTGCCGGCCGTCATCGACCCACTTCACCGTGAACGGTGCCAGTCCGTCAGTGCCGACGCCGAGGATCACAGCACGGCGCTCGGAATGCCCGGACGCGCGACTCTTGACGATCAACCAATCTCCGACGTTAGCGTGCACCGCCATTACTGCTCACCTGGTCTCTCGGGGTCAGACACACCTAGAACTGGAAGACGACACGGGCCGGCACGCTGCCGGACAGCACGTCCTTGATCGACTGGTTTACCTCGTCCAACTTGTGATCGACTGCGATGATCTTGGTGCGACCGGCAGCATGCAGCTTGAACACATCGGCCAGGTCGTTGCGGGTGCCGACGATCGACCCTATGATCGTCTTGGCATTGATCACGGTATCGAAGATGGGCACGCTGAAACTTGCGTCGTCGCCGGGCAGCGCGACGCAGACCAAGCGGCCGCCACGACGCAACGACCGGTAGGCCTGGTCGAACGAGGCGGGCGATGCGGCGAGCGCCACGGCGACGTCGGCACCGCCGAGCGCCTGAATTGCCTCGACCGGATCGACGGTGCGGGCGTTGACGATGTGATCGGCACCGAGATCAGTGGCCATCGCCAGCTTGTGGTCTTCGAGGTCGACCGCAATGACGAAGCCTCCTGCGATCTTCGCGTACTGCAGTGCGAGGTGCCCGAGACCACCGATACCGAAGATCGCGACCGTTTCTGCCGGTGCAACACGGGCAACCTTGATTGCTTTGTAGGTCGTCACGCCGGCACACGTAAGCGGCGCAGCGTCGCGCGATGACACCGCGTCGGGAACGAGGGTGGCGAAGTTGGCCGGTGCCAGGGCGTATTCGGCAAAGGTGCCGTTGACGGAATAGCCGGCGTTCTCCTGCTTCTCGCACAGTGTTTCCCACCCACCGATGCAGTGACGGCATTGCCCACAGGCAGATCCGAGCCAGGCGATGGCAACGCGGTCGCCGACGGCGCGGGTCGTCACACCCTCACCTAGTTTCTCGATCGGGCCGACACCTTCGTGCCCCGGGATGAACGGCGGGGTCGGTCGCACCGGCCAGTCCCCGTCTGCTGCATGGATGTCGGTGTGGCACAGCCCGCTGTATTCGATGCGGACGAGAACCTCGCCCGGTCCCGGCTCCGGGATCGGGAGATCTTGAATTTCCAGGGGAGCATGGAACGCAGTTACTACTGCAGCCTTCATTGTGCGAACCTTTCGATCATCATTCGTAGCGAGAGATGTGCCATAGGCGGGATCAGTCCGCTGGCACCGCACACGGTGGTTGCCGCGTGACGAAATGCAGGTTGTCCCCCGCCGCAAGGGAGAAGTCCTCAGGTTCGCCATCGGCGACGTCGAGGACGAATTGCTCCTGGTGCCAAGCCTCGTCGAGGCGGCGGTCGATGTAGAAAGGACTACTGTCGATCGACCCGAGCAGCACGTCGATGTCACCGATGACGAACTCGCCTTCGGCGTAACACATCGGGGTGCTGCCTGCGCAGCAGCCGCCCGACTGGACGAACATCACACCGCTGCCCCGCTCGGCACGCAGCCGGGCGATCGCCTGACGTGCCGCCGGGGTGGCGGTGATACGTTGCTCGGACATCAACTGATCAGAACAGGCCGAGCGGCTTCGTGCTGTAGCTGACGAGCAGGTTCTTGGTCTGGCTGTAATGATCGAGCATCATGCGGTGGTTCTCCCGTCCGATGCCGGAGATCTTGTAGCCGCCGAATGCAGCGCCTGCCGGATACTGGTGGTAGCAATTCGTCCAGACGCGGCCAGCCTTGATCTTGCGGCCCATCTTGTACGCGCGCGTGCCGTCGCGGGTCCACACCCCGGCGCCGAGGCCGTACAGAGTGTCGTTGGCGATCGCCAGCGCTTCCTCGTCGTCGGCGAAGGTGGTGACTGCCAGCACGGGTCCGAAGATTTCCTCCTGGAACACCCGCATCTTGTTCTCGCCCTTGAGGACGGTGGGCTGGAAGTAGTAACCGTCGGCGAATTCGCCTTCCATCTTCGCTCGGCTGCCGCCGATGAGAACTTCCGCACCTTCGTTGCGTCCGATGTCGACGTAGGAGGAGATCTTTTCGATCTGCTGCTTGGAAACCTGCGGTCCCATCTGGGTGTCGGTGTCCAACGGATTACCCTGCCGAATCGCTGCGATTCGAGCCAGGCACCGGGCCATGAACTCCTCGTAGATGTCGGCCTGAATTAATGCACGCGACGGTGCAGTGCACACCTCGCCCTTGTTGAACGCGAAGAGCACCAGACCTTCGATGGCCTTGTCGAAGAATTCGTCGTCGTGAGCCATGACGTCGCTGAAGAAGATGTTCGGCGACTTTCCGCCGAGTTCGACAGTGGAGGGAATGAGGTTCTGCGCCGCATACTGCATGATCAGCCGACCGGTCACGGTTTCGCCGGTGAAGGATACCTTCGCGATGCGGGTGTTGGCGGCGAGCGCCTTACCGATCTCTGCACCGGGGCCGGTCACGACGTTGATAACTCCTGGCGGGAGAACGTCCTCGATAGTCTCCATCAGCTTCAGCACCGACCATGGCGTCGGTGATGCCGGCTTGAGCACCGAGCAGTTGCCCGCGGCAAGTGCGGGCGCCAGCTTCCAGGCAGCCATCAGCAGCGGGAAGTTGAACGGGATGATCTGGCCCACGACGCCCAGTGGCTCGCGGAAGTGGTAGGCGATGAGATCCTTCTCGATCTCGGTCGAGCGACCCTCTTCCGCACGGGCCGCGGCGGCGAAGTACCGGAAGTGGTCAACCATCAGCGGAATGTCAGCGGCGAGCGTCTCGCGAACCGGTTTGCCGTTCTCCCAGCTCTCTGCGACTGCAAGCGATTCCTTGTTTTTCTCGATCACGTCGGCGATGGCGTTGAGGACCTCTGCCCGCTGGGTGGCTGACGCTTCGCCCCAGCCGTCTTTGGCTGCGTGCGCGGCGTCGAGTGCGAGTTCGACGTCCTCGGGCGTGGAGTCTGCGACCTCGGTGATGGGCTTGGCGGTGGCCGGGCTCAAGTCGACGCGGTACTTGCCTTGTGTCGGCGCCAGCCACTTGCCACCGATGAAGTTCTCGTAGCGTGGGGCGACCTCGACGATGCTTGCGGGTGTACCGGGTGCGGAATACTTCATGACAATCTCCAGGCCCTTGCGGGCGGTCGGCCTCCAGGGCCGCAGCGGAGTCTCCACGCCGGCGCCGAGCGGCGCGCGTGCGGCTCCTGCTTCTACCTAATGCTTGCCGCGCGCCAGCCATCAGTGCCGAAAGTCCCGCGACACCCGCTTGCACCGCGCCCGGGTGAGGCTCAGGACTGTGAATCAGGCATCGCGACGAGCGCGAGCCGCCCAGAGCCACCCACTCGTTGGCGGACGACGACATTGTCAGGGCGGGTGCAGTGATTGACCTGGCGGAGCATCGCATGGTCAGGCAGCGGCGTTGTGTGCGACAACCCCTCGAAAAAGTCGACGACGACGAGGGTCGTGGCCCGCACGTGCCTGGTGCGTGGACGCCGGATGAACCACACGTCAGCGCGCAACAGGCGCGCGGGGTCCGGGCATCCGCCGGTGCAATCGTGACCGACCCAGGCCAGCGCGGTTGCCAGGGTAAAAGCGCACACGCGAGTCATGCCATCCGGGGCGGGGCACTCAGAGGCAGCGTGATCTGGGGTAGCGCCGTCAGGGGTAGCGCTGCCTTGGGCGGAACCATGTAGCGGTGCTGGATTCAACGGTCATCCCGGAAAATCGCACATCGCGAGTTTCTCCGGGGCGGGCTGGTGCCCAAGCCAGCGGCGGACGGCTGACACTTCCGGACCGACTGGATCTCTCAGTCAATTCTGAGCTTACTCGCCCGCTGGCCCTCGGGACGCTATTTCCGGGCATGGTGAATTTGCTCACGAGCCCGGTACCCTTTCGCTGCCTGAGACCAATCGCCGCCTTAGGGCTGCTCGAAGAGAACGTCGACGAGTCGCCTTCGCCGTGCTGCCGGGGACAAGGGTGCCCGCCCGACACGAAGCAGCGCTTGCGGGAAGCCGGGCACGCCGAGCGAGAGAGGCGATCCAGGCGATCCAGTTTGCCTCGAGCGCGCTTCGACAAGCTGCGTCAGCAGGTTGGCCGCCAAACCATTGCGCGTGACCTCCAGCAGCACCCGTTCCAGCGCCTCACCGGCCCGTAGCCAATCCGACGCCCTGTCCTGGTCCGTCCAGAGCACCAGTAGGCACGGCCGTCCGCCGGGGCGAGTTGCGAGTGTCGACGTGTCGCACGCGATCCCAGCGATCTTCGAGACGGAGTTTTCGAACAGCCGATGAACACGTCGAGTTTCACCGGAGGTCCATGCCCGCAGTTCCGCACGCTGCGCCGGATCACCCGTGCGCACGTCGGCCGCATGCTGGGCGAGGCGAGCGAGCGCGATCCGCTGATGCTCGGACCGGACTACATGCAGGTGCGCACCCTCAACGGCAGCGGCGGACTCAAGAGAGTCGACCAGCCAGGACGGGACGTCGCCTGCGCTGAATGGCTGGAGGTTCGTCTGGCGAAGTTCGACGACATCGTCGAAAGCGGCAATCGAATCAGCCAGCCGGTCCAGCCGCCGCGTGGCGCCGATGCGGGCAAGCAACGTCGGCTTCGCCGGCACAGGAAGAAGTTGCACAACCGGCTGCCACCCACCGGCCGCAACAGCCACGCGCGCGTTGAACAACGCGCATCCGCAACTGACGGTAAGTTGCCGACGCACCGGGTCGAGGGTTCGTAGCTGGCGCGAAGGGTCGGCATGGATCTCCAGGTGGCGGCCACGCAGTTCGAAACGCCACGGCTGGGTATCGTGCACCGACGCCGCCAGCGTGGCGCGGACTGCTGCACGACGCAGCACTGGCCGAATGCTCGCTTCCGCCACCGTCGTGTGCATCGATCCGCGCCCATTCTGCCGAGTAGGAGGTAGCGATTTAGCGTGCTGCCGAGCACTCCGACGGCCGCCGTGCGCCTGATCACGGCAGTCCGGTTGCT
This sequence comes from Mycobacteriales bacterium, assembly GCA_038212215.1. Classification (GTDB taxonomy): domain Bacteria; phylum Actinomycetota; class Actinomycetes; order Mycobacteriales; family Jatrophihabitantaceae; genus JALZAI01. The sequence goes on from JBBQUT010000030.1 coordinate 31,975, forward strand.
GCGCTAAGCCTGCGCGCGTGGTCGGCAACTCGGCAGGGTCCAAGGTCTCATCGCTTGCCGGGACGGGGCTCGGGGCGGAGGGCCCGGGCCCTGGGGCCGGGCCGGGCCGCGCACGGACAGCTCAGGGCACCATCCAAGACAGCACCGACGTCGACTGCAGGTACACGAGCACGCACATGAGGACCGCGAACAGCAGGCTCCAGCCCACCACCTTGCGCAAGATTTCGCCCTCGCGTCCGGAAAGGCCGGTCGCCGCTGCCGCGATCGCCAGGTTCTGCGGACTGATCATCTTGCCAAGGACGCCACCGGAGGAATTTGCCGCGGCCAGCAGTGTCGGGCTGAGCCCTGCCTTGTGCGCCGCAGCGACCTGCAGGGCACCGAACAGCGAGTTGGACGACGTGTCGGAGCCGGTGACGGCGACGCCGAGCCAGCCAAGGAGCGGCGAGAAGAGCGCGAACGCCCCGCCGACGCCCGCCATCCAGGCGCCCAGGGTCGCGGTCTGACCGCTGCCATTCATCACATAGGCCAGGGCGAGTACGGCCATCACGGTGACGATCGCTGCTGCGAGCTGCCGGTACGTAGCGAGGTAGGCGCGCAGTGCAGCATTCGCTCGGATCCCGAGAACCGGAATCGTCAGGAGCCCCGCCACGATCAGCAGTGTGCCCGCGGCAGCCAACCAGTTCAGCGTGAATGTCGGTAGCGTCGAGGGTTTGCCGCTCGCACCGACGATGTGCAAGCCCGGCCACTGGAAGACCTTCGTGGGCTTGGCGAGCAAGTCTTTGATCGCTGGTATCTGAGCGAGCGCGAAGACGGCGATGATAATGACGTAGGGGGCGTAAGCGCGCGTTATCTCGCGGGGGGTGTCCGGCAACTCAGGCGTCTCGTCGCCTATCCCGCTGAACAGCGCCGCCCCGCCGGATCCTGGGTCGCGACCGGCGCCGCCTGCGGCGACGGACTCGCGCTGCTCGGTGTAGATCTCGACCGGGTGCCAGACACGCACGAACAGCACCGTCGCGCCTGCGCTCACCAACGAGGCGAGGATGTCGGTCAGCGGGATACTCACGAAGTTCGACACCGCGTACTGCGTGATGGCGAAGGAGAGCCCACACACCGCCATCGCCGGCAGGGTCTGCCGCACACCCCGACGGCCGTCGATGATGTAGACCAACGCCACCGGGACGAACACCCCGAGCAGTGGGGTCTGCCGGCCGACCATGGCACCGAGGGTGTCCTGGGAGATGCCGGTGATCGTGCCGAGCGTGGTTATCGGAACCGCCAGCGCGCCGAACGCCACCGGCGCCGTGTTGGCGACGAGTGCGACGCTAGCGGCCTTGATCGGGCGGTAGCCGAGCGCGATCAACATGACGCTGGTGATCGCCACCGGCGTCCCGAAACCCGCGAGCGCCTCAAGCAGCGCGCCGAAGCAGAAAGCGATGATCACGCCCTGGATTCGGTGGTCGTCGCTCACCTTGGCGAAGGAACGGCGCAACACGTCGAAATGCCCGGTGATCACGGTCATGTTGTAGATCCAGAGCGCGTTGATGACGATCCACAGGATCGGGAACACGGCGAATGACGCGCCTTCGGTGCCCGCGAGCAGTGCTTGCGATGCCGGCATTGAGTAGACCGTGATAGCGATCACCAGCGCAACCACCAGTGCCGCCAGCCCCGCAATCCACGCCCGCAGTCGCAGGACGCCGAGCAGCACGAACAGGGTGACCAGCGGCAGTGCCGCGAAGATGGACGTCAACGCCAGGGAATTCGAGACGGAGTCAAGCACTTGCTTGTACATCGTTGCCTCCCGTGTCCTCACGCGGTTGCCGGGCTCGTGTGCCCGCGGTCGTTCAGTTCAGCGATTGTTCGAGCAAGTGAGCTACCGGCAGCCCGCGGATCGAGGCGTCGAGAACTTCGACGGTGTGCGCCATGCCCATCGAGCGCCCCCCGCGTTGCAGCGAGGCCGATACCTGCATCAAGCAGCCGGGATTGGCGGTCACCAGCAGCTGTGCGCCGGTCGCCGTTACGTTCGCGGCCTTGCGGTCGCCGAGTTCCCGCGCGGGCTCAGGGAACAGGACGTTGTAGATGCCCGCCGAGCCGCAGCACAGCTCACCTTCGGCGATCTCCCGGATCTCCAAACCAGGGATCTCGCGCAACAGGGACCGCGGCTGTGCGCGAACGCCCTGTGCGTGACCGAGATGGCAAGCGTCGTGATAGGCCACGCTCAGCTCGAGTGGATATCGCGGTGCGACCGTGCCCTGGTCGGCGAGGAACTGCGAGACGTCACGTGCTCCATCGGCAAACGCGCGTGCCCGCGCGGCGTACGCAGCGTCGTCGGCAAGAAGGTCCGCGTACTCCTTCATCGTGGAACCGCATCCGGCCGCATTGACGATGACCCGATCCACATCCGCGTCAGCGAATACGTCGATCAGGCGCCGAGCGAAACGACGGGCCTCGTCCGCGCGCCCGTTGTGGACGCTCAGCGCGCCACAGCAACCTTGGGTCTTCGGCGCGAAGACATCGAATCCCTCGGCCGAAAGGACGCGCGCAGTGGCCGCGTTGACGCCCGGGAAGAACTCGCGCTGCACGCAACCGAGCAGCATGCCGACGGATCCGCGTCGCGGCCCGCGCGCAGGTGTGTGTTCGGCGACCTGCTCGCGCCCGGTCAGCCTGGGTGCGAGAGACTCCATCGCGGCGAGGGTGGGCGAGATGCGCTGCAGCGTTGCGCGCCGGCGCAGTAGCCTGGACAACCCACTTGCCTGGTAAGCCCGCAGCGGACCGCGCATAGCTCGCAACCGCGACGGGTACGGGAACAACCCGAAGATTGCCGAGCGCAGTGCGCGATCTCGCCAGCGCCGCTCGTAGCGCCGTTCCACCTGCGCTCTCGTCGCCTCGATCAGCTTGTCGTACTGCACTCCGGACGGGCACGCCGTCACACATGCCATGCATCCGAGGCATGCATCGAAATGGCCGACCATGGAGTCGGTCATCGGCTCGCCCTCGAGACCCTGCCCCATCAGGTAGATACGCCCGCGCGGCGAGTCCATCTCCTCACCCCACAGCACGTACGTCGGGCAGGACGGCAGGCAGAAGCCACAGTGCACGCAGTCGCCTACCAGCGCTGCGTCCGGTGGGTGGTTTGCGTCGAACGCTGCGATCCCGAGCAGAGGGGACGCGACTCGCTGATGCTCATCGGCGCCGTGCGTGCCGCTCGTCGCGTTGACCGGTTGGTCGGCCATTCAAATGCCCCCCACGAATCTGCCGGGCGCCAACCGGTGTTCTGGATCGAATTGGTCCTTCACGCGCCGCATCAGCGACAGCCCGCGCACCGGCCCCCATAGGTCGACGGACGCGCGGACCTCAGCCGGCGCGTCGAGCACCACCACCTCACCGCCCCACGCCGCGGCACGCTCTCTCAACCGAGCCACGACGGAGCCCGCCTGCACGACATCGCCGCGCAGCCCGGCATGCAACAGACCGACCCCGGCCGCACCACGCACGCAGGCTCGTGGCGCACCGGCCCGCGCGGTCGCTTCGTCCAATTCGGCGAGCAGCACCGGCAGACCGGTCAGCTCGTGCGTCAGACGCAGGCCTACCCCGCCCGGCGACCACGGCAGTTCGGCCGACCACACCGGCGGCGACGCGCTTACCTCGGCGCGCACGTCGGCGACCTGAGCGATCCTCGCCTCGACGCCCGCCTCCGTCCCCGAAAGCTGGAGGGCGAGTGTCGCCGGCCCGCGTTCCGGGCGGTCGATCTCCAACGCCGCCGGACAGAGTTGCGAATGGATCACCTGCTGGATCAGGGCATTCGCACGCTCGGCGTCGGGGAGCGAGAAAGTCAGCCACCGCGACACCGGGGAGATGGGATGCAACCGGAACCGGGCCTCGGTGATCACGGCGAGCGTGCCCCAGGATCCGGTGAGCAGCTTGCCGAGGTCGTAGCCGGCGACGTTCTTGACCACCTTGCCTCCGGCGTGCGCGATCCTGCCGTCGGCCCGGACCATCGTCACGCCGATCAGCAGGTCACGGACACCGCCGTGCGAGAGCCGCAGCGGTCCGGACGCCGCTGTCGCGATCACGCCGCCGACGGTGCCCCGCCTGTCGGCGCCGGGTGCGGACGGCGGATCGAGCGCCAGGTGCTGATTGCTGGGCCTCAGCGTCGACTGCAGGTCCTCGAGGCGAGTGCCCGCCTGGGCATGCACCACAAGGTCGCCCGCCTCGTGCTCGAGCACCTGGTTCATCGCTGCGAGACTCACCAGCAGGTTCGCCGAGCGCGGCGCAGCCCCCCAGCCCAGGCGCGTGCCGCTGCCGCGGGCGACCACGCTCATGCTGCGCTGGGCGGCGACGGTGAGCAGCGCTGCCACCTGCTCGGTGTCGGCCGGTTCGGCCACCCAGTCGACCGCGACGCCGGACACCGCGTCCTCAACGCGGCCGGCACGCGCCCGGCCGTCGACACTGTCCTGCAGCGCGTCCAAGACCTGCTGATCAAGCGCGTGTGCGGCGGGCCGCATCAGAACGCCTCGGCCAGACCCGCTTGCACCAGGGGGTGCGCACCACGATGGCGGCCGGGCACCTCCCCGCACAGCCGTGGCGTCGGGAACACCTTGCCAGGATTCGCGATGCCGTCAGGATCGAAGGCGCAGCGCAGCATCTGCATCGTGTCCAGGTCGTCCTCGGTGAACATGCGCGGCATGAACTTCGCCTTGTCCGAACCCACGCCGTGCTCCCCCGTGATCGAGCCGCCGTGCTCGATACACAATTCGAGGATCGCACCGGACACCTCTTCGGCGCGCTCTGCCTCACCGTCGACCGAGTCGTCGAAAAGCACGAGGGGGTGCAGGTTGCCGTCACCCGCATGGAACACGTTCGCCACGCGGATGCCGGCGTCGTCAGCCAATTCGGTGATTCGGCGCAGCACATGTGGCAGCGCGGTCCGCGGCACCACGCCGTCCTGGACGATGTAGTCGGGGCTGATCCGGCCCACCGCCGCGAACGCGGACTTCCGGCCCTTCCAGAACAGCGCGCGCTCGACGTCGTCGGCCGCAACGCGGATTTCGAATGCCCCGTGCTCACGGCAGAAGCGCTCGACAACGTCGAATTGGGCGCCGACCTCAGCTTCCGGTCCGTCCAGTTCGACGATGAGCACCGCGCCCGCGCCGGCTGGATAGTTGCAGTGCACAGCGGCTTCGGCTGCCTCGATCGCGAGCGCGTCCATCATCTCGATTGCAGCGGGTATGACGCCCGCGCCGATGATCTGCGACGTGGCTGCGCCTGCTTCGTCGGTGTTGTCGAACGCGGCGAGCAAGGTCCGCACGGCCTGTGGCGATCGGGTGAGGCGCACGGTGATCTCGGTGGCGACGCCGAGCGTGCCCTCCGAACCGACGAGGACGCCGAGCAGGTCGTACCCCGTCGGATCGGGTGCTTTGCCGCCGAACTGCACGCGCTCACCGTCCGGTGTGATCACCTCGGCACCGGTGACGTGATTGACGGTGAACCCGTACTTCAAGCAGTGCGCCCCGCCGGAGTTCTCGGCGAGATTCCCGCCGATCGAACAGACCTGCTGGCTGGACGGATCCGGCGCGTAGTAATAGCCCGCGTCGGCAGCGGCCTGCGAGACGTGCAGATTGATGACACCCGGTTGCAGCACCGCGCGCTGGTTCGCGATGTCGAGCGCCAGAATCTTGCGGAGTTGCGAGGTGACGATGAGGACACCGTCGGCGTGAGGCAGCGCGCCGCCCGACAGCCCGGTGCCCGAGCCGCGAGCGACGAACGGGACGCCGCGCCGGGCACACAATCGCACGACGGCCTGCACATCGTCGCTGGATCGAGCCAGCACGACCAGCGCCGGGATGACCTTGTATTGCGCCAGCCCGTCGCACTCGTAGGTCCGCAAGCGCTGACGGTCATCGATGACAGCGCTGTCCCCGACCGCTGCGCGGACTTGCGCGGCGAGATCGAGAAGATCTGCTGCGCGGCGTGATGCAATGGTGGTCACGGCGCGGTCAGGGCATGTGCTCGTACGCCGGCAAGGTGAGGAATTCGGCGAAGTCGTCGGCGACCGCCACCTGCATGAATGTTTCCCGCGCGTCGGCGAAATCACCAGGCTCGCCCAGCCGGGCGATTTCCTCATCCGCCATCTTTTCGATCAGTTCGCGGGTCACCAATTCGCCGGTGTCCAGCACGACGCCTAGGTGTAGCCACTGCCAGATCTGCGAGCGACTGATCTCGGCGGTGGCTGCGTCCTCCATCAGATTGAAGATGCCGACCGCCCCGCTGCCCTTGAGCCAGGAGGCAAGGTACTGGATGCCAACGCTGACGTTGTTTCGGAGCCCCTCCTCGGTCACCGAACCGGGTGTGCTGGCGACGTCGAGCAACTGCTGGGCGGTGACGTGGACGTCGTCGCGTTGGCGGTCCAGCTGATTCGGCCGGTCGCCGAGCACCTTGTCGAAAGCGTCGCGGCACACCGCAACGAGGTCGGGATGCGCGACCCAGGAACCGTCGAAACCGTCGGTCGCCTCGCGGGTCTTGTCCTCCTCCACCTTGCCCAAGGCCGTCGCGTTGACCTCCGCGTCCTTGCGGCTCGGGATGAAGGCAGCCATGCCTCCGATCGCGTGTGCACCCCGCTTGTGACAGGTGCTCACAAGCAACTCGGTGTAGGCGCGCATGAACGGCACGGTCATCGTCACCTGAGCGCGGTCGGGAAGCTGGAACTCCTTGCCGCGGGTGCGGAACTTCTTGATCACGCTGAAGATGTAGTCCCATCGTCCGGCATTCAGCCCGGCCGAGTGGTCACGCAACTCGTAGAGGATTTCGTCCATCTCGAACGCCGCCGGGTAGGTCTCGATGAGCACCGTTGCGCGGATCGTGCCCTGCGGCACGCGAAGGTATTCCTGCGCGCGGACGAAGACGTCGTTCCACAGCCGCGCTTCGAGGTGCGACTCCATCTTCGGCAGGTAGAAGTACGGCCCGGCACCAAGATCCAGCTGACGCTGCGCGCAATGGAAAAAGTACAGGCCGAAATCGAAGAGGCTGCCCGACATCGCATCGCCGTCGACCAATACGTGCTTCTCGGGTAGGTGCCAACCGCGAGGACGCACCACGATCGTCGCGAGGTGCTCGCCGAGCTGGTAGTCCTTACCTCCAGACGAGAAGTCGATCGAGCGGTCGAGCGCGTTGCGTAGGTTGAGTTGTCCCTCGACGAGATTGGCCCACAGCGGGGTGTTCGCGTCCTCGAAGTCGGCGAGCCAGACCTTGGCGCCAGAATTGAGTGCGTTGATCGTCATTTTTCGGTCGGTCGGTCCGGTGATCTCGACGCGGCGATCGACGAGCCCAGGTGCGGGCGGGGCGACCCGCCAGTCACCGGCACGCACGTCCGCGGTCTCGTCCAGGAAGTCGAGCATCGCACCCTCGGCGAGCTGCCGGTAGCGCACGTCCCGAGCGGCGAGCAAATTCTTGCGAGTGCCGTCGAAACGGCGATGCAAATCGCCGAGGAACGCGAGCGCGTCCGGGGTGAGGACTTGCTCGTACCCGGATTTCATCTCCCCGTTGACATGGATTCCTTCAACGCTCCCGTTGACCTGGACTCCGGCTGACTCAGTCATCAAATCGACTCCCTCGGTGCACTCGTAACCTTCCCGCGCGGAGACTGCAATACACACGGCAAATAGCTCATTTTTCGTCGGTTCGAAACGCTAGGTGGCGCGACGAGCGAGGTCAAGGGGCCCGCCTGCCCCGCGACACCTTACGAACCAGTGAACGCAACATCGAGATTTGAACATCGACGCGAGTCGTCGCGTTGCCACCGACGAGACGCAGGGTGCGCCTCAAGGAGGTCATCGCCATGAAGTCCCGTCCTCTAGCTCTCGGGTTGATCGCCGTCGCGGCCTCGGCCAGTGTCGTCGGCCTGTCGGCGAGTCCGGCGGCTGCGGACGGTGGCGCTCGGGTATTCGTCCCTAGCGCGACCGTCAACGCCGACCACACCGCCACCTTGCCGTTGCACCGCGGCAGGTCCGGCTCGCGAACCGTATGGTTCGTCGTCACCGAGGCATCCGACTCCAACCACGCCGCGACCTGGCGAAGCTCGGTCGCGCAGAAGCTCGCCAACGCCGCTGGCACCAGCGCAGTGCAGAGGGTCAGCGTCGACGCCGACGGCACCGTCGTCTTCCCGGCCACTGTCGACTTCTCGCCCACCCACGTCATCACGCCCGGCCCCACCGGTTTCCCGCCGAACGCCGCCCAGCCAGGCGCAGTCGGCAACGCCGGCTACAGCCCGATCATCCAACTCCCGGACGGCGCTGTCCTCAATGCGCCGCAACTGGCCAATTCCAGCGGCCAAGCCGACAAGGTCGTCTCACTTGACACTCGCGCTCGGACGGTCCGCTACCGGCTCACCGACGGCTTTGCCCGTACGAATGCCGTCGTCTACCTCAGCACCGAATCCAGCGATCCGGGCGCGGCAGCAATCGAGGACGTGACGTACGCACCGGCGCTCAACGCGGCACCCTTCCCCGGTGGCGACGGCACCGACTCCGCGCGGGCCAGCCTGGCCGCGATCACCAATGGCCAAACCGGCGCCCACAACCCCCAGCGACAGGGTCTTAACTCCGCGCTGCTCGGCGACGGCGACCCACTCAACATTCTGGCGTGGGAGCCCAACCAGGGCCGCTATAGCCCGCTCTGGGACGTCCACTTCACCCAGTGGGCACCCGGTCAGACGCCCCGCCGCCTGACGGAGTTCGCCGCCGTTGAAGATCTCGCCGCCAAGGGCGCCGTCACCGGATTCCCCAACGGGCCGTGGGGCCCCAGCGGCTTCATCGTGAACTGCCCCATCATCGCCCAGGTCTGAGCTTCGCCCGGGCGATACATCCGGGCCGGACCGACGTCTGTGGCCTGCGGCCTCCTGCACAACCGCTGCTAGCTCAGCGAGTTCTTGCGGGACAAGTCAATCAAGTGCCGCACGGTCACGGCCGACTCGCCGGTGTGCCGGGCAACGCGCCGGATCAGGGCCAGGAACACCGTCGCCGTCGTCATGGCATCGCCGAGCGCATGATGCGGGGTGTGTACTGGCAATTCGAGACGGATTGCAAGTTGCTCCAAGCCAGGCTCATGACCGGTGTCGCGAGGTGCCAAGCCGACTGCGCGAGCCAAGGCCGCGGTATCTACGAGGGGGGCGCGCAAGCGGAGCCGCTGCTCGGCGAGCAACCTGGCAAGGAAGGCTTGTTCGATCCAGGCGGCGTGCGCTACGAGGATCGATCCGTGCATTGCGGACGCGATCGCGCGGGCCACGTCTGCCGGATCAGCCCCGACCGTCACGTCCCGAGTCCGCAGGCCGTGGATCTGGATCGCGGCCACTGACGAGGGTCTGCCCGACCGCACGACCGTGTATTCGTTCGCGCCGGCGGAGATGCGGCCGTGCTCGATGATGACATGTCCGATCGAGACGATCTCGTCGCGCTGCAGGTCGAGTCCGGTGGTTTCGACGTCGACAACACAGAAGCGCGCCGCACGCCACGGGCTGTCGAGGTCGACGCGGGTCGTTGCGCGTCGCCACTTGCGCCCGATCAAGCCAACCGCGCCATCCACGTACCTTCCACACTGTTCTGCACGCCTGCGATCGCGCGGAAGGATTCCCGCAGGCGCCGACGAGCTAGAGAATCTAGTTTGCGGGGATCGATCCAGGTCGAGGCAGGTGCGCCCGTCCGGATCGCGCCCACCTGACTGTCGAGCACCGTTGCGTAAACGTCGTCGAACGCTCCGACAAGCATGTCTGCCTCCTCTTTGGTCAGCAAGTTTGCTGCAGCTGCCCGTTCGATCCGTTCGGGCGTAGTGCCATGGACCTCGCCCATCGCTACCGCAAGCCAGCGGCCTAGCGATGTGACGGGGACCAGGCCGCCGCGTTTGAGGTCCAGCCGGCCGCGGTGCCGCCCAGAATGCTCGACGACGAAGTCACGCACGAACCCGACCGGTGGTTTGACCGAAAGCGTGTGGCGCAATGAGGCCGCTAGGTATTCGACGCCGCGGGTCGTCTCCCGGATCGAGTCGGTGATGGCCCGCCCGATCAAGGGTTCGGTGACGGGTCGGCTATCGGCCGCTATGGCGGAAAGCAACAACGCGCCCTCCTGAGTCGGATCGGTGATCCAGGTACGGGCACGTTCCTGCCATGCCGAGCGCGAACGGCTAAATAGCGGATTGTCGGCGTTGGCCCCGTCCGGGCACCGTCGAAGGCCGCACAGTTGCATAGCGTCTAGGACGGCTCCTGCGGACTTCCTGATCTCGTCAGCCGGCTCCGCGGACACCGACGGGTCGACCCACACGATCGCGGTATCCACATCGGATTCCGGCAGCGGTTCATGGCGAGCCATGGAACCGAGCACCAGCCACGAATGCCGAAGCCGGGTGTTGCTCGCGGGGCCGACCAATTGGACGAGCTTGCGCAGCACGGCGTCGATGATCGTCGCGTGTAGCGCGCCGATGTGACGGGCCGGCACTTCGGTGTCGTGCAACTCGACCAGAGTGCCGGGAATCAGCTGGCATTCCTGCGCAAGCTCGGCCACCGAGTGGGCTCCATCAATCGCCGCCCTGATCAGGAGGGGATCTCGCACTTCCACGGAGGCCACGTCGATCGCCCGCACGACTCCGATCGCCCGTCCGGCGTCGTCATCGACCACGAGGTGATGAACAGCGGATTCCACCATTCGCAGCAATGCCGTCGCCATCGGCGTTCCGATGGCTACCCGTATGACTGGGCGCGTCGCGATGGTCGCGATCGGCGCGTCGGGGCTGACCTCACCGGTGGCCACCCGTTCACGGAAATCGCGATCGGTGACTATCCCCACCTCTGCACCGTCACTACTCTCGCCGAGCCGTATCAACGCGCATGATTGCGCGAGCTTTCCTATCTCCAGGGCGGCTTCGCGCACCGATGTCGCCGCGTCACACCAGATCAGAGGGCGCATGTGACGCTCGACCGCTGCGTGCCGTCCGGACATCAACCCGCGATCGGTCAGTCGTTGCCGCGTAGTCACGGTCCTGGAGTGTGCGAAAGTGAGGCGCTCCGGGTGCACCAAGATCGTGCGTGGATTTGGCAGCCGGTAGCAGAGCGTGTCCTCGCTGGCGCGCACGCTGATGTCCGGCGCCAGTCCGGTCAGCACTGAGATGTAGCCGAACGTGTCACCGGTCCCGAGTACGTCCACGACGCGGCCCCGGTCGACAATTTCGACCTCACCGGTCCGGACGACGAAAAGATGATCGAGCGCAGCAGAACCCTCGACGACGATGACCTCACCAGCACCGAAGTACTCGACCTCGACGGCACCGGCCAGGCGCTCGAGGTCGTCGGCGTCGAGCGATCCGAACGGCGGCTGGCCCGCGAGGAACTCGGCGAACTCACGCATGAGCACCCGTCCACCGGAAAGTCGGCTCATCCATGGCGTCCCCTCCGCTAGTGCGTCTGGCGCTTGTGCGAGCGTAGCCTCGTCGTTCAGTTTTGCCCGGATGCGGCCGAAGGTATTCCTGAGGGTCTAAGGATGCGGTGACGGGACGCAGGTTCCATGGTCGGGTCGGAGGTAGCCATGCTCGGTCACAGGTTGTCGGAGGCCGATGTCGTGACCGAGCTCGCTCGAGTAATGGCCGGCACTCCTGCTCCGCTGGGGATACTGCTGCAGACCTGCCTCAGCTGGATCGGCGCGCTGTCAGTGGGCGGGGCCGCGCTGCTGGATGTGCAGCAGTTGCCCGAGGCGTGGCACGTTGCCGCCAGCACACCGGGGGTTGAGGATGCCGAACTCGATCGGCTGACGCTGCAGCTGACCGCACTGTCGACAGCGGGCTCACGGTGGCCCGAGCCTGTCCTGCTCGGCGCACCTACCCCCGAACCACTTCAGGGCGGATCGGCCTCGGCGGTTGCCTTGACGGATTCCGGATCTGTAGTCGGAGTGCTCGTCGTGCTCGGCTGCTCTCCCGCCGCGTGGGCGGCGATCGAACCGAGTGTCAGAAACGCATTGCTCATGTGCCTGGCGCGCAGGCTGGTTCAGGCAGCTGCCCACGCTGAAGCGGTATTCGCGAAACGTTCGGCCGACGCGACCCTGCGCTTGTTCCGCGAGGGAGCATTCGCGCACGACGTGTCCGAAGCCGGCACTATCGTCGCGCGAGTGGCAGCGCAGGCCCTGCAAACCGAGCGGGCCGGCGTGGAGGTCGTCGACGAACACGGCATCATTTCCTTCGCGATCGGGGTCGGCGTATCGGTCGAAGTCAATGACGCGATTCAGAGCTCGTTGCTCGGCAAAGTTGCCGCGGACTCGCCCGGCTGGCGCTTGGTTGCGTTGGCGTCAGAGCCGCAGCTGGTCGACGACGCAAAGCTCATTTCTTCCCGCAAGCGCGGCTTTATCGAAACTCTTGGGGTACGTTCCTTCGCTGCCATTCCGCTGCTGTCGAGGACTGGACTTCGCGGGATCGTCATCTGCGGTGAGGCGGCCAGGTCGCGTCACTGGACTCAGGCCGAGCGCGACTTCACGGCACGATTCTCCCTCGAGGGCGCCTTGATCGTGGATGCGGCGCGGCTTCGCGCATCCGAACGTGCGCAGCTGGTCCAGCTCACCCATCAGGCATTTCACGACGCGCTGACCGGCCTGCCGAACCGCAGCCTGTTGATGGAACGCGCCGCACAAGCTTTAGCCTCGGCTGCGCGGCGCGGAAGCCGACCAGCGATATTGATGCTCGATATCAACGACTTCAAGCGGGTCAACGACATTTTCGGCCACACCCGGGGCGACGAACTGCTCTGCGAGATCGCCGACCTGCTCACCGGCACGCTGCGTAGCGGCGACACCGTCGCCCGTCTGGGTGGCGACGAGTTCGCGATCCTTCTTCCTGACAACGCCGACATCACGCAGGCGCACGCGGTAGCGACAAAGGTGGGCGCCCGCCTCGACGCACCGCTCGACGTCGGTGGCATCGAGCTCGACGCAGCAGCCAGCATCGGAATAGCCGTGTTTCCGGAGCACGGCCGCACCGCCGCCGAACTCATCCGGCGAGCGGACGTCGCAATGTACGTCGCCAAACGCATGGGGAGTGGCCCTGCCCTCTACCGCCGCGCACAGGACGACTCGGCCGTGGAGCGGCTCAGGCTGTATAGGAAGGGCCGTGACGCCGAAACCACAGCGGCAACGTTCGCGCACGCCGATCGGCCCCTCGAGTTGCCAGGATGAGTGTGCGCCACAACGATCTAAGGTGGTGTGACGTTCGACGCTCCTGCAAAACCAAGCTGCCGCCACGCCTCGTAAGCAGCAACGGCGGCCGAATTCGCGAGGTTCAGCGATCGCCTACCGGCAAGCATGGGGATGCGAATCAGTTCGGTCACGTTCGGATCGGTCAAGACCGCCGCCGCGAGACCGGTGGGCTCAGACCCGAACATGAGCACGTCGCCCGGTCGATACGCGACGTCGGCGTGGGTCGTGCGGGCGTTGGTGGTGAACGCGAATACCTGGGCCGGCAGCACCACCTGCCATACATCCGCAAGTGAGTGGTGGATCGTGACCGTCGCCAGATCGTGGTAGTCGAGTCCGGCGCGGCGCAGCTTGGTGTCGGTCATCGTGAAGCCAAGCGGTTCGACCAGGTGCAGATGGCAGCCGGTCACCGCGGCGAGGCGAATCGCGTTACCTGTGTTCGGCGGAATCCGAGGTTCGACGAAGACGATGTTGAACACAGATCAGGGTAAGCCCCGAGGAACGAGTCAGCAGCGGCGGCCCGCCGGGACCTTATCCTCTGTGACTGTGGGGAGCCCGCCGCGCATTGTCGAGATATGAAGTCGATTGGGAAATCTCGAACGGTTGATTCACTGTTGTGGCTCACCCTCGGCGTAGGGCTGCAAGCAGCGCTGCCCTGGTTCCTGCGCAGGGGCCTGCGGACGTCAGATGCGCGCGACGTCAACGACTGCCACGAATCAACTGTTACCAACTGAACTGGTGCGCGCCGGTCGGCTGGTGCTGCATCGTGCCTTCCCGCAGATACCGCACATGCCACGACAGCGCCTCCTCGAGCAGATGCGGCGTGTGCAGGCCAGGCGCGCCGGATAGCGCTCGGTCGAAGTAGTCCTGCAGCGCCGGGCGGAAGTTCGGATGCGCACAATGATCAATGATCTGCTGAGCGCGATGTCTTGGGGCCAGCCCACGCAGATCGGCAAGGCCCTGCTCGGTAACAATGACATGGACATCGTGCTCGGTGTGGTCGACGTGGCTGACCATCGGCACGAAGCACGAGATTGCGCCACCCTTTACGGTCGACGGGCTGAGAAAAATCGAAACGAAAGCGTTGCGTGCGAAGTCGCCGGATCCACCGATGCCGTTCTGGATGCGCGAACCCATGACGTGGGTCGAATTGACGTTTCCGTAGATATCGGCCTCGATCATCCCGTTCATGGCCAGGCAGCCGAGCCGTCGCACCACCTCTGGATGGTTGCTGATCTCCTGCGGACGCAGCACGATCCGCTGCCGGTACTCGGCGATCTCGGCCTTGAATTCGGCTTGCCCGCTCTTGCTGAGTGACACGGCCGTGGCCGAGGCAGCCGACACGGTGCCGGAACGCAGCAAGGCTAGTAGGCCATCCTGGATTACTTCTGTGTACGCCGTGAGTTGGCGGAAGGGGCCGTCGTCGAGTCCGGCGAGCACCGCGTTGGCCACATTGCCGACGCCGGACTGCAGCGGCAGCAGGTTCGCAGGCAGCCGGCCCAGTTTGACCTCTCGGGCGAAGAATTCCACCAAGTGAGCGGCGATCGCTTTCGAGTCGTCGTCGAGAGGTTTGAAACTCGGACTGCTGTCTGACTCATCGGTCAGGACGATGGCGACGATCTTTTCGCGCGGACAGCGAAAGTACGGAAGGCCGATCCGATCACTCGCGTGCAGGATCGGGATCGGAGTGCGGTTCGGCGGTAGAGCCGTCCCGTAGTAAATGTCGTGCATGCCCTCCAACTCGGCCAGTTGCTGCGCATTGACCTCGACGATCACCTGGTCGGCCTGGTCGATCCACGTCTTGTTGTTGCCCACTGACGTGGCCGGGATCAACGCACCGTCCGCGGTGATTCCCGCAACCTCAATCACTGCAGTGTCAAGGTGACCGAAGAAACCTTCCCACACCATCTGCGCGACGTGCGACAGGTGCACATCGATGTAATCCATCAGCCCTGCATTGATCTTCGCGCGGGTCACCGGGTCGGACTGGTAGGGCATTCGCAACTCGACGCCGTCTGCCGACGCGAGCACGCCGTCGAGCTCCGGGGCGGTCGACGCGCCGGTCCAGACCCCGACTGTGAACCGGTCGCCGCGCTCCTTCGCCTCCGTCATCCTGCGCGCCAGCGCACCCGGAACCGCCTTCGGGTAACCCGAGGCGGTAAACCCACTCATCCCGACCCGTGAGCCTGGGGCGATCAACGCGGCCGCATCAGCGGCCGACATCACCTTGCCGAGCAGCGATCGGTCCTGGACACGCGAAACGTCGGTCGGCATATCGACTCCTGAACTATGCGGGCATGGTCAGCGCCACATGACGGCGACGGTTGTGAGTGCGGCGCATCTAGCTGCGGCGCGCCTCGGCGCCGAACACGGCGGCTTGCGTGCGGCGTTGCATGTTCAACTTCGCGAGCAGGCTGGACACGTAATTTTTGACGGTCTTCTCGGCGAGGAAGAGACGCTCGGCGATCTGCTTGTTTGACAGACCCTCAGTGATCAGATCAAGCACCTCCCGTTCGCGGTCGGTCAAGGATGTGAGCTTCGCTGCACTCGGCGAACCGTTGCGGACGTGGTCCATGACGCGCGCGATAACCTCGGGCGCCACCAGCGAGCGGCCCATCGCGACCTGGCGGATCGAGTCCACGAGCGCGCTACCGCGCACCTCCTTCAGCACGTACCCGGACGCCCCCGCGAGTACCGAGGCAAGCACCGCATCCTCGTCGTCATAGGAAGTCAGGATCAGGCAGCGCGTGTCAGGTAATCGCGAACGGATTTCGCGGCATACGTCGATGCCGCTGCCGTCAGGCAATCGCGCATCGAGGACAGCGACATCGGGCCGGACGGCCAGAATCCTGCTTATCGCTTGTTCCGCGGTGCCGGCTTCGCCAACGATTTCGAAACCGCTCACCGCCGCGAGCAGATCGCAAATGCCACGCCTGACCACCTCGTGGTCGTCCAGCAAGAAGATACGAAGGTTCTCTGAGTGCTCAGTCACCGATCGGTGCCCTCCAGACGAGTTTGGTCCCCCCGGCTTCGGGCGACCCGATCTCGAATGATCCGCCGCGCACCTCGGCGCGCGCGCTCAAGTTGTCCAGCCCGCTGCGGCGCGCACCGGACGGAATGCCAACACCGTCGTCAACGATGACCAGACGCACTTCGTGTACATTCGCGATCACTTCTACATCGACCATCCGGGCCTGGGCGTGCTTGGCGACATTGGTCACAGCTTCTCGCATGCAGGCGATCACATCGTCGGTAAGAAGGCCGACGATGAGCGTGTCCACCGGCCCTGAGAACGCGACGCGGGGCGAGAATCCCAACACTGGCGAGAGTTCGGCAGTTACGGCAAGCACGGCGGTACGGAACCCATTTCTGGCTCCGACCAGAGGTCCGCGCAATTCGAAGATGCTGGTGCGAATCTGGCGGATCGTCCGATCCACGTCCTCGACCCGGTCGCGCAGGCTCGCCTGCGCGTCGTGACCGGGTCCGATCACCCCCGCGAGACCTTCCAGGCTCAACCCGATCGCGAACAACTGTTGGATGACGTGGTCGTGCAGGTCGCGCGCGATCCGGTCTCGATCCTCGAACAGCACCATTTTCTGCTGGTCCGCACGAGCACTGGCGAACTCGAGCGCCACGCTGGCGTGGCCAGCGAATCCGGACGCCATGTCGAGGTCTGACGAGCTAAACGCTGCCGCGCCGCGACGCCGCGCAATGCTCAGCACCCCGAGAATGCCATCGGCGCCCACTAGCGGGATCACCATGGCCGGTCCGACTTCGAGAACCGAACTGAGCAAGCTGGCACGATCCTCTGCTTCAACGCCATACTGCAGCAAGTGCGGCGGCTTACCAGGTAAGGCCGCACCCGCAAGTGCTGCGGCGAGTGGGAATCGCCGGCCGGTCAGTTCTTCTGCTCCTGCACCAACAGCGACCTCGACGAGAACATCCTGCTTCCCCTGGCTGACGAGCGCGACGGCAACGAGGTCGGCGTCAGCGATCTCGTGTGCACTCCGCGCGATCGTGCGCAGCGGATCCTCGCCGGTCTCGGAAAGCATCCGCTCGCTGATCTCCGCCGATGCCGAGAGCCATTGTTGCCCACGCCGCGAATCGTCGTAGGAGCGCGCGTTGGCAATCGCGGAGCCGGCGGCCAGTGCAAGGGAGCGAACCAACTCCTCGTCTTCTGCAGAAAACTGGCCCTGCTCGCTCTCGGTGAGATACAGGTTGCCGAAAACTTCTCCGCGTACCCGAAGCGGCACTCCGAGGAATGACGTCATCGGTGGGTGATTTGGCGGGAAGCCGAACGATCGCGGGTCGTCGGACAGCGTGGTGAGTCGGATCGGCTCTGGGTCCGTGATCAGCGCGCCGAGCAGCCCTTTACCTTGTGGCAGCGGGCCGATACTGAGAGCCTGCTCCGTAGTCACTCCAACATGAATGAAGCGCTGTAGCCCGCCGTCGGCGCCGGTGACACCAATCGCCGCGTAGCGTGCGGTCGCCAGGGTGCAAGCAGCCTCGACAATGTTGTGCAGGACAGCCTCCAGCGACAGGTCGGCGTTCACCAGATCGATTGCTCGCAGCAACGCTCGCAGCCTGCCTTGCGCCCGCTTGACATCGTGCGCGCGTTCGACGAGCCCGTCGATCAATTCGTCGAGTTCGAGCTTCGGCCCGTCGGGGAAGTGCAGCTCGCCACTCGACTTCGGCCTCATCCCTGAACTGTAGACCGCGCCAACACCCATCCTTTTAGCAATCGCGGCATTTCTAGGACACCGTCCGAGGAATTCAGTGCGATCGCCCCGCCTGAATCCGCTCGCACGCCCAAAATCTACGGCGAGCGGGAGACTGCATGAGCAGTTTCCGGCTCGCCGTAGGTGTTTCCGTTTCGAATGCCGCCTAAATACCTGGAGTGCCTTCGATGTCAGGCGGATTCGATGTCATCGTGCTCCTTGATTCAGAGTGCGCTCGGGTGCTGCTGCACGAAGGGCAGCCGCGCCCACATCCGTCCGAGGCCCCAGGTCGTACCGGCGTTGGTAGCTGCCACGACGATCAATGCGAGGGCATCCATGACGTGCGCGTCCACGAGCGGATTCGGTGAACCTGTCGCATCGCCGGTGGCTGTGTGCTGCGCGAGCGGGAATTCGGCGAACCACATCATCAGAAGCAGGATCGTTCCGGCGACCGCCGCCGCACGCAGGCCGACGCCTAGGATCAGCGCAACCCCGATGCCGAGCAGCCCGAGCATGAAGAAGGTGTTGGCCCACCAAGTGCCGGCGATGGAGTGGTAGAACGACTGGAACGGACCGGTCTCGACTCCGGACAGGAAGCCCTTGGTCGGTGATCCGCCGTTGATCCAAGATTTCGCGGACGGGGTTGCATAATTGAATCCGAATGTCTTGTCGACGAAGGCCCACAAGAAGGTGAACCCGACCCCAATACGCAGCAAGGCGAGCGCGCGACCCGCTACCGAGGCTTCGGTGGCCGTGGCCGCCATTGTCGAAGACGTCGACGGCGCATGCACCTTAGGTGCGGTGCGGTGAAGCAATGAGTGGGTGGACATGGTGTCCTCTCCTTCTGGGTGGACTACTCCCAGCCTGCGGGACAGGGCCGCCAATCGCCAGAGTCGAAGTGCCCTGACCGGAGGTCCTGACACGCTGAAGCTCCCGAACCGGGAATCGGGTCGGGAGCACGGAGGGTTGCGCTTTAGCTCGCGTGCGTCGCCGTGTCACTCTCCCGTTCGATGCTCAGCATGTCGCTTACCGGTCTGCGCCCGGTAAGCGGCGCGGGTGACAGTGCGGGTTTTTGGCCGAGCCGGAGCATCATCTGCGGATGCCCGGTCCAGGACATCAGCACTCGAAGCCGACTGCGAAAAGAGATCAGATCGACAGACTGGCTCAACGCGCAACTTGCCGCGCCGTCGAGTTCGGCCTGAATCATCAATCGCATCATCGATTGGCCGGCACGCAGCCGCTCCAACTCGTTGTCGTCCTGGGTAAAGATGACGGCGATGAGGGGGTGCTCGTCGACACCCGGCGTGATCAGCTGCGACCCGCGGACGCCAACTTCGAAGTCACGCAACGGGATGTCCGTGTGCCGTGCTTGGCCAGCCGCCAACTGTGGGATCGCCGACGACGGGACGCCGTCCACCGACGATTCGCCCCGACCGGTCCAGGCCGACATCTCCGCTGTGTAAGCCGGGTCGTCGCGTTCGGCGCGGTCGGCTTGCGAGATGGCCACCGCGAGGTCAAGCCCCTCGTCGGCTCGCGCCGGGAAATGGGCAGAAACGCCGGGTGCCGCGGCCGCATCGGTCAGTCTCTCGATGACCTCAGGCGGCACAGGTTGCGGTCCGAATGGGCGTCGTTCGCTTCGCCGGTGACTCGCGGCCGCCAATTCTCGCTCTGCCTTGCGGTTCGGCTCCCCCTGCGCGATCAGGCGCATCCGCGCGAGCAGGTCAGGATCCTCGAGATCGGGCAACAGAGACGTCTGCACGGTCCATCCCAGCGCGTGCAGGCCGAGTTCGGTCAACTCGGCGGCTGCGCCACAACTCACGAGCAGGGAGTGCCCGTCGCGGTCGGCCACGTGGAGCTGGCGTGACCGGTCGGCGCGCAGATCCAGGACGTCGCCACGCAGAACCCATCGCCATGGCTGGGTGTTGTGGATCGACGGCGCCTGACCGGCAGACGCGATCACCGATTCGACGGCGCTGCGCTCGATCGGTGAGGAGGTCATCGGACTCGTCATTCTGGCCGACGCACGCTCGTCACGCAGGGCCGCTTACGGTCGGCGGTGGTGTCGTGCCGTGCAACACCAGGACCGGACACACGGCATGCTCGGCGCATGCAGCGCTGACTGAACCAAGCAGCAGGCTTGCGAATCCGCCGTGCCCGCGGCTGCCCACAACGAGCATTTGCGCGCTCTCACTGACCTCGAGCAGAACATGCGCGGGGTTGCCCGTGAGCACCGACGTCTCCAGCCCGGCTGGACGGTGCTCGCCGAATACACCGTCGATAGTCGTCACGAGTGACATTTCCGCGTCGCGCGCGGGGTTCCATTCCGGCGGCACTGGCACCGATCCGGCCCCCATCCAACCGTAGGCGACCAGCGGCTGCCACACCGTGATCGCACAAATCGACGAGCCGGTCGCCGTCGCGACAAAGGCGGCCCAGCGCAAGGCGTTCCTGCTCGGCTCGGAGCCATCCACACCGACGACGACCCGATCGTGCCCGAGACCACGTAGTCCCGTGCTCCTGGGTATCGATTGCTCCTGAATATCGGCGCTCCAGCGAATTTGGGTGCTCGACCTGAGGGGTGTGTCCGGCTGTGAGCTAGTGCTCAGTGACGTCAGCGGCGGACGGCCGACATCTTCCCGGAGAGGCTGACATTCTCAGCACCCCTGACGCTACACCCGCGGGTCGACCCGGGTGTCGCGCCGCCGGGATGTGATTGCTACGGGGCGCCCTGCCGCATTGGGTTGACTTCGACCACGTTCCGGAGTCTGCTGGTGACGTCGGCATCCGTCCTTGTGAAACCCATCCCGCGTGTCCGGCGGCTGCCGCGAGCCCTCCCGTTCTCATTCGTTTGGACAAGCCGCATGAGCACACGTACTGCCGAAAGTCTTACCGATTCCGACCTCGCATTGCTTGACGCGTATTGGCGAGCCGCAAACTACCTCTCGGTTGGTCAAATCTATTTGATGGACAATCCGTTGCTGACGGAGCCGCTGGAAAGCGAGCATGTCAAGCCGCGGCTGCTCGGGCACTGGGGAACGACACCCGGTCTCAACCTCATCTACGCGCATCTCAACCGGGTGATCAATGCTCGCGGAGTCAGCGCGATGTATGTGACCGGGCCAGGGCACGGCGGACCTGGAATCGTTGCCAATGCGTATCTGGAAGGCACCTATACCGAGGTCTATCCCGAGATCAGCGCGGACGTCGACGGGTTGCGTCGGCTGTTCCGGCAATTCTCCTTCCCGGGTGGCATTCCCAGCCACGTTGCGCCCGAGACGCCCGGCTCCATCCACGAAGGCGGCGAGTTGGGGTATTGCCTGGTGCACGCCTACGGTGCCGCGTTCGACAACCCGGACCTAGTCGTCGCCTGCGTAGTCGGCGACGGTGAGGCCGAAACCGGACCGCTCGCGGCAAGCTGGCACTCCAACAAGTTCGTGAATCCTGCTCGCGACGGCGCAGTGTTGCCGATCCTGCACCTGAACGGCTACAAAATCGCTAACCCAACGGTGTTGGCCCGGATCCCCGAAAAAGAATTGGTGCGTTTGCTGGAAGGTTACGGGCACCGCCCGATCCTCGTCACCGGCGACGACCCGGTGCTCGTACATCGGGCGATGGCGGCGGCGCTGGACGACGCCTTCGACGACATCGCCGCGATCCAAAAAGGTGCTCGTGCCAGCGGCACTGCAGAGCGGCCGGCCTGGCCGATGATCGTGCTGCGGACACCGAAGGGATGGACCGGCCCGAAGGTCGTCGACGGGCTGGCGGTCGAGGGCACCTGGCGCTCGCACCAGGTGCCGCTCACGGCAGTGCGTACCAATTCTGAGCACCGCAGGCTTCTCGAGGAATGGATGCGCAGCTATCGTCCGGCCGAACTGTTCACACGCGACGGCGCCCTGCGCCCCGAACTCGCCGCACTGGCGCCGCACGGCGACTTGCGGATGAGCGCGAATCCACACGCCAACGGCGGCGTACTGCTGCAGAGTCTGTTACTGCCCGACTTCGCCGACTACGCCGTCGCCGTCGATCGACCGGCGACCGAATTCAGCGAAGCCACCAGGGCCACCGGTGAATTTCTTCGCGACATCGTCCGCAACAATCCGAATAGCTTCCGCGTCATGGGCCCGGACGAGACCGCGTCCAATCGGCTCGGTGCCCTGTTCGATGCGACCGGACGAACGTGGGAAGCATCGACGGTGCCAGGTGACGACCATCTTGACCCGGACGGCCGGGTGATGGAGGTGTTGTCCGAGCATCTGTGCCAGGGCTGGCTCGAGGGTTACCTTCTCACCGGACGGCATGGCCTGTTCAACTGCTACGAGGCTTTCATACACATCGTCGACTCGATGTTCAATCAACATGCGAAGTGGCTGAAGGTTTCGCGGGGAATTCCGTGGCGGCGCCCTATCGCGTCGCTGAATTATCTGCTTTCCAGCCACGTCTGGCGGCAGGACAACAACGGCTTCTCGCACCAAGACCCCGGGTTCATCGACCACGTCGTCAACAAGAAGGCAGCGATCGTCCGCGTCTACCTGCCGCCGGACACGAACACCTTGCTGTCGACGGTGGATCACTGCTTGCGCAGCCGCGACTACGTCAACCTGATCATCGCCGGAAAGCAACCCGCGCTGACGTACCTCTCCATCGAGGATGCGGTCTTGCATTGCGCGAGGGGACTTGGTATCTGGCAGTGGGCGAGCAATGACGCCGACCAGATTCCCGATGTGGTCATGGCATGCGCCGGTGACATCCCTACCCTGGAGACCCTTGCCGCGGTCGCAATCCTTCGAAACCGTATTCCTGAACTGCGGGTTCGCGTGGTCAACGTCGTCGATCTGATGCGTCTGGAACCGGAGATTGAGCATCCGCACGGACTGCCCGATGCGCAGTTCGACGCGCTGTTTACCGCCGATCGTCCCGTTGTCTTCGCCTTCCACGGCTACGCCTCGTTGATTCACCGGTTGACATACCGACGAGCCAACCACCACAACATCCATGTGCGTGGGTACAAGGAGGAGGGCACCACAACTACGCCGTTCGACATGGTGATGATGAACGACCTCGACCGCTTCCATCTGGTGATCGACGTCATTGACCGCGTGCCCTCTCTGCGCGGACGGTTGGCGCACCTTCGCCAGGACATGGTCGATGCGCGGGCAAAGGCCCGTGCCTATACGCGGGAGCATGGCGAGGACTCCCCCGAGATCTCCGGATGGACGTGGCCGGGCTGAGATGCGTGTGCTCGTCGTCAATGCCGGATCGAGTTCGCTGAAACTCGACGTCGTCGACGCCGGTGCGCGGGTCACGTCGTTCGACGGGCTGCCCGGCGAGCCGCCCGCAGTTGACGCAGTCGGGCACCGCATCGTCCACGGCGGAACAGATTTCGTGCAACCGGTCGTAGTGAACGCGGCGGTGCAGACGCGCTTGAAACAGCTCGTCGATCTCGCGCCGCTGCACCAGCAGAAGGCACTCGACGCGCTGGCCGCCACGCGCGCATTGCTACCGGACGTTCCGCACGTCGCGTGTTTCGACACCGCCTTCCACGCCACACTGCCCGCAGCAGCCAGCACGTATGCACTTCCGGCCCGGTGGCGCGAGCGCTGGGGTATCCGCCGCTACGGATTCCATGGCCTGTCACATGCCTGGGCCAGCGGTCGTACTAGGGAACTGCTGCCGGATGCGCGCCGAATCGTGTCCTGCCACCTCGGCGCGGGTGCATCGCTGGCGGCCCTGCTCGACGGGCGCAGTGTCGACACCACGATGGGGTTCACTCCGCTGGACGGGTTGGTGATGGCAACCCGCAGCGGTTCGGTGGACCCGGGCCTGCTCACCTGGATCCAGGAGCACGAAAACCTCGACGCACGCGCCCTGGCAGACACTCTGGAGCACGAGTCAGGCTTGCTCGCGCTGGCAGACACAGCTGACATGCGCGAACTGCTCGCACGCGACGACGACGCTGCCCGCCTCGCGCTCGAGGTGTACCTGCATCGGTTGGTTGGAAGTATCGCCGCCATGACCGCCGCTCTGGGCGGCCTTGACGCGCTGATATTCACCGGCGGGGTGGGTGAGCGCGCCCCGCACATCCGGACCCGAGTCTGCGCCAGCCTCGCCTACCTCGGCGTTGCGATCGATGACGCCCGCAACGCAGCCGCGCGCTCGGATGAAGACATCAGCGCGGAGGGGGCGTCGGTGCGGGTAATGGTGATTGCGTCCCGGGAGGACCTCGAAATCGCGCGGGGCGTCGAAGCGACCGTACAGAAAAGAGCGTAGCTTTCACGCGGCACACCAGACGGTCGGATCGGGGTGCGTCTCGGCTCAATTCCCGATACGCCGACGTGGTGCGGTCATGCCGACAGCGCGTTCGCGTCCTCGACCATCCATCCAAAGTCCGCCAACCGGCTCATCGCGGAAGAGGGTGTATTCGGGGTCTGAAGCCCCCGGTGTCCAGGGGCAATCGTGCGACGTAGTTAGGCGCCAACCGACCATGACGAGCGGCACGGCTACCACCACGTGCAGCGCCAGCAGCCACGCCGCGGTGGTAGCGGTGGCCGCCGCCGCAACCGGCGCGGCGCCGCTCACCGCGAAACCTGCGATCACGAGCGCGAGGAACACGCCGCGGGGTCTGTGTGTGCGGCCGGCGATCTCGACCACGGCACAGGCTGCGAGACCACCTGCGACTGTCGCGGCGGCCACGGCACCCAATGGCACCGGCACGTGTCCACCGCGACTGTCCACCAGCAGATCTCCGGACACGAGGCGCGCGAGGCCGTAGGTGGCCAGTGCCGCGGCAAGTGCTATGCCGGTACCCGGCAGGAGCTGCCGCCGGGCTGAATGCGCTGGAGCGAACTGGGCGGGCCTCGTCCGGACTCATACATCTTTAGCAGTAAACATAGGCGTGGGAGTATGCGCCGTCACGCTCGGCGGCAAGTGGCCGCCCAGGCACGGTTCCGGCTCACTCGATCCACCGGCGGAAAGAACCCGACGCGTGATGGGGCCAGCACCAGTCCCATGCCGGGCGGGGCGTCAGCCCTCGTCCGGCAACTGATCCAGCGCGCGGGTGGCAAGCTGACGCAGACCTTCCAGCTCCGCGGGCTCCAGGCCGGAGAAGCGTCGCGCGAAGAAGGCGTCCTGTTCCGGACTCAGACGATCGACGAGCACGCGACCTCGGTCGGTCAGCCACAGACAGTTCGCCGCACCGTCAGTGTCGCGACGAACCAAAGCGACCGACTCCAGCTTGGTAACGAGCTGCGAGACACCGCCGGGCGTCACACCGCGAGACTGTCCCAGAGCCACCTGCGTCACACCCGGGGAACGACCGACCGTCCGCAGCAACTGGAACTGCGCGGGGCTCAGACCATCCCGGCGAAGGATCACGGCGGCATCCTGAGCCGTGCAGTGAACGATACGAGCCAGGATGCCGAAGATCTCTGCGCTGGCCTGAGCCCGCTTCACGTGTTCCATGAGCCCCAGTGTCGCAGCGGTGAGCCCACGCCCACCCGACATATGCTCAACTGCGACAAGCCGCCAAACCGGTCTTCCACCTCACGTCGTCCACAGCATTCTTCGGCGTGTTTGCTGCGTGAGCCGCCGACGACCATGATGGCGCGGTGCCCCGCCGCTGGATTGGCCTCGCCGTCCTGGTCGGCTGCGCCCTGACCGCGTGCACAAACCGGCAAAGCGCTCCAACCACGACACCGCCCAGCACTGCGACCCATCAGGCGGTGACCACGCCCGCCCCGTCGACTCCGGCGCCATCCGCCGGGCCTCTCACCACCGGCCCCGGCATCCAGCCCGGAGAGAAGCCGCCTGTGCTGCCGGAGGGTGCCAAGCAACACACGCGCGACGGCGCTACCTCGTTCGCTGGCTACTATCTCCGTGCGCTGGACTGGAGCATCGCAACCAACGACCCCTTTCTGCTTCGCGCGATTAGCGCGGCATCCTGTAGCGCTTGCCGTCGACAGATCATCGGTCTACTTAAGGTTCAACGGTCGGGCACGAAACTAACTGGCGGCCGGCTTACGATTCTTAACTTTGAACTAGTGCGCAACACCTATTCTATCAAAGCCGATTATGCATTCTCGGTAAGATTGCATGAAAATCGGGAGGAGTCGCGTACCCCGTTGTCGGCGCCAAGCACCGTTTCTGTCGCGCACAAATCTAACTCGATCATTTTTGTGAGCTGGCTGAGTCGCGGTTGGCAAATCGTCGAGTTTGGAGCGTCATGAACGCTGCTCCGCAAGAAATTCGCAAACGTCTCGCGGCGTCGCTGATCGTCATGACATTACTGATTGTGGTATCGTTCAGCCTGGACACTTCGGGAACGGCCCCCGCGCGAGCCGCTTCTCTCAGGTCCGGTAATTGCGCCCCGGGATTCGCGGGATCGAGCGGCCTGGACACCTTTCGTCTCGACGGAACGAGACGATGCGTCTCGGCTTCTAAGGGCCAGTCGGACCAGCACTCGCCAGCAGCGCCGGCAACGCGCATCGTCGATTGTGGGCAGCGGCAGGTTATCGGACGGTTGAGTGCACCGTCGACCAATGTGTGCGCGATATCGCAGCAGATATGTGGTGTGACGAGCGCTGCGCAGTTGCGCGCAGTGCCCGGCGGCGAAACGACTCAGCTCACCCTCACCCGGCAGCCGAACGGCACTTTCACGCCCGGCCTAACCGTCTGCAATGCGCTGCCCGGAGCTGCGGCGCGGCCTGAGGTGACGGTGGCGATGGTGAGGGCTCAGGTGCAGAAGTTGCTTCCGCGTCCTGCTGTGCGTACGACTGGCGTGAACTCCCCGACGTTGGTGAACATTGACACCATTTTCTGGATTGCCACGCCGGCCGAGCGGACGCTGGGCACGGTCACCCTGCTGGGGTATCGGGTCGATTTGCGTGCTCACTTGGACGGTGTCGCGTGGGAATTCGGTGACGGGGTCACCGACTCCACGACTAGCCCGGAGCCGGCGTACCGGGCGAGCGATCCGTGCGACACGGTGCATTGCGCCGGTTACTACAGCCATATCTAT
>JBBQUT010000031.1:0-57313 GCA_038212215.1 Mycobacteriales bacterium
CGCGGGCAACTGTGCCCTGGAGTCGATGGGCTTCAAGACCTTCGGCTTCGCCGGCGGCCGCGCGGATGTCTGGGAGCCCGACGAAGATGTGTACTGGGGCCCCGAGGACACCTGGCTCGGCGACGAGCGCTACACCGGCGACCGGGAGCTCGAGAGCCCCCTGGCTGCCGTTCAGATGGGTCTCATCTACGTCAACCCCGAGGGCCCGAACGCCGTCCCGGACCCACTGGCGTCCGCCAGAGACATCCGCGAGACGTTCCTGCGGATGGCGATGAACGACGAGGAGACAGTCGCGCTGATCGCGGGCGGGCACACGTTCGGCAAGACCCACGGTGCGGCCGACCCGGAACAGTACGTCGGCCCGGAGCCAGAGAGCGCCCCGATCGAGGAGCAAGGCCTGGGCTGGAGGAACACATTCGGTACCGGCAAGGGCCGGGATGCGATCACCAGTGGCCTCGAGGTCGTCTGGACGGCCACGCCGACCACGTGGGACAACAGCTACTTCGAGACCCTGTTCGGCTTCGAGTGGGAGCAGACGATGAGCCCGGCGGGGGCCCATCAGTGGCAGCCGAAGGACGGCGGCGGGGCCGGCACCGTGCCGGACCCCGAGGACCCCTCCCGAACGCGCGCCCCGATGATGCTGACGACCGACCTGGCCTTGCGCGTGGACCCGGTCTATGAGCGGATCTCGCGGCGCTTCCTCGAACACCCGGACGAACTTGCGGACGCCTTCGCTCGGGCGTGGTTCAAGCTCACACACCGCGACATGGGCCCGCTTCCGCGCTACCTCGGCCCGCTCGTCCCGCAGGAGACGTTGCTGTGGCAGGACCCCGTGCCCGAGGTCACCCATGAGCTGGTCGGGGCCGACGATGTCGCCGTCCTCAAGGACCAGATCCTCGCATCCGGGTTGACCGTCTCCCAGTTGGTCTCCACTGCGTGGGCGTCAGCCTCGACATTTCGCGGCAGCGACAAGCGCGGCGGAGCGAACGGGGCGCGCATCCGCCTCGAACCCCAGAGCGGTTGGGAGGTCAACAATCCCGACGAGCTGGCGCGGGTGCTGCACACCCTTGCCGGAATCCAGGAGGCCTTTAACAGCTCGCAGGGCGGGAACACGCGGGTCTCGCTCGCCGACCTGATCGTGCTCGGCGGCTGCGCGGGCGTCGAGCTGGCCGCCAGGAACGCCGGTCATGCCGTCCAGGTGCCGTTCCGGCCAGGACGGACGGACGCTACGCAGGAGCAGACCGACGTGGAGTCCTTCGCAGCACTCGAGCCCGGCGCCGACGGGTTCCGCAACTATCTCGGCAAGGGGCACCGGCTGCCGGTCGAATATCTGCTGATCGACCGGGCGAACCTGCTGACCCTGAGCGCCCCCGAGATGACCGTCCTCGTCGGTGGCCTGCGCGTCCTGCGGGCGACCTTCCAGGATTCTTCGCTCGGCGTTCTCACCTCGACACCCGAGACGCTGACGAACGACTTCTTCGGCAATCTGCTCGACCTGGACACGACGTGGCAGCCGATGTCGCAGGACGCAGAAACCTTCGAGGGCCGCGACCGCGCGACGGGCAGGGTCAAGTGGACCGGTAGCCGCAACGATCTCGTCTTCGGTTCGAACTCGGAACTGCGTGCACTCGCGGAGGTGTACGCGAGCGATGACGCGCAGGAAAAATTCGTGACCGACTTCGTGGCTGCCTGGGACAAGGTGATGAACCTAGATCGCTTCGATCTCGGCTGATCTGGGCCGCCGAAGCTGCTGTACTTCCGGAGGCGCAGCGGCCAAAGGTCCCGATTTGCGTGGGACTCCCGCCGCTACAACCCGCGCGCCGTAGCCGCAAGGCTGGTGGCATGGCTCCGGCACCGGACACCGTCGTTGATGCGCTGCGCTCGGGCGGGGAGTTCGTTCAGCTACGGACGGCCTCTGTCGACGATCTCGAACCACTGCACGTGTTGCTCGACTCGGTGTCGGACCATTCGATCTACCTGCGCTTCTTCGCGTTGAGCCGTGTGCAGGCGCATAGGTTCGTGGAGAAGGTCATTCGCGACGATGCGGCACGCTCGCGCACGGTGCTCGCACTCGTCGGTGGTCAGGTCGTCGGAATCTGCGAGTATGAGCCCGTCGGCGACGCCCGCGCCGAGGTTGCCCTCATCGTCGATGACCGCTACCAGCGCGAAGGGATCGGGACGCTACTGCTAGAACACGCGGCGGTTGCCGCCCTGCGCGAGGGCATCAGCGAGCTGAGCGCCGAAGTCCTCAGCGCGAACCACCTCGTGATCAAAGTCCTGCGTGATCTCGGCTACGCGGTCGAGACGACGACCAGCGGCCCAGACAGCCGGCTGGTGTGCCACCTGCGGGCCCGCGACCAGCTCGACTCAGCGGTGGTCGCTCGCGACCGGGTCGCGACCGCCCGCAGCATGCGAGCGATCCTCGCGCCGCGCTCGGTTGCTGTTATTGGAGCGAGCGAGACTCCCCGCTCCGTCGGACGCGCGGTGCTGCACGCGCTGATCGCCGGCCGGTTCCGCGGCCACATCTACCCGGTCAACCCGAAACACCAACACGTGCTGGGACGCGTGTGCTACCACAGCATCGCGGAGCTTCCGGCCGCGCCCGATCTCGCCGTCGTAGCCGTTCCCGCAGATGCGGCGGTGGCCACTGTGCGGGCGTGTGCCGAGCGCGGCATTCGCGGGGTCGTCCTGCTCAGTTCCGGATTCAGCGAGACGGGCGGGCTCGGTGCGCTGCGCCAGGCAGAACTCGTGCGCGTCGCCCGCGATCACGACATCCGCGTGCTCGGCCCGAACTGCCTGGGTGTCGTCAACACCGACCCCGCGGTCCGGCTCGCCGCGACGCTCGCATCGGTCCCGGTGGCACGCGGCCACGTCGCCCTCGCTTCGCAGTCGGGTGCGCTCGGGATCGCCGCGGCCGCCGAAGTGTCGCGCCACGGCGTCGGCCTTTCGCAGTTCGTGTCGATGGGGAACAAGGCCGACGTCAGCGGCAACGACCTGCTGCAATGGTGGGCCGAGGACGAGAACACCCACGTGATTGCCCTCTACCTCGAATCCTTCGGCAATCCCCAGCGATTCCAGCGGATCGCCCGCGAGTTGTCGCGCACCAAGCCGATCGTCGCGCTCAAGGCCGGTCGGTCGGCGGCCGGGCAGCGTGCCGGGATGTCGCACACCGCTGCGACGATCACGTCGGACGACCTCGTGGACGCGTTGTGCGAACAGAGCGGCGTCGCCCGCGTCGACACGCTGGCCGAATTGCTCGACGCCGCCCGTCTGCTGGCGAGCAGCCCACTTCCGGCGGGACCGCGCCTCGCCGTGGTCGGCAACTCGGGAGGACCCGAAATCCTCGCCGCCGACGCGGCCGTGCATGCCGGTTTGGAGGTTCCAGCGCTCTCGCCGGCTGTCGTGGACGCGCTGCTGGCAGTCGCGCCGCGCGCTGCGGGCACCGCGAACCCGGTCGATCTCGGCGCCGGGATGGGTCCGCCGGAACTCGCTGCCGCAGTGCGGGTGCTGCTCGCCTGCGACGACGTCGACGCGGTCACCGTCGTCGTGTGCGAGGCGAGCGCCATCTCGACCGGCGAAGCGCTCACCGTGCTGCGTTCACTTGACACGCACGGCAAACCGCTGGCGGTCACCCTGCTCGGCGGACGCTCCGATCGCGAGGTGGATGCCGGGCTGGCGCTGTTCCGCTACCCCGAGGCGGCCGTCAGTGCGCTCGCAACCGCCTGGCAATGTGTTCGCCGCAGAAGCTACGCGTCGCCACCGATGCCGCAGGGTGTGGATCCGGGCGCAGCTGACGCCATAATCCGCCGCGCCGGGCCCGGCTGGCTCTCGGCGCAGGACGCAGCCCTGCTGCTCGCCGCCTACGGCATCGGCACCGTCGATCAGCGCGTCGTCCGCACTGCTGCCGCTGCCTGCCTGGCCGCCACCGAGCTCGGCTATCCGATCGTGCTCAAGGCGTCCGGCATCCTGCACAAGAGCGACGTGGGCGGTGTCCGGTTAGGTCTGCGCAGCGCTGCGGAGGTCTTGAGCGCATTCGACGATCTCAGTGCATTGGGCTCGCCGATGCTCGTCCAGGCGAGTGCGCCGGCCACCGTCGAGCTGCTGATCGGTGCGGTGCGCACCAACTACGGATCGGCGGTGGTACTCGGCGCGGGCGGCACGATGACCGAGCTGATCAGCGACCGGGTGCTGCGACTCGCTCCGCTCAACACGTCCGACGTCGACCTGATGATCGACCGGCTGCGGTGCAAGGCGGTTTTCGAAGGGTTCCGCGGCGCCGAGCCGGTGCCCAGGTCCGTCATCCGCGATCTGGTCGTCCGGGTGGCAGCGCTCGTGGCCGCCCATCCCGACATCGCCGAGCTCGACCTCAATCCGGTGCGTTGCGCCGGCGCTGCTGTCTCGGTCGTCGACGTCCGGATCCGCGTCGCTGCCCCGGACGCCGATTCCTGGCTCGCTCCGCGTGAACTGCGCACCGCTTCGGTGCCCACGCCGGCAATCTGAGGCGATCCTCTTCAGGGGGATTTAGAGCGATGCGAGCGTGGACGGTGGCGCAACCCGCGCCCATCGACGACGGCCCACTGGCGCGGGTCGAGCGCGCTCAGCCGGAGCCCGGGCCGGGCCAGATCCGGGTGCGCATCAGCTGCTGCGGGGTTTGCCGTACCGATCTGCACCTTGCGGAGGGCGACCTTGCTCCGGTGCGCGCTGGCGTCACCCCCGGCCACGAGGTGGTGGGTCGGGTCGACGCGCTCGGTACGGGCGTCGACCGGTTCCGGCTCGGTCAGCGTGTCGGCGTCGCATGGCTCGCAGGCACTTGCGGCGCGTGCCGCTACTGCCGCCGCGGGCGGGAGAACCTGTGCCTGTCGCCGACCTTCACCGGATGGGACGTCAACGGTGGCTACGCCGACGCGTGCGTGGTGACGGCAGCGTTCGCCTACGCATTGCCGGATGCGATCGACGACGAGCGTGCCGCGCCGTTGCTCTGTGCGGGAATCATCGGCTACCGAGCCCTGCAATGCGCCCGCGTGCCTGCCGGCGGCAGTCTCGGCATCTATGGTTTCGGCGGCAGCGCCCACCTCACCGCCCAGGTGGCGCTACGTAGCGGTGCCCGGGTGCACGTGCTGACTCGCGGCGCGAACAACCGTGCGCTCGCCGCTGCGTTGGGTGTCGACTCGGTGGGCGGTGCCGAGGACGGGCCTCCCGAACCCCTCGACAGCGCCATCCTGTTCGCACCGTCCGGC
Source organism: Mycobacteriales bacterium (assembly GCA_038212215.1). Lineage (GTDB taxonomy): Bacteria > Actinomycetota > Actinomycetes > Mycobacteriales > Jatrophihabitantaceae > JALZAI01. Next base: position 5,238 of record JBBQUT010000031.1, read on the forward strand.
GACCTCGTGCCCGTCGCGCTTCGTGCATTGGATCGGGGCGGGACGCTGGCCGTTGCCGGGATCTGGCTGTCCGACATCCCGCGGCTGAACTACGCGGCGGAGCTGTTTCAGGAGCGCCACCTGCGCAGCGTCACCGCGAACACGCGCGCTGACGGCGAGGAGTTCCTGCGCATCGCCGAACGCTTGGACGTGCGGGCGACCACGGTCGCCTACCCGATGGACGACGCCCCCACCGCGCTCGCCGATCTCGCCCACGGCCGCTTCAGCGGCGCGGCCGTCCTGCACAACGGTTGACATTCCCGCAGCGCCCAACGTTCCACTGCGACGGGCGAGGGCTGGAGCGTTGTTCGCAAACGGTCCAGCGCGAACTCGCTACGGCGTGCGCGTGCCGGCGCATTCCGTAGCGTCCGGCTTGTAGAGGTCGAGCAGGTACGCACTCGGTCCCCCGCGCCGGGTGCGCGAGCTGGCGCTGTGCACCAACCTGATCGGCCGGCCGCGGCGCTCGCGCTCGCGTCGGAGCAGGTCGCGCTCCTCGTCGAGATGTTCCTGGCGGACGGCCGTGAAGGCGAGCAAGCTTTCCAGCTCCTCGTCGGCAAGGGTCTTCAGGTTCAGCTTGCAGCGGTTGATGGTGTGCCTCATCGGATCTTCCTTTGTAAGAACAGTCGCTTGAAAGGGTCGTAGGGTTCCGGGATCAGCCCGAACAGGTGAGCAGTAACGGTCGTCCACGTCGCGATGACGAGCGGGTGGCCGACGCTGTGGCTAGTAGTGCGGCGGAATGCAGCGGATAGTGTTTCCGGGCCGTAGCGGTCCCAGCACCAGACATAGGCAACCAGTGCCGCCCATCCCAGCGTTCCGTTGGGCTTCATTTTTCTCCTTTCGCAGATGCAGCAGGGTTAAATCAGAAGCAGCAGGTTCAGCTAGTGCAGCGTTTGCACCTTTCAGCAGCTCGCCCGACACAGTCGCCGGCCGATCACGTTGCGCATGATCGCCGGAAGGTCACGTGGATTCGCCGAGGTGTAAAGAATGCCGCCGCTCGCTTCGCTGATGGAGCGCAGTGCAACTGGGTCACTGTCAGGTCCATAGGCAACGGCGACGACTTTCACCGGCCTTGTCGAAGTGCTCTCGGCCTTCAACGCGGCGAGCAGGGAAGGCAATGCAATCGCATGGGCCGCGTCGGCTTCGTCTTTGCCGTCGGTGACGACGACCACACTGTTCACCCGCTTGGGATCGAAGTGTCGCCGCACCGTAGTGACCGCTGCGAAGATCGAGTCGTAGAGGCCGGTCCCGCCGTTCGGGACGGCTTGGAGTCGGCTAATCGCCGCGCCGAGCTGGCCGCGCTGCGCGTCGTCGAGGGCACCCAGCCCGACCAGCTGCTGGTAGTCACTCACCGGGGTGAGATCGGCCGAGAAGCGCCAGAGGCCGGCGACCGTGTCAGCGGGCAGCATCCCCAACACTTCGGCGGCCGCGGTCCGCGCGATCTCGATCCTGGTGCTGCCCGTCGCACCGGGGACCGGAGTCGACATGGACCCGGACACGTCGATCAGGGCGAGCAGCCGGGACGGTTGGCTCACCACCGCAAGCGTTCGCAGCACGGCGTCGACCTGGGCAGCGTCGGGGCTACCGACAGCAGCCGAGAACGTTGCGTCGACACCGGGTGAATGGACGAGAGCAGCGCCCGCCGTACCGGCCGTCGATCGGAAGCCGTGCCGACTGAACGCCTGTGCAGCGGCGGCGCCGACGAGCTTCGCGAGCAAGGCGCGGGCGGCCCGGTCGATGGCGACGCCATGTGTCAGCGTCACGAACGGATAGTCCAACGTCGGTCCGGGTGCGGGTGGGTAGATCGCTGTGTAGGTTTTCGCTCCTGCCGCATCATCGACGGCCCACACGGCGTGCTCGGTCGTCGCAATCGCGACCGCCGAGCCGTCGGCCGGGTGCGGGGGCAGTATCGCTGGGTTGCCGCCGGGCACCGCGGTCATCGTGCGTAACAGTGCAGCAAAATTTCCGAGTGCGGTGCTGTCGTGAGCAAACGTCGCGCTGAAGTCGGCGAGCGTCACCAGTGCTGCCGCGGATCGCGAAGCGTCGCCCACGCCCAGCACGACCGGACGGGCAGTGGTGGCAGTGTCAATCAACCGACGGAAGCTAGGTGCAGGACCGAGCGTGCGCGCGGCGGACGTCGCGATCGCGAGTACGACAGGCGAACGGACGAGCGAGCCGTGTGAGATCGCCGGCGCGGCCTTGCGGGTTCGCAGATGTGCCAGCCACAGCGAGGAATCCGGGATCCACACATCCGGACCCGTCGCGCGCCGGCCGAGGCCGGCGACGACGCTCGCCGCGCTGATGGCGCTCACCTGCACGCGCACCGAGGTGCAGCTCGCGACCGCGAGCGACTTCGCGAGGGACCGTACGATCGTGGCAATCTCCGGCGTCGCCGCGACCCGCAGCCGCACCCCCGGCAGCGGGCAGACCGCGGCGTCCGAGCGGGTGGTGTTTGTATGCAGGGTCAGGGCGGCAGCGACGCCGCCCACCGAGACGGCACACACGAGGGCGGCTCCGAGCCACCTCGTCGAGCGTCTCTGGTTGCGGTGCCGGCCGCGTCCGGTGTCGTACTCGCCACTGCTGTACTCGCCACTGCTGTACTCGCCACTGCTGTGCATCGCCATGGCTGCCTCCGCGCGCCGCGTCCGCTGATGCCTTCTAGGAAGCCTGAGCGAAGGTGCTGATACGTCCGGCTGCGCCAATGTCGATCCGGACGATCCCGAAGATCGCCAAACGCGCAGTTGCGCGAGCACTGAACTCGGGGCTGGTGCGGGACGCATCGACCACGAATCCACCCGAACGAAGCGTCTCGCCTACTCCCCCGAGGTCAAAGAGGACCTCTTCGGCACTCTGCTCGTCGTCGACCGCGACAATGACCACGTCGACGGATTCGGCCGCGTCGGCGGGCAGCGCCGCAGCGATCGCACCCTTGCGCACCGCCGCCGCGACCCGACTGGGCCGCGGATCGTAAACAGTTACCAGGCAACCCAGTTCTACGAACTGCGACGTCAGACACTGGCCCAGTTGTCCGAGGCCAACCACTGCCACATTTTCGAGATTCACTGTCGAACTCCTTTACGCCATGCACGTCGCTGTCACCTATGTCGGTGTCATTACGGAGCAGCCGGTTCCAGCTCAGATACCGCGTCTTGACGGGCGCGTCTGCCACTCGCTGTTGTCGCGCCGGCTACTGACAGGTGGGACTGGCACGTCGTCGCGCCGGGCCCGTGCGACGAGGGCTAACAGCACCGCGGCGACCTCTTCCTCGCTCGCGCCACCGGACACTTCGAGATTCGACATCGCGTGCCTCCTGAAACCTCGTGCGCGGGTACTCACAGCGGGATGTTGCCGTGCTTACGCACCGGGCGATCTGCACGTTTGCTGCGCAGCATGGCCAACGCGCGGATCAGCACTCGGCGGGTGTCTGCTGGATCGATGACGTCGTCGACGAGACCGCGCTCCGCTGCGGCAAAGGGGTCGAGCAGCGCGTCGGAATACTCCTCGATGAGCTCCTCCCGCCGCCGCAGCGGATCGTCCGCAGCCGCGATCTCGCGACGGAATATGATGTCCGCGGCTCCTGCGGCTCCCATGACGGCGATCTGATTGCCCGGCCACGCCAAGGAAAGGTCGGTCCCGATCGACTTGGAGTCCATCACGATGTACGCGCCGCCAAAGGCCTTTCGAACGATCACCTGAATTCTCGGTACGGTTGCCTCGCAGTATGCGTACAGCAGTTTGGCGCCGCGCCGGATGATTCCGTTGTGCTCCTGTTCGGTGCCCGGCAGGAAGCCGGGCACGTCGACGAGCGTCACGAGCGGAATATTGAAAGCGTCGCAGGTTCGGACGAAGCGGGCTGCCTTTTCCGAGGCGTCTATATCCAATACGCCGGCCAGCGCCATCGGCTGATTGCCGACGATGCCCACCACGTTCCCGTCCAGCCGGGCGAGGGCGCATACAATATTCTGTGCCCAGGATTCCTGCACCTCGAAGTACTCGTGGTCATCGACAATGCTTGCGATCACATCGCACATGTTGTAAGGCGTTCGTTCGTTCAGCGGGACGAGATCGATCAGGTCATCGCAACGCCGTTCCGGGTCGTCCTCACTCCGGTACTCCGGCGGAAGTTCGGCATTGTTGGACGGCATGAAAGACAGCAGATAGCGCACGTCGGCGAAGGCGCTTTCCTCGTCCTCGCAGACGAAAGTGGCAACGCCGGTGCGCTCGCCGTGTACCGCCGCGCCGCCAAGATCCTGCTTAGTGACGTCTTCGCTGGTCACGGCGCGGATGACGTCCGGGCCGGTGATGTACATGCTCGCTGTGTCTTTCACCATGAAGACGAAGTCGGTCAACGCGGGCGAATACACCGCTCCGCCGGCGCACGATCCGAGAATCACGCTGATCTGCGGGATGACGCCCGACGCTCGCACGTTTCGGCGGAACACCCCACCGAACCCGGCCAGCGCGGCCACGCCTTCCTGGATCCGCGCCCCGCCGCCGTCGTTGAGCCCGATCAGCGGAACCCCTACCGACTCGGCAAGATCCATCACTGCATGGATCTTCTCGGCGAACACCTCCCCCAACGCGCCGCCGAACACGCGTGCATCGTGTGCATAGACGCAGATGGTGCGCCCGTCGATCGTCCCCCATCCGGTGACTACGCCGTCACCTGCGGGCCGTCGCGCCTCCATGCCGAGCCCCGTCGCGCGGTGGCGCGAGAACTGGTTCAGCTCGACAAAACTGTCCTCATCGAGCAGGCGCTTGAGGCGCTCGCCCGGCGAAAGCTTGCCGCTCGCGGCATGCCGAGCCCTCGCGCGTGCGTCGATCCCGTCGGCGCCCTGTGCCCTGCGCAGGCTTAGCTGTTCGACCGACTCACGCAGGCTGGTCGGCCGACTGCGCCGTAAGACCGTGGGAACTGCGCGGCCGGTGTCGACCGAATGCAACCGCGGGACTGCATTACTCGTGCCTGCGTTCGGGACCGAACGGGCAGCAAGGTTCATGGTTTCTCCTGAGCAAATGGACGTCACGGCGCCGTACGCGTGCAACGGCTCTCATGAAGGAGGCGAGAAAAATCGAACCTGATACGCGTGCGGAGTGCAGCGGGTCAAATCGATGCGGCGTCGATCCGACACGTATTTCCAGAGCCGCCTGCCGCTCTTTCTTCGTGCACGGTCTTCCCCGCTCGGGGGATCGGGAGAAATGACCTGGCCAGCCGAAGGGATACGGCGGATGGAGCTACGTGAATCTCGCACGCCCGCGCAATTGCTCGACGCTGCCTCGCGAGGCGATCAGGCATCGTGGAACGGGCTCGTCGAGCGCTACCTGCCGCTCGTGTATTCGGTTGCCCGCAGGTACCGCCTCAGCGACGAAGACGCCGCCGACGTGAGCCAGACGCTCTGGCTGCGCCTGGTCGAGCATCTGGGTTCGATCAAGGAGCCACGCGCCTTGCCGTCCTGGATCATCACCACGACGAAACGCGAGGCCTTGCGCACGCTCGCGGCCCGGCAACGCACGTGCCCCGTCGACGCCGTCAATGGCTTCGACACGACTCGCCCCGACGCGACGGACTCCGACGCGGAGTTGTTGAGGGCCGAACGTCACCTGGCGCTGCGCGACGGACTCGCCGAGCTCGCACCCGACGATCGTGAGCTGGTGCTGTTGTTCATCTGCGATCCGCCGCTCACTTACAGCCAGATCGCGGCACGGCTCGGTGTGCCAGTCGGCAGCATCGGGCCCACCCGCGGACGGTGCCTGGCCAAGCTGCGATCGACGTCGAGCATTCAGCAGTTGCTCCGCGCACACCGTGACAACGACGAAGGAGGCGAACACCGTGGACACCTCGTTCGGCTATGACTCCTGCGAGGAGAATTTGCTGCAAGAATTGCGCGCCGCGGCAGCGGAGGTGGCGTGCGTTCCCGCGCGGTGCGCTGCCGCTGCCAAGGCGACATTTACCTGGCACGCAATCGAGGAAGAGTTGCAGACCGTCGCGCTGTGTTTCGATTCCGCTGTCGACGGTCAGGCTCTCGTTCGTTCGCCGGCGACGGTAGCGCCGCGCACCCTCTCCTTCGAGTGCGACGAGTTCGGGCTGGAGGTGGAGATTCGTCCGGACTACATCACCGGGCAATTGTTGCCACCGCACAGTGCAGTCCTTCGCCTACGCGCTGCCGACGGGTCCAGCCGCCGCGCCAGAGCCGATCTCAGCGGCTGGTTCGTGTTCGACCGGACGATGAGCGGACCGCAACGACTCGAATGCCATCTGGGTAAACGCGTGCTCGCCACCGAATGGACGATCTGGTGATCAGTGCGAATGAGCTTCAGTGGTCATTTCGACCGGTACCCGACACATGTATCTTCGCCCCCGTGCCGTCGTCTGCAAAGCATGAGCTTGTCCAGAATGCAGCCCGCCCGATTCGCGGTGAGAACGGCGTATAGTCTGGCCGCACTTAGGCGGATGTGCCGGGATCGGTCGACATCGTGGTGACCGCGACGGTAGTTGACTCTGTACCCGGAGTGGTGATGGGCGACGATCGGGGCTTGGCGGAACTCGTTGCTGGCGCAGCGCTCGGTGACCAGAGCGCTTGGGACCGGCTGGTCGACCGCTTCATCCCGCTCGTGCGCCACGTTGTGCAGTCGTTCCGGCTGGCACCCCAAGACGCCGACGACGCCTGCCAATCGGTGTGGCTGCGTCTCGTCGATCACATCGGCGACATCCGCGAGCCACTCGCCCTTCCCGGCTGGATCAGCACAACCGCGCGCAACGAATGCCTCACGCTATTGCGGAGCACGCGGCGGAGCACTCCGATCGGTGATGCGATCGATTCCGTGGCCGAATTCGGCGTCGACTACGACCCGACGGAACAATTGCACCGCGAGGAACGCACGCAGGCACTTCTGGAGGGGCTCGCCGAGTTGCCGCGCCGCCATCACGAACTGCTGGTACTGCTACTAACGGATCCACCCGTTTCCTACGACGAGATCGCCCATCGACTCGGCATGGCCAAAGGCAGCATCGGCCCGAGCCGGGCCCGGGCGCTGCAGCGGCTGCGCGAGACCCGGTCGATGGCCGCGCTGATCGACAGGTGATTGCCATGCGTCCCCGCCTCATGCGTCCCCGCCTCATGCGTCCCCGAACTCATGCACCCATAGCGACGCAGCCAAATCCGAAAGGTTCTCGATGACGACGCCGCCGCACGACGACGACGAACTGTTCGCTGCGCTGAAGATGGCGGCGGCGAGCGTCCTCGGGCCGCCGAGCGAGCACGAGGTGCAGCTCGCACAACGGGCTCGTGATCTCGTGGCGGCAGCTGGCGTGTACGACCCCGCTGAGCTCGAATACGACTCCCTCGTGCACGCGGCACCTGCGGTACGCGCAGCCGCGGTACGCGGTGCCCGTGAACTCGTCTTCCACGCCGAGGACATCACGGTGCACGTCGAGGTGACGCCGGAGCTGTTGAGGTGTCGCGTCGAACCGGTCGAGCGGGCCACGGTGAGCCTGTCCACCGCAGGCGGCGCGCACCAGGAACTTTCCGCTGTCGGCGGGTCAGTCTTTGAGTTGCTCGATCCACCCGCCGGCATGGTGCGCCTGGAAATTCAGTCCGCCGAGATGCAGGTCGCCACCCGGTGGATCCGCCTGTAGTCCACACCGAAGGCCTCCGGGCCCGGCATACGAAGGGAGCTTGTCATGATCGACTACAGAGGCGCACTCTGGCATCACCCGCAGGCACCGGATGGCGTGGCCGCGTCCGATCGCGCCGATCGGGGCGTCGCGCACCGCCACGAGTTGCTCGTCGACCAGCGCGATTGGCCCGCTGTCCTGCACGCTCTGGAGGCGCTGAACCTGACCTACAGCCAGAACGGGGCGACCAGGTACGGGCTCGTGCGGATCGCGCTCGCCGACAGCTACGACCACGTCCTGTTCGAGCAAGACGTGCTGCGCGCGGTGCAAGCGAGAGTTGAGACAGGGCTACGACCTCGCCTGGGTCGCAACCGCCTCGCGGCCCACGCCCGGCTGGAATTCGACGATCTCGACGTCGACAGCACGCCCAAGGTGGTGCCGTCGCACGCGGGTTTGGTGCCGTCCGGCTTCGGGACGGCGGAACTGGCGACCGGGCAGAAGTTGGCGCCGCGCACGATCTTCGACAGCGGCGACGGGGTACGGGTCGGCGCTGTCGACACCGCGTTCTTCCGGCACACGTATCTGGAGGGTGCCTGCCTGTACCACCCGGTCGAGCCGTCCGCGGCCTACGACGACGGGGAGGTCGGCTCAGCCGCCGGGCACGCGACCTTCGTCGCCGGTCTGATCCTGCAAATGGCACCTGGAGCGCATGTCACGGCCGAAAATGTCGTGCCCTCGAATGGCGTCACCGACCTCGTCACCGTGCACGACGCCATCTGCAGGCTGGCCGAATCGGGCGTGCGAGTCATCAACCTTTCGCTGGGATGTGTGACCGCCGACGACGAGGCACCGTTCGTGCTCAGCCACGCGATCGAGTGGGCACTCGCCTACGCGGCGGTCGCTGGCCGCCCGGCACCGGTGTTCGTGGCTGCCAGCGGCAACGACATCGGCGCCAAGCATTTCTGGCCGGCGGCCGACGAGCGGGTCGTGGCGGTGGCTGCAGCAACGCGGCACGAGGAGTCGTGGCGGATCGCGGAGTTCAGCGGGTGGGGAAGCTGGGTCGACGTCGCTGCACCCGGTGACAACCTCCTGAGCACCAGGGCGAACTTCGGCAAGGGCCAGCTCGATTACGACTGCTATGCCTATTGGAGCGGTACCTCGTTCGCGGCTGCTGTCATCTCCGGGCTGATCGCGTCGCACATCCGCGCGACCGGCTCTGCGCAGCTCGATCCGGCGGCAGCGCCGATGGCGGGCCTCACCACGAAACAAGCGACGCACGGCACCGATTCACGGCAGGTGCCGGTGTACGGTGCCGAGGAGGTCATCATCAAGGCTTAGCTGGGGCCCATGTCGGTGCACACACTCGCGGCGCCTGCCGAGCCGGGTGGAGTTGCGCCCTCAGACCTGCTTCACATTGCGGAAAAGGCCGTCGAGCTTGCTCAGTCGCGCCCGCAGGAGGCGCGCGCACTGGCGCTGAGCGTGCTTCGTGATGCCAAGCTGCCGAAATCCGCAGGTGCCGTGGCGGTCGCCGAGCGCGCGCTCGGGCAAATCTCGACCCTGCTCGAAGACCTCGGCTCGGCACACGAGCATCTGAGCCGGTCGATTCGCTACGCACGAACGGCAGGTGATCGCCACGGTGAGGCCGAAGCACGCCTGAGCCGGGCATTCTGCCTCGCCCAGGAAGGGCTCTTCAAGGCTGCCTTCGTGGAGCTCGATCGGGCGGAAACCGAGATGAGTTCCAGCGACCGCGATATGGGGCGCCTGCACAACCAGCGAGCGCTGGTGTGGTGGCTCAAGGGCGGTTACGAGCAGGCCCTGCCGCATTTCAGCCGCGCGGCCGAACGCAGCAGGCGTGCCGCGGACGAGCTCAACCTGGTCCGCGTACTGATCAACCGCGGCGTCGTGCACGGGCGCCTCGGGTCCTACGCCGCCGCGCAGCGCGACCTGCTGCACTCGGAGGAACTCGCGGCACGCCTCGAGCTACCGTTGCTGGCCGCGGTCATCGGCCAGAACCTTGGCTGGGTGGCGGCGCAGCGCGGCGACGTGCCGCTGGCGTTGCGCTGCTACGACCAGGCCGAGCGCGACTACCAGCCGCATTGCGAAGATCTCGGGACGTTGCTGCTGGATAGGTGTGACGTCCTGCTCGGCGCACGGCTGCTGAGCGAGGCGACCCAGACTGCCGAGCGGGCCCTGACCGTGTTCGGCGAGGGCGGGGTGGCGACCTCGATTCCGGAGGCGCAGCTGTACCTCGCCGAATCGACGCTGCTGGCCGAGGACGCCTCGGCGGCGCGGGCACACGCCCAGGCCGCCGTCGACGGATTCACCCGGCAACGTCGTGCTGGGTGGACGGCGCTAGCGCGCTATGCGCTGCTGCGGGCGAGATTGCTGGACGAAAGCTTCGAGCCCGCCGAGGGACGCCGGGCGGCGCTGCGGGTTGCTGCTGCGCTCGACGCGCGGGGCCTGCACGAGCAGGCGCTCGACGTCCGCGTCGTCGCGGCGCGGATGGCGCTGACGGCGGGCAAGGTGGCGCTCGCCAAGCGTGAGCTGGCCGCGGCATCGTCGGCCCGCAAGCGAGGCACCGTCGAGCGTCGCGCTCGCGCCTGGCACGCCGAGGCGTTACTGCGACTCGCCGGCGGCGAGCGCAACCGCGCACGCTCGGCGGTGCGCGCTGGCCTTCGCATCCTCGAAGAGCACCGCGAGATGCTCGGCGCGACGGACCTGCGCGCGGCCGCGTCGGCGCATCGTGTCGATCTTGCGCGCCTCGGTTTTCAGATGGCCATCGAGGACGGTCGAGCGGACGAGGCGCTCAGCTGGGTGGAACGCAGCCGGGCCGGCCTGGTGCGCCTACGCACCGCCCGGCCACCGCACGACGAGACACTGGCACAGCTGTTGGCGCAGCTGCGCGCAACACTTCGAGACATCGAGGTAGCAGTCCGCGCCGGGGAGAAGATCGCGGCCCTGCGAGCTCGGCAGGCGCAGCTGGAACGCAAGATTCGCGACTACTGTCGCTCGCTACCTGCACGTGACGACGGTGGCCCGGCGCCTGCGGCCGGCGTGGCCGCGCTCGCGGAGCGGCTGGGTGATCGCGCGCTCGTCGAGTACGTCGTCCACGACAAGTCGTTGTACGCACTCGTCCTCGTCGACGGGCGGGCCGGTGTGCGGCGACTCGGGTCCGCGGCTGAGGTCGCGGCGGCGGCACGCATACTTTCGATGCTGCTGGATCGGGTGGCACGTCAACTGGGATCGCCCGCGCGGCGCCAGGACAATCTGGATCGGCTGCTGCGGCAAGCGCGCGTCATCGACGATCTCGTTTTCGCACCCCTCGCCGAAGAACTCGGCGGACGTGAGCTGGTCGTTGTGCCGACCGGGCCGATCACCTCCGTCCCATGGTCGGCTCTGCCGTCGTGCGGTGGACGGCCGGTGAGCATCGCACCGTCGGCCACGGTGTGGCACGAGGCCGGCGCGGCGCAAGCGCCGGTGAGCGCAACGACCGCCCTGGTCAGTGGGCCCGGCCTGCCCGAAGCCGAACCCGAGGTCCGCCGGCTCGCCGCGCTGTACCCGCACGCGCAGCTGCTCACCGGTGCTGACGCAAGCGTCGCTCGCACACTCAGCGCGATCAACGGCGCCGCGTTCGTACACATCGCGGCGCACGGCAACTTCCGTGCCGACAACCCGCTCTTCTCGGCACTCTGGCTGGCCGACGGGCCGCTGACTGTGTACGACCTCGAGGGCACCGCAGTAGCGCCACGCAACGTCGTACTAGCCGCGTGCGATTCGGCCCGGCACACGACCCATCCCGGCGACGACCTGTTGGGTCTGGGTGCCGCGTTCCTGTCGCTGGGCACCCAGGTGCTCATAGCCTCACTCGTCAGCCTTCCGGACGGGCAATCCACCGAGCTCATGATTGATCTGCACACCCGGCTGCGTGCGGGGCAACACCCGGCGACCGCCCTCGCAGCAACCCAGCAACGGGCATCGACCGGCGACCCAGAGACCTTCGCCGCAGCCGCCGGCCTGGTGTGTTTCGGGGCCGGCTGACCGGTGTCCGGGCCGCCGGTCCGGCGCCCGCGCGGTCGAGCTACCGCCCGCGTTGGAACAGCCGGGACAACACGAACTCGGTGGTCGTGTTCGTGACGTCGGACAGGCTCCGGATGCGCTGCAACGTCTGTTCCAGATGCTGGACGTCGCGAGCGATGAGGTGGACGAGCGCGTCGGCCCGGCCGGACACCGTGCAAGCGCTGAGCACCTCCGCAATCGCGAACAGGTTCGTGCGCAGCGTGTCCGGGCTGACCTTGCCGCTGCAGTAGATCTGCACGTAGGCCTCGGTATTCCACCCGAGCGCACGCGGGTCGACGATCGCGGCGAAGCCGCTGATCGCCCCACTCTCGACGAGCCGGTCCACGCGCCGCTTTACCGCCGATGCCGACAGCGCGACCTGGGCGCCGAGTTGCGCGAAGCTCGCCCGCGCGTCGTTCTGGAGGCATTCGACGAGCGACCGATCGATCGGATCAAGGGTCATTCGCAAGAAACTAGCGTGAAGTGCAAAAACGCGCAACGAATACTAGCCAGGTACGCGCGTTATCGCGCTTGTTTGCGTCTCGGCACCTTTGTACGGTCATTCGGGTGACCGCCGTAGCCACCTTGACCGCCCCGCCCGCGCCCACCCTCCGGCGCGCTCGGCCGCGCCACTACGTCATGTGCCCGCCTACGCACTTCGCCGTCCGGTATGCGATCAACCAGTGGATGGACCCGACACGGGGAGCCGACGCCGCCGTCGCCGTCGCGCAGTGGCAGACCTTGCACGACACCTATCGCCAACTCGGGCACCGCGTCGACCTGATCGATCCGGACCCGGACCTCGCGGACATGGTGTTCGCGGCGAACGGAGGTCTTGTCGTCACCGGCCGGATGTTCGGCGCGTCCTTCGCCCACCGGCAACGCCGGCGTGAGGCCGAGTTGCATCGCCGACGTTTCGCTGCGGCGCGCGATTTCACCGCGACGCCGGGAGCAGACATCGGCATTCCCACCCACGTGAACGAAGGTGAAGGCGACTTCCTCGTGGTCGGTGAGCTGATCCTGGCGGCTAGCGGATTCCGGACCGATCCGGCAGCGCACGGCGAGGTTGCGGACTTCTTCGGGCGCCTGGTCGTTTCGCTGCGCCTGCACGACCCGCGCTTCTATCACCTGGACACCGCCGTTGCCGTGCTCGACGACCACACCATCGCCTACTACCCCGACGCCTTCACCGCCGATAGTCGACGCGTGCTCGAAGAACTCTTTCCGGACGCGATCATCGCCTGCGCCGACGACGCACTCGTGCTCGGTCTGAATGCGGTGTCCGACGGGCGAAACGTCCTCGTGCCGACGGGGACGACGCACCTGGTTCCGGCGCTGCGCGAGCGCGGCTTTCACCCCATCGAGATCGACCTGTCCGAACTTCTGAAGGCCGGCGGCAGCGTCAAGTGCGCGACCATGGAGCTGCACCGCTAGACACCCGCGAGGACGGGCGTCGTAACGTGGCCGCCATGCGGAGCCTGCGTACGTCCGACGACCGCTTCCAGCAGCTGCCCGACTTCGGCTACGAGCCGCACTACGCCGACATTGCGGCCGGCGATGGCGACACGCTGCGGATGGCCTGGGTGCAGGACGGGCCGGAGGACGGCGAGGTCGTGCTCCTGCTGCACGGTGAGCCGTCCTGGTCCTTCCTCTACCGCACGATGTTGCCCGTACTGGCCGGGCACGGATTGCGGGCCATCGCTCCCGATCTCGTCGGCTTCGGCCGCTCCGACAAGCCCGCGGACACGGCCGAGCACAGCTACGCCCGCCACGTCGAGTGGGTGCGCGCACTGGTATTCGACGTGCTGGAGCTACGCCACGTCACCCTGGTCGGCCAGGATTGGGGCGGCCTGATCGGGTTGCGGCTCGCAGCCGAGCATCCCTCGCGCTTCAGCAGGATCGTTGCGGCGAACACCGGCCTGCCGACCGGCGATCAGGACATGCCGCCGGTCTGGCATCGCTTCCGCGAGGCCGTGCAGAACGCCGCGACCCTCGACATCGCGCGTTTCGTCCAGTCCGGCTGCCGGACGGAGCTGAGTGCGCAGGTGCGGGCGGGCTACGACGCGCCGTTCCCGGACGAGTCCTATCAGGCCGGCCCCAAGGCCATGCCCGGGCTGGTGCCTTACCGTGCGGACAATCCGGCCAGTGCCGCGAACCGCGCCGCGTGGGCAGTACTCACCACGTCCGACACGCCGTTGCTGGTGGCGTTCTCCGACGGGGATCCGATCACGGCCGCGATGGGCCCGATCCTGCAGCGCACGATCCCGGGCGCACGCGGGCGACGGCACCCGGTGATCACCGGTGCCGGGCACTTCCTCCAAGAGGACGCAGGGCCCGAACTCGCCGAGCACATCGCTGCATTCGTCGCGTCCACCCCGGCAGGGCGTGCGTGAACCGTCCGCTCAGCCGACCTCGTCGAGTTTGCCGGTCGCGACATCGAACACGAAACCGCGGATCGCGTCCTTCTTGGGCACGAAGGGGCTGGCATGAATGCGTGCGATGGACTGCCGCACATCCTGCGCCGGATCGGTGAACGACTCGGGGGCCCATGGCGGCTTGATGCCGACCTCTTCCTGGATCGAGGCCTTGAATGCGTCGTCGGTGAAGGTCAGCATGCCGCAGTCGGTGTGGTGGATGAGGATGATTTCCTGCGTACCGAGCAGTCGCTGGCTGATAGCCAGCGAACGGATCTCGTCCTCGGTGACCACGCCGCCTGCATTGCGGATCACATGCGCCTCGCCCTCCTTCAGACCCAGCGCACCGTAAACGTTCAGGCGGGCGTCCATGCACGCGACGACGGCTACGTGCCGGGAGGGCGGCATCGGCAGCGGACCCTCGAACGTCTGGACGTACTCGGCGTTGTTGGCAATCAGTTCGTCGGTCACGCTCATTGATTGCTCCTATCGAAAAGATCGACTTTCGCCGATGAGCGAGGAGCCTACGGGGTGAGCCCCGTGCTCAGCGGACCGGGTGCATCCAACGATGCGGATCGGGGAGCCGGCCGGTCTGGATGCCGACGAGTTGCTCGCGCAGCTGGATCGCGACGGGCCCGGGCGTCCCGTCGCCGACAGTCCACCCACCCTCGACGCTCTTGACCGACCCGACCGGGGTCACCACGGCGGCCGTCCCGCACGCGAACACCTCGGTGATCGCGCCGGACTCGTTGCCGGCGCGCCACTCGTCGGTGGAGAGCTTGCCCTCCTCAGCTGTGTAGCCGAGGTCACGGGCAAGGCTCAGCAGCGAGTCGCGGGTGATGCCGGGCAGTAGCGTCCCGGTCAGTGCGGGGGTCACGATCCGGGCGCTCGGGCCGGACCCGTACACGAAATACAGGTTGTTCGTCCCCATCTCCTCGACCCAGCGGTGCTCGGTGGAGTCCAACCAGACGACCTGATCGCAACCCTGCGCGGCGGCTTGTGCCTGCGCCAGGATCGATGCCGCGTAATTGCCACCGCACTTCGCCTCACCGGTGCCGCCCGGTGCCGCCCTGCTGTACTCGGTCGAGAGCCACACCGACACCGGCTGCACGCCGCCGCGAAAGTATGCGCCGGCGGGGGAGGCGAGCAGCAGGTAGGTGTAGGCGTTCGACGGTCGCACGCCCAGACCGACCTCGGTGGCGAACATGAACGGGCGCAGGTACAAGGCGGAGTCGGCGGCGCCGGGCACCCACGCTTCGTCGATCGTCACGAGTTGACGTAGCGACTCGACGAACACCGACTCGGGCAGCGGGGCCATCCCCATCCGAAGCGCCGACCGGGTGAAGCGGGCGGCGTTGGCATCCGGCCGGAAGAGGGCGACCGAGCCGTCCGGTTGCCGGTATGCCTTCAGACCTTCGAAGATTTCCTGGCCGTAGTGCAGCACCATGGTCGCCGGGTCGAGGGTGATCGGGCCGTAGGGGAGCACCCGGCCTTCGCTCCAGCCGCCGTCCAGGGTCCAGTCCAAGCGAACCATGTGGTCGGTGAAGAACTTGCCGAAGCCAGGAGCGCCGAGGATCGCGGCCCGCTCGGCGGTGCTGCGCGGGCTCGGATTTCGTTCCACCGTGAAATCCGCAGTGAAACGAGTCAACGCGGTTTCGGTACTCACCCCGGTACTCGTCATAGTCGCTCATCCTAATAGTTGCGCGCGATCCCGGCATCGCGTTCACCGGGCGGCCACCTTCCGGTCACGAGTTGCGCCCCGGCTCGATGTACGTGATGTATCGTGCTGATACATCGCGGTGAGACAGGACCTCGCGACGAGACAGGGACGGGTCGAGTGCTGGAAATCGCCGTACTGGGGCTGCTGAACGAGAGCCCTATGCACGGGTACGAGCTGCGCAAACGACTCGCAACGATCCTCGGCGCATTCCGGGCCTTCTCCTACGGTTCGCTCTACCCGAGTCTGCGGCGCCTTTCCGAAGCCGGATGGATCTCCGAGGAGGCCCCGATGGCTTCGGCGGCCGGCGCCGTTAGGTCCCGGCGCGGCAAGCGGGTCTACCGGCTTACCGCGGAAGGCAAGGAACACCTGGCCGAGTTGCTCGCCGGAGTCGGTCCGGACGCGTTCGAGGAAGAAGGCTTCGGTGCACGGCTCGCCTTCTTCGCCCAGACGCGGTCGGAGATCCGGATGCAAATCCTGGAAGGCAGGCGCCGCCGGGTCGAGGAAGAACGCGAGGGCATGAAGAGCTCGTTGAGCCGCACCGGCCAACGGCTGGACCGCTACACACAGGAACTACACAAGCATGGCCTGGAGTCGGTGGACCGTGAGGTCCGCTGGCTCACCGAATTGATCGAGCACGAACGCTCGGGCGGCGAGGACGCGCCCCGGTGACCCACTCAGAACAGCTAGAAGGAGGAGCCCAGATGGGTTCAACACATCTCGACAGCGGCGGACCCATTCGGGTCGCCATCATTGGCGTCGGCAACTGCGCAGCCTCGCTCGTCCAGGGCGTGCACTACTACCGCGACGCCGACCCGAGTGCCAAGGTCCCCGGCCTGATGCACGTCAACTTCGGGCCCTACCACGTCAGCGATATCAAGTTCGTCGCGGCGTTCGACGTCGACGCGAAGAAGGTCGGCACTGACCTCTCCCAGGCCATCGGCGCCAGCGAGAACAACACCATCAAGATCTGCGACGTACCTGAGCTCGGTGTCCCGGTGCTGCGTGGGCACACCCTTGACGGTCTCGGCAAGTACTACCGCGAGACGATCGAGGAGTCGCGTGACGAACCGGTCGACGTCGTCCAGGTTCTCAAGGACACCGCAGCGGACGTGCTGATCTGCTACCTGCCAGTGGGTTCGGACGCTGCAGCCAAGTTCTACGCACAGTGCGCGATCGACGCCAAGGTCGCCTTCGTCAACGCGCTGCCGGTGTTCATCGCCAGCACGCCCGAATGGGCCAAGAAGTTCGAGGACGCCGGCGTCGCGATCGTCGGTGACGACATCAAGAGCCAGGTCGGCGCGACCATCACGCACCGGGTGCTGACCAAGTTGTTCGAGGACCGTGGCGTGGAGGTGCAGCGCACCTACCAGCTCAACGTCGGCGGCAACATGGACTTCAAGAACATGCTCGAGCGCGACCGGCTGGAGTCCAAGAAGATCAGCAAGACGCAGTCGGTCACCTCGCAGGTGCCCGATCGCGACATGGGTGCGCGCAACGTGCACATCGGGCCCTCGGACTACGTGGCCTGGCTCGACGACCGCAAATGGGCTTTCGTCCGCCTCGAGGGCAAGACATTCGGCGACGTGCCGCTGAACCTGGAGTACAAGCTCGAGGTGTGGGATTCGCCGAACTCGGCCGGCATCATCATCGACGCGGTGCGCGCCGCGAAGATCGCGAAAGATCGCGGCATCGGCGGGCCGATCCTGTCGGCGTCCAGCTACTTCATGAAGTCGCCGCCGGTGCAGTACTTCGATGACGATGCGCGCAACGCCGTGCAGGACTTCATCGACGGCACCGTCGAGCGCTGATCGCGGTCGGCTGGCTCAGTTCAACAGCGGATCCCGCGGATAGGTCGATAGCAAGCTCAGCGGCGGCGGCTGCCGGCGCAGCACTCGCGACCACAGCGGGGTCGGCTCGACGCTGAAGAGGTCGTCGGGGGTGCCTGGTAGTACCCACCAGGCACCTTCGTCGATCTCGTGTGCAAGCTGGCGCTCGGCCCAGCCGGCGTGGCCAGCGAACACCCGCAGTCGGGTGGTCACACCGGTAACCGTGGGGACGTCGCAGTCGAGGTCGACAGCGGCGACGCTGTCTACGATGTGGCGCACACCCGTCCGGTCGGCGGCGAGCCGATGAGCGAGTTCGCCTAAACACAGCGCACCGTCAGGCTGTACCGGACCGCCACCGAACACGACAGCTGGGCCGCTCATCGCGTCCTGCCAGTCCGGCAGGACGTGCCCGACCGGCGTATGGCTGGGCCTGTTGAGCACGACGCCGACGGTGCCGCCGCCGTCGTGTTCGAGCAGGTACACCACCGTGCGCGAGAAGTGCGGGTCGCCGAGCAGCGGGGTGGCGACGAGCAGCCGCCCGCCGGCGGGCTCGAGCCTGTTCAGGTCGGCCCAGCTACTCGGTGACACGACGTTCATCTTGGCCGCAGGTGCCCGGTCTAGGCCAGCGCCATCTACCGTCAGAACGTGAGCTTGCGAGGGGAACGATGTCATCGCGTCTCGGCATGCACGCCCGAAACGAAGCAAACAAGGCGATGAGCGGTGCCCGCGGCCCCCGGCCGCGGCTCCACGGGCACGTGGCGAGCGCGCTGGCCGTGCCGGGCTTTCGGCGCCTGTTCGCGGTGCGCTTGTCCGGCCAATTCGCCGACGGGGTCTTTCAGGCAAGCCTCGCCGGGGCGGTGCTGTTCAACCCGGAGCGGGCAGCGGCGGCCGCGGATGTCGCCGCTGCATTCGCGGTGCTGTTGCTGCCCTACTCGCTGGTGAGCCCGTTCGCCGGAGTGCTCCTGGACCGCTGGTGGCGCCAGCGGGTGCTGGTCGCGGCCAACCTGCTGCGGGTGCTCGGCGTGATCGCAGTGGCAACGGAGATCGCCGCCGGGTTGCACGGGCAGCCGTTCTACGCCAGCGCGCTCGTCGTCCTCTCGATCAGCCGATTCTTCAACGCGGCGTTGTCCGCCGGGCTGCCGCATGTCGTCCGCGCGGCGGAGTTGGTCACCGCCAATGCGCTCTCCACGACCCTCGGCGCGGTGGCGACCACCGTCGGCGGCGCGGCGGCGATCGGAACCCGCATGCTCGGATCCGGCGGGGATGGTGCCTACGCCGCTACTGCCCTGGCGGCGGTGCTGCCCTATCTGCTCTCCGCCGCCATCGCGCGTGGGTTCGAGCGCACGGCGCTCGGCCCGGACGAGGTCGAACGCAGCAAACGGGAGACGATCGCCGAGGTCGGTCGTGGGCTGATGGCGGGCGCGCGGCACCTGCACTCGCGGCGCCCGGCGTTCCTCGCCCTCAGCATGATCAGCGTCCACCGCCTCTGTTACGGACTGTGGGCGGTGTCCACGGTGCTGCTGTTTCGCAATTACTACGTGGCTGAGGGGGTGTTTCGCGCGGGGCTGACCGGCTTGGCGCAATTCATCACGGCCACCGCGGTGGGCGGCGCACTCGCTGCGCTCGTCACGCCGGGGATGAGCCGCCGCGTCGGTCTACCCACCTGGTGCGGGGTGCTGCTCTGCGCTGCCGGAGCGGTGGAATTCGGCTTCGCGCTGCCGTTCCGACTGCCGGTGCACCTTGTCGGCGGACTGCTGCTCGCGTTCTGCGCGCAGGGCATCAAGATCGGCGTCGACACCCAGATCCAGCAGCAGATATCCGACGAGTTCCGGGGACGAGTCTTCGCAATCTACGACACCCTGTTCAACCTCGCTCTCGTCATCGCCGCAGTGCTGAGTGCGCTGACGCTGCCTGACAACGGGCGCTCCCCCACCGCGGTGGTAGCGATCGCGGCGGCCTACCTTGTGACGGGCGCGGTGTACCTGCACGCAGGCACCCGGGCCGCTGCGGTCAGCCCTGTTCTTGCGCAGCCCAGCGGATGAGCTCGGCGACGGCCTGGTCGTGATCGAGCGGGCCGTGTTCCATCCGTAGCCCGAGCAGGTACTTGTAGGCCCTACCGACCAGCGGGCCAGGGCCGATCCCGAGCACCGCCATGATGTCGTTGCCGTCTAGGTCGGGGCGCACCGCCGCCAGTTCCTCGCGTTCGCGCAGCTCGGCGATCCGATCTTCGAGGGTGTCGTAGGCGTTGGAGAGCGCAGCGGCCTTGCGCCGGTTGCGTGTGGTGCAGTCGGAACGGACGAGCTTGTGCAGGCGTGGCAACAGCGCGCCGGCGTCGACGACGTAGCGGCGCACCGCCGAATCGGTCCACTCGCCGTCGCGGTAGCCGTAGAACCGCAGGTGCAACAACACCAACTGCGCGACGTCCTCGATCAGCGACTTGCCGTAGCGCAGTTCCCGCAGCCGCTTGCGGCTCAGTCGTGCGCCGACGACCTCGTGATGGTGGAAGGTCACCCGTCCGCCCGGCAAGAACTCCCGGGTCGCTGGTTTCCCGACGTCGTGCAGCACGGCCGCCCAGCGGAGCACGAGGTCCGGGCCGTCGTCCTCCAGGTCGATCGCCTGGTCCAGAACCTGCAAGGTGTGGGCGTAGACGTCCTTGTGCTGGCCGTGCTCGTCGGACGCCATGCGTAGCGCCGGCAGTTCGGGCAGGATCACATCGGCGACGCCGCAGTCGACGAGCACTTCCAGCCCGGCGCGCGGCCGAGCGCCTAGCAGCAGCTTGGTGAGTTCTGTCTGGACGCGCTCGGCGGTGACCCGGCCCAGTTCCGCGGCCATTGCGGTGATCGCCGCTGCCACCTCCGGGGCCACCCGCACGCCCAGGGTGGAGACGAATCGGGCGGCCCGCAGCATCCGCAGCGGATCGTCGGCGAACGACTCCTCCGGCGCGGTCGGGGTTCGCAGCACGCCACGGGCGAGATCGGCGAGGCCGCCGTACGGATCGCTGAACACCCGCTCTTCCCCTTGGCCGGTGACCGACAACGCCATCGCGTTCATCGTGAAGTCACGCCGGCGCAGGTCGTCGGTGAGCGACTCGCCGTAGGCAACTGCCGGGTTGCGGCTGATGCGGTCATACCGGTCGGCGCGGAAGGTCGTGATCTCGCACGCCCGGCCCGCCACCCGGGCACCGACGGTGCCGAACTCGATCCCCGTCGTCCAGGTCGCCTGGGCCAGCGAGGTCACCAGCTCGAGGATCTGCTCGGGACGGGCGTCGGTCGCGAAGTCGAGGTCGTCGTCCGCACGCCGCATCAGCGCATCGCGCACCGTGCCGCCTACCAGGTGCAGCTCGAATCCCGCCGCTGCGAAGACCCTGCCGAGGGCTTGCGCCTGCGCCGGCACCTCGATCAAGTCTGCAGGCGTCATCCACGCATCCTCGTCCGTCCGCACGCGTCGCCCACGGACGAGCAGCGTAGCGACACTGGCAGCAGGACTCGATCGTCGCTGGGGACGCGAGCCACAACCGATACCATCGGCCCATGGCTCAGGGCTCGCAGGCAAAGCGCGAGCGCCATCCTGCCAAGCCCCGAAAACGCAGCGCGCCTCGGCTTCGGCAGGTGAACGAATTCAGCGCGGGCGGGCTGATTGTCGACCTCGCCGGGGACGTGCCACGGGGCGCGCTCATCGCTCGCACCGACCGCCGCGGGCAGCTGCTGTGGTCGCTGCCGAAGGGACATATCGAGGCCGGTGAGAGCGCCGAGCAAGCCGCCGTCCGGGAGGTTCAGGAGGAGACGGGCATCAGCGGGGAGATCCTCGCCGAGTTGGGCACGATCGACTTCTGGTTCGTCGCGGACGGCCGCCGGGTGCACAAGACGGTGCGGCACTACCTGCTGCGCGCCACGGGTGGGGAACTGTCCGACCAGGACATCGAGGTCGCCGAAGTCGCCTGGGTACCGCTTCCCAGCATCGCCGCCCAGCTCGCGTACCCGGACGAGCGCGGACTGGTCGCCACTGCGGGACGGTTGCTCGCGGAGACAGCGTGAGCGAGCGTAGCGAGCGAACAAATGTGATCGGGCTCAGCCGCCCGAACGAGCGCAGCGAGGCTCGGGCGCGCGAGCACAGCGAGCGAACAAATGTGATCGGGCGGGCAGTGGCGCGCTTCGGGGTTCTGCTGGTCGCCGCGGCGCTCGTAGTAGTGGCGCCAGCAGTAGGGGCGTTCCCGATCGAGTCGGCCGCAGCGCGGGCGACGACGACACCGCTGAGCGGCGTCAGCGTCACGATGACTATCGATGACGTCTCTCCGAACACCCCGGTAGCCGGCTACACCAAGCGGCCGCTGACCGTCCTGCTCAGCCTGCACAACAACACCGCTCGAACGCTGCGGGTCCAGGTCACTGCCGACCGCGGCGACCCGATCGGCAGCCAAGCTGCGCTGGACCTCGCGATCGCGAGGCCCAAGGCTCCCTCGGCCGATCTGGTCGCGCATGTGATCGCCCGGCCCCGGCCGGTAACGCTGCTTGCTGCGTCCACCGCCGAGGTGGTTTTCACCACGACAACCAACATCCCGCGCGACGCGGGCATCTGCCTCTGCCACGACGCCATCTATCCGCTGTATTTCACCGCGCGCACAACGTCAGGGCAGCCGGGCACCGTGGTGGGCGCGACGCAGACTTACCTGCCGGTATTCGGGACGACCCGCCCCCGCCCGGTGTTGGTCAGCTGGCTGTGGCCCTTACTGGAGCGCCCGCACCGCCTCAGTGAACCGGCGACCGGCCAACAGGTGTTCCTCGACGACCGGCTGGCCGCCGATGTCGCTACCGGGGGGCGACTGGACCGGATGCTACGGGTCGTGGAGCGGGTAGCGACCCGCGTCGACCTGACGCTCGTGATTGATCCCGAGCTGATCGACGAGCTCGCGGTGATGAGCACCGGTCCGTATGTCGTTCCGTCGGCGACCGGGAACGGGAACGTCCCCGGTATCGGCGGCACAGTGGCCGCCGAATGGCTGCAGCGGCTGCGCACGGTCCTCGACAGAAATCCCCGCACCGAGCTCGACTTCATCCCCTTCGCCGACCCGGACATCGCGGCTCTGAGTGAAAAGGGTCTGCCCTGGCGGATGGACTCGCCCGACGCGCGTTCGCGGGCGCGAGTGCGTGCTGCGCTGGGCGGGCGGACGCCGCTGCACGACATCGCGTGGCCGGCCGGCCCGAGCATCGATGCCACCACCCTGAACGCCCTTGTCCGCCGCGGCACCCGGACGGTCCTCGTCCACGCGGGATTCGTCGGCGGTCGCGCGCCGAGGGCCACCACCGATGCACTGTCGCCGCTGCGCCCAGCTACGCGACGGGTGCTCGCGGCCGTCACCTCGCCCGGGATCGAACGCGCTGTCAATCGCGTGCTCGCGCCCGGCGGCCCCGGGATCGGGGAGCTTCCTCAGCTGGTGTCGCAAGTCGCGATCCGCGCCGTGCAGCGGCCCGCCGAATCCCACTTCGTCGTCATCGCCCCGACGCGCTATGTCAACCCGGATCCCGCAACCGCGGCCCGCGCCATCCTCACGACCGCCTTCGCATCATGGTCACGCCCGCTGGCTTTGCGCGCCGCGACGAAGGCCGTCACTCCCGTCGAGCGCGTCCTGCTCCGCAGGCAGCACACCGTCGCGGCCCTGCCCGAAGCCAGCCTGACGTCGGTCGGCTTCGTCGATCGATCCTTGCCCGGCATGCGAAGCATGTTCAGTAGGGCCGACGAAGCAACACTGCTCGGGCCGCTTCCGGCTGCCCTCCAGCGATCCACCTCGCTGGCCTGGACCGGCGACGCCAGGCGCAGCATCCAGCAGTCCGGCGCCCTTGCCGGGCAAGTACGGCGCCTGCTCAACGGGGTGTCGCTGGTCGAACCCGCGGGCAACAAGACCTACACGCTGACCGCCACCGACTCCTCCGTCCCGATCACCGTGAAGAACAACCTCGCCGTGGACGTGCACGTCCGGATTTCGGCCCACGCCGCGAACGGGTTGTCGGGGTTCGCCGCCGACCGGGTCCGGGTGCAGACGATCCCCGCCGGCAACGTCCAGCAGGTGAGTATCCCGACCCATATCGTCCGCACCGGGCGCATCGACGTCGTAGTGGAGCTGGCCAGCCCGAGCGGCTTGCAGCTCGGCGTGGCGCGCGTGTTGAAGGTCCGCAGTACCGCGCTGGGCACGGTCGGTGTGGCGATCACCACGGGCGCCGGCATCGTGCTGGTGCTCGCCCTGATGGTGCGGGCGGTGGGCTACCTGCGTCGGCGCAACCAGCCGCGGATCCCGGTGCGCGGGCCCGATGACATCGGCGCCACGTGAACGAGCCGGACGGGTGGAGCGAACCGTCTTTCTACCAGCGCGGCGGACGGCCGATGGCACCGCCCACCGTCGCCGGCGGCGACCCGATCTCGGCCGTGCTCGTCGAGGACTGGGTGGATTCCGGGGCGGACGGCGGGCAGTGGGGCGCCACCCGCTTTGTGGGCCCACGCCGGCTACGCCCGGACGGCGACTCGGCGACCGCGGCCGACGAACAGGCGGCCGACGAACAGGCGGCCGATGCCTCGGAGCAGCAGGTCGGCGGCGGCGGCGCGACCGAAGCGCCCGACGAGTCGGACGAGCGCTCGGACCGGGGTCTACTCGCCAACAGCAAGACGATGGCCGTCGCCAGTCTGGCCAGCCGCATCACCGGGTTTCTGCGCAGCAGCCTGCTCGTCGCCGCGATCGGGATTCACGGTGTCGGCAACGCTTACAACGTCGCGAACAACCTGCCGAACATGGTGTACGAACTGCTGCTGGGCGGCGTGCTGTCCAGCGTCCTCATCCCGCTGCTCGTCCACGCGCAGGAGGACGACGAGGACGGCGGCGTCGCCTACACCCAGCGGTTGCTGTCCATTGCCACCGCCGCTCTCGCCGTCGTGACCCTGGCCGCGGTCGCGTGCGCCCCGTTCATCGCAGCCGGATTCGTGAGCGACCCTGAGCAGCGCTCACTGACCAGCGTCTTCGCGACCCTGCTGCTTCCGGAGATCTTCTTCTACGGCCTGGGCGCGATGTTCATGGCCGTTCTCAACATCCGGCACAGCTACGGGCCGGGGGCGTGGTCCCCCGTCCTCAACAACTTGATCATGATCGCAACGCTCGGCGTGTTCTGGGTCCTGCCTGGCCCGGCCACGCTGAACCCGGCGACGATGACCACGGCGCAGGTGCTGGTCCTGGGCATCGGCACCACGCTCGGCATCGCGGCGCAGGCGCTCGCACTCGTCCCATCGCTGCGCCGCACCGGATTCCAGTGGAAGTGGCGCTGGCGAGCATTGCCGAACGAGGTCGGCCGGATGAAGCAGGTCGGCACCCTTGCGTTCTGGGTGCTCGGCTACGTGATCGCGAGCCAGATCGGAGTCACCGTCGTCGCGAAGGTCGGCGTGGCGCACGACGCGTTCACCGTCTTCACCAACGCCGATCTGCTCGTGCAGATGCCGTACGGGATCCTCGTGGTCTCGCTGCTGACGGCGCTGATGCCGCGCCTCTCACGCGCTGCGGCTCGCGACCAGACGGCGAGCGTCGTCGACGACCTCGGTCTCGGCGCGCGCCTGTCCGCCGTCGCATTGCTGCCAGTCACGGCCGGACTGATGGTGCTCGGCCCCGCGCTGTCGGTCGTGCTGTTCGGCTATGGCCAGACCTCCGTGGACGGGGCGCGGCTCATCGGCGTCGCGCTCGCAGCATCGGCGTTCGGGCTCTTCCCGTTCGCGATGGTGATGTTGCAACTGCGGGTGTTCTACGCGATGCGCGACGGCCGCACCCCCACGCTGATCAACATCGCGATGGTGGGCACCAAGGTCGCGATCATCCTGGTGTGCCTGCACTCGTTCGCCACCCCGCGCGCCATCGGGATCGTCCTGACGGCTGCGACGTCCGCCTCCTACGTCATCGGGGCCGTGCTCGGACACATCACCCTCGCTCGCCGGTTGGGCGGGTTGCGCTTTGGCAGGGTGGTCACGACAGTCACCCGGATCGGGGTCGCATCAGCCGCAGGCGGTGTGGCCGCGTATGCCGTAGTCGTTGCACTGAACCACACACTCGGAACCGCCCATCTGGGTTCGGCGTTGGCGCTGGTCGTCGGCGGCCTCGCGGGCCTGGGTGTGCTCGCGGTGCTCGTCTGGCGGATGCGGATACCCGAGATCCAGGAGATGTTGGCGCTGGCACGGCGCAAGTGAACGCGCCCGATAGCCCTGGGAATGACCGCGCGCGCGCCATCGTTTCGGCCATGCACGACAACGGCCACACAGAACTAAACGACGTAGGGAGAGATGTCAGCGTGGTTCAGCACCGCAATGTGATCATCGTGGGGTCAGGGCCAGCTGGCTACACCGCGGCGCTCTACTCGGCGCGGGCGGACCTGAAGCCGCTGGTATTCGAGGGAGCGCACTACGGTGGCGCGCTGATGAATACCACCGAGGTGGAGAACTTTCCCGGGTTCCCGGACGGCATCCTCGGCCCGGATCTGATGAATCACGTCCGCGCCCAGGCCGAACGATTCGGCGCAGACCTGGTGAGCGACGACGTCACCGAGGTTGACCTGACCGGGCCGCTCAAGGTCGTTCGCACTCACCACGGCGAGTTCACAGCGGACGCCGTGATCCTGGCGATGGGTTCGGCATACCGCAAACTGGGCATAACGCGCGAGGACGAGCTGTCCGGGCACGGCGTGTCCTGGTGTGCCACCTGTGACGGCTTCTTCTTCCGCGACCACGACATCGCCGTGGTGGGCGGCGGGGACACGGCCATGGAGGAAGCCACCTTCCTTACCCGATTCGCCAGGACCGTCACCGTCGTGCATCGCCGCGACGCGCTGCGCGCCAGCAAAATCATGATCGACCGTGCCGAGGCCAGCCCGAAGATTCGGTGGGCCTGGAACAGCGAAGTCGTCGGCATCGCCGGCGACAAGACGGTGACCGCGCTGCGATTGCGTGACACGGTCACCGGGGACGAACGCGACCTCGAAGTGGGCGGGCTGTTCATCGCGATCGGCCACGAACCGCGCAGCGATCTGGTGCGTGGGCAGGTGCACCTCGACGACGAGGGTTACGTGCTCACCACGACTGGTACGCACACCAACCTCGACGGCGTGTTCGCCGCAGGCGATCTTGTCGATCACACCTACCGCCAGGCCATCACCGCGGCCGGTACCGGTTGCCAGGCCGCCCTGGACGCGGAACGTTACCTCGCTGCGCTCGAGGACCGCCGCGCCGGAATGACCCCGACCGCTGCCGCGTTGTAACGGCAAACCACCCGATTGACTGGAGAAGACATGGGCAGCAACACCACGACCGTCACCGACCAGAGTTTCAGCGCCGACGTCCTACAGGCAGATAAGCCGGTACTCGTCGACTTCTGGGCCGAATGGTGTGGCCCGTGCCGCCAGGTTGCCCCGGTACTCGAGGAGATTGCCGGCGAGCACGCCGACAAGCTCACCGTGGTGAAGCTCAACATCGACGAGAACCCGGAGACGGCGCGCAACTACCAGGTCATGTCCATCCCGACGATGGCCGTGTTCTCCCAGGGCAAGATCGTCAAGACGATCGTCGGCGCGCGTCCCAAGGCCGCGATCCTGAAGGAACTCAGCGACTACGTCGGCTGAGTACACGACACGCCGAGGCGGTCGCTGCCATTTGTGGCAGCGACCGTTTCCTATTTCCGGCGGGTATCCGGTGGCCCGGGCCCTTCAGGCGCCCTGACCTGCCCGATTTGTCGGTGTGCCGTCGGAGGCGCTTGCACCGACGCCGCCTCGCTGGGGCACAATTACGCTTGGTCAACCTGACAACCCGGCCGGCTGGAACCCCGACCAGCCAGGTCGTACCACTCGAGCCGTTCGACATACCCCGCGAGGATTTCGACATGCAGCCCCTTCGACGCGGTGCCGCCGGTAGCGCCGTCGCCGAGGTTCGCCGGATGCTCGCTTCCATCGGGCTGCTCGACAACACGCATCCCGCGACGGTGCAGATCTTCGACGACGCGACCGAGTTGGCGGTGCGTCACTTCCAGCAGCGGCGCGGACTGACCGTCGACGGGGCGGTGGGCATCGAGACCTATGCCGGCCTGACCGGGGCGCACTGGCGCCTGGGCGACCGAGTCCTCGCGCATGAGTCCGGCCAGGCGATGATCGGCGACGACGTCGCAGCGCTACAGACGCAATTGCTCGAACTGGGCTACGACCTGGCTCGCTCCGACGGGGTGTTCGGCGTGCGCACCGCGGAAGGCCTGCGCGCTTTCCAGCGCGACTACGGCCTGGTCGCCGACGGTATCTGCGGGCCGGCCACCCTGCGCGCGCTGCGCCAGCTGGGCCGGCGGGTCGTCGGCGGGCGCCCGCAACTGCTGCGCGAGATGGTCGCGGTGGCCCAGGCCGGGCCAAGCCTGCTCGGCAAGAGCATCGTTCTCGATCCGGGCCACGGCGGCAACGATCCCGGCACGGTGCACGGCGAGTTCACCGAGGCCGAGCTGGTCTGGGATCTCGCGACCCGGCTGGACGGTCGACTCAAAGCCCTGGGCGTGCAATCCTGGTTGACCCGCGGCCCGCACAACGGGGCCAGTGACAGCGACCGCGCTGCGCTGGCCAATGACATCGGCGCGGATCTGGTGCTGTCGCTGCACATCGACGGCGCACTGTCCGCCCGCGCCAACGGGATCGCCGCGTACTACTACGGCGCCGCCGAGTCCTCGTCCACTATCGGGGAGCGGCTTGCAGATCTCGTGCAGCGCGAACTCGTCGCGCGGACCCAGCTCACCGACGGCCGAATCCATGCCAAGACGTGGGCGCTGCTGCGCCTGACCCGGATGCCCGCGGTCCGGGTGGAGCTCGGCTATCTCAGTTCACCGATCGATCGGCGCCGCCTGAGCGACCCGCGATTCCGCGACACCGTCGCCGAGGGTCTGCTAGTAGCGGTGCAGCGGCTGTACCTGCCGACCGCGGACGATCCGCCGACCGGGATGATGCGCATCTCCGCGCTGGCCTGACCTGCTACCGGTGGCCGAGCGCGGGCACCTGGATCGAGGCGAGCAGCCGCTCCAGCGCGGACTCCACGTCCTCGCGCCACGTCACCAGGCTCTTCACGTCCAGCCGGAGCCGCGGCGTGCGGTGGTGCGGGCGGACGGTTTTGAACCCGACCGCGAGCAGGAAGTCGGCAGGCACCAGGCAGCCGCGGCTCGAAGCCTCCGCCACGGCCTTCGTGCGCCCAAAGGCCTCGATCGCCTTGATGCCCCGGCGGGTCACGTCGCGTGCGACACCTTGCACGAGCATCCTGCCCAGTCCGCCGCCGGTGAATGTCGGCGCGACCCGCACCGACATCAGCAGCACCGCATCCGCGCTGATCGGTGCCGTCGGAAACGCCGTCGAACGCGGCACGTAGGCGGGCGGGGCGTAGAGAACATGGCCGGCGGGCACACCGTCGAGGTACATCACCTGGCCGCAGCATCCCCATTCCAGCAGCGTCTTGGAGACCCACGCCTCCTTGTCGACGTCCTGGGTCGCGCCCGCGCTGGCACGCTCGGCGGCGAGCGGGTCAAGCTCCCAGAACACGCAGGAGCGGCATGGCGGCGCAACATCGTCGAGGTTGTCCAGAGTCAGGTTGACCAGGCGACGCGACACGGTGCTCTCCTTGCCGGGGTGCGGCGCTGCTGGTGGCGAGCCTAACTCGCCAACATGTTCACAGATCGCCGTCGTAGTTGGCGAGGAACTCGCCGATCCGCCCGATCGCCAGGGTGAGCTCGTCCACCCGGGGCAGGGTGACGATGCGAAGGTGGTCCGGGCGCACCCAGTTGAAGCCGGTGCCCTGGACGACGAGGACGTGTTGCTCGCGCAGCAATTCCAGGACGAAGGCCTGGTCATCCTTGATCGGGTAGCGGTCGGCGTCGAGCTTCGGGAACACGTACATGGCGCCCTTCGGCACGACGCAGCTCACGCCCGGGATCGCAGCGAGGGCAGTCAATGCGGCGTCGCGTTGCTCGAGCAACCGCCCACCCGGCAGGATCAGGTCGCGGATGCTCTGCCGACCACCGAGGGCGATCTGAACCGCATGTTGCGCTGGGACGTTGGCGCACAACCGCATGTTGGCCAGGATCGCGATGCCTTCCAGGTAGCTGCTCGCGTGCTTCTTCGGCCCGCTGACGAGCAGCCAGCCGGCGCGGAACCCGGCTACCCGGTACGCCTTGGACAGACCGTTGAAGGTGAGGGTGAACTGATCGGGCGCCACCATGGCGAACGGGGTGTGCTCGGCGCCGTCATAGAGGATCTTGTCGTAGATCTCGTCGGCGAGCACGACCAAACCGTTCTCCCGCGCGATCAACGCTATCTCCTGCAATACCCTTAGGGGGTATACGGCACCGGTCGGGTTGTTCGGGTTGATCACGACGATCGCCTTGGTCTTCGCGGTGACCTTGGCGCGCAGATCGTCCAGATCCGGCAGCCAGCCGGCCGACTCGTCGCACAGATAATGCACCGGGCGGCCACCGGCCAAGGACGTGGCCGCAGTCCACAGCGGGTAGTCCGGGGTGGGAATGAGTACTTCGTCGCCGTTGTCCAGCATTGCCTGCAGCGCCATGGCGATCAACTCACTGGCGCCGTTGCCGAGCCAGACGTCGTCGGGATCGTCGATGTCGAGTCCGCGCTGCTGATAATGCTGCACGATCGCCGTGCGCGCCGAGAGCAGGCCCTGCGAATCCGAATACCCCTGGGCGTGCGGCAGGTTGCGGATGACGTCGATCAGGATCTCCTCCGGCGCCTCGAAACCGAACGGCGCAGGATTGCCGATGTTCAATTTGATGATCCGGCGGCCCTCCTCTTCGAGCCGCTTGGCCTCCTCGAGCACCGGACCACGGATGTCGTAACAGACGTCCTCGAGCTTGCGTGATTGCCGCAGATCCACCGGTCAACCTTCGCACACTTGAGATCGGGCACTGGCAGGGTAGGCGCATGCAACTACGCGATGCCGTGCGTCGCCGCAGGATGGTGCGCAGCTATGACCCGTCCCGGCCCGTCCCGCGCGAGGTACTCGACGAATTGCTCGATCTGGCACTACGGGCACCCTCCGCGGGCCACACCCAGGGGTGGAACTTCCTGGTCCTCGACGAGCCCTCGGCACTGGATACGTTCTGGCGCGCGACGACCGACACCACCGCGCCCGACGATTGGCTGCTCAGGATGCAGACCGCGCCCGTCCTCGTCATCTGCTTTTCGGACAAGATCGCCTACCTCGATCGGTATGCCGAGCCCGACAAGGGCTGGATCGACCGCGACGAGTCGCGCTGGGTCGTTCCCTACTGGCACATCGACACGGGCATGGCCGCCATGATCCTGCTGCTCGCAGCGGTCGACGCGGGGCTGGGGGCATGTTTCTTCGGGGTGCCCGGCTCGCGATGGGCACAGCTGCGGGCGGCGTTTCGCGTACCGGAACGACTCAGCCCCGTCGGCGTGATCAGCCTGGGCTACCCGGCCGCTGACCTTCGCTCCCCGTCGCTGCGCCGCGGACGACGCCCGCAAGTAGAAGTCGTGCGTTACGGCTCGTTCGACTGATCACGCAGGCCTTGCCCCGCTGCAGCGTTCAGATCTACGACGGCGTTCGGATCTACGACGGCGTTCGGATCTACGGCGTCGAGCCGGGCGGTCAGGTGCGGTGCCATGGCGGAGACGATGCGCTCCAGGTCGTCGATGGAGGCGAATTCGACGATGATCTTGCCCTTCCGCCGTCCGAGATCGACGCGCACCCGGGTGTCGAACACGTCCGACAGGCGCTCGGCCAGGTCGATGATGGCTGGCGCGCTGACCTGGCGGGCCGGAGCACGACGGCTGGCGCGCCTGCCTGCGTGGCCGTGCACAGCCAGCGTGACCAGTTCCTCGGTGGCGCGTACGGACAGCCCTTCAGCGACGATGCGGGCGGCCAGTTCCTCCTGCTCGGCCGCACCAACCTGAGCATGACCGGCACCAGCATGACCGGCACCGTCGCTGAGGGCGAGTAACGCGCGCGCATGGCCCGCGCTCAATACTCCTGCGGCAACCCTGCGCTGCACGGCAATGGGGAGGTTGAGCAGCCTAATGGTGTTGCTGACCTGCGGGCGGCTGCGCCCGAGGCGGGTTGCGAGCTCGTCATGCGTCGAGCCGAACTCCTCGAGTAATTGTTGGTACGCCGCAGCTTCTTCGAGCGGATTGAGCTGGGCACGGTGCACGTTCTCGAGCAGCGCGTCGCGAAGCATGGCATCGTCGGCCGTGGTCCGGATAATGGCGGGAATGTCGCTCAGGCCCGCGGCTGCGGCCGCCCGCAGCCGGCGCTCCCCCATGACGAGCTCGTAACCGCCGTCCGTTTCGCGCACAACGACCGGTTGCAGTACACCGAACTCGCGAATCGAGTGAGCCAATTCGGCGAGGGTGTCCTCGTCGAACACTTGGCGGGGTTGCTTGCTGTTCGGCCGGATCGCGCCGATGGGCAGCTCGGCGAAGCGAGCGCCGGCGACCGGAGCGAGTCCGGAGTCTGCCGCGTCGTCGAGTGATGCGGGAGCAGGCGTGCCGTGCCAACCAGCGACGTCCAGGACGTCCTCGCCCCTCGGCTGCGTGGTCACCGCAACATCAGCACCATTCGCCTCGACGGCGCTCGAGGGGATCAAGGCGCCCAGACCCCGCCCGAGGCCACCGATGCGTGGTCTGCTCATCTACGCACCCGCTTTCGTTGGTATCGGCAGCCGGCCGCGTTCGGCAATCTCACGCGCCGCCTGAAGATAGCCCACCGCGCCGCGGGATCCCGCGTCGTAGGTGATCACCGTCTGCCCGAAGCCAGGTGCCTCGGAGACCCTGACATTGCGTGGAATCACCGATTGGACCACCAACTCACCGAAGTGCTGCCGGACCTCTGCGGCGACCTGGTCGGCTAGTCGGGTTCGGCTGTCGTACATCGTGAGCAGCACCGTGCTGACCGCCAGGCGCGGATTCAGGTGCGCTCGCACCAGTTCCACGCTATTGAGCAATTGAGCCAGCCCTTCCAGTGCGTAGTACTCGCACTGGATCGGGATGAGCACCTCGCGGGCGGCGACCAGAGCGTTCAGGGTGAGCAGTCCCAGCGACGGGGGGCAATCGATGATGAGGTAATCCGGCGCGCTGCCGTCCGCAACGGCAGCCTCGAGGTAGGCACTCACGGCGCGCTGCAGGCGATACTCCCGCGCAACCTGCGAGGTCAGTTCGATGTCGGCGCCGGCCAGGTCGAGCGTGGCGGGCACGCATTTGAGAGTGTCGGCGAACTCGGTGGTCGCCGTGACATCGGCAATCGGGCGACCGGACAGCAGCACGTCATAGACCGACGAAGTGCCGACGGAGTGGTCGATGCCCAACGCGGTGCTGGCATTGCCCTGCGGGTCCAGATCGAGGACGAGTACCCGTAGCCCGTGCAGGGCCAGCGCGGCTGCGATGTTGACCGCGGTCGTGGTCTTGCCAACCCCGCCTTTCTGATTGGCCACGGCCATCACCCGGGGCTGTAGCGGGCGGGGCCACTGCTCCTGGCGAATATTGCGCACGCGCACGGCGTGTGCGGCTTCCCTGGCAATCGGCGTATCGAAGGCTGCGTCCAACGAGAAGGACCCGCGTGAATCGAGTCGTGTTTCACGTGAAACATCGTCAGCCACCCCGTCCGTCGATTGGGCCGGTAGCTGTGTCATCGGTTTCGCCTCCTCGTGTTCCCGTGCCGGCGAGTGCGCGGTCGTGTGACGACCACGACGTTCACGGCGGGCTCAACAAGTCCTACGCCGCATTCGACGATGCGCACGTCTGCCACACCGAGGCGGCGCAGGGTGGGCGCATGCTCGTCAAGTTCGGCGGACGCATTGGCGCCTTTCACTGCGGCGAGTTGGCCGCCGGGTGCGAGCAGGGGCAGGCACCAGCCGACGAGGCGGTCCAGCGGCGCCACCGCCCGCGCGATCACCCAGGGCGCGTTGCCCAGTTGCGGCTGTAGCGCCTGGTCCTCGGCCCGCCCCCGCGTGACGCGGACCTGAGTGCCAAGGTCAAGCGCCTCGATCACCTCGGCAAGAAAGTCCACCCGGCGCTGAAGCGGTTCGAGGAGATCCACCGACACGTCCGGCCGGCGCAACGCAATCACGATGCCCGGCAGACCGGCGCCGGACCCGACATCGACAACCCGCGTCGATGACGGGAACAGTTCGGTCACCACCGCGCAGTTGAGCAGGTGGCGGCTCCACAGCCGCTCGGGCTCGCGCGGCCCGATCAATCCGCGGGTCACCCCGGCACCGACCAACAACTCGGCGTAGCGCGCTACGAGCGACAGCCGTGCGCCGAAGAGCGTTTCGGCAGCTGCCGGCGTCGCCTCGATCGCTACCGCCTCCCGATCGGTTGTGTGGTCAGCGATCGACGAGCACGACCACGCAGCGGTTCGGGTCTTCGCCTTCGGACTCGCTGTAAACGCCATCAATCGCGGCGACGGTGTCGTGGACGACCTTGCGCTCGAAGGGGTTCATCGGCGCGAGGCGGGTCTGCTCGCCAGAGCTACGCACCCGCTCGGCAGTCTCGGCAGCCAGCGCGGCGAGTTCCGTGCGACGCGCCTGCCGGTGGCCGCTGACGTCGAGCATCAATCGGCTGCGGTTTCCCGTCTTCTGGGCGACCGCCAATCGGGTAAGTTCTTGCAGCGCGTCCAGCGTCTCGCCATTGCGTCCGATGAGTGCCGTCAGGCCTTTGCCGATGATGGCAACCATCGCGCGGTCATTTTCGACGTCGAGGTCTATGTCACCGTCGTAGTCGACGATGTCGAGCAACCGTTCAAGGTAGTCCGCGGCGATGTCACCCTCGTTGATCAGAGCCGCATTCGGGGCGCCCTCGTCAACGTCAGGGTCTGGTGTGGCGCCCTCGCCGGGTATTTCGGAGCTCCCGATTTCGGGGCTCGCCAGGTCGCGGGCGGCGTCCTGCACCGTCTCAGCCATTTGGGTAGATGTCCTTTCGATTGCGGTCAGCGACGCTTTTTCTTCCCGGGCGGTCGATTTCCGCTCGGACGAGCCGGCCGCTGGCCAGGTCGGGGGGCGGTGGTTCTCGGCGCGACACCCGGGCCGGAAGTCGGCTCGCCGGCCTGATCCGGTTTCGTGCCGGCCGAGGCATCCGCAGCGTCCTTGATCAAAGTTGCGCGCCCGCGTGGGTCACGGGTCGGGCGTTGGCCGACCTTGGGAGCGAGCGTCTTACCCACGGCCCCCACCTGCGGGGTTTCTTTCGGAACGTGCGGGTGGTACCGGTTGATGTACATCTGCTGCAACAGCGTCCACACGTTGCTCGTGAACCAATAGAGCAGCACACCCAGCGGGAAGATGAAACCCGAGAAGAGCACCGACACCGGGATGAACACCTTCATCAGCCGCTGAATGGTGGCCGCCGAGCCGGTCGGAACCGTCGTCATCCGTGACATCGCCAGGCGCTGCGTGAAGTACGTCG
The DNA here is from genome assembly GCA_038212215.1 of Mycobacteriales bacterium. Taxonomy (GTDB): domain Bacteria; phylum Actinomycetota; class Actinomycetes; order Mycobacteriales; family Jatrophihabitantaceae; genus JALZAI01. The sequence continues at coordinate 40,361 of JBBQUT010000031.1, forward strand.
CCGCGGCGCTGATAACCACCAGAACCAGAGTGACCGCGCGGGTCGCCGACACATCGCCGCCGAGTTTGTGGATGGTGTCCACCGCGTCGTGCAGCGACGCAGCCAGCGGCGCCCCGAACAGCTTGGCTTGGGCCGCGTTGCAGGTCTGGTCGTGATTGAACGTGTACAGCTTCAGCAGTTTGCCGGTATAGCCGTTGCCCTGACCGCACTTACCGACCGAATTCGCCAGGTGCCGCAAAACGTGGAACAGCGAGATGAAGATCGGGATTTGCAGGAACATGGGCAGGCACCCGGACAGTGGGTTGAAGCCCTGCTCCTGCTGCAGCTTCATCATCTGTCGCTGCTGCTCGGCGCGGTCGCTCTTGTACTTCTCGCGTACCGCCTGCAGCTTGGGCTGCATCTCCTGCATGTGCCGCTGGTAGTGCACCTGCTTGATGAAGAGCCGGAACAGCAGCAGACGCGCGGTCACGACGAGGAAGACGATCGACAGCGACCAGTTCAGTCCGCCTGACGGGGCGAAACCCAGGGCCGTGAACAGCTGGTGCCAGCGCAACAGCACCCACGACACCGCGGTGTACAGAAAGTCAAACACTCAACTACTCCTAGGCTGCGTCACGGGTAAGTCCGCTGGTGTGCGTCATAGCCGCCGGTGAAACGGCTGGCGGCACCGGGTCGTGCCCGCCGGCATGGAACGGGTGACAGCGCAGCAGCCGCCGCACTGCCAGCCAACTGCCCCGAAGCAGGCCGAAACGTTCGACTGCCTGGGCAGCATAGGCGCTGCACGACGGGGTGTAGCGGCAGGTGGGCGGGAAGGCCGGGCTGATCACCCGCCGGTACCAGTTGATCGCACTCAGCGCGGCGCGGGCTGCAGCGCTCATCCGGGGGTGCGGCGTAATCGGGTGAGCGCCGCATCGAGGTCGCGTCCCAGTTCTGCCGAGGACGCCACAGCCGCCTCCGGCAAGGCGCGCACGACCGTTGTGCTGCCGGGTTCGAACTTGTCCAGGCGGAGGGTCAATTGGGCGCGCAAGCGTCGGCTGACCCGGTGCCGATGCACGCTGTTGCCGACAGCCCGGCTCACGACAAGGCCGATCCGGGCGGGTTCCGCGCTGTCGCCTGCCCGCTGGTGCAATACCACGACACCGCGGCGACACCGCGCACCAGCACGAATGACCGACGTGAATTCCGTCGAGCGACGCATCCGGTACGCAGCCGGCAGCACCGCGCCTCAGCCCCGGGTCGTGGACCGGTCAGGCCGACAGCTCGCGGCGTCCTTTGCGCCGCCGAGCGCCGACGATGGCGCGGCCGGCGCGAGTACGCATCCGCAGCCGGAAACCATGAGTCTTGGCACGGCGGCGGGTGTTCGGCTGAAAGGTGCGCTTACTCACGGTCGGTTCTCCATCGCCTAGGACGTTCTCGAAACAGCCTCTCCGGGTGGCCGCCAGGTGCAGCCTGTCGCCCGGACTCAGCAGAAGGCAGGCAATCCTCATCGACAAGCAGGGCGTCATCGACTCGCGTTTACCCGGCCTCGGGTGCCGATCGTTGTCCACGGTACGGATCGGGGTTGGCACCGGTCAAACTGCACGCGCGGCAATGTCGAACCGCGTGATGCTACGGCGCCTTGCGGCGGGTTCGGCGGCGACACGCCGTGCTCTATTGTCCCCGGTCCCGGGCGCTGTTAGGTTCCGCCGAACATGTAGCCCGAGCGGTGTGACGCCGGTCTGTCACCGCACTGGCAATGCCGGGCAGCCCTGCGTACACAGACTGTGGGTAACCCTGTGCATTTCCGACCGTGCGCATTTCGATTTGTCGCGCCCGACATGAGAAGGTCTGAGGGTCGAGATCGCCCAAGGTAAGCGGACCGGGTGCACCCAATGGGGCGGCGATGCGCGACTGGCGAGCAACGTTGTGATGGGTTGTAGTGGCGCGTCCGAAGTGGTAGCTCAAGTGATGGCGGGAGTGGACTCGATCTGTGGACGACAAGACGGAGCTTCTCGGGGTTTGGGAGCGTGCCCGGCCAAGGTTCGAGGACGACGACACCCTTCGTCCGCAGCACAAGGCCTGGTTGAGTCTCACCCGACCGTTAGGACTGGTTGCTGACACTGCGGTGCTCGCGGCGCCGAACGAATTCGTGCGTGAGTACCTGGACAACCGGTTGCGTCCGTACCTCACCCTGCTGCTCAGCCAGGAACTCGGCCGTGACGTGCAGGTCGCAGTCACCGTGCAGAGCGCCGAGGAACAGGCGGAAGCGGCGGTCGAGGAAGAAGTCGAGGACGGCTTCGCCAGAGACACATTCGCCGATCCCGCCGACTACGAGGAAGGCTGGATGGGCCGGCGGCTGCCCCAAGCCGGTGGCTCGAACGGCTTGCGGGGTACCAGTGCTGTGGACCGCGACGCCCGGCTGAACCCTAAATACACTTTCGACACGTTCGTCATCGGCTCGTCCAACCGATTTACCCATGCCGCCGCCGTCGCGGTGGCAGAGGCGCCGGCCCGGGCCTACAACCCGCTGTTCATCTACGGCGACTCAGGATTGGGCAAGACGCATCTGCTGCACGCGATCGGGCACTACGCCCAGCGGCTCACCCCTGGGCTTCGCACTCGCTACGTATCGAGCGAGGAGTTCACCAACGACTTCATCAACTCTGTCCGCGACGACAAGATGCAGGCCTTCCAGTCCCGCTATCGATCGGTCGATCTCCTCTTGATCGACGACATCCAGTTCCTGGAGCGCGCGGAACGGACGCAGGAGGAGTTCTTCCACACCTTCAACACATTGCACAACGCGAACAAGCAGATCGTGATCAGTTCCGACAAGGCGCCTCGGCAACTGTCCTCGCTCGAGGATCGACTGCGCACCCGCTTCGAATGGGGTCTGATCAGCGATGTGCAGGCCCCGGATCTGGAGACTCGAATCGCCATCCTGCGCAAGAAGGCAGGGCAGGAAGGCATGGATCTCCCGCCCGAGGTGCTGGAGTACATCGCCAGCCGTATCCAGAGCAATATTCGTGAACTGGAGGGCGCGCTGATCCGGGTCACCGCTTTCGCCAGCCTGAACCGGCAGACTGTCGACGTGCGGCTGACCGAAACGGTGCTCAAGGATCTCGTCGGCGACTCCGCCGCCCCCGAGATCACAGCTGCCACGATCATGGCCGTGACCGCCGAGTACTTCGCGGTGACCGTCGCCGACATCACCGGTACGTCGCGTAATCGGGCTCTCGTCGGCGCCCGGCAGATGGCGATGTATCTCTGCCGGGAGCTCACCGACCTCTCGCTGCCCCGGATCGGCGAGAAGTTCGGCGGCCGCGACCACACAACGGTGATGCACGCCGAGCGCAAGATCCGCACCCAAATGGCAGAGAAACTCACCGTCTACAACCAGATCAGCGAACTTACCAGCCGCATCAAGCTCCGGTCGCGGCCGTGAGTGAGCGCAGCGAGGCTCGACCATGAGTGGACGGCTGCCGGTGGCTGTACACAGCGTGTGGGTGAGGCTGTGGAGAACCGGTTCTGTTTCGTTGGACGACATGTGCACGACATGTGCACGACCCCGGCCATGCACGGGTCGTCCCCCGGACACGGCATGATCTGCTCAGCGTCCTGCACATGGGACAGGTGGCTGTACCGTCCGTCCCGCCTGGCCTAGCGTCGGTTATCCCCACTGTGCACAGCAGCGAAGACGACAGACGAAACAAGATCTTTCGAGATGGACAAGTTCAACGACTGGAGGGCTGTGGACAGTCGGCCCCTATCTGCTGCACAACGGAGGCACGATGAAGTTCCGGGTAGAGCGCGACGCGCTCGCTGATGCCGTCACCTGGGCAGCCCGGAGCCTGTCGAGCCGGCCGACGATGCCCGTGCTTGCCGGGCTGATGCTGTCCGTCGAGGACGAACTGCTCTCGATTTCCGGGTTCGACCTGGAAGCCTCTACCGAGGTCGATCTCGAAGTGAGTGCTGCCGGCGACGGCCGCGCGCTGGTTTCCGGGCGGCTGCTGGCCGACATCACCAAGGCGTTGCCGCCGCATCCGGTCGATGTCGTGGTCGACGGCACCCGGCTCACCATCTCGTGTGGGTCGACCCGATTCACCCTGCCGGGGATGCCGGTCGAGGACTACCCACGTCTTCCGAGCCTGCCGAGCACTGCCGGCACCGTGGCGAGCGCGGAATTTGCCCATGCAGTCAGTCAGGTTGCGATCGCCGCAGGCCGCGACGACACACTGCCGATGCTGACCGGCGTACGGCTCGAGATCGATGGCAGCCGGATGACACTCGCCGCGACCGACCGCTACCGGCTGGCGGTGCGCGAACTGGACTGGAACCCCGACGATCCCGCCGCCGATGCCGCGCAGGTGCTGGTGCCGGCCCGCGCGCTGTCCGATGCCGCCCGGAGCTTGTCGCACAGCGACCTGATGACGGTCGCGCTGGCCGGCGGCGGAGCAGGGAACACCGGCGAGGGGATCATCGGATTCACTGGCAGTACCAACGGCCACGCCAGCCGCACCACCACCCGGCTGCTCGACGCGACGTTCCCCGCCTACCGGTCACTGCTGCCGAACGAGTGGTCCGCCTCGGCGGACGTCACCGTCGCGCCGCTGATCGACGCGGTGCGCCGCGTCGCGCTGGTTGCCGACCGCAACACCCCGGTCCGGCTCGAGTTCGAGGCAGGCGGGCTGGCCCTGTCCGCCGGTGGCGAGGACGAGGGCCGCGCGGAAGAGAACCTCGAGGTCGACTACGACGGCGAGTTGATCACCACCGCGTTCAATCCACAGTTCCTGCTCGACGGTCTGGGCGCGCTTACCTCGACCACGGCCCGGCTGCTGTTCACCTCGCCGAACAAGCCCGTTGTGCTGCGGCCGGACCCCGAGCAGAACAGCGACGGCAGCGAGTACACCTACGTGATGATGCCCGTACGACTGCCCGGCTGATGGGGTAGCGCCGGTGTACGTCCGCCATCTGACGGTCACGGATTTCCGCAGCTGGCCCAGCGCGGAACTGGCGCTCGAGCCGGGTCCGACGCTGCTGGTCGGCCCGAACGGCGCCGGCAAGACCAATCTCGTCGAGGCCATCGGTTACGTCGCAACGCTGGGTAGCCACCGCGTCGCCTCCGACGCTGCGCTGGTGCGCAGCGGCGCTGACCGTGCGGTCGTTCGCGCTGCAATCGTGTCCAACGCCAGGGAGCTGCGCGTCGAGCTGGAACTCACCCCGGGACGTACCAACCGGGCCCGCCTCAACGGCGCAGCCGTCTCCCGGGTACGTGATGTGCTCGGCGCGCTGCGCTGGGTGCTGTTCGCGCCTGAAGACCTCGCGATCGTGCGGGGCGACCCCGCGGAACGCCGCCGCTTCCTCGACGAGCTCGTGGTCGCCCGCTCCCCGCGGATGGCTGCGGTTCGGGCCGACTACGAGCGGGTGCTCCGGCAGCGCGCGACCCTGCTGAAGTCGGCGGGGCTGAAGTCGGCGGGCAGCGCTCGGCGCTCGGGTTCGGCCAGCGACTTGGTCACGCTCGACGTCTGGGACGCCCAGCTCGCCGAGCACGGCGCACAACTGTTGCGCGCGCGGCTCAGCGCTCTAGAGGCGCTGGGCCCGCTCGCGAGCACTGCGTACGGCGAGGTGGCGCCGTCCGCGCCGGGGCTGCAACTGCGCTACGCCACCTCGCTTGCGGCCGTGCTGCCCGCCCTCGCGGACCCGGGTGCCGCCGTGCCTGACGTCGCCGAGCTCGAACAGGCCCTGCTCGCCGAGCTAGCCCGGCGGCGCAGCGCCGAGCTGGAGCGTGGCGTGAACCTCGTCGGCCCGCACCGCGACGACCTCGAGCTAGGCCTGGGTGACTTGCCGGTACGTGGCTACGCCAGCCATGGCGAGGGCTGGTCGGTGGCGCTCGCGCTGCGACTGGGCAGCTACGAATTGCTGCGCGCCGATCATCCCTCCGGAGCTGACCCGGTGCTCGTGCTGGATGACGTGTTCGCCGAACTCGACAGCTGCCGGCGCGAGCAGCTCGCCCTGGTGGCAAGCAAGACCGAACAGTGCATCGTGACTGCGGCGGTGCGTTCCGACGTGCCTGAGCAGCTCGACGGGGCGCTGTTCGAGGTCGGTGCTGGTGCGGTGCGCCGTGGTTGACTCGCCCGATTCCGATAACACGGCCGACGCCGACGCCGTAGGCGGTGATCCGGTCCGTGGTGCCCTCTTCAGTGCCCAGCGGATGGCGCGCGGCACAGCGCGGCCACGGCGGCGCAGAGACCGCACGCGGTCCCCGGACGCGCCCCGCGGCGGGTACTCCGGGCCGGCGCCGGATCTCACCGATCCCCAGCCGGTGGGCGCCGTCCTGCACGAGTACACCAACGACCGTGGCTGGCAGCGCCCGCTTGCCGAGGCCCGGGTGTTCGCTGAGTGGTCGGTCCTGGTCGGTGCCGAAGTGGCAGCGCATTCCAGCCCGTCCTCGCTGCGGGACGGGGAACTAAGAGTCGCGGCCGAGTCCACGGCTTGGGCGACGCAACTGCGGCTGCTTTCGGCGAGCCTGCTGGCGCGGCTGGTCGCCGAATTGGGGCCGACCACGGTCACCCGCGTGATCGTCACCGGACCGGTCGGGCCGAGTTGGAAACACGGCCGGTACTCGGTTCGCGGCACCCGGGGGCCACGCGATACCTATGGCTGACAGCGCGTGAGCTAGGAACGCGATCGGCTCGTGTGGGGAGACCGTGAGCACGGTGGTCCAAGCGCTCAGCGTTGCGATCACGCGCGTGGAGAGCCGTTTTGGTCAGTGCGTTGGGCTAGACTGGACACGTACCGCGCAGGGGTGATGCCGCGTGTGCCAACACGTGGTGATCGCCCCTCGTTGTCGTCTGATCGAAGTGACGCCGTGCGCCTCGCCGGCCGAGAAAGGGACGTGTCTGTGCCCACCACTGCACCCAAGCCCACCATCGCACCCATTAAGTCGCACAAGACGAACGGCTATACCGGCAGCAACATCACTGTTCTCGAGGGCCTTGAGGCGGTTCGCAAGCGTCCCGGCATGTATATCGGGTCGACGTCGGAGCGGGGGCTGCACCACCTCGTGTGGGAGGTCGTCGACAACTCGGTCGACGAGGCGCTGGCTGGCTACTGCGATCGCATCGAGGTCAGCCTGCTCGGCGACGGTGGCGTGCGCGTGGTCGACAACGGGCGTGGGATGCCAGTCGACATGCACCCCACCCAGAAAAGGCCCACCGTCGAGGTCATCATGACCGTGCTGCACGCCGGTGGAAAGTTCGACAGCGACTCCTACGCCGTCTCCGGCGGCCTGCACGGCGTAGGTATCTCGGTAGTGAACGCGCTGAGCAAGCGCGTCGAGGTGGATATCGACCGCGACGGGTTCCACTGGAGCCAGCCGTACGTCGACCAGAAGCCCGCCGGGCCGCTGACCAAAGGCCCGCCGTCGCGCAAGCATGGCACCACCGTGACGTTCTGGGCTGACGACGACATCTTCGAGACCACCGCCTACACCTTCGAGACGATCAGCCGGCGGCTGCAGGAGATGGCTTTCCTCAATCGCGGGCTGACCATTGTGCTGCGCGACGAGCGCGTGGAAAAGGTCGTGGACGAGAACGACGCCGAGGCGCGCCCGAAAGCGGCGGCCGCACCGAAAGAGATCACGTATCACTACGCCGGCGGGATCGCGGATTTTGTCCGCCACCTCAATGCGACCAAGGACGCGATCCACAAGGACCCGATCTACATTGTCGATGAGGACTCTGCGAACAAAGTCTCCGTCGAGATCGCGATGCAATGGAACTCCACGTACGCCGAGAGCGTGTACACCTTCGCCAACACGATCAATACGGTCGAGGGCGGCACGCACGAAGAGGGCTTCCGCGCGGCGTTGACGAACGTGGTGAACCGCTGGGCGATCGAGAAGAAGATCATCAAGGACACCAAGGAAGATCGCTTCAGCGGCGACGACATCCGGGAAGGCCTGGCCGCGATCGTCTCGATCAAGATGGGCGAGCCACAGTTCGAGGGACAGACCAAGGCGAAGCTCGGCAACTCCTCAGCCAAGACGTTCGTCCAGCAGGTGTGCAACGAGAAGCTGACCGCCTGGTTCGAGCGCAGTCCCAACGAGGCGAAGGTCGTCGTCAACAAGATCTCGCAGGCGGCGCGCGCGCGTAAGGCTGCGCAGCAGGCCCGCAAGCTCTCGCGCAAGAACGCCCTGGACACGATGGGCATGCCTGGCAAGCTCGCCGACTGCCGCTCCACCGACCCCGGCGAGAGCGAGCTCTACATCGTCGAGGGTGACTCGGCGGGCGGTTCGGCCAAGTCCTGCCGCGACTCGATGTTCCAGGCGATTCTGCCAATCCGCGGCAAGATCATCAATGTGGAGAAGTCCCGGATCGACCGGGTGCTGAAGAACAACGAGGTGCAGTCGCTGATCACCGCGCTCGGCACCGGTATCCACGACGACTTTGACGTGAGCAAGCTGCGCTACCACAAACTGGTGTTGATGGCCGATGCCGACGTCGACGGCCAGCACATCACGACGCTGCTGCTGACCCTGCTGTTCCGGTTCATGCGCCCGCTCATCGAGGCAGGGCATGTGTACCTCGCCGCCCCGCCGCTCTACAAGATCAAGTGGAGCAAGGGCGAGCCGAGCTATGCCTACAGCGAGAAAGAGCGTGACGGGTTGATCAGGCAGGGTCAGGACACCGGCCGGCGCCTGGCCAAGGACGACGCGATCCAGCGCTACAAGGGCCTTGGCGAGATGAACTCCAAGGAGCTGTGGGAGACCACCATGGATCCGGCGCACCGGATTCTGCGGCTGGTGACACTCGACGACGCCGCGACCGCGGACGAGCTCTTCAGCGTGCTGATGGGTGAGGACGTCGAGGCCCGGCGCTCGTTCATCATCCGTAATGCGAGGGACGTCCGGTTCCTTGATATCTAACCCGCCACGAACTGATATCCCGACAGGCAACGGATCGTCATTGAGTAACGCAACGAGGGGCACCGGGTGACCGACACCACCGACACCGGCGGCATGGACCGGATCGAGCCGGTCGACATCCAGACCGAGATGCAGCGCAGCTACATCGATTACGCCATGTCGGTGATCGTCGGCCGCGCTCTACCCGATGTCCGCGACGGGCTGAAGCCGGTGCACCGCAAGATCCTCTACGGGATGTATGACTCCGGATTCCGTCCGGACCGCAACTACGTCAAGTGTGGACGCGTCGTCGGCGACGTGATGGGTAACTACCACCCGCACGGGGATTCCGCGCTTTACGACGCGCTCGTGCGGATGGCCCAGCCGTGGTCGCTGCGCTACCCGCTGATCGACCCGCAGGGCAACTTCGGCTCGCCCGGCAACGACCCGGCCGCGGCGTACCGCTACACCGAGTGCCGGCTGCAGAGCCTGGCCATGGAGATGCTGCGCGATATCGACGAGGAGACCGTCGATTTCGTCCCCAACTACGCGGGTAACACCGTCGAGCCGGTCATCCTGCCGGCCCGATTCCCGAACCTGCTCATCAACGGTTCAGAGGGCATCGCGGTGGGCATGGCCACCCGGATCCCGCCGCACAACCTGCGTGAGGTCGCCTCGGGTGTGATGTGGTGCCTGGATCACCCGGACGCGACGAGCGAGGAGCTACTCGAGGAACTCATCAAGCTCGTCCCGGGGCCAGACTTTCCGACCCGCTCGCTGATCGTCGGGCGCGACGGCATCCAGGACGCCTACCGCACCGGTCGCGGGTCCATCCGGATGCGCGCCGTCGTCGAGGTGGAAGCGGACGCGCGCGGTGCCACCATCCTCGTCATCACTGAACTGCCCTACCAGGTCAACCCCGACAACCTCGTCGAGTCGATCGCCGCCCTGGTCAAGGACGGCAAGATCGCCGGCATCCGGGCGATCCACAACGAGAGCTCCGACCGCATCGGGATGCGCATCGTTATCACCTTGTCGCGCGACGCGGTGGCGAAGGTGGTGCTGAACAACTTGTTCAAGCACACCCAACTGCAGACCACGTTCGGTGCGAACATGCTTGCCATCGTCGACGGTGTGCCACGCACGCTGCGCCTGGACCAGTTCGTCTCGCTCTACGTCGAACACCAGATCGATGTGATCGTGCGGCGGACCAAGTATCGCCTGCGCATCAAGGAGGAGCGCGCCCACATTCTGCGCGGCCTGCTCAAGGCACTCGATCAGCTCGACGCTGTCATCGCGTTGATCCGCCGTTCGCCCTCGGCCGACGCCGCACGCAGTGGGCTGATCGAGTTGCTTACCATCGACGAGCTGCAGGCGACCGCGATCCTGGACCTGCAGCTGCGTCGGCTGGCTGCGCTGGAACGCCAGCGCATCATCGACGAGGCCGCCGAGATCGAGCGCCAGATCGCCGATCTCAACGACATCCTTGCCCGGCCGGGTCGGCAGCGCACGATCATTCGCGATGAGCTCAGTGATGTCGTCGCCAAGTTCGGTGACGAGCGGCGCACCCGCATCGTCGCCGATGACGGTGACATGTCGATGGAAGACCTGATTGCCCAAGAAGACGTCGTCGTCACCATCACCCGCACCGGTTATGCCAAGCGCACCAAAACCGACCTCTACCGGGCGCAGCGACGCGGCGGCAAGGGCGTACAGGGCGCCAACCTGCGCGCCGACGACATCGTCGAGCACTTCTTTGTCAGCTCGACGCACGACTGGATCTTGTTCTTCACCAACAAGGGACGGGTCTATCGGGCCAAGGCCTACGAACTGCCCGAGGCGAACCGCAACGCCCGCGGCCAGCACGTGGCGAACCTGCTCGCGTTCCAGCCGGGCGAGCAGATCGCCAACGTCATCGCGTTGAAGAACTACGAGGTCGCGCCGTATCTGGTGCTGGCGACCAGGCACGGTTTGGTCAAGAAATCCGAGCTGACGCTGTTCGACTCGGCCCGCACCGGCGGCATCGTCGCGATCAACCTGCGCGGCGACGACGAGCTCATCGGGGCCGCGCTGATCTCCTCGGACCACGACCTGCTGCTGGTCAGCCGGCGCGCCATGTCGATCCGCTTCACCGCCGACGACGAGACGCTGCGACCAATGGGTCGCGCTACGTCCGGCGTGTTCGGGATGCGGTTCAACAACGGTGACGAACTGCTGTCGATGTCGGTCATCCGTGAGGCAAACATCGAGATTCTGGTCGCCACGGAGGGCGGGTTCGCGAAGCGCACCGGCATCGACGAGTACCCGATCCAGGGCCGGGGGGGCAAGGGGGTGCTCACGGCGCGTATTGTTTCCACCCGTGGCGGGCTGGTCGGAGCCCTTGCAGTGTCGCCGAAGGACGAGATCTATGCGATCACGTCAGGGGGCACGGTGATCCGCACCAAGGCCGCCGAGGTACGCCGTGCACAGCGGCAGACCATGGGCGTGCGGCTGATGAACCTGCCGGACGGTGTGAACCTGGTCGCGCTGGCGCGTAATGCCGACGAACCCGACGAGCAGGAGTAGCGATGACGAAGCCGCCTGCAGGCGGGTCCGCCTCCGCGCCGAGCACGAGTGAGTTCGGCGCGACGACCATCTCGGGTACTGCGAGCACGGACCGAGACGGTGCTGACCGCAGCGGAACTGGGCGTGTCGGTTCTCTCGATGAGCGGGATTCGGGCTCCCCCCGTCCCGCCGGGCACCGAGCGGACGAGGCGGCGCGCGATGCTGCCCCGGCCAAGGCCACGACTGTCGCGGGTGTCCGCTCGCGCGACCGAAATCGGGGGCCGCGGCGCGCGCGCCTGCAACTCCGCCACATCGACCCGCTCACCGTGCTCAAGTTCAGCTGTGTGCTGGCCATCGCGTTGTTCTTCGTGTGGCTGATAGTGATCGGCGTGCTCTATGGCATCCTGGACGCCGGCGGGATCATCGACCACATCAACGAGGCAGTCACCACGATCAATGGCGCAGGCTCGAAGGCGCCAGTCACGGCGGGCATTGTCTTCGGTGGGGCTGCGATCGTCGGCGTGGTGAACATCGTGCTGTTCATCGCGCTAACGACCATCGGTGCAGTGATCTACAACCTGTGCGCCGACCTGGTCGGCGGGATCGAAATCACCCTCTCTGAGCGGTGACGGGCACCGGTTTGACAGGCCGCGACGACCGGCCGGTAAGGTTCTTTTCGCGCCCGCGGGCCTGTAGCTCAGACGGTTAGAGCGCATCCCTGATAAGGATGAGGCCGGAGGTTCAAGTCCTCCCAGGCCCACCCCGCAGTTGCTGAATGAGTGCAAGCAGTTGACGATGACCTGAGCAGGAGAGGTGAGCGCCGGTGACCAGGCCAATCCTGATCGTGGCCGGCGCGCTCAGCGCGGCGATCGCGTTGCTGCGCCGGCGCAAGAGCCAGGCCGACGCCGCGCTGTGGAGGGAGGCGACGTCGGACACCTCGCGTTGATCGGCGAGCCGGTTTTCGGGGACGTAGCTCAATTGGCAGAGCACCGCCTTTGCAAGGCGGGGGTTGAGAGTTCGATTCTCTTCGTCTCCACACACTGAAGGCCCATGTTTACTGGGCTATGGCATCCCCGCCGACGGGTGTCAAGATCGACAACTTCCTGCCTGGGCAACGCCGCGGCAACGAGAGCCGCGCGAGCAGCGAGATCGAGGGCGTCCGCGACCTCGTCGAGCCGGTCGGAGAGCAGGTGTCCGTAGAGGTCCAGTGTCATAATTGCCGATTTGTGTCTGATATGCGGGTGATCCCGTCGGTAGTCGGCCAGTCTTGGTGACTGGTTGATCGACCTGCGAGGAGACGCCCCATGAACGAGTTTGTGCGCTGTGTGGCGAAGTTCGTGCGGATGGAAGCCACCAGGCAGATCTCGGCCAGCCCTGGGTGATCGAGTGGATGGCGCCCTCGGAGTAGCCCTCCACGCGCAGCATCTGCTGGTAGCGCTCCACCAGGTTGCGCGAGCGGGACACGATCACTGAGAAGTCGGTACTCGCGGGCTTATCGAACATCGGGCCGCTTCTGGTAGTGCGGGTGCAGTGCGGTGGGTTGGAGAGCCGGCGTGGGGCGCGGTTGCCGGTGCGAGCCTCTGTATTCTGCCGACGGCAGGGCAGGGCTGGGTGCACTCGACGAGCATCTCGCGCTCCATCGCGGCCACGTGCGCGAGCGGGGTGCCGGTCGCTGCCGCTGAGCCGATGCGCCTACTGCCGGCACAGCACGCCGCCGACGACATCGAGGTGCACGCCCAGGACCGCGCCCACACCGCGCACCCGCTCCAGCTCGGCGGTGTCGACTGGACGGAGATCGCGCAGCGCACCGGCTACCTGGACGCGCGGATCGCCGCGATGGCCGTGACCGCCTGGACAAACTGCAGTCCTGGATCTGGGACATGGCGATGCGCGGCGATTACCACGCCGCCGAGGTGGTGCTGAAAATCGTGGGCCGCCGCTGCACGATCATGGGTTTCGACAGGCCCGGCGACACCGACCTCGCCGCGGCGCGCACGGTCCTGGTTACCGGGTCAGCGAGCAGTACAGTGCCACGCTGCAGTCACTCATCGCCGATACCGAAGCCCGCGAGGGTGGCAGATGACCACGCCCACCGTCAGCGCCACGACGTAGCTCGTCCACGTCATCGCGACGCCGGCGCCGCAGGGTCGAAGACGTTCACGGGTTCCGCGGCGGCAAGCGCGTGCTGACGGTCGGAACCCGAGGTGAAGGCTCGTCACCCGTGTTCGGCGCTGGCGCGCGGCCAAGGTCGATCTGCGCTCGGCCAGACGGTCGTATAGCCGGGCCGCAAGCGCGGCTCACAGCCGGCATCATCCCGGTTGCCGCCCATTTCACGATTTTTTTACAGGCATCGCTGAGACTTGCGGTCGTCGCCGGACTCCGGTCTGGTTTCTTGAGAGCGGGAGGGAAGCCGCACGTTGTCGTTGGTGTGCGGCTGGCTGCGCCAGCGGCGATTTCGACCCGTCGGGCTGTTGGCTGTCCGGCGGGGGTCGGGCTCCATCTGGGAGGCGCGAATGATCAGAATGTCGACATCGGCAACCCCTGCCCCTGTGTCGAGCGGGTCGCTCAACGCTATTTCTTGGAGTCGGTATGCCTACACGTAGAGCTGTGCTGCAAGCTAGCGCGGTGGCCGCGCTCGGCCTGGCGGGAGTCAAGCTCGGGGAGGCGAGCGCCGCGGACACCGGGGCCGGTCGGCTGGCTCTGAAGAACACGCCGGTCCCGTTTGCGGGAGTATTTCGGCGCCCGCCCGAGTTGACGCCGTACGCAACGGGCGTCGATGCCGAGGGACCATTCGAGCGGTTCGCCCTGACCGCCCGACTGGGCCAACTCAATATCCTGCCGGGGTTGTCGACCACGGTGGCCGGGTACAACGGCATCTTCCCCGGGCCCACGATCCGGGCCCGGACTGGTGCCCGCTCTGAGGTGCGGGTCCGCAACGGGTTCCCGGCCAAGGGCCTGGTCTACCCGCAGGCCATCGATCTGGCCACTCACCTGCACGGCTCTGAGTCGCTGCCCCAGTACGACGGGTACGCCAACGACATCACCGTTCCCGGATTTGTGAAGAACTACCACTACCCCAACACCCAGCCGGCGACCACACTGTGGTATCACGACCACCGGCACCTCGTCACGGCCCAGAACGTGTACTCGGGGCTGGCAGCTTTCTACCCGATTTCGGACCCGTTCGAACAGGCACAGTTGCCGCAGGGCGAGTTCGACGTACCCTTGATGATCTTCGACGCGTTGTTCAACGCCGACGGTTCGATCGCGTTCAACGTGAACGACACCAAGGGGTTGTGGGGGGACATCATCATTGTCAACGGCGTGCCGTGGCCGACGATGAAGGTCAAGCCCCGCATCTACCGTTTCCGGGTGCTGATCGCCTCGATCGGTCGTTCGTACCGCCTCACGCTGTCTAACGGCGACCCCGTTCACATCGTCGGCACCGACGGGGGCATGGTGCCGGTGGTCCAGACCGTGGCGTCCTGGCGGCAGGGCACCGCGGAGCGGGTCGAGATTCTCATCGACTTCCGCCAGTACAAGGTCGGGCAGACGGTCGACCTGCGCAATTTGAGCAACAAGAACAACATCGACTTCGCCAATACGGACAAGATCATGCGTTTCCAGGTGGTGGCCGACTCGGGCCCGGCGTCCAGGATCACCACTATCCCCGCCACGTTGGACGCTGGCCCGGCGCCGGACGCAGCTGAGGGCGGCATCCGCCCGATGGACCT
The DNA here is from genome assembly GCA_038212215.1 of Mycobacteriales bacterium. Taxonomy (GTDB): domain Bacteria; phylum Actinomycetota; class Actinomycetes; order Mycobacteriales; family Jatrophihabitantaceae; genus JALZAI01. Next base: position 55,523 of record JBBQUT010000031.1, read on the forward strand.
GACTCCGGGGATGGCGGTCGCAAAACGAAATCTTAGGTTCGAGCGCGACGGCGGCGAATGGACCATCAACGGGGTCACCTGGTCGGACGTGGAGGCGAGCGGCTTCACGACGCTGTGCGCTAACCCGAAGCCGTACACCGTCGAGCAGTGGACCATCACGAACAGCTCCGGGGGCTGGTTCCACCCGGTCCACCTGCATCTGATCCAGGGGAAGATCATCGCCCGAAACACCAATGGCGGCAAGCCGTTCGCCTGGGAACTCGGGCCGAAGGACGTCTTCTACGCCGGCGAGGGCGAGAGCGTCACCGCGCTGATCCAGTTCACCACCCAACCCCACGGGGAAGGGAAATACATGATCCACTGCCACAACCTGACCCATGAGGATCACGACATGATGGTGCAGTTCGCGGTGGGCGATCCTGCACAAAACAACCCGATCACTTCGGACCCGCCAGTCCCCGACACCACACCGGTGGGGTCCTTCCCACCGGTGTACCTGCCGGGATTCCCGGCCGGGACCTGAGATGCGTGTGGCCGTCCGCGCGGCGGCTACCTTGATGATGGTCCTCACAATGAGTGGGTGTACGGCGGGAACCACCACGACCCGTCTAGCCCCAAAACCGCCCGAAGCCGTTGTGGTGGCCGATGTCGGCCCCGATGTGGGCAATGACCGACCCCACGTGACCTACGACGGCCTGATGGTCCGTCGCCGGGTGGTAATCGCCATCCGCTCCATCCCCGACGCCGACCTCATCTCGCTGCGCAAGCAGCTAGACCGCGCGGCGGCTCGTCGTCACACGACCCTGTCCACCATCTCAGCCAGCGTGCTCGACGCGGCCGTGCTCGATCGCCTGGAGCCAGATCTTGTCGTGGCCCTGCCCGCCGACGCGACCCGTGCCGACGCCGGGCAGCTGATCGATCCGGCGTCCGTGGAGGGTCGCAGGATCACCGCCCACATACAGAAGTACGACGTCGCCTCCGTGCTGGTCCACGATCTGCGGTTCACGGTCACCGCGGCCCGCCCGGCCGTCCTGTCGAATGCCATTGCGCGGGAAGGCATCCTTTCGGATGCTCTCGGGAACTACACAACAACCCTCGCCCCCCATGAGCTCAACATCGCCTACACGGGACCATTGCTCAGCGATCACCTGGTCGAATCTGTTCGTGTAGGGATCGCCCGGCCCGCGCACATCGAACCGACCGTCGTAACCGTCTCCCCTCGTTCAACGACCGGGGTCGGTGTGGACATGGCCAAGGAGCCGACACCGGCACCCGAGGTCATCCCTGCGTCAACCGACCACCACCACCACAGCGCAGCACTCGCAACCGTAGTCGCGCGCTCACACTCACGTTTTTGGCCCGTCGCAGTTCCCGGCTTTATCGCGCTCCTCAGCCTCACACTCCCTACTGCTGCTCCTGATCAAGAGAATCAATGCACCCAACGAGAGCAAGCCAGACTAGCCCGCGCCTTCCTGCTGCTCGACGGTGGCACGTGGCCTTGACCCCGTTTGGTGGCCACGGGGTTTATGTCGACGGCGCTCAAAGCTGGGGATGCTGCACGAACTGGTGACAGTTCGGGCGCGGCTATGAGCGGGTTGCGGACCGCGCGGTGCCAGGCCACCGCCAGCACCGCATCGCGCAGCTCGGGCGGCATGTCCGGCAGCGTCGGGGCGAGCTGGTCGGCGACCTGTTGCCCGAGGCGATCGGCGTCAGCGACCGTGGTGTTGGCGTCGACCCAGCCTTCGACCTCGACGCGCAGTGTTCGGCCGGTCCAGCGGGCTCGGGCGTCGG
>JBBQUT010000032.1:0-56741 GCA_038212215.1 Mycobacteriales bacterium
GCTCGTTCGGCCGCCAGAGGCCGATCACGCTGGTTCGCTCGCTTCGCTCACTCACGGCCGAGCCTCGCTGCGCTCGTTCGGCCGCCAGAGGCCGATCACGCTGGTTCGCTCGCTTCGCTCACTCACGGGCCCATTCGACCATGATCAGCGGACGCGGCGGGTGAATTTCTCAGGCGGACACGGCCGGAATCACCTGTGATTCGAACAGCTCGAGACTGCTGCGGTCATAGGCGGCGTCGATGAAATAGCAGATCGCGTAGGACAGCCCGATCGAAGCCGAGGATCGTAGCCGCTCCACGATCTGCTCCGGAGTGCCGACGAGCGGGCCGGTTCGAAACGACGTGAGCGTGCTCTCAAGCCGGTGCGCCGGCAACAACGGCTCGTAATGGGCACGGATCCAGCCCAGCTTGTCTTCGACCTCCTTCGATGTCTCGCCGATGACGACATTGAAGTTGCCGGAGCGCACGATCGAGTCGAAGTCGGTGCCGAGGTCCTTGCAATGCGCAGCGAGCACCTCGGACTTGCGGGTGAAGGTCTCCGGCGTCGCGTCGAAGTTGGTGTACTGCGCGTATTTCGCGGCGGTGCGCAGAGTCTTCTTCTCCCCGCCTCCGGCGATCCACAGGGGAATGCCGCCTTCCTGCAACGGTAACGGCCGCACGATCGCGCCGTCGAGCTGATAGTGCTTGCCAGCCAGGGTCGCCGAGCCCGTGGTCCACGCCTGTCGCATGATCTGCACGCCTTCGTCGAGCATCGCCAGGCGCTCGCCGGCGCCAGGAAAGCCATAGCCGTAGGCGCGCCACTCATGCTCGTACCAGCCGGCACCGATGCCCATCTCGACCCGACCGCCCGACACGACATCAATGGTCGCGGCGACCTTCGCGAGGTAGGCCGGGTTGCGGTAACCCATGCAGGTGCACATCTGGCCAAGCCGGATCCGCTCGGTGACCGCGCCAAAGGCCGCCATGAGCGTCCATGCCTCGTGGGTGGCCTCCTGCGAGGGGACGGGCATGGTGTGGAAATGGTCGTAGACCCACAGGCTTTCGAACCCCACTGAGCGATCCGCTGCCTGGGCCAGTTCGCGCATCACGCGCCACTGGTCGCCGGGCTCGATGCCAGCAAGATCGAATCGCCAGCCTTGCGGGATAAAGAGTCCGAATCTCACGATGGCCAACCCTAGCGGCGGTGCCCACGGCTTGACACTGCGGGAGCCCTTAGCTCGTGCTCGTCGGGTGGTCCATGCTGACGCACCGACCCTGTGCCGGGAGGCTCTGCATATTGATGCAGGGGCACGCTGCGGGCATCGTGGCGGCTCAGACTCAGCTAGTCGCGGCCGTCGTGCTGATTGCGTACTGCTGGGACTGGATACACAGTCCCCTAGTGCGATTCACGACGCGGATCGTTGATCGATGGTCGGCGCGCCGTCGCCAAGTCTGGATCATGGCGAGTTTGTATCTCATCTTTGGGGCTGTGTTCGGCGTCAGCGGTCGCGACAAGTCTTACGGCTGGATCTACCTCGCGTCTGCCGTTGTGTTCGTATCCATCGGTGGCGCTGTGGAGCGGCGTGTTCGTTGCAGCAGCCAAGCACGTCCGAGCGGTCCCGTGCCGTGCGCTCATCGCGTGCAATCGCTCGGAACATTCGTGCACCGATCAGCGTCCATAGACGCCTAGCGGGACGTTTGCACTAGTTGGCCGTAGTAGAAGTAGGTGAGCACTGCGAGGTCGTGGCCGGGCATCGTCCGTCGTCTTGATCAGATCCGCCAACGGCACGAGTCTGACTCTTGGGAGATCGGGGAACTCGTGGCCAGGGCGTGCGAACCGGACACACGCAGAGCCCCGGGCGTGCGGACCGGCGTCGCGGAGCCGATCCAGCAGCTCGCCGAGGAAACGGGATGGTCCGCGTCGAGTCTGGATGCGTACCGAAAGGTCTATCTCGCGTACGTCAACCGGGCAGGTTCCCTTGTCATCATGGAGGGCATCTCCCACACGGCCCACCGGGTCGCGATGGGCCGCTGGGATCGCCGGGACCTGCTGAGCGGTCTTGCGGCGCAGACCGGCGACCCGTCGAAAGTCACAAAGAAGCTTGTGCAAGAGGAGATCGCGGCCCGAGTCGATGCCGAGACTTATGCCCAGAACGGGCCGGAGAAAGTCGACTATCTCGGCGACGTTGTCCACGCCATGACTGCGGCTCGGGCCTATCTGGTCACAGCGGTCGACCGTATCAAGGTATGGGCGCGCAGTGGCACGCTGGCGGGCGACGACAACCTCCCGGTGCTCGTTGCGGGCGCGGAGGAACTTGTGGACCTTGCCGAGCGGGTGCGATCCGGCCTCGTCGCTGACGCTAGTCGCAAAGCCATCGAACCTAGAAAGGAATCGTGAACCGGTTCACGATTTGGGAATGCACCAGAATCTCGTTGCAGAGATAGGTTCGTCAGTGGATCTGGTTGTGTGAGATTTTGCCGTCCCTGACGAGGTTGGCCGTCCCGGATGCCTTCCGATGGTGGCCCAGTTCCGGACAGAGAGGCTCGCTTGAGGGTGGACATCGCCCGCGTGGGTGGACCGACGAACTCGCGCGTGCACACATGCGGGGTAGGCGACGCAACGGGACTCCCACTTCTCTTGCGCCGTAGGGCCTTTCTCGCGGTGTCGGCTGTGTGCGACGGGCTGGCAGGCCCACACTCTGAGCCACAGTCGCGCTCATCGTGGCTACGTTGGCATCCCCACGACCGTGGCGGGGGCACTCCGGGCGGTCAGGCGTCCTGTGAGTGAGCGAACGCTTGGCGGCAGCTTTGCCCCCAAGCGTTCGTTGTCCGGCATCCCGGTCACTGTTGACCTTTGGGCTTTGCCGGGGGCACAATACCACGCCAGGTCATCATGCTGCGTCTCGCGTGTGGCTCACTCGTCGTCGGTGTGCGCACTCCGTCGCTCGACGGCGTAGGCATCTTGAGCCAAGCTGGACAGGACTGCGTTGACCGTGGAGCCATACCAGCGTTGCCCACCTCGCGCCGTCGCGATGGCGTCACTATTCAAGTCGCCTGCGATGGCATCGAGGGTGCGACCGGCTGCGCGCTCATCGGCTATGCGCTGTCGGATGTCGGCAGGCAAGGTGACGGTGCGACCGAGCCTGACGCCCTGATCGCGCTTGGCTGCCAGCCCGTCGCGTGTGCGGGACGCGATCAGTTCCCGCTCAAGTTCGGCAAAAGCCCCCATGACAGTGGACATTGCTCGCCCATGTGGCGTCGACCAATCGACTGAGCCGTCTGCGGCAGAGAGAGTCCAACCCTGTTTCTCGCTCAGCTTGCGCAGGGCGAGTAAGTCCGCAGTCATCCTGGCGACGCGGTCAGTTTTCGCGATCAGTAGCGCACCGGACTTGCAGTCGCTCAACGCCGTGAGCGCCTCACTGAGCGCCGGGCGCTGGAGCGGTGGCACCGAGCCGCGCACGCCCGGATCGATGAACCACTTGTCGATGCGGAGTCCGTTGCGAGTGGCATATGCAGTGATCGCAGTGCGCTGAGCGTCCAACCCTGCGCCCGAGTCGGCCTGCTCTGACGTTGAGACCCGCAGGTATGCCAAGGTGCAGCCCTGCGGGTAGGTGCCGTGCTTGGGACTGCTAGTTCTGTTTGTTGCCACGTGTCAACAGTAGATCAACGATTGCTGTTCAGCGACTCCTGAGAGTGACCCAGAGCACTCTGTTGTCCCACTGCCGTCGTGCGTGCCCTGCTGGACGTGATCGTGCGCAGTTTTGCCCCGTCCGGTGTGCCTCGCGTGCTCGGGAGTTGCTTTGCGGGTGCTTGTCAAGTTGGTTGCGGCTGCACGAGCATGATCTGAGTCTGAATTTCCGCTTCTTGCCTTGTCTCTTTGCGTCCCGCTATCTACCTGCGTCGTCATCCTGCTTGGCGAGCATTTCACCCACGGGTCCGCTCTACAACGACCTGAATCGTTACCGGAGACCAGTTGCGTGCGCCGCGTGTGGTCGGAATTCGATCCTGGTCCAGCCCGTCGGCAATGGATCGACAGCTGCGGCCCGATGCGTACTCCTCTGCAATGCGCTGCTGAATCAACGGATCCATATCGCGGCGCTGCCTGGGCGCACCGTCGTCAGGACGAGACCTTTCGCGCTGGCGCTCTTTCCGGACCCTTGCGCCCTCTCGACGCGCTGCGATCAGTTCGCTTTGCGTGGCGGGATCCAGCGGAGGTGTTCGGTTGTGCTCGGGTGAGGCGAGAGCCTCCGGTGAGTCCACAAAGCCAGCGGCATCACCCAAACACCTTTCGCCCGGCGCGAGGGTGTCGCTAAGGATCATCCTGCCGTCGTCACTCAGCTTGATGATTGCAGACTCGAATGTGATCAATTGTCGAGTGTTGTTGCGCATCAGAGTATTGCTCAGTCGTGAGGTTGGGCCGGTCGTGTCTGCGGGGCCAGAGTCGTTGATCAGGCTCTCGCCGGGTGCGACGTAGTCGCTCAGGACCTCGGTGCCGTCTGCTCGCAGCTTGCGTGCCGATCCTGCGAAGCGGAGTGTTTCGGCGCTGTCGTTGCGGGTGGATTGCATTGTTTCTCCATGTGATTCAACCTCGCCGGGCGCTGGCTGACAAGGCGCGACGCCCGGCGAGGCTGGGGTCCTCACCGAGCGGCTAGAACACCCAGTGAGGGGGCTGAGCCCCGGCAGGCGGTTGAATGTCAACCTCGTGAAGTGGTTGCCCGCCTGCCGGGAGTAGGTGGGTTTACTTGGGGGAATACAGCGCGAGCAAGCGCGAAACTTCGCCAGTGGGCGAGAGGTCGTCGGGATCGTTACTCAGCGCGACCTTGCCGCTCTGGCGGTTGAGGATTCGTGCAATCTCTTCGCCCGGCGTGCAGATGCTGTACAAGGGATCGCCGTTCCTGTCAGTGCGAATTCGTCCCTGCTCGTTGTGACAAGTCATCGCCACAACACCTTCCGGATCATCGATCATCTGTGCGTAGGCAGCGATTGTTTGAGGATCAGTGCTGCCAATCGTGCGAGCCGGGTTGAGTCATTCGCGAATGATGATTCAGGTAAGAAATCGGAACGGGAAGTTGACCCGTCCAACTCGCGCGAGTGCTGCAGTTCAGCGAGTGCGATAAAAGCCGAAGAGGCCTTTCGTCGGCGGCACATTTACGGCCCCAGTGGCTTCTTGCTGCCCGGCTGCGGTTACAACGCAAGTACAGACGTCACTCGCACCATCCAACCGCTCCGAGTCCGCAGGACACGCTGCGTGACACGCGCATATACATTGAGTAACACGTAGTCCGGATCGATTGCCCGTGCGAGTACACCAGAACCTCAATCTGAAACGCTGTATCCCTGTTTCGTTGAGCAACAGGCGCTCATTCTTGCTTGTTGCTCGTCCTCTACCGTCATCTGACGGCATTCGCCGGCAAACGGCGTTTCTCACGGCCGGCGGATTGAAGATCATTCCAAAGCCTGGTTTCGATTCTGCCGTGCGAGCCGGATTGCACGGATCGACCGCGGAAGGTGTCGTGAGCGCCCTCGACCGTTGCTGTAGTGACAGGCTCGGTGCACCCTGCTCGGCTGGGGTGTCGGCGGTTGCTTGCAGGACGCCATGACGCACGCTCGGCGGTCACGTTTTGTATCTCATCCGTGGCGCTGTGTTCGGCGTCATTGGGCGCGACAAGTCTTACGGCTGGGTCTACCTCGCGCCTGCCGTTGTGTTCGTCGCGGCGGTCATGCACGTCCGAGCGGTGACGATGACGCGAGTCGCACGACGGACTGACCGGTAAAAGCACGCACGTGCACGTCAGCCTCGCGAAGCTCCTGAATCTGCCCTGGTTCCTCGCTCACGGTTCGATTTCACGGTCGATCTTCGCTGATAGTCAATCAGTAGCAACGCGCCACCGAGCGCAACCTATTGGCCGCTCGCTGCGGCCGTACGCTGACGTCATGAACAGGGACGCGCAGTGGGCCCGCGCGCAGTTCGCCGCGGTGCCGGTCGCGCGGCTGGCCACGGTGTCGGGCGACGGGTCGCCGCATCTTGTTCCGATCGTCTTCGCCGCGGTCGGCAACCGGTTGGTGAGCGCTATCGATGACAAACCCAAGACGACGACCGAGTTGCGGCGCCTGGACAACATCGCGGTCAACCCATTCGTCAGCGTCCTGGTCGATCATTACGACGAGGACTGGACTCGGCTTTGGTGGGCGCGAGCCGACGGGTGGGCTCGCGTGCTGCCTGTAACCGACATCGCCGAGGTCGCGCACCTCGTTGCCCGGTACCCGCAGTACCGCGAGCAGGCGCCCGAGGGTCCGGCAATCGTGATCGAAGTGGATTCCTGGTCGGGCTGGTCGGCTTCCTGAGCACGGCACGTCCGGTTACGTTTGCCAGCGTGCAGCCCTACTACCGCTCCGTCCGCGAGCTTGCCGCCCTGATTCGCAGCCGCGAACTGTCTGCTGCCGAGTTGCTCGAGATACATCTGGAACGCATTGCTGAGGTCAACCCGGCGGTCAACGCGATCGTGACGCTCGACGTCGAACGGGCGCGACGCGAGGCGGCCGCCGCCGACGCGCGGCTCGCCGCCGGCTCCGAGGTCGGGCCGCTGCACGGCCTGCCGGTGGCTTTCAAGGACACCGAGACCACGGGCGGGATGCGTACGACGTCCGGCTCGACGCTGCTTCGTGACTTCGTTCCCGCGGCAGACGAGCTGGTCGTGGCGAGGATTCGGGCGGCGGGGGCCGTGATCGTCGGCAAGACCAACGTCCCGGAGTTCGCGGCCGGGTCGCATACCTTCAATGCGGTATTCGGGGCAACCCGAAATCCCTACGACCTGACCCGCTCCGCGGGCGGTTCGAGCGGCGGAGCCGCGGCGGCCCTGGCCTGCGGCATGGTGCCGGTCGCATCCGGCAGCGACATGGGCGGCTCGCTGCGCAACCCCGCAGCATTCTGCAACGTGGTGGGGTTGCGGCCCTCGCCCGGGCGCGTGCCGACCTATCCGGCCGCGTGGGCGTGGCAGTCGCTCAGCGTCCAGGGCCCGATGGGCCGCACCGTCGATGACGTTGCGGTGTTGCTCTCGGCGATGGCCGGACCGGACGCGCGCGCACCGCTCTCCCTCGACGATGCGGGTTCGGCTTTCGGTGCGCCGCTCGGCCGCGATCTCGCCGGGCTGCGAGTGGCCTACTCCTTCGATCTCGGCGGATCGGTGCCGCTCGAAGCCGAGGTTCGCGAGGTGCTCGAAGCCCAGTTGCACGTGTTCAGCGACCTGGGATGTCGCGTCGAGGCCGCCGTCCTCGACTTCACCGGAGCCGAGGAGGCCTTCCGCACGCTGCGGGCCTGGGCTTTCCTCGAGTCCTTCGGTGAATTGCTCGCGGCACACCCCGACGGGCTCAAGCCCAGCCTGCTGTGGAACATCGAGCAGGGGCGCCGGCTTTCCGGTGCGGATGTGGCGCGTGCGCAGACCCTGCAGAGCGTGCTGTTCCATCGAGCGCGGGAGTTCTTCGAGGCGTGGGACGTGCTGTTGCTACCTGCCAGCCAAGTCGCACCGTTCGATGTGGAAGTCGAATACCCCACCGACATCGCCGGCCAGCACCAGGACACCTACCTGGACTGGATGCGGGCCTGCTACTTCGTGACCGTGCTCGGCACCCCGGCGCTGTCCGTCCCGGCGGGCTTTACCGCTGCCGGGCTGCCGGTCGGCCTGCAGATCGTCGGCCCGCACCGTGCCGACCGGCTGCTGCTCGAGGTGGCGCAGGCGTTCGAAGCGCGGACCGGGTTCGGGTCGCGCCACCCTGCTCTGTAACCGCGCTGTTGTCGGCTTAGCCGATGACGGCGGCGATCGCGATGAAGTGACAGGTCGCCGCGGCGCAGACGTGGGCGTGAAATACTTCGTGATAGCCGAACACGGCCGGCACCGGATCTGGCCACCGGCGGTGATAGGATAGCGCCCCGACGATGTAGAGCAGCCCACCGGCCAGGAAAAGCGTCGCCGCGACAACTCCGGTGTGCACCCACACGGCGGGCAGGCTCAATCCGGCGACCGCGCCGAGTGCGATGAAGACCGCCCCGACGAGGCGTTCCGGCGCCTGCATCCAGAAGAGATGGATGACGCAGGCAACAAGGGTCAGCGCCCACATCAGCGTGAAGCACGCCGCCCCGAATGTGCCTTTGGCAGCCACCAGGAAGGCGGGTGTCGCCGAACCGGCGATCAGCAAGAAGATCATCGTGTGGTCCAGGCGCTGCAGGCGACAGCTCCATTCGGGCGTCCAGGTGCCGCGGTGGTACAGCGCGCTGGTGCCGAACAGGCCGACCAGGCTGACGACGTAGATCACTGCGGCGGTAGTCGCGCGCGGTGTATCGGCCTGCCGGACGAGCAGGCTGCCGAAACCTATCGACACGACGAACCAGATCAGATGCAGCCAGCCGCGCAGCAGCGGTTTCACGTAGTGGACGTCGCGCAGGGCGTCGTACAGGTGACCTGCGGTTGCTGTGTGCGCGTGATGGGATGGCGCGTCGTCCGGGAGCGCGGCCTGCACGGTGCGGACAATACAACGAACCGCGCAGATTCTCGGCCGCGTGCCGTCTTAGGGCCCGACCCCGACGAGCGCGTTACTCTGCGGCGTATGGAATTGGACATCGAGGTCGACGAAACAGACGCGCAGCAGCCGGTGCTTCAGGTTCGCGGGTCGATCGACATGCAGAGTCGCGCGGACCTGATCCGGGTCGCCCAGCGCAGCCTGGCCGCGGGGTCGGTGACAACGCTCGTCCTCGATCTCACTGGCGTCCGTTTCATGGACTCCACCGGGATCGGTGCGCTTGTCGAGCTGTCTCGTGACGCGCAGGAAGCGCAAGCGGGGTTCCGGATTCGCAATCCCTCAAGCCGCGTCACCCATATCCTGGAGCTGACCGGGCTCTTGGACGCGTGGGATATTGAAACCGACGCTCCGCCGCCCGTTGAATGACGATCGCCAGGCATCTGGCTATCGGTCTGCAAGGCGTAAGGCGAGCACCGCGATATCGTCCTCGACGCCATCCTCGGCGCGTCGTTTCACGATCGCCTCGCACAACTCGTCCAGCGATAGTTGTGCCAATGGCGCAAGCCGCTCGCGCAACCGCTCGAGAGCGACGGCGTAGTCCTCGTCGACCTGCTCGAAGAGCCCGTCCGACATCAGTACCAGCGTTTGCCCGGCGTGCAGCGTTGCATGATGCTCGTCGCGCGGGCGGTGCGGATCGTAGCCGAGCAGCAGGTTTGTGCCGCCCTCGAGTTCAGTGACGGTGCCGTCGCGATCGATGAGCAGCGGCAGCGGATGCCCAGCCGAGGACCACGTCAGCTGCGCCTTGTCGTCGCTGCGGCGTCCGACTTCGACGACGATGGCGGTCGCGAGGGAACTGACACCGAGCCCGGTCATGGCGCAGTCCACGCGGGAAAGGATGGCCGCCGGGTTTGCCGTGCGGTCGAAGCCAATGCTGCGCATCATCGTCCGCAGCTGACCCATCACACTGATCGCGTGCACATCGTGGCCGATCACATCACCGACCACGAGCATCACCTCGCCATCCGCGCGACGGTAAACGTCATACCAGTCGCCGCCGACGTGCGCATCGCTACTTGCGGGCCGGTAGCGTACGGCGATCTGCAGGCCGGCAACGTCGGGCGGGCTGCTCAACAGGCTGCGCTGCAACGTTTCAGCCATGCTGCGCTGGCGCCCGTGCAGGAACGCGTTCTCGAGCGAGAGTCCCGCTCGCCGCGCCATCTCGTGAGCGATGGACAGTTCCACCTCGGTGTGCGCGCCTCGCTCGCGGCCGTTGAGCAGCGTGATCGCACCGAACGGCGCCCCCCTGCCCGTGAGCGGGTACACCGCGACCGACTCAGGCGCGAGCGTCGTTAGAGCTGCCCGGGCGCGCGCGTCGGGAACCGCTCGCTCGATCAAGGACTCGTCCAGGTGCCGCACTATGACAGGAGTGCCGGTGCGGAGGGCGGTCATCATCGGCGCGTCGTCGGCCGCGTCGTGCCAACCTGCGTAGCGGGCCACCTCGGCCAGTCGGCTCGGATCGCGATGGGCGTGGCCGATTTCGCGCCGGAGTCCGGAGACGGAGTCCATCGCGGTGATCAGACACCAGTCGCCCAGCAGCGGGACCATGCTCTCGGCCAGGCGCCCCAGCGCACCCTCGGGATCGGCGGTGTCGGCCAGCACCTCGCCGACCTCGTCGAGGAAGGCCAGCCGCTGCTGGGCCCGCGCTGCCTCGTCGGCAGCGCTGGTCGCCATCGCGAGAGCGTCGCGCAGCGCCACCTCGCTGCTGGCCGAGGCTGCCAAGGCCCCGAGAATCTCAACGTCACGGTCCGACCACGTCCGCACGACAGTGTCCACCACACAAAAGGTGCCGAGGATGGCGCCGTTGGGCGCCCGGAGCGGGAAACCGGCCCAGGCGGCCACGCCCATCGTCGTGATGGACGGGTTGTCCGCGGTCATCGGATGTGCCGCAGCGTCGCCGATGAGCACCGCGTCACCGGTGCCGATGACGTACTGGCAGAAGGATTCCTCCACGCGGTTCTGCCGGTCGACCGGGTCGGTGGACTCGACGCCGATGCAGGACTTCCAGAACGAGCGGGTCTCGTCCACGATCGTCACAAACGCATATGGGGTCTGCAGCAGTAGTGCCGCCAAACGCGCCAGCCGGTCGAAACTTTCCTCCGCGCCGGTGTCGAGCAGTCTGGTTGCGCGTACGGCAGCGAGGCGATCGACGTCGAAGACGCCCGCGGGAACCGCTGCACTCACTGACTTGTCCTTCGGCCCGAGTCAGCCAATAGTGGCACGCGAGTTGGCGTTACCTTCGCACGGGAGCGGGTAGCTCCCTGTCATGACCGAATTCCACACAGGTGACAGGGTCCGCTGGTCCAGCCACGGCGGCACAGCGAACGGCGAGGTCGTGCGCAAAATCACGTCCGACACCGACGCAGCGGGGCGAACGGTGCGGGCCAGCGCTGACGAGCCGCAGTATCTGGTGCGCAGCGACAACGGCGGCGAAGCAGTCCACAAGCCAGCGGCCCTGACCAGACAATGACGGCGGGGCCCACTGATGCAGGCCCGGCCTCGTCCCGTGGATGACGCTGTCCTGCCGCGCCTGGATCTCGCTACTCAGCACGAATGCGTCACGGACGAAGAAGGCGAGCGTCAACCGAGGGTGAACGGGTCTCGCGTAGCACCGGTGAGTTCGACCCACACTGCTTTCGTTCGCAGATATGCATCCACTGCCTCGGCCCCGTTCTCGCGCCCGATGCCGGAATCGCCGAACCCGCCGAATGGCACGCTCGGTGCCACCACCCGGTAGGCGTTGATCCAGACCGTCCCGGCGTCGATGCGCTCGGCGACCCGATGTGCCCGGTGTACATCCTTGGTCCACACCGCTCCGGCCAGGCCGTACACCGTGTCGTTCGCGAGGGCGATCGCGTCGTCTTCGGTGCTGAACGGGTAGGCCGCCAAGACGGGTCCGAAAACCTCTTCCCGGACGATCATGTCGTCGCGACCGACTCCGGTGAGGACGCTCGGTTGCACGAAATAGCCCCCTCGGCTCTCCTCCGCGCCGCCGCCGTACGCCGCGCGGGCGCCGAGGTCGAGCGCGGCTCGGAGGTAGCCGAGCACCTTGTCGAACTGGGGGCGGTTCGCGACCGGGCCCATCTCGGTGTCGGCTGCCATCGGGTCGCCGAGCTTGATCGTCGCGGCGCGGGCTGCAACGAGCCCGACGAGTTCGTCGTGCACGTCCTCGTGGACGATCAGCCGCGAGCCGGCCATGCAGGTCTGCCCGGTAGCGGCGAAGACGCCGGCGACGACGCCGTTCGCCGCCGCGGCGAGATCGGCGTCGGGAAACACGATGTGCGCGGACTTGCCGCCGAGTTCGAGCGTGACCGGTTTCAGGTTGCCGGCCGCGGCACGTGCCACTGCCCGCCCGGTCGCCGTCGAACCGGTGAAGGCCACCTTGTCGACACCTGGGTGCGCCGCGAGGGCCGCGCCCGTCTCGCGCGAGAGACCGGTCACCACATTGACCACGCCGGATGGGAAACCGGCCTGATCTACCAGTTCAGCGAAAGCGAGCGTCGACGCCGAGGCGTGCTCCGACGGTTTGACCACGACAGTGCACCCGGCCGCGAGCGCAGGCGCCAATTTCCAGCTCATGAGCAGTAAGGGCGAATTCCACGGAGTGATCGCGGCGACCACGCCGACTGGCTGACGTCGGGTGTAGACGAGGTAGTTCGGATTGGGGGACGGGATTTGGCGACCTTCGAGCTTGTCGGCCAGCCCGGCGTAGTAGTGATACCACGCACCGAGTCCGGTCATCTGAGCGATCATCTCGCGGTACAGCTTGCCGGAGTCCTGGACCTCGAGCCTGGCCAGCAGGTCGGCATTGTCGGCGATGACATCGCCGAGACGACGCATGAGCGCAGCGCGGGTGAAGCCGGTCATGGCGCCCCACTCCGCACCGAGGGCGCTACGCGCCGCAGCCACCGCTGCGTCCACGTCGTCGACGCCGCCGTCCGGAATCACAGCCCAGGGCCTACCGAGATAGGGATTCTCGGAGGCGAAGGTCTTGCCGGACAGTGCGTCGACGGGCTTGCCGCCGATGAACATCTTGAACTGCGGCAGCGTCTCGGACATCGCTGTTCCTCCTGCGGATCGATCTGGATGCTAGTGCTCGAGCTCGCCGGTGACTTCTGTGGTGTGCTGCCCGAGGCGGGGTGGGTTGCGCGAAATCGCCGATGAGCGACCGTCGAACTGCCACGGCGTGTTCGCCACTTCGGTGTGCCCGCCGCCGGCGAGGTCGATCGGCAGCACCATGCCGCGCGCGCGGACTTCCGGGTCGGCGAATACGGCGGCCATGTCGCGCACCGCGCCGACGGGCACGCCAGCCTGCTCGAGCAGGCTGATCACGGTTGCGGACGGTCGCGCACGTGCCGCTGTGCCGATGATGTCGAGGACCTCCGCCTGGTGCGCCAGCCGGTCGCCGTTGGTGGCGAACCGTGGGTCCGCAGCGAAATCGGCTAGGTCAAGGGCCGCACAGCAGCGCGCGAACTGGGCATCATTGCCGACGCAGATGTTGACGAAGCCGTCCGCAGTCTCGAACAGGCCGTAGGGCGCGATCGCCGAGTGGCCGTTGTAGTCATTCGCTGGCAGCACGCCGGTGGCGAGGTAGCGCGCGGCGTGCTGGGTGAGCATCGACACCAGGCAATCCTGCATCGCAATGTCGATGACCCGCCCATGACCGGTCGACTCGCGCTCGTACAGCGCGGCGATGATCGCCGTCGCCGCGAACATGCCCGCGGCGATGTCCCCACCTGGCACACCCCACTTGGTAGGGGCGCCCGCGGGCCCGGTGAGTGACATCACGCCGGACGTGCCTTGCACGATCTGGTCGTATCCGGCCCGCGGCGCGGCGTCCTGTCCGAAGCCGCTGATCGCGCAGTACACCAGGCGCGCATTGTCGGCGCACACGTCCTGGGAGCCGAGCCCGAGCCGCTCTGCCGTGCCGGGCCGCCAGTTTTGTACGACGACGTCGGCCTTTTCGACCAACCGGCGAACGACGAGCAGGTCTTGTTCTTGCTTGAGGTCGAGCGCGACGCTGCGCTTGTTGCGGTTGACGGCCAGAAAGTACGCGGCATCGGCGCCGACGAAAGGAGGGCCCCAATGACGCGCATCATCGCCGCGATCGGGCTGCTCGATCTTGACGACGTCCGCCCCGAGGTCGGCGAGCATCATCGTCGCGTAAGGACCCGACAGCGCCTGGGTGAAGTCGATGATCCGTATTCCGGCAAGCATTCCCAAGCCGGGCGCCTGCTGATGCTGGCTAGTTGAATCCGGCGGCATCACCAGTTCTGCATCGACTTCGCAAAAATGTCGGCGATGTCGTCCTCCGTGGGCGTGCGCGGACAGGTGGCCAGCAGCCGCTGCTGCTTCATCGTGCCAGGAACGAGATCGGCGATGTCGTCCTCGGTGTAGCCGACCGCGCCGATGCCGTTAGGAATTCCGATGTCGCGCATCAAATCGACCAGAATAGCGGGAAGTTGCTCGGAAGCGTCGTTGAGGGTGTCGGCGCCGGGATCGAGAAGCGCAGCCGCCTTCAAATGGCGCTCCGGCGCGCTGTCGAAGCAGAACCGGAAGGCCTGCGGAGCGGTGAGCGACACCGACATGCCGTGCGGCACCATTGCCTCGTCCTGCGGGTATCCCGACGGACGGAAATCCTTGACCATGCCGGCGATGGGATAGGCGTTGGCGTGCGGAATGTGCACGCCGGAATTGCCGAATCCCATGCCGGCGAACGTTGCGGCCATCATCATCGCGCTGCGTGCCGCGAGGTCGTCGCCCTGGTGCACGGCGGTACGAAAGGATCCTGCCAGCAGGCTGAGCGCCTTCTCGCACCATAGATCCGACACCGGGTTCGATCCGCAGTAGGTGACCCGCTCCTCCGGCCGCTTTCGATCGAAGGACTGGTACCAGCGTGCGGTGTAGGACTCCAAAGCGTGGCAAACGATGTCCATACCGGCGGCCGCGGTGACCTCGGGCGGAAGGGTCAGCGTGAGCAACGGGTCGATGATCGCGAGCGTTGGTCGGAGTCGCCAATGGCTGATCCCGGTCTTCACTCGCATCGAGAGAATGTCGAGGACGCACATCGCCGTGCTCTCCGAGCCGGTGCCCGCAGTGGTCGGGATGGCAATCAGCGGTTTCAACTGGCCCTTCGGCGCCCGGGCATTTCCGATGGGCTTGTTGATGTAGTCCATCAATTCGCCCTCGTCGGTCGTCACCAGGTTGACGGCCTTCGCGGTATCGATAACCGAACCGCCCCCGACCGCGACGAATCCGTCCCATGGGCCTTGCTCGCGCGCGTAGCCCGCTGCCTTGTCCATACTGTCGTCTGTCGGCTCTACGTGGACACCGTCAAAGATTTCCGACGATATGTGGTGCTGCTGCAACAAATCTGCGACCCGCTGCGGGATGCCGGTTCGGTTGATTGTCGGATCGGTGAGGATGAGCACGCGCCGCACGTTGTACTGGCTCATCTCGAAGCCGACCTCATCGAGTGAGCCCGCACCGAATTTCAAGGGAGGTGCGCCCCACGTGAAGATGGTCTCCTCCGTCAACTGTGGTGTCGTCATGTCTGTCGTCCTCTCTGGCTGCTCCTACGCAGGTCGACTGTCAGGGGCGGGGATAGCCGCCGTCGAGGATACAAATCCGCGATGAGGCGGCAGATCACAGGAATCCGGGCTAAAGCTTTACGATTCGCCCCAGCGTGCCCGGCCGTGTGAACGAGTGTCAAGCGTCGCCACCGCGCACCCTGCCACGTGACTCGAGGATTGCGGCAATTGCGTCCGGATCGGAATGTAGGCGCCCGAACGGTGGTTGCTCGATGCAATAGGATCACATCCGGGAATCGCCGTCGACGCACCGCACTAGTGCGCCGGCAACGCTCAGGTACAGCGCCTGTGCGGACAAGATGAGAACAGACCGGTATCCTGATAGAACGGTTATCACAATCACGGAGGATTTATGGCAAAGCAGATCGTCACCATGACGGAGTTCACCGACGATCTCACGGGCGGAAAGGCAGAGAATACGATCAGTTTCAGCCTTGACGGCGCCGCCTATGAAATCGATCTGTCGAAGGCGAACACACGCGCGTTCGAGAAGGCGCTGAAGCCCTACCTCGACGCCGCACGCAAGGTCCGTACTCCGCGTGGCGCTTCGCGCCGCGGCGCGGCGAAGCCGGTCCTGCGCGATCTCCGCGCCGTGCGCGAGTGGGCCAAATCCAACGGGCATTCGATCTCGGATCGCGGACGGGTCGCAGCCAGCGTCCTGGAAGCCTACGAGGCGGCGAACTAACCGGTATCGGATCCTCGTTTCGGCTAACGTTCGGGCTCACCGCGCCGAATGAAGGGTGTCGGCGGCCACCGCCGCCGACACTCGTTCGCGCAGGGCCGCTGGCGAAGGCCGTGGGGTGAGTACCCGTGCGCGAGCCGTCCCGCGCGATTCGGTCGACGAAACTGGGCCTATTCGTGGGGATCTCGCGAGCGCTGGCGCTGGGGCCAGCCGTCCCGTCGCTCGTGATGATGGCGAGCACGGCCGGCACTCTGTTCGCGGCAGGCGGCGTGCTCGCGTTCGCGTCCATTGCCGTCGGCCCGTCGCGCCCGTCGAACCAGGGTGCGATGCTCTTCGTCGCCGCTGTAGCGGTAGTGGTCGCCCTACTGACCCTCCTGTACGGACGCTACCTACCGCGGTGGGTCTTCACTGCCCTGGTGTGCACCGGGACGATGTTCATCTCGACGATGGTTTACCTGGCGGGTGGCGGCGCCGGGTCGCTGCAATTCGGCAGCCTCTACGCAATCGCGGCGATGGCGTCGTTTTCGTTCTTCACGACCCGCCTCGCGCTGGCGCAGATGGCATTCCTCGAACTGAGCGCGCTCATCGCGTTCACGCAGTAGGTACACCGATGGCCGGGCTCGTGATTCCGCAGGGTGCCGGGATTCTGGTGGGCGTGGTCGTCGGCTGGTTGGTTCGGGCGGCGGCAGCCAGTGAGCAGGATCCGCTGACGGGTCTAGCGAATGCACGCGGCTTCGAACGCGCAATCCACCTCGCGGTCAATGATGTCGAAAGGCTCGGCAGGTCACTGGCGGTGGTTACTGTCGACCTCGACCACTTCAAGTCCGTCAACGAAACAGGCGGACACGTCCGTGGCGACCGCGTCCTAGGCAATGTGGCCAACACCTGGCAGGCGATGCTCGACGACAACGGGTCGCCCGTCGCGGCAGCGACGAATTCGCGATCATCCTCCCCGACTATCCTGCCGACCGCGCCGTCGGACTGACCGACCGTATGCGCGCTGCCGTCGCGTGCGACGTGTCCTGCTCAGCGGGCGTGGCCGAGTGGCACGTTGGTGACTCGTCGTCGGTGCTCGTCGGACGAGCCGACGCCGCATTGTAGGAGGCCAAGAGCAGCGGTCGCGGTCGGACGGCACAGTACGGCGTCAAGTTATTCGACGAGAGCGAGGTCGATGCGGGTCTCGCGGCCGGCCAGTTCCGAGTGTTCTACCAGCCGATCATCGAATTTGAAACCGGAACGTTGCACGGACACGAGGCTCTGGTGCGATGGGAACATCCGACCCGCGGCCTGGTGTCGCCCGACGATTTCATTCCCGAGGCCGAGCACACCGGCGCGATCCACGCACTCGGCGCGTGGGTCTTGGGGCAGGCCTGCGGGTACGCTGCCTCGCGAGCGCGGAGCACAGGGCTGGCTCGTGACGTGGCGGTCAACGTGTCTGGCCGGGAGTTGCGCAGCCACGATTACCCGGGGAACGAGTTGCAAGGGCGCTTGGAGAGAGCGGTCTCGATCCGAACTCGCTGACCATCGAGATCACCGAATCCACGATCGACGCCGACGAGCCGCACGTCATTTTGACGCTGCAGCGGCTGCGCCTGCTCGGAATTGCCATCGCGATCGATGACTTCGGCACCGGTTACTCGAATCTCAACCGGCTCGGTAGGCTCCCCGTCGACCTCCTCAAGATCGACAAATCCTTCCTGGATTACATTCCGTCGACCGGCGGCGATGTTCCGATCCTGGAGGCGATTGTGGCACTGGCGCGAGCGCTGAAGCTGAAGACGGTCGTCGAAGGAATAGAGACACCTCACCAGGCCCGCATACTGCAGGAAATCGGCTGCACCTACGCGCAGGGGTACCTGTACGGCCGACCGGAACCCGCTGTGGCGACGGGAGGCCACTCTGTCGAATCCACCCGAACTCTCGATCGTGGTCCGGTTCTCACCGCTTTCGGTTAACCCGCTTTCGGTTGGCCCGCTTCCGGTTCACCTCGAGCGCCCGCAGCGCGTTCGGATGCCCGCGCCACGACTCCCGCACCCGCCGTGGCGACTGAAATCGTCAGCAAGGCCGCGAGCAATACGGCCGCCGATTCGCCGGGCCGCAGGATGTGCAGCTGGGACCCAACCGTGACGGCAGCGACTGGCACGCCCAGCTGGGCGGCCGACAGCCCAGCGAGCGGCAGTGGCTGGCCGACTGCACGCAGGATGGCGTGGGCAAGGATAGCGGCGATGCCGAGCAACAGCCCGAGCGCGACCGCGGACGGATGCCGAGCGAGCTCGCGAAGATCAATGGACGCACCGAGCCAAACAAAGAACAACGGCCCGAGGAACCCGTCTGTAATGGCGAACAGTTGCTTGGCCAGGCGGCGTGGTTCGCCGACTCCGGCGACAGCCATGCCGAACGAGAATCCGGCCAGCATGATGGAGATGTGGGCGTGGACCGCCAACGCCGCGAGGGCGAACAGGATCGTCAGGTTGATCCGCAACTCGAGCGCGAACTTGCGCTGTTCCGATACCCGGTGCAACCGCCGGCGCCAACCCCGGCGTTCCGTTTCGCGCAGCACGACGAACAGCACCGCGGCGCAGCACAGCACTGATAGCGCGCCGACGGCGGCTCGTCCAGCATGGCTGGGGTCTATCGCCAGCGGCAGCGCCACAATACAGACCGTGTCGGCCACCGCCACCTGGGTCAGCGTCGTCAGGACATCTGGCCCCCGCAGTCGCAGCGAATCGGCAATCGGCAGCACCAATGCCGCCGAGGACGAAGCGATCAGCACCGCGTACATCGCGGCGTGACCGGTGTGAAACGCCCGTGCGATGGCGGAGCCGAGAATGATCGCCACCACCCCCACGGCACCCGCACGCAGCACCCCGGCACCGAGTGCCGAGCGCACCCCTGCGTCTTTCATCGGAATGTGGGAGCCCGCGACGAACATGGTCAATGCAAAGCCGAGGTCGGCCAGGAAAGTGAATGTCGCATCCGAGGAATGCAACTGCCCGAGCACGGTCGGCCCGAGGACGAGACCGGCGACCAGTTCACCAAGCACGACCGGAACATGCCACCCGCCCGGTTGGGCGAGTAGCGGTCCTGCACATGCGACCATGCCGATGACCGCCAGCGTCCAGAACGTCACGAGGTCGGGTCATTCGGCTCGGTGGCGGTGATCACCCTCGCGCACTCACAGCTTGCTCGCTTGCAGCGTATAGGTCAGCGGTACCCGATCGCGCCCGGCGGCAAGCACGTACTCGCCCGGGTGGTCGTGGCTTGCGATCATGGCGTCGCCGAGGGGATTCCACGGCACTTCCCGGTGTTCCTCGAAACTTGTCATGCGCATTCCGGCTCCGCTGAGCGCGCTGAAAATCTCGCCCAGACCGTGATTGAAATCGACGCTCTCCGGTGCGGAGACCGAGCCGACGCCGGCGTAGGTGCTCGAGTCGGAGAAGATCGTGCCCTCGGTCTCGAAATACGGGTACTCGAGCACCAGCAGCCCGTCCGGTCGCGGATCGCTCAGCGACCAGAGCACGGGATGCCCTTCCCGCATGAACAATCGGCCTCCCGGGCGCAGCAGACCGGCCACGACGTCGGCCCAGCGAGTGATGCTGGGCAGCCAGCAGATCGCCCCGATCCCCGTGTACACCAGGTCGAATCGCTGCGCACCCAGCGCCGAGACCGCGTCATAGGCGTCGGCTTCGACGAACTGCGCCGCTACGCGGGCGCGGGCCACCAGTTTCCGAGCGACGGCAAGCGCAGCGGGTGAGAAGTCCAGACCCACGACCGACTTCGCGCCGAGCCTGGCAAGGGATACGGTGTCGGTGCCGATATGGCACTGCAGATGCACGACGTCAAGACCGTCCAGTCGGCCCAGGCGCGACAGGTCGTAGCGAACCACATCCGACAGGTGACGTGGGTCATCGAACGCGTCGAGCGCGTAGCCACCCGGACCAGTATGGACGGGAACCCGCGACTCCCAGTTCGCCGCGTTGATCGAGCGCCAATCGCTGGTGCTCATGGGCACCGGTGCGCCCGGGTTGGCCCACTCAGCCGAGTCGAGCCGCAAAAGACACGCATGCAGGTCTCCTCAGGGCGCGAATTGCCAACGCAGTGGCGGAAAGCATGACAGCCTGCGGGAACGGGGAGATCTTCAGCATCGACCTTGGCGACAATCGCGGGATCGACCTGCTTGAGGTGCAGGTAACCGAGGCGTTCCGGATAGCGCCGGATGAGATCGATGTTGTCGCCGCGAAGTAGCTGACGTGGCCCGTGTCCAGGCATAGATTGACCCAGCGGGATCGGTCTCGGCGAGCACGCGGGCGGTGCTGGCGGTGTGCCTCATGCTCCAAAGCTCCCGTCCTGGAGTCGGGGATCGACCGGCATGCCGGTCCAGGTGCTGCGGACCCAGGCCTGGTCGGGATGGTCGGTGATCAACCATTGTCGCCTCGGATCCGGCCCGGCCATGACGTTGAGGTAGTACATGTCGTAGCCAGGGGCGGCGACGCAGGGTCCGTGCCAGCCGAAGGGCACCAGGGCGACGTCGCGGTCGTGCACCTCAATGAGCACGTCGATGTCATGGCCGGGCGAGGACGACGTGCGGTGCAATCCGAAGCCCGGTTCACCAGCCGGTCCGGCGGCGATCTCGAAATAGTAGATCTCCTCCAGCGCCGCCTCGTGCGGGCCGGCCTCGTCGTGCTTGTGTGCCGGATAACTCGACCAGTTGCCTCCCGGCGTGATCACCTCGCAGGCGATGATGGACGCTGCGTCCAGGACGTCTGGGGTGCCGAAGTTGCGCACCAGGCGGCTGGCCGGCCCGGCGCCGCGAAGCTGCACAGGCACGTCCGGTGCGGCGACGCGGGTGGCCGCTCGGGTGGCGTCCTGCGTGCGTGCGGTGCACAGGGCGAATCGTCCACCCGCTTCGGTCGCGAGCGTCGCGGCGGCACCTGGCGGCAGATAGACAACGTCGGTCGGCCCGGAGAAGACGTCACGACGTCCGCTGAGCTCGAATTGTTGCCCGCCGGCGACGACGACGCCAGCGCCCTGCAGCGGCACGACGATCGTCTCGACGCCGGCGGTGGGCAGGTCGTGCGAGCCACCGGCGACCATCGTGAGCGTGCGTAGCCCGGCGTTCCCCCAACCGGCGGTGTCGGGGGTGACGACCAGGTCGTAGCCGTCGTCAGGGTGGTCGGAGCTCATGCCGGCAACTCCTCGATCTCGGCGGCGCTCGGCATGGCGGTCGAGCATTGCAGTCGGGTGGCGACGATGGCGCCCGCGGCGTTGGCGCGTGCCAGGATCGTGGCGAGCGGCCAGCCGGCGAGCAGCCCGTGCGCGAGCGAACCGCCGAAACCGTCACCCGCTCCGAGCCCGTTGAGCACGGTGACCGGGATCGGGTGAGCGACGACCCGCTCGGTCCGTGTCTTGGCGAGCACGCCCCGCGGACCCAGCTTCACGATCGCCAATTCCACGCCGGCGGCCAGCAGCGCATCGGCGGCGCGCTCAGGATCGCTCTCGCCGACCGCGATATCGCATTCCTCGCAGTTGCCCACCGCGACGGTGACCTGGCCGAGCACTTTCTGCACCTGCGTGCGGGCCGCGCCTCCGTCGGCCCAGAACATGGGTCGGTAATCCAGGTCGAGCACCATGTGCCGGCGGCGGCTGCGGGCGGCGAGTGCTTCAGGGTGGCTGCTGCGGCTGGGATCCTCGGACAGACCCGTGACCGACAGCCAGATCAGCCCGACGCCGCGCACCATGTCGAGATCGACGTCCTCGGGACGGACCCGGAGATCGGGGGCGCTCGGGCGTCGGTAGAACCAGAGCGGGAAGTTGTCGGGCGGGAAGATTTCGCAGAACGTGACGGGGGTGGGGTAATCGTGATTGGTCACGACGCAGCGGTCGTCGACGCCGAGCCGGCGCAGTTCCCGGCGCACGTAGTGGCCGAACGGATCATCACCGACCCCGGTGATGATCGCCGTCCGCCGCCCGAGTCGCGCTGCTGCCACAGCGACGTTGGCGGTGGTACCGCCGAGGAACTTGCCGAAGGTTTCGACGTCCTCCAGGCCGACGCCGGTCAGCACCGGGTAAATGTCGACGCCGCTGCGGCCGAAGGTGAGCACTTCCGGGGTATCTCCTTCGCACGGCCGAGCCTTGCTGTGCTCGTTCGGCAGGCCTTGCCCGAGCACCCTAGTTCGCTCGCAAGCTTCGCTCACGCATCCGACTCTAGGAGCAACGACCCAGACTGCGGAGCTCAGAGCCCGTAGACGTCCAGGATGCGAAGGGTTTTCACGACGACGACGTGGCCTTCACCGACGACGATGGACGTGGCGGCCCCGGTCCACAACGATCTGAGCAGGGCGCCCGTATCGCTGCGCACGACCGTGCCGTTGTCGAGGTACAGCACGGTGCCGGCGAGAGCGGCTAGTGGGCGGGCAAGCTGAACCTTGACGCTCCATACCAACGCCCGCGACGCCCGTGAGTACGAGCAGACGCCGACAGAGCAGGTCGTGAAGATGCGCGACTTGCCGACCGCGAGCAGCCCGGTCGCGCCGGTGACGACGCCGCGAATGGCGCCGGTCTGCGGAACCAGATCCGTCATGATCGCGTGGGAGTTTCGGACGTACACGTCTCGGCCGGTGCTCGCATCGGTGTCGCCGGCAAGGACGTCCCACGGGCCGGCGCGCGTCCATCGGCGCACGCCGTCACTGAGCCGGTCAGCTGCAAGGAAGGCGGCGCCGGTGGTGAAGCTGCATGCGTTGTAGACGACGCTGCCGCCCGCCACGGCCAGGCGCGTACCGTTCGCGCCGCACCCTGCGCCGAACGTGTGCGACCAGACCGAGGCGCCGGTCGCCAGCAGGTGCACGCCGACGTTGGTGCCACTGCCAAGCGATGTGCCTACCGACACCACGTAGGGTCCCGAGACGACCATGTCGTGCAGCGCGCCGCCGACCGGCGACGCGCCCGATGACCAGATCTTGGCGCCGGTTGTCGCCGAGATCGCGCGCAGCCCGCCGTTCGGGTCGCTTTGCGAGACGCAGTCGAGCGCGCCGGCCACGACCAATCCCTGCGACACCGCGAGCGAGTTGTAGGAATAAGGATTGTCGGGATCAAGGACAGTTCGCCAAGCTATAGCCCCGGTCGTCGCATTCGCCTTGACCACCGCACCGTTCGCGATCGCGTACACGAATCCGCCGCTCTCCACAGGCAGCGAAATCTCACCCGCGGTGGCGCACGGCTGGTGCGAATTATCGACACCCACATTGATGGACGCGCGGTGGCGCGCGGACAGGATCGTTGCCGGCGTCAGGATCGACTCGGTCACGTTGGCCCGGCTGTGCGCCGCCCCGGCGTCCGTCTGGGCCCAATCGGTGACCGGCGCGACGCCGCTTGCGGCTGTTGCGCTCGCCAGGGTGAGCGCCACCAGCCCGGCGCACGCCGCGATGCGGCGTCCGCGTGATGAAAGGCTGGGCCAGTTGATGGATGCGGACATGGAAAGGATGCGGTTTTGCTGAGACATTGTCGGTTTCCCCCCGGTTGCCCGGACCGTACCTCTGATCCTCTGATTTCCCTAGTCAGAACCAAATTCGGGGGATTAGGGACTGCTCTTGGTCCGGGCGAGCCGGTCAGCGACGACCCGCTGCACCGCGCGATCGGTGCCCATGCCCGTATGGCTGGAGTCGACTTCGACGAGTTCAGCGGCCGGATCGAGGCACGTGCGCCAGTCGATGATCGCATCGGAGCGGGAGTACACCGAGGTGTAGCCGACGTGCGCGGGAAACGTTGCCTGCAGCTCGGCCGCGATCCGGGCCCCGCACGCACCGAGGACACAGTCCTGCCCGAGCACTGCCGACCAGCCGCGACTGTTCAGCCGGTACAGCAGCTCAAGTTGCTTGCGCACGTGCGGGGCGACGCTCAGAGTTCCGGTGACCGGCGCGCTGAGGACGACGATTGCAGCCGCG
The DNA here is from genome assembly GCA_038212215.1 of Mycobacteriales bacterium. GTDB lineage: Bacteria > Actinomycetota > Actinomycetes > Mycobacteriales > Jatrophihabitantaceae > JALZAI01. The sequence continues at coordinate 23,762 of JBBQUT010000032.1, forward strand.
AGATCGGGACGCCGGCTCGCGGCGAGCTTCACAATCATCCCGCCGCGGCTGTGCCCGACCAACACGACGCGTCGCCGTTCGGCGCGCACTACGTGCTGTACGCGCCGGATCAGCCGCTCGACCATCGCCTCGGTGCAGCCGAGGTTGGCGCCGATCTCGCTGCCGAACGTCCGATGTCCCTGCCGGCGTAAATGCCGGGCGAGCACGGTGAGCGACAGATCGCCGCAGATGAACCCAGGCACCAGGACTACCGGTGCGCCCGCGCCGCGAGCAGGTTGACCGACCCGACGGCCGAGCACCCTGATGAGTTGCCGGTAGGCAAGCGCCTCGGCCTGCCGGGCGGCCTGGTCAGGGACGAAGTCCACCATCGGATCGAGCGCGACGATGGCAGCCTCGGAGATGACGGTGCCCCCTTTGCTGGAGTACGTCTACCGATCATCGCACTTAGCCGGTTGCCCCCTCGTCCGAGGCGGTTGCGGGAGCTAGTTCTGGTGGGAGCGCGCGGGCGGCCGTCCGTCCGGCTCGACGGCGCCAGGCTACCGCCCAGGCGACGCCGATCAGCCCGGCAAGGACGACCGTGAGCGCTTGTAGGGCTGCCCCGACCGGCGCGGTCGACAGGACAGCATGGCGGGTTACCCGAGGAGCGCCGCCGACGACCCAGGAGTAGTCCTGGGTCGCGACCGGCAGCCCGGGACGCTGCACGGTAACGCGTACGCGCAGCGGTCCGGACTCGGCCAGATCCGTTGCGGCTGACCAGCGGCCGTTCCCGAGAGGCTCAGCCGCGATCGGGCCCCGAAACCGTCCGTCGGCGCCGGCGATATCGACGAAGACCCCGGCAACGGGTGCGGGGGCAGGGCGCCGCGTGTCGAACACGCCGACCAGCACGACGCTGCGGCCCGGCCGGTTCGGTGAAAGCGCGAGTGCCTCCTGCAGGTCGGCGACGCCGGTGTCGAGCGCCGGCACGACGCGGGCCGTGGTAGCCGCGACGAACTGCGGTTCGCGAGCCGGCTGCCCCGAGGTGAGCAGCGCCGCGAGAGCGAGCACGACCAAGGCGAGCACAGCTTCGGCCAGGATCGTGCGGCGGGGGACCGGCCGCCGCGCTGAGCCGTGCAGCCGGGTTGTGCTCACCAGGGCTAGCCCGCCTGCCACAGCGACGAGCGCAATCTTGAGCACCAGCGTGCGACCGTACATCGTGAGCAGCGCGGCGTCGACTGAGCCGACCACCCCGCTCGTCAGGTAGACGCCGGTGACGATGACGACGCTGACGCACGCGGCGGCCGGCACGGCGAATGCCCGCAGCACCAGCCGAAACGCCCCGCTATTCGTACCCGGCCGAAGCAGGACGACCGCGATGGCCAGCAGCGCCCCCGACCACGTCGCCGCAGCTGCCAGGTGCGCTGCATCGGCGACAATACGGGTGGACGCGAAGCCGGCGCTGTGGCCGAGCAACGCCGATCCCACGCACGCGGCGAACGCTCCCGCGCCCACCAAGACCGAGTGCGCCCGATCTGGCTCGGGGGTGCGGACGCGCCACGCCGCAGCCAGCAGCAGGCCGAAGCCTGCCTCGCGCAGCGCCCACCGCTCGCCGTAACCGCCGGACAGCAGCTGCCCCAGCGACGCCCCGGTGCCGGCCAGCGCGAGGATCAGCAGCAGCACCGCCGCGAGCAATCCTGTCCCCGCGCCGATGGTTGCCAGCCGCCGCAGCACGCGCTCGATCCGCTCGTCGGGCACGCCGGGACGCGTGCGGCGGTGCAAGCGCCGCACTAACAGCGCGCCCAACGCTGCTGCGAGCGACGCGAACAGCAGCCAGCGCAGCGTGGCTTCGTCCGGCCGGGGGGTGGGCTCGACGAACGGCGTCGCGGTGACCGCGGCCTCGACGCCGAACACCAGCACCCCGCTCGTCGCATGCAGGTCGTCGCTGGACAGCGTCCGCCATGACACGCGGTAAGCGCTGCGGCGCAGCGCTGGCAGGTCGGCCACGACGTGCGCCGGCTCCTCGGTGCCCCGCCCGGTGACCAGGCGCAGCGAGGTCGGGTCGAAGCTGTGTCCCGCGCTGTCGGTGACCGTGATCGCGGTGGCGCCGAGGACGACCGACTCGCTGAAGTCCAGGCGCAGCGCGCTCGGAGCCTTCGCCAGCACCGCGCCGTCGCTCGGATTGCTTGCCACCAGGAATGCGTGCGCGCTCGCCGGGCCGGCCACGATAGTGAGGACGAGCCCGGCGAGCGCGGTGAGCAGCGCGAGCGCGCCGAGCCGCGACCGGATCACAAGACCGGAACGTGCTTGAGCACCATCCCGGCGTCCTGGATGGTCACGTACTCACCCGCGCGCAGGGCGTCGCGGGTGTTCTCGTACACGAGGTAGTAGGTCTGCCCCGGGTTGAGCACGTGACCCTGTTTCATCAGCGACACCCGTGTGGTGCTCAGGTTGCGCGATTCGCTGGACAGCTTCGGCGGGTGCGCCTGACTGGCCTGGAAACGCGCGGCCTTCTCCGAGTCGAGGACGACGTAGGACAGCGTGATGAGGCCGCCGTCCGAGACGACCGCGACCCGGCTGAATCGAACGCCCAGTCGCTGCTGCATGGCCGCGCTTGTCGGCACCGCGCGGTTCGGGTCGTCCGGGTGCGTCGAGGCCAGCGCGCGGTGCACGCCCACGGCCGCTAGGGCGAGCACCGCGGTGACAACCGCGACGACCACCAGTTGCAGCCAGAACTGGCGCGGGCGGGGGAGCGCCGTTAACCGTCCGGGTCGCTCGCTGGCCTGCAGAGTGGTGCCGGTCATGGGTCCCCCAAGAAACCTTTGTGGTGCGTGTTGTTGCAGTGATGAGTCGACGCTCAGGCGTCACCGGGCCGCCTTCGCGGCCGCCCGGTGACGCCCGACTCGCTCAGGAACCGACCGAGAGGAAGGTGTCGTACCAGGCCTTGCCCAACGGTCCCACCGAGTTGGTGGTGGCGACGCTGGTGTTACTGATGCCGAGTTGAGCGGCCTCGATCGTCGTGGTCACGCTGCCCGGGCTCACCGTGTACTGCACGCTGCCATCGACAGAGAACACCAGCTTGGCGGCGGCGCCGTTGCTCCAGTCGACCTGAATGGTCCGGCTGACCGCGCCGATCACCTTGGCCGCTCCCGCCGTGCCGCCGACGACGGCCCGGATTTGAGCCGTTGCTCCGCTGCCCTGGTATTGGACGGCGAACACCTCGGTTCCCTTGTTGGCGCCGTCCGCGGTGCGGGTATCGAACACGGTGACCCAGTTGCCGGTGTTGGTCCCGGAGGACAACGACGGTGCCTGGAACTGGAACCGCGCGTGGTAGCCGGTGTTCTTGACGGGGGTGTTGTTCGTCAGGAACGCCGTGCGTGCGCTGTTGGGGCTGGGCGCCACGGTGGCTTGCAGCCCGTTGGCGGAGGGGTTCTCATCCGGATTCAACTGTGCGGCGGCCGACGAGATCGCCGCGGCGCCATTGGTGACATTCCAGCCGGTAGTCGCTTCCAGGTTGCTGCGGAACGGTGACACCGTGCCGGCGACGGCTGCGCTCCAGTTGCCCGCGGTGTCGCGGACCCGGACGCGGTAGGTCGTGGTCACCGCCGTGGCCGGGAAGGAGGCGTTCACGGTGACCGCCCCCGCTGCGACCGACAGGGTCGCCGCGGTGGCCTTGCCGACTCCCGGATCGGTCGTGCCGGTCCAGTACTCGGCGTTGGACAGCGTGTTGGCCTCAGTCAGGGTCGAGGTCAGCGCGATGCCGGGCGATCCGACGGCGGCCAACGTTGCCGTCAGCGGACCGGCCAGCGCGGGTGCCACCCGGTCGATCAGCAGCTTCGCCGGGTTCAGGGTGGCGTCGCCCCAGTTTCCGGCGGCGTCCTTGCCGTGAACGTAGATCGGGAGTTGACCGTCCTTGTAGGCCTTGAGTTGGGCGAGCGGAATCAGGGCGTAGAAGTGCTCGTCCTGGGAGTCGATCTTGCCGTCGATCGGGCGCAATTGCAGGCCCTTGCCGTTACTGGCTGCGGCCGGCGCCGTGCCAAGGAAGGCTTCGGCGGCGACCAGGTTGCTGCCCAGCGCACCGTTGGGGTCTGAGACCTCGGCGGTGATCTGGACGTAGCCGGGGTTGCTCGGGTCGGCCACGACGCCGTTGGTGGCCGGTGGGCTGGTCGACGCGGCCAGCGTCGTCGGGCCGGTCTTGTCGATGAGCACAGGGATGTCCAGCAGCGGCCCCCAGAGACCCAAGTCATCCTTGACGTGGACCCAGAAGTGGTGGACGCCTTCGATCAGCGTCGCCGCACTGGTTGCGGGCAGGGTGGCGTCGGCGGACACGACTGTCGCGAGCCGGTTCACGAGCATCGCGGTTCCTGCGTCGTTGGCACCCGGGGTGTCCAGGAAGTACTCGGCGGCGGTGATCTTCCCGCCGGCGGTGCTATCGTCACCGGTCGCCGAGATGTCGATGGCCGCCGCTCCGTTAGTGGGTGTCGGGGTCGCGGTGCCGCCGGTGGTGGCGGGACCGGTCTTCGGGACGTTCAGCACGGCGGAGCCGACAACGCCCCAATTATTTTTGGAGTCCTCGCCGCGCACGTAAACGATGTGTTTGCCGGCCGCAAAGGTCGCGGCGGCGAGCACCGAGGCGGGGATCGTGCCGGTCGCGGACGTCGTCACCGCGGTGGTGTCGGTGACAGTCATCGTCATTCCGGAGCCCGGCGCGAGCGGGCCGGCGGGGTTGTCGTCGTCGATCACGTATTCCGCCGCAGCGATCGGGCTGCCGCCCGTGGCGGCGTCGCTGATGGTGGCCGTGACGGTGACTGCGGACAGGGCGTCGGAGGGGGTGGGGCTCACCGTGACCGACTTGGCCGTAGGCCCGGTGTTGTCCGTGGAGGTGTCGACGGGCGCCTGGGTGTCCAGGAACGTCAGCATTCCGCCGAAGGCGACCTGGGTCGGCTGGCCGGCGACGGCTCCGGCGATCTGGGCATTGTTGTCCAGCGCCCCGTTGGCTTCATAGACCGCGATCTTGGTTGCTGTCTTCGCGTCCGCGGTGGTCCCATTGATGCCGGGCATGGTGACGAGCGCATCCATGGTGGTGCCAGGATCGATGCTCTCGGCAGTGACGGTGGTGGCGTACTTCATCGGGTGCCCGTCCTGGGCGAGTTCGGTCTGCGCGCCGCCGAGCAGGCTCATGGGGTGCATCTGCTGTCCGACGTTCACGTAGCGCAGCAGCACCTTGTGGCCCTGGTCGGTGGCGAGCGAGTTGGTCTGCGGGAAGGCCTGCCCGTTCACGAGCCGGTACGCCGGACGGTAGTTGCGCATATCGAATGTCAGCGGGTCGGGGCTGTTGTTGAGTGCAGGGTCGATCTCACTGAGGACCAACGGGGCGTCGTCGTCGTAGGACGTGTCCGGGTAACCGGACGGGTTGCCGTCGGAGCTGCCCGGTGTGCTCGGCAGCACCACCATTGCGCCGGCCAGACCCATGGCGACCTGGCGCGCGCCGTCCTTGGTGTGCCCGGCTTCATAGACGAACGTCCCGGGCCGGCTGGCGGTGAACTTGTAGGTCGCCGTGCCCAGGGGCGCGGCACCGGTCACGTCATCACCCGCGCGAGCGTTGTCGACCGCGGCCTGGCCCGGCAGGGCGAGGGAGACGTTGCTGTTGAGTCCGTTGTGCAGGGTAACGGTGACGGTGTCGCCTTGCGTGAGGACGAGTAGCGGCCCCGGTGCCGTCGCGGGCACGGGTTGCCCCGTGCTGTCGACGTCCTTGGTGGCAAAGCCCCAGATCGGCAGGTTGGTGCCGGCGACCTGAATGGTGCCCGGCTTCGCATAGAGGTCACAGCTGACCGCGCCGGGACTGCCGGTGCAGCCGCGCGGGGTGAGCCGCCCCACCGACGTCGGACTCGTGGCCGCGGTCAGGGTCGCGACGCGTCCGGCGCCCGGCGCGGGCGCCGCGGATGCCTCGGCGCCGAGGCCGGCGACCACGGCGAGCGTGGTCGTGACACTCAGGGCGGTGGCCGTGGCGGCGAGCAGCGAGGTCAGTCGCCGAGCCAGGGTCGCGCGTCGCGTACGCCGTGATCGGCGTCCAGGCCCGTTGTTGGTGTGGGTCATTGCCCCGGCCCTCACTTGCAGCCAGTCGGGGGGTCGATGCGGAACAGCGTCATCATCCCTCCGAAGGTTGCGCCGTAGTTGGTTGCCTGTTGCAAGGCGTGGCTGTGGGCGATGTGGTAGTACTCGCCGCACTCGTTGTTGTTGGTGATCGTGGACGGTGTGCCGTTCTTCGTTCCCAGATAGGGGCTTTCGGAGAACCAGGTGTCCGTGCCGACCAGCAACTGGTCGGTGATAGCCGGCAGCGCGGTCGGTATCGGGTTGGTCACCGAGTCGTATTCGCTGGATCACTGCATGAGCACGTCCAGCGACTGTCCGGGACCGACGTCGAGGTCGTACTTCTGATAACTGAGATCCTCGCCGTTCGGCCCCTGCAGCGCGTGGCCGTCGCGGTTGATCACCCGTTCGTCGCTGCCGTGGGGGTGGAAGGGATAGTTCACCGTGCCGGCGTTGAGATAGCGGATCGTGGCCGGCAGCGGATTGGTCGTCGCATCGTAGGGCTTGATATGCACCGTCGCCCCGTACGGCTGGGTCGGCAGCCAGGAGGCATTGTTCGGCGCCAGGGTGTCGGGCATGCTCCGGCCGTTGATCATGAAGTACCGGGCCCGGTAGGCCGACCAGTCGACCGGCTGGTTGCGTTCGACCGCGAGGTGCACGTCCGGATCGACCTCCGACAGCAGGAACAGATACTCCTTGCCCGCGGTGAAGGCAGAGTCGGAGCGGTCGTTGACCTGCGTCGGGTGTCCGGCCGGACGCACGACCAGCGCGCCGTACATGCCCATCTGCAACTGCTTCTTCACGTCGGTGCCGCTCTGGTACAGGTACGTTCCGGGGCTTCCCGCGGTGAAGGTGTAGGTCACCGAGCCGTTGCCGGCCCCGGCGGCCTGCACCAGCGAGGTGAGCGAAGCCCCCGGCCCGGTGCTGTCGAATTGGGGTTGGGCGGCGACGCCGTCAGCGAGCACTCCGCTCTCGCCCGCAAAGATGATCGAGGTGGGTTCGGGCAGGCTGTTGTGCAGGACGACAGTGACCTTCTGTCCGGAGGTCACGCAAAGTGTCGGGCCGGGCAATTGAAACCCGCCGGTTGAGTTGCCGTAGCTCCACATATAGATGGAGTTGCCGTCGGGCGTGGAGACGTAGCCGGAGCGGGCGGTCAGCGAGAAATTGGCGTTGGTGTCGTTCTCGCACTGCACGCCCTCGGAGGTGGTCGCCGTTGTCGAGGCTTGCGAGATCGGGGCCAGCGCGATAGATGTTGCGACAACCGCGGCCACGGCGCCGAACGCCGCCAGGCGCAGGGCGAGCCTGTGATTCATGAGCTTCATCAGTTCTCCTCGATAGCCCGGATCAGTGATTCGGCTCGGTCTGCACGGGTGTTCCCGCTGAGACTTCGATGTGGGTGAGCATGCCGCCGTACCCGGGGCCGCCTCCGTTGTTCTGGTAGGCGTACTTCCGGTCGTAGAGCAGGTAGGTTCCTTCGGCATTCGGGCCGGTCGGAGCGGTGAATATGATGTCGCGGCTCTCGCCCGGGCCGATGTCGACGGTGTTGGTGGTGATGTAGTTCGCCGTTCCGTCGCGTCCCTTCAGCAGGCTGCCGTCCTTCGCGATGACCGTGAGGTCGATGTTGTCGACCGTGAACGCGTGGTTCTGGTAACCGAGGTTGGAGAACCGGAGCAGCACTCGCTCGCCCGGCTGGCAGGTCACAAGCGAGGAGATCGGCTGGTACTGCAGGCGATTCGCGTCATCGCTCGGTCCGTTGTTGCCGATCACCGGCAGCGCGCCGGCTGGGAACACGTTCTGCAACTCCCCCGCGCCGCCCATGGCCGTGCTGTTGGGAGCCACTGTGTCGGGGTAGGCGCGGCCGTTCATGAGCCAGAAGCTCGGGTCGAAATCGGTCCAGTTGTTGACCTGGATGTGCGCGTCGCGGTAGTGCGCCGCCGACCACAGTTCGGTGATCATGAAGGCGAACTCCCGGTCGTAGGCCGTCGACCCGTCGTAGTCGTTGTAGGCGTAGCGGCCGGGCGGGATCGTCGAGGCGACGGTGATGACATTGCCGCTGCGGTCCTTCCACGGAGTCGGGGCACCCGCCGCGAACGCCGGATTGACCGTCGTGACACCCTGCCTGGTCTGGTTCTGCTTGGGCCGGACGAAGACCATGCCGGTCATGCCCATCTGGACGTGTTCCACGTCCTCGAAGTGGCAGTGATACATGTAGGTGCCGGCGTCGTGCGGCTTGTAGTAATAGGTGAAGTCGCGTCCGACCGGCACGGCCAGAGACAGCTCCGGGACACCGTCGAACAACGGGATCGCGTTGACGAACCCGTGCCAGTGCAGGGTGTGGCCGTCGAAGAGGTCCGGTCGGACCGAAAGACCGAGGTTGGTCAGCGTGATGAAGATCTCGTCCTCCTCATCGAAGAACATCATCGGTGCGCTGATCTCGGCCTTCCCGCGTTCGGCTGCCACTGCGGCGGGGGTGAATCCGGTGACGTTTCGGAAACCGAAGCAGTAGGTGTCGAACGGCTTGGGCGCCAGGCTGTCCGGGAAGAACGGCGCGTCCGCCGGTGCTGCCGCCGGCATGGACACCCACCCGTCGGTGCCGACCAAGTGGACGTTGACCGCGTTGACATCCCCGGGCGTCGCGACCGTCGGTGCTGCTGGCGCCGGCACTGCCTGCGCGGGTATCAGGCGCGAGCCGATGGCGACCGCACTGATGAATCCGGCGCCCCCAACGAGGAAACCCCGTCGCGAAAGTGGCTTGTCCATTGAGTTCTTGGTCACGAGTGTCTCCATGGGGCGTAGGGCGGGGCGATCTGACACAGGGGCCAGGTGGCCTGCCGTCGGCAGGCCACCTCACGCCTCATCACGGGACGATCTGGTCTGAGCCGGCGTCGTAGTTCGTCTTCGGCGCGGTGCGGCCCACGGGAGCGGGACGCGGATCGCCGTCGATGTCTCGCGACGGGGCAGTGACGGTGTAGGACCAGCCGTTCCAGTGCGCCGGGTTACTTCTGGTCCCGGCGACCCACGTGCCCCAGTTGGTCTGGGTGCTCGCCGCCCCCAGCCCGTAAGCCGGTGACGCGCTGCCGGAGAGGTGGTAGTCACCCATCAGGGACGGCGGCAGGATCTGGGCGATGATGATCGCCTGCCGGAACGCTGGGTAGGCCCGGGAAGCCAGCACGTTCACGTCCACGAGGTAGGGGGACTTGAACCCGGGGTCCGATTGCACGTTGTTCAGCGCGGCACCGCTGGCGTCCGGGCCGACCTGCGTCCCGTCCTGAATCACCGAATGGGTCGGGCTCAGCACCCCGGCCGAGTTGTCGGAGACGCCCATGTCCCAGTTGTTGACCGCGTCGGGTTGACTGCCGCAGCTCGTCGAGCCGATACCGCACACCCCGCCAGCTCCGTCAAAGCTGCCAGCCCGGTTGTCCCAGAACACATCGTTGAGCAGGGTCGGCTTGCTGTACGGGGTTGCCAACAGCGTGGCGATCGAGTTCGGCTGCGGACTCGTGTCGAACTTGGCCAGCTGGGCGTTGAGCGGGTCGCTGTTCGTCGCCGTGGACAACCCGGCCGGCGCCGGCGTTCCATCGCTGGTGACCGCCGTCGCCGTTGTGACGTTATTGGCGATGGTGTCGTTCACGATGTTGACGAACGGCGCGTCGTCCAGGGCGATGCCGCCGCCCTCGTGGGCGGAGATGTTGCTGGCGATCTCGTTGTTGCTGATCGTGATCGCTTGCTGCTCGGCCTTGGCCTTACTCGTCACGTTGGATCCGGTGACCTGCAGGAGCCGGATGCCGCCGCCGTCGTCGTTGGCCAGGTTGGCCTGGATCACGTTGGCGTCGATCGTCACCCGTCCAGTGCCGGGCGAGAGCGTGGTCGGCGTCGCCGGCAGTTCGCCGGCGATCATGACGCCGCCCCCCTCGTCGTAGGAGGAGTTGAACCAGATCCGGTTCTTGTTGATGGTGCCGCCCTTGGACGTCGTGTTGAGCGCGCCCTCCTGGTAGCCGAAGGCGCTGATAGCGCCCCCGTATTCGGAGGAGTGGTTGCCGCAGATGGCGTTGTGGGTGACGGCGTATCCGTCGCTGCCGGTGAAGATGCCGATGCCGCCGGCGAGGTTGGTGCCCCCGTTGTCACGGATCTGGTTGTTCGCCACGAGCAGGTCGGTGTTGTTGTTCGAACCGACGTAGGGAGTACCGACCCGAATCGCGCCGCCGTAGGAACCGCCGTTGCCGCGGATGACGTTGTCGGTGATCTGCATGCCGCGCACGTTGTTGTGCAGGTAGATCCCACCACCCTGGGTGACGAGCGCGCCGGCCGCGCCGTACGGCGTGGTGATCCCGCCGGTCAGCTCGTTGATGTTGGCCGGGAAGTCCGACTGCGCCCCACCGGTGATGCTGAAGCCGTCGAAGGTCGGCTTGTAGGCCGAGCCCGGACCGCCCGGGTCGTCGAGCACGGTGACCACCGCGGCGTCCGGGACGGCCGGGTTGCCGCTGTAACGCAGGCTCGACACAAGCGTGACCCAGGCGAGCCCCGACGGGTTGTCCGGGTTGAAGCCGGCACCGTCGATGATCGAACCGCGGACGAAGCTGCCGTCCGGACGGAACCCACCGGGGCCGACGCCCTGGATGTGCACCCGGTGGTGCATGATCACGTTCTCGGTGTACTGGCCTTGCGGGTCGCCGGCGGACTGCGTGTTCGGGTAGACGACGACCAGCCAGTATGGCTTGGCGCCGGTCGGTTTGGCGGCCTCGATGGCGGCCTGGATCGTCGTCACCCGGCTGATCGCGTCAGCACTCTTGGCGCCCGGCCCCACCTCGATGATGCCGGGGTTGCTCGCGGAAGCGCCGGCGCCGGCCAGCGGGTTCCTGATGTCGCCCGTGAGCGGACCCACGATCTGGACGGTGAGCGCGTTATAGGTACTCAACGGCGTGCCCGACCTGGTGATCGACAGTGCGGGGGCGCCGATCCCAAGAGTGGTGGGCACGGTCACCGTGATCGCGGTGTCCGTCCACGAGGTGCTGGTCAGGGTCGTGCCGCCCAACGTCACGGTCCCGGCGGTGTCGCCGAAGCCGAACCCGCTGATCTTAAGAACACGATTGGTGTCCGTCGTTCTGATGTAGGGACGGTCCACCGACAGCAGCTGCGGGGCGGCCGCGCCGAGGTCGCATTGGGTCGGGTTGACGGTGGTGGTGTCCGGCGCCAGGGCCGTAGTGGCGACCTGGGTCGGTGCCTCATCGGTCACTGTGTAGAGGCCGGGCCAGGCCTGGAAGTTGGTGGCGATGGTCCGGAATCGGGGGTTATAGTCCGCGTTCAGCGCACCGGGAACCCCGGGATCGTTGCCGACGAAGCGATACATGTTCGGGCACGGTCCGGCTGGCACCGGGCAGTTGTACGTGTCGGTCGAGGGGACCAGCGCCTCGTACAGCCCGTTGTAGTCGGTGTGCGTGGTGTACGTCAGCCGCCCGGTCGAGTCGTACAGGCCCACGGGGACATAGGGCAGGCCCTGCGCCTCGCCGTAGTTCACGCTGCGCTTGTCGAGCGTCAGGCCGAGGTCGTTGAGCGTGAGTCCCCAGAACTTCGTGGGGATCGGTACGTCGGTGAACAGGTTGAAGTTCGGTGCCGTGGCCTGCCCGCTCCTGACGGTGACGATCTTGTCGACGCACGACGGGCGCGACTGACCCTCGAATGGGCTGCCGCCACCGGCCAGGAAGTCGGCGTTGGTGACCCTCACCGTGTGCAGCGGGCCGGCGCACTGGGAGATGATGCCCGCCTGCTGCGACGGCGGCTGCACCGGCGGGTTGACGTCCGCCCCGCCTTGGCCCTGGGTTGCACCGGCAGCCTGCGAAAGCGGCGGGTAGTTCTCCTGCGGCAGGTAGGTGTCGCCGGTGAAGATGTTCACGTCTTCCTCGGACGTGACCTTGTACATCTTTCCGCCGCCGACCGGGTTGTCCGGGATGTCGACACCGACAAGGAAATCCATTGCCGGCAGGTCCTGGGACTGTCCGGCGGGAAGCGGGGCGTACAGGGCCAAGCCGTCGGGGTTATGCACCGTGTCGGTTGACGGGTAGAGGTTGATCTTGGACGTGGCAAATCCGTAGTTGCCGTTGACCGTCTGGGACCCACCGGCGGCGTCACTGACACCGGTCGAGATGCCGGCCATCGGAGCCTCGACACACATCGCGTTGGCCGCGGCACCGGCAGGCGGGAGGGCTTGCTGATCGGTGAGCAGCGTTCCGTCCCACTGGCGGGCGGTGCAACCGCGCGGTGGCGCCCATTCCTCGGACGTGTAGGTGTCCTGGACCGCTGCGCCGCCCGCACCGCGCATGACCGATCCGTCGGGGTTGAGTTCGAAGCCCTGACGGCAGTTCGTCTTCACCAGAGCCGGGTCGGTTTCGGTGCACTTCTGGGCCACGTACAGATGCACGGGCACGTTCGGGATTCCCGGCTGATAGCCCTCGCTCACCGCGTAGGCGGGATCGAGCTCGTTGCGGGTGGTGTCGTAGCTGACCGTGCCGACGATCCCCCCGTTGGAGCCGGTGTCATAGGGCTGTACGCCCCAATCGATCTCGCCGCCCAATCCGATGATCGGTAGGAAGTTGACATCGACCATGCTGCCCAGCTGGGTAGTTGGCTTCGGGTCGTTCTCGCCTTGATAGGTGATGCCGGTCGTCTTGTACCGGGTGTTGAAGGCCTCCAGCACCAGGAACTTGCCCATCGGGTACGTCTCAGCGATGTTGTAGTTTCCGCTGTCATCAGTGCTGGCGGTGTTCGTCGCCTGGTCCATCAGGGAGTTGTCCCGCTCCCGGACCGTCAGATTGAAGGCCGGAACGCCGTTCTCGCCCGGGTCCATCTTGCCGTTGCCGTTGGAGTCGATGAAGACCTTGCCGTGCATGTGGGTGAACCAGCCCACGATGACCTTGTTGCCGACATTGGTGAGCTGACCGTTTGTGACTTCGATGTTGAATGACCACAGGATGAAGTCCTGATTGAAGTCCCAGATCGACAGCTGGTAGCTGCCCGTCGCGATGTTCTTGATGTCGAAGTGACCGGACGCGTCAGCCTGGCCTGTGTAAACCTGCTGGTCGCCACCATTGAGGTCCGACAGCGCGATCCAGGCACCCGGGATCGGTCCACCGTCGCCAACTCCGGCCAGGCCGGTTTCGGGCGAGACCTGGCCGCCGGCGCCGCCGACATAGGGCAGGCCGGCGATAGCGTTGCCGACGACCTCGCCGGTCCCGGCGGCGCTCGCTGCGACAGTCGGCATCTTCTTCACGAACCCGAATTGAACCGACGGGACCAGCTCCGCGCCCTTGGTCTGCTCCGTGTCGTAGCCGGTCGCGCCCTCCTGCGACCAGATGTCATGGTCGTGTCCGCCTTCGAGCGTGGTCGTCTGCACCCATTCGCCATTCGCGCCGCCGGGCGGCGTGACGGTTGCCGCCAGCCGGTTGGGGCCCAGGTTGGGAATGACGATCAGGCCGGTCTTGTCGCTGACGCATTTGCCCGTCGAGGTCGGGTCGATAACCGGCTTCGAGCCGTTGAACGTCATCGGGAATTCACCGTTGTTCGGATTCTTCGCCGCGTCGTGCAGATAGGTGGTGCAAAGCGCGTTGCCGTAGTAATCGGTGCTCACGAGCCCGAACACATCGCTCAGCGTCGCGGTGAATCCTGACATGTCCGTCTTGTTTTCGGCGTCCATTTCCCAGGTCGCGTCGACCGGGAGGCTGTCATTGAACACCTGGATCCGCAGTGTTGTCAGGGGAAGCGGGGTGGCGTTCATCCGCACCTTGACCTCTTGGGTGCCGCCGTCGACGCTGAAGTGCTGGCCGTCGATCTTGTAGCCGGCGCTGGTGACCGAGATGAGGTACTTACCGCCAGGCAGGCCGACGAGCGCCCGCGAGGTGTTCAGGTTGGTCTCGTCGCCCTGGGCGACGATCGGCGCGAATCCCGAGGTATTGCGCACCGACGGCCACTGGCACGAGTCGGCGTAGGTGGTGTTGGGGGAACCGTCCGCATTGGCCGGAGCGCCGATTCCGGCACCGGCCGAGGTCGGCATGCACGCAGTCGTCCCCTGATTCCCGATCGTGCCCGGGTTACCAGGGTCGTCCTTGTTGATGATCCACTTGTACGCTGAGATGAGCGTGCCGGCGGTGCTGATGTTCCTGATCGTCTGCGCGCTCGTCACCCGCAACGTGATGGCGCCGGGGGCCGGTGGCGTCGCGGAGTGCGCAATCGGTGCTCCCGCGAACTGCACGGCTGACATAACGGCCAGCACCAAAAAGGTCACGACCGCTGCCCCGACCCGAATTTTGAACGCTGCAGCCTGATTCGTCGCGCACGAAATCACGACGCCTCCCCCCGTTTGAACCCCAGCGCCGATCCGGCGCCGTCCCACTCGGACCGAACTATCTATGGGGTTACTCGGAATCCAAACGAAAATGACAGCGCCGTCATGTGGCTGTCATGAACGGCTGTCATGAATGGCTCTCATATGCGCGTTTGGACGCCTCAACGCGACAGTTCGAAGGTACGTGCGAGTTCGGTGAGCAGGGAGGCTGATAACTGGGGGTCGGTAGCGGCGTCGCGGTCAGTGCAATCGGCGAGGGCGTAGACCGCCGTGATTCCCATCGCCTCGAGCTGCGCCGGCTCGGCGTCGTTGCGGCCCACGACCGCGATCACCGGGACTCCGGCTGCGCGCCTGGCGACGACCGCCACGAGCTTGCCCTGCGCGGTCTGCCCGTCGAGGCGACCCTCGCCGGTGACGACCAGGTCGCACGCTCGCGCGCGGGCGTCGAAGTCGAGCAAATCCAGGAAGAAGTCGGCGCCGGATACGAGTTCGCCGCCGAGCAGCAGGCCCGCGAACCCGAGACCTCCGGCACTGCCCGCGCCGGCTGCGTGCGAGAGCCGGGCAGCGTCGCCAACATCGGCAGACGCCAAGCAGCGCACCAGATTGGTGAGTCCGGCCTCGAGGATGCGCACGTCCTGCGGCGATGCTCCCTTTTGCGGGGCGTAGACGGCGGCGGCGCCGGCTGGCCCGGTGAGCGGATTCTGCACGTCGCTGGCGACGACGATATCGATGCCAGGCAGCGTTTCCCAGCTCGACACGTCCACCGAGGTGATCTGGCTGAGCGTTCCGCCGCACGGGGGAAGCGGAGCACCGGCAGCGTCGCGAAACACCATGCCCAGCGCTTGTAGCAGCCCGGTGCCGCCGTCGGTGCTCGCCGAACCACCGAGCGCGAGGACGAGGCGGGTGGCGCCGAGCGCGAGCGCGGCGCGCACGGCTTGGCCGAAGCCCAGGCTCGACGCGGCCAGCGGTTGGGCGGCCGATTCGGTACGCAGCGCCAGGCCGCAGGTGTTGGCGACCTCGATGACGGCGGTGCGCCCATCAAAGGCGATCATCGCCGAATGTGGGCCGCCGGTCGGGCCGTCGACGGTGACCTCAACGCCGGCGAGCCCGGCATGGCGGGCGGCGGCTACGCTGCCGTCACCGCCATCGGCCAGGGGCAGCTCGTCGAAAGCGACGCCGCGAGCCGCGAAACCGCGGCCGAGGTGAGTAACTACCTCGGCCGCGGTGAGGCAGCCCTTGAATTTGTCCGGTGCGAGCAGGACACGCATGCGGATGCGTTCAGAGATTGACGCCGAAGTCCTGCGCGATGCCGGCGAGACCGGAGGAGTAACCCTGGCCGACGGCACGGAATTTCCATTCGCTGCCATTTCGGTACAGCTCGCCGAACAGCATTGCGGTCTCGTTCGCGGCGTCCTCAGTGAGGTCGTAGCGGGCGATCTCCGCGCCGCCGGACTGGTCGACGATGCGGATGAAGGCGTTGCGTACCTGACCGAAACCCTGTTGGCGGGCCTGTCCTTCGTAGATGCTCACCGGGAACACGATCTTGTCCACCTCGCCCGGCACCGCCGCGAGGTTCACCTTGATCGACTCGTCGTCGCCCTCGCCCTCGCCGGTGAGATTGTCGCCGGTGTGCTCGACCGAACCGTCCGGCGAGGTCATGTTGTTGAAGAAAATGAAGTGCTTGTCCGACACCACCTTTCCGGACGTGTTGAGCATCAACGCCGAAGCGTCAAGGTCGAAGTCGGTACCGGTGGTGGTGCGGGCGTCCCAACCGAGTCCGACGAGGACCGCGGTCATTCCAGGAGCTTCCTTGGTGAGTGAGACGTTGCCGCCTTTGCTCAGGCTGACTGACATGAGTTCTTCCTTCCGTTGGGATGAATCGGCGTTATGTTTGAATCTTGTTGGGTTAGCTTTCAGAGATCGAATTCGGACGGCGCGATACCGAGCGCGTTGCACACCTGGGTCAGAATCTTGCGCTCGTCGGCGTCGAAACTGCCGTCAGCTCCGCCGATGACGACACCGATAGAGATTACCGCGCGGGCCTGCTCGGGCTTGGCCTTCAACTTGCCGATCGCGGTCATCGCGTCGACCTTGCCGAAGTCGAAGTCGCGCACCAGCTTGTCGCAATAGCCGTCGAATTTTTGCCGCAGTTCCTCGGGCGGGAAGACTGAGAGCAGGTCGTTGCTGGCGATCAACGCCGCGGTGCGCTGCCGCTCGGCGGCATCGACAGAGCCGTCGGCGGCGGCGATGAGCGCGCAGGTCGCCATGCTGGCCTCGGCGAACTCTTTGTTGCGGAACTGGTCCTTCTTGGTCATCAGTTGGTCGCTGACGCTTTTGCTCTTGGCCTTGAGTTGGTCGAACAGTGCCATGTCGAACTCCTTCTTCTCGGGTGGTGCTGACTGGTCAGGCGGTTAGTGCAGCTTCTCGCTCGGCCGGCGCAGGCCGGCGCAGGCTGAGCAGGATCGAAGTGGCGAGCACGGCAACGATGACGCCGAGGCTGGCCAGCGACGGGATTTCTGGGATCGAGGTACTGATCAGCTTGTGACTTGCCTGCAGTATTAGCTTCGCGCCGATGAAAGCGAGAATCAATGCCAGGCCCTTCGACAGGTAGTGGAACCTCGCCAACAGTCCTGCGAGCAGGAAGTACAGCGCCCGCAGACCCAGTATTGCGAAAGCGTTGGACGAATAAACGATGAATGCATTGTCGCTGACGGCCAGTACCGCAGGCACGCTATCGACGGCGAAGACGAGGTCGGCGGCCTCGATCGCGACGACTACCGCCAGCAGCGGAGTTGCGACGCGCTTACCCATTTCCCTAACGAAGAATTTCGAGCCGGCGTACTCGTCGCGGACGGCAATCACCTTACGCATCAGGCGGATGGCGACGCTGCTGCCCGGGTCGTAGGCGTCGTCGTCGTCCTTGATCAACTTATACGCGCTGTAGAGCAGAATAGCCGCAAACGCGAACAGTACCGCGGTGAACTGGGTGACGATCGCAACGCCGGCGGCGAGGAATATGCCCCGGAAAATCAGCGCGCCGAACACGCCGAAGAAGAGCACCCGATGCTGGTATTCGCGGGGCACCCGGAAGTAGCCAAAAATCAACGCGAAGACGAACAGGTTGTCGACCGAAAGGCTCTTTTCCAACAGCCACGCGGTAGTGAAATCGACGCCTGCACCTGCGCCGAGTGTTAGCCCCACCACGAGTGCGAACACCAACGACACGCCGACCCAGACCGCGCTCCACCATGCAGCTTCGCGAAAGCCAATGACATGCGCGCCGCGGTGCGCAAGCAGGTCGATCGCGAGCATGATCACGACTACTGCCCCGAAGGCGAGCCATGCCCAGCCAGGAACGTTCATCGCGCAATGCCTCCTCGACGTGCTGAAAAGCGGTCCATCCGCTGTCGTTTCGTTACCTCCAGTCTTGTTGCCGAACTCGCGGGACGTGCAGTCGGTTCCCGGCGAGATTCGGCGGTGCGAGATTGCCGGAAGTCGGCAGTTGCTGTGTATTCAGACAGGGACAGTTGTGGGCCAGCGGAGCAATCGGGCGCCCAGCACCGCCACGTGCAGACGGAACCGCTCGTCGGGGCTATTCGGGTCGAGCCCGGTCAACTCACGGACCCGGTCGAGCCGGTAGGTCACGGCGCGCACCGACAGGTGCAGGTCGCGCGCGCTGGCCGAGGTGTTGCCACCACAGGCGAAATACGCCGTCAGGGTCTCGAGCAGCGGCGCCGGCCCGCCGCGCGCGGCGCGCAGCGTCGCCAGGGTGCTCTCGACGAGGTCCACCAGGGCGACCCGATCACGCAGCAGAACCTGGTACACGAGCAGATCCTGGGCGTCGATCACCTTCGCGTCCAGGGCGAGGCGGTCGGCGAGGGCAAGCGCTTCGAGCGATTCGCGGTAGGACGACACCACCCCGTCGGCGCCGACGCCCGCGCGCCCGAGTCCGAGTTGCCACTTGCCGAGGCCGCCCGAGCGCGCTCCCGTGTCGAGCGTCTTGCTGATCTGGTCGACGACGTGCGTGATCGCGTCCCGGTCGGGGGCGGGGAAGACCGTTACGAGCCGGCCCTCCTTGCTGGCCAGCAGTGCTTGCGCGTCACCCTTGATGCCGAGGATGGCGCGTTCCACAGTGCGCAGTACTGGATTGGCGTCGTCGACGAATCGCTCGGCGAGTACGGTCGCCACCGCATGGGGCCCGGCAAGGTCCAGGCCGAAGCCTTGGGCGCGCTGCAACAAGCCGACCACGTCGGTCGCCCCGTTCAGCAAGTCGTCGATGAACTCGCGGCGCGCGGATTCCTGGGCGCGCACCAGTGAGCGCCGCGCGAGTTGATAACCCTCAGTCAGGGACGCCACCACGGCGTCGACCGCGTGCAGCATGACGTCACCTGCGACGACGACGGCCTGCGGATGAACTTCTGCGTTCAGAATCGGTGGCAGGTCACGCCAAAGCCTGCGGGTCGCCGACAGGTACAACTCGAGCAGCGCCCGCAGCGCCACCCCCTGCCGGGCGGCGGTGTCGCCCAGCGTGCGGTAGCTGCGCAACTGGATCGCCCCGATCGGCACACCTGTGGTAGCGGCGTGGCTGAGCACGTCCAGAAAATCGCCCAACAGGCTGCTCGCGAGCCCACCGGCGTCGGCCGCAGCACCGGCCGATATCTCGGCCAGTACTTCGGCGGGGACCGCGGACGGCTCGACCACGCTGCTCAGGCTAGGCGGTGGTTCACCCGGCGGAGGGAGCGAGGACCTCCAGCTCGCTCAGCTTGTTGAGCTCGGCCGGGGTGAGCTGTTGCACCCCGTTGAACACCGCTTGCTGCTGCTCGGCAATGCGCTTGTCGACCAGGGCGCACAAGGCGTAGGCGATCGCGCCGGTCTGGCGCACGGTCGCCGCGTCCACCAGCGCGGAGCGCACCGAGCTGATCCCGACCGCGCTCGCGGAGCCGTCCGGGTTCTGCCCGACGCCGACCGAAAATGCCTCGCGAGGGTCAGACGTGGCGTGTGCATGATGCTCGCGCAGCATCAGCAATACCTTGTGCCACTCCAGGACGTTGCTGTTCGGGTGCACCGTGCTCAGGTCGTTTTCGTCCAGGATGGGTCCGGAAGTGCCGGTTGTGAAGCTACGGGCGTAGCACAGCAGCGCAAGCGTCCACACCGCCTCGACGAGCAGGTCGTCGACCGGGGCGTCGTCGGGTTTGCCGCCGGGCTCCAGCTCCGTGATCAGCCGCTCGCAGCAGCGCAGCACGGTCTGCAATTCCTCGAAGGTCGCGGCAAGCTCCCGCAGCCTTGTGGCGCCCGGGGTGTCCAGGCGCCGCAGCGAGGTGGGCGGACCGATGGGTGCGGTGTTCGACATGGGGCTCCTCAGGAGTGGACGCTCAACCGACGAAAGTGTCTTTGAGCAGGAAGATGTTGAGCATCGAGATGGCGCCAGCAATGGCGAACATCGCGATGGTGGTAACCCGCCGGTTGACGAGCGCGCCCATGATGTCGCGCCGGCACGTGACTATCGCCAGCGGAACGAGTGCGAACGGGATACCGAAGGACAGCAGCACCTGCGAGATGACCAGGCTTTCAGTGGTCGGCAGCCCGACGCCGAGCACGATCAGCGCCGGCAGCATCGTCAGCGCGCGACGGGTGAACAGTGGAATGCGACGGCGGATGAAGCCCTCCATGACCACCTGCCCCGCATACGTGCCGACGCTCGAGGACGACAGCCCCGAGGCGAGCAGCGCGACGGCGAAGGCGAGGGCGGCGCCACCGCCAGCCAAGCGGGCCAGTCCGGCGTGCGCGCCAATGAGGGAGTCAACTCCGGTCACGTCAGCGCCGTGAAACAGTGACGCAGCAACAGCCAGCATCGTCAGGTTGATCGCGCCGGCAATGCCCAGCGCCACCACCACATCGATGCGTTGGAAACGCAGCAGCTCGCGGCGCTCGCCGTCGTCGCGACACGGCACCCGCCGTTTGGTGAGGGCCGAGTGCAGGTACACCACGTGCGGCATGACGGTCGCACCGACGATGCCCGCAGCTAATAGCCCGCTGTCCGCGCCGTCGAAGCGGGGGAGCAGGCCCACGGCGACGCCGGTCACGGACGTCCCGACGGTGACCAGGTCGTACAGGAAGCCGAGCAGGACGACCGCGAGCAGGGCGACGATCGCCAACTCGAAGCGGCGATGACCGCGCTGCTGCAGAGCCAGGATGCCGAACGCGACGACCGCGGTGATGAGCCCGGCGGGGAACAGCGGCACGCCGAAGAGCAGGTACAGCCCGAGCGCCGCCCCGACGAATTCGGCAAGGTCGGTCGCCATCGCGACAAGCTCGGCCTGTATCCACAGGCTCATCGCCACCGGGCGAGGGAAGTGGTCACGGCAAAGCTCAGGCAGGTCGCGTCCCGTGACGACGCCGACCTTCGCCGACTGGTACTGCACGAGCATCGCGATCAGGTTGGCCGCAACGACTACCCAGACGAGCAGGTACCCGTACCTGGCCCCTGCCGCAAAGTTCGTCGCGAAGTTGCCCGGATCGATGTAGGCGACCGCCGCGACGAACGCCGGCCCGAGCAGGCCGAGAACTCCGCGGAAACGACCGCGGGCGCGCATCAGCGCTAGTGCGCTCAGCTCGGCCGGTTCGATGAGATCAGGATGCACCACTCCCGTTGCGGGTTCTCCGACCGGCGCCGGGGAACTCACTGCGCTCATCCCACCGACGGCCCGAGGCCCAGCGACTGCGGGGTGGAGGAATCGGGGGAGGGCTGGTGCAGTCCCTCGTCCAGTGGCCCAAACTCCGTCATCAGCGCGCGGCTACCGCCCCACGGGGTCTGCTCCTCGGCGATCAGGGTGTTCGTGGTGAGCAGCAGGCCGGCGACGGACGCGCCGTTCTGCAGCGCCGAGCGGCAGACGCGCAACGGGTCGATGATGCCCATCTCGATCATGTTGCCGTACCGGCCCTCGAGCGCGTCGAAGCCCTCGTCGACGCCCATCTTGGCCACCTCGTCGACGACCTCCTGGCCGGAGTAGCCGGCATTCGTGGCGATCAGATACGTGGGCTCGCTCAGGGCGCGACGCACGATCTCGACGCCCACCGCGTAGTCGCGGTCAACTTTCAGCTCGTCGAGCGCAGGCGCGGCGTGCATCAGCGCCACGCCGCCACCGGCGACGATGCCCTCAGCCATCGCCGCACGGGTCGCGGACAGCGCGTCCTCGACGCGGTGCTGCAGTTCGGTGAGCTCGGCGTTCGTCGGGGCGCCCACCTTGATGATCGCGACCTTGCCGGACAGCGACCCGATGCGTTCGGTGAGCACGTCCTCGTCGATGCCGTGGGTCGCGCGACCCATCTCGGCGCGCAGTTGGGCAACGCGGAACTGCACCTGCTCAGCGGAGCCGGCGCCACCGATGATGGCCGTGCGGTCGGCGGTGACGAGCACCTGACGAGCTCGGCCGAGCTGGTCGAGGGTCATCGACTCGAGGCTGAAACCGGCGTGCTTGCTGTAGACCTGGCCACCGGTAATGGTCGCAATGTCCTCGAGCTTGCGCAGGCGCCGGTCGCCGAACCCGGGCGCCTTGGTCGCGACACACTGGAAAACGCCGTTCACGTGGTTGTGCACGATCATGCTGAGCGCCGAACCTTCGACCGTCTCGGCGATGATCACGAGGGGACGGGGGGCGCGCATCACCTTGTCCAACAACGGCATGAGGTCCTGGACCCTGCTGATCTTCTCGCTGCACAGCAGGATGTACGGGTCGTCGAGTATCGCCTCGAGGCTTGCCGGATGCGTGACCAAATAGGGGGAGAGGTAGCCGTTGTCATACTCGAAGCCCTCGACGAACTCCACGCTCATACCGTGCGTGACTGACTCCTCGACGGTGACGATGCCGCCGTCACCGACGGTGTATAGCGCCCGCGCGAGCACGGCGCCCACCACGTCGTCGTCGTTCGCCGAGATCGCCGCCACCCGCGCGTAGTCGGACTCGCTGACGACCGGATGGGCAACCTTGTGCAGGTGCTCGACGAGCGTGCCGACTGCGAGGTCCACGCCACGCTTCACCAGGACCGGATTGCCGCCTTCGCCGATGGCTTTCATGCCCTCGCGCACGATCGCTTGCGCGATCACGGTTGCCGTGGTGGTGCCGTCGCCGACGATGTCATTGGTCTTGATCGCCGCTTCCTTCACCAGTTGCGCGCCCATGTTCTCGAACTGGTCACTCAGGTGAATTTCGCGCGCAATCGTCACGCCGTCGTTGGTCACTACCGGTGATCCGGTGATCTTCTCCAGGATCACGTTGCGGCCCTTGGGTCCGAGCGTGCTCTTCACCGCCTCGGCCAGCTTGTCGACACCGGACATCAACAAGGCCCGGGCGTCTTCCCCGAATCTCAGCTCCTTGGCCATGACTTCCTCCTCAGTACGTGGTCGAGCAGCAAATTACGGGACGAGAATCGCGCGGCCGCGCACCTGCCCGGCGTCGAGGTCATGCAGCGCTTCCTGGGCAGCCTCAAGCGGATAGGTCTTGGTGTGCAGAGTGACCTTGCCGGCCTGCGCCAGCACCATCAGTTCGGCGAGCTCGTTATACGTGCCCACAATGTTGCCGATGATGTTGCGCTCGGTGGAGATGATGTCCAGCGTCGGAATCGTGAGGGTGCCACCATAGCCGATCACGCTGTACGAGCCGGCCGGACGGGTCATCGCGAACCCATCGTTCTCGGCGCCTTCCTCCGCAACGAAGTCGAGCACGACGTCGGCACCGAAACCGTCGGTGAGATCCTTGACCGCGTCGACCTGCTTGCCGTCGGCAACCACCGTCTCGTCGGCCCCGAGTGACTCAGCAAGTTTGAGCGCGTCCGGGTTCCGGTCGACGACGATGATCTTGGTCGCAGTCAGCGCGGCGAGGCACTGGATGCCAATGTGCCCAAGCCCACCGGCTCCGATCACTGCACAGGTGGTTCCCGGATAAAGCAGCGGGATGACCTTGCGAACTGCGTGGTACGCGGTGATACCGGCGTCAGCGAGGGCCGCGACGTCCTTGGGCGGGGTCGACGGATCGAGCTTCACGCACGCGCGAGCCGACGTCAGCAGGTACTCGGCCATGCCACCCGCGCTGCCGTCCAGCCCCGGAAAGCTGTTGTTGCTGCAGTGCATGTCCTGGCCCGCGCGGCACGCGCGGCACAGCCCGCACGTCGGCGTCGGGTGCAGGATCACAGTGTCACCGACGGCCACGTTGGTGACCGCCGAACCCACCTCGTGCACCCAGCCGGCGTTCTCGTGCCCGATCGTGTAAGGCAGGGTCGGGTTCATCGCCGCGTCCCACTGACCCAGGATGATGTGCAGGTCGGTACGGCACACGCCAGCGCCACCGATCTTCACGACGACGTCGAGCGGACCCTGAACGGTCGGCTCGGGCACCTCGTCGATAACGGGCTGTTGGTTGTATGCGTGCAAACGGACGGCCTTCACAGGGTCTCCTCGTCTTCGTCGACGTGTTGGATCGCATTCACGGCTTCGCCGCTGGTGACATTCACGGCTTCGCCGTAGCGACTGCGCAGCATGCCTCGGCAGATGCTGCCGTTGGCTTCGATGTTGACCCGAGTCAGCCGCGCCTTGCTCAGGTGCAGGCGCAGATCGTCCGCGCGGACCGCACTTCCGGTCGTCGCGTCGATCAGCAGGGCCGCCGCGTCATCTGCGGGCAAGCCCAGTTCCAGGCGCCGCGCCCGCAGCCGGTCCAGATCGTTCGACGGGGGCGCGTCGCCGAGCGTCATGGCAGCGAGTTCGGCAGGGCTCGCGCCCGCCACCATGAGCGGTCGGCACACCCGATCGGTTCCGGCAAGCACGGCCTTGCGGATGAAGTCGGCACGCAGCGTGTCAAGCTCTCCGTCGGCCTCGTCGCCGAACGAACCGAGGAATCCGGCGCGCGCCGCGACGCCCTCGTTGATCGCGTCAGAGGCGAAGTGGTCATCGAGGACGATGACCGCCCTGCGCACACCGACCACTTCGCTCACGGCATCATGAGCGTCGGCGACCATCAGGAACGCGAAGTTCGGCGCGCAGAAATAGGTTGGCAATCGTAGGTGCACGGTGGCGACGCCCTCGTCGGACACGGTGCACGAAGCAACAAAACCCAGCGACGTAACCGGTTCGTCGAGCTCCGGGTCACGGACGGTGTCGAGAGCACTGGCTACGTCGGGAAAACTCTCCGTCGTGCAGCGCGTCTCGACAACCGCCGTGCCCCCCGAAGCTTCGGTCACACTGCCGCCCCGACGTCGGAAACCAGCTGTGCGTCCTCACGTGACGCCGGCGCGTCGGCTGCTGCGATCTGGAACTCGGCGGGAACCTCGATGTCGTAGAGCTTCGCCGCGTTCAGACCCAGGATCTTCTTCTTCGTGTCGGTCGTGACGCGCGGGTAGTCGGAGAACTCATCACTGGGGTAGTCCCAGTCGACGAAGCCCTCGATCTGCCACTTCGGCTCCCAGATCCCGTAGTCACTGCCGAAGGTCATCTTGTCTTCGCCGACCCAGAACAGCAGCTCGCCCATGACCTTTGCGAAGAACTTCGGACGAGCGTGCATCAGGCCGCCGATGACGACCGACAGACCGGCATAAACGTTCGGCTCCTGCGTCGCCATGAAGCAGAAGTCCTCGATACGGGGCAACCCGACGTGCTCGACGATGAAGTTGAGGGCTGGGAAGTCCGTCGCGGCGTGGTCGATGTCGGACACGTCGAAGGCGTCCTTGTCCAACGGCCAGATCGTCGGACCCTTGTGGACGTGGATGTTCTTGATCCCCAACTCCTGGCACTTCTCCAGGTAGCGGTACGCACCGGGATCCTTCAGCGTCCAGCCCCGCGAACCGTTGTTCCACTCCGCGGTGTAGAGCTTGACACCCTTCGCGCCCCAGCGGGCAACGTTCTCTTCCAGTTCCTTGAGACCGGGATCGCCGTCGCGAGGGTCCCATCGGGTGTTGACGACGAACTTGCCCGGGTGCTTTTCGGACAGCGCGCCGTTGCGCTCGGTCGTGTTGAATCCTTGGGTGTACCACTCCTTGAGGTACGTCGGCTGGAAGATCGCCACGTCGACGTAGCCGTCCTCGAAGACGTCCTTCATCAGGTCGTCCTCGGAGTACTTCTGGAAGTGTTCGATCGACCAGTGCGTCTCGGCCGGGCCGAGACCCTGGTAGGCATGGAAGCACTCGATCCAGCCCTTGGCATACTGTTCGTGCCCCTTTACCCAGTTCTCGGGGCTCGCATCCCAGAAATGCATGTGGCTATCGACAATGAAGTACTTCTCACCATTCTTCTCGTACACGTGTCCTCCTAAAGGACTTTTAGATCAGCGCGGACGTTCAGATCGGGCGGGACGAGTTAGCTTGTTGCAACAAGGTCGAAGCCCAGGTACTGAGCGGCGTCCTCGGGGTTTGCGAACATGATCGTCCGGTCGTCCTCGTGGATCATGCGACCGTAGTGGGTCGACATGTTTTCTTCGAACTCGGACGCGTCGAAGAAGCCTTCCTCCTCGCCCAGGGCCTCGGAGATCTCGTCGTAATCGAAGTCCATGCGCCCCTTCGCATCGACGCGAATCATCGACGGGAGCGGGGTGATGGTGACGTTATCCTTGGCTCGCATGACCTCGGCGACGACGACCCCCACCTGGTTGTTCATCAAGGTCACGCCGCACATGTTCGAGGAGGTGTTGTCAGACTTGAACGGGCTTTCAGCCGTAGTAAACAACGAGGTCACTGGGTCAGCTCCTTCGGGATGTCGAGGTTGAGTTCTTTGAGGATGCCGGCGAAGCGGTTCTTGGCGCGATCGAGGCCGTCCTCGAAGCGTGGCGGCTTCTTGTCGGGCTGCGACCAGAGCGGCTGAAGGGTTCGTACCGCAGTGATACACCGAGGAACCCAGGTGGACAACCAACCGTCCATGATGTTGCGGTTGTAATCGGCGAATTCGCGGTCATTGGTCAGTAGTTCGAACATGACCTTCGTGTAGCGGAGGTCGCGCTCCGCGTAGTCGTGCTCGCCGGCGCCCACCACGGTGGGGGTTACGTAATCGCCATTGCCGGCCGCTGCCTGCTGAATCAGCTGGCTACGGAACATCTCGCCGACCAGCGGCTCGAACACGATGTTCGCGGCGAAGATCGCCTCGGCCCAGTCGTCGATCGTGGTCAGCTGCTCAGCGACCTCGCGGACACCCTGCCAAGCCGGGTCGGAGTTCCAGGTCTCGACGTGCGCGGTGCCGTCGAAGCCGTCGATCTCTTCGCTCAGCGTGAGGTTGTAGAGCGCAAGATCCTGAGCGAAGCGGATTCGGTGCATGCTGTTCACGGAGATCGCGTTGTTGTGCATGTTGGTGGGCGCCCGCCGTTGGGCGTTGGCAAACAGGTACAGACCGAGCCCGTGCTCGACGTGCATCCAAGCACCTACGTTGCGCTCGACGAACTGCACCCAGTTCGGGTTCCACTGCTCGAAGGCCTTGGTCTCGCGCGCCGTGTCGACGTTCTGGTTGATCTGGCGGACGACATTCGAGTTGTAGCGGTAGAACGTGAGTTCCCATTCCTCGTTGGGGTCACGGAACTCGTGCCAGCCGTGCGCGGGCCAGTCGTAGCCCTTGCCACCGGATCCGGGGAACCGCTCGGGTTCGGGGCGATCGGAGCCCCAAGCCTTGAGCGCGGTCCAGTCCAGCGGGTAGCCGCCGCGCCCGTCAGCGAATCCGTACACCCAGCCCTGGGACAGGTAGTGGCGCGGATCTGGCTGCACCTCGACGGTGACGTCTTCGTAGTGCGACTGCTTGCGCTTGGCAGGTGTGAAGTAGTTGTACCTCCGTGCGGTCGAATCAGGGAATTCTTTGGCGCCGGCCTCGGCGTCGGTGAACTCAGGCCTCGGTGCGCTGCGCTCGATGCTGGTCATGATCAGTCGTCCCTCGCTCTCTGGATGGTGCGGTCAGGCCGAGCCGGTTGTGGTGAACTTGTCGAAGTAGACGCGCTTGCTCGAAGCGCCCAGGCTTGTGAGGACGTCCATGGCTGCCTCGACCATGGGCGGTGGTCCGCAGACATAACAGTCAGCGGCGGCGAGGTCACTCTCGTGGCGGCGCACCACGTCGGTGATCAACCCCACCTCGCCGTCCCAGCCGTCGTCGTCGGCCGGTTCGGACAGGGCCGGCACGAAATGAAAGTTGGGCAATGCCTCTTCCAGCGCGAGCAAATCCTTCTCGAAACAAAGGTCTCGGCGCCCGCGCGCGCCGTAATAGTAAGTAGCCCTGCGGGTGCTGCCGTTCTCGGCGAGCGATCGCAGCACCGAGAGGATCGGGGCCATTCCGGCGCCCCCACCGACGAAAACCAGATCCGAATCGCGGCCGTCGCGGAGCGTGAAGACCCCGTAGGGGCCGACGACGTCGAGACGGTCACCGACGGACAGGGAGGTGTCCAGGAAATGCGAGAACTTGCCGTCGGGGTAGCACTTGATCACAAATTCGAGCAGGCCGCTCTGCTTGCTGGACGTGTTGGCCATCGAGAAGGAACGGGTGTCCTCGGTGCCCGGGATGGTGATGTCGACATATTGCCCGGGAAAGAACGCGACGTCGTTCGGCTCGATGAGCTTCAGGACGAGATGGCGGATGTCGTGGGTGACCGCCTCGATGGATGCGACCTCGGCGACAAGCTCCAGGATGGGATTGCCGGAGCGGATCATGTCCTCGTCGTAGTTGAGCAGCTCGATCGTGACGTCCTCGTACACATGCGCTCGGCACAGCAACGTGTAGCCCTCCTCCTTCTCGAAGTCGGGGAGCGCGAACGTCGAATACTTGTCCAGTTCGATATCTTCGCCGTCCAGCACGAAGGACTTGCAAGCCGCGCACTGTCCTTCCTTGCACCCGTGCATCAGCATGAGGCCCTGTTCGAAGGCCGCACGCAAAACCGTCTGGGACTCGTCGACCTCGATCGCGATACCCACCGGCTCGAATCGCACAGTGTGCTTGCTATCCATAACGGCCTTTCGTCGGCGCCTCTACACTCCGGCATCTGTCAAGCGGTGCAACGAACAGAACACCCCTGCCGAGAGGCAGGGAGGCCCGACAAGCTTCGTCGGGCCTCCCTGCCGCGGGGTTGAAAGGCGATCAGGCGCTGGTAGGGGCCGGTCTGCCTGCGGGACCTTGCTTGATGTAGTCGGCGTGGTACGCGTTCTGCTGCTCGGGTGTCATTTCGTTGAGCAACACGTTGGGGCTGAGCAGCGGCGGGCACCGACGCAGGTGATCCAGCGTCCACATCTTCTTCGGGTCGAGGTTCAGATGCGGCTGCGCCACGAGCGTCTTGCCGTCGTCACGCACGTAGCCCATCTCGGAGACGACGTCGGCCCAGTTCCAGCCGTGGTACAGCGTCTCCCACTCGCGCTTGCCGATGAGCTGACCCATGTTCGGCGTCTCGCGACCCTGGTACGTGGGCCGGAAGGCGACCGTGTCGGTCCAGCGGCAGGCCTCGTGGCAGTAGGTGCGCGTCTGCCCGTCGACCTCGGCCATGACCATGTCCTCGCGGACCAGGCAGGGCACCATGCAGGTCCAGCAGCGCGATGGGTACACGTAGTTGACGTCCTCGAGTGCGATCGGGTTGTGCCCGTTCGCGACCGAGAGCCGAGCGTAGTTCTCCCACCACTCGCCGTACTTCGCGTACCAGCCCGGGTACTTGTACTCGAACCACTCGAAGTCCTTGTCCGTCATCGGGTCGATGCGCCAGTAGTTGGCGAGCCACCCAGTGGCGAAGAACTGCGCAACCTCGTGGACGTAGCCCTTGTTCCAGATCTGGTTCCAGGCCTCCTCGATGAGGTCGTGCGGAATCACCAAGCCGTACTTCTCGAGCGGGACGAGGTAGCTGCGGTAGTAGTCGTCATAGATCCAGCGCCGCCACATTTCGGCGTAGCTCTCACGGTCCTTGCGGCGGTCTTTCGTGCCGTACTCGATGAAGGTGCCGATCGCCGCGTCGACGACCCGGTGGTTGTTCCACCATGCGTAGCGCAGATCGCGCTCGAGCAACTGGTGGTTGCCTTCGTCGGCCAGTGCCATGAGCAGGGTGGCGTAGCCGTTGCTGATGTGGCGCGACTCGTCGGACTGCACGGAGTGGAAGACCGTCGGCAGCAGGTAGTCGCCGTTTGCAGCAGCCTCGGCCGGCATCGCCACGAACAGCGTGTTCGTGAACGCGGTCTCCGCGACGATGGTGAGGTAGATGCTCGCTGCAGTGATGGCGTCACCGGTGATGAAGCCTTCGGCGAACTGCCGGCCGATAGTGCCGCAGTAGTCGTTCTGGAAGTTGCGCAAACTGTTGTTGAACCCGGCCGGGTCGATGTAGTTGTTCATGTACAGCCGCTTCAGGTTCTGCTGGATCGTCGAGTGCCTGACCTCGTCGATCATCTGAATGGCTTGGCCGTTGTGAAGCTCCGGGTTGGGCACCGTGTTGAACAGCAGCGGCATCGCCCGTGCTGCGGAAATCTCCGGTAGCGGGATGATGCTGAGGAACAGCTTCTGCCATTCCAGCCAGCGCTCCTGCACCTGGCGGAACATGTTCCCCCGGATCGCGCCGTCGGAGGCGCCGTACACGCGGTGGTCTTTCTCCTCCTGCATCGGGAAGTAGGACCGCAACACTTGCTTGAGGGGATCCTTCTTCTGTGCCTTCTTGAAGGTGTAGTCGGTGCCGTACTGGGAAACCGGCGTGTGGTATAGGGGTTCCCATGCCAGTTCCTGGATCTTCTCGTGGGCTCTTGCCACGCTCTGACGACTCATCGTCACGCTCCTCGTATCGGCTGGTGCGTCAGCGTTCATAAGACCGTTACATCGATACGATGCCGGTCTCAGAACGAGACACGTCACATGCGGGTCGGCACAGTTACTCGGCCTCGAAAGCCGCTCGGATCTCGGCCAGATGGGCGTGCACGCCGCGCATGACCTCGCGGTTACCCTCAGGCGCCGGCGCTATGCCAAGGGCGCGAAGCAACGCTCGTGCCGGTTCGCCCGGATCGCCGGTTTCGCCAAGGACTGGGTGCAGTCCCTCGGCGGCGAGGTGGTGAAAAACCAGATTGACCACCGTCCACGGGTTATAGGTCTCTGGCTCGATGGCTTCTGCGCTGGATTGCGGCGTACTCATGAGTGCACCTCGTTCGGCGTTGATGACTTTCGTCCGGCCCGTCACCAATATGGCGGGACGGCCGCAAACCCGTGTCTCAATCTGAGACACAGTCCGGCACTCGTGGGCTTAGGGTGGGTGCGTTCCACCGCGAGGGCAGTGCGCCTGCGCGACTCGGCATCAGGTGGCGGTCGCCGTGAAGGGAGACAGCGTTCTTGATTGCGAGACCGGCTGCGAGGCCAACGACTGGGATGGCGCCGAGCGTCAGCATTTCCTCCGGACCTGTTCCTGTGGACGCACGTGAGGTCGCGCAAGACCGGGTCAGTTTCCTGACCGCGAGCCTGTCTGAGCCAAAGCGCGTCCGCGCGGCAATCCTGGCGTCCTGGCGTCGCTCGCGAGAGCTGCGCGTCGCCGCTGACCGCATCGAGATGCCCTATCGCAACGACCCGAACACCGACACTCCGCTAGTCAGGAGCGCCGAGCCCGTGCTGCGGCGCCTCGGCGAGAAACTCGACGGGCAACCGGTCAGCATTGTTTTGACCGATCAGTCCGGACTCGTCCTCAGTCGCCGCACCGGGCTGGCCGACCTCGACCGGCATCTCGACCGCGTGCTACTGGCGCCCGGGTTCAGCTACGCCGAGCAGTTCGTCGGCACCAACGGGATCGGCACCGCGCTCGAGGCCGGCACCGGGACGCAAGTCTTCGGCCACGAGCACTACGCCGAGAACCTCGACAACCTCGCGTGTGCGGGCGTGCCCATCCGCGACCCGACATCCGGTAGAACGGTGGGCGCAGTGGACCTCACATGCTGGCGCAAAGACGCCGATTCGTTACTGCTGGTGCTCGCCGAGACTGCCGCGGAGCAGATCAGGCATGGTCTCATCAACGATTCCGGCGGGCGGGAACTCGAGGTTTTCCGGGCCTACCGCCGCGCCTGCCGCCGGACCGCCGGCATCGTGTTCGCGATGACCGGCGATTCGGTCATGGTCAACGACTATGCACGCTCGGTGCTCGACCCGGCAGATCAGGCCGCGCTACTGGCGCAGGCCGCCGAGGCGGCGCAGACGCTCGGAGTGGGCCGGCGCCGGTCGGTGCTCGTCGGTCTGCCGACGGGCGCTGAAGCCCGCATGTACTGCCAGCAGGTGAGCGTTGACGAACGCTCCGCGGGTTTGGTGGTGCACGTCAAGCTGGGTGAGCCGGAGGCCCGCACCACGCACCGATCGGTGCAACCACGCATGCTGCTTCCCGGGCTGGTAGGCGAGTCTGCACTCTGGCAACGGGCCTGTGAGGAGGTCGAGGCCGCATTCCGACGGGGTGAATGGCTGGCCGTCGCGGGCGAGCCGGGCGTGGGCAAGCACGCGCTATTGCGCGCGGTGCAGCTGCGGCAACGACCCTCACGCCGCTTCGCCGACTTCGACGCGGCCGACGCTGAAGCCGATCCGAACTGGCTCGACGACTTACGCCGTTCGCTCGCCGGCAGCGCCGACACGGTTGTTGTCCGCCACGCCGATCGGCTCGACCCCAAGCGGCTGCGGGCGCTGACTGCGGCCCTTGACGACTGCGGCCCTCGTCGACTCGATGGCTCGCTGTGGGCCGCGATCACGCTCAGCGAGGTTCGCCCGCGACCGCAATTGAACGCGCTGCTGCGGCGATTCCCGGTGACGGTCGACGTGCCGCCGCTACGGCTGCGCATGGACGATCTGCCCACTATGGTCTCGTTCTTCCTTGCCAAGGTCGCGAACGGATCCCAGATCTCGTGCTCGCCCGAGGCGATGCGGCTGTTGATGCGCTCGTCCTGGCCGGGCAACGTCGAACAGGTACGCGAGATGTTCGAAGAGGTCGCCCGGCACCGGCGGGTCGGCACCATCGGACCGCAAGATCTGCCGCCGGAAACGCAGAGCATGAGTCGGCGCACTTTGAGCCCGCTCGAGTCGATGGAGCGCGACGCGATCGTGCGCAGTCTGAGCGACGCCCGCGGCAACAAGCTGGCTGCCGCCCGTGCGCTCGGAATGTCTCGGGCGACGATCTACCGAAAGATTCACGAGTACGGAATCGTCCCCGGCACTACCTGAGTCGGCGTGCGTGTTGTCAGCGTGTACTGGAGCTGTGTCCGACCTCAATAAGAAGGCAGATCGGCGCTCGCCCCGCGATGGCCAGATCGATGCTTGGGTCCGGTATGCCGACGGTCTATAGGTGTCGGGTGTTCAACCGTGGGGTGCGTGACGGGTCGATCCATGCTGGTGGCACCCAGTGGGGTCGGCCGTTGGTCATGATGCAGTGCCAGTCGTGTTGTTGGAAGTGGCGGTGGTGGTGTCCGCAGAGCAGGGTGCCGTTATCGATGCTGGTGCGGGCGCTGTGGCGGTGGTCGGTGATGTGGTGGGTTTGGCACCAGGCTGGTGGGGCGTCGCAGCCGGGAAAGCTGCAGCCGAGGTCTCGGGCGATGAGCGCGAGGCGTTGTTGTTCGGTGAAGATGCGTTGGGTGCTGGAGTAGGCGGTGATTGCTTTC
>JBBQUT010000033.1:0-56373 GCA_038212215.1 Mycobacteriales bacterium
GAAAGCAATCACCGCCTACTCCAGCACCCAACGCATCTTCACCGAACAACAACGCCTCGCGCTCATCGCCCGAGACCTCGGCTGCAGCTTTCCCGGCTGCGACGCCCCACCAGCCTGGTGCCAAACCCACCACATCACCGAGCACCGCCACAGCGCCCGCACCAGCATCGACGACGGCACCCTGCTCTGCGCACACCACCACCGCACCTTCGAACAACACGACTGGCACTGCGTCATGACCAACGGCCGACCCCACTGGGTGCCACCAGCGTGGATCGACCAGTCACGCACCCCACGCCTCAACACCCGACACCGATAGGCCGCCGATCTACTGGCTCGCAGCCTTGGTCGTACTCAGCGTTGACTGATGAGGTGGTTTCAGGTGCCCCCGAATTACCTCGAAACCTGTGGGTGATTCCTTCCGCGCCGCGCATCGACCAGCACCCAGAAGGGCGGAACGGATCTACGCACCGAAGGACAACCACCGACGCGTCCGGAACCGTGCCGCCGGGCGCTTATTGCCTCGCGCAGTCGAGGTCCGGCTCCTGCCGGAGACAGGCGAGGCCGCGGCCGGTGCGCGCACGACTTGGCCAGGGTCAAGAATCGTGTCATGGCTGTAGAACACAACCCGAACGGGTGCCGTACGCCGGTCGATCCTGAGCCGTATCGACGAGTTGTGATCGCGTCGTGAACCGGCTTGCCTCCTCGACCAGCCCGTATCTACGCCAGCACGCAGAGAATCCGGTCGACTGGTGGCCGTGGTGCGACCAAGCGCTCGCCGAGGCGAGGCGTCGCGACATACCCATCCTGCTGTCGGTGGGCTACGCCGCGTGTCACTGGTGCCATGTGATGGCCCACGATTCGTTCGAGCACGATGAAGTCGCGGCGCTCATGAACGCACATTTCGTCAACATCAAGGTTGACCGTGAGGAGCGGCCCGACATCGACGCGGTGTACATGCAGGCCACCACTGCGCTCACCGGGCACGGCGGCTGGCCGATGACCTGCTTGCTCACCCCTGACGGCGCGCCCTTCTTCGCCGGGACGTTCTTTCCGCGAGCGCAGTTCGTCCAACTGCTGTCCAACGTCGCCGCTGCATGGAGCGAGCGCCGCGACGACGTGGTCGCGGCGGGGCAACATGTGCTGACCGCGCTGACCGGAGCCGCCTCGTCGGTTCCCGCCGCCGGTGGCAGTCCGCCGACCGTAACGCAACTGGACGAGGCTGCGACCCGGCTTGTTTCCCAATTCGATCGGGCAAACGGCGGCTTCGGCGGGGCGCCCAAGTTTCCGCCTTCGATGGTCTTGGAGTTCCTGCTACGCCAGCATGAGCGCGGCGGCGATCCCCAGTCGCTGGCGATGTGCGAGGCGACGTTCGCGGCGATGGCTCGGGGAGGCATGTACGACCAACTCGCCGGCGGCTTCGCCCGCTACTCGGTCGATGCCCAATGGGTCGTCCCGCATTTCGAGAAGATGCTTTACGACAACGCCTTGCTGCTACGCGCCTACCTGCACTGGTGGCGCCGCTCCGGTGCGCCGCTCGCCGAACGCATCGCCGGTGAGACTGCGGACTTCCTGGTTCGCGATCTCGCGACACCGCAAGGCGGATTCGCCTCAGCTCTGGACGCCGACACCGACGGCGTCGAGGGCGCGACCTATGTGTGGACTCCCGACCAGCTTCGCGAGGTGCTCGGCGTCGAGGCAGACCAGGCCGCCGCCCTGTTCGACGTGAGCCCTGCCGGAACCTTCGAGCACGGCGCATCCACCTTGCAGCTTCGCGCGGAGCCGACGGACCGAGCATGGTTCGACGAGATCCGGACGCGGCTGCTGGCCGCGCGCTCGATCCGTCCCCAGCCGGCGCGCGACGACAAGGTGGTCACCGCGTGGAACGGCATCGCGATCGCCGCACTCGCGGAAGCTGGCTTGTTGCTCGACGCCCGCTACCTCGACGCGGCCCGCCGCTGCGCCGAACTGCTGCTCGGCACCCACATCGTGGACGGGCGTTTGCGGCGCACCTCGCGCGACGGTGTCGTCGGCGACGCGCTCGCCGTTGCCGAGGACTATGGCGATCTTGCCGACGGACTGCTCGTGCTGCATCAGGTGACGGCCGAGCCGCGGTGGCTGACGGCTGCGGGCCGACTGCTCGACTTCGCGCTTGCGCATTTCGGTGACGGCGCCGCCGGATTCTGCGATACCGGCGACGATGCGGAGGCGCTCGTCAGCCGGCCCAGGGACCCGAGTGACAACGCGACACCGTCCGGATCGAGTGCTTTGATCGGTGCGTTGGTGACCTATTCGGCCCTGACGGGTTCGCTGCAACACCGCGCTGCCGCCGAGTCGGCGTTGGGCTCGGTGACCGAGCTCGCCGTCACCCAGCCGAGATTTCTGGGGTGGGGATTGGCTGCTGCCGAGGGTCTCGTCAGCGGGCCGGTGCAGGTAGCGGTCGTGGGCGAAGACGCCGACCTCGTCCGGACGGCGTGGCGCGCGCGTCCACCCGGCGCAGTGATCGTCGCAGGATCGCCGGATGCCGACGGCGTTCCGCTGCTGGCCGGGCGGCCGCTGGTCGCAGGCGGGGCGGCTGCCTATGTCTGTCGCGGAATGGTGTGCAACCTCCCGGTTACCACCGTGGCCGATCTGCAGCGTGAGTTACGCGCGAGCCGCTGAACCGTCGGATGGATGGCCCGGCAGCGAGACCGCCGACCGGCGCGATGCCGCGGTCGGGCGGCGGCCTCGTCCCGCTAGATCGTCGGACCCTCGGCACGTAGTTTGTCGACCGCGCCCATCGCCTCACGCAACCCCGCGAGCCAGTCGTCAGTGTGCTCGCCGACAAGCGTGACGCACCATGACAGCGCCTCGGAGCGCGACCGCGCCACCCCGGCGTCGACGAGCGTGTCGAGCACCTGTCGCTCATCCTGCCGCAATCTGGTCATGACTGGCACTGCGAGGTGACTGAACAGCACCCGCGTGTCGCCGATCGATGCGCCCCAAGCGACTTTGCGGCCGTAGCGGGCCTCCGCTTCGTCGGCAATCTGCATGCGGTCCTCGCGCGTCTGCTCGCGGAACCGGCTGATGCGCCCCTGCGCGGCAGCGTCCGAGACATCGTCGCTCGCACCGGGCGGCGGCGCCAGTTCACCGCTCACGACGATCTCTTCCCGATCGACGCTGACCTGCGGCTCACCGGTGAACCAATCTTCGGGCAGCCGGCCGACTAGCCAGGCGGCTGCATCGTCGGCCGGGGGCAGGTCTGCTTGCTGCCAGCCGCCGGGTCGCCCGAATCCGCGGCCGCGTCCCCGCGGTCCGCCATGTCCATGTCCTCGCATGGTGTTACCTCCTTGTTGACGGTGTGGTAATTACAAGATTACAACTCGCGGACGCGACGGGTGTCCGCCGAGAGCGAACAGATCGGATCAGGCGAAGACCGCGAGCCAGATGGCGATGTAGTGGCACAACGCGGCGACGAGGGTGCAAGCGTGAAAGACCTCGTGGAAGCCGAACACACCGGGGAACGGATTGGGCTTCTTGAATCCGTAGACCACGCCACCGATGGTGTAGATGAGGCCGCCGGCGATAATGAGAACCAGGGCCGCGACCCCGGCGTTGTGCAGCACCTGCGGCAGGACGAAGACGGCCACCCAGCCCAGCGCGATGTAGGACGGCACGGTCAGCCATCGCGGCGCGCCCGGCCAACTCGTTTGCAGCGCGACCCCGAAGAGCGCCCCGGTCCAGACCACGATGAGCACAGCGATCGCAGGCCCGCGCGAAAGGGTCAGCGTGGCGATCGGTGTGTACGTCCCGGCGATGAATATGAAGATCATCGAGTGGTCGAGGCGTTTCATTACCCGGTGCGCCCGGGGGCTCCAGTCAAGGCGGTGATATAGCGCGGACGTACCGAAAAGCAGGGTCACGGTGGCCGCGTAAATGGACGTCGTCGCGGCAGCAGCGCCCCCGCGAAGCGACGCGGCGACCGCGATCAGCGACGCGCCGCTGGCGAGCGAGATCGCGGCGGCATAGGCGTGCAGCCAGCCACGCAGGCGCGGCTTCAGATCGGCGATCGCGTCGGCGAAGGCAGCCGCCGGCGACTCAGGCATCGTGGTGGGTAGCGAATGCAGCACCTCGGGCAGCGAATGTGGATGCTGCGGTGCGGGCTTCGGTGGAGACTGTGGTAGCGACCTGGGCGCAGGGTGTTTCGTCGCCATGAGCCAAGGCTACGTGCCCTCAGCAGGGCCTCGGCCGGAGGCCGCAAGCGGTGCGCCGAGCGGCGCTACGCTGAACGCGTGGGTGTTCGTTCCGTGATCTATTCGATTTACGAACGCCGGTTGCGGGCTCATCTCGCCGGGCTGCCGGTGCCCCGCCACGTCGCGATCATGATCGACGGGAATCGACGCTGGGCGCGCGCAGCGGGCTTCGAAGACGTCACTCAAGGCCACCTCGCGGGCGCGCGGCACATCAACAACCTGCTCGGCTGGTGCCAAGAGGCCGGCGTCGCCCACGTGACGATCTGGCTGCTGTCGACCGACAACCTGCGCCGGCCGCCGGACGAACTCGAACCGCTGCTGCGGATCATCGCGGACGTGGCCGAGGCGCTGTCCGCTGACGACAAGCCCTGGCGCATCGTACCGATGGGTGCGCTCGATCTGCTGCCCGGGGAAACGGTGGCGGCGTTGAAGTCCGCGCAGGAACGTACCGCGGAACGCGACGGGCTCACGGTGAACGTCGCGGTCGGCTACGGCGGCCGTCGCGAGATTGCGGACGCAGTGCGCTCGCTGCTGCACGAGCACGCTGCGGCCGGCACGTCGATCGAGGAACTGGCCGAGGTTCTCGATGTGGACCACATCGCCGAGCACCTCTACACAAAGGGTCAGCCGGACCCGGACCTGGTGATCCGGACGTCGGGGGAGCAGCGGCTCTCCGGCTTCCTGCTGTGGCAATCGGTCCACTCCGAGTTCTACTTCGCAGACGTGCTCTGGCCGGACTTCCGAAAGATCGACTTTCTGCGGGCGCTGCGCGATTACGGCATGCGGCAGCGCCGATTCGGCGGATGAACCCGCTCGTCAGCGGCGCGTGGCTGGCCGCGCATCTCGACGCGAATCCTGAAGCGGTGCAAGTGGTCGATGTGCGCTGGTACCTCGACGGCCGCTCCGGACGCGCCGCCTACGAGGCCGGCCACATACCCGGAGCGGTATGGCTCGACATCGACACCGAACTCGCCGATCCGCCGTCCGCGCAGGTGGGCCGGCACCCGCTACCTTCGCCCGAGCGATTCGCGGCCACACTCGCCCGCGCCAGCATCGCCGAGGGGCAACCGGTGATCGCCTACGACGACGCCTCCGGCAGCGTGGCGGCCCGGCTCTGGTGGTTGCTGCACGTGCTGGGCGAACCTGTCGCGGTACTGGACGGCGGTCTGGCGAGCTGGCCCGGTCCGTTGACGAGCAACGTCACGACGCCGCACCCCGTCGAGCGGGCGCCGCGTCCGTGGCCAGCGGAGCGTTTCGCCGACGCCGACGCGGTGGCCGACTGGCCCGGAGCAGTCCTCGACGCCCGCACCGCAGAGCGCTACGCGCGCGGTGATCCGGCGACCGACCCGCGGCCCGGGCACGTCCCGGGAGCGCAGAGCTTTCCGTGGGTCGCCAACGTCGGCGCCGACGGCCGGATGCTGGCCCCGCAAGCGCTCGCGGAGCGGTATGCAGCGCTGGGCCCAGAGCCGGTCGTGGCCTACTGCGGCAGCGGCGTGACCGCCTGCCACGACCTGCTTGCGCTGGCCGTGATCGGGCGCTACGACACCGTGCTGTACCCCGGGTCCTGGTCGCAGTGGGGCGGCGACGCCGCGCGTCCGATCGAGACGGCCTGAGCGTGCATGCAACGGGACACAATTGCGCGTGTTGCACTGGCTTCGCCGCCGATCGGCCGTAGCGTCAGGCGTGGCGGCCCGGTCCCACCCGGACCGCCGGGAGGTCCCGACACGGTGCTACGTACCAGCGACAGGGGCCGGACGGTTTCCCTCGCTGCGCGCCGCGGGACGTCCGGACACCCGCCCGCGTGCCGGCTCGCGCCGGTCGCGCCCGAGCCCGCCACTGGAGCGTTTCGTGACCGCTGCGACCCCACCCGTCGAGTTGCGCACCTTCGTGCTCGACACCTCCGTCCTGCTCTCCGATCCCGGAGCGTTGGGCCGATTCGACGAGCACGAGGTTGTCCTGCCCCTCATTGTGATCACCGAGTTGGAAGGCAAACGGCACCACCCGGAGCTCGGCTGGTTCGCCCGCCAGACGCTACGAGCCCTCGACGAATTGCGGATCAAGCACGGCCGCTTAGACGCGCCGGTGCCGATCGGCGACCGCGGCGGATCGCTGCACGTCGAGCTGAATCATGCCGACCTGTCGACGCTGCCGGCGGGTTTTCGCGTTGACAGCAACGACTCGCGCATCCTCGCCGTCGCGCTGAACCTCCGTAACGATGGGCGCAACGTCACGCTGGTCACCAAGGACATGCCGCTGCGGGTGAAGGCGGCCGCCGTCGGCCTGGTCTCTGACGAATACCGCGTGCACCCGGTAGCCGACTCGACCGGCTACACCGGAATGGCGGAGCTCGATGTCTCAGCCGAGACGGTCGACCAGCTTTACCGAGGTACGCCGCTGCCCCTCGACGCACCGGACTTCGCCGGTGCGGCCGATCAGCCGTGCCACACCGGGCTGGTGCTGCACTCGGCGCGCGGCTCAGCCTTAGGACGCATCACGGCGGACAAGCATGTCCGGCTGGTGCGCGGCGACCGCGAGGCATTCGGGCTCCGCGGCCGCTCGGCCGAGCAGCGTGTCGCGTTGGAACTGCTGCTCGATCCCGAGATCGGCATCGTCTCGCTCGGGGGGCGGGCAGGCACCGGCAAATCGGCGCTGGCGCTGTGCGCGGGGCTTGAGGCA
Organism: Mycobacteriales bacterium; assembly: GCA_038212215.1. GTDB lineage: Bacteria > Actinomycetota > Actinomycetes > Mycobacteriales > Jatrophihabitantaceae > JALZAI01. Next base: position 6,909 of record JBBQUT010000033.1, read on the forward strand.
GTGCTCGAACGCCGCGCGCACAAGCGGGTGGTCGTGTTCCGTCCGCTCTATGCCGTCGGTGGTCAAGAGCTCGGGTACCTGCCCGGCAGCGAAAACGAGAAGATGGCGCCGTGGGCACAGGCCGTGTTCGACACACTCGGCGCGCTTGTGTCAGCCGACGTGATGGACGAAGTAGTCGACCGGCAGATGCTCGAAGTGCTGCCACTGACACATATTCGCGGCCGCTCGCTGCACGACTCGTTCGTCATCGTCGACGAGGCGCAATCGCTGGAGCGCAACGTGCTGTTGACGGTGCTCTCCCGGATCGGAGCCGGGTCACGGGTGGTGCTGACCCACGACGTCGCGCAGCGCGACAACTTGCGCGTCGGCAGGCACGACGGCGTGGCCGCAGTCATCGAGGCACTTGCCGGGCATGCGCTGTTCGCGCATGTCACGCTCACCCGCTCGGAGCGTTCGCCGATCGCTGCGCTGGTCACCGAAATGCTGGAGGATCTACCGCTCTGATAACGGTCTAGCTTTTCAAGTTGACCCAGCACCGAAATCAGGGTCAACTTCCGGGAAACGAGCACAGCAATTTCTTAGGTCTTTCCTGCGATACGCAAGGCGATTCCTAGTGCTCATTCCGGGGGGAATCGTACTGCAATGTCTAGATTTGCTGGAAACTGGGCTATAAGCGCGACAATTCGGCTACCGCTGGTCGCGATGTTCGGCACTGCGCTGTTCACCCTCGCCGCGTTGAGCGTGGTCATGCCTGCAGCCGATGCGAGCGCCGGCAGTTGCGCTTCAGCCAATCCTTCGTCAAGTTCGCGGTTTGGCTCCGCGCTGGGCCTCGTCCGACCGCAGCGCCTGACACCGGGTGTTTGCCGGGCAGCGGTTGCCACAGCGCTCCCTTTCCACGGCACCCCGCCGTTGCTCAATCACGGCGGCCCGGTCATGAGCGTGCCGAGTGTAGGAAGTCAGGTGGTCGTGACGCCGATTTACTGGGCGCCCGCCGGATTCTCGTTCACCACCAGTTACAAGACAATCGTCAACGCGTATATCAGCAATCTCGCGGCCGACAGCGGAAAGTTCACCAATGTTTTCTCGTCACTAGCGCAATATCCCGGAAGCAACGGCGCCACCACATACAAGATCGTAGCGGGAGCGCCGATCAGCGACGCGGCGCCATACCCGACGACCGGTGGGTGCACACCTAACTCCGGGCCGATCTACGCCGACAATTCCGGCTATACCAGGTGCCTGGACGACGCACAGGTGATGACGGAGACCGACAACCTCGTTGCCGCGCGCCTGCTGCCTCGCGACTACGGCCACCTCTACGTCATGTTCACGCCAAAGCACGTCGAGTCCTGCATCAGTCCGGACGGTGCCGCCAGCCAGGCCTGCACCCTTAACTCGACGGCTAGCGCTGCCTACTGCGCCTATCACAGCGCATTCTTCAGTGGGACGAAGCCGACGATCTATGCCGACATGCCGTTCCCGATCTACGCGTCGGCCACCGGTTTCTCCTGCACGGCTGAAGGGACGACGGCCGGCAGCCAAGCGCCGAACGGAGACCTGGATGCGGATGTCGAGGTCAGCCCGCTCAGCCATGAGATGGCCGAAGCATTCACCGATCCCACGGGGGGCGGTTGGTATGACAGCACGCAGAACGAGAACGGCGACGATTGCGCCTACATTTACGGCACATTATCCGGCGCGACTGCCGGGCAGCGCTACAACCAGGTCATCAACGGCGCGCACTACCTGACCCAGGAGGAATTCAGCAACGCGGCGTTCGCGGCCAACCGGAACACCGGCTGCGTGCAGTCCCAAGCGTCTTCCACCAATCCCACGGTGTCGGCTCTGTCGCCGAAATCCGGCCCGCTGACGGGTGGCCAGACGGTGACGATCACCGGCACGAACTTCACGGCCGGTGCGTCGGTGCGGTTCGCGAGCACCCCTGGGACGGCTGTGGTCGTGGTGTCCTCGACGAGGCTCACGGTGCGCACCCCTGCCCGCGTCGCGGGTGCGATCAACACCTTCGTCACCACGTCGTTGGGAACGAGTGCCGGCGTGCCGGCCGACGTCTACACGTTCGCGGCAGCACCCTCGGTCACGGCGATGACCCCCAGGTCAGGTACCCGCGCCGGCGGCCAAACGGTGACGATCACGGGCCACAACTTCACGCCTGGAACGTCGGTGCGGTTCGCGAGCACCCCTGGGACGGCTGTGGTCGTGGTGTCCTCGACGAAGCTCACGGTGCGCACGCCTGCGCGCGTACCGGGTGCGGTCAACACCTTCGTCACCACTCCGTCAGGCACGAGCGCCCCGGTGGCGGTCGACGTTTACACGTTCACGTAACCCGCGTCAGCTCGGACGGGTCATCGACAGCACGTCGAGCACCTGGTCGAGCTGCTGCTCGGTCAAGGTTCCCGGCACGTGCCCGCGCTCGATGACCACTTCGCGGATCGTCTTGCGCTGCTTCAGTGCCTGCTTGGCGATTGCACCGGCCTCGTCATAGCCGACGTAGTGGTTCAGCGGCGTCACGATCGACGGCGAGGACTGCGCGTATTCCAGGCAGCGCTCGACGTTGGCCTCGATGCCCGCGATGCAACGATCGGCGAAGACCCGGGTGACATTGGCGAGCAGCTGGATGGACTCCAGCAGGTTGCGGGCGATGACCGGCAACATGACGTTGAGCTCGAAGTTCCCGTTCGCGCCACCCCATGCGACGGCGGCGTCGTTACCGATGACCTGGGCGACGACCTGGCAGACCGCCTCGCAGAGCACCGGGTTGACCTTGCCGGGCATGATCGACGAGCCGGGCTGCAGGTCGGGCAGGAACACCTCGGTGAGACCTGTGCGTGGGCCCGAACCCATCCAGCGGATGTCATTGCTGATCTTGTTGAGTCCCACCGCGATCGTGCGCAGCACACCGCTGGCCTCGACGAGGGCGTCGCGGGAGCTCTGCGCCTCGAAGTGGTTGCGTGCCTCGGTCAGCGGTAGCGCCAGCTCGTCGGCGAGCAGTGCGATCACCTGGCCGGCAAGTCCGGCCGGGGCGTTGATGCCGGTGCCGACGGCGGTGCCGCCGAGGGGCAGCTCGCCGATGCGGGGCAATGCGTCATGAAGGCGCTCGACGCCGTAACGCACCTGTGCCGCGTACCCGCCGAACTCCTGCCCCAAGGTCACCGGCGTCGCGTCCATCAGGTGCGTTCGGCCCGACTTCACGACCGTGTCGAACTCGCCCGACTTCTGCGCCAGCGCCTCGCCCAGATGCTCGAGGGCGGGGACGAGGTCGACGATGATCGCCCGCGCGGCCGCGATGTGGATCGCGGCCGGGAACTGGTCGTTGGAGGAGAACGGGTCGTTGACGTCGTCGTTTGGGTGCACCGCGCGGCCGAGTTGTTCGGCGGCCAGCGTCGCGATGACCTCGTTGGCGTTCATGTTGGACGAGGTCCCCGAGCCGGTCTGGAAGACGTCGATCGGGAACTCGGCATCCCAGTCCCCGCGCGTCACGGCGGCTGCCGCGTCGTGGATGGCGGCCGCCAGGTCCGCGTCCAGCGTGCCGTTTTTCGCCCGCGTCACCGCCGAGGCGCCCTTGATCGACGCGAGTGCGGCGATCAGCGCGCGTTCGATGGGACGTCCGGAGATCGGGAAGTTCTCGACGGCCCGCTGCGTCTGCGCGCGCCACTTGGCGGCGACCGGGACACGGACCTCGCCCATCGAATCGTGCTCGATGCGGTAGTCCTCGGTTTGCTCATCAGGCTGGCGCACGGCTTCTCCACTCGTGGACGGCGATGTCGACCCCAGCCTATTTGGGTATCGGCGACTCGGGGGGCGAGCGTGCAGCACGCCACAAACCGTGGTAGTAGCACCATCGTCTGATGGCGTACCACCCCTGGCCGCAGAGATGGTGATGGTGCGCGGCGAGACACGCCGTGGCCGTCGACCCCCGGAGCGCATCATGACCATGACCCACATTCCGCAGCACATTCCTGCAGTTTCCGACCAGGCCGCCCGCTATGCGCCGCTGGACGCGCACCGGTTGCGTTCGGCGAAGGCGGCCTACACCACCCGCCACGTCGACCTCAGCGCCGCCACTTGGCTGGTGACCGGCGTCAGCCCACAGGTCGGCGACCTGGTCCTGGCCCGGGTAACGGAGCTCGGCCAACATCCGCGGCTTGAGCTCGGACACGGCCGGCGCGCCTCGATGTTCGTCGGCGACGAGATCGTCGTCGTTTACGGTAACCGCTACGCACCCGACCAGTTCGAGGCCCACGTTCCCGACGATCTCGGCCCCTGTGACCTTGTCGCCGCCGGCGGCCTCGCCGCTCGGGTGTCCGCGTCGCACATCGTGATGGCCGACGCGACCCGCATCGAGCCGATCGGCCTGCTGGCCGACGCCGACAAGTTCCGCGTCAACCTGGCGCTCGACGTCTTCTGCCCGCCGTCGGTCGCCGACACCGACCGACCGCTCACGATCGCGGTGGTCGGCGCCAGCATGAACAGCGGCAAGACGACCACGGCCGCGCACCTCGTCCGCGGCCTGCGCCTGGCCGGGCTAAACGTCGGGGCGGCCAAGACCACCGGCACCGGCGCCGGTGGCGACGTGTGGCTGCTCTCGGACGCAGGCGCCTTCCCGGTATACGACTTCACCAACGCCGGCTACCCCAGCACCTACCTGCTCGACGCCGAGGTCGTGCGTGACATCTTCACCGACCTGACCGACCGGCTCGCCGCGGACGGTTGCGAGGTCGTCGTCCTAGAGATCGCCGACGGGTTGTATCAGCGCGAGACTGCTGCCCTGCTCGTCGATCCGGTGTTCGCCGAGCGGGTCGACGCGGTGCTCTTCGCCTCCTGCGACGCGCTCAGCGCGAGCGCCGGGGTCAGCTGGTTGTCCGAGCGGGGCTTGGCGCCGCTCGCCGTGTCCGGAGTGCTGACGGCTTCGCCGCTCGCGACCCGGGAGACGGCGGCGGCCACCGGCAGCGATGTCTGGGACCTGGCACAGCTGTCGGACCCGCGCGCCGCACGCACTCTGTTCGACGGCCTGCTCGCCGCGCGCGCCGAAGCCGACTGCGAGGATGTCTCGCAGCTACGGAAATCCGCATGAGCGAGGGTTGCCGAGCGAACGAATGTCACGGCGTCTCCGCATGGCCGACCGAGCGAAGCGAGGGCCGGACATGAGCGAGGGTTGCCGAGCGAACGAATGTCACGGCGTCTCCGCATGGCCGACCGAGCGAAGCGAGGGTCGGACATGAGCGCGGCCCACGCAAGCGGACCTCGGCTGGCCCGGATGTTCACCCGCGAACGGTGGCCGCTGTGCGCCCGCCTGGTCGCCGTCGGGGTGGGTCAGGCGGCCGGTTCGATTGCTACCGCGCTGCTGGTGCGATCGGCGTATCACAGCCTGGCGCACACATCCACGGGTGGCAGCACGCACATCCTGCTCTTCGCTGCCGCGCTGTCGGCCGCGGTCGGCCTCGCGGCGTGGATGCGGGCGGCGGAACGGGTGGTCGCGGAGCGGCTGGGTCAGCACTACGTGACCGAGGTGCGTGCGGACCTGTTCGAGCACCTCACCCGGGTGCCGGCCCGACACCTCGGCCGACGCAAGAGCGGAAACATGCTGTTGCGCTTCGTCGGTGATCTGTCGGCCCTGCGCAGCTGGGTCAGCCTGGGTCTGGCCAAGCTGCTCGTCGCCGGCATCGCGGTCACCCTCGCACTCGCCTGCCTGGTGGTTATCGACCCGGGTATCGGCATCGCAGTCTCGACGGTGCTCGCGGTGGGCTCGGTCGCGACCTTGCGGACCAGTCCGCGACTGATGTCCTCCAGCCGCGCGGCCCGCAGCAGTAGGGCGAAATTGACCGGTGAAGTTGTCGAACGGCTCACCCAGATCGGGGTACTGCAGGCCGCCGGTCAGCAGCGCCGCGAGCATCGGCGAGTCAGCCGCCTCAGCACCAAAGTGTCCGAGGCCATGATCGAACGAGCCCGCGCAGCCGGGGTGTGCCGTGCTGTCGCGGAGGCGACGTCCGGATTGGCGACCGTTGCTGTCGTCGTGGTCGGTGCGGTCGAGGTCCAGGCCGGGCGTACGTCCGCAGCCACCGTGCTCGGCGCGGTGACCATCGTCGGCATGCTCGCTGGGCGCGTACGCGATCTCGGACGAGTCACCGAATACGCATCCGACGCCCGCGTCGCCCGTGCGGCGGCGCTGCGATTCTTGGCGCTACCCACGCTGCCGGATCCGGCGGGGACGCCCGATCTGATCGTGGGGCCCGGCTGTCTGGAGTTCGACGGGATCGGCCTGGACGCTGCGCTGAGCGATATCACGCTGCGCGCCGAATCCGGCGAAACGATTGCCGTCGTGGGCACCAACGGTGCCGGTAAGAGCAGCCTCATGTCGCTCGCAGGTCGGTTGGTGGATCCGGATGCTGGCGCGGTCCGACTGGACGGCCAGGATCTGCGCAGCCGGAGGCTGGCTTCGGTCCGCGCCGCGATCGGCATGGCGGGAGCGGATCTCCCCTTGATGCGTGGCACGGTCGCCCGCAACGTCCTCTATCGTCGGCCGGGCGCAAGCGAGGCGGAAATTGCTCGGGTCAGCGCGCTGTGCGGGCTGGACGAGCTGGTGGCCACACTGCCCGATGGCTGGGACACCGAGGTCGGCGGCGCCGGGTCGCGGTTGTCGGCGGGCCAGCGGGCCCGGATCAGCGTGGCCCGCGCTGCTTTGGGTCGACCGCGCCTGCTCCTGCTGGACGAGGCCGAAGCGCATCTGGACTCCGGTGCGGCAGAGGTCGTCGATCGGGTGCTGGCTGATCACAAAGGGACCGCCTTGGTAGTCACGCATCGCCGCGAACTGGTGGAACGTGCCGACGTGGTGTGGTGCCTGGACCGAGGCCGAGTAGTCGAGCTCGGCCCGCCGTCGGTATTGCTCGCGCGAAACGGACCGACCGGCCGGCTCTTCGGCAACGAATCCGCACGTTCCCGTGCCGAGTTGCGTCCCGAGTCGGTCTCGGTGCCGATTTCAGGTCCGGTGTCAGTGCCGGTCGAAGTCCACTGCTGAGTACGCCCGCAGCTTGCCGAGCTGGTGCAGCGAATCGATCTCGCGGATCGTTCCGGACTTGGAGCGCATCACGATCGATTGCGTGGACACCGAATCTGCGTAATACCGCACGCCGCGCAGCAGGTCGCCATCGGTGATCCCGGTAGCACAGAAGAAAAGATCCTCGCCTCGGACGAGGTCCTCGGTGACGAGCACGCGGTCGAGGTCGTGCCCGGCGGCAGTGGCCTTTTCCCGTTCCGCCTCGTCGCGGGGCCAGAGTTTGGCCTGCATTGCACCTCCGAGGCAGCGCAGGGCTGCGGCGGCGATGATCCCCTCGGGCGTGCCGCCGATGCCGAGCAGCAGGTCCACCCCGGTACCCGGACGAGCCGCTGAGATCGCGCCCGCAACGTCCCCGTCGCTGATGAACCGGATTCGCGCGCCTGCCTCACGAACCTCGCGCACCAACTTCTGATGCCGGGGCCGATCCAGGATGCACACGGTGACGTCCTCAGGATGGCCGTGCTTGGCCTTGGCGACCCGATTGATGTTTTCGGCCACGGGTGCCGTGATGTCGATGACATCGGCGGCTTCCGCACCCGCGGCGATCTTGTCCATGTAGAACACGGCGGACGGGTCGAACATGGTGCCACGTTCGGACACCGCGATCACCGACACTGCGTTGGACATGCCCTTCGCCATCAGGGTCGTGCCGTCGACCGGGTCGACAGCGACGTCGCAGCGTGGACCGGTCCCGTCGCCGACCTCCTCACCGTTGTAGAGCATCGGCGCCTCGTCCTTCTCGCCCTCACCGATGACGACGACGCCGTGCATCGATACGGTGCCGATGAGCGCGCGCATGGCGTCGACTGCCGCGCCGTCGCCACCGTTCTTGTCCCCTCGCCCCACCCATCGTCCGGCCGCCATCGCGGCGGCCTCGGTCACGCGGACGAGTTCCAGCGCAAGGTTGCGATCAGGTGCCTTGCGGGCAACAGCGAGCGCGGGTGGGACGACGTACTGGGTGTCGGGGGGTCCGTCAGACATGCGGTGTTCCTCTCGGCACGGGTGTGCTTGTCATCATTTCAGACTCCGACCCTCGGATGGGTGGCAGCGACCCGGTTAGTCTCGCGGGCGTGACCACACTTGTCGTCCGGTGTTTCGTCGGGTTCTGAGCGCTCGGCTGCGTTCGCGCACCGGGCTGCTCGCGGTCAGCGCGGGCGCCCTGCTGTGGGGAACGACCGGCGTAGCCGTGCAGATCGTGCACGACCGCTCGGGATTGGACGCCGTTGCGATCGGCTGCCTACGGCTGGTGATCGCGGCGCTCGTGGTGCTGGTGTTGTTCGGACGTTCAGGCGCGCGCCGCGCCCGCGCCGCGTTCGCACAGCACCGCTGGCTGCTCGTACTCGCCGGGGCCGGCCTGGGCGGTTACCAGGCCCTGTACTTCGTCGGGGTGCAGGACGTCGGAGTGAGCGTGTCCACGCTGGTAAGTCTGGCAGTCGCGCCGGTCGCCATCACGCTCGCGGGCGCCATCGCTCGCCGTCGGGTTCCCCGCCCGGCAGCGCTCGCCACGCTCAGTGCCGCAGTCGCCGGGCTGGCGCTGGTCTCGCTGCATCCGGGCGCCACTGCCCATGCAGCCCATCCCCTGACCGGGCTGCTCGCCTCGGTAGGCAGCGGCTTGGGTTACGCAGCCGGCACGGTGCTGAACCGGCGCCTGGCCCGTGGCGGCGACCCGCTGCTGCTGACCGGAGTGACCAGCGCGGTGGGAGCGGCAGTGCTGCTACCGCTCGCGCTAGCGGTGGGCCTGTTCTGGCCGTCCGACGGCGTCGCCGCCGGTTGGCTGGTCTACATCGGCGTCGTGCCGACCGTGCTGGCATACGGTCTCTTCTACGTGGGCCTGCGCTCGATCTCCTCGGAGTCCGCCGGCGTGCTGACGCTGATCGAACCGCTCACTGCGGCGCTGCTCGCCGCGCTCGTCCTGCATGAGGCGCTGGGTACGCCGGGCCTGATCGGTGCCGCGCTGCTACTCGCCGCCATCGCCGCGATGTACCTGCGGCGCCCCGAACCGGCGCCGACGCCGCTGTAGCGAGCCGGTGCCAGGTCAGCTCGTACGTGCGTCGTGTTCGGCGATGCGGGCGCTGGCGCCGTCGAGCCACTTCTGGCAGATGTCGGCGAGGTGTTCCCCGCGCTCCCACAGCACGAGCGATTCCTCCAGGGACTGCGCACCCGACTCGAGCTTGGCGACCACGTCGCGCAGTTCCGCGCGTGCGGCCTCGTAGCTGGGCTCCGTCACGCCGCCCGACCTTACCCGCGCCGGGAAGAGTCACGAGACGCGCGCATCGAACTCCCCTCGAGCCACCCGGATGCGCAGTTCGCCGACAGCGTCGTCGGCGTCGCGGACGACCGTGCCGTCCGGACGGCGGACCACTGCATACCCGCGATCGAGGGTGGCCTGTGGCGACAGGCTGCGCACCCGGGCCCGGACGTGCTCGAGGTCGGCGTGGGCGGTATCCAGCAGTCCCCAGACGCGGCGCCGACTGCGTTCGCGCAGGGCCAGCGTGTCCGCGCGCTCGCGCTCGAGGCGACCACCTACGGCTGCCAGCATCCGCTCGGGCAGGCCGGCCATCAGCTCCGCCTCCCGAGCGACGCGGCGCCGCACGCTGTCTCGGGCCCGCACGCGAAGTTCGTCGACGAGGCGTAGCTCGTCGGCGAGATCGGGGACGATCCGCTTGGCCGCATCGGTCGGGGTGGACGCCGCGAGGTCCGCGACGTGATCGAGCAGCGGCACATCGGACTCGTGCCCGATGGCGCTGACCACCGGCGTCGTGGTCGCTGATACGGCTCGGACCATGGTCTCGTTGCTGAACGGCAGCAGGTCTTCGACGCTGCCGCCGCCACGGGCGATGACGATGACGTCGACGGTCTCGTCGGCGTCGAGGCGCTGCAGCGCGCACACCACCTCGCTGACCGCGGAGGTGCCCTGCATGGGCACGTTCTCGATCCGAAAACGCGCGCCGGGCAGGCGCCGGTGGACGTTCTCGACCACGTCGCGTTCGGCCGCGCTAGAGCGGCCCGTGATCAGGCCGATGGTGCGCGGCAGGAACGGGAGCCGGCGTTTGCGATCGGCCGCGAACAGCCCCTCGGCCGAGAGCAGGCGCTTGAGTTGCTCGAGTCGGGCCAGCAGTTCGCCGAGCCCGACCTGGCGGATGTCGGTGGCGCGCAGGCTGAGCGACCCGCGCTCGAGATAGAAATCCGGACGCGCCCGGAGCACGACGCGGGAACCCTCGCCGATCGTGTCGCCCAGGATGGCGCGCGGGCAGGTCACCGTCAGCGAGATGTTGGCGTCGGTGTCGCGCAGCGTGAGGAACTGGGTCGAAACGCCGGGACGGCGGTTGAGCTGCGCGATCTGGCCCTCCACCCACACCTCGCCCAGCCGGGCGATCCACTCGCCGATTTTGAGCGCGACGACCCGCAGCGCGACCGGCGACTCGGGCGAGGATTCCAGCTTCGGCAACGCTGCTAGTCCTCGGTCTGGTGGACGTCGGAGATGTCGGGGTCGCTGTCGTCGCTGTCGTCGACCTCGTCGAACGCAGACGGCGCGCCGGTGCGGGGCGCTCGCACCGTCTTGCTCGCGCGCAGCGCCGCCCCTTCCAAAGAGGACTCCTCGACCGGATCATCGAAGCGCGCCCATGGCGGCGGCTCATCGGTCGGGCGCTGACCCGACAGCAGGTCATCACCGCGGGCGGTGAGTGCGGCGTAGCGCTGTTGGGCGCGCAACGACATCTGCAGCGCGGTGCTCACCGCGAGCATCGGCAGTTCGATCGCCTTGTCGGGCAAGTCGCGGATCGTGTCACGTGCCAAAGAGATGACGCCGAGAGCTGCGCGGAAGGGGCTGGGCAGTTGCGGCATAACACCAGCGTGCCGTATCGACCCGATCCGTACCATGGGCAGGCGTGACCTCCACAGAAACTCCCCCGCAAACTCCCTCGCGCGGACGAGTCCTGCTTGCCAAACCGCGCGGCTACTGCGCCGGCGTGGATCGGGCCGTCCAGACCGTTGAGCAGGCCCTCGACCACTACGGTGCGCCCGTCTACGTCCGCAAGCAGATCGTGCACAATCTGCACGTCGTGCAGGCCCTGGAAGCGCGCGGAGCGGTGTTCGTCGAGGAGAACAGCGAGGTGCCCGAAGGCTCGATCGTGGTGTTCTCCGCCCACGGTGTCGCACCCGAGGTGCATGAGCAGGCTGCCGAGCGCGGGCTGCGGGCGATCGACGCGACCTGCCCGCTGGTGACCAAGGTGCACCATGAGGTGCGTCGCTTCGCCAAGGACGATTACGACATCCTGTTGATCGGTCACGAGGGACACGAGGAGGTCGTCGGAACCAGCGGCGAGGCGCCCGACCGGGTCACCCTCGTCGACGGCCCGGCCGCGGTCGACTCCATCGAGGTGCGCGATCCCGGGCGGGTCGTATGGCTCTCGCAGACGACCCTGTCGGTCGACGAAACCATGCAGACCGTGGACGCGCTGCGGCAACGATTCCCGCAACTGCAGGCGCCGCCGTCCGACGACATCTGCTACGCGACGCAGAACCGGCAGGCGGCCGTCAAGACGATCGCGCCGTCGGTCGAGCTGTTCCTCGTCGTGGGGTCGGGCAACTCCTCGAACTCGGTGCGCATGGTGGAGGTCGCGTCAGCGGCTGGCGCCGCAGCGGCGTACCTGGTCGAGAACGCGGCCGCGATCGACGAGGCGTGGCTGGCGGGGGTGACCTCGGTCGGGCTCTCGTCCGGCGCCTCGGTACCCGAGGTGCTTGTGCGCGAGGTCCTCGACTGGCTCGCCGCGCGCGGTTACGGCGATCTGGAGGAGGTCAGCCACACCGAGGAACGGCTGAGCTTCGCGCTGCCGCAGGAGCTTCGGCGCGAGTTGCGCTCGGTCGCTGCGCCCGCGCAGTCCTCGGCGCCGTAAGTGCCCGAGGGCCATACGATCCATCGCCTCGCCCGCCAGCACCAGAAGCAATTTGGCGGGCACACAGTGCACGCAGCGAGCCCCCAGGGCCGCTTCGTCGACGGGGCCGCTCTGATCGACGGACGCAAGCTGCGCCGCGTCGAGGCCTACGGCAAGCACCTCCTGTATCACTTCGTCGGCGGGCCGCGGCTGCACGTTCACCTCGGCCTCTACGGCAAGTTCACCAACGGCGTCGGCGAGCCACCCGCACCGCGGGGTGCGCTGCGGCTGCGGTTGATCGGCAATGACCAGTGGAGCGACTTGCGCGGCGCCACGGCCTGCGAACTCTACGAGCCCGGCGAGATGCGGGCGCTACTGGCTCGCCTGGGTCCCGACCCGTTGCGCCGCGACGCCGACCCCGCACTCGCCGCGGCTCGCCTCGCCCGGTCACGAACTGCGGTGGGCGCCTTGCTGATGGACCAGAAAGTCGTTGCCGGGATCGGCAACGTGTACCGCGCTGAACTGTTGTTCCGGCACAACATCGACCCGTTCCTGCCCGGACTCTCCCTTGGGTTGACACGCTGGGCGGCGATGTGGGCCGATCTGATGCAGTTGATGGCCGCCGGCGTTCGCACTGGGCGCATCGTAACCGTGCGCACCGAGGACCGTCCACGCCGACGTGGGCCCCTGACCCGCACCGATGCGGTGTACGTCTATCGGCGCACCGGCGAGCCGTGCCGGGTCTGCGGCACCGAGATTCGGACTGAAGTGATGGTCGGGCGCAACCTGTTCTGGTGCCCGAATTGCCAGCCGCTGGGCGGCGGCGCTGACTAGCGCCGCGTGATCATGCGGACGCCGGCGATGATCAAGACGGCGGCGGTGGCAGCCGCCACCGCCGGGAAGCCGTACACCAGCCAGTTGGCGGCGGAGTCGATCAGGACGCGCCGGTCGTTGAGCCCGTTCGAGCGCACGTAGAGCATCAGCCCCGAGGCCAGCGAGTAGACGATCGGGGGCGCGACGACAACCGGGAACATCGCGGATCGGCGCACGAGCACGATTGCCACAACCGAGGCGATCACGATGCCGACGTTGAACCCCCCGCGGACGTGGGTCCCGCTCAGCATGTCGATCAGCCCGCCGATCCCGGCGATGCCGACGAGCACGAGCAGCGCGGCCCAGCCCGCCAAGCCGCGCTCGGGGACGCCGGCGCTGTCCGGGTCGCCGACGCCGGCGAGCCGGTCCCAGGCCGAGCCATGCGCCGCACCGGGCGACCCGCGTGGAGGCGGAGCGGGTGCCGATCGGTACGACGAGACCGCTGAGTCTGCTCGTCCCGGCTCCTGCCGAGACCCACCCGAGGACCGAACGTCACTCCACCCATCGGCTGGGCGCACCTGCGAGCGCCGCGCGGACGGCGGCGGCTCGCGTCGAGAGCCGGCGCTGGTCGAACGGACAGGGGTCGCCGGACCCCAATCGTCGTCCGGGCGAGGCTCGTACGCGCCCGTCGCGTCTGCCACCGTTGTCCTCTCGCCCGTCGCACGCGGTAATCGGACCCGCGCTTGGCCCATTGGCCAAGCCCGATCACGCTTGCTTGCTTGCCTACCCACCCACGTGAGCGGCCATAGCACGGTCCGCGCGGAGTGGGTCTCGTTGCCGCAACGGTACTGCGAACGTTGCGGGAAGGCGCACGGGGCGCGCGCGACGCTCAGGCGAGCTGTCGGAAGTGCCAGAGCCCGGCCTCCCGGTGTGCCCGGCCCTCTGTTCAGGCGCCCTCCTCTCGTTCGTCCAGCCGCTCTGTGGAGCGCGGCAGGGCGACGACGCGCGGATCGGTCAGCTCGGGCGCAGTCATCGTCCGCGCGACCGCCTCGCGTAGCGGCCGGGCAGCCTCGAGCCGGCTCGACGGCGGAACCGCACCGAGGTCGTGCATCTGCCTCGCTGTGCTCAGGACACGATGTTCCAGAGAACCGACGGTGTCGTTGTAAGCGGCGACCGCGGCACCGAGGCTCCGTCCGAGTTTGTCGACGTGCGCGCCCATCGTCGCCAGTCGCCGGTACAGGTCGCGGCCGAGCTCGAGTACGGCGTCGGTGTTGTCGTTGACAGCTTGCTGCCGCCAGCTGTAGGCGATCGTGCGCAACAGGGCGACCAGGGTGGACGGCGTAGCGAGCACGACGTCGCGGGCGAAGGCGTGTTCCAGCAGAGTCGCGTCTTCGCGCAAGGCGGCGTCGAGGAAGGCGTCGGCGGGGACGAAACAGACAACAAATTCCGGGGTCGGCACAAACCGCTGCCAGTAGGACTTAGCCGAGAGGGCGTCGACATGCGCACGCAACTGCCGGGCATGGGCCCGCAGTCGCGCGGTACGAGCCGACTCGTCGCGTGCCTCCATTGCTTCCAGGTATGCGCTGAAGGCCACCTTCGAGTCGATGACCACCTGCTTGCCATCGGTCAGATGCACCACGAGATCGGGGCGTTGCACCGACCCGTCAGCAGATGCGCTTGGCTGCGTGACGAAATCGACGTGCTCGGTGAGCCCGGATGCTTCGATGACTCTTTCGAGCTGCATCTCGCCCCACCGGCCGCGGACCTGCGGGGCCCGCAGCGCGGTTACCAGTTGAGCCGTTTCGCTACGTAGATGCTCCGAGGTCTCGGCCATCGCGCGCACCTGTTCACGAAGCGTCGCATCGGATCCGACACGGCCTCGTTCCAGGCTCACCAGCTGCTGCTGGACACGTTCGAGCGCGTCGGCTGCTTCGGCGCCGATGGTGTCGCGCAATGCGGCGCCTGTCCGATCGCGTACTGCGCCGGCGAGCAACCAGCCGAGCACGACGCCGGCGGCGAGGGCGGCGAGGACGCTCAGCAATTGCATGTCCGAGATCGTCACACGGGCCTACGACAGTTTCTGCCGAGCGAGCCGGAGGGTCGTCGTCTGTGTCCCCGTAGGCTGGTGGCCCGTGAGCCTGACCATCGGCATTGTCGGCCTGCCCAATGTGGGCAAGTCCACCCTGTTCAACGCGCTGACCAAGAACGACGTCCTCGCGGCCAACTACCCCTTCGCAACGATTGACCCGAACGTCGGCGTGGTCGGCGTTCCGGAGCCCCGCCTGGCGGTGCTCGCCAGGCTGTTCAACTCGGCCAAGACCGTCCCTGCCACGGTGTCTTTCGTCGACATCGCCGGAATCGTGCGAGGGGCAAGCACGGGGGAGGGCCTAGGGAACAAATTCCTCGCCAACATTCGTGAGGCCGACGCGATCTGCCAGGTGATTCGCGCGTTCAGCGATCCGAACGTGGTACATGTCGACGGTAAGGTCTCTCCTGCCAACGACATCGAGACCATCAACACCGAGCTGATCCTGGCCGATCTGCAAACGATCGAGAACGCGTTGCCCCGGCTGCACAAAGAAGCGCGGCTGCAGAAAAGCCGTGCCGAGCTCATCGTCGCCGCCGAGCAGGCGCGCGAGCTTCTGCAGACTGGCAAGACGATCTACGGTTCCAAGCTCGACCGGGGCGTGCTGCGCGAACTGCACCTGATGACCGCCAAGCCGTTCCTCTACGCCTTCAACGTCGATCCGGAGGAAATCGCGAATACCTCGTTCGCGGACGAGCTGCGTGCCCTTGTTGCGCCCGCCGACGCGATCTTCCTGGACGCGAAGACTGAAGCCGAACTGATCGAACTCGACGACGCCGAGGCGTTAGAGCTGCTGCAGTCGATGGGCCAGGAGGAGTCCGGGATCGACCAGCTCGCCCGGGTCGGATTCGCGACGCTCGGCCTGCAGACCTACCTCACCGCCGGGCCGAAGGAATCGCGAGCGTGGACGATCCCGGTCGGCGCGACCGCGCCTCAGGCGGCAGGTGTCATCCACACGGATTTCGAACGTGGTTTCATCAAGGCCGAAGTGGTCTCGTACCAGGATTTGGTGGATGCCGGATCCATGAGCGAGGCGAAAGCGCGCGGACGGGTGCGCATCGAAGGTAAGGACTACGTGATGGCGGACGGCGACGTGGTGGAGTTCCGCTTCCAAGCAACGTCAGGCAATCAGAAGTCGTAGCCTTCGTACCCAACGGCTTCGGACTATCTTGGCTACATGAGGCCGTGGGTAGCCGACATCGTGGACGCCCTGCGCGCGCTCGGCGGCAAGGGATCCCTGTCTGCGATCTATTCTGAGGTCGCAAAGCGGCGCAGCCCATTGCCTCAGTCGTGGCAAGCGATTGTGCGCAATCAGCTTGAGACGCATTCGTCTGACTCCGATAACTTCAGGGGCGAAGATCTGTTCTACTCCGTCGAGGGTCTGGGTCGCGGGCGATGGGTTTGAGGTGACGAGTACCGACGGAGACGTGGTGGAGTTCCGCTTTCAAGCGACATCAGGCAACCAGAAATCTTAGGGTCGAAGTGGGCCGATCGGCGGCACCGCCAAACGTGCGTCGAGCCCGATTGAGGGACGCCGATGCCATCTCCGACGTGTGGTTGAGATCCTTCGCGGCAGCCTTGCCGACCGTTCGAGTCACCCACTCGGACGCTGAGGTGCGTCGGTGGATTCGGGAGGTCGTCATCGCTCAACAGGAGACCTGGATCATCACCGTGGACGAGGAGGTAGCGGGCATGATGTCGATCGTCGACAGTGACATCGATCAGCTCTACCTCGACCCCGATCGCCGCGGGCAGGGGCTCGGCGGCTTGTGCATTACCCATGCGAAGTCACGTCGTCCTGGCGGTCTGGGTCTCTGGACCTTTCAGGTGAACGCGACGGCGATTCAGTTCTACCGGCGACACGGCTTTCAGGAGACGCAACGGACCGACGGTTCGCGCAACGAGGAAGACGAGCCGGATGTGCGGATGGAATGGCACCCTGCGAGGACGACCAGATCAGCGAAGACATAGCGAGTCGGGGCCGCGAACGGCGATCTGGTGGCGTTCCGCTTCGGACCAACATCTAGGACGTAGGGCGCGGTCCCCCGGCCAATCAGAGCAGCCTGGGGACCGCGGGTGTTTCCGGTGCGCCGCCGTGCCGTGGCTCGCCCCGGAGTCCGTTGTCTACCGGTGGTGCGCTTGGCGATCAGTTCGAGGTGGTGCAGCCGGCCTTGCACGGAGCGTGCCGTTCAACGTCGCCGTCGATCTGGTAGGAGTCGCCGAGCCAGGTTACGGCCCCGGTCGGGGTGACCGCGCCGGCTCGCCGCGTGATCTTTCACGGCCGCGTCGGCGTCACCGTCCGCACCGTCATCGGCCGCGACGCCTACGGAAACGACATCTACGGCGACACCACGACCGACTACCCCGGC
Organism: Mycobacteriales bacterium; assembly: GCA_038212215.1. Lineage (GTDB taxonomy): Bacteria > Actinomycetota > Actinomycetes > Mycobacteriales > Jatrophihabitantaceae > JALZAI01. Next base: position 24,123 of record JBBQUT010000033.1, read on the forward strand.
GAGGTGCGCCCCTCGGCTCGTCCGAGACCGTGGCCGGCCGAGACCAAAGTGTCCAGCCGCTACCGGGTGTTCCTGCCGCCGTCCGCCGCCGGGCGGTAGGCATTGAGGACGAACGTCTCGGCTTGGGACCAGCCGGCGAACCGGCCCCGGACGCTGACGCCGCCGATCGTGGTGTCGAGCTTTTGGGGTTGGCGACCGGCCGCGCGGGTTGGCGGTGGTGATGACGGCGGCGACGTCCTCGGCCGGGTTCGCTGGTCACCAGGGTGGAACCCTTTGCCTGCAGGTGTAGGTGCGGGCCATCGCGGTCACGATCCCGACTTGCTGGTCGGCGAGGGCGTCGAACGCCGCGTCGCTGGACTAGCCGAGGAACGCGGCAACGTCACCGCCGTCGACCGCTGAGAAGAACATCAACAGACGGTGATGCCCTTGAGGATCACCACGGCCTCGGCGTTGAGTGGGGCGGCGTCGTAGCGGGCCACGACACGGATCGCCTGCTGGTCGAAGTCGCCGAAGGTTGGTCGAGCAGCTTCACCGAGGGCGCGAGGTCCCGGGCGACGGCGACTGACCGGGCACGGCAGTACAGCGACGACGTCGTGAAAATCAACAGTCTCTGCTCGGGATCGGCACCGTCGCTGGTGACGACGCCTTATAACGCCGCCGTCTCGGATGCGACCGCCGCCTCCAATATCGTCCTTGGACCTCGGTCGTGGTGCAGCAGGGGGCCGAACCGGCTAGTCGAGAAGCCTCGCGATCTCGGGGAGGGTTTACGCGTGATCGAGCACGCCCGCCGTGGCGGCAGGCGTGTTCGGTAGCAGTTTGTTTGGCATTCGGGAGCGGTCCTTGTGCGGCACCGTTTTGTTGTTACCCGTCCCACCGGCCAGTGAGCACGTCGGCGCCGCTGTTGTGCGGTGGCTCATACACGATCAGCCCGCATGTGTTGCAGGTGTAGCTGCGATGTCCGCGTGTACCGGCACACGAGCACGGTAGGTGCGCGATCAGCACGTTGTCCGGCAGGTAGGCCGCGCCGCACGGACAGTGCGTCGGCATCACCTCGACGTTCTCGGGGCCGTTCCCTGTACGGCGAGTCAGCATACATGCATTAGAACATGCGAGCGAACAATCTAGCAAGTCAGTGCGCAGGTCGCAGGATTCACATGCAGCACGCGGACGGGTGCGGCTCGGCCCGTTGACGCGCCGGGCACGGTCCAATTCGACCCCGCCCCGAGTCCGTCGTCGTCGCACCAGCGCCGCCGCTTGAGTTAGGGCAGCTCCCCTTCCTCGACGAGCGCAGTGAACGCCTCGCGCAGATGGCCGCCGGCGTGGCCGCCTCGGCTGGGTCGGTACTTATGGGGGGCCGCGCCTGCTTGGTCGACAGGGAGGGGGGCCGACTCCGGGCGCGGCTGTCGGTTGGCGCCGTAAGTCCACCTACCAGCGGGCACCACCGCTTGACGGCGGCGGCTAGCTCAACGCGGACGATGCGCCGCGCGACTGGCGTTTCGACTGGATGGCGACCGTCGTGTCACCCCGGGGAGCACCTCGACCCGCGACGGCTGTGGATTTGGGCTTAGCTGGGGCTGATGCGGAAGACCTTCATGGCGTTGTAGCTGTTGGTCCAGATGGTGCCGGCGCCGACTGCGACTGATCCTGCGAAGTCGTCTACCTGGACTTCAGCTGCTGCTCGATTTGTGGATGGGTTGATGGCCTCGATGACGGAATGTGGCGCGAAGTCGTGGCCGACCCAGACGAGATCGTGAGAAATGACTATTTCGCCGGGATTGATCTGCGCTGAGCGGAGCAGCTTGGTGACCTTCAGGGTGCGCAGATTGATGCGGGCGATTTTGTTGCCTAACCCGTCCACCGACGCCCACACGGACCCAAATCCCACGGCTACTCCGCGCAGGGAGAAGCAACATCGTCCGATGTGAACGGTCGCAGTGACGCGGTTGGCGGCCGGGTCGATACGGACTACCGTGCTGCGGTGCGTGGTGACCCACACTGCCCCAGCGCCGATTCCGAGTCCCCGGAAGTCATAGCAGAACGGATCCGGGCACAGCGCAAGTGGCACGTGGATGGTGGCAACAACTCGGTTGGTGACCGGGTCGATGCGCGAGACGTGGTTGTCGGCGTTAACGACCCAGACCGAACCAGCGAGGGTGCCGAGGTCGAAGGGGCAGCTACCGGTGGCGATCGTCGCCACCACATGGTTCGTCGTCGGATCAATTCGCGAGACGGTGCCGTCGCCGCAGTTGCTGACCCAGACTCCTCCGAACCCTCCCACAGCTCGAACCGGGAAATTTCCGACAGGAATGGTCGCGGTCACGGTGTTCGTGAGCGGATCGATGCGGGCGACAGCGGCCGCGTCGAGCGTCGCCCACGCCGCACGGTAGGCAAACCCAACGCCTGTCGGATTCACGGAGAACGGAATGACGGCGCTCACGTGCGCCGTGTGCAGCGGTGCGGCCGGCGTTGTAGTTGTCGCTGCATGCGCCGATGTCAATGTGGCGAGAACCGCCGCGGTGGTCAGGGCAGTGATCGCAACCTTCCGTCTGGCCATGGGAACACCTTCCCTTGTGTATGACTGCCCCGTGCGGTGCAGCCTCCCGGTGATCCGAGGGTTGAGATTCCCTCGCGATCCGGCCTGACACATCTGGCGGGTTTCGACAACCTCGTTCCCAAGTCGGCCACGGCCCGTGGACCGCCCTCTCACACAGAGAGTCGGTGTTGCCAGACGTTCCCGGTCGTCAGCCAACCTCGTACACCCTTTTTGGGCGGATGTCAATAGATTCCGGGATGCAGGTAAAAAGCCAATACCTTGGCAGTGATGGCACACCCCGCCCGTGGGTCGCCTCTACATCTTCACGACGCGGCGGATCAGGCGTGACCGGGTGCCAGTCGAGGTGACGGTCTCGCATCGATCAACCCGGGTTGGGCGGCAGCCCCGAGACTCGGGTGGCGATCCGCTGCGCTGGCAGGTTCCGGCGTCGCGAACTCGCCCGTAATCGATGCCCGCAACCCTCGCCAGTTCTGCTCGCGGTGGGTGATCGCGGCGATGACCGCGCTGCTGCCGGCGACACACCCGCGCCCGGTCTCCGCGCACGCCCGGCAGGATCGGTGTCGCTGCCGAGACAGCGCGATGACCGAATCTTTGCCCGCAGGTGTTCTCGCCGGAGCCGCCCGGAGGATAGCCCATGCAGACCGGATCGATTTACGCTGCGGGCATGAGAATACTGATCGTCGGGGCCGCTGCGGTTGCGCTGCTGGCCGGGTGCTCAAGCGGTGGGAAGACCGCCGCTCCATCTACCTCGACCAGGGTGGTGCCCGCCTACCGCGCAGCGGTTGGGGCGGACGCGGCAGAGATTGCAACCCATATCAAGGGTTGCAGCGGCATCAGGGCTGGCTCGGTCGGTGCGGGCGGGCGGGCGCTGTCATCGACGGCGAGCTGCACACTTGCCGGGCACGTTGTCGTCATCGACAGTTGGACTGTCGCGTCCGCTGCGGTGCTGTCCGCTGAACTGGTCGATGCCCCGACGTGGTATGCCCACGGGTCGGCATGGTGCGCCTTCCTCGCCGACCCTGGTCAGTCTGCTGCGAAGTCGGTGCTGCAAATGCAGTTGACGAACGACGCGGCTGGTTTGTTAGACGAGGCATACCACCCGGTTAGGCCCGCGTCGCAGCCAGCGCAGAAGTCCGCTGCTGCCGTCGTTGCGAAGGATCTGTCCGGTCAGGCGACGTTCGTCCGGTGACGGACGGCAATCGCCACACGTTCCGGGAGCGTCGAGAGTGTGGGCATGCAGAAAGCGGTCGAGCATTTCCCCGCGGACGCGTGTGATCTTCTGCCCGACCTGCACAGCCCGTTTGACGGACGAATCGCGATGATCGGCGGGCCATCGAAATCATGCCCGTTCGCCGATGATGGGCGCTGAGCGCGGACCGGCCACGCCCGTGCCACGCTAAAGGGACGGCACCGCATGACCTGGAACCATTCCCTGCGCACCCGCCTGCTAGAGCGGCGCCACGCGGTGTGACCCAGCGAGCGGCTGCAATCGGCCGGCACGCCGAGATTGAAAGGTCCACGCGGGAACTCCATTCGCAGTCACCGGTTACGAATGCCGCGCCATCTTGCCAGGGGCGACCGAACCCCTAAACCCTCGCCCGCCTTGCAAAGGCAAGCAGCTTATGGACCGATCCGCCGGGGTCTGTCTAGGCTCAGCCGACATGACGCGACTGCGGTTCTGGACGGTTGCATTGCGGGTGGTCGGAATCGTCGTCCTCGTTGCTGGGATGATCACCGGGACGCTGTTGATACTGCACACGTCCCCGTCGAACTGCTCGACCACTGCTCTCGGGTCGTTGTGTCTTGCGACGGAGCGCTCCGAGATGGGGGTCGGCATCGCGACCTGCGCGTCCACGATCATCACAGCCGTGATCCTCTTGGCGTTGGCGCAGATGGCCGAAGCGTTAGATTCGCTTGTCGAGTCCTGAGAACTCGCACGTGAGCGGACTTACAGCGCCAATCGACAGCCACGCCTACGCGCCACTCGGCTCGCCCCACCTCGCCCGCGCGGCCTTACGAGCCTTAGTCGAACGTTCACCCGCGTGCAGCCGGGCGAGATCGTCGGCCTCCGGTAGCCGCAACTGGTGCAGCAGCCGGGCGATCAGCACCCGTTGCTGACGTACCTCGGCTATCAGCGGGTGCTCCCGTAGCTGGCCCGCCGAACCGGGCACCGTCAACGGCGCACCAACCAACGCCGCGTCGAGCCGGGCGATGGTGTCGGCGCTGCGCGACGCCTGCTCAAGCACAGTGAGTTCATCCGCGCGCAGCTCATAGGCGCGCGAAATGCGCCGCCACAGCACGCGCCCGGCCGCGTCGAGGCCCTTAGGGCACGGCACATCAGCCATCAAGCCCCACCCCAAAGCCGGGCCATTGAGCACGCAAATGCCGACCCGCTATACGTGTCGGTCCTGGGGGTTGAGGCATCGGAGTTCCCTCCCTGGGGGTGGGATAGCTCTGGGCCAAGTGTCCCGAAGCTATCGGTACCTGCCCGGTCTCGTGACCAAGTCGTCGCCGACGCGCAGGATCAGGTGCCCTGTTGCTGCGCTGCTAGCGCGGCTATTTGATGATCTTGCATGGCCGCGAGTTCGATGGGCTTCGGCAGAAAGTAGTGCGCGACGTCGACGAACGACCGTAAGCCGCCCGTGTTGGCGAGTTCGGTGAGCGCCGCCGCGGCTTCGGGGTGAACGTCGAGGTATCGGTTCAGGACGGCCGGCCAACCGCGGTCGGCGGCGTGCTGCGCCAGCGCTTTAGCCATGAGTTCGTCGCCGGTCAGCAGCGCTCGCTGCATGAGATGGTCTGCCATATTGGGGTCGTCGATGGCTGCGGCCCTGCCCTGCGCATCCCGATAGGACATAGCGGCGATCGGGTCTGCCGGTACCCCGAACGCCTGCCGGTGCAATGTCACGACGCGTGCCGCTTGGTCGGCCTCGGTTTGGGCTTGCAGATCACCGAGCTGGGACTTGGCTCGCGCATATACCGGGGCCATTGCAACCTGTCTGCCCTCATGGCTGAGCGTGCGGTTCGCGCGTATCTTCTCGACCGCCGCGGCATGCGCGTCCGTAATGACCATCGCTTGCTCGTGCGCCGGATTCGTGGTGCGTGGCTGGGGTCCGTCCTGCTGCTGCTGCCACAAACTCATGGGGATGGTCCTCTTATCGGTTGTATTGTTCGAGGTCGGATAGCTCTATGCGCCAGCGGCCTTCGCTGTCTTTGGTGGCTTTGAGCCGCCCGTCGCTGATTGCGTGCACAATCGCGCGGGGTGTGAGTCCTAACCGGCTGGCTGCTGTCCGTGTATTGAGTTGTTGCGGTGATTCAATCGCGATGTCCGGCTTCGGCGCTGCTTCGTTTCCCCGGTAGGAAGTTTCGAGCGCGGCCATGCTGAGCGCGACGAGGACGGCGCCGATCTTCGGGTTGTCGAGACGCGCACGGGCGGGTAGGTCGCGGAGTTTGCACGCGTCGTATATCCACCTCGCGGCGACGGTCGGCACGAGGACGGTCCTGTCGCCTCGCGGCCCGTGCAGGTAGCGGGTGTAGTCGTAGTTCACCCGTCGTCACCCCCGTAGGCGGCCTCGAGGACGTCAGCGTGCTCTGCCATCAGCGCGCCGACCGTTGCGCTCGTGACCGGTACCCCGTCCACGACGTTGCCGGCGAGGATCGCCGTGACTGTCTCGGCCGTCTCGCGGCTGCCGGCGACGGCCTGGTTGAGGATGTCTGCGAACTGTTCGGCGGGTGTCTTCATAGAGGCCGCCGCCTGGTGTCCGTGCTGGCGGCGGCGCAGATGCCGCACAGCAGCAGGACGTGTGCAGCGTGGCCGCAGGCGGGCGTAGCGCAGGCGAACGTCACCCGCCACCCGGCCGGATACTGGCAGGGCTGGGGCGGGCAGCACCGCTCCGGGCATTCCCAACGACCCTCGCACCGGGGCGTCGCCGGGGCGGGTGCGCTAGCGAGCAGTTCCAGCGCGGCAGTGTCGGATTCGGTCATGTGTCGTGTCCTGTCATCGTCGGTGCGGATTGATTTACTCGTCACCACGGCGACGGGTTGAAGATGCGCCGCAACTCGTCCCGTAAGCCCGGCGGCAGACCGTGCAGCCCGTCGCCAAAAAGAGCCGATGTACCTTCCTCGACCCATGAGGCGATCTTGCGCAGCATCCGCGCAGCTTGCGCCGGGTCGGTGCCGGGCTCGAGGAACACGCGGACCGCGAACGGTGACGTGAACTGCTCGATTGACTCGATCGATGTCAGCGCGTCGCCGTCGTCGTCGGCGTGGATCACGTCGTCGCAGTGCTCGGCCGTCCAGCCGTCGATCTGGACGAGTCGGCGTCCTTGCTCTGGTAAGTCGGTCACGGCGATTCCTTCGCGTCGTGGGCCTCGACTTCGGCGATCGAGCAGGGATTGCATTGGCTGGCGTGGCCGGCGCGGCTGCGCGGTGTCGCCACGCCGCACGTCGGGCAGTGATCGAGGTCCGGGGGGGCGGCCGCGGGGTCAGTGTCTGAGTGCGTCGGGTGACGCACTGGGAGCGGGTCAGTGCGTCGAGTGAGTGCGTCTTCTCTTAAAGACGCACTGACGCACTCCTCACTAGCGCGTTGACGCACTGGTGACGCACTGCGACGCACTGCCGCACTGGACGGGTTGACGAAGTGCAGAACCGCGTTGCGCTCGCCCTCGGACGTGAGGATCAGACCTTGCTCAATGCCACGCTTAACCGCCGACCGGATCGCCCGCTGCGAATGCTCACCGGCGCGCAAGCCGCCTTCGATCGCGCGGCCGGACTGCTCGGTGTCCTGCTCTTCGAGCCAGCCCAGGACGTCGTCGAGGGCGCCCTCGACCTTGACGTCGTGCCGTGAGCCGCCGCCGATGCTGAGCCGCCGGGTGGTCGGGTCGTAGTCGAGCAGTGTCTCGGCCTGGTCGACGTCGCGGCCCAGTGCCCGCAGGTAGCGCCGTGCGCTGGCGCGGGGGGTGTCGTCGCCGTTGTCGCGCACGAGCGTCCAGGCGGCGTCGGGCCAGTCCTTGAACCTCGAGTCGCCGCGTTCCCGTTCGCCGTTGTGGCCCATGTGGTGGATGACGAGGACTTCGCCGATGCGGGCCTCGAGTAGCAGCGCGTCGAGGGCGGCGAGGAACACGCCGCCGTCCTTGTCCTCGGACAGCCGCAGCGCGTCCATGGCGGGGCGCAGGCAGTCGAGCACGAGGACGTCGGCGGGGCCGATCAGCTTGGCCCAGCGTGCGCGGGTCGCGGGGTCGAGGATGTTGAACGCGGCGGCGCGGCCGCGCAGTGTGAACACGTCGACGCGGTCCTGGTTGTTGATGCCCTGCTCGCGCAGCCAGCGACGCACGGTGCGCCGGTCGAGTTCGTTGTCGATGAGCACGACGCGGCCGGCCTGCCGGACCGGGTGCCGGTCGAGGAACGGTGTCCCGTCGACGAGGGCGCGGATGGTGTTGCCGGACAGTGTCGACTTGCCGGCCTTGAATTGGGCGGACAGCATCGCTTTGCCGCCGGTGGGCCACCAGCCGTCGATGCGCCAGTGCGGGTCGTCGTCGGGTTCGGTGAGCAGCGCGTCGAGGCGGGTCGGTTCGGGCAGGGTGGTGAGGTGGTCGGCGCGCATCCGGCGTGTAGCTTCGTCGCGGACTCTGAGCCGGTGCAGCTCGCCCTCGACCTCGGTAGTGAACGCGTCGCCGACCGCGATCGGCTTGCCGACGTAGACCGGGATGAAGTCGGCGATGCGGTGGCCGGCGGCGATGTGGTCGGCGGCGTCCTTGCCCGCTTTCGGGTCGAACACGCCGACGTCGGCGTGTTCGACCAGTGAGGCGTACACCTTGGCGGCGTGCGCCCGGCCGGGTTCGTCCTGGTCGGCGATCACGAGGATATTGCCGCCGTACAGCGGTGACGGGTCGATCTTCGACCACTTGCCCGCGCCCATCGGATTGCACGTCGCGGTGACCCCGGCAGCCTCAAGAGCGTGGACGTCGGATTCGCCCTCGACGACGAACACCGGCCGGCCTGCTGTGATCGCCGCGCGAACCTTCGCGAGCCGGTACAGCTCGGGCGGCTTGTCGGTGTTGGCCTGCCGGAACTTCTTGTCCGGTGTGCGGTGCACCGTGCGGCCGTTGTCGTAGCGGTACGTCGCGCCGCGCGGTTCGTCGAACAGGTCGGCCATCGTGAGGTTGAGCGCTGCGAGGACGTCGGGCGTGGCGCATCCGCCGTGGCAGTGCAGCAGCGTGCGTCCCTCGGTCGCGGTCATCGACAGACTCGGTGTGCCGTCGTCGTGTGCCGGGCATCGAGCGCTTGCGCGGGTCTGCGATCCTTTGACCGTGCAGTCGTGGGCCTCTAGCGCGGCGACGACACGGTCGAACGCCGGGGTGGTCACGTAGAGTTCGCGATCGCAAGCAGCACGTCCGCGTGGCACGGCTGCCCGTCGAGTGGGCACCAGCACGCCAGGTCACGGCCGGCGAGTCCGCGGCGAATCTCGGTGACTGTCGGGACGTTCCCGCGCTGCTGGTCGATCGCGGCGCGGTACAGGTCGACTGCCACGGCGACCGCGTCGGGTTTCGTCACGTAGGTGCCGACCGTTTCTGCGCCGTCGTGCACGTGCCAGTGCAGGCCGGGAGTGTGTGCTTTGTTCCAGCAGTCGTCAACCGGGTACGGGTTGCCCCACCGTTTCGACGAGCGGGTGACGACGATGGCACCGGCAGGCTTTCGGTAGCCCTTCACACGGCGCAGCCAAATCCGGCGCGGAGTGTCGCCGACGTATGCGATAGTAGAGGCGGTCGCCGCTATGACCTCGGGAGCCGCCTTCGCCGGGCGGCTTCTGTCATTCACGCTGGACCGCCGCGCAGCAGTAGGGCGATCCTGTCGCGTTGGTCGGGAGTCAGCGGCGGTGCTTCCGCGACGACTCGCCGGACATATTCGGCGAGTCTCGCGGCCTTGAGGTCGCGCTTGGCGCAGATAACCTCGGGGTCATCGGCCGCGCGGCCGCGTGACAAACCGGCGTGGCGGGCGCGGGCGTGGGCGACGTCGGGTGCGGGACTTCCAGGCATGGCCGGGGTTCCCTTTCGGGACGTTCCCGGCGTGCGTCTTGCCTCCGGGGTCCGGCCTTGCGGCGCTTGCACCTTGTCTAGTTCGTGCTACCTCAGATTAGCACGCTTGTACCGGTAAGGTCAGGGTATCGAGCGAAAGGTGTGACGCGTCTTCGGGCGTCGAGCACGGCAAGCGCGGTCGACCGCTCGGGCAAGCTCTGCCTCGTCGAGGTGACCCTCGCCGTGCGTACACAGAATCCCCAACGCCGGCCAGTCAGCGAAGTCGTGCGGAAGCATTATCGGCGCGCGTCCCACCCTGCGCAGGCTTGGGGCGACCGCGCGGCCAGCGCGGAGGTCGGCGACGTTGACCCGACTGCCGTCCTCTAGCGGCGCCTGGCGCTCAAGCCACTTCTCCGCAGACACGAGGCGGCGCCCGCCCTCCATCAGCAGCGCCCATCCGGCCGGGTCCGGCCAGACCCGCAAGATACGCCGACCCTTCGCACACACGCCGATAATCAGCGGGTCACCTACCAGCCAGGGGGCCGGCTGCCCCCGTCGCTTCGCGTCGTCTGCCATCGCGAGCCGCGTGAAGATGTCCGGCATATACGGCGCTGTCATTGCTGATCCTTCCATTCGATCCGCACGAGGTCCTGGTCGAACACCCTGCCGCGCAGGCCGGGGAGCACGGTCACGGTCAGCTATTCCACTCGACCGAGATAGTTCGCGGATCGAACTTGTGGCCTCGCAGTGCCGGTAGCAGCTTCACGACGACGAGCGCGTCAACGACGCCTCGACGGGTGCCGAGCGGTGCGGCGTCGAACGCGGCCGCAGGGTCTGGAGCGGCTAGTACGACGCTGAGCGCGTCCCCGCCAGCGACGCGTGCGCGAGCGGTTTCTGTCGTGTCGAGCTGGGCGCGTACTTTCCCGATGGCGACGGCGTAGCGGCGTCCGTCGATCAGCCCAGTGTCGTAGTCGGACTCGACGCCGGCGAGCCGCTTCCGGAGAGCGGTGATCTCGACCGCGAGCCGCTTCGATTCCTCCGTGTTCGGGACGGCGAGCAAGTCGGCGACGTCGGGGCGGGCGAGCCGGGCGCGGATAACGGTCGTCACGAAGGCGTCGATGCTCGCCGCTAGGCGGGTGATGTGTCCGCCGGCACGGCAGCGGTACCGGCTGCCTGAGTGCGAGACGAGTGGGGCGTCGCACACTCCGCAGAGGTAAAGCCCAGACCCGAGGTACCTGCGGTCCGTGCCGAGGCGGTTGGTGATCCGTCGAGGATCGGTGAGTCGGGTCTGCACGGCATCGAATGTTGCACTGTCGACGATCGGACGCCAGTTGCCGATGCCGCCGGTCGTCGCGCCGCAGTACACCGCGCGGCCCGCATAGCGCGGATTGGTCAGCATCGTCCGAACAGACGACGGCGACCAGCCCTCGCCGCGTCTCGTCGCGTGTTCGTTCTTCGAGAGCCAGTGCGTGATGCCGCGCAGCGAGTCCCCGGCGATGAACCGAACGAACATGGCGCGCACGACGTCGGCCTCGGCAGGCTTGATCTGGCCCTTGACCGTATAGCCGGTGAGGCGCACGCCGCTTGGCGGTTTCCCGTGCTCGGCGCGCTGCGCGGCTGCGCGCTTCTGTCGGGCCGACTTGCGCTCGATCTCGCTGCGGGCAACCGAGACCTTGACGCGAGCGAACATGCGACCGCCGTCGGTGGCCAGGTCAGCATCACCGTTCGCGGTGACCAGCAATAGCCCGCGGTCTTCTGCTGCCTCGATCCAATCCTCAAGCTGGCGCGGCTGGCGGGTGAGCCGGTCCAGGTCCCAGCAGACGAGGGCGGTGAACCGGCCGGCCTCGTAGTCGGCGACCATCCGGTCGTACTCGGCGCGCGTCCCGTTGCGTTTCGATGCAGAGACGGAGTTGTCGAGATACTCGTCGGCGATTGTCCAGCCGCGCGCGGCGGCGATGCGCTGGCAGTCCTCACGTTGCCGGTCGACCGCTAGATGTTCGCCGGTGGCGTCGAGGCTCACGCGTAGGTAGACAGCGCAGCGTACGGCCGAAGATGTTTCCGGGCTGCGGGTGCGCGGTCTCGCCACGGTCATCGACATAGGTTGAATGGTAGCGTAACTACGTCGAGTTCCGGTTCAACGTCTGACGACCCCCGGAATCCCAGCAAAAATGGGGCCTGTAGGGCCTATTTCGGGGTTCTAGTCCGCAAAAACTCCGCAGAATTCTCGGGCGAGGTCGCGGCCCGCGTTCCGCGTGCGCTTGTCACGGCTTGAGCTCTGGCCATCGATGTGTCCCCGCTGCCCATCCCTTCGCCGCTCGACTTGCAACCTCTGAACTGCGCTCTCTATGCCAAAGTGCAAACTAGAGCTTGCAGAATCCTAACGATACTGCATACTAGAAGCTGCACCTTAGCCTTTTCGTACGCAATGGAGACTGTGATGACGAGCCCGCCCGCTGATACCGCGCGCCGCGCGCGTGAAGCTCGCCGCGCGTTGGATCGACGACTACAGCCACTGCCGCCAGCGGACGCGATGACGCCGCCGCGCAGCGGTTGGATCCGCGCCATCCGACAGGCGTTGGGTATGAGCCTGGGGGATTTGGCGGCGCGGCTTGGCACGACGCACCAATCGGTGTCGATGCTCGAACAGTCCGAGCGTGCTGGTCAGATCAGGCTCAGCAGCCTCCGCAAGGCGGCCGAGGCCATGGATTGCGACCTGGCCTACGTGTTCATCCCCCGTTCCGGCAGCCTGCAGTCCGTCGTCGACACGCAGGCCCGGGCGCAGCTGGCCACACACGTGCGCGCGACTGCGCACAGTCAGCGCCTTGAGGACCAGTTGCCCGGCGAGGTCGACGACGACGCGATCGCGGACAACCTCGAACAGCTGATCCGCTCCCGCGCCCTGTGGAAGACATGACCGACAGGTTCCGCGACCAGCCACCCGGCGCGACCCCGCTGGCGGAGGACGACCTCGCCGGGCTGCGCCTGGACTGGCTCACGACCCGTGGCGAGCTCGACGAGGCCGAGTCGGCGAACAACCTCCGCGGGCGGACCTGGGCGTTTGCCGCGCGCGGTCGCAGTGCCGCGTGGCTGCTCACGCCGTCGACTGGGTGCGCATCCCGGTCGAGTTGCAGATGCTGTGCGACAACGTGATCGCCCAGATCGGTGACGGCGCCAACCTCGCCTACCCCGCGCTCGAACTCGCCGTCCGATTCCACCACCAATTGGTGTCCATCCACCCCTACCCGAACGGGAATGGCAGACACTCCCGGCTCGCCGCGGACCTGCTCGCCGACAGCCTCGGAGCCGACCCGATCCCCTGGGGCAGCGGCAGCCTGATCGCCGCCGGCAAGGTCAGGGCGCGCTACCTCAGCGCGCTACGCAACGCCGACCGGCACGACTACGCCGACCTCATCGCCTTCGCCCAGTCGTGATCTCGATGGCCCCGCCTGAGGTCGCGGACCGCATCAGATCGGCGGCAGCGGCGCGGGTGCGATCCTCGGCCGTCGGCCACAGGTGGGCGTAGGTCCGCAGCGTCGTTGTCGCCGACGCGTGACCGAGTGCGCGCTGCACCGTGACGACGTCGCAGCCGGCCGCGATGAGTCTCGAGGCGTAGAAGTGGCGCAGATCGACCGCATCCTCCTCCTCGATCTCGCCGCCGCCCGCCGCGTCGCATCGCTGCACGTACCAGACCAAGCGCCCCAGCACGACGCACTGATCGCGGGCATCGCGCTGGCCCGTGGCCTGAGGGTCGTCACCCGCAACACCCGCGACTTCGAACGCGCAGGGGTTGAGTACCTCAACCCCTGGTCAGACACCTGACCTGCGGTAGCTGCGGCGTCAGCCAGTCGGCCGCGAAGCGTGCGACGATGGGCTACTAGTTCCCCACCGTCCTCCGGGACTGGTGGGGCATTTTCGTTGGCATTGATCGAACGGACGGCGTTGGCCACACCGGCAGGGTTCGAGAACAAGGTCGCGTTCATCTGGGAGATCGCCGACAAGCTGCGCGGTCACCTGAAGCCGCACGAGTACGGGTCGGTCATGCTGCCGACTCTGGTGCTAAGCCGGCTCGCCGCCGTCATCGACTCCGATCGCTGTGTTGTCAGCTCTCATGATCTTGGTCGGCTCGGGCGGCCCGCTGGTGACGCCGGCGTTGACGGCGGTTCTGCTCAACAGTGTTCGCGGACAGGACGCGGGAACGGCGAGTCTGGGTCGTTGGTGGGGGACGAGGTCTACGTGCGGCCATATCTATCGCTTGCAGGCAAAGTAATCAAACGAATGGAGTTCACATGACAGATAGCACAATCCCCGAGCCGTCCGGTGCCCAGAAGATGTTCGGTGACTTCGCGCCAGGGCTCGTCCACTTCACCGATGATGTCCTCTTCGGTGAGGTATGGAAGCGACCGGAGCTGTCGCCTCGGGATCGCAGTCTCGTGACCGTCGCCGCGCTGGCGACGAGTGGCAACGTCGCGCAGCTCAACTTTCACTTGGCCTACGCGAAGCGCAACGGCATGACCGAGGACGAGCTGATCGAGACGATCACCCACCTGGCGTTCTACGCCGGCTGGCCCAAGGCCATGTCGGCGATGGCGGTTGCCAAGCAGGTCTTCAGCACTAGCAACGACTAACGAAGGAAAGAGGAACACAACTATGCGAGGAACCATCCTCTACGCCCGGGGCGACGTGCGTAGCGAACAGCGCGACGATCCCAAGATCATCAAACCAACCGACGCGATCATTCGAATGGTCGCCACGTGCGTCTGCGGTTCCGACCTGTGGGACTACCGCGGAATCAACAAGATCACTGACCCCACTCCGATGGGCCATGAGTACGCCGGCATCGTCGAAGAGGTCGGCAGCGACGTCACGCTCATTCAGCCAGGCCAATTCGTCATCGGCTCGTTCTTCGCCTCCGATAACACCTGCGAGATTTGCCGCGCCGGCTTCCAGACCTCCTGCATCCACCGCGAGTACGTCGGCGCGAACGGCGCACAGGCCGAGTACCTCCGGGTCCCGCTTGCCGACGGCACGCTCGTCGCCACCCCTGATGTTCCCAGCGATGACCTCGTGCCCAGCCTGTTGGCCGCCTCCGACGTTCTCGGCACCGGCTGGTTCGGCGCTGTTGCTGCCTGTGTACAGCAAGGTAAGACGGTCGCTGTCGTGGGTGACGGCGCGGTCGGTTTGCTCGCCGTCATGGCGGCGCGCGAACTCGGGGCTGAGCGGATCATCGCGATGAGCCGTCACAAGTCGCGCCAGAAGCTGGCCACCGAGTTCGGTGCGACCGAGATCGTGAGCGCGCGCGGAGACGACGGCGTGGCCCAAATTAAGGAACTGACCAACGGTCTCGGCGCGCACTCGGTCATCGAAGCTGTCGGCACGCAGGAGTCGATGACCCAAGCCATCCGCTCCGCGCGACCCGGAGGCGGAGTTGGCTACGTCGGCGTGTCCCACGACGTCACGCTGCAAGGTGAGGAGCTGTTCTACTCCCACGTCCAACTGCTGGGCGGCCCTGCTCCGGTCCGCCGGTTCCTGCCAGACCTGATCGAGCGCATCTGGAGCGGTCGCATCGACCCGGGCAAGGTCTTCGACATGACGCTGCCGTTGGCCGACGCAGCGGCGGGCTACCAGGCAATGGATGAGCGTCGCGCGATCAAGGTCCTACTCAAGCCGTAAACGACGGCTTCGAAACAGCTATCAAGGAAAGACGAACTATGGAACTCATTGCCCCTACCAACACAGTGAGAGCGCCAGCCCCGAGCTTCGTGGGCGACGTCTACGTCACCCCGATCAAGAAAGCGACCCCGCCGTCACGGCTCATCGCGAGCATGGTGCGCTTCACCCCCGACGCGCGCACCAACTGGCACTCGCACGCGGTGGGCCAGACGCTGTATATCACCGAAGGTGTCGGCTTGCTCGTCAATCGTGACGGCACCGTCTTGCATGTCCGCGCTGGGGACACGGTGTGGACGCCACCGGGCGAGGAGCACTGGCACGGCGCACCGATCAACAATCTGATGTGCCATGTCGCGATGCTCGAGGGCATCGAGAACGGCGATGGCACGACGTGGCTCGAGCCCGTCTCCGACGAGGAGTATCGAGCAGCCAATGCCAGCTGACAACGTCGCACGAACGAACGGTCGTGCAGCCGGTCGAACAGAAAGCAGGAGCCATGGCATCAGAAGCGCACGACTCAGCGGTCACGACGCCTAAGCGCAGCATCAGTCAACCAGCTACGCCGCAGCGTCCGGTGCTGACGCGTGGGCTTCTCCTGCTGCTCGCGGTAGCGGGCGGTGCAGCGGTCGGAAACCTGTACTGGGCTCAGCCGCTGCTCGACGTCATCGCGCATGACCTCCACGTGTCGACGGGCGCGGCTGGCTGGTTGATCACGGTGACCCAGCTCGGCTATGCGCTCGGTGTGCTGCTGATCGTGCCGCTCGGCGATCGGATGAATCGCCGACGTCTGATTCCGGTCATGCTCCTGCTTTCGGCGGCCGCGTTGGCCCTGTGCGCGGCCGCACCGAACTTCGGCGCACTCTTGGGCGCGATCGCGATCCTCGGACTCACGACGGTGTCCGGACAGATCATCGTGCCGCTGGCCTTGACATGGCCGAGGAGGGTGAGCGCGGCCGCGTCGTCGGCCTCGTGACCTCCGGCGTCCTGACCGGCATCCTGGTCTCCCGAAGCATCAGCGGGCTCGTCGCCGGCGCCACCGGCTGGCGCGTCATCTACGCCGCCGCCGCGGTTCTGGCCGTGCTCCTGGCGGGGGTGCTGGCCGTGCGAATCCCGGAGCTGCCGGCCCGCGAACACATCCGCTATTCGACGCTGTTGCGCTCGATCGGCCAGGCCATCGCGCGTCAGCGCATTGTCCGATGGTCGCTCGTGCTGGGAGCCACGCAGTTCGGTCTGTTCACGCTGTTCTGGACCGCGCTGACGTTCTATCTCAGCACAGCGCCGTACCACTACTCCGTCACCAAGATCGGCCTCTTCGGGCTGTTCGGACTGACCGGAGCCCTAGCGGCCCAGCGCGCAGGCCGCCTGCATGATCGTGGTTGGTCGCTGCCGGCAACGGGTGCGGGCTGGGCCCTCGTCGTGGCCTCGTTCGTGTTGGTTAGCTTCGCTCGGCATTCGGTGGTTATGCTCTGGTCGACAGGCGGCTCGACCGCTATCACGTGGACCGGAACGGTCGTCGCGACCATAGGATTCGTGGTCTGGCTGTTGGGGCGCCGCGGCCCGCTTGTGATTTCAATCGGCTAATTACTGGCTACCCGCGGGCGTCAGGTTGATCTGGTATTCGACGGCGCCGGACTCCGGGCCGGTCAGCCGGACGCTGGTGCCGATGTGCCGCATTACTGCGACCACCGCGACATTCTCGCTCGCCACGAGCGCGGTGAAGTAGCGGATGTCCTCCTGGTAAGCCTGCTCAGCCAGCCGGGACAACAGCTCGGTGCCTAGCCCGCGTCCTTGCCATTCGTCGATGATGGCGACGGCGACCTCGGCAGCCTCTGGCCTGTCGGGGTCGCGGATGTAGCGCGCGATGCCCAGTCCGCGTCCGCCGGGCTGACTGAGGGCCCCCAGAGCCTCGTGGTTGCGGTGGTCGACGTGGGTGAAGTATCGAAGCTCTGCCGCGCTCAATTCCGCTTTGCCGGTGAGGAACCGTTGGTGGCGCGATTGGGCGCTCAAGCCGGCGAAGCCCTCGGCCAACAGTGCGGCGTCGCCCGATTGCACCGGCCGGATCGCAGCGCGCGACCCGTCGCGCAGCACCACCCGCGTCTGCCGGCCCGTGTCAGCGGTGGTGACTGTTCGGGCGACAGCGGTCCGCGGCGATCCCAAAGTTGCCCGAGCGCATGGTGCGCCCAGCCCGGCATACGCCGGTCCGGACTGTCGTCCCCCACGCCGCAGCGAGCGACGAGCATCGTGCGGACCGGGACGCCGGGACTGCTCGGTTTGCCGGGCGTCCGAGCCGTCGTGAGCGTTGCGGTCGGTCCCTGCCCTCGCGTCAGTAGCCATGCAACCAACCTGTGCTCCGTGGGTAACAAACAAGTGGCGCGCTCAGCCTTTTCTCAGTATTCCCGTGGCCGCCGCCCCGGAAATGCTGGACCGCCCGCTCGCGAGGTGTGATTGCACCGACAATGACAGCGCGGTGGAAGACGCGAACTGAGCGCGAAGGCAACGCTGTGCCTGCACCTCTGACAGCCACCTGCCCGTTGCGTCGACGAGGTCCCGTGATCGTCGGGATTGCGGCTGGAGGTTAGTCGTGCGTGTCATGTTCGTGGGCGCCATGGCCGGTGGGTTCGAGCTGAAAGGTGGAGTGCTCGACGTCGAAGTGTCCGGCTAGGCAGTCTTGTAGTTGGTCCAGGATGCGAGGTGCATGTCCGTCGTGGAAGCAGGAGTCGTCGATGACGACGTGCGCGGACAGGGTAGGCAGGTTGGAGGTGACGGTCCAGACGTGGAGGTCGTGCACGTCGTGGACGTGGTCAGTTTCGGCGAGGTGGGCACGGATGTCGGCGAGATCGATGCCTTCGGGGGCGGCTTCGAGCAGGACCCGGCCGGATTCGCGCAGAAGTCCCCAGGCGGCTTTGAGCATGAGGGTGACGACGAACAGGGAGGCGATGGCGTCGGCGCGGGCGAAGCCGGTGGTAATGATGACGACGGCAGCGATGACGGTGCCGATGAAGCCATAAAGGTCGGTGAGAATGTGCTGGTAGGCACCCTCAACGTTGAGGCTGAACCGGCCGGCCTTGGCGAGCGCCCACGCGGCGAGGAGGTTGACGGCCACCCCGATGATCGCTACGACCAGTACGGGACCGCCATCGACCGGCGGCGGGTCGAGAAGTCGGCGGACGGATTCGAAGCTCACGATGCCGGATACGACCAACAGCGTGATGCCGTTAGCTGCGGCGGAGAGTATTTCCGCGCGTTTCCAGCCGTAGGTCCACGATCCGGTCGCGGGGCGGGACGCAAGCCGGATCGCCCACAGCGAGGCCACGATCGCCCCGACGTCGGACAACATGTGCCCGGCGTCGGACAGCAGCGCCAGGGAACCGGAGGCGAACGCGACGATGATCTCGATAATCATGAAGGCGGTCAGCAGCAGCAGCGCGATGACCAGGTATCGGCGGTCGGCGTTCTCGCTGATCCCGTGACTGTGCCCGCCGCGAGCGCGGGCCGCGCCGTGCTCGTGGCCCGTCGACCCGCGAACATCGGCGCCGTGGGAGGCGTGCGGGTCCCTAGGGCTGGTCATGGTGGGCTCCGCTCGGGCTGGTGTGCACGGTCGCGGCGGTGAGCCTGCGGACCTGGTCGAGCAGGTGCGCTTCGGCGTGGTGGGCCAGGTCGTGGGCTTGTACGAGCGTCAGGGTCGGTTCGACGGTGGCGTCGACCTCGGCGCGCAGCGTGTGTCCGATCCAGCGGATGCGCAATTCCCGGACAGCGTAGATGCCGGTGACGCTGGTGACTGCGGCGGTGGCTTGGTCGACGAGGGCGGGGTCGACAGCGTCCATCAGTCGGGCGCCGACCTGGCGTAGCGCCGAGCGCAGCACGCCGAGGATCGCCACAGTGATGACCAGGCCAATGATCGGATCTGCTTGGGGCCAGCCGAGCGCGACCCCGCCGGCGCCGAAGAGGACGGCGAGGCTGGTGAACCCGTCAGTGCGCGCATGCAGGCCGTCCGCGACCAGGGCCGCGGAGCCGATGCGACGTCCGACGCGGATGCGGTAGCGGGCCACGACCTCGTTGCCGACGAAGCCGACGACAGCCGCGATCGCGACCGCCCATAGGTGAGTGACGCCACGAGGGTTGATCAGGCGGTCGATCGCCACGTACGCGGCCAGGGCCGAGGACAGCGCGATCATGGCGATCACGAACAGCCCGCCGAGATCCTCGGCGCGGCCGTATCCGTAGGTGTAGCGCTTCGTCGCCGGCCGGCGGGCAAGTCCGAACGCGATCAACAGGGGAACGGCGGTAAGGGCGTCGGCGACGTTGTGCAGGGTGTCCCCGAGCAACGCCACCGACCCGGAGAACACCACGACAACTGCCTGGATCGCGGCGGTGGCTGCCAACACCGCCAGGCTGATCAGCAGCGCCCGCCGCCCGTCGGAATCGGCCTCGAGCGCCTCGTCGACCTGGTCGGTTGAATCATGGGAATGGCCGCCCACCATTTCTGACAGAGCGTGACGCGCGCGCGACCACATCGAAGAGCCGTGCTCATGATCGCCGTGCGGTTCGCCGTCACCACCGGTGTGACTGCGCCCGTGCTCGGTCTCGGTGTGTATGTTCTCCGCGCCGTGAGCGTGCCGGTGGTCGGGACCGTCGGTCTCGCCAGCGTTGGTCTGGGGGTGGCTCATCGTGAGTTCGGTGTCCCTCCGGTCCTTGGCGCGCTCCCGCCATGCTACCAAGACCTTCGCGACTGCGAATATCTTGCATCAACCGCTAGCATCGTCTCGTGGCGCGACGAACAACCCCGAAGGCGAACCAGCCCGATCCGACGAGCGACGCTCGATCGACGCATTCGGCCGACCCGACACCGGCGCAGGTGGCGGCAGCGGTGATGTCGTTCGCGCTGCTCGCGGATCCGACGCGCGTGCAGATGTTGTGGGCGTTGCGGTCGGCCGAACTCGATGTGGCCAGCCTTGCCGCGGTGGCGGGGTGCCGTCCCACGGTCGCGAGCCAACACCTGTCCAAGCTGAGGTTCGCCGGTCTAGTCGAAGGGCATCGCCACGGCCAGCGGGTGGTGTACCGGCTGCGCGGCGGACACGTCCGGGCGCTGTTGAGCGAGGCGCTGTTCCAGGCCGACCACCATGTCAGCGGTCAGCCAACCCACGACTGAGCGGCCACGACCGGGCCTGGATCCCGGGACTCGATGGTTGGAAACGGCGTGCTCACCGACCGACGCGCTTGCGCGTGGCATGAGCGTCGTGACGCGAATACTCGCGACTTCGCACGCGCCGGCGTCGAGTGTCTCAACCCCTGGTCAGATAGCTGATGAGTGGCAGTAGCGCTGCCCGCGGCCGGAACGCCGCGCGCGTCGATTCAGGCGGAGCCGGGCCTGTCGAAACGCCAGGCCTTGATCCAAGCGCCGCTGTCCACACGGTCGGCCGCTTGCTCGGATGAGGGCGGATGGTCCGACCGCGGGACAGCGGCGCTATGGCGCTGCGAATCCCGGCTAGGGCGAGGTCAGCCGAAGGACCTGACCGGTGGTTCCGGCTACGAGGCCGGTCGCGTTGCCGAGGACGTACAGCTCGCCGTGCGCGTCCTGCGCGAAGCCGAAGACCGCGATGCCGAGCGACGGGCGCCCAGAGATGCGCAACGCGTGGACGGTCGAACCTCGGATAACCCAGAGCCTGCCCAACGGGGCGGCGAAGGCCTGCGAGTAATCCCCGGCGATGTATGCGCCGCCGAGGTTCGCCAACTTGCTGCCCCGGTAGGTGTATCCGCCGACGATGGCGATGCCTTGACACGCACTCGGCGGGCTGCTGCCGCCGCACCGCACGCCGCCCGGCGCAGTGTGGTCGTACTCTGCCACGGGATCGATCAGGCCCACAGGTGAACCGGGACTGTCGGCGGTCACGAAACCGGTACCCGACCCGCCATTGTCGAAGAGGAATGTGCCTTCCTTGACCGGCCACCCGTAATCGCCGCCAGCCTTGACGACATCGACCTCTTCGATGTCGTTCTGTCCGACGTCCGCGACCATCAGCGCCCCGCTGCGGCTGTCGAAGGAGAAACGATAAGGGTTACGGAACCCGTAGGCCCAGATCTCGTTTGCGCCGTCGCGTCCGACGAAGGGGTTGTCAGCCGGGATCCCGTACTGCCCATTGGCCGAATTGTGGCCGCGCGGGTCGATGCGGAGGATCTTGCCGAGCACATTCCGCTTGGCCAAACTCTGCCCGTTGCCGCCGCGTACGTGTCCGGGGCCTTGGTCGTCGGCCGCGCCGCCGTCGCCGACGGAGATGTACAACATGCCGTCGGGTCCGAACGCGAGGTCGCCACCGTTGTGATTGAACTGCGGCTTGTCGATCCGGAGCAATTCCCGACCGGTACTCATGTCGAAATGGGGTTGCGCACCCATCGGATCGAGCATCTTCCATTCGCGTACGACACTCTGCGAGTTGCGGACCGCACTGGCACGCAGCGTGGAGAAGTCGGCCGTCTTCGTCGCGTTCTCGGTGGTGAATGTGTACACGAGATGCGAGTCGGCGAAGTCCGGTGCGAATGCGATGCCCAGCAGGCCACGCTCGTCGTAGGGGAGGCCTGGGATCACCTGTGCGAAGTCACTGACCAGCAGGCCAGAGAGGTCGGCAACCAGAGTGGGCGCAGCACTACCTGTCGTGTCGACTGCGGTGATCTTTCCAGCTTGGTCGATGACGTAGAGGCGCTTGGCATCGCCCGGCGCGGGCTTGGCGGCCACCGGCGAGATCATGCCTTGAGCCACGACCTCCAGGCCGACCGCCACCTTGCTGGTCGGAATGGGTGCCGGGATCGGGTCGGAGAGGCCGGTGGCGGCACCCGCCGTCCCCGTTCCTAACATCGTGACAGCGCAACTGGCCAATGCCAGCGCGGACAACCGAAGTCTCTTCATGTGCAGCTCCCTGACGGGCGGCGAACCATGGACGTAGGGACGTACGTCGGGGATCGCAGCTCGGTTCACCCGTCGCCCTGAGATCGGCGAGCACCGCATCTGCGGGTCTGCGACGTAGACCTGCAGGCCGAGGCGATTGCGCGCCTCGAGCACAAGGACCGCTTTGCCGGCACATCGCGGATCGCGCCGCGCAGACTTTCGCGGACGCGGCGAAACGCGGCAGAGCGAATGTTTCGCGAGCTCCGGGTGGAACGGATCTGGGAGGGCGCCAGCGAGCAGCAGCGCGTGTCATCGGCGCTGAGCTGATGAAGCGGGGCCCGGCTGCGTTTGCTTGGTGACTAGCATGTCGCCCGACTCGCCTGGCGGCGCCTAGAGTCTGCAGCGTGGTTGCTGAGCAGGTCGAGCCGGGCACCGTGCGAGAGATGATGCGCGCCGGCGACACGGTGATCGACGTCCGGACACCCGACGAGTATGCCGGCGGACACATCGCCGGTGCACTTAACATTCCCATCGACATGCTGACGGCGGCCGCGTTACCGGACGGGCAGCTCATCACCACCTGCTCGGCGGGCGGACGCGGGGGCCGCGCGGCGCATTTACTCGACGCGGCCGGACGTAGCGCGTTCTCGGTCGCCGGCGGAACGAAGGCATGGCAGGCTGCGGGTCTGCCGATAACGCTCGGCCCGTCGCCCTGAGGCATCTGCCTTGACCCGGTGGGCTCCGCGAAGAGCGCTGCCTGTCTATTTCAATCGAGAGCGCTTCGAGCCCTTGCCAACGGGAGTGTCGATGCCCGCCGCGCCGCGTAGCGCCACCACGCTGTTCGGGCGCGCCGCCGAGCTGGCGGGTCTGCGGGCGGCGCTCAACGACGCAGCTGACGGCCGCGGCGGTGTGGTGATCGTGGAGGGCGAAGCTGGCATCGGCAAGACCACGCTCGTTGAGCGGGCGATCCGCGACGCCCGCGTACCCGTGCTCCGCGGTGGCGCACGGCAGAGGGAAGCGCTGCAGCCCTTTCGCAATGGCCCGCGATTTGCTGGGTGTGTCCCGCTCGGCGGACGGCTCCCGGCGGGCGGAGATCGCCGCTCATGCAGGCGCTGATGCTGCAGGGGCGCCAGCTTGAGGCCTACGAGGTGGCCGCCGAGGCAGCGCAACTGGAAGCGTTGAGCCCGTCGATCGTGTCCGATTCGCCGCCATGGCGGCGATCGGCCCGGCATTTCGCGGGGACCTGGATACCGCCGAGGCCGCCGCGTGCGCGGCCGAGACGCAAGCGCAAGCGGTCGGTGACCCGCCGGGCGAGATCCGTGCCCTTCTCGCCCAAGCGCACGTTCAGAGCTTTCGAGGCTTTGCGGTCCGAGCCGCCGATCTCGCCTCGCGTGCTCTGGAACTCGCGACGGCCGACGGCACCCGGCAAGCGTTCGAGGGCCTGCCGCACGCCGTGCTGTCGCTGATGCTCACCCAATGTGACCGCATCGACGAGGCGGGGATGGTGGCCGAGGCCTCGCGGAGCGTCTGCGAGGAGTTCGGCATGGCCGGCGGATTGGTGTGGGCACATCTTGCGGCCTCGTACGGGCTCTTTATCGCCGGTCGGTGGGACGACAGCTGCGCTGCCGCGACGGCCGGTCTGGCGTTGGCGGCTGAGACCGGGACGGCGTGGCAGGCGGACAGTCTCTGCGTGCTGGCCCTCGTCGATTCCCGGCGCGGTCGGCCCGAAACCGCATGGGAGCACCTGAGCCACGCCGAAGCCCTCGTCGATGCCGGCGAGGCGACGTACCGCCCGGGCTGGCTCGCGTGGGCTCGTTCGGTGCTCGAGGCCGACCGGCGCCGTCCCATCGTCGCTTTGGAGTGCCTTGTGCCGATCTGGGAGCAGGCGCTTGGATCGGGTTCGGTCGCCGAAGTGCGCAACTACGGCCCGCACCTGATCCGTCTGGCCCATGCGAGTGGACGGGCCGAACTTGCCGAGCAGGTCACCGCGAGCATCGAAGCGCAAGCCGACGCGAATCCAGCAGTAGGAAGTCTGCAGGCATCGGCACAAGCAATGCGCGGACTGCTCACCGAAGATGCCGATCTGCTGCTGGACGCGCTGGAGTTGTTTCGCGCCTCGCCGCGCCGCTACGAACACGCACGCTGCGCGGAGGCTGCGGCGAGCGCGCTGCTACGTGCCGGCCCGGCAGCCGGAAGGTCGCGAAGCCGGCCAAGAATGCCTGGCTATCCTGAGCGACCTCGGCGCTGGCGCGGAACTCGCCCGAGCGCGCGCCGCCCTCCGCTCGGCAGGGCTGCGGCTGGGCGTGCGCGGCCGCCGCGGCCGTCCGACCAACGGGTGGGCCGCGCTCACTGAGACCGAGGCTCGCGTCGCGCGGCTCGTCGCTACCCGGATGTCCAATCCCGAGGTAGCCGCCGCGATGTTCCTGTCCCGGCGAACCGTGGCCTGCCACGTGTCGGCCGTGCTGGGCAAGCTGGGCATGACCTCGCGTATCGAACTCGCGTCCGCAGCACTGCGTGGCTCGCTCGAGGATCTCTGACGGCTCGGGTACTCGGGTCGGGCGCGCGCAAGTTCGGTCACCCTGACCGATATTTCTCGGCTGTGTTCACATGAGAGGGTTACCAAGGCTACGGTGCTCAGCACCTCTGCGGGGGCGAGGTGCTGAGCAACTAGCAAGGGGGCGGCCGTGTGCATGGGTTACGGCGCGGCCGCGGGAGGGAGGGGGCGGATCGGCGCATTCGTGTTGGTCCGCCCCCGCCACCTACGCAGACATTTCGCCGGTGAGGCGGCGACGATATCTGGTTGCGGTCCGGCGCCGTCCGGGAAGAACCGGGGGCGCGGTCGCGCGGATGCCGGCGAGAAGGCGGGCGCTGAGCTGCGCTGCCGTCTCGTCCGCGCGCGCTCCGCCCGCGGACGGTGCGAAGAACTCCACTCGCACACTCGGCCGCTTCGGCGCACGCACTACGTCGACCGTGCCGGTGACCCTGGCGCAGACGATCACAGCCTCGGGGACGCTCAGCGCCAGGCGGCCGGTACCACTGCGCGCCCGCAACTCGCGCCCCAACGAACGGGTGCCCTCCGGAAACACGCCGAGGCACGCACCCGCAGCGAGCGCGGCGATCGCGGCGTCCATGGCGCCGACATCGCCCTTGCCCCGCTCGATCGGGATGTGACCCATCCCGTCCATCACCCATCCGATCGGACGCAGCCTCCAGATGCTTGACTTAGCAAGCGCACGCACCTGGCGCCGCTCTCGCGCCGCGACGCCGATCGCGACCGGATCCCAGTAACTATCGTGATTCGCGACGAGCAGCAGCGGGCCGGACGTCGGCACGTACTCCAGCCCGCTCACCTGCATCCGCGACCAGCGCTGCATGATCGGCGCGGTCAGTGTGACAACAGCGCGGTACACCGGCGTCATCGACGCGCGCTCGTTTCCATGGTGGCGCATCTGCGGTCGGCGAATCAGCCGGGCAGAAAGCTCAGCCGAATGTTGCGCACGGCGTTGTCGATGTTCGTGTCGACCAGGCAGATCGATTGCCAGGTGCCCAGTTGCATCCGGCCGGCAACAACCGGGACCGTGATCGACGGCGCGACAAACGCCGGGACGACGTGGTCGCGGCCGTGGCCGGACGAGCCGTGCCGGTGCCGCCATCGGTCGTCGCGGGGTAGCAAATCGTCGAGAGCGTGCAACACGTCCTCCTCGCTGCCAGCTCCCGTCTCGAAAATCGCCAGCCCCGCGGTCGCGTGCGGCACGAAGACATTCAGCAGGCCGTCAACCTCGTCGCGGACGAACGACTCGCATTCGTTGCTCAGATCCCGGACGGTGGCGCGCGCGCCGGTACGGATCTGGATGGTGTCGCTGCGCATGTCCTAGATACTGCCCCGTCCGTTGCGCGCTACATTGCCCGGACCAGGGGGCCCATGAACATCGAGGACGTCGTCGAACTGCGCGTGCACGGTGTGTCCGGCACGCCGCCCGAAGACCTGCTCGACCGACACGAGGTCGACCTCGTTGCAGGCGATCGGAAAGCGGGATTCTTCCGTCCGCACATCGCCGCCGAGAGCACCGACGACTTCCCGACCGGCGTGCCCGCACCGATCGTGCGTGGGCCGAAGCTGGAGGGTTACGCGTGGGGCGGGTTGACCTCGGGTGCGCCGTCGCGGGCATTCTGGCTGTTGCTGCTGCCGTTCACCCTGATCAACGTCGCACCGCGGATGCGCCCCGCCGACCCCGACCGATCCAGCCGCGGCGACGACCTGCGTGTCACTGCGCTGTGGCTGGCGTGCCGACTGCTTGCGCTGACGTTGACGCTGGTGCTGGTGGTCGGGTCCGCAGGCATCGGCGTCGATCTCCTCGGGTGGCAGTGCGGCGCAGCCGGTGGGCGTTGCACACAGGCCTCGCCCGGTTGGTTCTTCGACCCCGTCCGGCATCTGTCGACAGCGCATCGGATGGCGGTCGGCCTCGTCCTGCCGCTCGCGACACTGTTCGGACTCTGGCTGGTGAGCGGGCGCACGATCAACCGTTACGAACGCGCCGCCGCCTCGGGCCGGCAGCCCGACGCGATGCGCGCCTCCGATCACGACCCCGACGATCGGGCAGATGCGCTCGACGTTGCGCTGGGTTCGCGCTGGATGTGGCAGAACGAGGTTCCGGTACGGCGGCTGCGCGCCATCCACCTGCAGAGCGCGGTGGCGACTACCTTCGCCGTCGGCGCAGCACCGATGACGGGTTGGCGCTGGATCGACGGCGTGCTCGCCCTGCTCGTGGTGGGCTATTCCGCTGTGATGCTCGCGGTGCCGTCCTTCACCGGCCGCGCCGATGTGTTGCGGCTGCAGCGGGTGAGCTACGCGATCTGGGCGATCCTCACTGTGGCCGGCGGTGCGACGTTCGGGTGGCTGCTGTGGCATCGCTACGACTTCCCGGGGAACCCGCGGCGCTGCGTGCTCAGCGACGTCTCGGTCGGACGCGCAGCCTCACGCTACGACTGCAGCACGCCACTGGGGTTGCCGGGCTACGGCGCGACGATCCTCGTCCTGCTCATCGTCGAACTCGTGCTGCTGCTGGTGCTGATCGCCGTAGTGCTCGCTGCCAATCGCCGAGCCGGAACCGCCGCTCCCTTCGGTGAGACTGAGCCCCGAGCCGCGATGTGGGGCTTGGGCACCGCAATCATGGCGCTTGTCGCAGTCTTTCTCGCCTCCGTATTCACGGCAGGCACCTACATGTTCACGGCGGCATTTTTGACCTCAGGATCGCTGCGCCCGAGCCTGCGCACCATCTCCACCGTCTCGCGCATCTTCGGTGTGCCGGAGGCAATCCTGGACGCAGGCTTCGCGTACTCGCTCGCCGTCGCGGCGGTCGTGGCGGTGGTGACCGTGCGGGTGGTGCCGTTGGTTCTGACGCTGGCCACGATCGGCCCGCGCAAACGGCTGCTCGTTCGGGGGTCGTTCGAATCCGATTACCCCGACCATGAGCCGAAATCCGCGCGCGGTCGGACCATCCTGCGTGCGATGTGGCTGGGCCGCGTGGTCGACGTTATCGGCCCGCCGCTTGCGTGCCTGGTCGTCGTCGGGGCGCTGATCGCTTACGTCGTGGGCGGTGCGCTCATCGCCGAACATGTTTTCGGAGCCGATCGCCTCGCGCGCTGGCTGCTCGATCCCGCCGAGATCGGCAGCAATCCGCTTGCCAAGCCGGGGTTCTTCACTGCGCAAGCTTTACAGGGCAAGGGTGCCTACCTGGCGGTCTGGTCGATCGTGCTGCTCGTCTCGCTCGGGGCAGCGGCGTTCCGCGTCGCGCCGACCCGCCGCTCGGTCGGCATCCTGTGGGATCTGGCCTCGTTCTGGCCGCGGCTCTCACATCCGTTGGCCGCGCCGTGCTACGCCGAACGGACCGTCCCCGACCTGATTACCCGGATCGGCTTCCACACCGAGGATGGCGGCGGGGTGGTGCTCGCGGCGCACAGTCAGGGCACCGTGATCGGTGCTGCGACCGTGCTCCAACTGAAGTCTCTGGACGCACTGACGCCCGAGCGTCCCACCCTGCCACGAGTCGGGCTGCTCACCTTCGGCTGCGTGCTGCGGCGGCTGTACGGGCGCTACTTCCCCGCGTACTTCGGTGCGGCCACGCTGGACGAAGTCCGGCAGGCGCTGCGCACCGACACCGACGACCCGCTCGAGCAGCGCTGGCGCAATCTCTGGCGTTACACCGACTATCTGGGCGGTCCGGTCACTGCCGGGCCCCCGCCTGTAGCGGCGCCACCTTGGGATCCCACGGGGGATTCGGCAGTGTCCGTGCCGTCGTACCCGCCCAGTGCGCACGGGCTGCGACTCGATCTGCACCTGATTGATCCGCCGTTCGACATCGCACCCGGCGACACGGTCTATGCGGCACCGTTACGGCATTCCGACTTCTGGAAGGTTCCGGAATTCCAGCAGGCCGTCGTCCACGTCGCGCGCTTGATCCCGCAGCCGGGGCACAATCCGCCCACCCCATAAGGTCGAGGGATGTCACGTCCCGACGGCCGTACGGCCGACCAACTGCGTCCGGTCATCATCACGCGCGACTGGCAGAAGTACGCCGAAGGATCTGCCTTGATCGAATTTGGGGATACCAAGGTGCTGTGTGCGGCGTCGGTGGTGCAGGGCGTGCCACGCTGGCGCCGCGGCAGCGGGCTCGGCTGGGTCACCGCCGAGTATTCGATGCTGCCGCGGGCGACGTTGACCCGCAATGATCGTGAGTCGGTCAAGGGTCGCGTCGGTGGCCGCACTCACGAGATTTCGCGACTGGTCGGACGCTCGCTTCGGGCAGCGGTCGACCTCTCGGCCCTCGGTGAGAACTCGATCTCGATCGACTGCGACGTGCTGCAGGCTGACGGCGGCACACGCACGGCCGCCATCACCGGCGCCTATGTCGCTCTCGCCGACGCGGTTTCCTTTCTACGCGCGCGGGGCGCCCTCGCTCAGCCCAACCCGCTTGTGCATTCGATATCGGCGGTGTCAGTGGGAGTGATCGACGGCGAGCCCCGCCTCGATCTGATGTATGAGGAGGACGTTCGCGCGGAGACCGACATGAATGTCGTCGTCACCGGCACCGGGGAGTTCGTCGAGGTACAGGGCACTGCGGAGGGCGCGCCGTTCACCCGCGCCGAACTGGACGCGCTGCTCGACCTTGCGGTCGTCGGCTGCGCGTCGCTTACGCAGATGCAGCAGGAGTCGCTCGCGCAATGAGCCGGATTCTGCTCGCCTCGCGCAATGCCAAGAAGCTGGTCGAGTTGCGGCGCATTCTGGCCCCCGCCCTGCCCGGTCTCGAGGTGGTCGGGCTCGGCGACGTCGCCGGCTACGACGAGGTGCCCGAGAGCGGCGCGACGTTCGCCGACAATGCCATGCTCAAGGCACGCGAGGGTTCCGCGCACACCGGACTGCCCACGGTTGCTGATGATTCCGGCTTGGTCGTCGTTGCACTGAACGGCATGCCCGGCGTGCTGTCGGCGCGGTGGGCGGGCAGCCACGGCGACGACGAGGCCAATCTGCGCCTGGTTCTCGCCCAACTCGCAGACACACCGGACGAGCGTCTGGGCGCGGCGTTCGAATGTGCGGTGGCCTATGTCGCGTCCGACGCCGAATTCGTGGTGCACGGGCGGATGCCGGGCCGCTTGATCCGCCAACCGCGCGGGACCAACGGCTTCGGCTACGACCCGATTTTCGTACCGGACGGTGATGTTCGCACCAGCGCTGAGCTCTCGAATGCGGACAAGGACGCGGTCAGCCATCGCGGCCGGGCGTTGCGCGCGCTCGCCGAGCGCCTCGCGAGCGAACCAATGTCGCAGGGCTCGGCGTGAGTGGGACGGGTCAGCTGTTCTGCTCGAGGTACTCATCAGGGTCACGGTCGCGCGCGTCGATGCCGCGGCCGTCCGGATGTGCCGCGTAGAACTGCGCCCATAGCTCACCGAGGCGCGCGCGCAGCTCCCGGCTGGCGTGTTTACGGAAGTCGGGCAGACCCTCGTCCTCCTCCTCGCCGAGGTGCTCGGTGTTCTCCGTCCGCGCGTGGCCGACGGCTTCGAACCAGGCGTCGGTGCCGACCGGATGGCTGCGCGACTCGGCGACCGCGTCGCGGATCTTGTTGTGATCGCGGATCGCGTCGTCGGTTTCGTCGTCGGCGTCCTCCCCGCGCTTGAGCAACGCCGGGTAGAAGATGGTCTCCTCGGCTTGGGCGTGAGTTTCCAGCCGTGTTGCGAGCGGCTCCCAGATCGCTGCGAGCTCGTCGTCGGACGCAGCGTCGTCCAGGCGGGCGAATTGCCGCCGAAACCATTCGTGGTCGTCCATGATCAGTGCGGTGATGTCAGGTTCGTCCGCTGCCATAAGGCCACCCTAGGACTACGGTCGTGCGTGAAGACCGCGCGCCCGATCGGAGGCACTGAAGACATGCTGCTGCTCGTGATCGCGTTGATCATGGCGGGCGTCATCGTAGGCGGATACCTCGTCGACCGTCACGACCGCAAGAACGGACATCAGATCGGCTCAGGACGAGAGCTGCGGGCGCGCATCCGCACCGCAAGGAAGCTCTCGCGCGATCGGGCGTGGGGTAGCGGCGGCCCTGCACGCGGGCAACGACGGGGCGAGCGCTACCCCCCGCCCGCGCCGCGCGGCCGCCGGTCGAACTGAGCGGCCACACGTCACCGACGATCCACGTAC
This sequence comes from Mycobacteriales bacterium, assembly GCA_038212215.1. Classification (GTDB taxonomy): domain Bacteria; phylum Actinomycetota; class Actinomycetes; order Mycobacteriales; family Jatrophihabitantaceae; genus JALZAI01. The sequence continues at coordinate 54,926 of JBBQUT010000033.1, forward strand.
TGCGCGAGGAAGTCATTGCCGAAGCACCGCTCCGGGTCGTGTTCAGCCGTGAGTGCGCGGAACTCCGGCAGTTTCGGATACATCCGGTCGAATGCGGCCGCGTCGGCGGCCGAGCCGCAATCGGATCGGAGGTCCAGGTGACGTGGGCGGCGACCGTGTCGCGACCGTGGCAGGGGCTAAGCCATAGCTCGTCGGCGGCGATCGTGCGCAGTTCGACAGCCGCTCGGGCTCGCGCGGCCCGATCCCAGGAAATCGTTGTCGCCGCGGGTCCAGTGCACGAGTTCCCCGTCCGCTCGGACGAATTCGACCGCCTCGGCGGCGCCGGTCAGGTTCTGGTTGTCGTTGCCCGAGCCGTGCGTGCCAGTCGCGCAGGCACCGGCCACCGAGATGTGCGGCAGAGACCCGAGATTGTGCAACGCCCAACCCTGCGCGTGTACGGGGCTGCTCACCTTCGCGTAGCGCGCGCCGCCCGGCACAGTGGCCGTGCATGCGCCCGGATCGATCTCAATCGGCAGGTCGAGCTTGGCGACCGACTCCGATTCCCCGTCAAACTGTCGGCAATACGATTAAACGAGTGCCCCGTGCCGACCGCTCGGATCCGCGGTGATGCGGCGATCAGGTCTTGGAGTTCACCGACACTCGTCGGTGTGTTCGGCGAGGACGCGCGGAAATCGATATTGCCGGCCCAATTCCGCAACCTGGCAGTCATGTCGACCATCCTGCCTAACAAGGCAGTGCCGAGGCGCCTCCCCCGCGAGGGCACACTCGGCACCGCCTTGCCGGTCAATTATCCTTGCCAGTCGCCGCGTTGCAAGTCCATTGCTTTCATTTTCCCATTTGCCACGATATTGTTTCCCCGAAGATCCGACTATTCGATTCTCGACTCAAACGCAGCATGGCTGTGCGGGCCGGCGGCAGACACAGCGACTCCTGCGCCAAGTTGTCTACCTGATCACTAGAGATCGTGTACGCTACTGCCCTATGACAATCCAGACGATTTGGGCCTGGCTGCGAACGTCGGACCACGACCTTGCGGTGACGATGATGGTTACTGGGCTACTGCCCATAGTGACTGCGCTTACGATCGCGAGCTAGTCTGGCGGCGTCTTCCGGCGCATGGTCGTGTCGACGATCCGCACCTCATCGGGGGAGTCGCCGTGTCACTGCGCATCGCTGGTCTGTTTGTGCTGTTGCTGGCTGCGCTCAGCGGGTGCTCGTCCTCCGGGCACCAGGCGCAGTCTGCTTCGGTGTCGCCGGGGCAGACGCCTTTTCCTGGAGCGGAGTTCCACGATCCCAAGTTCGGGGTGTCCTTCCACTACCCGGTCGCGTTCCGTCCGGCCAAGCTGATCAAACCGTTGCCGAAGAAGCTCGGCGCCCCGATCGCCAATGCGGTGCTGCTGCTGGATCGCCCGGACGTGCTGATCCTCCAGCGCTACCAGCTGAAGATC
>JBBQUT010000034.1:0-55421 GCA_038212215.1 Mycobacteriales bacterium
CTCTGCACACCCTGATCACCCGACAAGGAGGCGAACAAGTCCTCTACGGCAGCGCACTCGCCCTCGCCGCCGCCACCCAGACCTGGGCAGCCGCTACCGACACACCCGTCACAGAACTCGCTCGCACCGCCCTGCACTGAAACTGCCGAGTACCGTCCGATCATCAGTCACGTGTTGCGACGATGACTGGAACCCGCCCATGCCGAAAGTGGTCAATTTTCGCCCGCCGTTGACAATTTGCGGAACGGTCGACCCAGCGGACAGTCGACTTGTAGTCAGTGAGTCCAGTCGGACGAACCATGGCGTTCGGGTTGGATGGACGAGGTTGAGGATCTTGCGACCCGTAGCAATGTTGAACCCCAATCGGGCGTGGTCTGGCCGGACCGTTGGCGTTGTCTACGTCCGACCCGACACACTCCCTCCCCGAGGAGGAGCCATCCAGCTCGGGCAGGGCGTGTGCGGAGCCAGCTTTGCGTGCCGTTCGAACCTATTACCGTATCCCGTTAGTAACCAGGAACAGTCCTCAACGAACGTGTTTGTTGTCCGCAGCAAGTCCCCTTGCCGACGTGGTTGCCGCCAGTTTCGTGGGCTTGGCTTGCGAGGCGCGGGTCGCGACGGTTTGCGGCCGCCAACTCGATACGAGTATCGCTCGCTCGGATCGAGGCAAGGGCACCAAGCCGGGTTGGTGCTCGCGATTGGTGGGTCCCGGCTGGAAGGCACGGAGCCCGAGGTCGCCCTGGATCCGGCGTTGTATGCCGGTCCGGCGAAGCGTGCCCGTGACCGCTGCTTGACCCCGGTTGCGTAGGGGTCCTCACCGTCGGGTCCCACCGATCCGTCCTGGGAGCCTTTGGGGGTTGCGGGCCCCGAAGTGCTGACCGCCCATTCGCCGGCGTCGGCAGGTCACCGCAGAGCCACGCGACCGGTCGAGGCACTCGCGCTTATGGTCGGATGAGGCGCGTGAAGAGCGCCACGGCTTGAACTGTCCCAACCGTGTGCGAGCATCGATGCGACTGAGGAGGGGTGGATGGGCTTTTGGCACACGGGTTACATGGAGTTCCATGAGCCCACAGGCGAAGGGTCCCTCGGTTTCTCACCGCCTGCCCCTCCCACGTTCCGGTGCCCGCATTGCGGGCTCGTCTTCACCACTGACCGCGACTACCGAGTGCATGCTTTCGAAGGCCACGCCACCCCGCGTCCCATCCTGGTCTTCATGGGTCGCGAGTGCGGCCGGAGCCGGTTGACCGTGACGGTGGGGACGTCGCCGTCCGACTGGATCATCAAGAACGCCGACTCAGCAGTGGTGAACACGCGGACCATGACGGCGGTGCGCGCGTCGAAGTTCCTGGCAGGACAGCGCAGCGGGGTAACCGACCTTGAGCTGTCTAACGCCGGCGTCACTCAGAATTTCCAGTTCGAATTCGCGCTGGCGGAGGAGGAAGACCTCCAAGCAGTCGACGACGCTTTGGAGAAGTTCTTCGGCGGCCGCGACCTGAGTCTGCGCGCGATCGACGACTTCATCATGCGCTCACGACGCTTCCCCTCGGCCTCGAAATACATGGAGGGGCTGGCGAACTACCTATACGGTGTCCTCGCCCGTGAGGGGGTCGTGGAATCGGCCTTCGCCGGGAAGGCCGGCGACGAGGGCTATGACGGTAAGTACGACAAGGCAGTGGGCGTCCTCGGCAGCTTCGACCGCGCACCGGCAGAAGCTGTGTGCGGCATCGTCGCGTTCCATTACAACCAGTTCGAGCGCGCCATGACCCGCACTCGAAGCCAGCGCGTCGCCGAGGTGTCCCTGCGGTTCCAGAGCATGCTGCGCGGCGAGCCGTGGACGACGGACGATCTGACGCAGCGCGCGCATTCCAGCCTGGACTATGCACTGAGCGACTCCGTCATCGAGCGCATCCTGACCGCGAGCGCGATTCCTTTAGATGGAACTGCCAGCCAGGAGGTCGAGGACATCGTCACCGACCTCTCTGCACAGCGGCCCTCGGACGCTCTCAAGCTGCACTTGATCGCCGCCGAGCATTTCTTGGCTGCCGAGGATCCGAATAGGGCTAAATGGCATGCCGAGCAGGTGCGCCACAGCCCGAAAGCCGAGGTCTGGTACACAGCATTCCGGGACCGATGCAAGGAGATCTCAGCCGGTGACAAATGACCGCACGACAGCTGAGACGGAGTTGGCACCAGATGCCGCACGGGTTCCCCTGGTACAGCCTGTAGTTGAACCGCCACCCAACGTGGCCGGCGCTGGCCGCCAGGCGCCCGCGAAACAACCTGAGGGGCAAGCGCCCGAGGAGATTGGCGCGGATCGGAGGATGAAGCAGGAGAACCCGGCGGAAAGGAAGGCCAAGCCGCGGCCTAAGACGTTGCTCGAACTCCTCGAGTACGCCTACCTGGAGCCAGGAAAGAAACTCGACATCAACAAGCAGGATCTCCGCGCCGTCGCCGTGGACGCCGTAGATGCTGACGCCGAGGAGCGGTTCCTCCTTCAGCACGCGACCCAGGACCTCACGCTGGCCGTTCCCGCGAAGCTCCTCACGGCACTGGCCGACCTGGCACAGGATTCGCCCGTAATGCAGCCCCGGCTTCTCCAGTTGGTCCTCGGGGCGTTGGTGAGTCACCCGGTGTTCAGGCAGTACGGCGCCGCCTTGATCGACTCGTCCGTGGAACCGGCGCCCGACGCAGAGCGGATAATACGTGCGGTCGACAGGCTCTCACGGGATCCGTGGTGGCAGGAGAACGCAGAGTCCCTGAAGGGGAAGCGCTCCGTACTTACCAGCAACGCGATCACGGCCTTCCTGCTGTTGCGTGTGCTGCGCGACGGCTGGCCCCTGGGTAGGGTCATCGACGAAGTCCTGACACCCGTGCGCGTTCTCCCGACGAGCATGTACACCGCTCCAAACGCGGTGGCCCTAACCGCTGCACAGACATCCACTGCGCTCGCGGTGCTGACGAATCACTTCGAGCAGAAGCTTGCTTCCGCGCAACACGAGACCGGCCTCACCTGCGGACAGTTGGTTCGGGAGACGAGGCGCGCAGACACCGCAGAGCGGGTCGGGGGCGAGCTATCCTCGCAGCTGGAGGCCGTGCAGGAGAACGTCCTCTCCCTGCAATCCACCGTCGCCGCGCTCGAAGCGAGAGTGAGGGAGGAACGGTCCGACCGGGTTGCCGACAAGAGCCACCTGATCGATGACTACGAGATGCTGCGCACCCGCACCATCCGAAGACTCAGCGACCAAGTGCAGCTCCTTAGCGACGGGCTCCATGCGCTGCGACACGGCAGCCACGCGGTGGCCGAGGAGTTTCTCGACCGAGCACTCACGGCCATCCAGAACGAGGTCGCCAAGCTTCGAGAGTCGGATGGGGGGTCGCGATGATCGTCGGCTTCGATTTCGGCACCACCAACAGCCTCATCTCCGTTGTGCAGCGCGACCGCGTCATCGACATCATGGATGAAGTCGACGGTCGTCCCCACCCGTCAGTTGTGCGGTACGAGGGCGAAGATGTGATCGTCGGTCGCGAAGCACGGCTGTCGTTGGAAGAGGTGGGGCTCGGCGTCCACGGCAACACGGTGAGATCTCCCAAGTTCCTCCTAGGTCAGGAGATGGTCAGCGTCGGCGGCGTCGAGCGCAGCCCGGTCGACATCGTCGCCACCGTCATCCGCCACGTACGGACTGAGACCCTGAAGACGCGCCAGTGGCGCGAGGCGCTCTCGGCCAGCGACGGTGACACCCGCCTGGACCGTGCCGTGGTCACCATTCCGGTCACCATGAATGGTCCACGCCGGGCAGCGCTGCGAGAGGCATTCGCGCAGTCTGACTTCTCTATCGCCCAGTTCGTCCACGAACCACTGGCCGCGCTCTACGGCCACATCCGTGGCTCAGCAGACGCCGAAGCATTGACCCGAAGCCTGATACTCCGACACGTCCTAGTGGTCGACTGGGGAGGCGGAACGCTCGACCTCACGCTGTGTCGGGTAGACCCCGGGCGAATCCTCCAGCTCCGCAACGGAGGAACGGGCGCGGTCGGAGGTGACCAGTTCGACAAGGTGATCCAGCAGGAGGTCGTCCGCCAGTTCTCGCTGGCGAAGGCTATCGCCGACACTGACCACCCAACTCCTGAAGCCCGCCTACGTCTTCTGCAAGCTGCCGAACAAAACAAGATCGCACTCTCCGAACGAGGCAGCGCGACCTTCTACATCCCCAACTACTTTCCCGAGTCACAGACCACCTTGGAGTACACGCTCAGACGGCAAGAACTGGACTCCATCGCACGACCGTTGGTCACGAAGGGCATGCACGCGATCGAAGCGCTGCTGGACAGCGTGGGCATGGCACCTGCGCAGGTCTCGCTCTGCCTCGTCGTCGGCGGCATGGCCGCCATGCCCGGCATCCGAAGCCGCCTGCATGAAATGTTTGGGCCGGAGCGTGTGGGGATTCCCCACAACAGTGCAACGCTGGTCGCGCAGGGCGCAGCGTGGATCGCACACGACGCCCAGCGATTGGTGCTCGCCAAACCCATCGAACTGCAGATGGCACGCGGCTCCCGCCTGCCACTTCTGCGCGCGGGCACCCAGATGCCCACCGACGGCAGGGTTCACCGCGCCCAATTCCACCTGTATTGCACCGACCCCACTGACGGCGTCGCCAAGGTGGAGATCGTCGCGCCGACCGATCTCAACGCCCAGCCACAAGCCAGTGACCCGCGCACCCACCTAGGCATGGTGACCGTCAAGGTCGACAAGACCGCACCGCCGCTGGTCGAGCGCCTCGAGCTTGACATCGCGATCGACGAAGACCTCATACTTGAGGTGACGGCCTCGTCCACCGGCGTGCACCAGGACCGAGACAGCGCCGCCTACTTCGACCTCGAATTCGGCATCCGACTTCCGGGAAGCGACAAGCTCGGCCCGATCGACGTCGAGGACACCGGCCCGGCCATTCCCACGGGCGGGCTCGTGGTCCGCGCCAACGTCGGCGATGCGAAGGATCAGAAGCTAGTCCCGGGCGAGGTCCTATACAAGCACGCGAGGGGAGCATTCAACCGCTTCCCCGGAGCAACGAACAGTGCGACGGACCAACAGTTGGTGGAGCACCTCTACTTCCAGCCCTGCGCGGTCTGTGGGCGCATGTGGGGTGACCCCGGCTGCCGGTGCGCCTCGGTGGCCTAGCCCATGGCAGCCGCTCAGGTAGTGGTCCGAATCCTCGACGGGGCGACCGTCGTGGACCAATCGATCCGCCGCCCCGTCCGACTCACACCCGACGGATACGCTGGCGTGGCCTACGCCGGAGCCGTTTACCCGCTTGCGCGCGACGACAGCGTCGACATCTCCGAAGCATCATGGGAGATCGAGGACTGCGACGGCTTCCTCATGGCCGGCACCGAGATTCCGTACGCTCCGACAGTCGCAGATGAGGCCGGGCCTGCAGTAGCCAGATTCAGCGGCGACTGGACCGTCGAGACGAACCGGTTCGGCCACTACGTCGTCTTCAACGCCCCGGAGCGGGTAGCACGCGGGCTAGTCGACGCGCTCGAAGCCGCGGGGCTGTCCGTACAGCGCTGGGACGTCAGCCACCGCCCAGCCGAAGACGGCAGATTCTACGACTGGTTCGCCCGGCTCCGGTTCAAAGGAACCCACGACGAGTGCGTCGCGATGGTTCGAGCCGTCTTCTCTCCGGCGGAGGCAGCAGCGTCCGCGCCCGTCATCGTCCCAGCGACGACACGGCTTGAAGCGCTCGAGGTACACGTCGAGAGGCTCGTCGCGCAGATTGCAATCCTGCAAGCACGGCTCGCCGGCAGAGACGACGAAGCGGTATCCCTTCGTGAAAGGCTGGCGGCGTCAAAAGCAGCCGAAGCAAAGCTCACCGAAGCGCTGGACAGGGCACAACTGCGTCAACGGACGACGCATGAAGAACTAGTCGCGCTACGGCAGACGACGGCCCAGACGCACGCCTTGCAGCACGCGTTGTCCCGACTCACCGACACCGAAGAGATGCTGGAATTCGCGCTCGCCGAGAACGCCTCAGTCCAGCAGCAACTGAGCTACCTCGCTGGCGACGCCGAGCAGAGCGCGAGCGAAGTTACCAAACTGCAGAGAGCCCTCCGCGGAGTGCAGGCCCAACTCGAAGAGGTTGGGGAACGAGAGCGCGAACGCAGACGCGCCACGCAGACACGTGTCGCGCCGCAAGGTGGCGTCATTGGCTTTCTAGGGATCGTCTTCGCTCGGCTCAAGTTCGTGCAGGACAGCATTGAGGTATTGGCAGACTTCGAGTCGCCGGTGTCCGCGGTGCGCAAACTTGTACAGCTCGACATGGGCGAAATGCTCGGCAAGGACTTGGAAGGGCTACGTGGTTGGCGCGAGGTCTCCAAGATCGCGACGGGTATTTCTGGCAGCGAAGACATGGGGCGCATCTACTACAAGCCCGACGGGAACCGTGTCCTTGTGAGCGTCCACATTAAGCAGGACGACAAGGAACAGCGCCGACACGTCGAACGGCTGCGGTCATTGTGATCCGTCAACGAGCTCGCGTCTTCACGACCGCCGAGGTCCCGCCGCCGGTGAACGGGCACTGAAGAGGTATCACACGGCGGCCTGCGGGCCTAGCTCGCGTGGACGGCGCGCCAGGGGCAGGAAGTGTCCCGGGTCGCCGAGGCGGTGCTGCCGGAGACCGACGCTGATGCCGTGCGGGCATCACCATCCATGCGGACGAGGGACTTGAGTTCCCGATCGTGATCCTGTCCCTTCTGCCGCGAGGTGCACCTTTGCGCGTTTTCACGGGCGATAGCGTGGGCCGGTGTTCGCGCGCTCTGAACCACACTCGTCTGGATTGCTGACGGTCGACGACGTCCACCAGATCTACTGGGAGGAGTCGGGGCATTCCGCTGGTATCCCAGCCGTGTACTTGCACGGCGGCCCCGGCGGCGGACTCGGCCCAGGCGGGTATCGGATGAAGTTCGACCCAGCCCGCTTCCGCACGATCGGCTTCGACCAGCGGGGGTGCGGCCAGTCGACGCCGCACGTCACGCAACCGGGCTACGACCTATCCCGGAACACAACGCAACATCTCATCGAGGACATCGAAACGCTGCGTCGCCACCTCCAGGTCGATCGCTGGCTGGTCAACGGCGTCTCCTGGGGATCCACTCTCGCGCTCGCCTACGCACAGACCCACCCGGAACGCGTCCTGGGAATCGTGTTGATGGCGGTGACCACGACGGCCAGATCCGAGGTGGACTGGATCACCGAGCACGTCGAAGCCATCTACCCCGAAGCATGGGACCGGGCCGCCACGCACGCCGAGCAGGCGGGCATCGGATACCGCCGCGGCCGAGACCGACTGATCGAGGCTTACGCCCGGCTCATGACCGACGCCGATCCCGTCGTGCGCGACAACGCATCCCGAGCCTGGCGCGACTGGGAAGACCACCATGTCTGCATCGGCGCCGGCGGCGTGCACCACGACCCGGACACCGACGGCGGCGAGCAACGTCGCGTATTCGCCACGCTCGTCACGCATTACTGGGCGCACGACGGCTTCCTGTCCCCGCCGATCCTCGATCGCATGCAACGACTGCACGGGATCCCGGCCACCCTCATCCACGGCCGCCTCGACGTCAGCGGGCCGGTAATCGTGCCCTGGCGACTTCACCGCGCTTGGCCCGGATGTGAACTGATCATCGAGGAACGCGAAGGCCACGGCGGTGAAGCGATGGTCGAAGCCTGGTGCGACGCGAACACCCGCCACGCCGATCGGATCGATGCAGAACACGCCTGAGATCGCGCGGCCCAGACTGTCCAGCGGGCCGTAGCGCTATAACCTCACAGGTCACGTCTTGTTGCGACGTTGGCTGGAATTCGCCCCGTCACGGTGGGGCCAGTTCGAGTTGACACGGCCACAATGCTGAAGGCTCGCTCGTGGATGCTGATCGTGATGGGCACGCTGTTGCTGTTCCTCTCGGCATTGCGGGTGTTGTCGAGAAACTAGCCGGGCAACACCGCACCGCGGCGGCAGGAGACCCCGAACGAGCACGTGCCGGAGCGTCCACCGGGTCGCGTAAGGCGGTTGGGCTGCAAGACGGGGACCTGCCCGCTAACGGGGGTGCCGTCGGTACGGACGAGCGCCGACCCCGTCACCAATATCTGGTCGCGTACGTCAGGAAAGTGCCGAGCGAGGAGGCTTGAGGTCACAGGATGAGCTTGCGGATCCGCTGCCTGAGCCGTTCCACAAACGATAGGTCTGGGCCAAGCAGCCTGGCTTCCGGCCCGACGGGCACAGCGTCGGCTGGTCTGCTCGCTGCTCTAGCGTAGACCGCCTCGATCCGTCCGTACCCGAGCGCATTCAACCGCAAGGCAAGCCCGACGGCGATGACGGCGACGGGGAGAAGGTTGGCCCAACGCTCGACGGGGCCGAAGTCCTTCAACTGATCGAGCCACACGCTCGTGTTGCTCCCTGACTTAGCCGTCGCCGACCGCGCCTGTTCGTAATCGCTCCACATGTATCGAAGGTTCACGCTCAGCCAGGCCGATCCGACTACGAGAAGGATCTCTGCAGTGATCGTTTGTGCCCGGGTGAGCCGTCCCGCGATAGCGGCATAGGCCCGCATCAACGTCCGGTCACGCTCAGGGGTGGGCGGCGGCCACCGGTTCTCGTTTCGCATCGGCCACTCAGCTTTGATGCCGTTCAACCGATCGGCGGCAACCTCAACGACCTCCGGATGGCGCGGGTCGGCAAGGATCGGCTTGTTCCACCCTCGCCTACCCTCACGACCGTTGACGAACGCCCGGCGGGCGCAAAAGGCTGTGGCGGCGACCATGAAAGTAGTCCAGACGACAACAGCAACGATTCGCATTACCGCCATCAGTCGTCACCTAGTTTGCCAGTCATCGGCGGGGGTACTCGCGACCGGAGGAACATCAGGCTAAGCGGGACCCAGGCGACAAGGAAGAGAAGGAAGCCGAGTTGGATCAGCACAGGGGACAGGAACAGGTTGGTGAAGTTGGCCAGCCAGTAGTTGCTTGGCCACACCTTCCAGAACAGCCAGAGCAACCAGCCGAGAGGGACGGTAGCGAAGACTGCCGCGAGGTAACCCCAGGTGATACAGCGAAACCACGCACGGACGGGCTGGTTGAGTACTACATCGTCGTCGTCCCAGATGCGAAAAGAGTGTTCAATTCGCAGCAACAATCTACGAATCGGACGCACCGGCGTCTCCCTTCATGTGTACGCGCGCGAGTCTGGTAAGACGACAACAACTCGGCCCGCGTGCTCATCTCGCTGTCTTGGTGCTGGGGTGGACACGGCGCGGCCGACGGCCTGACTGTCTCTCGGCCCTTCGCGTGGCGCTGCCCGCAGATGTGCGTTGTCTCAGAGCCATCGATTGCGTGCAGGATTTGCGGCGTCGCGATGCGGCTCACACGTCCAGCCAACCAGCACACGATAAGACTTGCGAACTGGGGTGGGTGGGGTCGAGCTTGCTCGATATTCGAACGGCTTGCGGCAACGAGCTGTCCGCCGGTGATCTGGCGGTGCCGGCGGCTGGTGTCTTGTAGGCGGACCCGCCTCCGGGCGCAGCGTGCAGCACATTCGCGAGGGCGTCCTTGACTTCGTCGATGACCGTAAGCGGATGGCGGGTTCAATCGGTCTTCGCCCGCTACGTGAGCGAGGTGTGGTTCCCGAACCACCGCATCGAACTCACCACGAGGCAGAACTACTCCTACTACCTCGACAAGCACATCCTGCCCGCGTTCGGTGGCTACAAGATGATCGAGATCATGCCCGCCGACATTCGCGACTGGATCACCACAGCCACCGCCGACGGGGTGAAACCCTCGACGATCAAGTACTGCCTGTCAGTGTTGTCGGCGATCTTCACCACCGCCCTCAACGACCAGATCACCACCCTCCACCCCTGCAAAGGCGTCAAAGCACCGACCGTCGCATCCAAGACCCGCCAGATCGTCACCCCGGCTAAGGGGCGTCTTCGCCTGCTCCCGCGTCGAGCAGCGTCTTCACCTCGGCCGCGGTGCCTGCGTACCGCTCGGAGACCAGCTTCGGCTGCCGTCCACGCAGCCATCTCGCGCAGGTACCCGTACGGCCGCCCGCTGACCACCTTGTTGCACAAGACTCGCGGCACTTTAGGTCATAGGTGACTTGGGCGACCATGGTCGAAGTACCGGAACCGGTTGTGTCACAAGGGAATCCGCGTCAGCTCGCCCGACAGGCAACAGCCGTAAAAACACGATTGTCCGAAACTCCGGCTAGTTGATCGTGCAGACGTCGGTGAGGAACAGATCATTTTCCATGTTCAGCAGTTCCGGGGCGTCCGGGGCGGTGGACCCGTCGAGATACCAGGCGTCGAAGATGGTTGCGCTTTGATCCTGTCCCAGGACGAGGAACGCTTCGGAGGCGGGGATGGCGGAGGGCCCGGCGGGTATCCGGTGCCCGTCGCGGAGCAGGTCGTTCATTCCCCCGGTTCCGTCCTGCAATTCGAGTTTGATGAATTTCGCCGCGTTGTCGAAGGCATCAGCGGCAGAACCAGGGATCTCGGCGCTGATAATCGAGAGCGCGACCTGACGATCTCCCAGGACGAAGGTGGTGAGGCGACGTGCGGCCAGACGGCATGGGTGTGTACGCAGAAACGCGATCATCACCGATCCGTAGGCGTTGGCCGCGCAATCGGTGATCAGGTCGTGAGCCCACACGACACCGCTGTAGTCATGGCCGGTTACGATTCCGGTCACGTTGACGGGATGTCCGGCGGCGACAAGGTTCGGATTTCCTGCCGTCAGGATCCCGCGTGTCAACGACCGCGTGGTGTCGGCCACGCCGAGCGGACAGCACAGGGCGTCGGCGGGGAGGTAATAGCTCTCGTGGACGGTGATCTGTCCCGCGCGGAAATGAAGCGCGGACAGCGCTGTTGCGGCCCCAGCGTGTTGCGCGGGCTGGACGCGCGCGGTGATGAGGCCCAGCACGCTCAGGTGACCGTCCGTGCCTGCGTAGACGGCGTAGCTGTCCAGCAACGTGTCGCCAGCGGTCCCCCCGCCGGTCGAGCAGGTTAGGTACAGCGCGGCGACCGCTGTGCCGCCGCGCCCGAGGCGGCCGTACACGGGTGTGGTGGATTCGGTCGTTAGTTCGCGGTAACCGGTGCTGAAGGACGCATCGGGCAGATGAGCCTGACCGCGGACCAACCGGATCGCGCTAGTGAGCAGGCACGACTTGCCGGGGACGCTGACGCTGCTCCAGTCCACGGCGTGCAGATTCAGATCGCTGACGGGGGACAACGGCGTGTGTGTCACTGTCGGCGTGGCGGACGGGGGCGCCGGCGTGCTGACGGTTGCCGGCGCGGGCGACGCTGTGACCGGTTGTCCCTGCACGCCGCTGTTGCACGCGACGAGGCTGACGGTGGCGACGACACCCACCACGGCCATTAGGACACATTCGTGAGGGGCCCGCCGGTGTGGCTTCCCCACTAGTCGCGGCGAACGTTCGGCGACGCGGGCACTGGCGCGGTCGCACAGACGGCCGTACGACGACGCTGCACGAGGGGTCGCACCGCGCATCGATCGGGCCTCGAGTTGCTGCCGCTGTGCCATCTGCGGATCACCCACTCTCTGCGTCTGATTTACCGATCGGCCTAATTTCGCCTTCGAGAACGCTTGCCGGCAGCGTTCTCTGAGACCAGATCGTTACGGGCACGTCTCGTCGAGTTTCACAGCCGCAAAGTCGATGTTTCCGCCCGCGCCGACGGCCTGGCCGGCGGCCACGTTTTGGCTGCACACCTGCCAGTCGCGGTCGAGGATCTGAAACCTGCTGCTACCGAGTGCGTCGTGAGAGTCGGTGAAGAAGAACTGGTCGCCCGACACGCGCTGGATGTCGTCCTGAGCGTCTTGCAGAACCGTCCCCACCTCGTCGGGCATGATGAATGATCCGTCCGACCCCGCCGCCGGCGTGGAGGAGGACTCCGGGCTTGTCGTGTCGTCCGTCGGCGGCGGTGAAGTCTGACTGAACGAGGCAGGTCCGCCTCCCAGGGCGTTGTTCGCCGGGTCTTTCTTCGCGGCGTCGAGCGCCGATCCGATTACTCCGATCACGATGAATGCGCCTACGATGGCGGCCGGGATGACGCACCGCTTGCGTCGGTACCAAGATCGCGGCGATCTGTAGGGGTCGCTTGTCAGCGGCGCACGGTGGCCGCCGTTCCCCTTGCCGCACCCGACCTGCCATGTCCCGCGTGTCTGCTGAGTCCAGGCACCGCCCGACCAGTACCGCTCGAACGGGTGGCCGCTCGGATCGGGGTACCAGCCAGCAGGGGTGGTCATCAGCGTGTCCTTCGAGTGAGCGACTCTCGTTCCGCGCCATTTCGGCACCAACCACTAAGTTCGGCCGCCCGGGCCGAAACCTGAGCGGTGCTGACCCCCGCCGTTCCCGTTCCGGCATGAGGCAACCCTGTGGGTTCCAAAACTCGGTGCGTCGCATTGTCCGACGGCTATCGACCGAGGATCGTTGAACTTGAGTCTCTTCCGTCCTTGATTCGATTTGCGCACACCTGCTCTAACACAAATGACGCTAGTGTCGCGCTATTGAAGTTGCTTGACTTTTGGTCACGCGGGGGATGATCTGGTCGGCCGTCTTGGTCCAGACGAAGGGTTCGCAGCGTTCGTTCCAGGCGTCTATGAAGGTCTCGATCGCGGCGATGAGGTCTTTGACGCTGGTGAAGGTGCCGCGGCGAATGGCCTGGCGCGTGATGATCCCGAAGAAGATCTCGTCGGGTAGCCCCGGCGCATTGCTGCGCCGGGGCCCCCTAAGAACCGGCCGTGCCCGTTTCCGGGCAACCGGCTCAAGCAAGCTCCTTGGACGTGTGCAGGTCACAGGCTGCCCGCTGCTCAGGTCGTGTTCACCGTTGGCAGTGGGTGTGTATGAGTCGGTGTGCAGTGCGTTCATCCGGCGTGCCTGCTGCCCAGACGGCGATCGCTTTCCTGGTGATCGCTGTGCGGGTGGCTTTGAGCCATTGTTCCCACTGGCGTGGGCTTTGCGGCTCATGGTCGGCGTGCAGCAGCAGCCCACGGCAGAGCGGGCACCGGCCGTGCTGTAGCTGCAGGAGCCGCAGGGTGCTGGTGCCGACCGGGGGGGTGCTGCGGCGACGCCGCTTGGCCCAGTAGTCGATCAGCGACGGGTCATCAGGAGATGCCGTTGCTGCGACCATCCGGTGCCGGATGATCGGTGTCCAGGCGAACTTGCGCAGGTAGAAACCGGTCTTCTGGTTCCCGAACACCCACTTGTCGCGCCTGGCGGGGTTGAACATCGCGAAGTACTGGGCGGTCACCCAGCGCGTCGACTTGTTCGGATGCGTGAAGCTGGCCCACTTGTAGACCAGCCGCCACATGTGTGCGTCCAACGCTGCGAAGCTGCGTTTGGACACCCCGATCCGGTAGTAGGCGGCCCACCCGGTAATGATCGGGTTGAGCCTGGCGATGACCGCGTCAGCGTTGGACCCACGCAGGGCCTGCACCTCCACGGACAGTCGTCGTCGGATACGTCGCATCGCGTCGTTGCTCGGTTTGGTCAACAGCTTGCCGTTGGGGTAACGGCGAATGGTGAACCCCAGAAAGTCCACGCCCTGTTCGAGATGCGTGATCCGGGTCTTGTCCTCGTTGAAGACCAGACCCCTGGGTTCCAGCCATTGCGCAAGCCGCGCTTTGACCTGTTCGGCCTGTTCACGGGCGTGACACAGGGCGAGCAGATCGTCGGCGTAGCGGATGACCGCCGGGCAGTTGTCCATCGTCTTACCGGCTCTGGTGCCGTTGACGTGGTACCGCACCCCGGCGGCTGCCTCCATACCGTGCAGAGCAACGTTCAAGAGCAATGGACTGATGACCCCGCCCTGAGGAGCACCCTCCTCGGTCGGGCTGAACCGGCCATCCTCGATCACTCCTGCCTTCAGCCACTGCCGCACCAGTTCCCGAGCGGGAAAGGTGCCCACAGACCGGCAGATGTGATCATGATTGAGGCGGTCGAATGCCGCCGCCAGATCGGCGTCAAGCACCCACAGACGCTTCGCGTCGGTGCGGCTCGCCGTCGTGTGGATAGCCACGATCGCGTCGTGACATCCACGACCCGGACGAAACCCGTAGGACTTCGGCTCGAACCGGGCCTCCCACTCGGGCTCCAACGCGTTGACCGTCAGAGCTTGCAGGCATCTGTCGGCGATCACGGGAATTCCGAGCGGGCGACGACGTCCATCGCTCTTGGGCACATACACCCGCTTGACCGGACGCGGGGACCACGGTTCGGCCCGGTGCTGTACCCAGTCGGCCAGTTCCGCCTCCTGCTCACCCCGAACCACGATCTCACCGTCGACCCCGGCCGTCTTGCGGCCAGCATTGAGCTGCGTCACCCGCCGCACCGACAGCAGTGCGTTGCTGCGGGAACGCAGCATCAACTTCTGTAGATTGCGGACCGTCTTCAGGTCCCCTTCCTGCGACGCCGTGAAGATCCGCTGCCGCAACCGCTGTACGTCCTGCTCGACCCTCGACCATCTGATGCTCGACCAGTCGATGCAGCCGTCCTCGGGTCCGTTCACCACGCCGTCACCCCACGCGGCCGCAGCCGCGTCACATGTCGTCATGGCGTCCAACTTGTCCCTCGGTTCCAACGATGCCGACCACCCTGCTTCACAAGCTCACCCGACCCGCGTCAGCACCCTTTCGGGTCGGGGCGAGCAGCCCCTATCCGGCCGGTTATCCGGGCACCGCCGGCGGAGGAGCCAGCACATCAGCACCCGGTTTCCCGTCGCCTTTCGACCACCGGCATTCGCTTGTCGGGTCATCCTGCGCCCGCCGGAGGATCGGCCTTCCTCACGGTCAGCCCACCAGGCACAAACACGGCCCTGGACGCCGACGGGGTTGTCACGTTCCGCATGAGACAGATACGACCGGGGAGGGTGCCCTCTGTACCCCGGGGACGGTGGTGCGCTCCCGCCCGGCAAAGCCCGCCCGGGCGGCACCTGTCGCCTCACAACGACCGGCCCCTACCTCCCGCTGGAACAACCCATCGAGCGAGAGTGCTGATGACGAGGCGTCAACGAGGGTTCACGCGATTCACCCGTCCGGTCTTCCCCAGCCTGTAGCCACCGGATGGAACAGTGGCCCTTGGGCGTTTCCTCGGGCTTCGCACCCCGCAGTTACCCGCGACGCACGCCGAGGCAGGGACGGTCCCTTGCGCACTGGACCAACGCTACGTCTTCGACATCAGCCGAACCTCCTTCGACAAAGCGTTACTGGACTCATGCGACCTCGTGTCGCACGACCATGTTCAACCATGAGCCCGATGTCGGGGTGAAGTGCAGCGTGATCCGCTTGTTCTTCTCCAGCCAGGCACGCACTGCAGGGTGCTTGTGGGTGGCGTAGTTGTCGACCACGATGTGCAGCTTGCGCCGCGGGTAGGCCTTCGCGACCTGCTTCAAGAACTTGAGGAACTCTCCGTGACGGTGCCGGGAGTAGCAGGCATCGGTGACCCTGCCGGTCGCCACCTCCAACGCCGCGAACAGCGTAGTGGTGCCGTGGCGCACGTAGTCGGCAGTCTGTTTCTCCGGCATGCCGAGTCGCAGCGGCAATACCGGCGCGGTGCGATCCAGCGCCTGGATCTGAGATTTCGTGCGCCACGAGGCGCCGTGTTTCACCGGATGGAGGTGAGAGGCCTTCATCGTCGTCGTGTCGCAGCGCGACGGCGAAGCTGGCGGCAGCCTGATCCGGGTTGATGCCGGGGAGGGTGGGAGCAGCCGCGACAACGGCCGGACGGGCTGGCACTGCCAGACGGCTCGGGTCGGTCTAGCGAGACGGGAAGGTGGACGTGAGGAACCAGCGTGTAACGCCTCTCAAGAGATACGCCGGCTCAAACCTGGTGGATATGGGCCGGATTGCAGTGCACGTCCGCCGTTCGTGGTGGGCGACTCTTTGGTCGTGTGAAGACGGCGGCCGGGAGGCCACGAGGAAAGCCTGCGGCGTACTCGTGGCGATGCTGCAGGGGCAAAGCTGGCCACCGACCCCGACGACCGGGACACGGTGAACGTGGGAAGCGTCCTGGTCCTGCCTAGTCAACCCATCAACCGGATGGGTGACGGGCAGGCGTGTCAACCGCTGACAGGATCAGGGCGTGGCGGAGTCGTCGTAGTACTCCGAGGCCGGGAGAGCCGGTCACATGGGGAAGGACGGCAGCGGTCTGGCAGCGACCGGGCTGACAGGGCAGGAGGTCGCCGGTGAATATCGGCGCGTCGTGGCCGACGCTGATCTGCCTCACCTACAGGGCGAATAACCGGGTTCGGCACCTCTTGACGACCGCCCAGCACCCCAAGCTCGTGGAGATGGTCAACGAGGTCAAGATGGCGTTGACCCGTCAGCCGAGGGGAGCGTTCTACATCAACGAATTCCGGGATGTCCTGGTACCCGACGGCGAAGGCGGGTCGTACTACGCCGGCCGTTACGAGCGGCACCTTGAATTTGGCTTCGAGGACGGCACCACGATCGGCCCGGTCGCGCCGATCGGCCTCCGTCCGGGAGATCCCTGGCCCGGGCCGCGCGTGGGGAACCGCCACATGTTGATGGCTGGCGGCATGGACATCCGTTACGAGCGACGCGAACCGCGCATGTTTACCGAGGTGCGACTCTCCGATCACATCGGGTCTGACCTTGCGGCCGACGCGGCTGGTCGCGTAGCGCGCGTTGTCGGTCGGTCGGGTGGCCGCTTCTACGTGAACGAGGGCGGCGAGTTGTTCGCGCCAGCGCGGGACGAAGACGCCGCCGCGACTTACATCGGGAACGTGGAGGACATGCCGTGGTTCCAGCCGCCAGCGGGGTACCCGCGCTAGGACGTGCTCGGTGTCAGTCTCGAGAAGCAACCGGGCGTCGACTAATTGACTGCCATCGTCAACGAGACGATCATGACGACTATCCGAGGTGCTGCGCGACCGACCTGCCGAAGGTGGCGGCAGTCCTGCTCTCGGGCCGTGCCGCTGCATTACCCGAAGACCGGACCGAAAGTGTCGCTCCGTTGGACTAGCGTCCCGATGGGAATGCGACGGAGGGACGAGTAGTGGACAGACAAGAGCGGATTGACAAGGTCCTAGGCAAGCGGTCAGAGGCGGCGAATCAACTCGCCCAAGTCCTGCAGAACGCCAGGTCCGTCCGTGAGAGCATCGTCGAGCTGGCCCGCGAGGCGGTGTCCGCCGCGTCACACGGCGGCGCCGACACGCAGTTTGCTGCGGGGCAGTTGCGGGAGTCGGCAGCCGAAGTTGTCAACTCCCTCGACGCCGAGATCGCGCGGTGCGCGCGCTTGCATGCGCGATTATCACGCCCCACCCTTTCGGTTGGGGCCGTAGGTCGCGCGCGGACAGGGAAGAGTCGGTATCTCCAGAGTCTGACCGGGCTCAGTCGTCAACAAATTCCGGATAGCGACGGCGGCTTCTGCACGGGTGTAACGAGTGTCATCCGCCCAGGCCCAACGATCGCCGCCACCGTGAGTTTTCGAACAGAAGCTGAGTTTCGCGCGATGCTGGAGCCTTACTATACGGAGCTTGGGCTGGGGCCCGTGCCGCCGGTTTCCGGCATCGTTCGTCCCATGGCACTCCCGCCCGATGGCGACCCTCAGCGTGCCGAGAAGTGGCGGCACCTCGTCGGGTACATCGACGCGCTCGAGAGCCATCGCCACCTACTCGGCGCGCCGCCGCGGTCGATCGATCCTGCCGAGTTATCCCTCTGGGTAACCCAAACGGACGGCAACGGCGCGCCGCTCAGCGCCCATCGGTTCGTCGACAAAGTTGACATCACTGCTCCGTTCGCATCCGCCATGTCAGGCATCTCGGTCGTGGATCTGCCCGGCATGGGAGACACGAACCTCACCGACATTCCTCGAATGCTTGCGGCGGTCCAGGACGACGTCGATGTCGTGATCTTGCTCAGGCGTCCTGACCCTGTCGGTGACGACTGGATGGCGCCGGACATCGAGCTATACCGAAGGATCAGCGATGCACTTCCCGGGTTTCCGATGAGCCAGCGTGCCTTCATCCTGCTGAATAAGACGCGCGAGCCGGATAACGCCCGCCGGGTCGAAGCCTTCGCGAACACGGCCGCGAGCCGCCCTATGGCGGTCGCCGATGTCCTCATTGCCGACGCCTCTGACCCTTCCGAGGTCGCTAGGACATTCGACATTGTGCTGGATCACCTGGTGTCGGCGGCGGAATCGATGGACGCGGAACTGGTTGACTCCGTGATGCAGTCGCTCGCGTCGGTGTTCGACCGAGTGACTTCGCTCGTCTCGCTCGGCCACGAGATAACCGGCACAGCGGCTGACGCGACTCCGCAGGCCGCGTCTCGCACTGTCGCTCTCACGGCTCAGGCGAGGGAGGCGATGGCGGTCGCGCTCGAGACGTACCTCGAGCTGTTACGCCGAGCTCGCCATGATCCGGATGAGCCTTTGGGCGACGCCATTCGGGCGGTGGTCGCTGCCGCGCGCGCGGACAAGGGGATGCCTACCGCCGAGGCCGTCGACGCCCTGATTGCTGTAAGAGGCGGCCTGCCGATTGCCTACGGCCAGCTTCTGAACGAGGCACGGTCGCACCTCGCCCGCCATTTCGTCTCACTCGAAGGGGCCCTTGAGACCAGCGTTCGGGAGATGAAGGAGCGACTTGCCCTGTCGCTCGCCAAAGACGGCAGACTCACTGCGCTTGCAAACGGGTCAGGCGCGGAATGGCTAGTGTCACTAGCGAATGAGCTTGGGGTCGCCCTCGGGTCGAAGAGCACTGTGCGAGATGGCCTAACGATCCTCGCCGGCGCCAAGCTCACCTACCGCGGCTTCCTGCAACACCGTATCCGACCACTTCTTGATGGACTCAACCCAAACAACCCGCTATACCCGATGGAACCAGGCGTTCCGTACTCGGCCTCAGACGTCCGAAACATGGTCGAGGCGACGTACGACAATGCGCTTGGCCGTGTCGACAGGATGCTTCGTGAGGAGTTCCTGTCTGAACCGAGCCAAGCGGTATTCGCCCTCGTCGAGGAGTTCGTGGACCGCATTCTGAGGTCGCGAGGAGCCGAAAGCCAATGGAATACCGCCTATCTGCAGTTCAAGAACCGAATCTGGCCCGAGGAATGGGCGACGCTGACGAGTGACATGGCAGACGTCCAGCGTTGGCGTGCGGCTGTCGCTCATTTCGAAACTGATCTTCGCGAGGCCCAACGTGCGCTTGGCACCGAAGGGAGAGTGGCATGACGCTAACGATCGATGTTGCGATGATCGGGCCATCAGGAGCCGGGAAGACGTCTCTGCTGGCCAGCATGTATTCAGAATTCGCGAAGGTGACGGCAGCAACCAAGGTCGTCCTCGCGCCGAAGGATGCAACGACATCGGTCGAACTCAGCCGCTACCGAGCGGAACTCGCCGCGATCGGTCGACAGCTCGTCGTGCGAGAAGTTGGAATCGCCGGCACCCGGGCTTTCAGACAACACACGTTCTCGCTTAGAGATGTCGATCATGACAAGGGATCGCACATCGACATCCGCTTTTCTGACTACCCCGGCGGTTGGCTGACGGATCCCCACACGGCGCACCAGGCTGAGCTTGAAAAAATGCTGAAGTCCTCGGACATCATGATGATCGCTATCGACACGCCTGCGATGATCGCGGAGGATGGCCGATTTCACCACGAACTGAACGCTCCGCAACTCGTGCGCGATATTGTTCAGGACTGGCTGACCGATCAGAGACGACTTCTCATGCTCGTCCCGTTAAAATGTGAGGCGTGGGCTGGCGATGAAGGCGCCGCTCGGGAACTTTGCGGGGTAGTCCAAAAGGAATATAACGATCTCATCGCAATCGTCACGGCGCGGGACACGCATCCGGCAGTCGTGATTAGTCCAGTTCAAACCGTCGGCTCGCTCATCTTCGATAGCTTCCAGGTTGATGACGACACGACGATTACACGGTTTCGAGGGCGGAAACCGCGAGATCAATTCGATCCGAAGTGGACTGCCGAGCCAGTGCGCCTGGTCATCGCTCACGCCCTCCGGCGGCAACAGTCATCGCGAGGGCTATTCAAGGTACTTACCGACTATCTGACCGGGGAGGGGCATCACCTGCGGATCGCTCTCGACAAGCTCTCGAAACAGGCGCTCGGCCCCTCGATGGAGGTCGACTGACTTGAACACCGACGTCCGCACAGGCCCCGAAGCGCAGTGGTGGCTACGGTCCCGTGGTCAACGACCGGCCCAGGATTACACCTGGTTGCCGGTGCGGTCGGGCTCGGCGGTACCGCCGCCTGTCGCCTCTGACCCAATGCAGATTAATGCGCCGGGCAGCCTTTCGATCTTCGTAGGGTGGCTTCGCATCGCAGATGATGACGCCCTGGTGCTCTTCGCCGACGGCCTGATGGTTCGTGATGCGCCAACGGACCACCAGGGGCGTCCTATCGAGATCTCGGCGCTCGGGATCGCTTACGACCGATCTGGGGCCGACAGCATTGCAGCCGCGCTTCGCTCAGTTGTTGCTGGCCCTGCTCCGGGCAGTCAACTTGCGGGGTGTGTGTCATACGCTCCGGCCATCCCCAGCGGCTTTGCTGTTGACTCTCTCGACTTCCTCTCGGTGATTCGATCCACCCCAAACACGGTCATCGAGCCCCCAGACTTGCACGACCTCCGGTGGGGTCCTCGGTCGAGCTTGCGTCAGGCCGCCGCCGACGTGGCGAACGAGATCTCAGCTGGGTACTGGCCCGGTTCGTCATCCGTCGCAGGGCCGTCGATTCTGCTTGCTGCCTCTGACTTGATTGGTGATGCCTGGTGTGCGGAATGCCAGCCCTTCAGGGCGGTCGGAGACCTGCTCACGGCGCCTACTGAATCGCGGTACGTGCCTCCGGGACCCCAGCGTGGCGGCCGGGGAAAAGTGGTCCGCCGGCGCCGCGTCGCGCTGGCACTCCTGCTACTGACGTTGATTCTGGTCGTGGCGATCCTGGTGGCGTTGACCTGATAGAAGCGGCGTTTGGGCTCGCACTTGCAATTCCGAAGTGGGGCGCCAAGGAACTCAGGAAGCGTACCGGGCTGGAGCTTCCCGACGTGCGCCACAGCTTCGATGAGGATGACAGCAAGAGCTAGGGCGCTTCGGTGCTCGAGCCTGCGGAGTTGATCTCGAGGTCTCAGGTGGCGTTTGTGGGCTACGACGCCGTACGACTACGAATGCGGCCGAGGGCTTGGAGTGCTGATTCGTCGGCGTCGGGGGGCGTGTGGAGGTAGCGCTCGGTCGTCCGAAGGCTGCCATGTCCAAGTCTTTCTTTGACGACCTGGATGTCCGTCCCGCCAGCTAGAAGCCACGATGCGTGCGCATGGCGGAGGTCATGGACGCGGACGGCGAAGTTGAGGTTCGCGCGGTCGACCGCGGGCTTCCAAACGTGGTAGCGGAACCAGCTCCGAGGGACGTGTGCGTCGGACTCGACTGCGCGCGGTGAGCGGGGATGGTCCTGCCCAGCTGCGCGGCGCACCGCGCGATAGTCGGCGTATGCCCGAGCGCAGTGCTCGCACTTGCATCGGCCCAGTGAGTAGCCGGTCAGGGTTCCGTGCCGGTATCGGCGGCCTGCGCTGTTCGGTTCGGTGCGGCCGAGGTCTTCGCCTTCCGTGATGGTCGGGGAGATTCGCGCCCGCGCTCGAAGCATCCGTTCGAGGGCGAAGGTCAGATCGTCCCGGCGGATGTCATTGGCCGTGACGTGTGCGGTGAGCTTGGCAGCGATCTGGTGGCTCAGTTTGAGCCGGCGGTACTCCTCGTCCTTCGGGTATGCCTTGACGACAAATCGTCGGCCGTCCGTGTCCGCGCTCGGCGTCACCTGCACGACGGCCCGGCTCACGGTGAGCATCCGGGTCGGCGCGTCCCAGTCGCCCGGGCGCAACTCGGTGAGCTCGCCCCAGCGGAGACCAGTCTCGATGTCTGTCTCGAGCAGCAACTGGGCGTCGGCGCTGGGCAGGTCGTCATAGATCTCGTCGAACTGCTCGGGCGTCACGATTGTCCGAGGCTTCCGCGGCACCGGCGGCGACTTCACGCCGCGGCAAGGATGCAGGTAGACGAGCTGGTCGTTGAGCGCCGTGGTGAAGATCGCGCTGAGGATGGTCTTGCTGTCTGCGATTGTGCTGGCCGAGGCGCCAGCCGTCTTCATGTCGGTCATCCACCGCCGGACGTGTTCCGGCAGCACGTCCGACATCCTCACCGCGCCGAACTCCAGCATCAGGTGTTTGGCGATCATGTACGTGTATCGCTCGCGGGTTGTGATCTCGAGTTGGTGGTTCGGCAACCAGGTCTCTTCGACGTAGTTTCGGAACAGCATGCGACCTCGCCGCGGGTCGCCGAACCCTCCTTCCGCAACACCGGCCTCGGCGTCCTGCCATTTGCGATCGGCGAGCTTCTTGGTGCGGAAGGTGCCCGCCGACCGTCGTCGTCCACGCGCGTTCACATAGATCGCGGTGTACCGGGGCTTGCCGCTCTTGCCGACGCGCTTGTAGGAGTTGCCCATATATTCTCGACCGCCCGTGTTGCTGATTTGTTGTTGGGACGGAGCGGCACGACCTGGCACGAGATGACACGAGGTGACACGCAATCCTTTACTACATAAGGGATTCTACGCCCCGGGGTGGACGCAGACCGATGACCCAAACAACTCGTAATCGTCCTTGACGCGGTAAGGGTAACTGGTTCAATTCCAGTATCGCCCACCATGAAGGCCCCGAATTCCGGGGCCTTCATCGTTCCTGCTGCTGCTGGGGCGCTGCCGTGTCAACGAAATGTCAACTGCATTGTGTGGCACTGAGCGGCTCAGTTCAACATTGGACGGTCCGTCGCGACATGAGCGAGCCGCTGGGTTGAGGCTTGCTGGGCGCGTGTTCAATTGGAATTACATCTCGTCCTGTGGGAGTTGGCTTGCTACGAGCCGCCGCTGGCCTCAACTCACGCTGACCCGTGTCAACCGGCCGGGCACTGGGGAACACGTCACCGGCCTGGCGTCGGCGACCCGCTGAGTCCTGTCGCTGAGAAAAGTTCAGTCGATCATGTCGTGTTCTGGTGTCCGTGAAGCACTTGTGCGGGATATCGGCGCTCCCCTGCGTCTGGAGATCGCGTGGAGGCGAACATGACAGCCCTTCGAGATGAGTTGCCGACGGTGGTTGATTTGCCGACGGCGGCGAGCATGCTGGGCATCGGTCGCACGATGGCCTATCAGCTGGTGCGGTCGGGGGAGTGGCCGACGCCGCTGATCCGGATGGGCCGGCTGATCAAGGTACCGACGCGGCCGCTGCTGAAACTGCTCGACGGAGCCGCGTGATCGAGCTTGTCGACAGCTTCGCTCTAGCTGATGCGCGGTCCAGGGCGGAGTGGGCGCGTCGATGAGGGCCAGCGGGTCTTGTCGTTGTACTTTGCCTCGAGCCGGCGGCAGTGGGCGTCGAGAGCGTCTTCGGTGAATTGCGCGAGCGAGTAGTCGGGACTGTATGACGCTGTCATTTCCCGCACGGTTGCCCGCACGCGTGCCTGTACGTCTTGCGATACCTGGGTGCTGAAGCGCTGCCGACTCGTCGCGACACCGTCGCGGCTTTGTGGCGTGGAGTTGTCCCTCGCGCTCATGACGTCAAGTTACCTTCATTGCCAGCAACGAGCGCGTTGAGTGGTGATCGAGGCTTCGGCCTGACGGCTCTCGGACACGAAGCAGTCGATAGCCTTTCGGAACGTATGTTCTGCATCGCGAAGACGAGGTGACCACGGCCCAGCGATCGCTCATCCCGAAAGTCGGATGATTCGTTGCGCCCGGCACCCCAGCGCGCGCAGGGGCGAACGGTCTCGGCAAGTAGGTCGGGATGAAGCAGGGATGACGCGCCCAGAACTTCGAGGCCGACGATCGTGCCGTCCTTCCAGTCCATGACAACCATCTCGCCACGCTCCGTGAATACGTCCTGAAGCGGCATGCTGTCCCAACCGGGCATGAGCGGTTCGTCAGTGAAGCAGATATAGGCGGCGTCGCCTCAGGGTTGCAGCTGATCCGCATCGCCGAACCGTACCGACTCGGCACTTCAGGAATATCGACTCTTGTGGCGCAGCGCGACTGGATTAAAACGGAGGTCGTCGTGCGCGCATCCGAGTCCGCTCGAGGCCTCCGTACTTACTATTTACTTCTTTAGATTACTGTGTCGGGACATTGCCAGACGATGAGCGACTTAGCGCAAAGTCAGGATACCTTTTCGCGATCTTCTTCAGATACGAAATCCGCCCGGACCTGATGATCTTTCCTCCAGCAACTCTCGCGTACACTTGATACGGCCGCGCCAATGAGCCCCAGCGCGGACGCACGGCATCTTCGAAGGCAGCCTTTTCTGAACAAATCTGCTCCTGGTGTCGCCGAAGCACCAGCAACGGATCAAACTTCCACTCCGAGCTCTCAGTGAGCGGTTCTATCTTGGTCGGCAAAGACCTCTCGCCTAGGCCGCTCCTTTCCAAATATATCGGGTAAGGTGAAAACCTATTCGGCATTATAAAAAAGATGGTTGACACCTCGGCACTGACTTGTCCGCGATTGGATATCTTTACCCTGAGGGGCTTCTTCTCGTCGTATCTATGTATGAACACATTGATTTTTAGCCGTGGTCGTTGCCTGAAGGCATATGTTGCAGAGGTAAAGAGCACCGCTGCACCTGACAGCGAGAGCGAGGCGTAAGGTATCCATTCAGGCGCCGTCATGATCCAAGTGTATAACCGCGGTGAGGCGCGTCGGCCCGTATGTGTTTTGGATACGCCGACGCGCTGGTCCACAAGGTCCCGTACGGCCGGCCGGATGGTGAACATGCACGCTCTACTAGCAGTCCGGATCAACGCTGAGCATACCGGGATATCCTTGGAATGCACTTCAGCTCGACCGAGGATGGTGCCGGCTGGGTTGTCCCGCGACCTGGTTGCCCGCAGCCTGAGCGGCGTGCGACTGGTCACCAGCGAACACGCGCCGTGGGCTAGTTGACGCGGTCGGCGCGCCCTGCTGGGAGAGTCCTGGCAGGGTTGCCGACCAAACGCGATGTCGGCCTGCCCAAGCGCGATGTCGGCCCGCCCAAGCGCAATGTCACCCGCTGTTGGCGGCTTCGCCGAAAGTCAAATGTTCGCCCGCCCGCCGCACATATCGGCAACTACCCAGTCGTTCTTCGCCGGGTGTTCGGCGCGCATAGTCGGCAGGGAGGATGTGTGTAGTGCTTCCGGCTCTGCCTGCCGGGTTTTGGCCGGGCGGGCGCGTAGGGTCGGCGGCCTGGGTCCCGGCCTGACCTCCGATTCGGCTGGCGCCGCTCGGGTTGTCTTGGGAAACGATCTGTCGGCCGGCCCCAGGTTCGGGCACCACCGGCATTGCCGGTCTGATCTGCCTGGCCTGTGCAAGAGGCCGGGGTCACCAGGTCCGACGGGCCAGCGGTGCGTGCCATCCCGCAACCTGATAAGGGGATGACGTTGACCATTCTAGAGACATGCGCCGTTACCGGCGGTGTCGACACCCATGCGGACATGCACGTCGCCGCGGCGCTCGATCCGGTTGGAGGGCTGCTCGGCGTGGCGGAGTTCCCGGCGACCCCGGCTGGTTACGCCGCCCTGTTGGGCTGGCTGGGCAGGTTCGGGACGGTAGGCCTGGTCGGGGTCGAAGGGACCGGCAGTTACGGCGCCGGCCTGGCCCGGCACCTGGCGGTGGCCGGCGTACGCGTCGTCGAGGTGGACCGCGCGGACCGCCAAGACCGCCGCCGGCAGGGCAAGTCCGACCCCCTCGACGCCGTCAGCGCCGCCCGGGCCGCCCAGTCCGGACGGGCCGCCGGCACGCCGAAGGGCCGCGACGGCGCGGTCGAGGCGATCCGGGCGCTGATGGTCGCCAAGCGCAGCGCCCGCTCCGAGCGGACCCAGACGATCAATCAGGCCAGGGCCCTGATCCTGACCGGGCCCGATGACCTGCGGACCCGCTTCACCAAGCACACGCCCGCCGACCTGATCGCCGAACTGGCCTCGCTGCGACCCCGCACGGGCGACGTCGGCGGCCACGCCACCTAGATGGCGGTGCGGGAACTGGCCCGGCGCGCCCAGTTCCTCGACGGCCAGCTCGAGCGCCTCGATGCGCTGATCGTCCCCCTCGTGACGGCCCGCGCGCCCGCTCTGCTCGCCGTCTACGGAGTCGGCCCCGACACCGCCGCCATCCTGTTGATCACCGCCGGCGACCAGCCTGCACGGCTGCGCTCCGAAGCCGCGTGGGCGCACCTATGCGGCGTCGCCCCGATTCCCGCATCGTCGGGGAAAGTGACTCGCCGTCGACTCAACCCCGGCGGCGACCGGCAAGCCAATCATGCCCTGTGGCGGATCGTGATCACCCGGATGAGCTCGCATCCAGCGACCCGCCTCTACGTCGAGCGGCGGACCAAAGAAGGCCTATCGAAGAAAGAGATTATCCGCTGCCTGAAGCGTTACGTCGCCCGGCAGGTGTACCCACTGCTCTGCCCTGCCGCCGGCTAACGCCCCCGATCCCCGGAGACGGCCTGACCCACTAATCGGCTGCCGCATCCATCGCTGGCCTTCTAACGATTCGTCGGCCGTCCCCGGTTATTCTGACCCGCTGGGCGTGACCTCATAAGAGCTTGCCCTCCACCGCGAGTGGCCCCTCCCTGTCTTGTCCGCTATCCAGCAGCCCAGCCCGAACCATTCCCACGACGCCCAGAAATGAGACCAAAGAAATGCCCGCTGCACGCTTGACAACCCATAGGAGCATCGTTACGGGTGAAAGATCACCGCGCCGCAAGCGGCTCGCTTAGCGCTTGATACATGGGTGATCTTCGCCGAGCCGCCCGATCGAAGTGCCTAGAAGATCATCCGTCTATCAGCCGATCGCGAGCGCCCTGGTAGGCGGGAACGTTCTACGCGTGCCGGTCACGGCCGGGGTCCGCCGGCAAAGGGGTCATTCGGTACCGACCGCACGTTCCGGAGTCAGCGCCCGGCGCATCATGTGTCGCGGCGTGCCTGATGCCGGCAAAATTTGGTGTCGCCAGCGGCAGCGACCTGAGGGCTGGCCGAGGCGACCTTCGTGCCTGGACGCCTGCTCAGCACCCCTTGTCGAGACTCATTGCGCAAGGCCCGAGATGGCCTAGCGACGTTTTCTCCCCCGGATTTGCTGGGCTGCGACCTATCCCGCGCGGGCGGCTGAACACAAGAGCGGCCGCCACCGAAGGGAGTGGCGCACGCAGGCGACCGATTGGTGGACCTGCGTGCGGAGCGTCTGGCGTACGCGCCCGACACCCCGGAGGTACCACTCATGTCGCACTCGAACCCGCTCGGCGAGTGGCCCGGCCTCGTCGACCGCCTCGACGCGGCCAGCTATCCCGACCGCTGGTCGGCCGACCCGCGCCTACGCACGCTGACCAGCGTCGGCCAGCTCAGGACCTGGACGGAACCGGGTGACCCGCAACGCGCCGACCAGGTCCTCGGCGCACTCGTCGGCGCCGCCGCCGCGGAGGGTGGCGACGATCCCGAAGCCGTGCTCGTCGTCCTACACCTGCTGCTGCCCGGAGCGGAACGCATCGCCCGCCGGATGCGACACCTCAACCGCGACGCGCTGGCTCTCGTGCTCGGCGAGCTGGCGATCCAGATCCGGCGCTTCCCGATAAGCCGGCGCACTCACGCCCACGCCGCCAACCTGCTCATGGACAGTCAGCTCGCGGTGTGGCGCGGTGAGCTGAAGCCCTACCGGACCGACCTTCGGCATCGCCGCGCCGAACTGCTGGTCGACCCGATCGACAACGCGCGCGGCGCCGACGCCAAGTTCGGCACGCCTGGGTTGCTCGACTCCGGGTCCGCGCCCGGTGCTAGCGAGGACCTCGATGTGGTCGACATGTTGCTATGGGCCCGCCGCACCGGTGCCGTCAACGCGACCGACCTTGCGGTGCTGGTCGAGCTCGAGTACGCCCGCGACACCCCGGGTGTCACCTCTCCTCAGCAGCACGTCGCGGCCATGCACGGCTGGAGCGTCCGCTCGGTGCAGCGATACCGCAACCGCGCGCTGGCAGCACTTCGCGACTGCAGCCAGGCCTATCTCGCGGCGGCCTGAAGAACCTTCTCCGCAGCTGTCGTGTTTGGCCAACGCCGACGCACTTGACCGGGGTGAGAGCACAACCAACCTCCCACCACGAGCCGATCAGGGAGTAGCTGATGCCAGCCAGCCGGGCAGCCGCCACGCCGACCCCCCTCCGTCGCGCCGCCACCGTCGGCGACGTCGTGGACCTGCTCGAGCGATACGCCTCAGCAGACCGCGAACTTGCCGACGCGATGGACCGCATCGGCGGGGAGACGTGCAGCTCGCGGCGGATCAGCCACACCACGGTCAGCCGACTCATGCGCCTGCTCGACCAGTCGCTGGTGCCCGGAGTGCAGGCCAAGGCCGAGCTTGACGCCCTGCCCAGCTGCCTGCGTAGGGCGGGCATCGCCGCGTGGGCCCGGCAGGCCACCCCCCGTGGCACCCCGCGCGCGATCGAGGGCACGGCATGAGAAGCCCTCAACCGCTGACCGACGTTGTCGATTTCGAGCCCGACACGGCGCCCACGGCGAGGGTGGACGAGGTGCTGCACGCCGCGACCGGGCGGCAACGGTTGACCGTGCGGGAGATGCAGATCGCTCTGGAGGCAGCACGCTGTCTGGCCGGCGACGGCCAGCGAGCCCATCTCGCCGAGCGACCCGCAGCCGCTTTCGGCCAGGGCGACCAGACCGCCGGCGGCCTGGTGAACTGGAGCGGCGCGGATCGCGGCCGCGGCGCGATGTGTCACGACGGCTTGGACGCGGTATCGCCGGTGACGCCCCGCCTTGGGGCAGCGGAAGGACACGGCACGGCTGCTCACCCGGACACGGGCGGGGAACCGGGTCCCGGCGCCGACGAGCGCGGCGAGTCATGGCTGCCAGCACACGACGGCCCCGTGTCGCTGACCGGCGTGGCAGCGCCCCGGACGCGAACGGTGCGGCGCACCGCAGCCACTCCCGACAAGGCTGCACGTCGTCCGAGCAAGCAGCGCACACCGCCGGTGTCCAAGTCCTCCACCCTGGATCCGGGTCTGGCCGCGGCGGCCGTGGCGGCGCCGCCGCGCATCGTCATCGTCGCGGCTTGCGGCGGCGCGGGCGCGACGACGGCTGCGGTGCTGCTCGGCGCCGCGCTCGCTCCCGTCGTGTCGACGATGGTGGTGGCCAGCGGCGCGGACCGCGGAGCTCTCGCCGTCCGCGCCGACGCGCACGCCGGCGACGGCGCCCAGCTCGCCGCGTGGGCCCGCCATCACAACCAGCTGCTACCGATCCCGAACGGCACCGCCACCGGCAACGCCGGCACCGGCGCGCTGACTCTCGCGGCGGCGGGCCGCGAAGAACCCGACGGTGATTTCGACACGACCACGGCATGCGACCTGTTCGTCGCAGCGGCCGCCGGCGGACTCGCCGTACTGCTGGACTGGTCAAGCTCGGCACCGCCGCCGGGACACGCCTGGACGAGCGCGACGCATGTGCTGGTGACCGCCCCGGCGACCTCGCCCGGCCTTCTCGCCGCCGAGTACACGGTGGAGGACCTCGCGGGCATGGCCGCGGCGACACCGTTGAGCGTGCTCACGATCGATGTCCGCGGCCGCAGCCCGCGCCGCGCCGGACGCGCCGCTCTGGCCCGTCTGCGCGCTCTGCAGCTGCCCGTCACGGCCATCCCCTACGACCCAGCCCTGGCCGACGAGCTCCGCGTGCATTGGCCGGCGCTCCGGCCCCGCACCCGCACCGCAGTAGTGGGCGCCCTGAGCGAACTCCTGCGCGATCACCACCGAAAGGGCCCGAAATGAGCATCTCCACGATCGTCCTTGCCAGCCCGGGCGTCACCGTGACCCCCGGCCAGGGTCCCGGCTACGCCGCATTCACCGGCCTGGTCGGCGGTCTACTCGCCTACGCCGGGCTTGCCGCGGTCGCCGCGGTCATGCTCGGCGGCATCGGCTGGGGCGTCGGCGAACGCCTCGGATTCGACCGCGCCGGCAACGCCGGGAAGATGGGCGTCATCGCCGGCATGGCCCTCGGTTTCCTCGTCGGCGCATCCGTCAGCCTGGTCAACAAGTTCATCGACGCCGGCGGCGGCACCGGCAACCTGGCGATCGCCGCCAATTCCGCTAACGCGCCGCTGTACAACCAGGTCAAGCCGGTGGTGGGCTGGTTGATCAGCTACGGCGGCATCGCCGCCGTCGTGGCCGTCGTGCTCGGCGGCGTCGGCTGGGCGCTCGGCGAACGCATGGGCATGGACCGGATGAGCCTCGTCGGCAAGATGGGCGTATTCGCCGGCCTCGGCCTGGCGTTGCTCACCGGCGCCGGCGTCGCACTCGTGAACTTCATGATCGGCCAGGGCGGCAACGTCTGATGTCGGCCTACCACGACGACGACGACCCCGCCGTGCCTAGCCGTATCCGGTTGCTCGGGTTCGTCGCGGCCGCCGTAGTGGCGCTGTGCGTGGCCTTCCTCATCGGCTACACCGTCCACGGACGCACCAGCGGACCCTCGGCGCACGCCGACCCCCCGTCCCTGCGGGCGACCCGGCCACCAACGACGACGCCGACCAGCGCGGCAGATTCCACGGCGGCGCCGCGGGGCCCGCTGAGCCGCAACAGTGCCGGCGTGATTGTCGGCTACAGCCGCGACCAGCCAGGCGCGGTCGCTGCGGCAGGTAATTACACCGCCGCGCTGTACGTGCAGACCAACCGCACTCACGCCCGGGAACTGGCGGTTCTCACCGTCATCGCCGCTACCCCGGCCGACGCCACCCGGATGGCCGGCGATTTCAGCAGCGAGGACGCCGCGCTGGCCGAGCTGCTGGACGTCGCGAGCCTGCAGGCACCGGGCGTCATCGCCTACGGGCACCCCGTGGGCTATCGCATCGAATCCGCGACCAGCTCGGCCGCCACCATCGACGTCTACGTCGCCGGCGGTCAAGGCGTCGCCGACGCGCCCACCGACTCCGGCGCTACCGGCCAGACGTTCTACGAGGTCGACCAGGTGCAACTGGTGTGGCGAAGCAGCGCCGGGCCAGCCGGGCGAGGCGACTGGCAGATGACCAACTGGTCCCACCTGGTCCAGGACAACGGCCCGGAGCTGGCCACCGTCGCCGCCGAGGGCTACCTGCCCTTCTCGATCGGCCAGACCAGCGAAGGACCCTCGTCATGACCGCCCTGCGCTTCGCTCCGGGCGCTGAAGGCGATGCCCATTGGTCATTCGCCCGCGGAGCTCGCTCATGACGACCATCGTCGCCGCCGTGCCGGACGGTGCCCGCGCGAGCGGCGCCGCCGCGCTTCGTCGGGTGCTACTCGGACCCGAGCTGACCGTCGGTGAGCGCGCGGTGCTCCGCCACGTCCTCGAGCACGTCCCCGATCGGCTGCGGACCGTCGACCGGCCGGTGTTCTGGCGGCGCAGCACACCGCGCCGCGCGGCGCGCCGCAGCGCGGTCGTGCTGGCGCTGCTGGTCGCGATGGGCGCGGGGAGTCTGGCAACAGCACCCTCAGCTGAGGCCTTCGACATCTTCGGCCCGGTCAAGCACGCCTTTCAAGACGCGATGACCTGGTTCATCGACCAGATCGCCAAAGCCGTCTGCGGCTTCGTCGCCAACCTGGTGCACGGCATCCTCGGCTACGCCGACAAAGGCCTGGGGATCGACTTCAACGTCACGTGGTTCAAGCACAACTACGAGAACATGATGACCGGCGGGTTCTTGATGGGCCTGGCGATCATGATCGTGCAGTGCACCGCGGCCGCGTTACGCCGCAACCCGACCCAGATCCTCACCGCGGTCACCGCGACCCTGCTCGGCGTCTTCACCTCGTTCGTGTCGCTGTCGCTGATCATGCTGGTCAGCGGCGGTATCGACGACTGGTGCGCAGCCGTCACCGGCGGCACGAGCATCGCCGACGGGACGAGGAAGACGATCGAAGGCCTGCCGGACAAGATCGGCGGCATCGGCGCGATCCTCGTCGCGGTGCTCTACCGGGTCTTCTCGATCCTGCTGTTCATCGTGCTTATCGTCCGCCGGCTCGGCATCTTCGTGATCAGCCTGTTCATCCCCGTCTACGCCGGCGGCCTGGGCGGCGGCTGGACCAACGGCATGGTCAAGCGGGCAGCAGAACTGCTGTTCGTGTTGCTGATGACCAAGCTGGCCATCATCGGCACCTTCACCCTCGGCGCCTCCATGCTGATCGGCGACACCAAGGGCCTCGACGTCGAGGTCAACGTCGTGGGCGGCGTCGTCGTGATGGCGTTCGCGGTGCTCTCCCCGCTCGGTGTTATGTATCTGGTCGCGTTCGCCGACGGGCTGCTCGTCAGCCAGCTGTCCAACGCGCACGGCGCCGGTCGCGGCGGCATCGCCGGCGCCCGCAACCAGATCCGCGGTCACGACGGCCGCGGCAACCGCAGCGCTCTCGGCCGGGTCACCGGCGCCGGACGCAAGCAGGTCCGCACCTCCCATCAAGGCAGCAGCGGCGGTGTCATCGCCTCAGCCCGGCGTGCCGTGCAACGCGTCCGCCCGGGCCACACAGGCGATAGCCGCCCCGCCGGGCGCGGAGCCAACGACTCGGCGCGGCAGTCGCGGGCGCGCGGCGCACGCCGTGCCGCAGGCAGCGGCGGCAACACGAGCACAGGCGCCGGCGGTGCTTCCTCGTCGCGGCAGTCGATGCGCAAGAACCGCGGTGGCGGCAGCGCCGGGCGGAGCCACAGCGGCGGGGCCGGCTGACGGCCAATCCGCCCACCGCCGGCTCGAGCGGCCCGATCCATTCCTGCGTCCCGATTAGCTCCCCCGTGCCATCTGAGCGGCAGTTCGTCCCCGGACGCTGTCGTGTTTGACCGCAGCCGACGCACTTGGCCCGCATGGAGGCACTCCGACCGGAAGGACCGCGATGAGCGACCGTGGAATCGACCCAGACGCGACCAAGTACTCCTTCGGAGACCTGGACCGGCGCGGGAAGTTCTTCGGGCTGCACTTGGCCCAGTTCGTGCTGGGTTGGGTGGTGTTGTTCTCGCTGATCCCGATGTTGCACGCCCGCTCGGCCGCCACCGTCGTGTGGCTGGTGCTGCTCGACGCCGTCCTGGGCTATCTCGCGTTCGGGCGGGTGCTCGACCGCGGGCTGTGGGAATGGGCGCCGGTGCTTGCCGGGCGGGCCGTTCAAATGATGATGGGAGAAAGCGTGTTGAGAGGTGGGCCTCGGGCAGATCGCGCGAACGAGACCAACCCGATCCTCAATGGCTCCGCAGGCACCTTGCGCTGGACGCGGCTCGATGACGGCCGCGGTTCTGCGGTGGGCGTGGTCTACAACCCGAAAGAGAAGTCTTACGCGGCCACGCTGCGGGTGCGGGCCGGATCGTTCAGCCTGCTCGATTCCGGCACCCAGGAAGCCAGGGTCGATGGGTGGGGCCGGCTGATGGCCGGGTTGACGACGTCCAACTCCCGCCTGATCCGGATGGTGGTTTACGAGCGCACCATCCCGGACTCTGGCGATGCGGTGCAGCGGCACTTCGATCACACCCTGGAGGTGGGCGGGCCGCCGCCGGACAAGCGCCGCGGCAAGGTTGTCGGGGCCTATCAGCAGCTGATCGACGAAGCGGCGCCGACCGCGCAGCGCCACGAATCGTTCGTCACGCTGGTGATGTCGGCGAAGAAGGCGGCCAAGGACATTAAGCGCTCCGGCGGCGGCGAGGCCGGCGCGTTGGCGGTGTTGTTCCAGGAACTGCGGGCGTTCGAGACCTGCGTCAAACGCATCGGCCTGGTCAGCGAGGGCTCGCTGAACCCGCGCGAGCTTGCGGCAGCGGTCCGCACGCAGTACGACCCGGCCAGCGTCGAGACGATCGACCAGCGTGGCCGCGGCGAGCTGGCCTCCCTCATCGCCGGGCGGCAAGTGGAGATGGCCGCCGGCGTCGACCCGGGCGCCGCCGGCCCGGTCGCCGGGCGCGCAGCCAACGATCACTACCAGACCGACTCCGCGTACTCCCGAGTGTTTTGGTGCTCGGGTTTGCCGCGCATCGGCATGAACGCGGCGTTCCACTCGCCGATGATCCTGGAGACCACCTACCGGCGGACCATGACGATGATCCTGGAGCCCGTGCCGTCCCGGAAGGCCGAGGCGCAGCTCAACCGCAAGCAACTGCGTGAGGGCGGCGACCAGCTAATCCGCGACAAGTTCGGCAAGGCCACCACGATGCGCGACCAGCAGGCCGAGACCGAGACCGAACGGAAACTGGCAGAGCTGCTCGCCGGGCACGGCTACCTGCGGATGGTGCTGCTGGTCGCGGTGTCCGCCGACGACATCGAGGGCCTGGAGGAGGCCACCGGCGAAATGCAGACGCTGGCCAACCTGTCCCGGCTGGAGCTGCGCACGCTCTACGCGCAGCAGTCCGCAGCGTTCGCCGCGGCCTGCTTGCCGCTCGGTCTGGGGGTGGCAGCGTGAGCGGCCAGGGCAGCGTCGCGGGCGAACGACGCGAGCAACGCCGCGCCGCGGCCCAACACGCCCGGAAGCAGAATGCCGCGCAGCGGCAAGCGAAAACCGCCGGGCGGCGCGCGGGGGTCGCCGCCGGCAAGACCGAACGTGCGGGCGGGCGTGGGGTGAAGTTCTCCAACCGCGACTACGTGCCGATGCGCCTGGCCCCCTTTCAGGAGACCACCGCCACCATCCAGGGGCTTTACCCGTTCATCGCCGAGGCCGGCATCGACGCCCCCGGCATCCTCACCGGCCGCAACCTGCTGTCCTCGGGCAGCTTCACCTACGACGTGTTCGAGCTGTACCGGCGCGCGATGCTGCTCAACCCCAACGGCCTCGTGCAAGGCACCGTCGGCTCCGGCAAGTCGAGCCTGGTGAAGACGACCATCCTGCGCGACGCCGCGTTCGGGATCAAGTCGGTGGTGCCGTGTGACCCGAAGGGCGAATACACCCGCCTCACCCGGTGGATGGGCTACGAGCCGGTGTTCCTCGGCCCGGGCCTGCGCACCCGCCTCAACCCCCTCGACGTCCCGCCTCGCCCGGTCGGGCTCAGCGACGCCGACTGGGTGCGGGAGATCACCAACGCCCGAATCGCGCTGCTCGCCGCCCTGGCCAGCGCGACGTTGGGACGTTCGGTGACGCCGCCGGAACGCAAGGCGATCACGATGGCGCTGCAGCAGCAGACCGGAGTGGCGACCAACACCGATGCCGACCGGCTGGCCACACCGGTACTGCCGCACCTGGTGGCGGCGATGCTTCAGCTCGACGACGACGACGCGCACTCGGCCGGCTTCGCCGACGCCCGCGCCTTTCAGGACGCCAGCCGCGACGCCTACCTGGTCCTCGACCGCCTCGTGCACGGTGACCTGGCCGGCATGTTCGACGGCCCGTCCACGACGCGTATCGACTTCGACGACGACCTGGTCGTGCTCAACCTCGAGCGGCTGCAGGTCTCGGACGAAGCGCTCGCGCTGATCATGGCCTGCTCGCAGGCCTGGATGGAGCAGGCACTGATGCGCCAGGACGGGGTGCGCCGCAAAATCTGGTACGACGAGTGCTGGCGGATGATGCGCATCGGCAACGGCCACCTCGCCGCCCGGCTGTCCGCGCAGCAGAAGCTCGCCCGCCAATGGGGAATCGCGGTGTGGCTCGTCTTGCACAAGATCAAGGACCTGTCCGGGACGTCGCCCGCGATGCGCGAGATCGCCGAAGGGATGCTGTCCGAGACTGGCACCCGGGTCTCCTATCACCAGGCCGCGGACCAGTTGAATTTCACCCAGGAAATGCTCGCCCTCACCGATACCGAAGCCAGCGAGATCGGCGGCCTGGACGTCGGGGAAAGCCTGTGGCAGATCGAGATCCGCGGCAAGATGCGGTCTTTTCTCGTGGAGCATCTGTACTCCTCCGAAGAATGGCCGCTGCTGCAAACAAATTCGAAGATGCTCGGAATCCCGGACACGACCAACACCGACGACGACGGTAATACCGAGACGGGGATTGGTGAAGTCGCGTGAACAACTCTCGTCCAACTCGGAAAGGAATCACGGCGATGATGAATTCGACCACGCTGGCAATGTCTCGCGACGTCGCGTTCCTCGCGGGCGCAGCTGTGGTGGGCATTCTGCTACTCAACGACCTACGCCCTCGTCCCACGCCCGCGTTCACTTTCTTCGCGCCCATCGAGCCCTTTCCCACGGTCGATTCCGCCGTCGCGGCCAACACGGCGAAACGAGGTGTGAATCCGCGAATGGAGCCCGTGCACGGCTGGCTGTATGCGCTTCGCCCGTACGTCGACGGGCCCGTCCGAATTCGACCCGCGTTGGCGGCAGAACTCGAGGCCACGCAGCAAACAAAGCACGTCGAGGGTGTCGGGGTTTTCGCGCGCGTGGCAGATGGAGCAATCCTGCGCAACGACGCTGACGCCTATCCGCCACTATCGTCGGAACGCTCGTGGCGCCGTGAAGCCGGGCCGATCTATTGCTGGGTCGCGGAATGAGCCGCGATCGGGACCGGTCCGCTCACACCGGAGTCGAGGTACTGCTCGGCGTGCTTGTCGGGATCGCCGCCATCCTCGGCGGCGCCGGCCTGGCAGCCGACGCCGCGATCGCCGCGGCGTCCTCGGTGTTCGGCGGCGGGTGGCTGCTCCTGCAGGTCAGCGACGTGCCACGCCTGCTCGGGTCCATGTTCGCCCACGCCGGCCTGCTCGCCACCGCCTACCCGGGCGAGCAGCGCCATGAGCTGGCCAGCAACGCCACCCTGTGGCGGTGCATCGCCGCGGCGCTGGTCGGCTACGCCGTGGTGATCGTGCTACTGCTTGTCCTGCTCGTGCCGCTGTTGATCTCGCGGCCGGGCTACGAGAAGCCCACCCGGGCGTCCCGGCTGCTCGGTGCGGCCGCGGTGCGCCGCTCCACGCGCAGGCTGCACCCGGAACTGGTGCGCAACGGCGGCCGGGTGCCGATCGGCGGCCCGCGGCTGGGCCGCATGCGCGGAGCGGGCCTGGCATTGCACGCGAGCATCGAGGACTCCGTGCTGCTCGTCGGTCCGCCCGGCGCAGGGAAAGGAACGGGTTTCATGTACCGGGCTGTCGCCGACGCGGTCGGCGCCGTCGTATCGACCTCGACGAAGCCTGACGTGCTGCTCAACACCGTCGCGCTGCGTCGGCGCGACGGGCCGCGCGGCCCGCGCAAGGTGTGGGTGTTCGACCCGCAGGAGATCTCCGGCTGGCCCGACGTGCTGCGCTGGTCGCCCACGCGCGGCTGCGACGACCCGACCACGGCGATCGTCCGCGCGGCCGGGATGGCCGACGCGTCACAGGTCGGCAAGGGAGTCACCAACGGTGACTTCTGGGCCGCCCAAACGACCGCGGTGATCCGCTGTTACCTGCACGCCGCGGCGCTGGGCAACAAGACCGCGCTGCACGTGATGCGGTGGGCCCGTAACCCGAAAGCGGAAGAACCGATCACCATCCTCAACGAGCACCCCGGCGCCGCTGACGGTTGGGGCGACGAACTCGCCGAGCAGAAGGCCGCCCCTGCCAACCAAATCGGCAACGTCTGGGCCGGGGTGCGGCGCGCGTTCGACAGCCTGGCCGACCCGCGCGTCGCCCGGGCATGCTCACCGCAGCCCGGGGAAGGGTTCAGCCCCGAGGAGTTCATCGAGAACGGCGACACGCTGTACCTGCTCGGCTCCAACAAAGCCACCCTGTCCGTCGCGCCGCTGGTCGTCGCCCTGATCGAGGACATCGTCGAAGCTGGCCGCCGGCTGGCCGCCAACTCGCCGGGCGAGCGGATGGCGCTGCCGCTGACGCTGGCCCTCGACGAAGTCGCCAACATCGCGCCGCTGCCGTCGCTGCCCTACGTGCTCGGCGACGGGCGCGGTCTGGGATTCCAAACCCACGTGGTGTTCCAGTCCCTCGCGCAAGCACGCGCCCGGTGGAGCGTCGAAGAAGCCGA
Organism: Mycobacteriales bacterium; assembly: GCA_038212215.1. Lineage (GTDB taxonomy): Bacteria > Actinomycetota > Actinomycetes > Mycobacteriales > Jatrophihabitantaceae > JALZAI01. The sequence goes on from JBBQUT010000034.1 coordinate 37,984, forward strand.
AGTCATCTGGGACACCTGCACCTGCCGGATGATCCTGCCCGGCAGCGCCAACCAGCGTGACAACAAGATGATCTCCGAGCTGCTCGGCGAGTTCGACGAAGTCGGGCTGCGCAAGAGCCGCGGGCGCGGCGCGACGTCCTACAACGAAGACATCCGGACCCGCGCCACCATGTCGGTCAACGGTGTCCGCGAAATCAAACCCGGCCGGTTCCTGCTGATCTATCGACACCTCAAACCCATCGAGGGCGAATTGGAACTGTCCTACCAGGGACGCGACGCCAAACGCTTCACCAAAGCCATCGCCGAGGGCCGGCGCCTCACCGGCCGGCAAAGCGAGCTTCCCGACCGGGCCGCCGCGTCGGGCCGCCGCCGCGGAGGCCTGCTCCGGCGATCCACGAGCGAACCGGCGTGAACGGCGCCGAGCATGGGTGACACCAGCCTCGGGATGCTCAGCGCAGCCGTCACCGACCTCTCGGCCCGTGTCGAAGAGCTAGCCGACCGCGTCGGCCACGACAACGCGGGCACGTCGACAAGCCACATCGACAAGCGGCTACGCGCCGTCGAAAAGGTGCTCGGCGAGGTCCGCAAAGCGGTCAGCGGGCTCGCACAGAAGAAAGCCGCCGCCGACACACAGACGCAACTACGCCGGCCATGGAACGAGCTCACCGCCGAGCAAGCAGAAAAACGGTGGCTCGACCTGCGCGGCTGGGTCACGTTCGTCGTCGAACGCAACAACATCGGCTCCAAGGAAATACCGGACTGCTGGTACCTGCACGGCGGGCTCGTCGACGAACTCGAAGCGCTCCGGTGGGCGTGGCTGGAAACCACCAACAAGCCCGACTCGAAGCTGACCGAGCCGATCTGGTGGCGCGAAGCGCTGCACCGCGCGCGCACCAGATGGGCCTCGTTCAACCCCAACGGCTGCACCACCACGCACAGCGAAACCCGGCCACGTGCACTAAACGGCGACCGCGCCTGGCGTGACTTCCTCGCCGAGGAGTTGGCTGATCGGCCAGCCGATCGGCCAGCCGATCGGCCAGCCCGCGCCAGCTAGTGCCCGCCGGGCCAATGGTTGATATAGGCCACGAACACCCCGGCGACCAACGACCAGCGGATCGCGCGGCCTCGCAGGCGAATCCACCACGGCGTCCGCGCGGTCCAGTCCCGCGGCGCGAAGTCGTCGTCATCGTGGTCCACGACGCCAGGTGCGTACCGGTCGCGGGCCCAGCCGCCAAGATTGCCCATCCCGTACGCGACCGAGGCGCGGCGCTGATCGCCCATCGCGGTCACCGTCCTTCGGGTCACTGGCGTGACATCGTTTGCCAACGGTAACCCCAGCATCGCCACTTCCAGGCGGTCAATGTTCTCGTGACGCAATCCAAAGCTCGTCGGCCGCGCAATTGTCAGGCACGTGAGGCAGACTTACCGGGCTCGCGCCGGGCCGATGCTGCGCAGCGGCGGGTCAGTCGTCCGGACTCGTCGTGGGCTCACCAGAGTTCGGTCGGTCGCTCAGTGACTGGCGGCGTCGAGGGCAACGATCGATGTCCTTGGCGGACGGGCGGCGGATGTCGGCGCCTGACGGCTTTTACGGAATGCCACTCCACAGCCCGCGATTGCAGTTGAAAGTATCTACATTCTCGTCTTCGGCCGAGTGATCATCGGGACGAGATTCCCCGTCCGGGGTAATGCCCGTCGATAGATTCTCGAAGACATCGACGCTGTCCATGGCTGCTCTAACCGACAGGTAATAGCGGCCAGAAGGCCGACGTATCTGAATGCCGGGATTGCCACGGCGAGGTTCAGTTGCGCGAGCAGGCGTCGCTGCTGCTGGGCAAGACCGGCCAGTCGCCGACGCATCGCTGCCGTACGCTCGTGCGTCTCCCGGGCTTGGGTAGGAGCGCGGGCGGCCTGGTGGCGGTGCGCCAGTAGTTCTCACATCGAATCGTGCCGCATTCACGCCAGATCGGGATAGGGCCGCTGGTGACGTTGCCGCCGATCCCGGGCGGCACGGCGTCAAGCATGGCCCGGCCCGTGCACCGCAGGGTGTTGGGCAAGTGAGGACGTAGTTGCTTCCACCACGGACTGGGCATCGCACGCGCAGACCGTAACCCCAGTCTGCTCGTTTCGGGCCGCCGGGCTTTGCAGAGCAAGATCGGGTCAGCGGACCCGCAGCTCGGCCTGCCTCTCCGCGAGGGTCAGCACGGATCGCTTCGCTTACCTTGTCGCGCTACCGACGATTCTGAACGACAATCTCAGGATGACCTCACGTCCGCGTCCAACCTTTCGCGACGCCTACCTCGTCGATGCAACCGGCGATGGGTTCCCGGCCGGTGTCGTCCGCCGCGAACGCAACGTTTGGCGCATCTTCCGGTTCGGCATCGAACAGGCCAACCAGCCGCGGGAAGCCTTTGCCACCAGAGAAGAGGCCGGGTTGCGTCTTCTGGAACTTCTCGCAGACTCGTGACAATGAGACGGATTTGTAGCTGCAGCTCGCTGTGTCTGGACTGGCCGCGTTCGGACCTCGAGCCCACCCACAGCGACCAACAATGGTCGGGGCACGGTGGGCGCTGCTGCCTTCCGGGCGAGGATGCCTCCGCCTGAAACAGGGTTTTATCCTGCCCAGGCGTCTCTGTCGGGTTTCGCGCGACCAGATGCACTTACGCGGGACATGGAGGGAACGACCCGATGCGCATCCGGGGGACGGCGTGGATGGCGCGCCGCAGCCGCGACGACCCGTCCAGGACGACGGCCAACTCTTGCTGGACTTCCTGAGGGGACCGGCGCACGACACCCAGGAAGGCTCAACTGATAAGCGAGCCGATAAACAAGTACGCCGCGCTGGCGCGTGAGCACGGGAACCCGGACTGCCGTACCGGCACTCGACGACTCCGGACCCGGGCAGGTGCTTCTCCCAGCTGGGGATGGAGGTGCGCGATCGGCGCGGTGATCACGGATGAAGCCGCAGCCGGCTAGGAGCGGACCGACTGCCCGGTTCCGGCTGCAACCCCACAGCGCCAACGCGTCTCGGCTCGTTGGCGCGCATGTGCGCCAACCTGGCCACGGCGCGCACTCTGCGGACGCGGCACGCCGACGACAGGCGTGCCCGTGGCGACGAGCTGGCAGCGCTCCCATCCCCGGGCGAGCTGCGCGCAGCAGCCCGCTCCACCCTCAACGCGCATTACACCCACCTCGGCTGGTGAAGGCATGCGGTCGGCTGCGCTCACTCTCGACTTCGGGTCCCGCACGTGTCCTTGAACCGGGCTGCGGCGTCGGCGCCCAACTGGGCATCGCCGCCCAAGACGACGTGCGGGCCGTCGGGTCGAACTGATCCGGTGACCGCAGCCGCTGTCCACAGATCTACCGGGAGTCCCCCGCCTGGCCGCTTCGGCTCGAAGAATCGACGACACCGCAACCGAACCGACACCAATTTGGAGACGAAATGACCAACCCCACCGACCTGACCGGTGCCGCCGCCGCTGTCGTCCACGCCGCCGCCCTACTCGAGGCGGTCGCTCGCGACAGCGAAGACGCGGTCGACTTCGACGTGCCGCTGCGTTGCGGGCGGGCGGCGAACCGGTTGTACGCGGCGCTCGGTTTCAGCTCGCCGCAGTTACCCTTCGTCGGCGACGACACCACGGCCATCGCCGCCGCGATCGGCGAGGCGATCACGCTGTTGAGCACGCTGCCCGGCGACGAGATCACCGACCCGATCCTGGACGCGCTGCTCGACGCCCGCGCGGCTGGGGCCGCCGTCACCGCGCCGGCGGGTCCGTCGCAGGCGGTGCGGTGATGCCCACCAGTATCCGCGATCTCGTCCATGCCCTGGAAAGCGAAGCGTTCTATGCGGCTGGCACGCAGCGACAGGCACGCGACGCGGCGGGAGCGTTGGCCGAGCTGGGTCGCGCGCTGCGCCAGCTCGCCCTGGACGGACTCGACCTGCAGGTCAACGGTCACCGGGAGACCATCGTCCGCGACCTGGCCGACTCATGTGCGCACAACGCCGCGACCGTGGTCCCGGACCGGACCGGACGGCTCACCGCCCTGGCCGGCGGACTCGCCGATGTCGTCGGCATGCTCCGCAACGAGACCGGCCGGGATCAACGCTGGGCGATCGCAGCGGAAGTGGCCGGCGCCGCCCGTGTACTCACCACCTACGCCGCCCAGGGCAACGGCCGACGCACCGCCGATCTCGTCTGGACCCATCTCACGGCACGAGCGCTCAACGTCCAGGCGCTCAACGACACTCCCACGGTGCAGAGCCTCGCAGTGCTCGACCGGCCAGTACCGCGCACGATGCTCCCGCCGGATGTCAGAGCGGCGGGCGCCGCGCTGGAGTCGCTCACCGTGATTTCCGACCGGCTGCGCCGGTCATCTGCTGATCTGAGCCGCCGACCGACACTGCTGGAGGTGTTCGCGGTGACACGCGCCGCGGAAACCACCGCCCGCTACGCCACGACCGCCGCGGCCGCACTCGCCGGCGAACCGACACCACACGCCCGACCGGCGGCAGCGATATGGCACGAGGTGCGCGACCGGCTGAAGCCCTTCGCCAGCGCCGCCCCGCTGCACCTCGAGGACCGCGACCTCGCGACGTGGGCGCAGCGTGCCCACACCGAACTGCGCCGAGAATTCGGATGGGCCGACGCGCCACAACTGTTTGAGCGCAACGGGGGGTTGAAAGGTACCGCGGTCCGGCACCTGCAGGCCATGATGAACGAGATCCAGCCATAGCCGAACACCTCGCCACCGCGGTCCAGCAACTAGCCGATCACGGCGAGCTGCACGCCCTGGCGAACCGCCTGCCCTTCCGCGAGCACCGCCTCGATGGGTTCCTGAACCACCACGCGGTAGTGGCCGACCGCTTCGACGTCATGACCGTGATGGACCGCCTCTACGAGGCGGCCAAGCTCGGCGCCGAGCTGGCCACAGCCCTGAACCACGCAACCAGCCCCACGCAACCCGGCCTCGCGGCTGCCAACGCCGCCCGGTCCGCCGCGCCGCAGGCGGAACCGCAGGCCGCGCTCGTGCGCGACGGGATGAATCCGCTCAACGGAGCCACTGCCGACCCGGCCGGGCCTGCCGCCGTCGCCGACCTGCGCGCGGACGCCGCTCTCGAATACGAAACCGACGTCCCCGCCACACCCAGTTGGGACATCGAGTAAGCCGGGCCGCTCCCGGGGTCGATCCATCTGCGAACAGCCATCGGTGCTGAGAACGATCTTTGTCCGCGTTCCCTCGCCTGACCGCCGCAGCAACGACGCGAACCGATCCTCTCTTGTGTTGCAGTTGCACGATCACCGGGCCTAATCGCGGGCGAGGTATACGCACATCGCGGCCGCCCGCAGCTGCGGAATTTTGCTCAACGCACCTCGATCGGTGCGCGTGCCACACGTTCTCCTTGGGAGAACGGTCCCACCCGGGCGGGATGCACTTCCGCAGAAATCTATGCGAACCCCTGGAACTTTATACGTCGCGGCGGGTAGCGTTCGTGCGCACAACGCACCCGCGATCGCCGAATAGGGCGCGAGACCGACGACTTCCTCAATCCGCGAAACTCGCAGATATGTGCGGTTCAGCCGATGTCATTTGAGGATCCGGCGGATTCTGTCGGTGGTCGCAACAGAGCGTGTTGCCAATCCTGTTCGGGGCGGTGTTTCGTATCGGGCTCGGGTGTCTTGGGCGTGTCACGGCGACGTTGGGCACCGGTGGTGCCTGAGGCTTGTCCGCCGCGAGCGCGGTAGGCCTTCTGGCGACAGGCTGGGGAGCAGAAGATCATGCATGGCACGGCGCCGGCAAGCGATCGTGGCAGCTTGGTACCGCACTGCTCGCACGTCGACACACCGATAACGTAACGCGCCACAGTCGATGAGTCGGGTCGGCTTCGACCGCGGCGGAGATGAGGTCGGAGGTGAGCGGGATGCTCAGGTCGAGGTCTTCGCCCTGCCAGCGCCTGACCATGCCGCTGTCCGCCCGTCGGCATCAGCTGGTTGGGCACCCGCACCGAAGCGCCGGCGGTCGGGATGTACCTGCAGCTGGCGTGGCAGCGCGTCGGCGACGGCAGAATGGGTGACGACACCCTGCTGACCTACTTCGTGCTCATCCGTGCAGCAGCCGCCAGTGCCGAGCCGACAGCCACCATGCCGGGACCCGGGTCAACATCATCGCAGCCATGATCGTCGTCTCCGCCAGTCGTCGCTCGGCGGAGTTCCGCCTGCGTCTGGAACCGCCTGGAGTACCGCCCGCTCGAAGGTTCGTCCTCGCGATCACTCCCTAAATTTCGTGGCGCGATCCCGAGCGGACCGCTGCCAAGCTCGGCAATGAGCGGGACTACGCCCACCTCGCCTGCGGGGGCGGGATGGGCTCGGCACACCGTGCGCAGCTCCGATGGCGGGTCGCCAATCTGACCCGAACGTGGACCAGGTCTGTGCCCTCGCTCCCGCGGGCGATCGAGCGGGACGCGCGTGCGAGCCGGTTCAAGAGCAGCTGGATCGGTGTGTTGGAGACGCCGGGTGACGACTTCGCGAATGCCGGCGACGACGCGGTCATGGGACTGCGACAGCTCACGTCGATAGGTCGCCGACAGGTGGCGCCCGATGCGCTGTCGCCGCACGCGCTCGATGCCGGCGCTGGCCACCAACGCCGGCAGCGCCAAGGGCAGAAACTGTGCCCGCCGGCGCTGCCCGCCGTCACCGTGTGGCGCCCCGGTACAGGCACAGGACCTGGCCGCACGGTTGCTCGGCTGACCCGCGGATCGTGCCGACCGGCCGATAACCCCAACTTTGGTAAGTTGCTGCGGCCACCGGCGCGTCGGTGCGAACCCACAGCACGAATCGCAGCTCGCTCCGGTCAGCGAGCAGCGCATCGTGCAGACGGCGCGCGATACCCAACCAGCGACAGGCCCGATGCACGCCGAGCTCGGCCAACCCGAATGTCGGCGCGTCGTCCCGAGCGGCCGCCGGAACCATTCCGGCTCACCACGCAAAAACCTGCCTCGGCCCGCAGCCGGGACCAGTCCGCCGCGAAGCCCGCAACCTCCGCCGGACCGTCCTGGTAAGGCGCTTCGGCGTATACCTGCCCGTACAGCTCGCGCAGGTCGTTGCCGAGTACGGCGGCCAACCCACCATGAACACCCACGCGGATGATCTCATTGGTCCGACGAACTTCGGCGTCATCCTGTTCAGCGCCCTGGTTTTCGGCCCGCTCCTGGGGGTTGCCGCCGATCTTGGAACTTCCGCAGTCTCGATCACTGGCCTGCGGCCCGGGGCCCGCTATGCTCGGTTTCGAGCGCGGTCGAACTTTCAATGCTTCCAGTCAATGGGCTTTGCGACGAACTGAAAACCCAAACGCTGGTACACGCCGAGTCCGAGTGTACTGGCGCTGAGCGTGGCGGGACGATCCGCTGCCTGTGCGACAGCAGTTGCCGTCAGTGCCGTACCAACTCCGGCGCCACGCTCGGCCTCGAGTACGGCGACGGCGCTGACGAATACACCCGTGGCATGCACCAACGCTAACGCCGTCCCGACCGGACATTCTCCCCGCCAGGCGACCAGAAGATGCAGCCCTCGTGATCGTTCACTGCCGCGCGGATGAAGCTCGCCAGATCGAGAGGGGCCAGTGCCTGCCGCAGCAGTGAAGGCGACGCGCTCGAACAGCAGCGCGTCTTCGGTTCGTGCCACGTGGATTCCTTCGACGACGCGACCCTGCACCGGCGAGGGCGGGCGCATCATCCACGGGTCTGCGATCACTGCGCGTCGAGTGGCGAGGGCTTTTCGGCCCCCAATATGCCCCAGGAGTCCCGGATCGGTCCTGGCACGGTGTCGGGGACAACCGCGTGGCGACTCAGTGTAATGGCGCCGAGGAGGTACGGGTGTGGCACGTGGGTTCCGGCCGCATAGTTATCGCACATCGCCCAGGGCGCGCCGAGGGAGCGGTACGCGGTCGCCTGCCAAGCTGCGTCACCAGCCGCACACACCTCGATTCGCTCGTCCAGCCCGGTCACTCAACCAATCCTGCCGGACATATGTACGCATCCGCGCACCTCGAATCAGAGCCAAAATCTAAGCTTGCTAGATAGCTGATATAGCTGCGAGGTAGCCCTTCACAATGGCCGCCGGAGGTGTCAGGAGGGGATCCATATGGGTCCTTCGGGGATCTGGCGTTGACGCGCCGGTTCCTCCTGACACTTACCGGAGGTGGGTTGTGTCTGTGCATGCTGCCCCAGTCACGTCGTCCACGGTGGTCGTTGCCGTGGATGTGGGCGAGACCTCGGTCGCCCTGTCGGTGACCGACGCCGATCGGCGTCAGGTTTTCGGGCCGGTCGAGTTCGCGATGACGCGGTCGGCGTCGCCGCGGTGCTCGCTCAAATCGGTTGCGTGTTGCCCCGCGCGCGCATGTGCCGGTCAAGGTCAGGGTGGAGGCCTGCGGTCACTATCACGTGCCGTTGCTGGCGCCGTCGGCGTGGCCGTCCGGATGGGAGGTACTGGAGCTGAACCCGGCCCATGTCGCTGAGCAGCGTCGGGTGCAGGGACGGCGGCGGTTGAAGACCGACGGCTGGTGCGGGAACTGTTCGCGCCCGGCGCCGGGGAAGAAACTCCGCGGACCTGCCTGGAATGTGGACTGGTCCGCCGGTATGGGGCGCACGGATCGTGCACCACCTGCTGGCAGCGTCACCCGGATCGTCCTTTCCTGGCAGTGACAAACCTCGCCGCCCGCGTCGAGGATCCGCCGGCATGGCTAAGCGAGTTCGTTGCCTACCTCGCCGCTCGGCACTGCGTCGGACGCCGCTGCACCATGATCACCGCCGTGGGCAGGCTGCTGGCCGACGAGCACCCGAACCACCCCCAGGCCATCCTCGAACGGGCCCGGCGTTTAGGACGATCGATGGGTTCGCTGGCACGAGGGTTGGAAGAATTGTTCGCCGACCGAAAGCTCGCACTACCAACCGGCCAAGCCCAGCGGCTTGCGACCGGGCGACGCCGTCGACGCCGTACCCGAGCCACTACGCCCGGCGGCCGGCGGCCGGCGGCCGGCGGCCGAAGGATTCTGCGCGAACATGCTGCGCTCGCGTGAACGTGCCCGACGGGCCGGCACCCTGCCTCGCGCCGACGGCACGCTGGAATCAGCACTGGCCGCGGTGCGCGACTTCGCGATCTTCCTGATCACCCAACGAGCAAAGGATGATTGGGCGTTAGTCGACGCCGGCGACGTCGAAGCGTTCCTCACAACACGACCACGGATGCGGGGGCGTCACCTGAGCGTGCTGCGACAGTTCTTCACCTTCGCCCGCGCTGAACGACTGGTGCTCGTCGACCCGACCCACGACGTGCCCTCGCAACGCGAGCGAGCCGCCGCCGCCGCACCCTGACCATCAACGACAGCGCGCCCTCTTCCGGCGCTGGACCACCAACACGGACGTGCACCCACACGAGGCTCTGCTCGGCGTCCTCGCGCTGCTGCACGGCGCGGCCAGCCGCGAACTCCGCCTATTGCGAGTGACAGACATCGACAGCGCCGCCGCCCGAAGCATTCGACTCGGCGAGCGGCCCTATCCAGTGCCGCTGGACCCGGCCAGCTGGACGGTGCTGCAACGCTGCGTGGCCCACCGCCAACAGCTGCGCACCGACAACCCGCACCTCATCGTCACCCGAGGCACAAAAGCCCAGCGGACACCGGCATCGACCGCCTACTGCTCCCATCTGCTCGACCCCGCCGGCGTCGCGGCGCACCGATTACGCGTAACCCGGCTGGCCGACCTGGTCACCACCATGGACCCCAAACTCGTCGCCGCCACATTTCGGGATGAACCCCGAGGGCGTGGTCATCTATCTCGCCGACCAGGTCGACGCCGGCAGGTTGCCACGAATCCGCGCTGCTTCAGCTGCTACCTGACACACGTTCGCGCGAACATATCCGGTTTGCAGAAGGGCAGGTTGGTGGCGATCGTGACGGAGGCTCGTTCTTCGCGTCCGGTAATGATTTGGAACAGCAGTTCGGCGCCGCGCGGGTCGATCTGGACGTCGCCAAGTTCGTCGAGACAGAGCAGGTCGAGTCGGCCGTAGCGGCCGACCACGCGGGACAGGACACGTTGGTCTGCGGCTTCGACATGTTCGTTGATCAGTTGGACGGTGGTGGCGTAACGGACCCGGCGGCCTTGCTCGCAAGCGGCAAGACCCAGGCCGATGAGTAGATTGCTCTTGCCGGTGCCAGAACCGCCGAGCAGCACGACCGGCCGCAAGCGTCCATGTAGTGCCCGGCTGCGAGGTGGCCGAGGGTGGCCGGCTGGATGTTGAGGACGGCGTCGACGTTGAAGTCCGCCGAGTCAGGTGACTACACGCACCCCTCTCTCGGCTGCCGCTTGTATGCCTGGCTAAGCACGGGTTCTCGTTGCTTTGGCTGCCGCCCGAAGGCGGGACCCGTCAGTGCGCTGGCGACTCATCCGTCGCGAGAGCAGTACGGACCGCCTGCTTCTAGTCGTCCCACCTCGCCGGGCCGCTACTGCGGTCATTCTCGACCGCTCGCTGTCCCGTGCGCAGTACCCGGTGCCTTCGAGGACGCCCTGTTGGTCTGGTAGCACTTCGCATGCGTGATGAGTGGGGTCACCCGCTACGTCCGAGACCGGCGTCGCGAGCTCGGATGACGGCCTGGGCGCGATCGGCGACCTGGAGCTTGACGAAGATGTTACTGACGTGATTGCGGACGGTCTTGGAGGTGATGGACAGGTGCCGGGCGATGCTCGAGTTCTGGTCTCCCCGCGCGAGAAGCTCAAGCACGGCACGCTCGCGCTGGGTCAGATCGGGAAAGGCGTCCGGCGGCTGCGGAGGAGGGCCGGAGAAGTAGGAAAGGACCAGGTCGGCGATGGCCGGGCCGAAAATTGCCTCGCCGCGGGCGGCGGCATCAATCGCGTGCAGGATCTCGCGCTGCCCCGCTCCCTTGACGAGATAGCCGCGGGCGCCGGCCCGCATCGCCGCGAAGACCGATGTGTCGTCACTGAACATGGTGAGCACGACGACGGCCGTGGATGGGCTCGCGCCGGCGATGCGTTTCGTCGCCTCGATTCCGTTGATGTCAGGGAGATGGAGGTCCATGAGCACTACGTCTGGCAGCAGTGACACCGTCAGATCGACGCCCTCGGTTCCGGTCGCAGCGGTGCCGGCACACTCGAATCCGTCGCGTGACGTGAGTGTGGTGGCGAGCCCTTCGCGCACTAAGGCGTTGTCGTCGATCACCAGGACACGGATCGGCTCCATCGCGGTTACGGGCCCTCGGTCGGAAGTATCGCGCTGACGGATGTTCCGCCGCCGGCGCGGGGTCTGATCGTGAGAGTACCGCCGAGTTGAGCTGCACGTTCGCGCATGGAGGCGACGCCGACGCCGGGGTGCCAATCGGGCGCCATGCCTGCTCCGTTGTCGCTGATGTCGACGTGCAGGGCCTGGTCGCGGCAGATGCGCACAGTGCACCGGGTGGCATTTGCATGCCGGGTGGCGTTGGTGACCCCTTCGAGAGCGATGCGGTAGGCGGCAACCTCCACGCCCGCTGGGAGTCTGCCAAGATCACTCGGCGCGCAGAGGTCCACCCGCATGCCATTCGCTGGGTGGGTGAGGACTGCGAGTTGCGCCTGGACGGCGCCGATGAGACCGAGGTCGTCCAGCGCCGGCGGGCGGAGCCCGTACACGAGCTGGCGGATGCTGCGCAGCGCGTTCTTTGTTTCCTCCTCGAGCCTGCTCAACAATTTGGTGGCCTGCTCGGGAGCCTCGGTGACGAGCTCCCCGCAGGTTTCCAGACCGATGGCGATGCCGGCGAGTGTGGATCCCAGGCCGTCGTGCAGGTCCCCGCGCAGCCGGCGACGTTCGTCCTCGAGGGCGGCAACTGCCTCGGTGCGCGAGCGGCGCAGCGCATCGGTCAGTCGCAGCGCATGTACCGACACCGCGGCGTGAGCGGCCAGTTCTTTGATGACGTTCTTGTCGGCATCAGTGAGCCGTTCAGAAGGCCCGCGCGGACCGAGCAGCAGCTCGCCTTCGACCACGCCGTGGTGCAGGAGCGCGATGGAGAGCGGTGCGCCGAACAGCCGGCCGCGCTCGAGGTCGGGTGGCCCGGGTCTCGATCCGAGGTGGATTGCGACGTAGGGCAGCCGGAGCGTTTCGGCAACCGCTGCCAGCAAGGAGGGGAGCACAGCCTCCGGTTCATCCGCGGTCTGCAGGCGGCGATCGAATCGTCGCATGGCTAGGTCTGGGGAGTTTCGCTCCCCGTAAAGGAGCCGGTCTACCTGATGCTGCAACCAGGCGCGTAGCGGCGCGAACGCGACGGCGACGAAGGCGGTCGCGACAACTGACGCGGCAGTGCCGATAGCCTGACCGACGAGCAGGCGGGCTAGCTGAACGACGGCCAAGTACGCTCCCGCCAGCGCGGCGGTGAGGATGGCGTAGACGATGCTGCGGTTGATGAGCACATCGATTTGGTAGAGCCCTTCGCGCAATACCGCGATCCCGATCGCCACTGGGATGCACGCCATGGCGGCGGTTAGCAGGGCCTCAGGCACCGCGCTGGAAACCGGGGCCCAGTTAAGGGAATAGGCGACTAACACCAGGCAGATGGTGTAGAGCAGCCAGCCGAGTTGGCGGCGCTCGATGTCGTTTCCGCGCTGGAATCGAACCGGAATCGCTGCGAGCGAGGCGAGTGAGCAGATGCTGGTCACGCCGTACCCGACGGCATCGGCCGCAGCGGCCGCCGGCCCCGCGCCAGGAACGCCGAGCGGGTTGTCGATTGGCACGTGCCCGAAGTAGATCGCGGGCATCACAGCCGCCGCGGCAACCCGAATCACCAGGGCGCCACCCGCTGCCCGGGCGACCACCCGCCACCGGGGCGAGGGCAGCTTCCCGTCCGGGAATAGCAGAAGCCCGTAGGTCAGAATGGGCGTCACGCCGGTCAGCCACATCCACGAGCTGACCCAGGCTACCGCCCGGCCCGCGGGTAGCGATCCGGGAGCGACCACCAGCGTGTGGTTGGCATAGCGGGCGGTGAGCAGCGCAAGACCCGCCCCGAGACCGCTGCCGATGTAGGTCCAACCCAGCCCATGGCGCGGATGTCGGCTGATGACAACCGCACCTACCAGCGGGAAGCCGACCGCTAGCGGCAGCAGCGACCAGGACTCGTCGGAATAGCCGGGTAAGACGTCGTCGATCGCGCCGATGACTGTCCCGGCGACCACGGCGGTGACGGCGATCGCGGCCAGCACCCAGGACAGGCGCCGTGCCGCGTTCGTCCTCACGATCGTCATCCTCGCTCTCCTCCCGTCGAGATGGAAGCCGACCGCGCGGTCTCAGCCGACGAGATACACAGTGAACAGAGCACTGTTCCGCTCTGCGGTGTCACCGCACGTTCCCCCGTGCGTGCCGGTGATCGCCAGCGTGAACCGGCCGGGTCCGGCAGTCTTCGTGCACGGGACCAGCGAAGAGGTTCACGCACCGACTGCCGCGACTTTCGGACGTTGGGCGGGACGCGTTGCCCGTTCTGTGCGGCGGTGGCGTACCCGACGTCCCGCTGCGCGATCCCTTGAGGCGCAGCGGGACGGTGGGCGTGGAGCCCTTCCGCGGTAATCAGTTTAGGCAGACCCCGTTGTCATAAAAGAGGAGGTCCGTGTAGGGCGAACCCGCGAACTGGGCCGGCACGATGAGGTCCCAAACTCCCCAGTTGGTGTGGTCCCAGTCGGCCGCGTTCGGGGTCGGATTGACAAGTAGTCCGGTCCCGTTGGTCAATTGGACCAAGCCTCTGCCGTTGCTGCTGCCCTGCACAGGCCACCGATAGAACAGCAGATCGGTGTACGCGCTACCGCCGAATTGGCCCGGCACAATTTTGGCCCAATCATTTCCCCAGTTGCGGTGATCTCCGGGGCCGCCCGGCGCAGTGGTAAGGACTCCGCCGCCCACCACGATGTTGAACCACCCTCTGGCCTGCGAGGCAAAATTTCCACCGGACGGGTCGTAAAACAGCAGATCGGTGTGCGCGTCACCGCCGAATTGACCCGGCACGATCTGAGTCCAGTGATGGCCCCAGTTGTTGTACGAACTCATAGTAGTGACTGCGCCGGAGCCGGTAGGAGCGAGGAACTTCGCAAAGCCGCTCTGGCTATAGACCAACACGTCCGTAAGGCCCCCGGCTAGACCTAGCTGAAAGTTGCCAGGGACCAGGATGTCCCAGCCCGCGCCAATGTACTGATCAGCTCCAAGCCTCGCAGGGAGTACTACTCCGACTCCGGTGACGCTGTCCCTACTGTAGGTAATGGAATAAAATCGGGCGATACCGGTGGAGCGGTTGTACAGCATGACGTCGTTTCCGGCGCGCCCGTCGAAGGTGCCTACGACGACGTTTGTCCAGCCTGCCCCCAGGGCGTAATTACCCGCCGCTTCCAAATGGAACGATGCGGTGCCCGTGGAACTGGTAGTGCCAGTAGTGTAGAACACTGCTTGGCCATCGTTGCTTCTGTAGAAGAATAGGTCGGTGTTGCTATTCCCTTCAAAATTTGCTGGAACGATGTGGTCCCAGTACCACCACGGCGTGTAGTCCGCTGGGGTTCCGTTCGTGTCCACAACGGCGCCGAGCCGTCCGGACCCATCCGTCGTCTGAAACAAGCCACGCGGCGACCCGCAAGAAATTGCCGCTGATGCGCGGTCAGCAGTTGTCACTGCTATCGCGGCCGCCGCTGTGATGACGCAAGAAAGAACGCCCGCGAATATCCTTATCTTCCGAGGTGTTCTGTCTTTTCCCTTGTTCGCCACAGTGGCGGCTGTTAGAGCTGACACGGTTCTGTCTTTCCATTTCATGGCGGTCTCCTTCTGATCGATTTTTGTACTGTCCTTAACTGTCTGAGTCACGTTAACCAACTGAACATGGGGCGTAAGGACTGCATGTATGTGGTCGGGCGCGCCGGGTATGGCGGACGGTGTTGATAGAATGAGCGTTACCACTAAGTGCGAAGCGAGAGTCCGCCAGTCGTCAGTTCCCGCTTGGTCACCAACGAAAACGACCTATAAGACAGAGCAGATCGAAGAAACGCCGTGCGGGGCCGACCAGCGCGTGGAAGTGGGATCTTGGATTCGGAAGTAGGAGTCGACGCTGTGCTGGCAGTCGAACCGGCCAGTGTCCAAGTTCACTCGGCCGCCTGGCGTGTAGTAGGCCGGCCATGCATACGTCGACCACGTAGCGAGCAGCGCGTTACTTAAAAGTTGCCTCAGTTCAACGTGCGCCACTCCGATGTTCACGTGGTCTGCGGTGAGTCGAAATCTGGGAATCGAGTCGGTTGAGGTGGACGTGCAAACGTCACCGACGCAGCGCGGCGGGATTGTATAGGTGCCGTAAAACGTCGTCAACGAGTTCTTGCGGGCAGAGGTTTGGGTGTTGTCGTAAGAGGCCTGGGTCCGGGTGGCGCCGGTGACGCAGACGTGGTCACCGGAAACCGCCTCGCGCCACACCCATCCCGATAAACATGTGTCCGGGCCGTAGACGCCTCCGGTGGGACTACGTCGGGTAGCGGCCACGCTGTTGTCGTATGCCGTCTGCGCTCTGGTGGCACCGGACACGCACGTGTGATCGATTGGAACCGCTTCGCGCCACACAAAGCCTTCGAGGCAGGTGTCCGGCCCCCAGTCTCCGGCCGCCATGGCCGGAACCGTGGTAAGGATTGCCGCGAGGGTCGAGGGAACGAGACAAAACAGGAAGGCAACGGCGGACCATCGCCGCCATCCCCTCGAGGCGCGAGCGCTAGCCTTTCCTTTCCTGATGAATCGATTGGTTCTGAGCGACCCACATTCGCGCAGCCTTTGTACGTGCGGACGAGGCGCAACCAAGGATGTTTGCTTTTTGGTCATGGTATCTCCTAATGTGCGATGGTGAGCGATTGCTCTTTGACGCGGTGTTGATGCGGACGTGGTCGGTCAGCGGTAGTAATGGGCAGGGTTCAACATCTGGCTCTCCGTTTCTGTGCGGTGATGGTAATGAGCAATGTTGGAGTGATGCTGCATTCTCATATTGGACGATTTCTTGATGAAGCCGGTCGGGGCCGCGGTGATCCACGCATCTACGTGACTCTGACGTGCCGCATGGAGTCCGAACTCGGCGTCGTAAAGTCGCGTTCGCTCGGTCTAGGATGGTTTCTAATTGTGGACCGGGGTGGAGCAGGTCAATCTGCTTGTTCTTCATCGCCGTCTCCTCGAGGAGTTCGTTATGAGGTCTGAAGATCGGTGGATGCACCGATGATCACGGTTGAATGGAACACCGCGATATGTTCGCGAAGTGATCCGGTGGATTGGCGAGCAGTGCGATCTTGTGATTCAGTCCTCAAAGCGTCTGTGTAGTGCGAACGTAAGCGGACGGTCTGTCCCGTGTCATGAGGCACGTGTCCTTGCAAGGCCGGGAATGTTTCCCGATCCCGTAGGGCGGGATATCCCAAGGGATGCGGCGTCCGGCTCCGTAGCGGTGGACAAATGTGCGGCGTTCGAATGCTCGGGAACGTGACTGCGGTGGAGACTGCTTATTTTGGGCACGCTTGGATGGTTCGCCTGCCGCCGCGCAACAAAAGGAGGCACGGTGAACCCCTGCGCTGGTCTGATCGGACCCGACTCGATCTCGTGGGAGCGGTTCTGTCGAATCGGACGACGATGACTGGGGTGCCGAGGGTTAAGGCCCGGCGAGTTACAGCGCGGTTGCCGATCCGACCGGCGCAGGAGCGCGGGGTCCCGACCAGTTCGGGCACAGCGCCCGGTTTTGCGGGACGGAAAGGAGCATGGCCGGGACCTGGAGTGGGTCACACTGCGGCTATGCGGACGCGGGTTGTCACGGTGGCTGGCGTGGTGTTGTCGGCGGTGTCGCTGATTGTGGAGGTCTGGGTGCTGACCCGTCCGGACTTCGCTCGGCCGGCGGGTGTCAACGGACCAGCTTCTCGGCCTGCCCGGTGCGGGAGGGGTGTGTGTTCGGGTCAGACCAGGTGTCGGGCTCGGGTGGCCCGCCACCCCAAGGCGAGCAGGACAGCGGCGAGGACAAGCAGGATCGCTAGGTAGGTGAGTTGCAGTGGCCAGTACTGACTTGGTGGATGGAAGCGGTTGCCGCCCATAGCCCAGCCCTGCTCGGGTGTTCCGATCCGTCCGGTCGTGTGGGATGCCGGGGTCAGTGAGCGCACGATCCAGCCGGTGAGCAGGAACAGGACGGGGAAGGCGACGAGCGCGGTGCCGATGGCGGCGAGCGTGCGGCGCAGGTAGGCGCCCAGCGCGGCGGCCAGGGCGAAGGCGAGCACGGTCTCGGCGGCTGGGGCGAGGTCGATGGAGAAGAACCAGATCCAGCGGGTGCTGGTCAGCCCGCCGCGGGTGAGCGGGATCTGGGCGCGGTCGCTGGCCAAGCCGGCGAGCAGACCGGCCACGGCCAGGCAACCGGCGAGGATGGAGGTCTTGGTG
>JBBQUT010000035.1:0-48911 GCA_038212215.1 Mycobacteriales bacterium
GGCGTCATCGCCGTCGCACCGTTCGAACCTGGCTCGACAACTGCGTCGGGAACCTACCTCATCGGTTCGGTCAGTGGGCACCTCATCCGACGCCTACCGATGACTGGCGCCGCCTTCTCCCAGCAGGTCTTCGCCGACAACTACGTCTTCGTGACCGGACAGAGCGCAGGAATAACCGCTTACCACAGCTGAGACGGCCGTCCATGCCGAGCCAGCACTGACGGCGATGACTTTCAGTCCAACGACCTTGACCGGTCAACGCGGGTCGTGATGGTGTCGTCACCCAGCTGAGGGCGTCGCGTCGGGGGCGGCCGTTTCGGCGGGCAGCCAAGGAGGTGCGGCGTCGGCGTCGGGCTGTTGCCAGTTGTTGGCATCCGCGAGGTGGAGGGCGACTCGGAGTAGGTCGGCGACGGGTTGGGAGGGTTCTTCGTCTCGCCAGGCGATGGACCAGGGGTAGTAGGGCTGGACCTCGGCCGGGCGGTGAACTGGCAGCCCGGCGTCGGCGTACCTGAGCGCGTAGCTCTGAAAGTCGAGCACGAATCCTGGCTCGACAAGGCGGTGCAGGTGGGCCATGCAGTTGAGGAAGGTGCCCGGATTGCCGAGCCATTTCATGCTCAGCCCGAGGTGTTGTTCGAGAGCGGTCATGTAGTCGCCGTGTGCGTTGTACAGACCTGACTCGGGTGGGTCGGCGAAGATTTCGATCGGCCTGGCTCGCAACGAGACCGCCCGGTGCGGCTCGTCATTCGGATGGCCGATGAGCAGCATCGGCTCGAGGCGCAGCGGAGCGTGTCGCCATCCGGTCGGAGATTCCCGCAGCTTCTGCGCGGTGACGCGGATGATCGCGACGTCGATCTGATCGTCGAGAAGTGCCCGCAGTTGTCGATAGCTGTCCTGCTGCTGCTCGATCACGTGGACGTGCGGATGGGCGCGCGCGAACGCGTCGGCGACGAGCCGGCTTGTGCTGAGCTCGAAAATGTGGGCGATCCGGACGGTGTCGGCAGCCGTGCTGCGCTGCATCCGTGCCGCGACGCCGAGCAGGTGCCGAGCGTCGTCGAGGAACCGTTCACCTCGCGGGGTCAGCGTGACGTGGCGGCTGTCGCGTACCAGCAATGAGGCGTCCAGTTGCTCCTCGAGCCTGCGGATCTGCTTGGACAGCGCCGGCTGGCTGATGTACAGCCTCGCCGCGGCGCGACCGAAGTGCAGCTCCTCGGCGACCGCGACGAAGTAGCGCACCGATCGCAGGTCGAGATCCATGCGGGCCTCCTCGCGGCGGCGTCTTGCCGTCTTGCCGTCGGTCGGCCAACGGTAGCGGTTATCGATCCGACCCACATAGGTCTTGGACACCGGGCCGGACCTGGGGGTTCCCTTCGGGTACGCAAACTGTTCGCGCCGGACGGAAACGAGGCCGCTGACGTCATGAAGCCGATCACGCTGCCGCCGGGCCAGCACCTGATCCGGGCGTTGCCGACTGAGCCTGATCCGCCGCGGGTGCCGCCGGCGGAGTGGGAGCTGGTCCTCACGGTCGGGGGCGGCCGCACGCGCCGATGGGACTGGACACAGTTCTGCGCACTGCCCAGCGAGGCGATCTCGCTGGACCTGCATTGCGTCGAGGGGTGGTCGGTGCTCGACACCCAGTGGCAGGCGGTGTCCGTGCATCGGCTGTTCTGCGGAATTCACACGTCGTTGGCCCATACCGTAATCGGGTCCTACGCCGGCTATCGGACCAATCTGCCGCTTGAGGACCTGCTGGAGATGCCGAGCTGGCTTGCGTTCAGTTTCGGCGGGCAGGCTTTGTCCGCCGAGCACGGCGGTCCAGCGCGGCTGTTCGTTCCGCACCTTTACCTGTGGAAGAGCGTCAAGTGGGTGCACACGATCACGCTCGTCGCACACGACGAGCCCGGAACCTACGAACGCGCGGGACTGCACAACTACGGCGACCCGTGGCGGCAACAACGCCGGCACGGCGACTGAGACCAGGAGACTTCATGCTCGGCATCCACTCACGTCCCACGCGCTTGGGCGTGCTTGCTCTCGGCCTGGCCTGCGCGGTCACCGTCGCTCCGGTCGCATCGGCCGCGGGGAACAGACCCGCACGCCCGCAACACCGCATCACGGCGACCGTCGTGCTCGTGCACGGCGCCTGGGCCGACAGCTCGAGCTGGAGCAAGGTCGTGCGTCGACTTCAGCACGACGGCTTCACTGTCGACGTCCCGCCCAACCCGCTGCAAGGCCTGATGTCGGACGCGGCCACCATCGCCGACTACCTGCATACGATCACTGGACCGATCGTGCTTGTCGGTCACTCGTACGGGGGAGCGGTCATCACCAACGCCGCGACCGGTAATCCGAACGTCAAGGCGCTTGTCTACATCGACGCGTTCGTGCCTGATCTCGGCGAAACCGTCGTCCAACTCGCGGCAGCCCAACCGGGATCCGCGCTGGCCGTCGCCGATCCGAGCACGGTGTTCTCCTTCGCCGCGTACCCGGGCGCTCCTCCAGGCGACGCCGACGCCTACGTCCTGCACGGCGTCTTCCCGGACGCGTTCGCCAACGATCTGCCCCGGTCAGAGGCTGCCGTGCTGGCGAGCACCCAGCGTCCCGTGACGCTCAGCGCCCTCAGCACCCCGTCGGGAGTGCCCGCGTGGCGCTCGATCCCATCATGGGACCTGGTCGGAACCGCTGATCACGTGCTGCCATCAGCCGAGCAGCTGATCATGGCGCACCGCGCCGGAGCGCACATCCGCACCGTCCGCGCCTCGCACCTGTCGATGATTTCCCACCCGGGTCAGGTCGAGGACCTGATCCTCGAAGCAGCCCGATCCATTACCTGACCACTCGCCAGCATCGACCCGGAAGGCATGACTATGACCGCAGCACACGCCCCCGTCGTCTTCATCCACGGACTGTTCCTGCACGCCACGAGCTGGGAGCCGTGGGTCGAGCTGTTCCGCGAGCACGGCTATGACCCGGTCGCCCCGGGCTGGCCGGGCGAACCGGACACCGTCGAGGGCGCCCGCAGCAATCCCGACCTCGTCGCCGGCCTCGGCATTGACGACGTCGCCGAACATTTCACGAAGATCATCGCCGGGCTGGACCGACCGCCGGTGGTCATCGGCCACTCCTTCGGTGGCCTGATCGCCGAAAAGCTGCTCGGGCAGAACATCGGCGCCGCAGCCGTCGCGATCGACCCTGCGCAGATCCGGGGTGTCCTGCCGCTGCCGCTCGCTCAGCTGCGAGCGGGCCTCCCGGCGCTGGGCAATCCGGCCAACCTGCACAAGGCCATCGCGCTGACCGACAAGGAGTTCCGCTTCGGATTCGGCAACGCCGTATCGGAAGCGGAGTCGAGCGCGCTGTTCGCGAAGTGGTCCATCCCCTCGCCGGCCCGTCCGCTCTTCCAGGCGGCCGCCGCGAACTTCGCCCTGCATTCCCAGGCGAAGGTCGACACCGGCAACGAAACCCGGGGCCCGCTGTTGTTGATCTCCGGACTCGAGGACCACACCGTTCCGGACGTCGTCACTCGGTCGACGCTGAAGCAATACCGCGACTCGAGCGCCGTCACCGAACTCGAGCAATTCGCGGGGCGGGGACATTCGCTGACCGTCGACAGCGGCTGGCGTGAAGTCGCGGATGCGGTACTCGACTGGCTCACCGCACACGGGCTCTGAGCGGAAATGGATCTCGGACTCGCGGGCCGGGTAGCCGTCGTCACCGGCGCAAGCAGGGGTATCGGACTGGCCATCACCCGCGCTCTCGTCGGCGAGGGCGTCCGGGTCATCGCGGGAGCACGCGACGCCAGCACCGACCTGGACCAGCTTGCCGATGACGCAACGGTGACCGCGGTGTACGTGGACCTGGCCACGCCGGACGGTCCGGCCCAACTGATTGCCGCCGCGGCCCAGTTCGGCCGTCTCGACATCCTCGTCAACAACGTGGGGGCGGTGACGCCGCGTCTCAGCGGGTTCCTGGACATCACCGATGACCAATGGCTCACGTCGGTCACGCTCAACCTGATGGCCGCCGTTCGCGCGACCCGCGCCGCACTGCCCGCGATGCTCGAGGCGGGGCGCGGGAACATCGTCACGACCAGCTCGGTGAATGCCTTCCTACCCGATCCGAGCGTCATGGACTATTGCGCGGCCAAGGCGGCGCTCACGAACTTCTCGAAGGCCCTGTCGAAGGAGGTGGGGCCGAAAGGAATCCGCGTAAATACGATCAGCCCCGGGCCGGTGTCCACCAGCCTGTGGCTCGGCGACAACGGCGTCGCGGCCACGATCTCGCGAGCCACCGGCGCTGACGCGAAAGCCGTCGCCGACACTGCCGCCGACCAATCGGTGACGGGACGTTTCACCCGACCGGAAGAGGTCGCCGACCTCGTACTGCTGCTGGCCGGTGATCGAGCCGGCAACGTCACCGGCGCCGACTTCGTGATCGACGGCGGGCTCATCGCCACCACCTGACCACGCCCGCCATACACATGTGCCCGCGCTCGACCTACGAACTTCCGAATGCAAGACCAGATGTCATGCTCCCGCCCACCTCACTTGGGCACACTCAGTGGGACGATCGTGTGCTCAGGACCCGACCGGTCGAGGTCGCCGACGCCGCGACCGGCGGGCCGGCCGAGACCTCTTGAATGCTGTGCTGGGTGGTCGTCATCAGGTCCGGCTCGGCGAGATGGTCGACGTGCTCGACCTGCCCGGGTTCGGCGGTGGAAACGACCGGTGGCGCTCGCTTCGTCGGCGTGGCGACCTGGTCGGTCAAGCGTGTGCTCTGCGGTGACTGCGCCCGAGCACCGGACGGCTTCGCGCGGTCCGACTCCAGCTGAGCCACCGGCTGGGCGGCGCGCTCAGGAGCGTTCAAGGACCGCGTGCGCGGCGTTGTGACCGGCTATGCCGCTGACCGCGCCGCCGCGACGGGCGCCGCTGCCGCAAATGAGTAGTCGCGGTTCGTCGGTCGCGACGCCCCAGCGGTCGTCCACCTCCGCGCTGTGGTCCGCCCACGGCCATTGAAGATCACCGTGGAAGATGTTGCCGCCGGGCAGGCCCAGCTCCTGCTCGAGCTCGAGCGGAGTGTGCGCCTCGAGGCAGGGGGCGCCGTCGGCGTCAACGGCCAGGCAATCAGCGATCGGTTCGGCGAGGCAGTCGTCGAGCGCTGCCAGGGCGTGTCGCACGGCCTCGCTCTTGCGTGCGTCGTGGTCATCGGCGAACAGACGCGCGGGTGCGTGCAGGCCGAACATCGTCAACGTGTGCCAGCCAGCTGCAATCAACTCGGGCGAAAGGATGGACGGGTCGGTGAGGGTATGGCAGTAGACCTCGCTCGGTTGGGGGTCGGCGAGCACTCCGGCGTCGACGGCACGATACGCGGACTCGAGCTGCTCGTAGCCCTCGGCGATGTGAAAGGTGCCAGCAAACGCGACCCGGGGGTCAATGCCCGAGCGCAGCCGCGGCAGCCGCCGAAGCACCATGTTGATCTTCAACTGGCTGCCCTCAACCGATGCCGGCTCGCTGCCGCGCAGACGCGACAACGTCTTCGGTGCGACGTTGGCGAGAACGAACCGTCCCGACGCGCCGTGCTCGCCACCGTCGGCGTCGTGCCAGCGCACCGCACCAGTCGCCGCGTCGAGTGCGGTCACTTCGCAGCGCACGCACAATTCGGCCCCGGCGCCGCGGGCAGCCTGCTCGAATGCGGCGGCGACGACTCCCATGCCGCCGACCGGCACGGCCCACTCGCCCGTGCCGTTGCCGATCACGTGGTACAAGAACGTGCGGTTTTGCAGCAACGACGGGTCGCGGGCCCAGGTGTGCACGCCGATGAGCGCGTCGGTCAGTACGACCCCGCGCACGACATCATTCGCGAACCGCTGCTCGATCGTCACGCCGAGCGGCTGCTCGAACACGTCAGCCCAAACCGACGCGCCGGCCGCGTCGCAGACCGCCTTCTGCAGGTCTTCCCGACCGGGAAGCGGTTCGAGCACCGTCGGCGCGACCACTTCTGCTACCGCCCGCAGCTGCCCGTAGAACTCCTGCCATGCGGCAAGCTCGGCGCCCGATCCGGTGAGCCGGCGAAACGACTCAGCGGTGGCGGCGCCAATCTCACGATCCACCAACAGCCCGTCGTCTGCGACCGGTGTGTACGACGCCATCTGCCGCGACCGGATGGCCAGGGTGAGTCCGAGGTCGCGCATGATCTGGTCCGGCAAGAGGCTGACCAGGTATGAGTAGCGCGATATCCGCGCATCGACGCCGGGAAAAGGCGACACGCTCGCCACGGCGCCGCCAAGAGAGTCATTTCGCTCGAGCACAAGAACTGACCGGCCAGCCCGACCCAGGTAGGCAGCGGCAACCAGACCGTTGTGGCCCCCGCCAATTATGATCACGTCATACCGGGCGCGTGCGCCGTCCACGGACTCACGCTACACGGAGGCACACATCCTGGTAGGACCTCAGGCAGCGGTCGGGCGTGCTCGCCCAGCTGAAGCCGCGCACTCGATATTCACGGCGATGTCGCCCGTTCGGGCTGCCTGATCTGCGCCGGCACCTGCCGTGGAACGCTTCGCGTCGAACGCCGGGTAGGTACGCGTTCACCGCGGCGCGCACGATTTGGTCGGCACTCACTTCGTCACGGCGGGAGACCATGATGGAGGAGTGACGCTGGATCCCGAAGACCTTTTCGACCTTGACGCAGACCGCCCGGACCTCTCTGGTGCGGTGCTGCTGCACACCCTTGACGGCTTCGTCGACGCCGGCGCGGCGGTACGGCTCGCCCGTACGAGCCTGCTCACCGATGGCGCGCCGGTGGTGGCTCGCTTCGACGTCGACCAGTTGTACGACTACCGCGCGCGGCGTCCGATCATGTGCTTCGACGTCGATCACTGGAGCGACTACGCGACCCCGCAGCTGGCGTTGCACCTGCTGCACGACAGCGACGACCTGCCCTACCTGATTCTCGCCGGGCCGGAGCCAGACACCCAGTGGGAGCGATACGCCGCCGCAGTCACGCTGCTCGTCGAGCGGCTGGGAGTACGACTGGTCATCGGGCTGGACGCCTTCCCGATGTCGGTGCCGCACAGCCGCCCGACGCCGATCATCGTGCACGGTTCACGGCGCGAGCTGTTCGCCGACTACCGCGCCTGGCTCGGCCAAATCATGGTTCCTGCCAGCGCCGGCCACCTGGTCGAGTACCGCTTGGGCGCAGCCGGTATAGACGCGCTCGGGATCGCCGCTCCCGTACCGCCCTACCTGTCTCAAGCCGAGTACCCTGCTGCCGCGCTCGCGCTGCTGCGGGAGGTAGGCGCGCGCGCCGGGCTGCGCTTTGACACGTCCGCACTCGAGGACGCCGAACGCGTGAACCGCAACATGATCGAGCGTGAGGTTGCGGCGTCCGAGGACCTGCAGGCGCTGGTTGCCGCCATCGAGGAGCAGTACGACGCGGCGGCGGCCGCGGCCCAGATCGCTCTTGCTGAAGGCGATCTGCCGTCCGCGGACGAGCTGGGCGCCGAGCTCGAGCGCTTCCTCGCAAACGAGTCACGCGGCGAGTAAGCGGTGCTGCTTGACCGGGCCGAGCGGGACTAAACGGGGCTTGGCTCGGCGAGAAGCGGGGACGGCCGGTATCCCTTGATGGTGAGGTAGAGGGCGAGCGAGGCCTCCCACGCGATTTCGATGACTGTGAAGGCGAATAGGGGCGTGCTCGGGTCCTGGAAAGCCCCGAACAGTACGAACACTCCACCAATAAATGCCAGCGGCCCACCGATCAGTCCGAGCAGTGCCATCCGGCGTGGGAGGAGTCCGGATCTGTACATGAGGAATCCGAGGAGGATCCCGTTCCCGAAACCGGAGCACAACTGCGGACCGATGAGAAACGTCCAGTCGTGCAAGGCGACCAGCGTGTGGCCGGCGATGTTGAGCGAGGCTGTGTCGGCGCCTGTTCCGGGGAAGTCATCTCGCAGGGTGACGACTGTCATTAGGCTCATGAGGCCGGTGAGGATCATCGCCGACTCGATGGTGCGCGACGCGACGTAGCCCAGCGCCACAGCCCGGTTCACCCGTTTCAGAACCGGATAAAAGACGACGGCGGTGGCGATATTGGAGATTGTCAGGAGGATCTCGAGTAACGCACCCAGCGAAATCCGCGCGTCCAGACCGCCGCCGAGGATGTAGTCGGTCTGATTCAGGACGGGTTTGTACATCAGCACTGCGGGAATCGAGAAGAGGAAGGTGCCGATGAACCAAAGCCCGGCGATACGTCCGGGCTTGTGCAGAGCGTCCATCGCTACCCCTCTAGGGAACCGTGCTCGGTGAGAGGCGACCCTACGCGCGGTCCCGGCCGAACAGCGAGGTCTAGGCGATTGGGTGACCTCGTGTCGCCGTTCGTGTTGCGGGAATGCGCTTAGTGCGTGTGAGGCCGGCGCCGTACCCACGTATTGCCGAGCCCGCTAGGGCGCAGCCCTACACCCGCCGATAGCGCCCGGCGAGCCATGGCGCCGGCCTGCTCGTCAGTGATGTGATCGAATCGGTCGTGGCTCATTACGTTGCGTTTCTGCGTGCTGTTAACGTCGGACGCCGCCGGGTTGCGATGGCGACCGCACGTGACATCCTCCGCGATCTCGGCCTGGACGAGGTGAGCAGCTATGTGAACAGTGGCAACCTCGCGTTCAGCGCGACCGGCAAGGTGAGCGACCACGAGACCGCGATCCGTTCGGCGCTGGAGAAGGAGTTCGGCTTCGAGCTCACCACGTTTAT
Organism: Mycobacteriales bacterium; assembly: GCA_038212215.1. Taxonomy (GTDB): domain Bacteria; phylum Actinomycetota; class Actinomycetes; order Mycobacteriales; family Jatrophihabitantaceae; genus JALZAI01. Next base: position 8,739 of record JBBQUT010000035.1, read on the forward strand.
CCGGACGGCGGCGCAGGTGCGGGCACTCGTCGATGAGCGCCCGTTCGGCGAGCTCGCGTCCGGGCACACGCATTTCGCCCTGCTGCCGTTGACCCGGTTGACAGCCCGGGAGAAGCGCGCGGTCGGGGCGATGTCGAATGAGCGCGACGAGGTGCTGGTGCGTGGCCGTGACGTCCATTGGCTGATCCGGGCCAAATCGACTGAGACCACGCTCGGCCCGAAGCAGTGGCTCGCTGCATTACCCGGCAACCCCACTACGGCGCGAAACATGACGATGCTGACCAAGCTGGCCGAGCGCCTGTGAACCAAGTGACGGACGTGCGACGGTAGAAGGCGTGGCGAGCTATGCATTGAATCCGACCGCCGTCGACCACGCCCGTCAGCTCATCGACAGCAAGCAATACGTGCTGGACAGCGACTGGCGCGACGCCCAGCCCGACGCGTCGGCGCAGAACGCCTACCTCGAGCGGCATGGCTGGCAGGCCTATGCGGCCTGGCATCTAGGCCTGACGGAAGGCGCGAGCGATGAGACGAAGGCACGCTACGCGTTCGTCTTCGGCGACCTCCGTCGCGTCCATCGAACGGGTCTCATCGCCTGCGTCTACCGCGCGTCGGAATGGCGCCACAAGGACGTCGAACTTGCGGCGCATGACCTGTTGCAATACCTGGACCGGCTCAGCGCCTAGCCGCGCTCGGACCCCACGTCAGGAACGGGTCCGCCGGAGACGGCGACGCGTCCTGGCAGAATCTGTAGCCTGCGCACTCAAACGGGCAACGTGATCTCCTCCGGCGTCTCGTAACCAACCAGGGACGGCGCGGCGGCGAGCCAACCGGGAAGGCTCGCCACGGCAGCCTGAACGTGCGCGGTCCCGACGTGCTCGTCCAGCGCTTGGCGGGACTCCCAGTTCTCGATCGAGAAGAACGTGTTGGGCGACTCGACACTTTCAGACCACTGATAGGACAGGTTGCCGCGCTCAGCACGAGTCGCCGCTTGCAGGCCAGCGAGGGCAGCCCGCAGATCGTCGGCTGCCGAAGCCAGGACGGGCAACGTTCCGTGCACGACGAACATCGGTGCTGCTCTGCTCGGGTGGGTGTGACGATAGCCGCCCGCGGATGAACAGGCCGACGCAGTACGGGCCGCGACCACTACCGATGTCGACCGTGGTCACCGCATCGACCGGTGGATCGGAATCACCCGCGTAGTTATCGGGTTTGTCCTCACCGCCTAGTACCGGCACACCCCATCAGGCCGGACGGCCGACACAAGGAGACTGATCCGCCCAGCGGACGAGCGACCTACGCGAGAACGACGTTTCACGCTCGCAAGCCATGGCACTGGGAAACGCCGCGGCGCAGCACCGTGGTTTCGGCGCGCATTCGACAACACTCCATCTGTCTGGCCGGAAGGGGTCTCGACCTGGCTGGTAGCCGCGCGCAGATCGACATAATGGCGCTTGCCATTGCGGCGCCAACGGGGCGTGGAAAGACGGAGCTGAAGCGTTATCTGGCCCCGTAAGCGCTGGGGTGGATACAAGTGTCCGAGGGGGGACTTGAACCCCCACGCCCAGTAAAGGGCACTAGCACCTCAAGCTAGCGCGTCTGCCATTCCGCCACCCGGACAGTGCGCCGATTACCTTAGCCCATGCCGGAGTTCCGGCGTCCGGGCCGCACGAAGGCGGGTGGTCCGCAAGACATCGAATGCGACACTGGCCCCGCGTCCAGACAGATGGTGCATCTGGATTCACAGGAAGCTAACATCAACGGCGATCGTTGACGAGGAGCGCTTTCATGACTGTGCGGCTGACGTGGGGGTGGCGGCTGTGGGCTGCCCTCGTCGCCGCTGCGGTCTTCGTCGTGGCTGCGCCGCTGCTGTCCGCACGGGCGTCACAGCCCGAAGGTCCCAGTGCGCCGGATCCATACGCCGTGGCGACAGCGGGCGACCGCCGCGGTCCCGAGGACACGTCCGAGCACTGTGTGGACGGCCGGAACCGGCACCCCAGGCTCGCGTTAGCGGCCGCGCTCGCTCCCGATAACGCGCAGGCGGCGACACCCGACTCCAGCAACCCACGGCGGCACCCACCGTGCGACGCCGACGACCGTAAGCGCGCCTCGCGGGGAACGGCGAGCCCAGTCCCCACCGACGCCAACGAGCCAGTCGTGTTCCCGCTGCTCTTCAGCAGCTGGCTGGTCAGGAATATCGAATCGCGGCCCTTGACAACGCCCACCCTTACTCCGCCGACAACCACCCCGCCGACAACCACCCCGCCGACAACCACGAAACCAATACCGAGCCCGACAGCCACATCACCGCTCACGCAGGTTCGGACGCCGGCAGCCGCCAACCCGGCGCCCGCGTCCGATGCCACGCCGGTTCGGCGGCGCGACGAGCCTCGCCCGGGTGCGGTCGTTGCGCCATCGTTCGTCGTCCGTCGCAACGGCAGCAGGCCCGTGCCCCCGGTGCGCCCCTCGTCCGCTCGCGCAAGGTCAATCGAAAGCGCGCCGGTCCCGTCCCGGCCGAGCACGCCGCAACGATCGGCGCCGGTACCGCTGCGCGCGTTCGACGTCCCGCCCGGCACCGGCAACATCGGCGCCGCCACCGCGATGTTGTTACTCACGATCGTCGTGCTGACCGCGGTCGGGGTCGGCGTGATCGTGTTCAGCGCCGGATACCGTGGCCGCCGCATCTAGTCGGTGCCGCCTGGTAGGAACGATGCATGACCGAATCCACCGCGCAGGACGAGGTCGCCGACCTGCTCAGCGACCTGATCCGCATCAACACGTCTAACCCGACTCATCCGGAACGCCCCGCCGCGGAGTGGGTGGCCGAGAAACTGGACGAGGTAGGCATCCAATCGCAGATCATCGAGGCCGACCGGGGGCGGGCGTCCACGATCGCGCGGATCGAGGGCACCGATCCGGGCCGCGACCCGCTGCTGATCCACTGCCACCTCGATGTCGTCCCCGCGGACAAGGACGAGTGGTCCGTCGACCCGTTCGCCGGCGAGATCAAGGACGGCTTCGTCTGGGGCCGTGGCGCGATCGACATGAAAGACATGGACGCGATGGTGCTGGCCCTCGTGCGCCAGTGGGCACGCGCCGACACGAGGCCACCACGCGACATCGTCCTCGCCTACGTGTCCGACGAGGAAGCTGGCGGCAGGCAGGGGGCGCACTACCTGGTCGATCATCACGCTGACCTTTTCGCCGATTGCACGGAGGCGATCAGCGAGGTCGGCGGCTTCAGCATCAGCCTGAACGACAAAGCCCGCATCTATGCGATTCAGACCGCCGAGAAAGGTATCAACTGGCTTCAATTGCGCGCGTCGGGCGCGCCCGGGCACGGGTCGATGGTCCATGACGACAACGCGGTGACACGGTTGGCCGAAGCCGTCGCGAAGATCGGCGCCCACCAATGGCCGATCGTCATCACAGACACCGTCCGCGCGACGGTGGCCGGCCTGTCTGAGATCGTCGGCAAGGACCTCGATCCCGCGAAGGTCGAGCAGTGGTTGCCGATGCTCGGGCCAGCCGCCCGAATGATCGGCGCGACGGTTCGAAACACCGCCAACCCGACCATGCTCGACGCAGGGTACAAGGCAAACGTGATCCCGTCGCGGGCCAGCGCCACGATCGACGCGCGCTTCCTGCCGGGGCAGGAGGATGCGTTGCTCGAGACGATCGACGAGCTGATCGGCGAGGGCATCGAGCGTGAGTTCCTTGTCCGCGATATCGCGGTCGAGACGAGCTTCGACGGCGATCTCGTCGATGCGATGTCGGCTGCGCTCAAGGCCGAGGATCCGGGCGCGATCCCGCTGCCGTACCTGATGAGTGGCGGGACGGACGCCAAGTCGTTCTCCACCCTCGGCATGCGTTGTTTCGGGTTCTCGCCGCTGCTGCTGCCGCCGGATTTCGAGTTCATGTCGCTGTTCCATGGCATCGACGAACGGGTGCCGGTCGACGCCCTGAAGTTCGGCGTCCGGGTGCTCGACCGCTTCCTGGCCAACAGCTGATCAACGTGACCGCGCTCGCCGATGTCGCCGCAGCGTCTGCAGACGTCGGCGCTACATCGTCGCGACTAGCCAAAGCGGCTCGAATCGCCGATCTATTGGCCCGATGCGATCCCGCGGACGTTGCGACGGTCGTGTCCTGGTTGTCGGGAGAGCTTCCGCAGCGTCAGATCGGGGTCGGCTGGGCGGCGTTGCGCACGCTGCCCGCACCGGCGCAGGCGCGATCGTGGACCGTTGCCGCGGTCGATGACGCGTTCACCGCGATCGGCGCTACGTCCGGGGCCGGGTCGCAGGCAAAACGAGCCGCATTGCTCGGAGCGGTATTCGGTGAATCGACCGCGGACGAGCAGATCTTTCTGCGCAGACTGCTCGGTGGGGAACTGCGCCAAGGCGCCCTGCTCGGGGTGATGGCCGAGGCGATCGCCATGGCGGCAGCCATTCCCGCCGCGGAGATCCGGCGAGCAGCAATGCTCTGCGGCGATCTCCCCGCCGTCGCCGCAGCGGCGCTCACCCGCGGCGTCGGCGCGCTCCAGGAGTTTGGCTTGCAGGTCGGTCGCCCGGTCGGCCCGATGCTGGCTCAGCCGGCGTCGTCCGTCGACGACGCACTGCGCCGGATCGGCGGCGAGGCGGCTTTCGAGGCGAAGCTTGACGGCGTACGCGTCCAGATTCACCGTGACGGCGACGATGTGGGCATCTTCACCCGGTCGTTGGACGACGTGACGGCACGGCTGCCCGAGGTCGTCGCCGTAGTGCGGGCGCTGCCCGTGCGCACTTTCGTGGCCGACGGCGAGGCGATCGCGATGCGGGCGGACGGGCGCCCGCATCCGTTCCAGGTCACCGCGTCGCGTTTTGGTCGCAAGACCGTGTCGCCGGATCAGTTGCCTATCCACGCATTCTTGTTCGACGTGCTGCACCTGGACGGCCGCGATCTGCTCGATTCGCCGACCTCGGCGCGGCTGGCAGTGCTCGACTCCGTTGTGCCCGAATCGGTGCGGGTCGCCCGGCTCGTGAGCGCCGATCCTGTTGCGGCACAGGACTTCCTCGACCGGACGCTCGCCGCCGGTCACGAAGGGGTCATGGTGAAATCACTGTCGGCTCGCTACGACGCGGGCCGCCGTGGTGCGGGCTGGCTGAAGGTGAAGCCGGTGCACACCCTCGATCTTGTCGTGCTCGCCGTCGAATGGGGCTCCGGGCGCAGGCACGGCAAGCTGTCCAACATCCACCTCGGCGCAAGCGACGGCGCGGGCGGGTTCGTGATGCTGGGCAAGACATTCAAAGGGATGACCGACGAGATGCTTTCCTGGCAGACCGCTCGATTCTCCGAACTTGCCGACGGTCGGACCGATGATTATGTCGTACGCCTCCGACCGGAGCAGGTTGTGGAGATCGCGTTCGACGGTGTGCAGCGATCGTCTCGTTACCCAGGGGGTTTGGCGCTGCGGTTCGCACGCGTGCTCCGCTACCGCGATGACAAACGCGCCGAGGAAGCGGACACGATCGAAGCGGTCCGAGCCTTCTACGTTCAGTAGCCCGCCAGCAACCCGCTCAGAATCTACGGAGCTTCGACGATGACCGTCGTCGCCGAATCTCACCGCAGTTGGACAATCTGGGGCTCGCGGACTCGCTGACCCACACATGCGCGATGGCAGGCCAGTGCTTGGCGTCGTTGCACCCCACCGCAGGTCGACCAACCAGCGCTCGGCGTCAGGAAGGGCGAACGCACAACCCACTCATCCAGCCGCGCTCGGTTCGGTCGGAGGAGGATGAGAGGTTGTATGTGGCGCAAATCCGGGCCCTGCGCGCTCGTCCAACACCTCTCGGATCAGGCGCTTGAATCGATCGTCGCCAGACTCTCGTTCGACAGTCGAATCGACGAAAGTGTCCATCGACCGCTTGACGAGCGCCAGCAGTGCCAGGGCGACGAACCAAAGATATCCGTCACCGGTAAAGGGATCGATCTTCCAATTCTGCTGAATGACGTAGCCAGCGACCAAACCGACCATGCCTGCCTCTGCGGCGATCAATACACCGGAGACCAAAAACACCAAGATCGCCTGCTCGCGGGCCATTTCCCGCCAGGTTGGGATTGGACGAGCCTGTGTTTGCGCCCGGCGAATCCTCCGATTCTCACGCCATCTTCCTATGCGTCCGCCCATGTAAACAGGTTCGCACGACGCGACGGATGTGGCAGCCTGGCTGACGCGAGCACCGTAGTCCGACTAGACCTTCATGGAGTACGAGCGGACCGCGAGGGGCGCGAAGAGCGCGACGATGACTGCACATCCGAGCAGTGCCCACCCGACTTGGGCGGTGACTGCGTGGTTTTTCATGAGGTCGCGAAGAGCTGAGATGATGTGCGTGACGGGGTTGACCTTGACGATGGCCCGCAGCCAGCCGGGGAGGGTTTCGACCGGGACGAAGGCGTTCGACAGGAACGTCAGCGGCATCATGATCGTTTTGGATACGCCCGAGACGGCCTGAGCGTTGGCCGCGCGGCGCGGCTAGCGTCAGGATGTGTTGTCGTTGCTGCCACCGCCCGAGGTGCCCGGTGCGGATCTCCCGGTTCGGGCGGTGCTGGCGCAGACGATCGCCGCCCTGCGACGCACAGGGAAGGCAGTGCTGGTGTCGCCGCCTGGATCGGGCAAGACCTCGCTGCTGCCGCTGGCGCTCGCCGATGCTTTGGGCGGCCGGATCGTGGTTGCCGAGCCGAGGCGAATCGCAACCCGCGCCGCGGCCCGACGGTTGGCCGAACTGCTCGGCGAGCGGCCGGGCGGGCGCGTCGGCTATGCGATGCGGGACGAGCGGGTCGGCGGCGCGCGGACGCGGATCGAGGTGGTGACGACCGGGCTGCTCGTGCAGCGGATGCAGCGCGATCCTGACCTGCCCGGTGTTGCCGCCGTGGTCATCGACGAGTGTCACGAACGCCATCTGGACGCCGACTTGCTGCTGGCGTTCTGCGTCGAGGTCCGCGACACGCTGCGCGCGGACCTCGCGCTGGTCGCGACGTCCGCGACGCCGGACACGGCTGCTCTCACTCGCGCGCTGGACGCACCGGTGATCACCGCGCTCGTCGCGACGCACCCGGTAGACGTCGTCTGGGCCCCGCCGCCGGACCCGCTGCCGCCGCTGCCGGGTTCGCGCGTCGACCCGCGACTGCTCGACCACGTCGCCGAGGTCACGCGGCGTGCGCTGGCCGCGAGCGACGGGGACGTGCTCGTGTTCGTACCGGGCGAACGGGAGATCGCGATCGTGAGCCGGGCGTTGGACGGGGTGGGCGCCGATGTACGCCCGCTGTTCGGGCGCCAGTCGCGCGCCGCGCAGGACCTCGCACTCACCCGCGGGCCGCGGCGTCGCGTCGTCGTCACCACGTCGGTAGCCGAGAGCTCGCTGACTGTGCCCGGCGTGCGAGCGGTGGTGGACGCCGGACTGGCGCGCGAACCGCGCACGGACCAGGCGCGCGGTCTCGGTGCGTTGATCACCACGCGGGTATCGAGGGCGTCCGCCGATCAGCGCGCCGGCCGGGCGGGACGGGAGGCGCCGGGCCGCGTCTATCGCTGTTGGTCGGCCAGCGAGCATGTCCACCTGGCGGCGCATGCGCTGCCCGAGATCGCCACGGCCGACCTGGCCGGGTTCGCGTTGACGACCGCGGCGTGGGGCGCTCCGGGCGGCAAGGGTCTGGCGCTGCTCGATGCCCCGCCGGTCGCCGCCCTCGAGGCGGCGACGGTGCTTCTGCACCGTCTCGACGCGACCGACGCCGATGGGCGCATCACCGGCCGCGGCCGGCGGATGGCCGCTGTGGGCGCACACCCGCGGCTCGCCCGCGCCGTCCTTGATGGTGCCGACCTCGTCGGCGCAGAGCGGGCGCGCGAGGTGGTGGCGCTGCTGGCAGACGACTCGCTGAGCGGTCGCGACGACGATCTGGCGGCCCGCTATCGAGAACTTCGCGAGGGCCGCGACCACGAAGCCGCGCGCCGGTGGCGGCAGGAGACTCGACGGCTGGGCAGGGGCGGGCCGGCCCGTACCGCGTTGTCGGACGACGTCGCAGTCGGCGCCGTCGTCGGCCTGGCCTATCCCGATCGCATCGCGCGTGCTCGTGGGGCGGACACGGCCACCTACCGAATGACCAGCGGCACCGGCGCGCAACTCGCACAATCCTCACTGCTGCGGCGCACCCAGTGGCTCGCGATCGCGGTGGCCGACCGACAGCACGGCCGAGCCGACGCCCGGGTGCGGGCAGCGGCGCCGATCGACGAGGCGACGGCGCGCGTTTTGGCCGCCGACCTGCTGACCACCACCGAGGAGATCGAATGGACCGACGGCGCCCTCCTCGCGCGACGGACGGAGCGGCTCGGCGCCATCGAGCTCTCGAGCAGCCCACTGCGCAACCCCGATCCGCTGCGGGTGCAGGCCGCCACCCGCCAGAGGATCCGCGCCTACGGCGTGGACGCCGTGACCTGGACCGACGCCGCGCGCGGCCTGCGCGCCCGCCTCGGCTTCCTGCACGCGGTGCTCGGCGACCCGTGGCCCGACGTCGAGGACCCCGCCCTGCTCGAGCGCGTGGACGAGTGGCTCGATCTCAGCGCAGTCCGTCGCGGCGCCGACCTGCGCCGCATCGATGTCTACACCGCGCTACGGCGGCTGCTTCCCTTGCCGGCGGCAACTCGATTGGACGAGCTCGCGCCACAGCGGCTGCCCGTGCCGTCCGGATCCCGCGTTCGTGTCACCTACCACGGCGCCGAGCCGCCGGTGGTGGCGGTGAAACTGCAGGAGACCTTTGGGTGGACGCACACACCGTCGCTCGCCGACGGGCGCGTCCCGGTCGTGCTGCACCTGCTCTCGCCCGCCGGCCACCCGGTCGCCATCACCGCAGACCTCGCCTCGTTCTGGCGGCAGGGCTACCCGCAGGTGCGAGGCGATCTGCGGGCGCGATACCCCAAGCACCCGTGGCCCGAGGACCCCCTCACCGCCCAGGCGACCGCGCGCACCAAACCCCGCAGCTGACCGGCGACGCGCCGAGCCGAGCGATCCTCGCGGCGGCAGCCCTGCCTCGTGCGGGCTGAGCCGGCACAGCCATGCCAACGACATTGATTTCGGTGGCAACCGCAGCCACCCAGTGCCCGCACCGGACCTATCACCTATTGACCTGGTTCGACGCCGATCGCGACCGAAACCTCGTTGTCCGAGGTCGGTGGCATGAGACCGTGGTAGTCCACTCGTCAGGATCTCGTGGTGAAGGACGACAACGAATGCGCTTGGCCATCTGCAGTAGCAAGGGCGGCGTCGGCAAGACCTCCACCGCGGCCAACCTGGCGGCGGTGTACGGGCAGCGTGGGCGCACTCTGGCCGTAGACGCCGATCCGCAGGACAGCCTCGGCCGCGCATTCGGGGTGATCGCCGCCGCGGACGATTCGCTGGCCGCGGTGCTCGCCGACCCGGACGCCGACATCACTTCGATCATCCGCCGCAACGCTGCCCCTGGCGTCGACGTCGTGCCCTCGCACCCTTCGCTGGAGGCGGTCGGCGTGGCGCTAGCTCAGCATGGCGCGCTGGTGACCTGCCTGCGCCGAGCCCTGCGGCCGGTCCTCGAGGAGTACGACACGATCCTCATCGACACGCATGGCGACAACGGCAACCTGACCCTTGCCGCCTTGGCGGCGGCCGACGCGGTGCTCACCGTCTTCACCTCCGATCCAGGCAGCGCGCTCGGGGCTGTGCGGCTGTCGTCATTTCTGCAGAACCATCGAAAGTACGAAAACACCGAGGCGCGGCTACTCGGCGTCGTCTGCGCGAATTGGGACAAGCGGGGTGCCGCTGCCCGCGAGGTGTCCGACGCGCTCAGCGCCACCGACCTGCACCTGTTCAAGACCCGCATCCCTTTCTCACGGCGGGTCCCGAGCGCCACTCTGGCCAAGCGACCGGTGGTGCTCTCGAATCCGACCAGCCCGGTCGCCGAGGCCTACCGGTCGTTGGCCACCGAGATCACCCGCAGTTACAGGCAAAGGAGCCCACGATGACCGCCCGCGACCGCAGCACAGACCTGACCGCCGACCTGTTGCACGACCTCGAGGCGGACGAGACGCCACCAACGCTAGCCGTAGCGCCCGCTGCTACACGCGCCGGCTCGGCCGGTGCGGTCGGGTCGGCACCGTTCGTCGAGGCGGCGCTGTATCTCGCGCCGCGGGACTGGCGCCGCCCCACGGTTGCGCGCACAGGCAGGTCGTTGTCGCTCAGCGGCGGCCCGCTGCGGCTGCGAATCGGCCGCCGTCCGCGGTAATTGGTCGGCGCGCCCTTCGCCGATGACCCGTCGGGGAGGCCGGGTCGTCTTGTGGTCGGTTTTCGAGAGTGGACCAGCGATGAGCGCTTGACTCTCCGCTGGGTGGAGACGTGATGATCGACGGCGTGGTGATCGGCCAGCTCGCAGAGCGCACCGGACTGTCGGTGCGGACGTTGCGGTTCTACGCGGATGCGGGCGTGCTGCCCGAGGCGGGTCGCACGGAGGCGGGCTACCGCCTGTTCGGGCCGGACGCCGTCGCGAGGGCGCGGCTCGTGCGCACGCTGCGTGAGCTCGGCGTGGGCCTGAACGACATCAAGCGGGTGCTCACCGCGGAGGCGTCGCTGGTCGACGTGGCTGGCAAGCACGCGCAGGCGCTCGACGCCCAAATTCGGACGCTGCGGCTACGGCGTGCGGTGCTGCGTGCGGTCGTCCGATCCACCGACCCGAAGGAGCTGCAACGCATGACCGACCTGACCACCCTCACCGCCGACGAGCGCCGGCGCATCGTCGATGACTACCTCGATGCCGTCTTCGGCGAGGATTCCAGCGCCGTCGCTGACAAGCTGCGGATGGGAGTTCCCGAGCTACCTGAGGACCCGACGGCCGATCAGGTCGCTGCGTGGGTAGAACTCGCCGAGCTGTTGCGCGATCCCGACTACATCGCCACCAGCCGCCGGATGGCGCAGCGCGCTCTCGCCGAGGGACCCGCAACCGACGTTGCCCGGTTCGAGGTCGGCAAGGCCGTCGGCGAGTACGCCGGCGCTGCCGTCCGCTCCGATGTCGCTCCCGATTCTCGCGAAGCGCTGGCCGTGATCGAGCGCCTCGAAGGCATCAGCGCCGAACCTGCAGAGGACCGCACGCGCGTCGCTGACCGGATCGAAGCCTTCACCGACCGTCGCGTCGCGCGGTATTGGACGCTCGTGGGGATCGTCAACGACTGGCCCACTACCGAGGCGCCGCACGACATCCTCGACGCTTGGGAATGGTATGCGCGCGCCCTTCGCGCCCACGCATGACGACTGCCAGCGCCCCACCGCCGCCGATACAACAGCTTTCCCGCAGGAGGATGCGATTGTCCAAGACTCGGTGGTCAGCTAGGTCCAGGTTGGCGCACGCTACGTCGGCGAAGAAGGGCTTCAGCGGCGGGACACCTCCCACGAGGTGTACCCGCCGCCGATCGTGCGCAACAGCGGTGTCGTGCAGAACAGAAGCCGGCTAGCTGAGCGTCAGTGCGGTGTCGTCGACGAAGAACGAGGTTGCGAGGCTGGCGTCCTCGGTGCCCGTCCACTTGATCGTCACCGCTTGGCCAGCGTAGGCCGACAGACTCACGGTGCGCTGGGCGTAAGCACCCTTGTTCAGATTCGAGTACGTGGCACCCACCGTGGTGCCGTTGACCGAGACCGACAGCTTGTCGTACGCCGTCGTCGTGGTCGTCTCTGACGTCGTGATCGACAGGTAGTACGTCAGCGAGGCGGCACAGCCGGCCGGAATGGTTACCGACTGCGAGACCGAATCGGTGTGCGTGGAGCCATAGCCGTCGAGGTAGGCGTAGCCCACACCGGTGCGTGCATGCACGCCGTTCGTGCTGTTGTTGGTGATGACGCCCGTCGTCTGCGTCCAGCTCGCGGCTCCCGACTCGAAGCCCGGGTTGAGCAGCTTCTGGCCCGGGCTGGCGCAACCGCCGCTGGAGGTGCTGATCGTCCAGGTGAACGAGGTGCTGCCCGACGCGTTGGTGCTGTCCTTCGCAGTCACGGTGACCGAGAAGGTGCCCGCGGCTGAAGGCGTGCCGGAGATGAGACCGGTCGGGCTGATCGACAAGCCGGTCGGTAGACCGGTGGCGGTGTAGGTCAGCGCGAGACCTCCGGAATCGGTGCCGCTGATTTGCAGCGACTTCGCCGTGCCGAGCGTGCTGGCCTGGTTGCCGGGGTTGGTGACGGTGACCGTGTTGCCGGTCGTGGTTGCGCCGACAATCGGGTGCGTCATCGCGCACGCATTCGTGTCATTCGACCAGCTGCCCTGCTCGGCGAACGTGCCGGTGGCGAACGTGACGTTCGCCGCGGCGCCGGTTCCGGTGCTCTTGTAGGCGCACTCGTCGGAGTTCTCTTCGCCGTTGAAGGACGAACCGGTGTGGTTGGTCCAGCCGCCGGCCGGGTTCTGGTCCGACATCATCTCGTGCCACTCGTGGCCGATGCTCATGTTCCAGCCGTCGAGGGTGCCAGCTGCCCCGGCGTTGACGAAGTTCTGGCCGCAGCTCGCGCCCAGCTCGATGTTGTAGGGCTGGTTGCTGAAGGCCACGTCGCCGACCGTTGACGCCACCGCGCCGCCGGTAAGCGTCGTGTCACCGTTGTAGTCGTGCCACGCGCAGTAGCCCTGGGTCGGACTCTTGTAGTTATCCGGGTTTGTTCCGGGCGGTGAGAGGACGACGTAGTAGGCGTAGCGGTTGGAGGCCGCCGTGGTGTTGCCGAAGTGCGAGGCGGCCTTGACGGCTTCGACGCCGAGTTGGTGTCCGGTCGCTGCGGCCGGTGAGGCCGCGGCGCTGTCGTACCAGACCCCGGCCAGCACACCGCCGGACTGGTAGGGGATGTGCGTCGCGCCGGCTGGGCAGCTGGTGGCGCCGGTCGCGACGCCGGCGCCGTCACACCATTGGGTGAGGTCGGCCGACCACAGCTCGCTGTTCGTGCCAATGCCCTTGAACATCTGCTGAACCGCACCGGCAGCGCCGCTGGCGTCCCCGGTGAATTTCGCATTGCCGTTCGCGTCGCTCGACTGCGTTCCCCACTGCGTGCCGTAGAAGACCAGGTAGACCTTGGAGTGCCCGCTCTGCACGCCGATGCCGTCGACGCCGCCGCCGTAGGAAAGCGTTTGCGTCCCGGTGGCTACGGCAGCGTTGATGTGCGACCTCGCCCAAACCTTCATCTTGCTGTCGAGCGCCTTCGTCGGCATGACACCGTGGCGGTACGAGTGCCGGTAGGCGGGCGAGTAGGGGTTGCTGACCCCGTTGGCTGACCCCGGCGCGGCGATGGCGGGGGAGGCGACTGCCAGCGCGGCCGCCGCCAACGCAGCAGTTCCAACGAGGACCGACAATCCCCGAACGCGATATTTCAAGACAACCTCCTGGGTTGCATACAGGTTGTATAGCGGACGCACCTTGTTGGTGCGCCCGCGCACAAGTTAAATCCGACGGCACCCCCGGTGGACGGCGGCCCAAGTGGCAGGTTCCGGAATGTCCGGTAGCTGCCACTTCTCGCCGGGTGCGCCACCCTGGTCGCGCCCCGGTCTCGCGGCTTGTCCGGTGAGATGATCGCCGGCATGTCCGACGATGTGTGGGCGGCGCTGGCGGATCCGTTCGTCAATGGCGCGTACGCCACGGTCAAGGGTCAGGTTCGCACCTACGTGTTGCACCAGCAGCTGCTTGAGCATTTGCCGCAGCCGTCAGCGCCTGTGCTCGACGTCGGCGGCGGCGCGGGTCATCAGTCGTTTCCGCTGGCCCAAGCCGGTTATGACGTGACGTTGCTCGACTCGTCGCCGGCGATGCTGGACCAAGCCGAACAGCGACTCCGGCGGCTGCCTGCCGAGGTCCAGCGACGGGTGACGCTCGTTCAAGCCGACGGCCGCAACGCTGCCGCGGCGGTGGATGGCCGGCGTTTCGCCGCCGTGTTGTGCCATGGCGTGCTCGGGTACCTCGAGCAACCGGAGGCGATGGTCAACCAGTTGTGCCGGTGTGCAGCTGCCGGTGGCGTGGTCTCGATCATGACGGGCAACGCCAAGGCGATGGCGGTGCGCCCGGCCTTGGAACGTCGGTGGGACGACGCCCTGGCGTCATTTGACGCCAGGTCCGAGATCGGGGTGCTGGGAGTGCCGGGCCGAGCCGACACGGTGGAGGAACTCAGCGAGCTCGTGCGTAGCCAAGGCGTGGAGCCGCTTCGCTGGTACGGGGTATGGCTGTTCATCGACTGGCTCGAGTTCAGTGGAGCCGAGTTGGACCCCAGCGATTCAGCCCAGGTCGCGGCGGCAGCCGCCGTGGAACTCGAAGCCAGCCGGCGAGACCCCTACCGCCAACTCAGTCGCGTGTTCCATCTAGTTGGCCGCCGCACCGAGGCGGAGGCAGGCTGACCGCCTTCCCGAACGAGGCGCTCCGTTCGACAACGCCGTGGCTGGCTGCGAGTGGCAGGGAGCCGACGGCGGGACGACGCTGTTGGGAGCTGCAGAGCAGCACGCCGCACCTTCGTGATCGGACGAGGAGACGCAATGGGTTCGCGAGGACGAGTGCTGCGCCGCGTCGCCAGCGTGCTGGCGAGTTCCGCGCTCGTCGCCGGAGCCAATGCCCAGGCGGCTACCGCGATTCGCGACCAGCCGGCCGGCTCGGAGGCGAGGCCGACGCCCATCACCACACCCGGTGGCCTCATCCCAGGCGAGGTGCTGCCCGCGACAACTTGTATCGGGGTCTGCATCGTGAAGGACACGAGCCGCCGGTCATGCACCGGTTATTCGTCCCAGTTGACCCCGCCGGCGACGATCCGGGTGCTCGTCCATATACCGACGATCCAGGTGCTCACGGTCCCGTTCGAAACATACGTGGAAAACGTGTTACCCGACGAGTGGGTGCCGAGCTGGGACGGTGACGCGCTCAAGGCCGGCGCTGTGGCGGTGAAGTCGTACGCCTGGTACTGGGTCACCCACTACGGCGGGTACCTGAACACGAGCGCCAACTGCTTCGACGTCACCGACGACACCTCCTTTCCGATGTACCGGGCCAATTCGGCCAGTCCGCGGACCACCACTGCGGTGCAGCAGTCATGGCCGGTGGTCGCGAGGGAGGGCGGCCAGGTCCTGCAGGCGTCCTACCGGGCGGATCTGAACTCCCCAGCTGAGGGGTGCGGCGTCGGCGCCACGGGCGCGACCCTGAGCCAGTACGGAACCCAGAATTGCGTCCAGGCCAACACCGGCAACAAGTACAACGTCATCCTGCAGAAGTACTAATTCCCCGGACTGCAGCTCGCGACCGCTACGCAGCGGCGCACCTTGGACGACTTCACCTTCGAGCAGGCCAGCACTCGTGCGGTGTTCAGTGCGAGCACCGGAACGTGGTCGATCGACGACGGCTACGGCACCGTCTTCCGCTTCGGGATCGGCGGCGACATCCCCACCGTGACCAACGCCGGCGACGGGTTCGCCGCCGTCGGCGTGTTCCGCCCGTCCAACGACACCTGGTACCAAGCCAGTCCGACGGGCAGCATCGCGGCGCGGACCCAGTGGGGTGCGAGCGGTGACATCCCGGTACAGGCGCACTACTCCGGCATCAGTCGGCCCACGGTGCTTGCCACTTTCCGACCGTCCAACGGCATCTGGTACCTGCGCGGCGTGGGCAACGTCGCGTACGGGCGAAGGGGCGACATCCCGGTACCCGGGCACTACGCCGGCACCGCGGCAGGCGACTACACCGACCATCCAGCGATTTTCCGCCCGTCGAACGACAGCTGGTACGTGCCGGGCGCGCGTGTCGTGAGGTATGGGATCCACGGTGATATCCCCGTCCCGGGGGACTACAACGGCGACGGCAGGACCGACGTCGCGGTGTACCGCCCGTCCACCCACACCTGGTACGTGCGCGGCCAACCCTCGAGGTCATTCGGAACGTCCACATCCGCGCCGATCGGCAAAGCACCGAGCCACAACTAGCCGCCGGACCAGGCCCAAGCTCGGCACGTCGGCCAGCTCGGCCGCCGTCTCGTCGTCGCGGCCGCGGCTGCCGGGAAGGCCTAGCCCCTGTGCCGGCCGTCAGCGCAGGGAGGACTATTCGGGTTGCCTTTCTGGGCGTCGACGGCTAGGACAACGCTATGCATGCGATCCGGTCCGAGGTGCTCTTCGACGGTGCGCGGTTCCGGTCCGGCGGGGGAACGCTGGTGCTCGACGGCAGGCGCATCGTCGGCGTCGAGGATCGCGCGGTCGCATTGCCGGACGACCTACCGGTCCTCGACGTCGCTGGTGGCAGCGTGCTGCCCGGACTCGTCGACACGCACAGTCATCTCGTGTGTGACAGTCGGCCCGGCGCTTTGGACCGGTATCCCGCCTACGACGTCCAGGGCCTCGCTCGCACCGTCTCCGAGGCATTGACAGACCAGCTGGCTGCAGGCGTCACCACCGTGCGCGATCTCGGCGACCGCGATTGGGTGGTGCTCGAGCGGCGCGACCTGCAGCGCTCGCGCGGCTCGGCCGCAGGTGAGCCGACGATCCTGGCGTCCGGTCCGCCGCTCACCTCGCCGGCGGGTCACTGTGCAGCGATGGGCGGTGTTGTGGGGAACCGGCAGGAGGTGTTGGCGGCTGTGCACGAACGTGCGGAACGAGGTGTGGATGTCGTCAAGGTGATGGCGAGCGGGGGCATGACTACGCCTGGTACCGATGTCTTACGGACGCAGTTCACCGACGACGACATCCGTGCCCTGATCGAGGCGGCGCACGAAGCGGGACTGGCCGTCACCGCTCACGCGCACGGGTTGCCCGCGGTCGAGCAGGTCATCGCGGCGGGCGTGGATGCCATCGAGCATTGCAGTTGCCTCACCGAGTCCGGCGTCCGCCTGGACGAGGGGTTGCTGGAGACGCTGGCCCGGCAAGCGCTACCGATCGGCGCCGCGCTCGGCGTCCCTGGTCTGGCCCAGATGGCGGCGGCCCCGCCGGAGGTGCGGGCGATGATGCAGCGCGCTGGGTTGGACCCCGAGGGGGTGCGCGAGTACCGCCTGCGTGCGGTTGCCCGGATGCATGCAGCCGGGGTGCGCTTCGTCGCCGGACGGGACTCGGGCATCAGTGACGTCCTCGGTCATGGAACCCTCTGGCAGAGCGCTGCCTTCCTCGCCGAGGCCGGTGCGAGCACCGAACAAGCCTTGGCCGCCGCGACGTCCGACGCCGCGGCGGCCTGCGGTGTCGGTGATCGCAAGGGCCGACTGCGCGTCGGCTCGGACGCCGACGTGCTTGTCGTCGACGGCGACCTGCGCAGCGACATCGGATGTCTGGGCGCGGTGCGCACGGTCATCCTCGGCGGCGACGTGCTGCCGTCGGACGATTCTTCCGACCCGATGCGATCCTAGTTGGACGCCCGCCTCGTCGTCATGGTCATCGGCGCCCGACCTGACGCGGCGGAGTTATGACCAGCTCGAATCGAGCAGCGAGCCGTCGGCGTGCAACACGTCGAGGCGGTGCACGGTGGGTTCGCCGGCAGGTCGGTTGCCGCCGAAGACAGCGTCGACCGCTGGGTGAATCCGCTCATTGAACGCCCGCTCGCAGGCCTGCTCCGATTCCCAGGCATCGATGTAGCGCAACGTCCCGTCGGACTGTCGTAGGCACAGGTGCAGCAGCTGGCCGACGATCGGCTCGGGCCCTATCTCGGCGATGATCTTCCGATATAGGTCTTCCCCGATCGGAACGTCTTGGGTGTAGGCGTAGACCACGACACGGCCTCCTGTTATATTAGTCCGAACTGGACTCGAATGAATATGAGGACGGTACGTCGAATGAGCGAGGGCGTCAAGCGGCAGTCCGACGGCAAGCGCGAATACCACTCGCCCCGCCGGGCCGAGCAGGCCGCCGCAACCCGGCGCGCGGTCCTGGACGCGGCCCGGGAACTGTTCGTCGCCAACGGCTACTCCGCCACCACCGTGGCCGAGATCGCCGCGCGGGCCCGAGTTTCCCTGGATACCGTCTACGCCACGGTCGGGCGCAAACCCGCGCTGCTGCGCGAACTCGTCGAGACATCGATCTCTGGGGCCGGTCGAGCCGTCCCAGCCGAACAGCGCGACTACGTCGCCCGCATCGGCGCAACCCCGGCGGCCCGAGACAAGATCAGCATCTACGCAGTCGCGATCACCGAGATCCAGCAGCGGATGGCGCCGGTCTTCTTGGCCCTGCGCGACGCCGCGACCGCTGACCGCGACTGCGCGGAGCTGTGGGCCCAGATCGGGAAGCGCCGGGCACAGAACATGCTGCTGTTCGCCGCGGACCTCCGCAGCACCGGCGAACTACGCAGCGATCTCACCGACCAGCAGGTCGCCGACATCATCTGGAGCATGAACGCCGCCGAGTACTGGGTCCTGCTCGTGCACGAACGCTTCTGGACTCCCGACCAGTTCGCCGCCTGGCTCACCGACGCGTGGACCCGCCTGCTGCTGAGCGAACTGGCCCCGGCATAACCGGCTGCGTCAGCTGGCGCGGGCCGCCCCGCGTCGTCCGGTCCTCGGCGCGGAGCAGGCCGGCTAGGCGGGAACGGGGCGAAGGTGTTCGACGAACCAGTCCCGCGCCGCGGTCTGTGAGATCGCCGCTCCTTTCACGTACGCGTCGAAGTGACCCCCGGGAAGGATCGTCAGTTTCTTGGGCTCCCTGGCCCGCTCGTAGGCACCTATCGCGAGATCTGCCGGCGTGAGGTGGTCACCTGCGGCGGGCAGCATCAGCAATGGAGTGGGGCTGATGTAGGGCAGGTAGGAGACCGGTTCGTACTCCGCGAACATCTCCACGCTGCGCAGCGTGACCTCGTTACGCCAGGACGGCGCCCGCTCGGCCGCCGTGCTGGTGAACCATTGCCACGAGTCCGCGGTGGGTAGCGCAGACGGCGCGAGCGGGTCCTCGGCGACGACCGGCACCATCCCTGGTGCCTTGCCTTGGAAGCGGGCGACGCGGTCCTCGTCGAAGAGTTCGCGGAACCCGGCGAGGAAGTCCGACCGTACGAGCGCCCGAAGGTTGTCGTGCCCGCTGATCATCGGGACCTGGCTGACGACAGCCTTCACCCTTCGGTCGATCGCGGCGACAACAAGGACGTGCCCGCCCGAGTAGCTGCTACCCCAGATCGATCCCGATCCGTGCCGCGTCGACTCCGGGCAGCGTGGTGGCGAACGTGATCGCATGCCGGTAGTCGCGCACCTGCGCCCAGGGATCGATCTCCTGGCGGGGGATGCCGTCACTTGCGCCGAAGTTGCGGTTGTCGAAGACGAGTGCGTTCAGGCCCGCCGCGGCGAACACCGCCGCATACTCGTCGAGGTACATCTCCTTGACGGCAGAGAATCCGTGTGCCATGACGACGGTCGGCGCCGCCGACGTGCTGGCTTCGGCGGCATAGAACCAGCCGCGCAGAGTGACGCCTTCGGCGTCGAATTCGATGTCGCGACGAGCCATGACATCCCCTTCCTCGGGAACTGGTCGATTCGGGCTGGGTCAGGCGTTGATGATGACCTTGAGGGCGAGATGGTCCGCGGCATGTGCGAACACCTCGTAGGCGTCGACGATGTCGTCGAGCGCGAAGGTGTGCGTGCCCATCTTCTCGGCGGGGATGCGTCCACTCGCGACCATCGTCAGTAACGTCGGGATCGACACGGTGTCGACGAGTCCCATCGTCATCGTGAGATTGCGGATCCACATCTCTTCCATCGGCAGTTCGACCGGGACGCCGTGGACGCCGATGTTGGCGATCGTGCCGCCGGGCCGGACGAGCGCCGCCGCGGTCCGCAGGGTCTCGGGGTAGCCGACGGCCTCGATCGCGACCTCGACGCCGAGGCCGTCGGTCAGGGCGAGGATCTCGGCAACGGCGTTGGGTCCAGCTTCGACGGTGTCCGTCGCGCCGAATTCGACGGCCCTTTCCAGCCGGAACTTGTTCGAGTCGATGGCGATCGTGCGAGCGGCACCCCACAGACTGGTCGTGAGCACCGCGGACAGGCCGACGGCGCCTGCGCCAACGACAGCCACGGTGTCGCCGGGCCGAACCCGCCCCGCAAGGACCCCGACTTCGTACCCGGTGGGGAGGGAGTCTGCGAGGAAGATCGCTTGCTCGTTGGTAACGGCGTCGGGCAGGGCGTACAGCGAGGTGTCCGCGTACGGGACGCGGACGAGTTCGGCTTGGGTGCCATCGATGAGGTGTCCGAAGATCCAGCCGATGCCGCCGAGGGTCTGGCAGTGCGAGGGCATGCCCTTCTGGCAGTACGAGCACCGGCCGCATTTGGTAATGGCCGGCACGAGCACCCGGTCGCCGACTGCGAATCCGCGTACCGCATCGCCGACCTCGCTGATGGTGCCGACTGCCTCGTGACCCAGGATGCGTCCGTCGGTCACCGCGGCGACGTCGCCGTGCAGGATGTGCAGATCGGTGCCACAGATGGTCGTCGTGTCGACCTTGACGACGACGTCGGTCGGATCCTCCAGCCGCGCGTCCGCAACGTCTTCCCATGCCTTCTGACCCGGGCCGTGATACACGAGTGCCTTCATCGGATCCTCCGTCCGTCGCGCGCAGGATCGCCGGGATGGCACGGTGCGCGCACTTCCCTGCGAAGCTAGCGCGGGTAGCGCGACGGACGGTGTCTCAGCGTGGCACACCCGCTGCGAGATCAGCTGAGCTCAGACGGGCAAGCCGGGGAGCGGCAACTGGCCGTGCTTGCGCTTGCGGCGAAGCAGTACCTGCCGGGTGCCGTCCATGTAGCGCTGGACCCGGTCGAGTTCCCAACCGCCGAATTCGGCGTGCAGAGACAGCTGCGCCGCTGCCAACATCCGACCTACCTCGGCCGGAATTCGCAGCGGCGCGTACTCCCAATCGGGCTCGGCCCCCTCCGGAGGCGCAGCTCTGTCCATCCGGCCATTGAACGCCCATCGCGGCGACGACACCAGAGCCGCCATCGCAATCGGGACCCGCCGTCGCAATCAGGCGCCGTGGCCATCAGCGTTCGAAAGCAACTCGTTCATCAGACGTGTCCGGCGGGGAAGCGTGCCGATCTGCCGGACGGCGCGCGCCAGCATCGGCCCGACCGCGTGCACGATCGACAGGTGGAGCTGGGCGCGGGTGAGAGCGGTGTAGACCAGCGGGCGCGACAGCATCCCGCCGGCCTCGGGAGGCAGCACGATCACGACGGCCGGGAACTCCGATCCCTGCGCGCGGTGCACCGTGATCGCCCAACCGTGCGCGAGATCGTTGAGGGCCTTGCCCTTGATCGCCGCCGGGCCGGATGCGAACTCAACGACTACGGTCGCGTCGGCCTGCACCTCGGTGACGATGCCGACCTCGCCGTTGGCATACCCGAAGGGCTCGGCCTCCATGTGATTCGCGGTCGCGACAACGCGATCACCGGGGTCGTAGCGTCGCTTGGCCGAGCCCGGATTCAGCGCCGCCTTCAGCGCCTTGTTCAGCTCGATCGTTCCGGCACCGCCGCGGTGCACCGGCGTCACCACTTGCACCTGATCGGAGGTGATGCCCAGCGCGCGGGGGATGGAGTCGGTGACCAACTGCACGACGCGGTGTGCCGCCTCCGCCGAGCCGCGGGCCGCGACAATCACCACTTCCCGGGTCGGATCGTCGACACCGGGCAGGTTCCCGGATCGGACCGACGTCGCGAGCCGGGCGATGGTGCCACCCTCGGCCTGGCGGTACAACCGAGTCAACGACGTGACATGCACGCAGCCCGAGTCGATCAGGTCGCCCAGCACCCGCCCCGGTCCGATCGAGGGCAGCTGGGCGGCGTCGCCTACGAACACCAGGTGGGTGCCATCCTTGCAGGCCGAAAGCAGCGCGTCCGCGAGCTCGACGTCGAGCATCGACGCCTCGTCGACGACCACGACGTCCTCGTCCAGTGGCCAGTCGGCGCCGCGCTGGAAGCCACCGTCGAAGTGCACACCCTCCGCGGACGAACGCGGTTGCGCGCCCAGCAACCGGTGCAGCGTGAACGCCGGCGAGTCGCACAACTCCTCCAGACGCTTCGCGGCGCGTCCGGTCGGCGCGGCGAGCGCGACCGACTTGCCCGCCCCCTCCGCGAGCGCCACCAATGTCGCCACGGTACGACTCTTCCCGGTGCCTGGACCGCCGGTCAGCACGGTGACCCCGCGCTCGAGCGCGGCGTCGACGGCTGAGGTCTGCGTGTCGTCCAGTGCGTCCGTCCCGCTGCCGCGCGCTGAGATCGACGACGCCGTGGCCAGCAGCCGCGCGACACCCACGGCGACGCCGTCCTCTGCCTGCGCGTAGCGCGCCAGAGCGAGCTGGGCAGCGTCCTCGATCACGTCACCGCTCGCCACCGCCGCATCGATCGCGCTCGTGGCATCGCCGGTGACGAATTCGCGCAGCCCGTCGAGGACGAGCTCGCGCGGGCTGACGGTATGGCCGTCGCGCGCCTGCCGGGCGAGCACCCAGCCCACCAGCGCCCGTCCGCGCCGCGGATCGTCACGGCGCACCCCCGGCAGCGCCGCCCGCGCGACGCGATCGGCGTCCGCGACAGTAACGCCCGGCATCGCCAGTAGCCGCCACGGATCGTCACGCAACAGGCGCGGCGCGGGCGAGCCGAGCGAATCGACCACCCGTCCGGCCACCCTGGCGTCGACACCGGCCGGGACGAGCAGGGCAGCGACCTCGTAGGCAGGGGTCGCGGCGATGAATGCCGAAAGCAGGCGTCCGGCGCGGGTCGGCCCGACCTTCGGCAGCGCCGCCAGGTTGGTGGCCGACACGTCAACCGGCCCGTTGATCCCGGCGAAGGACAGCTCGCCGGCCAGCGTCCGGCCGAGCCCTGGCCACAGCCCGGCCGCGCAGAACGCCTCGAACACCGGGTCCTGCGTCAGATCCCCGCCTCCGGATAGCTGAGCACCGGCGCCGACACATCGTCGAGCGCCTCGCGAATCTCATGTGGCAGGTCGAGCGTCTCGCACGCCAGCGCCGCAGTGAGCTGGCCGAGGGTGCGCGCCCCGAGCACTGGCGCGACGACTCCCGGCCGGTCACGCAGCCAGGCGAGCGCCACCGCCACCGGCGAAGTCGCCAGCCCCTCGGCAGCGGTGGCGACCGCTTCCACGATCCCGGACGCGCGTGGCGGCTGGTCCAACGGCAGGCTCCGCCCGGTGCCCGCCCCACGCGAGTCGGCCGGCGTGCCGCCGCGGTATTTGCCGGTCAGCACGCCGCCGCCCAGCGGCGACCACGGGAAGATGCCCACGCCCAGTTCGGCGCACGCCGGGACGACTTCGCGCTCGACGCCGCGGTCGATCAGCGACCAGCGCACCTGGTTGGCTACGACGGGCACCCGTCCGGGCACTGCCCGCTGCCACGTCGCGGCCTGGGCAATGCGCCAGCCGCAGTAGTTCGACACGCCCGCGTAACGAGCCTTGCCTGCGGCGACGGCGGCGTCCAACGTGGCTAGCGTCTCATCGAACGGGACGCTCTCGTCGACGGTGTGCACGTACCAGAGGTCGACATAGTCGGTCCCGAGCTTGCGCAGCGACTCGTCCAACTGGCGCAGCAGTGTGCCGCGCGACGCGTCAACGTAACGTCCGTCGCGGGTGCGCGTGATGCCGGCCTTCGTGGCGATCACGAGATCTGCGCGTGGCACGACGTCGGCGAGCAACTGCCCGAGCAGTGCTTCGGTGTCGCCGTAACCGTAGGCCGCGGCGGTGTCCACGAGCGTCCCGCCGGCGTCGTGGAACGTGACCAACTGCGCGGCCGCCTCGTCGGCATCGGTCTCGACTCCCCAGGTCATGGTGCCGAGAGCGAGGTCGCTCACCTTCAAACCGCTTCGCCCGACGTTTCGCTGCTGCACGCTAGGACGCTACCCGGGTCGGCGACGGTGCGGCGCAGGCTGTGCACGGCGGTCGGCCGCTATGGTTGCCCGGTGCAGCTCGGACTCAACCTCGGATACTGGGGCTCCGGCAACGATGGCGACAATCTGAAGCTCGCGAAGGCAGCC
This sequence comes from Mycobacteriales bacterium, assembly GCA_038212215.1. Taxonomy (GTDB): domain Bacteria; phylum Actinomycetota; class Actinomycetes; order Mycobacteriales; family Jatrophihabitantaceae; genus JALZAI01. The sequence continues at coordinate 32,699 of JBBQUT010000035.1, forward strand.
GACGAGCTCGGTTTCGCCGTCGCCTGGGCGGCGGAGGCCTACGGCTCGGACGCCGTCACTGTGCTCACGTGGGTTGCGGCGCAGACCGAGCACATCGACGTGGGCAGCGCCATCCTGCAGATCCCGGCCCGCAGTCCGGCGATGACCGCGATGACCGCCGCGACGCTCGATACCCTGTCGGGCGGACGATTCCGCCTCGGAATCGGGGTCAGCGGCCCACAGGTGTCCGAGGGGTGGTACGGCGTCCGCTTCGCCAAACCGCTGGCGCGTACCCGCGAGTACGTCGACATCGTCAAGCTGGCGCTCTCACGCGAGAAGGTGCGCTACGACGGCGCCACGTACCAGCTGCCGCTGCCGGACGGCCCCGGCAAGGCGCTGCACCTGGGGGTGCATCCGATACGCGAGCACATCCCGATCTACCTGGCATCGGTTGGGCCGAAGAACCTCGAGCTCACCGGCGAGATCGCCGACGGCTGGCTCGGGGTGTTCTTCTCGACCGACTACGCCGCTGAGTCGCTGGAGCACGTCAGCGCCGGGCGCGCGAAGGTCGGCAAGACCCTGGACGGGTTTGACGTAGTGCCCACCGTCCCCCTCGTTGTGGGCGAGGACGTCGAGCAGTGCGCCGCGCCGGTGCGCTCCTACGCCGCGCTGTACGTGGGCGGCATGGGCAGCCGGGAGGACAACTTCTACAACGCTCTCGCCACCCGGATGGGCTTCGGCGACGAGGCAGCCGAGGTGCAGAACCGCTACCTCGCACGTGACTACGCCGGCGCGGCCGCGGCCGTCCCGGCGGCCTTCGTCGACGCCACGTCCCTGCTCGGCCCACCCTCGCGCATCGCCGAGCGGATGGCCGAGTTCGCAGCGGCCGGCGCGACCACGCTGGCGATTTCGCCGTTCGCCACCACCCTTGACGACCGCATCCGCTCGCTGGAGATCGCGGCGCAAGCGCTGCAGGACAGCGGAGTGGCGGCGTGACCCTGCTTCAGGCCGTCGTACTGGGCATCGTCCAGGGGCTGACTGAATTCCTGCCGATCTCGTCGACCGCTCATTTGCGTATCGTCCCGGCGCTGTTCGGCTGGCACTTCTACGCAAACACCACGAACGACCCGGGTGCCGCGTTCACAGCGATTGTGCAACTGGGCACGACCGCGGCGATCGTCATCTACTTCTGGCGCGAGCTGCTGCATGTCGTCGTGGCCTGGTTCCGCGGAATCACCGACAAGTCGGTGCGCGGCTCGCTGGAGTACAAGCTCGGCTGGTATCTGATCCTGGCCACCGTCCCGGTCGGCGTATTCGGTCTCGTGTTCAGCCACCAGATCGAAACCGGCGCGCGCAACCTCTGGGTGATCGCGTGCGCCCTCATCGGCCTCGCGGTGGTGCTCGCCGCCGCGGAGCGCGTCAGCAAGCGCGACCGCGAGGAAGAGCAGATCACCACCGCCGACGCCGTCGCGGTCGGCGTGGCCCAGGCCCTGTCGGTGATACCCGGGTCGTCACGTTCCGGCGTGACGATCACCGCCGGTCTCTTTCGCGGGCTGACCCGTGAGGCCGCAGCGCGATTTTCCTTCTTGCTGTCTATCCCCGCAGTGGTGCTCTCCGGCGGGTACGAAGCGGTCTCCTCGACCGGCAATACCCCTGGGGTCGGTCTCACCGGGGTGGCCCTGATCTTCGCGTTCCTGGTGGGCCTCGCGTCCATCGCCTGGTTGTTGCGCTGGCTCACCCGCCACAGCACGTTCGTCTTCATCTACTACCGGATCGGGCTCGGTGTGTTGCTCATCGTGCTGCTCTCGACCGGCGTCCTGGACGCGACGAAGTAGCCGCGCCGCATGTCGACCTTGCTGCTGATCAGGCATGGGCTCACCGCGATGACCGGCCCCGTGCTGGCGGGGCGTACACCCGGCGTGCATCTGGACGAGCGCGGGCAAAAACAGGCGAATGCCGTCGCCGAGCGTGTGGCGCCTATCGCGCTCAACGCCATCGTGACCAGCCCGCTGGAACGCTGCGTGGGCACCGCCGAGATCCTGCTGGCAGCGCAGCGCGCGGCTGGTCGAGAGCTCGAACTCCAGCAGGACGAGCGGATCATCGAGTGCGGTTACGGTGACTGGACCGGCCGCCCGCTCAAGGAACTCGCCAAGGAGCCGGTCTGGAAAGTGGTGCAGACCCAGCCGTCAGCCGCCCGATTCCCGAACGGCGAGTCTCTCTCGGAGGTTTCGGCGCGTGCCGTCAACGCCGTGCGCGACTGGGACGCCCGCCTCGGGCCGGACGCGATCTGGGTCGCGTGCAGCCACGGTGACGTGATCAAGGCGATTCTCGCCGACGCGCTCGGCCTGCATCTGGACCAGTTCCAGCGCATCGTCGTGGACCCGTGCTCGGTGTCGGTGATCCGCTACACCGACCAGCGCCCGTACGTAATGCGTGCCAACGACACCGGCGGCGACCTGAGTGCATTCGTCCCGGCGAAGAAGAAGGGCCGCCGCAGGCACGCGAGCGACGCCACAGTCGGCGGCGGTTCAGGCACCGGCTCGGTGTGACTGTCTGCGGTGATTACTGCCTAGACTTGAACGCATCATGGCGCGCCAATTCTTCCTCTTCGAACGCCCAAGCCGGTTCGTCGCCGGGACGGTGGGTGAACCCGGCGACCGCGTGTTCTTCCTGCAGGCCACCGACGGCGCCCGGGTGGTGTCGGTAGCGCTGGAGAAGCAGCAGGTCGCGGTCCTCGCCGACCGCCTCGAACAGCTGCTCGATGAAGTAGTCGCCCGCACTGGCACGGCCCTTCCAGCCGCCGAAACTGATACCGAGGCGCTCGCGCTGCCGATTGACGAGGAATTCCGGGTCAGCGCGATGGGCCTGGCCTGGGACGGCGACGCCGGCCTGGTCGTCATCGAGGCGCAGGCACCGACCGAGGACACCGGGGTCGCCGAGCAAACCCTGCTCGAAGACGTCGAGGAGGGTCCGGACGCCCTGCGCGTGCGCATCGAACCAACCCGGGCCCGCGCATTCGTGGAGCGCGCCCGCCGGGTGATCTCGGCCGGGCGGCCCCCGTGCCCGCTATGCGGCCAGCCGCTTGACCCGGCCGGGCACGTTTGCCCGCGGCAAAACGGTTACCACCGAGGCACCACCCTGGAACCGTGACGCCCGGATGAGCGAACCTGCGCTCACCCCGCCGGTGGAGATGGCGGTCGAGGACGCCTTGGCGCTGCTCGAACGTGGTGAACTGAGCATCGAAGGCCGCCTCATGGACGCGTCCAACGCCACGCTGTACTGCGCCGTCAGCGCCGACGGCGTGAGCGCGGCGTGCGTGTACAAGCCGGTTGCGGGGGAGCGGCCGCTGTGGGACTTCCCGGACGGCACGCTTGCCGAACGCGAGGTGGCCGCGTACGCGGTGTCGACCGCCAGCGGCTGGAACATCGTTCCGCCGACCGTGTACCGAGTCGGCCCGGTGGGTCCGGGCATGGTGCAGCTGTGGATCGCCGAGGACGAGGGTGCCGACGTGGTCCGGATGATCCGCCACCGCGACCGCGAGGAGCTACGCCGGGTCGCCGTCTTCGACGCGGTCATCAACAACGCTGACCGAAAGGGCGGCCACTTGCTGCCGACCCCGACCGGGCATGTCTACGGCGTCGACCACGGCGTGAGCTTCCACGTCGAGGACAAGCTGCGCACCGTGCTATGGCAATGGGCCGGCAAGGCGCTGCCCGAAGCGGTTCAGGGCGAACTGAAGGCGCTGCGCTGCGATCTCGACGGGAGCCTCGGCGCGCAGTTGAGCGCATTGCTGACCACCGCCGAGGTGCGGCGCACCCGGGCCAGAGTCGATCGGCTGCTCTCCACGCGGCGATACCCGCAACCTGGCGACGGCTGGCCCGCCGTCCCCTGGCCGCCGATGTAGGCGCCGATCAGCCCCATCGGATGACCGCTGGACGGGAGTGTGCTGCGATGGCGAGGGTGTTGTACTCCGCGACGATGTCGTTGGACGGCTTCCTTTCTGGGCCTGGTGGCGATATGTCCTGGCTGACACCGCATCTGGCGCCCAATCCACTCGTCGACGCGCTGATCGGCCAGATCGGGGCGCTGCTGGTCGGGAACCGAACGTTTCAAGGCGACGACCCGCATCGCGGCACGGACCGGGAAGGCAAGCCGTTCGGGGGCGGTTGGGATGGGCCGCAGTTCGTGCTCACCCACCACCTTGGCGAAGGGCCGGCGATTACCGGCGTCACCTTCGTCGACAACTTGCATGACGCCGTGAGCATGGCGAAGGCTGCAGCCGGTGAGAAGTACGTCAACGTGCTTGGCGCCGACGTGGCACGGCAATGCCTGCGGGCCGGTCTGGTCGATGAAATTCTCATGCTTGTCGCCCCAGTCCTGCTCGGCGGCGGCACACCGCTATTCCGAGACAGCGACGGGCCCGAAATCCGGCTGAGTCGCCGTCAGGTTGACTCTCCGGATCACGTCGCCAACTTGTGGTTCGACGTCGAACGCCCCTAAAGGCTGCCAGCGAACCCGATCGAGGTCGTCCGAGTATCTCGGCGCTCAATTCGCTGGGTCTCGGACCAGTTCGTCCAGCCGCTGCAGGCTGGCGCGAATGCCCTTGCGGTTGCGGTCGGGAAAACCAGACAGCCGAAGGAACAACCGGTTCTTGGCCGGCCGGGCGTCCCATTGCTCAGTGACCAAAGTCTCGCCGCCCTCGACGGGTGCGAACGAATAACGCCACACGTGCCCGTTGAAGTGCCGCCAGGAGATGACCTTCGGCTCGTCGAACTCCAAGACAGTGTTCGTGATCTTGTACGCGGCACCGATCTTCATGTCCATACCGAAGCGCGCGCCCTTGAACAGCCGAGCCGGATTGCCTTCCCGCGCAGCTTGGAGGCTGCCGGAGCCATCCATCTTTGGGTGCATCGCCGGATCGGCGACGATGTCGAACAATTGTTGTGGGCTGGCCGCAATGACCCGGCTTTCTGACACGAGGTAGGCGCTCATCCCCTTCAGTGTGCCCGATACGGTGCAGCGTATGGACGCATGGCCCGCCGTCGCAGTCCCGTCGCTGCCCGGGCAGGGCGAGACTTTGCGGCTCTATGACACCAAGTCATGCACGGTTCTTCCCACCGCACCGTCCGGCGGCGCGCGGATGTACGTATGTGGCATCACACCCTATGACGCGACGCACCTCGGGCACGCCGCCACCTATCTCGCCTTCGATCTCGTTCAGCGGGTGTGGCGCGACGCCGGGCACTCGGTGCGCTACGTGCAGAACGTCACCGACGTCGACGACCCGTTGCTGGAGCGGGCGCGGCAAACGGGTGAGAGCTGGATGGAACTCGCCCTCCGTGAAATCGATCTGTTCCGGGCGGACATGGCGGCCTTGCGGGTGCTGCCGCCGGATCACCTCATCGGCGCGGTCGAGTCGATTCCGGCCATCAGTGACGCCATCGCGGAGCTCCTCGGGCAGGGCAGCGCATACCAGTTGCGCGACGACATTTACTTCGACATCTCCAGCACCGGGAAATTTGGCGAGCAATCGCACTACGACCGCGAGACCATGCTGCGCCTGTTCGGGGAACGTGGCGGGGACCCGAATCACGGCGGCAAGCGCGACCCGCTCGACTCGGTGCTGTGGCGAGGCCACCGCTGGGGTGAACCATTCTGGGACACGATGATCGGCAAGGGTCGCCCCGGCTGGCACATCGAGTGCTCGGTCATTGCCGTGAATACGCTTGGGATGAGCTTCGACGTCCAGGGCGGCGGGACGGACCTGATCTTTCCGCACCACGAGCACTCGGCCGCGCACGCCGAGGCGCTGACCGGTCAGCACCCGTTCGCCCGCCACTACGTCCACGCCGGGATGATCGGCCTGGACGGCGAGAAGATGTCCAAGTCGCGGGGCAACCTGGTGCTCGTGTCCAAGCTGCGCCGCGCGGGCGTCGACCCGATGGCGATCCGACTAGCGCTGCTCGACGGGCGATACCGCCACGACCGCGAATGGACCGGTGGCCGGCTGCCTGCGGCCGAGGCGCGTCTTGCCCGCTGGCGTGCCGCTGTTGCGCGGCCCACGGGTCCGCCAGCCGACACGACGCTGGCCGCGGTTCGCGCCCGGTTGGCCGACGATCTGGACACGGTGGCCGCCGTGGCGGCGATCGACGCGTGGGTCGAGTCGGCCGAAGCAGCTAGCGACACAGAGCGCGACAGGGTCGCCCCGCGGCTGGTGCGGGACTTCGTCGACGCGCTGCTCGGCGTCGCCCTCTGAGCAAGCTTGGCGGATAGCGAATCAGGAGCCGATTTCGTCACTTGGGGTGTTAATCACAGCGCTGTCCTTTCCGTCAGCCGCACTTCGAGGAAGTCGTCGGTGTACGGCGACGGAGCAGCGCCGACATCGCCGACGGGTAACCCGGGAACGCTCCGCTACCGCGGCGGCCAGATCGGCGACGTGACGATGGCTGTCATCTGCCTGATCGTCAGCGGCGGGTGCGGCGCACTCTGGCCGCCCGCACCCTTGGGGTCACGGTCGTTGCTGACGTGCATGAGGATCGTCGTCCCGTCCGGGCGGACGAGCGTGGCGTCTGCACCGCGGGTGTCGTCTCGACCGGTGTCGGCGTCTGGGGCGTTCGGGGCGTTTCCCGTGACGTGGTGGGCGTCAGGGGACGCGAGACGGGGGGCGCCATGGAACGTGTCGCGGACGGCACGGTGCCCACGATCGTCGCGCCGGTGTCGGTCACGGTGAAGGTCGCGACGCCGCAATCCGAATCACCAGGATGCGCGCACGTAGCCCTTGAGGCATCACTCGTACAAGTCGACACCGGTCTCGCCCTGAACGATCGCAAGCGGATCTCTGCGGGCACCCGCCTGATGACGGGACGTGCGGTTCAAGCTCGTCGAGGACGTCGGCCAGGAGCGCGAGCCGCGTAACCGCGGCGCCATGGACCAGAACGTTCTTCTCGCCCGCTACCTGCTTGGCGCGTGTCATCGCGGTTTCCACGTCGGTCACGTATGTCGCGAGAGGCCAGCTGCTGATGTCGATGCTTGACTCGTGGCGGCTGCAGATGAGGATCGGCACGCCGTCACGGTGATCGCCGCTCCAGCCGCCGGCTGGCTCGAAGGTGCCGGCGTCTGCGACGACTGCGCCCGTAGCGCACATCTCGTCGAAGATCTGACCGCTGACGCCCACACAAAGTCAAAGACCGGCTCCGCGGCGAAGCCGCCAAACACAGCCCAGCCAAGAAACCCGTCTTGTCGGCCGCTACCGCGCAGGCAAACGCACCACCGCCGAGCTCGCCGAGCTGTTCGGCGACCATCAACACGGCGACGACAGCCGTCCGGTTCCCTCTAAGCCAACCGGAGGGCGTCAGTGCCCGTTGACGACCTTGGCGACCGCGGTCTCGAAGAGCCGCTTCGTGTTGACCGACGCCGAACTCGCACCGAGCGTCTTGGCGAACTGCAGGGTCATCAGCTTTGCCCCGGCCCGCACAACGATGATCGAGCCGGTGAACTTCGTAGTCTGCACGGTCCAGGCGAGCGCTGCGTCCACATGAGTGCTCACCAGCTTGCGTACGTCGCTCGGGCCGGCGATCTGCATCCGTGCGGTGCCAGAGAGCCCGTTCTTGCACGCGAGCCCAGTCCGGGCCACGGCAACCGCTTTGCTTGCGGTGGACGGAGCGTCGTAAGCCAGCACGTTTTCCTGCAGCGCGAGCTTGCCCGACTTGCTGACGTAGAGAGCTTTGGCGCGATCGCTGGAGGGCACCTGCTTTTCCAGCGGTGGAGCTTTGGGCGTGCACGGCAGTGGACCGCTGGTCCCGGAGGTCGGTTGCGATCGGAAATCGGGCGCGATCTCTGCGGGGGTGAGCAATGACGCGACGAGGGGGCTGACCGCTTGCGTCGACCGGCCTGAGGACGCAGGCGCCGCCGCACCGGACGAGGTAGCGGTCGACGGTGCAGACGACGACCCGGAGCTCGACGATGCCGACGACCCAATGGCCGACGACGCGGCGTTGCCGGTCTTGGAACTCGAGCAAGCACCGAGTGTTGCGGCGACGAGCAGCGCGCCGGTACAGACGCCGGTGCGAAGGAGCAGGCGCATCGGTGGGGGTCCTTCGGGTCAGTGGGTGGTGACCGGCATTCGGGGGTCGCGGGGCAACCGTCCGCCGGGCTCACTCAGTTTGCCCTACGATCGAAAATCGCGCCCCTCAGAAGGTCCTGCGTGCCCCGTGCCGCGGTCGCGGCGGCGCAGATAGCGCTCGAACTCCCTCGCGATCATGTCACCGGACGCTGCCTTGAGTTCGCTGCGGTCGAGTTCGTCGTCGCGTTGCTCGAGATTGCGGATGTACTCGGTGACCTCTTCGTCCTCGGCGGCCATCTCGTCCACCAGCTTCTGCCATTCGTCGGCCTGCTGCGGCAGTTCGGCGAGCGGCACCGGAAGGTCGAGCACCTCCTCGACGGCGTGCAGCAGCGCGATGGTCGCCTTGGGATTTGGGGGCTGCGACACGTAGTGCGGCACGCCCGCCCAGAACGACACCGCCGGCACCCCGGTCGTAACACAGGCGTCCTGAAGCACGCCGACAATGCCCGTCGGCCCCTCGTAGCGTGACTTCTCCAGGCCGAAGCGGGCCGCCGCCTCCTGGTCGTAGGCGGTGCCGGTCACCTGGGTGGGCCGGGTATGCGGAGTGTCGGACAGCAGCGCACCGAGTGTGACGACCGTGCGTACCTCGAAGCCCTCGATCAGGCCCAGCAGTTCGTGGCAGAAACCGCGCCAGCGCATGTTGGGCTCGATGCCGCGGATGATCACCAGATCGAACTCCGCCCCAGGCGGTCGGCAGTAGGACAGCCGGGTCGTCGGCCAGCTGACCCGGCGGGTGACGCCATCGACCAGCGAGACGCCAGGACGATTGACCTGGAAGTCGTAGTACTCGTCCGGGTCGAGTTCGGTGAGTGGCACGGCGTCCCAGACCAGCTCGAGATGTTCGACGGCACCGGTAGCTGCGTCGCCGGCGTCGTTCCAGCCCTCGAACGCGGCAACGACGACGGGCGCCGTCAGCTGGGGCCATTCCGAATGGCTCTCACCGGGCTCGGTCATGGCGTCCACCCTACGTGTGACGGCCTGGCGCCAAGGGCAGGCCGCGAGCGCACCGCGCCGCGGGCGCGCCGACGGCACGAACCGCCGCGGCGTGGCATTAGGCGCCGCTTGCCCCGGTATCCTGGCATCGTGGCCTATACCCCCCCGGAATCGGTGCTGCTGGAAACGTTGCGTGACCGCGTCGTCGTCGGCGACGGAGCGATGGGCACCATGCTGCAGGCAGCCGACCTCACCCTCGACGACTTCGAGGGATTGGAAGGGTGCAACGAGATCCTCAATGTGCGTCGCCCGGACGTAGTGCGTGGCGTGCACGACGCCTACCTACGCGCCGGCGCCGACGCTGTGGAGACGAATACCTTCGGCGCGAACTGGGCCAACCTCGCCGAGTACGACGCGGTGGAGCGGATTCGCGAACTCGCACGCGCCGGTGCAGAACTCGCCCGCGAAGTTGCCTCCGGGCATTCGACGCCGGATCGTCCGCGCTGGGTGTTTGGCTCGGTAGGGCCGGGCACCAAGCTTCCGACGCTCGGTCACGTCCACTACTCGGTGCTGCGCGACGCCTATCAGGATCAGGTGGCCGGGCTCATCGAGGGCGGCGCCGACGCGATCATGGTCGAAACCTGCCAGGATCTGCTGCAGGCGAAGTCGGCCATCCTCGGCGCGAAGCGAGCGATGGCCGAGACGGGTAAGCGCCTGCCACTGATCGCACACGTGACTGTCGAGACGACCGGCACGATGCTGCTCGGCTCCGAGATCGGCGCCGCGCTGACCGCGTTGCAACCGCTGGGGATCGACCTCATCGGGCTCAACTGTGCGACCGGTCCGGCCGAGATGGGCGAGCACCTGCGCTACCTCTCGCGCAATGCCGAGCGCCCGCTCTCGGTGATGCCCAACGCCGGATTGCCCGAACTCGGACCCAACGGCGCCACGTACCCGCTGTCGCCCGAGGACCTGGCGACCGCGTTGCGCCAGTTCGTCCTGGAGTTCGGTGTCGCGCTGGTGGGCGGCTGCTGCGGCACGACACCGGAACACATCACCCGGGTCGTGGAAGCAGTCCGCGACATCACACCGCCGGCACGTGACGCCCGCACCGAGCCCGCCGCCGCGTCGCTCTACCAGTCGATGCCGTTCCGGCAGGACGCCAGCGTGCTGATGATCGGCGAGCGCACCAACGCCAACGGATCGAAGGCATTCCGGGACGCCATGCTCGACGGCCGCTTCGGCGACTGCGTCGAGATCGCCCGCGCGCAGGTCCGCGACGGCTCCCACCTGCTCGACGTCTGCGTCGACTACGTCGGCCGCGACGGCGCCGCGGACATGCGCGAGGTGGTCGGTCGTTTCGCCACCGCCTCCACCTTGCCGATGGTGCTGGACTCGACCGAACCGCCGGTGCTCGAGGCCGGGTTGGAAATGCTCGGCGGCCGCTCGGTGATCAACTCGGTCAATTTCGAGGACGGTGACGGCCCGGATTCGCGTTACGCCCGCACGATGCAACTGGTGCGCGAGCACGGCGCGGCGGTCATCGCGCTCACCATCGACGAGCAGGGCCAGGCGCGTACCGCCGAGACGAAGGTCGCGATCGCCGAGCGACTGATCACCGACCTGGTCGACAACTGGGGGATGAACGAAAGCGACATCCTGCTCGACTGCCTCACCTTCACCGTCGCGACCGGTCAGGAGGAGAGCCGCCGTGACGGCCTGGAAACGATCGCCGGTATCCGGCTGCTCAAACAGCGACATCCTGACGTGCAAACCACGCTGGGGCTGTCCAACATCAGTTTCGGGCTGAACCCGGCCGCTCGGCAGGTGCTCAACTCGGTCTTTCTGCACGAGTGCACCGAAGCGGGCCTCGACTCGGCGATCGTCCACGCGTCCAAGATTCTGCCGATGTCGAAGATCGCCAAGGAGCAGCGCGAGGTCGCGCTGGATCTGGTCTATGACCGCCGCGGCGAGGACTACGACCCGCTGCAGGCGTTCTTGCGGCTGTTCGAGGGCGTGTCCGCACAGTCCTCGGCGGCGACGCGAGCCGAGGAACTCGCCGCACTTCCGCTCGACGAGCGGTTGCAGCGGCGCATCATCGACGGCGAGCGCAACGGTCTCGAGGCGGACTTGGACGAAGCGATGACCACGCGGGCTCCGCTTGCGATCATCAACGACACGCTGCTATCCGGGATGAAAACCGTCGGCGAACTCTTCGGCAGCGGTGAGATGCAGCTTCCTTTCGTGCTGCAGTCCGCCGAGGTGATGAAGGCCGCGGTCGCCTATCTCGAACCGTTCATGGAGAAGGACGACGGCGGCGGGAAGGGCACCATCGTGCTGGCGACCGTGCGCGGCGACGTGCACGACATCGGCAAGAACCTCGTCGACATCATCCTGTCCAACAACGGCTACAGCGTCGTGAATATCGGCATCAAGCAGCCGATCAACTCGATTCTGGAGGCCGCCGACGAGCACAACGCCGACGTGATCGGCATGTCCGGTCTGCTCGTCAAGAGCACCGTGATCATGAAGGAGAACCTGCAGGAGATGAACAGCCGCGGGGTCGCCGCCCGCTGGCCGGTGGTCCTCGGTGGTGCCGCGCTGACTCGCGGTTACGTCGAGCAGGACCTCAGTGAAATCTTCGAGGGCGATGTCCGTTACGCGCGTGACGCGTTCGAGGGCCTGCGTCTGATGGACGCCATGATGGCGACCCGACGCGGCGTGCCCGGCGGCGTGCACGGGCCCGACGACACGAAGCTGTCGGACGAGGAGGCCCGCAAGCTCGCTGAGCGCAAGGCCCGCCGAGAACGATCACAGCGCATCGCGGAGGCCCGCCGTGCCGCAGAGGACCAGGAGGTGCGTGAGTTGCCTTCGCGGTCGGACACTGCGACCGACAACCCCGTCCCGACGCCACCGTTCTGGGGTGATCGCGTCGTCAAGGGCATCCAGCTCGCCGACTACGCGGCGTTGCTCGACGAGCGGGCAACGTTCATGGGGCAGTGGGGCTTGCGCGGTGCGCGCGGCAACGGACCGTCCTACGAGGAACTTGTCGAGACCGAGGGGCGCCCCCGGCTGCGATACTGGCTGCAGCGCTTCCAGACCGAGGGCATCCTGGAGGCTGCCGTCGTCTATGGGTATTTCCCTTGCGTCAGCAAGGGCGACGACCTGATCGTGCTCGACGATGCCGGCCACGAACGCACTCGGTTCACCTTCCCGCGGCAACGGCGCGAGCGGCGTCTCTGCCTGGCCGACTTCTTCCGTGCCGAGGACTCCGGCGAGACCGACGTCGTCGGGTTCCAGATCGTCACGGTGGGCGACAAGATAAGTGAGTTCACCAGCTCGCTGTTCGAAGCCAACGCCTATCGCGATTACCTCGAAGCGCACGGCCTGTCGGTGCAGCTGACCGAGGCACTGGCCGAATACTGGCACCGGCGCATGCGCGAGGAACTGCTCCTGCCCGGCGGAACGGCGATGGCCTCGGAGGATCCGGCCGAGGTAGAGGATTATTTCAAGCTGCACTACCGCGGCGCGCGGTATTCGCTCGGCTACGGCGCCTGCCCCGATCTCGAGGATCGAGCGAAGATCGTCTCGCTGCTGCATCCGGACCGCATCAATGTGGAGCTTTCCGAGGAGTTCCAGTTGCATCCCGAGCAGTCGACTGACGCGATCGTCATCCACCATCCGGAGGCGAAGTACTTCAATACGTGACTTTGGTGATCATTGCTCGCTGTGCAGCGATCAGCCGCTGCAGGACGGGCAACGATCACGGCTCTCGGCCATCGGCCTCAGGTCGGGATGTCGGCCCCGGAGGGCATACCTGCGGCGACGTACTCGTCGTAGATCGGCCGCCATGCTGCCGCCGCGGCGGGGCTGTGCGGTCCCTCGGCACAGTGGCCGGCTACGTACTTGTCGAGTTCACCGAGGCAGACGGACCACCCGGCGGCATTGCGGGCCGCCTCGATCTTGTCGGCCAGCACGTCGAGCAGGACGAGTCGAGTGTGCTGGTCGTCGATCTCGTCGAGCGTGAAGTGCAGTTCGTGCTCTGCCCAGGTGAAGGCCAGGCGGGTGGGCGGGTCGAACGCGAGCACGGTACCGCCAGTCGGGTCGCTGTTGGGGTCGCCAGAAAAGACGATCGAAGCGCCGACACGAGGCTCCAGTTCAACTGCCGAGGGAAACCAAGCAGCGAGCCCTTCCGCAGTCGCCACGGCCGCCCACACCCGCCGGATCGGGTGCGGGTAGCTACGCTCGAAACGCACCGCCGGGCGGTCGTCATAGATTGTGTAGGTTCCGCGATCCATCACATCTCCTTTTCGGGGTCGAGCTAGTTGGTTTCCAGGTGCCGACCGAGCCCGTCGAGTCGGTCGTTCCACAGCTGCCGGTAAGGCTCGAGCCAGGCATCGATTTCGGCCAACGGCCTCGGATCGATGGTGTAGACACGTCGCTGTGCATCCTGCTGAACGCGCACGAAGCCCGCGTCGCGCAGGACCCTCAACTGTTTGGACGTTGCCGGCTGCGTCAGACCAAGTTCGCTGACCAACTCGCCGACCGAGCGAGGCCCCTCGCGCAGCAGATTCAGAACTGCTCGCCGGTTCGCATCGACCAGCACCGTCCATTGCGTATCGAGCATGCGACTAACATGCCGTGCTCGGCATATGCCTGTCAAGGCATAAGCATGCAGCCCCGAACCACCTCGGCAGGTGGCTGAGCAGGTCCTGCTGGTCTGCGCCGACCCATGCCACGTGGCCGTCCGGCCGCAGCAGCGCCGCGGGCACGTCCAGTTCCTCGCTGACGTCGACAATGTGGTCGACCCGATCTGCCCAGCCTGCCACCGAGAGCCGGCCGGTCTGGTCCAGCAGCAGTCCGCGGCCGCTGTGCATCAGCCCGTAGAGGTGACCGCGTTTGAGCCCCACGTCCCGCAGCCGTCGGCCGAGCAGTTCATGCCCCTCGCCGAAGTCGTAACGAATCCCGATCGCAGAGATCTTCTCCGTCAGGTACCGGTTCACCTCCTTGAAGTTCATGAGTTCCGACACCAGCCGGCGCACCGCCTGCGGGCCGGGCTCGGCGCAGAGCAGCTCCATCTGCGCGCGGGTGGTTTCCAGTACATCGGCGGCCACCGAGTGTCGTTCGGTGTGATAGCTGTCCAACAGCCCCTCCGGAGCCCACCCGCTGGCCTGGGCGGCCAGTTTCCAGCCGAGATTGAACGCGTCCTGGATGCCGAGGTTGAGTCCCTGCCCGCCAGTCGGCGGGTGGATATGCGCCGCATCGCCAGCCAGCAGCACCCGGCCGACGCGGTAACGCTCGGCCAGCCGGGTGGCGTCACCAAAGCGCGAGAGCCAGCGCGGTGAGTGCACGCCGAAGTCGGTACCGGCGAACACCCGCAGCTGACGCTTGAAGTCCTCGAGCGTCGGCGCGACGGCGCGGTTCTCGGCCAGCCCGGCGGCAGGCACGACAACGCGGTACACGCCGTCCTCGAGGGGATCAGCGCCAAACAGCAGCTGGGTCTTTCGGGCTTCGGCCACCGCGGCGCTCAGCGTCTCCGGTGGCACGGCCACCTCCATCTCACCCAGCAAGGTCTCGACCCGCGCGGGCTCGCCGGGAAAGCCGACGCCGAGCAGCTTGCGCACCCTGCTGCGGCCGCCATCGCAGCCGACGAGGTAGCGCGCGCGCAGCTGCGTACCGTCTGCCAACTCGGCGCTCACCCCGTACTCATCTTGGCTTAGCCCGACCAGTTCGCAGCCGCGCCGGATCTCGACGCCGAGCTCGGCGGCATGCTCGCTCAGCAGGCGCTCGACGGTGGGCTGCGGGATGCCAAGGACGTAAGGGTGTGCGGTATCCAGCCGCTCCGGTGACGGTTTAGGGATGCCGGCGAAGAAACCACCGAGCGGGTACTGCTTGCCGAACGCAAGGAATCGCTCCAGGAGACCGCGCTGGTCCATCACCTCGATGCTGCGCGCGTGCAGGCCGAGCGCGCGGACCACCCTCGTCGGCGCCGCGTCCTTCTCCAGCACGAGCGCGTGCACGCCATGCAGGCGCAACTCGCCGCCCAGCATCAAGCCGGTCGGTCCGCAGCCGACAACGATCACGTCGATCATGAAAACTCCCTGTTCGCCAAGCCGCTTTACGCCGCCTGCTCCGCGCGGTGGGATGACAGCCGCGCCGCCAGTTCCATCGACGTCCCGCGATTCTGCAGCACCACCCGGGTCTTGCCGCAAGGCCCCCCGTGCGCTATACGTTGAAAGTGGCAAGGAGGGGCAACCTCCTTGCCATTGCCTATTTGCCGCCGCCGCGGACAGCCAAGCTGCTCTCAAATGTCGGAGTAGGGGCGGGCAGGGCGCTGAGCACCGCCTGTAGCGTTTTTTCATGTGACGAATTGGAGGCTCTCGTGGCGGACACCTGCGACCGTGTGCGAGCGCATCAGATCGGACACCGCTTCGATCATTGTGCGTCCGTCGACCGCAGACCCGACCGTGGTCTTCCGACTGCCGGCCGATAGCCAACTCATGGTCGACAAGACAGCCCCGGGGCGCCGTACAAGACCTGGATCCCCCCGGTGGAATGCACCGTGAGCCTTTCTTTACAGGCCGTGCTGATCGACATGGACGGAACGCTGCTCGACTCCGAACGAGTATGGGACGCCGCCCTTTACGATCTGGCGGGTTGGCTGGGCGGCGAATTATCCGAACGCTCGCGGGCGAGAATGGTGGGCTCGTCGCTCGCCCGCTCGGTCGCGATCCTGCATGACGACTTGGGCATCGAGGCAGACCCGGAATCGAGCGGTGCTTACCTGACGGCGCGCGCCACCGAGCTCTTTCGCACCGATCTGCACTGGAAGCCGGGCGCCCGCGAACTGCTCATGAACCTCGCCGCGCAGCGGGTGCCGGTCTGTCTGGTGACCTCGACGCACCGCCGGATGACCGAGATCGCGCTCGATTTCATGGGGCGGTCGTTGTTCGCCGCGTCGGTGTGCGGCGACGAGGTCACGCACAACAAGCCGCATCCCGAGCCCTACGAGCGGGCGGCAAGTTTGCTCGGTGCGCACCCTTCGCGCTGCGTGGTCATCGAGGATTCTCCGGTCGGTGTCGCCTCCGGCGCTGCAGCCGGGTCGAGCGTGATCGCCGTGCCGAGCGAGGTCGTGATCGAACCCGCCGAGGATCGCACGATCGTCGCCTCGCTCGTCGA
>JBBQUT010000036.1:0-48573 GCA_038212215.1 Mycobacteriales bacterium
CTTCCGACATGCGGAGCTATCTTTGACGATGCCCACGACCCGGGCGAACTAGCCCAACTCGAACGAAAAATTTCCGCGCCGACCTTCTGGGACAACCAGGCCGAGGCGCAGAAGACGCTGCTCCGGCAGCGCCGCCTCGCCGAAGACATCGAGCTCCGCGACAGCCTGGCGAAGAAGACCGACGATCTCGGCGTGCTGCTCGAGTGGGCGCAGGGCGGCGAAGACGTCGGCGGCGATTTCGAGAAGGCGATCGACACCCTTGAAGCGCAGGTTGACGCCGCGGAGACCAAGAAGATGCTTGGCGGCGAGCACGACGCCGCCAACGCCATCGTCACCATCCATCCCGGGGCCGGCGGCGTGGAATCCCAGGATTGGGCGGAGATGCTGCTCCGCATGTATTTGAAGTGGGCGGAGCGGCGCGGCTTCAAGCGCGAGCTGCTCGACTACCTGCCGGGCGAAGAAGCGGGCTTGAAGAGCGTCACCTTCATGCTGATCGGCGAATACGCGTTCGGCCTGATGGCGGCCGAAGCCGGCGTCCATCGTCTCGTGCGGATTTCCCCCTTCGATCAAGCCGCGCGGCGTCATACCTCGTTCGCCTCGATCTACGTGTGGCCGGAATTCGACGACGAGATCGAGATCGACATTCCGGAAAAGGATCTGCGGATCGATACGTTTCGATCGAGTGGCGCCGGCGGCCAGCACGTCAACGTCACGGACTCCGCCGTCCGCATCACGCACCTGCCGACCGGCATCGTGACGTCGTGCCAGAACGAACGCTCGCAGCACAAGAACAAGGACATCGCCATGAAGGTGCTGAAGGCGAAACTTTACGATCTGAAGCAGAAAGAGCAGCAGGACAAGCTGTCACAGATCGGCGGCACCAAGAAGGACATCGCGTTCGGCAGCCAGATCCGCAGCTATGTGCTGCAGCCGTATCAGCTGATCAAGGACCACCGCACCAAGTATTCAGAGGGCCAGGTGGACAAGGTCCTGAACGGCGATATCGATCCTTTCATCAAGACCTATCTGATGCAGAAATCATCGGGGACGCTTGGGCAGGCGTCGGTGGACACGGACGACGACGCATAGATCGATCTCGGATCTCGGATCGCGCGGATTTCTGATTATTTTCCGATCTAATGCTTCGCCGTTTTGATTGATGCCACGAAGATCGTCGTCAACTCATCGGCTTCCTTGAGCAAAGCTCTCGCTCGTTGCTCGGAGATTAGTTCGGCTTCGACTGCGACCTCTAGCCAGAACAGCGTTTCATCGGACTCTTCTTCGACGACGCCGAGCTTCGCGATCCATTCTGCACGCGAGCGCGCCCGGCATGAAGCGCGATAATTCGCGCCCACCGACGTTCCAGAACGGATCATTTGTCCGCCGACCGTCCTTCCATCCAACGAAGTTGGCAGATCGCGGCAGAGCCGAATGATGTCGACAGCAAAACTCTTGGTGCGAGCCTTGAGTTCTTGGGGTGTCATGCCGCGCACAAGAGCAAGCTGTCAGCCAAGTCGCTCAGCTAGAAGAATCAACAACTTACGCTGGCATAAACTTAAAAGATCGCAAGATCTGCAAATAATCAGAGATCCACCCGATCCGAAATCCGAGATCAACAGAACGAGAGCAGATCGCCGCAGAACCTTCCGCCGTGTCCGTCAATGCCGTAGAGCGCCTCGCTGACCCCGTATTGCATCAGAACCAAAGCGAGAGCCATGATCGTGCACAGTGGCACTGCAGAAGACCAGCCGCGCATGCGTTTCGCCTGCGGACGTAACACCACAACATTCGCCACGGATGGAGTGCCGAGAAAGAAGGGCAACATGTGAGCCGGGTAATACGCAGGCCCCAACATTTCTCTCACGCGTACTGCGCCGAAGACTGCGAGGAGCGCCATCTCGAAAGCAAGCGCAATTAAAACGGTCGTTGAGACTTGAAAGATCAACCGACTAAGGCGTTCGAATTGGATGACGATGTCAAATAGTTCCATCGATGGTTTCACCTTGTTGCGCAACTGAGAGAAGCCAGATTTTGAGAAATCGGGAAATAATCCGAAATCCGCTCGATCCGAAATCCGCAATCGTCAGCGGCGCTATTGTTTGATCGGCTGGGTCCCGGAGATAAAGGCTTCGTTGACCGCGCCTGCCGCGCCGGCCGTCGTCGGCTCGCCCGTCATGCGATCGATCGGCATGAAGACGATGTTCCCGGGCGGGTCGAAGGTGGGCGGGTGTTCGTGATCGCCGTCGAGGGCGATGTATTCCTTCATGAAGTCGATCCACATCGGCAGCGCCGCCGTGGCGCCGGTCTCGTTGTAGCCGATCGGCTTCTTCTCGTCGTTCCCCATCCATACGCCGACGGTGATGTTCGGATCGTAGCCGACGAACCACGCGTCGGTGTTGTCGTCCACGGTTCCGGTCTTGCCGGCGAGCGGCCAATTGAGTGACGCGGCGGCGGCGGCGGTGCCGTACTTCACGACGCCTTGCATCAGGTTGACCATCACGAACGCGGTGTCGGCGCGGATCGCGTCCCGCGGCTGCGGCTGGCGTTGCTCGAGCAGCGCACCGTCGCGATCGTTGATGGCATCGGCGAGATACGGCTCCATGCGGATGCCGTGATTTGGAAACGCGGTGTAGGCGCTGGTGAGCTCCATCAGCGTGACTTCCTGCGCGCCGAGGGCCATCGACAAAAAGGGCCGGAAGTCCTGCGTGAAGCCGAACTTCTTCGCATACGCGGCGACCTGCGTCGGGCCCAGCATCTGGATCACCTTGACCGACGGAATGTTGCGTGACTGTTCCAGCGCGCGCCGGACCGTCAACGGCCCCATGAACTTGCGATCGTAATTGCTTGGACGATAGGGCGGCTGGCCGGCGCCCGCGTCGAACTCGGTCGGCTCGTCAACGATGATCGTCGTCGGCGTCAGGCCGCGATCGATTGCCGCGGTGTAGAGGATCGGCTTGACGGTTGATCCCATCTGCCGGTAGGCCTGGGTCGCGCGATTGAACTTGCTGCGCGAGAAGCTGTAACCGCCGACCATCGCGAGCACCTGGCCGGTGTGGTTGTCGATCGCGACGAGCGCGCCTTCGAGGAGCGGCGTCTGATCGAGGTTGACCGACGCGGTCTTGCCGTCGATCTTGGTGATCGCGACATCGATCACATCGCCAGCCTTCAGGATGTCCTTCGGCGCCTTCTTGTTGGTCCACTTCATGTTCGCGGCGGTGAGATCGGCGGACAGGTCGGCGATGCGCAGGTGCGCGGCGGTCTCGTCGACGCTGCGCACGACGGCCGGCACGATGTCGCCCTCGGCGATGTGATGCTGCCAGCGATCGCTCTTGAACGCATCGACGGTGTGACCGTCGGCGAGGACGTTGCGCTTCACCTTGCGGAAGCCGCGATGCTTGTCGACGCGGCGGAGGCCGCGATCGATCGCCTTGTTGGCCGCCTGCTGCAACCGCACGTCGAGGTTGGTCTTGACCGTCAGCCCGCTCTCATAGAGCGCCTTTGCTCCGTATTTAGCTTCGAGGTACTTGCGGACCTCTTCGAGGAAATACGGCGCCACGCTGGTCTCGGCGGTCGGCGCGTCGGCAACGACGATCGGCAGCTCCTTCGCGGCGGCGGCGGCCTCACGCGTGATGTAGCCTTCCTCGGCCATGCGCTCGAGCGCGTAGTTACGGCGTCGCTTGGTCGCCTCCGGATTGACGAACGGGCTCTGCCGGACGTTGCCCTGGATGATGCCGGCGATCGTCGCCGCTTCTTCGAGCTTGAGCTCCTTCGCCCGCTTACGGAAATACAGCTGCGATGCGGCTTCGACGCCGTAGGCGCCATGGCCGAAGTAGATCTGGTTGGCGTAGAACGTGAAGATCTCTTCCTTGGTGTAGCGCTTCTCGATGCGCATCGCCACGAGCGTCTCTTTGACCTTGCGCTCCCAGCTGCGGTTGCCGGTCGCGAAGCCGATCTCCTGGGGAAACAGGTTACGCGTCAGCTGCTGCGTGATGGTGCTGCCGCCCGGCGTGTGGCCGCGCGTCACGACGTCGCGTATCAGCGCCATCACCATGCGCGGGATGCTGAAACCGGCGTGCTGGAAAAAGTCGCCGTCCTCCGAGGAGATGATCGCCTCGCGCAAGTTGTCCGGGATGTCGCCATAGCGAATGACGACGCGTCGTTCGACCGCGAATTCGCCGACTAACTGCCCATCCTTGCCGACGACGCGCGTGATGGTGTTCGGCGCGTAGTTATCGAGTGCGCTGACCTCCGGCAGATCGTCGGAATACGCAAACATCACCCCGCTCAAGGTGCCGAGCAGAGCGGAGGCTACGAACAGCGCCGCGATGCCGGCGTGACGGGCGTAGCGAACGGCAATTTTCACGCTAAGTCGAAGTATAGCAGCGAGTTTCGGGTGGCGCGCAGTCTACCGAAGCAGCGCGAGATGGCAGCTGCGAAGAAGGATTGACGAAGGCTGACTCAGATTTCATACTAAGAGCATGAGCAAAATCATCGGCATCGACCTGGGCACCACTAATTCCGTTGTTGCGGTCATGGAAGGCGATCAGCCCACCGTGATCCCGAACGCGGAAGGGAGCCGCATCACCCCCTCGGTCGTTGCATTCAGTAAGACCGGCGAACGCCTCGTCGGCCAGGTGGCCAAGCGGCAGGCCGTCACCAATCCCGAAAACACGATCTTCTCGATCAAGCGGTTCATGGGCCGCCGCTTCGATGAGGTCTCCGAAGAAATGAAGATGGTGCCGTACCGCGTCGAGCGTGCAGGTAACGGCGATGTCCGCATCAAGTCCACGGACCAGGAACTCGCGCCGCCGCAGATTTCCGCGATGATTCTCCAGAAATTGAAACAGGCCGCCGAGGATTACCTCGGGCAGCCCGTCACCAAGGCCGTGATCACGGTACCGGCGTACTTCAACGACGCGCAGCGCCAGGCCACCAAGGAAGCCGGCCAGGTCGCCGGGCTCAATGTCCTGCGGATCGTCAACGAGCCGACCGCGGCGGCACTTGCCTACGGCTTGGACAAGGGCGAGACCGAGCAGACCATTCTCGTCTTCGACCTGGGCGGCGGCACGTTCGACGTGTCGCTGCTTGAAATCGGTGAGGGAGTCATCGAGGTCAAGGCGACCAGCGGCGACAACCACCTCGGTGGCGACGACTGGGACCAGCGCATCATCGACTGGCTCGTCGACAAGTTCCGCTCCGCGCACGGCATCGATCTCTCCAAGGATCGGATGGCGATGCAGCGGCTGCGCGAGGCCGCCGAGAAGGCCAAGATCGAGCTCTCGTCCTCGCAGCAGACCTCCATCAACCTTCCCTACATCACGCAGGACGCGGAGAAGAACCCGATGTTCCTGGACGAGTCGCTGTCGCGCGCCGAGTTCCAAAAGATCACCAGCGATCTTCTCGAGCGCACCAAGGCGCCGTTCCTCAATGTCATCAAGGACGCCTCGATCGAGCTGAGCAAGATCGATCACGTGGTGCTCGTGGGTGGCTCGACCCGGATGCCGGCCGTGGCCGAACTGGTCAAGGAACTGACCGGCGGGCGCGAGCCCAACAAGGGCGTCAACCCGGACGAGGTCGTCGCCGTCGGC
This sequence comes from Mycobacteriales bacterium, assembly GCA_038212215.1. Taxonomy (GTDB): domain Bacteria; phylum Actinomycetota; class Actinomycetes; order Mycobacteriales; family Jatrophihabitantaceae; genus JALZAI01. The sequence goes on from JBBQUT010000036.1 coordinate 5,589, forward strand.
GCTGCGCTGCAGGCCGGTGTACTCAAGGGCGAGGTCAAGGACGTCCTGCTGCTCGATGTCACTCCGCTCTCGCTCGGCATCGAGACCAAGGGCGGCATCATGACCAAGCTGATCGAGCGCAACACCACGATCCCGACCAAGCGCTCGGAGACCTTCACCACTGCCGAGGACAACCAGTCCAGCGTCCAGATTCAGGTGTATCAGGGCGAGCGCGAGATCGCGGCGTACAACAAGAAGCTCGGCATGTTCGAGCTGACCGGGCTGCCGCCGGCACCGCGCAATGTCCCGCAAATCGAGGTCACCTTCGATATCGACGCGAACGGCATCGTGCACGTTTCGGCGAAGGACACGGCCACCAAGAAAGAGCAAGGCATGACCATCACCGGCGGCTCGGGCCTGTCCAAGGACGAGATCGACCGGATGATGAAGGAGGCCGAAGCCCACGCCGAGGAGGACCGCAAGCGTCGCGACGAGGCCGAGACCCGCAACAGCGCCGAAGGTCTGCAGTTCGCGACCGAGAAGTTCCTGACCGAGAACGGCGACAAGCTGCCGGCCGACAAGCGCAGCGAACTCGAGGCGGCCGTCGAGGAGCTCAAGAGCACCCTCAATGGCGCTGACTTCGACGCGATCAAGTCCGCGCAGGAGAAGGTGTCGCGCATCGCGTCCGAGGCCGGTGGCGCCCTGTACGAGGCCGCGCAGGCCCAGGCCGGCGCCGACGGGACACCGGGCGGTGATCCCGGCGCGGCCGGTGGCGCGGCTGGTGCTGCGGGCGACGACAGTGTCGTCGATGCCGAGGTCGTGGACGAGGGTCCCGCCGAGAGCGCGAAGTGACATACCGATTCTTGGCGGCCACCCGAGCGAAGCGAGGTAGATCATGAGTTCCAGGGACGGCGAGCGAGGTCTCCTGCGTCCTGAGGAGCAGGAGCGGGTCGTGATCCGCGACAACCGCAAGATCGACCGACCGGCGGCTCCAGGCGCCGACGTCGACGCCTCTGCCCCCGTCGCGGGGGCGGAGGTTGCGGGGACGGACGCCGCGGGAGCGGACGCTACGGGGGCGGATGTCGCGGGGCCGGACTCCGCGGATGCCCTCTTGCTGGCCGAACGCACCCTCGATCTGCAGCGTGTGCAGGCGGAGTACGCGAACTACCGGCGCCGAGCCGAACGAGAGCGGCTGGCGGCGGGCGACGCCGCGATCAGCCGCACGCTCGTCGAGTTGCTGCCCGTGCTGGATAACCTTGACCGGGCGCGCGCACACGGCGACCTGACCGGCGCGCTGAAGGCAGTGTCTGACCAGTTGGACCAAGTCTTCGCGAAGCTCGGCCTCGTCGCGTTCGGCGCGGTCGGTGACCCGTTCGACCCGGCCATCCACGAGGCCGTGCTGCACGACGAGAGCGCCGAGGTCACGACAGCGACCTGCACGAAGGTGTTGCGCCCGGGTTACCGGCACAACGAGCGGCTGCTTCGAGCTGCGATGGTCGGTGTCACCGACCCGACGATCGAGCAGCCGACCCCGGCGGCCGCCACAGCAGAGCAAGCCGAGACCGAGGCTCGGGCCTGACGGAGGTGACGCCGAAATGAGCACCAAGGACTACATGGAAAAGGACTACTACGCCGCTCTCGGCGTCGCCAAGGACGCCGACGCGGGCGCGATCAAGAAGGCGTATCGCAAGCTCGCCCGCGAGTTGCACCCGGACAAGAACCCCGGCAATGCCGAGTCCGAGGCCCGGTTCAAAGAAGTCTCCGAGGCCTACGACATCCTCTCCGACCCCGGCACCCGTAAGGAGTACGACGAGGCGCGCACGTTGTTCGCGGGCGGTGGGTTCCGTCCGGGCGGTGCCGGCGGCGGATACGGCGGCGGCTCGCCGCTGGACATGACCGATTTGTTCGGTGCCGGCGGCGGTCTCGGTGACCTGTTCACCGACCTGTTCGGCAACTCTGCAACGACCGGGGCGGGCGGCGGTGCAGGTCCGGTCCGCGGCCAGGACGTCAGCGCCGAGATCGGCCTGGACTTCACCGACGCGGTACATGGCGTGACACTGCCGCTCAAGCTCTCCAGCCCGGGCATCTGTCACACCTGCCGCGGTAACGGGGCGCGCCCGGGCACCCAGCCGCGTCGGTGCCCCACCTGTGGCGGCACCGGGTCGGTCAGCCGCAATCAAGGCGCGTTCGGCTTCAGCGAGCCGTGCCGCGACTGCCGCGGCACCGGACAGATCATCGATGACCCGTGTCCGGAATGCGCGGGCACCGGATCGACCGTGCAGACGCGCACCATCACGGTGCGGGTACCGAGCGGGGTGCGCGACGGTGCGAAGCTGCGTATCGCCGGCAAGGGCACCCCGGGCCGGCGCGGGGCGCCGGCGGGTGACCTGTTCGTCACGGTGCGCGTGCGCTCACACCCGCTGTTCTCCCGCGAGAACGACGATCTACTCCTCACCGTGCCGGTGAGCTTCGCTGAGGCAACGCTCGGAACGACGTTGCGGGTGCCGACACTCGACGGGGCGGTGTCGCTCAAGGTGGCAGCGGGAACACCCACAGGCCAGACGCTACGAGTGCGGGGTCGCGGCGTGCGCACTGGCAAGCGCGCCGGTGACCTGCTGGTGCGCGTCGAGGTGGCTGTGCCGCGCCACATCTCCGGCGATGCGCGCGAGGCATTGGCGAAGTTCGCTGCCGCGAGCGACGCCGATCCCCGTCCGCAGATCACCGCGGCACTGGACCGAGTCGGTCCGGGAGGCGAGCATGGCTCGACGTCGTGAGGACGTCCCCGAGGACGCGCCGGTCTTCGTCATCTCCGTCGCCGCCCAGTTGGCCGGCATGCACGCGCAGACCCTGCGCCAGTACGACCGACTGGGGCTGGTGACACCTGGACGCACCGTCGGGGGCGGGCGCCGCTACTCCGCGCGTGACGTCGCGTTGCTGCGCGAGGTACAACGCCTCTCCCAGGACGAGGGCCTCAACCTCGTCGGCATCAAGCGCATCATCGAGCTCGAATCCCAGGTCGACGCGCTTCGTCAGCGGGTAGCCGAACTCGCCTCCGAACTCGATCACACCCGTGCCGAACTGATCGCTCGCTCCGCCTCGACCACCGCCCTCGTGGTCTGGCAGCCCCCGCAACGGCGGCGCTGACGCGTCTTCCGATCGAAGGATTTCTCATGGATCTGACCACCCGTAGCCAGCAGGCGCTTTCCACGGCCGTCAAGACTGCGGCCGAGCGCGGCAACCCGGCCACCGAGCCCGCGCACCTCGCCGTCGCGTTGCTCGACGACACCGAGGGCCTGACCCGGCCCATTCTGCAGGCAGTTGGGGTCGACCCGCTGACGATCCGCGCGGAGTCCCAGCGTGCGGTCGACCGGCTGCCCTCGGCCAGCGGCGCGTCGGTCGGCGCGCCACAGACGTCGCGCGCCCTGTTCGGGGTGCTCAGCGCCGCCGAACGCGAGGCCCGTGATCGCAGCGACGAATACGTCTCGACCGAGCACCTGCTGCTCGCCCTATCCTCCCAGAGCGGCGAGATCGCTGACCTTTTCAAGCGGCACGGCGTCACGCCCACCGCGCTCGCCGATGCGTTGCAGTCGGTGCGCGGTTCGGCGCGGGTGACCAGTCAGGACCCTGAGGGCACCTTCCAGGCGCTGGAGAAGTACGGCAACGACCTCACCGACGCGGCCCGCGAGGGCAAGATCGACCCGGTGATCGGTCGTGACGCCGAGATCCGCCGCGTCGTGCAGGTGCTGTCGCGGCGCACCAAGAACAACCCCGTGCTCATCGGCGAACCCGGCGTGGGCAAGACGGCGGTCGTGGAGGGCCTCGCCCAGCGCATCGTGGCTGGCGACGTCCCTGAATCGCTGCGTGGCAAGAAGCTCATCGCGTTGGATCTCGGCGCGATGGTAGCCGGCGCGAAGTACCGCGGCGAATTCGAGGAGCGGCTCAAGGCCGTCTTGAACGAGATCAAGGACGCCGGCGGGCAGGTCGTCACCTTCATCGACGAGTTGCACACTGTCGTAGGCGCCGGCGCGACCGGCGACAGCGCCATGGACGCCAGCAACATGCTCAAGCCGATGCTCGCGCGCGGCGAACTCCGCATGGTCGGCGCCACCACGTTGGACGAGTACCGCCAGCACATCGAGAAGGACCCCGCGCTGGAGCGTCGCTTCCAGCAGGTGCTGGTCGGCGAGCCGTCCGTCGAGGACACCGTCGGCATCCTGCGCGGCCTCAAGGGCCGCTACGAGGCACACCACAAGGTCGTCATCAGCGACGGCGCGCTGGTCGCCGCGGCCACCCTGTCCGATCGCTACATCACTGCCCGCTTTTTGCCGGACAAGGCGATCGATCTGGTGGACGAGGCCGCGTCGCGCCTGCGCATGGAGATCGACTCGAGCCCGGTCGAGATCGACGAGCTGCAGCGTGCCGTGGACCGCCTCAAGATGGAAGAGATGGCGCTCGCCAAGGAGAAGGACGACGCTTCAAAGGGCCGGCTGGCGACGCTGCGCGCAGAGAAGGCCGATCTCAGCGAGCAGCTCGACGCGCTCAATGCCCGTTGGGAACGCGAGAAGTCCGGCCTGAACCGCGTCGGCGAGCTCAAAGAGCGTCTTGACCAGCTGCACGGCCAGATCGAACGAGCCCAGCGTGACGGCGACCTGGAGACCGCATCACGCCTGCAGTACGGCGAGCTTCCCCCGCTGGAGAAGGAGCTGAAGTCGGCGGCTGCCGCCGAGCCACAGCAGGACGTCCTGGTCAAGGAGGAGGTCACCGCCGACGACATCGCCGACGTCGTGGCCGCCTGGACCGGGATTCCGGCAGGACGGCTGCTCGAGAGCGAGACCGCCAAGCTGTTGCACATGGAGGAGGGGCTGGCCGCGCGAGTGATCGGACAGCGCAGCGCGGTGCAGGCAGTCTCGGACGCGGTGCGCCGCGCGCGGGCGGGCATCAGCGACCCGGACCGTCCGACCGGCTCGTTCCTTTTCCTCGGCCCGACCGGCGTCGGCAAAACCGAACTTGCCAAGGCACTCGCGGCGTTCCTGTTCGACGACGAGCGGGCGATGGTGCGCATCGACATGAGCGAGTATTCCGAGAAGCACTCGGTGGCCCGTCTGGTCGGAGCTCCCCCCGGCTACGTCGGCTACGAGGAGGGTGGGCAGCTCACCGAGGCGGTGCGCCGGCGACCGTACAGCGTCGTGCTGTTGGACGAGGTCGAGAAGGCGCACCCGGACGTGTTCGACGTGTTGCTGGCGGTCCTCGACGACGGCCGGCTCACTGACGGGCAGGGCCGCACGGTCGACTTCCGCAACGCGATCCTGATTCTGACGTCCAACCTGGGCTCGCAGGCGCTGGTCAGTGAGATGCCGGAGGAACTCAAGAAGGACGCGGTACTCGCCGTCGTGCGCGAGCACTTCAAGCCTGAATTCCTGAACCGCCTCGACGACATCGTGGTCTTCGACGCACTCTCGACCGAGGACCTGACCCGCATCGTCGACCTCCAGATCGCGGCGCTCGCACAGCGGCTGGCCGGTCGCCGGCTGACGCTGGAGGTCACCGACGCGGCGCGGGAATGGCTGGCCCTCACCGGATTCGACCCGCTCTACGGCGCGCGCCCGCTGCGGCGTCTCGTACAGAGCTCGATCGGCGACGCATTGGCCAAACAGTTGCTGTCCGGCGCGATCCGCGACGGCCAGGCCGTGCGCGTGGACGCAGCCATTGATAGATCCGGCCTGCAGGTGTCCGCCGGCTGACCTGTCACGCCTGGTGGTTGGCCGCCATCTCGCTCAACCACCGCGACGACGACCTGCTCCACGCCATCGAGAGCGCCACGATCACAAGCGCAGCGAAGATCAACGCCCAGACCACACCCGCCGACTCGGCACGAATGATCCAGTAGAGCGCCAGCGCGATGACGATCCCGGACCCGACGCTGAGCAGGATGCGACCGTTGGTGCGGCCCCGGACGAGGATCACCGCGCCGGCGATCAGCAGGCCGCCCGCGACCATGTTCAACACGCCGTCGATCGCCAGTTCCGCGCCGAGCAGACTGTGACCTCCGTCATTGAGCGAGCTGATGCCGTCCGCGACCGAGGCACCGATGAACAGGAAGATTCCGGCCGCGATCACTAGTCCGGCCGCGACGTAGCAAAGGACGGCGGCGGTTGTCGTCTGGGCGGGGCAACGCGGTCCCGAATTGGGACCGCCGTAGGTGGGTACGGGGTACCCGGGCGTCGGGTATCCCGGGTAGCCCTGCGGTGGGTACTGCGGGCCGTAGCTCGGCGGCGGCCCGTAGCCCGGCGGCGGATACTGCTGGGGATAGCCCTGCTGCGGGTGCTGCGGACCTTCGGCAGGCGCCGGCTGGTACCCGGGTCCCGGGTCGTACGGCTCCCCGGGACTACCCATCGTCGGTGGCCCTTCCTAGCTCGTTGACGGACAACTGCGCGCCGACCATATAGCTAAAATGCCAACGCCGAGGACTCCAGCCGGCCAGGGCCGACCATGCGGGTTCGCCCAATCCGGGCGATACGTCACTTGGCGCGCGCGTGCCACCGCGCCGTGGGACCATCGATCGAGGCGTGCGCACCGCGGCCGCGCGGTTGACGAGGAGAGAGCCACAGTGAGCAGCCCGTATCCAGGCGAAAGGCCGCCTCAGCAGTTCGGCGCGTACCCGCCGGCGCCGCCGAATTACGGCGGCTACCCGCCGCCTGCACGCACTAACGGTCTGGCCGTCGCTGGCCTCGTCTGCGGAATCATCGGGCTGGTTCTCTTCTGGGTGCCGCTGCTCGGTTTGGTGTTGGCCATCCTCGGCATCATCTTCGGCGGCGTAGGGATCGCGCGCGCGAACGCAGGCGCCCCGAACAAGGGCCAGGCAATCGCGGGCCTGACTTGTGGGCTGGTGACGATCCTGCGCTACGCCCTCGTGGTCGGAGTAGCGGTCAGCAGGAACTGAGAGCCCGCGCCCGCTCAGATATGATCGCGGACGCACTGCTGCAACTGGCTGGAGTTCGTGCCGAGGCCGCCGCACTGGTTGGCCAGATTCACGAACCACACAGTTAGGACGATCGCGAGAACCGCGCCGATGGCCGCGCAAACGATGCCGGTGATCGCCATTGCGCGACCGCCGCGACCTGGGTCGCGGCGGTGGTCATTGACGGCGATGAGCCCGAACACGACCGCGAGCACGATCGGTACGACGTCCAGGATGGTCAGCCAGCAGAGCACGATCGAGGCGATGCCCAGCACCATCGAGGCGATTGCTTTGCTGTTCGACGCGGCGCCGTTGGTGGCCGAGCGCGGCGGGTAGGGGTTGGCGTACTGCCCTGGTTGATAACGCGGGGGCGGTGGCGTCCGCGGCAGATTGGGTTCACGCGGCACGTCCGGCGCGCGGTAGCCCGGCGGGGCGAACTCGGCCGGCACCGGGTGCTCGGGTCGTCCGAATCGGTAAGGGTCGAAATCGAGCGGTCCGTCCGGCCCTGGCTCGGCGTTGCCGCGCTCCTCGGATGGGACGCTCATCGTGGTCCTTCCGCCTGCTCGGACGTTGGTGGGAGCTCTCTCGACTGTAGTCAACAGCGCGCTGTCCGCGTGTTGGGCGTGACCGACGTACACTTCGCCGGTGACCGACCGCGCTCGTCAAACCCGTCCTGCGAGATGTCTATGACAAAGCCTGAGATATCTATGACGAAGCCAGCGACGACAAAACCAGCAACCACGCGCGGGTCGCGGGCTGCCATCGAGACGGTGCGCCCGCCCAAGACGATCGACCTGGCGACCGGTGCGATCGGCGTCGTCATCCTCGGCCTGGCTGGCCGTGCCCTCGGACTGCTCGGCTCGACGGGGACGCTGAACAGCTACCTCATTGACCTCAACGCCCGAGCGAAGAAGCCGGTCGCGAACTACGTGCGCGACCACCTGGCGGGCGACTTGCACTCGCTGCGGGTCAGCGCGGTCATCCAGTCGATAGTGGTCGCCGTGGCTCTGGTCCTGATCGTTTTCGCGCTCCGCCGCACCCGCACCGCCGGCGGTTCCCGCTGGGCGCTGCTGATCATCGTCGTGTTGACCGCACTGCCGTTCTACGTGATTCCGGTCTCCGGCTGGCCCGTCCTGCCGAAGGTGTCCGGTGTGCTCACGGGCGTGGCTGCGATCGCCTCGCTCGTCCTGGTTTTCGTGCCGGCATCCTCGGCGTACTTCCGCCAGTGCCGCGACGCGATGACGCCGCCGGAGCTGCGCGGCCAGCCGAAGAAGGGCCTCGGCGCTCTGTTCGGCCCGCGCCCGCCGCGCGCAGCGCGTCCCCGTGCGGGCGCGCCGACTGGGGCAGCCCAGCGTCCGGCTGCCGCTCGCAATGTCAGCAGCAGCAGATCGCGGGCGAAGGTGCGCTCGGACGCTGATTCTGTCGCCCGCGGCGCGGAACTCGCGCGCTCGCGCGCCAAGGCCAGCAAGTCCCGGCGCACCGACAGCTGATGCCGCTGGCGCTGATCACCGGCGCGAGCGTCGGGTTGGGAGCGGAGTTCGCGCGCCAGCTTGCCGCGTCCGGCCACGATCTGGTGCTCGTCGCTCGAGACGGCGTCCGCTTGGAGCGGGCGCGCCGTGAGCTCAGCGCGCGCCACGGTGTCATGGTCGATGTTCTCCTCGCCGACCTGGGTACGGACGACGGCTGCGCGTCGGTGGAGCGCCGCATCGCGGACACCGATCGGCCGGTCGATCTGCTCGTCAACAACGCCGGCATCGGCATCTATGCGGCGTTCGGCAAGACTGCGCTCGCGGACGAAGAACGCCAACTCGACCTCAACGTGCGGGCCGTCGTGCGATTGAGTCACGCCGCGGTACGCGTCATGACCGAGCGCAACCAGGGGCGCATCGTCAACGTGTCCTCGGTCGCCGGCTTCGTTCCGCGCGGCGGCAACGCCACCTACGCCGCGAGCAAGGCATACGTGACGCTGTTCAGCGAGTCGCTGGCGCTGCAGTTGCGAGATGCGGGCGTGAGTGTCACCGCCGTGCATCCGGGTTTCACCCGCACCGAGTTCCACAAACGCGCCACCGCGGACATGTCCCACGTCCCGAAAGCACTCTGGCTCAGCCCCGAGGTGGTCGTGCGTGAGGGGCTCGCCGACGCGATGCGGGGCAAAGTGATGTCAGTACCGACGCGGCGGTACCGAACCTTGCTACTGCTGGTGCGGCTCGTACCCCGCTCGTTGCTGCGCCGGGTCATGGCGCGCCGCGGTTTCTGACTACGCTCACGTTGATGAGCGAGCGCGATGTGGACGATGCTGGAGTTGCCCGCCGTGATCGCGAGCGGCTGCTGGAACTGATCAAGGAACTCGCCGTGGTACGCGGCAAGGTCATCCTCTCCTCCGGCCGCGAGGCCGACTGGTATCTCGATATGCGCCGGATCAGCCTGCATCGGGAGGGCGGCCCCCTCGTGGGGCGGGTGCTGCGCGAGCTCACGGCCGATTGGGACTACTCGGCAGCCGGCGGTTTGACACTCGGAGCCGATCCGGTGGGGACGTCGGTGATGCACGCGTCCGGCGCAACGGTGGACGCGTTCGTGGTGCGCAAGGCGGAAAAGGCGCACGGCATGCAGCAGCGGATTGAAGGTCCCGAGGTGGTCGGACGGCGCGTGCTGGTGGTCGATGACGTCTCGACCACCGGGTCGTCCCCACTCACAGCGGTCGAGGCGCTGCGGGCTGCGGGTGCTGTGGTGGCGGGTGTTGCCCTGATCGCGGATCGGGGTGGGGTACGCGCCATCGAAGCGGCGGGTTTGCCGTGCCGCGCGGCGTTCTCCCTCGACGAGCTCGGCCTGTCCTGAATACGGTCGACCGGCCGGGCGAGGTCGGCGTCGGGCCGCGTCCACAACCCTGGCCGGACGACCCGCGCCTCGATCCGGACCTGCTCGCCGCGGGAGATCGTCGCAATGTCGCGGACCGCTACCGGTACTGGCGCCTGGAGGCGATTGTCGCTGACCTCGACGAGCATCGCCACGCGTTCGCTGTCGCGATAGAGAATTGGCAACACGACCTGAACATCGGGACGGTGGTACGGACGGCGAATGCCTTCCAGGCCCGCGAAATCGTCATCGTCGGTCGCCGGCGCTGGAACCGGCGCGGCGCAATGGTCACCGACCGGTACCAGCATATTCACCATGTCGACACGGTGGCGGAGTTGGTGAACTATGCCGCTGACGTGGGCTACACGGTGGTGGCTATAGACAACGTCCCCGGCGCGGGCGCGCTGGAAACGACCGAACTGCCGCGGGCGGCGTTGCTGCTCTTCGGGCAGGAGGGACCAGGTCTGAGCGAAGCAGCCCGAGCCGCCGCATCACTCGTGTGCTCCATCGCGCAGTACGGCTCGACCCGGTCCATCAACGTCGGCGTCGCTGCCGGAATCGCCATGCACACCTGGATCCGTCAACACGCCGGCGCCGTCGGAACCACCTAACGGGTTGGTCTGGTTCTTGTCGGTGCGTTCGGTTCCGCAGGCCTTCTTCAATGAACGCTCCGGCGGCCGACTCACACCTCCTGAGCACGCAGGTAGCGGCCGAAATGCGGCACGGTGAACGCGATCCGGCCACGCTGGCCGGAGTAGACAAGCCCCTTCTTGAGCAACGCGTCACGAGCCGGCGACAGGGACTGGGGCGGCCGCTCAAGGGCCTGGGCCACGGCAGACGTAGGGACGGCGTCATCCGGTGTATCGGAGTCCGCGACATCGGCCATGGCGCGCAGGTACTCGCGCTCGGCAGGTGTCGCCCGCTCGAACCGGGACCCGAAGAAACCGACGGCGAGTTCCGCCTCGGCCTCGGGGGCGGCAACCGCGATGTCGTGCGCCGTGATGGGTGATCGGGGGGCGACGTCCCACGCGGTCTTGCCGTAGGCCTGCACGAAGTAGGGATAGCCGCCGGTCTCGGTGTACATCGCGGCCAGCGCTTCGTCGTCGAACTCGGCATCCTCGTCGCGCGCGGGCACCTGCAGGGCGGCGTCGGCGGCTGCGCGGTCGAGCCGGTCGATCCGGGCGTAGCGAAACAGCCGCTCGGAGTAGGACTTGCTTGCGGACAGCACCGCGGGCAGGTGCGGCAACCCGGCACCGACGACCACGAGCGGCAGGCCCTGCTGGGACAGTTCGTGACACGCCGCACACAGGGCGGAGACGTCGTCGGGCAGCAGATCCTGCATCTCGTCGATGAAGACGGCGACGCCGTGCCCGGTGTCGCCGGCGAGGCCGGCGACGTCGGTGAACAACTCGACGAGATCGATGTCGATGTCACCGGAGTCGGCCCGTCCGCTCACGATCGGCGCGTCGATGCCCGGCTGCCACCGCTCGCGCAACTTCGCGCTGGTGCCGGGAGGCTGGCGTTGCGCGAAAGACTTCAACACGCCGAGGACGTGCGCGGCCTCGGCCTTGTTCGGCTGGGCAAGCTCGCGGACGGCGAGATGCAGGGCGGCAGCTATCGGCCGGCGCAGGTGCTGATCGGGTCGGGCCTCGAACTTGCCGGTGCCCCACCCGCGGCGGACGGCGGAGGATCGCATCGCGTTGAGCAGCACCGTCTTGCCGACCCCGCGCAGTCCCGTCAGCACGATCGAGCGCTCGGGACGCCCGCGCGACACGCGCTCCAACACCACGTCGAAGCTGGTCAGCTCGCTGTCGCGGCCGGCCAGCTCGGGCGGGCGCTGACCGGCACCGGGCGCGTAGGGATTGCGTACCGGGTCCACGATCGGACTATATCCAGTTCTCTAGCGAATCTGGCAGATTCGCCAAGACGACCCGATCGTGTCGCTCAGTCACTGGTCTCAGGACTGGGAAGGGTGAGGATTTCCACCCCGGCGTCGGTCACGACCACGGTGTGCTCCCACTGCGCGGCCCACGACCCGTCCTTGGTGAGGATCGTCCAGTCGTCGTCCCACGAGTACCAGCCATACCCGCCGAGGGTGAGCATCGGTTCGACGGTGAAGGTCATCCCCGGCTCCATCACGGTGGTCGCCCGGGGCTCGTCGTAGTGCAGGATCGTCGGCCGGGTGTGGAAGGACGGCCCGACGCCGTGGCCGGTGTAGTCGCGCACCACGCCGTAGCCGAAGCGCTTGGCGTAGGACTCGATGACTCTGCCGACGACCGACACCGGCCGTCCCGGGCGGACGGCTCGGATGCCGCGCAACATCGCCTCGCGCGTCCGCTCGCCGAGATCAAGCACCTCGGGGCAGACGTCGCCGGCGTAGAACGTCGCACACGTGTCGCCGTGCACCCCACCGATGTAGGCAGTGATGTCGACCTTGACGACATCGCCCTCCTGCAGCGCGCGCGAGTCGGGGATGCCGTGGCAGATGACCTCGTTGACTGACGTGCACAGCGACTTCGGGAATCCCTTGTAGCCCAGCGGCGAGGGGTAGGCACCGGCAGAGATCAGAAATTCGTGGCCGACGCGGTCGAGTTCGTCGGTCGTCACCCCGGGCGCCACATGGCGCCCGACATGCTGCAGCGCGTCGGCGGCGATGCGCCCGGCCACGCGCATCCCCGCAATGGTGTCGGCATCCTTGACCATCGGGTCGTCGTGATCGGCGGGCGTGCCGGGACGGGCGTTCACGTAGTGCGGGCGGGCGATGCGGGCGGGTACCGGGCGCCGCGGCGAGATCGTCCCGGGACGCAGCGGTGCGGTGCTGGTGGTCACCGCTCCATTGTGCCGCGTGGGTGGGTGGCGCTCAGACCTCCACGATCATCGGCAGCAACATGGGCCGGCGGCGATACTCGCGATCGACCCAGCGCCCGACGGCCCGCCGGACGAGGTGCTGCAGCGCATCCGCGTCGCGCGTGCCGTCGGCCAGCGCCTTCTCGACCAACTCGATCAGCTCGGCATTGATCGGCGCGAGCGCGGCCGGGTCGTCGGAGAAGCCGCGCGCGGTGATCTCAGGCCCGAACACGACCCGGCCCGCGTCGAGATCCACGGCGACCACGATCGAGAGGAACCCCTCCTCACCGAGGATGCGCCGATCCTTCAGCGTCGAGTCACCGATGTCGCCTACCTCCAGACCGTCGACGTAGACGTAGCCGACCGGAATCTTGCCGGTGATCCGGGCGACGCCCGCCACCATGTCCACGACCGTGCCGTCCTCGGCAAGCATGATGCGCTCGTCCGGGATGCCGGTGGAACGCGCGATGGCCGCATGCGCGCGAAGGTGGCGCCACTCGCCGTGCACCGGCATGTGGTTGCGCGGGCGGACGGCGTTGATCAGGTAGCGCAATTCGCCGGCCGGTGCATGCCCCGACACGTGGACGAGCGCCGTCGACTTGTGCACGACCGTCGCGCCGAGACGGGACAGCCCGTTGATCACCTGGCCCACCGATGTCTCGTTGCCGGGGATGAGCGAGGACGCGAGCAGGATCGTGTCCTCGGTGCCGATCCGCACGGTCTGGTGGTCGCGGTTGGCCATCCGTGAGAGCGCCGACAGCGGCTCGCCCTGCGAACCGGTCGAGATGAGCAGCACCCGCCGTGACGGCAGCTCCTCGGCCATCTTCAGATCGACCAGCACGCGGTCGGGCACCCGCAACAGTCCGAGCTCCCGAGCGATCTGCATGTTGCGCACCATGGAGCGTCCGACGAATGCGACCTGGCGCTGCGACTGCACGGCCGAGTCGAGCACCTGCTGCACCCGGTGCACGTGCGAGGCGAAACACGCGACGATGACCCGTCCCTTCGCCTTGGCGATCACGTCGCCGACGACGACGCCGACGTCGCGTTCGGACGGGATGAACCCGCCGACCTCGGCGTTGGTGGAGTCCGCCAGCAGCAGGTCGACCCCATCGGCACCGAGGGCGGTGAAGCCGTTGAGATCGGTGAGCCGTCCGTCCAACGGAGTCTGGTCCATCTTGAAGTCACCGGTGTGCAGCACGGTCTGCCCGCCGATGCGGATCGCGACGGCCATGGCGTCCGGAATGCTGTGGTTGACCGCGAAGAACTCGAGATCCCACGGCCCCGTGGTCACCCGCTCGCGCTCGACGACCTGGCGTAGATCGGGCTTGCGGATTCGATGTTGTTCCAGCTTGGCCGCCAGCAGCGCGAGCGTCAGCCGCGAACCGAAGATCGGGATGTCGCGGCGCTCGCGTAGCAGGTAGGGCAGCGCTCCGATGTGGTCCTCGTGGCCGTGGGTGAGCACGACCGCGTCGATGTCGTTGAGCCGGTCGGCGAAGTACGACCAGTCGGGCAGCGTCAGGTCGACCCCTGGCGAATTCGTCTTGCCGAGCAACATGCCGCAGTCGACGACCAGCAGCCGGCCGCCGAACTCGAACATGGTCATGTTGCGGCCGATTTCCTTGATGCCGCCCAGCGCGACGAGGCGCAGGCCGCCGTCCGGCAGCGTCGGGAGCGTGCCGATACCCGCTTGGGGCTCCGAAGTCACACCTTCGAGGCTATCGTCTGCGCAATGAATACGGTCGAGGCCCTGCAATCGAGCGACGTGAACAAAGTCGGCGTCGGCCTCATCATCGCCGTGGTGGTCGTCGGAATCCTGGTGCTGCTGGCGGTGGGCGCGCTCATCGCGCGGATCATCGTGCTGCTCGTGATCCTCGGGCTGGGCCTGGTGATCTGGCAGCAGCGCGGGGTCGTGCAGGACCGGATCAAGAACTGTCACCTGAGCACGTCCTACCTCGGCATCAAGGTGCAGGCGCCCGACGACATCATCGCCCAGTGCAAGCGGCTCAATCCCTGACCGGACGCGCGCGGGCCACGCATTCGGCGAGGGCGAGTTGCCAATCCCGTGGCGCGGTGAGCCCGCGCGCGGTCCACGAGCGCGCCGAGAGCACCGACCAGGCCGGACGAGGGGCCGGACGCGGGAACGCACTCGTTTCGACCGGTCGCACCCGATCAGGATCGGCGCCCGCCGCCTTGAACGTCGCAAGCGCCAGTTCGAACCACGACGCCTGCCCGCCGCCGGCGTAGTGCACGACACCTGGCTCCGCCGACGACTCCCCGAGCTCGACGAGCGCGCCGGCGAGGTCGGCGGCCCAGGTGGGCGAGCCCAGCTGATCGGCCACCACGTCGATCGGCCCTTCACCGGCAGCCAGCCGAAGCATGGTGTCGACGAAATTGGCGCCGGGCCCGCCATACACCCACGCGCTACGCACCACCGTGGACATGTCGGGCAGGACGGCGCGCACCGCCTGCTCGCCAAGCAGTTTGGTGCGCCCGTAGGCCGTGCGCGGGCCGACCTCGTCACCAGGCTCGTAGGGCATGGACGCGGTGCCGTCGAAGACGTAGTCGGTCGAGACGTGGATCAAGCGTGCGCCGGTGCCCACCAGCGCCCTCGCTACGACCTCGGGGCCGCGCCCGTTCACCAGCGCCGCCTGCTCCTCGTCGGACTCTGCGGCGTCTACGGCGGTGTAGGCAGCCAGGTTCACCACGACGTTCGGCTGCGCGGCCGCCACTGCCGCCTGCACCGCGTGCGGCGCGGTGATGTCGAGCTGGCCGCGGGTGAACGCAGCCACGTCGGAGGAGCGCAGCGCAGACGAGCGCAGCGCCGCCAGGACATGATGCCCGACCTGACCGCCGGCGCCGGTGACCAGCCAGCGCGTCATTGGCCGTGCTCGGCGTAGCGGGCCTCGGTGCCTGCCTTGGCCGACTGCCACCAGTCGCGGTGCTCGCCATACCACTGGACGGTCGCCTCCAGCCCGGCGCGGAAGTCACCGAAGCGTGGCCGCCAGCCGATCTCGTCGCGCAACCGGCTCGAGTCGATCGCGTAGCGCAGGTCGTGGCCGGCCCGATCGGTCACCGTGTCGTAGGCGTCGGCCGGGCTCCCGGTGAGCTCCAGGATGAGCCGCAACACCTCGCGGTTGCTCTGCTCGCCGTCCGCCCCGACGAGATAGGTCTCGCCGATCCGGCCCCGGTCGATGATCGCCCAGAGCGCGCTGCAATGGTCCTCGACGTGGATCCAGTCGCGCACGTTCGCGCCGCTGCCGTAGAGCTTGGGGCGGTGTCCGGACAACACATTCGTGATCTGGCGCGGGATGAACTTCTCGATGTGCTGGTACGGGCCGTAATTGTTGGAACAGTTCGAGATCGTCGCCCGAACGCCGAACGAACGCACCCACGCGCGCACCAGCAGATCCGATCCGGCCTTGGTCGCGCTATACGGGCTCGACGGGTTGTACGGGGTGGTGTGCGTGAACTTCCGCGGATCGTCGAGGGCGAGATCGCCGTAGACCTCGTCGGTGGAGATGTGGTGCAGGCGCACGTCCGAGCGGCGTACCGCTTCGAGTATCTGAAAAGTTCCGACCAGGTTCGTGTGCACGAACGGCGACGGATCGCGCAGCGAGTTGTCGTTGTGCGATTCCGCCGCGAAATGCACGACCAGATCGCTCGACGCAACCAGGGAGTCGATCACCGGCTCGTCCGCGATGTCGCCGTGGACGAAGTCGATGCGCTCGCGCACACCGGCGAGGCTGGCCTCACTCGCGGCGTAGGTCAGCGCGTCCAGGACGGTGATCTCGACGTCCGGGCGGTTCGCGAGGGTATAGCCGACGAAGTTGGCGCCGATGAAGCCGGCGCCACCGGTGACCAGAACGCGCATGTGCAACAGCCTTCCGTGCGGAATAACCAGATCAAACCAGCTCGGCGAAGCGCGGGGCGTTCGCGTCTTTCGCCGATACCATCGCGGGGTTGGTGGGGTCCGGCGGGATCGGCCAAGCGATGGCGAGGTCCTCGTCCAGCGGGTTAACCGCGACCCCCGCCATGCTCGGCGTCCACTCCGCGTCGAAGCAGTACAGGTACTGGCAACCCGGGTCCGACACCGCTTGGAAGCCGTTGCACACCCCGGGTGGCACCAGCATCTGATCACCCACAGTCAGCGCGACGGTGCTGAGCTTGCCCCGGGTGGGCGAACCGGCTCGGGCGTCGAGGTAGACGCCAAACGCCTCGCCGTACACGATACCGACGAGCTTGGTCATCGCCTCGCCGTGCAGCCCTCGCACTGCACCGCGCTGCGTCCAGGTCAGATTGATCTGCGACCAGCGCTCGGGCAGGTCGATCCCCGCCTCGCCGAATGTGCTCGTGCGAAAGAACTCGCGCACAGTGCCGCGCGCATCCGTGACTGCCTTCGTGCCGAGTAGCCACAGACCCTTGATTTCGGTCTCCACAGCAGACATCGGGGTCGTCATCGGCGGGCGCTTTCGGCTGCGAAGGCGGTCGCGGTCTCGCGTAGGTGCGAGCCGTAGCCCGACTTGCCCATCGCGTCGGCAAGTGTCAGTGCCGCCTCGGCGGTGATCAGGCCGCGACGCATCGCGATCTCTTCAAGGCAGGCGATCGTGATGCCCTGACGGTGTTGCAGCACCTGTACGAACTGGCTGGCCTCCAGCAGCGAATCCTGCGTGCCGGTGTCCAGCCACGCCGTGCCGCGACCCAGGTCGATCATGCGAGCGTCGCCGCGCTGCAGGTAGATGCGGTTCAGGTCGGTGATCTCCAGTTCGCCGCGGGCCGAGGGACGCAGCGTGCGCGCCGCCTCGACGACGTCGCCGCCATAGAAGTACAGCCCGGTGATCGCAAGATTGGACTTGGGCTGCGCTGGCTTTTCCTCGATGTCGCGCAGGTTGCCGTGCCCGTCGAGGACCGCTACGCCGTAGCGCTCGGGATCGCTCACCTGGTAGCCGAACAGTGTGCACCCACCGTGACCCTCAATCTGCTCGACCGCGTGATTGAGCTGACCGCTGAAACCATGTCCGAAGAAAATGTTGTCGCCGAGAATGAGGGCCGCGCTGTCGCCGTCGAGATGATCGGCGCCGATCAGGAATGCCTGCGCCAGACCGTCCGGCGAGGGTTGCACGGCGAACGACAGCCCGAGACCCCACTGGCTGCCGTCACCCAGCAGGCGCTGGAACTGTTCCTGCTCGTGCGGCGTCGTGATGATCAGAATCTCGCGGACACCCGCCAGCATCAGCACCGACAGCGGGTAGTAGATCATCGGCTTGTCGTAGATCGGCAGCAATTGCTTGCTGACGGCCCGCGTGATCGGGTGCAACCGGGTGCCGGTGCCGCCGGCGAGCACGATCCCTTTCACCCGGCCAGCGTAGTGGTGGAGCCCAGCCGATCAGACCGCGGCGCGCAGTGGCTCGCCGAGCACCGAGGTCGCCTGCAGGCGCTGACTCAGGTTCGAATGGGCCAACACCGCGCAGGCGTACGCGTCGCGGGCGGCGGCGGCGCGGCGGCGCGTCGCGGGGGCCGGGGCGGGGACGGGGTCGCGCACGGGCGGGGGGACCTGCGCAGGATCGCTCGCGTGCATCCCGGCGCGGAGCAGCACGAGAGCTTCCGAGCGTAGCTGCGACACGCGTGATTCGGTCACGCCGAGTTCGGTCGCGATGTCCGCCATCTTGCGCTGACCGAAGAAATACTGCTCGACGACCAGATGCAGCCGCTGCGGCAGTACCTCGATCGCGTCGTGCAGGTAGCCGACCTGCTCGCGGTGCATCAGCAGGGCTTCCGGACCGTCGTTGCGGCTCGGAACGAGCTCGGCGCCCGCGTCCGGCGTGAGCGCGTGCAGGCTGAGCACCGAGGCCCGCTGGACGTCGGCATCGACACTGTCCAACTGGGTGAGGGAGACCCCCATGGCCTGGGCGACCTCGATCCGCGTGGGGGTGCGGCGCAGCGCCGATGTCAGCTCGTTGCGGACGGTATCGGCCTCGCGGGCCTTGCCACGCACGGCGCGGCTGGCCCAGTCCATCGAGCGAAGCTCGTCGGTGAGCGCGCCCTTCACCCGGATCGCTGCGAAGCGGGCGAACGGCACCCCGCGCGAGGGGTCGAAGCTTCGCGCGGTCAACACCAGTGCCAGCATCCCAGCCGAGACGAGGTCGTCGCGGTTGACGTGGGCGGGCAGCCGGGTGAGCAGTTCGCGCACAGCATGGCCGACAAGCGCGAGGTTGTCGCGTACCAGAGCTTCGGTGTCGACAGCCTCTATCTCGGCGCTGTCTTCGACGGCGTCGTCGAGGGTTTCGGATGTCTCGTGAGTTGCGCGTTCGCTGGGGATGTCGGCAGCCGTCACGGCTGACCTCCTCGGGGTCGGGCCGGGCGTTTTGCCGTCCGGGCCCTTCAGGCGAACCGGGTGAGTCCCGGTGCTGCCCTCGTGCATCCCCCGCGGAAGCTCTTGTCGCGGTCGTGTGTGCTACTTCGTGAAGACTCTCCCCAGAGCCGGTGCCGATCAATTCCCGTTAGATCGGCGTTAGTTCCATGCAAACACTGGTGATCAGGTAAATACAAGGGCCGCCTGGGCCTGATTGTCATGACATCTCGTGAATCACACTCGCAAAAGGGCATAAATGCGACTAGATAGTGGACTTCTAGACGATTCGTCCCGCTGATCTGCTCAGGTCCCGCCCGCCCTGGCCGATGCTCGGGGCGTGGCAACGAGTCAATCTCACCCCGTGCATCCCCACGGGCGCCACGTCGCGTTTCCCGATCTGGGCGCGTTGCTCTGGACGGTGCGCGAGAGCTTGGACCTGGTGCTGTTCAAGCTCGCCCAGGTGCGCCTCATCCTCGCCTCCGGGTCGACACGCTGGCTCGCCCGGGCCGACGCGGAACTGTGCGGCGCGATCGAGAGCCTGCAGCTGGTCGAGATGCTGCGCGCGAGCGAGGTCCACGACCTTGCTCGCATACTGGGGACCACCGCGGAGAGCACGCTGGAGAGCATCGGCACGGCGGCCCCCGAACCGTGGCCGGCGATGCTGGCCGAGCACCGGATCGCATTGGCGCGTCAGCTCATTGAGATCGAACTGGTCGTGGCCGACAACCGTCGCCTACTCAGCGCGCAGCTCAGTGCGGGCACGTCTGACCGGCATCCGGCGCGCCGACCACGCCGCAACCCGCTCGCCGATCCGGTGGCGCAAGCGATCTTCCAGGCTGCTCTCGCGACAACCACGAAGTTTCCGCAGCTCTCCCTGCAGGATTTCCTCGCATAACGAGCGCACTTTTATTGATGCTCGGACTCTCGCGTCCCAAATGCGTGATACTGACTGATGAGACCCTGCCCGAGTGTTTGAGGAGCCCGCTGAATGTCCATTGCCACGCCCGAGATTTACGCCGACATGCTCGACCGCGCGAAGCAGGGCGGGTTCGCCTATCCCGCGATCAACGTGACCTCTTCGGAAACACTGAACGCCGCCCTCAAAGGATTCGCCGACGCCGGAAGCGACGGCATCGTCCAGATCTCCACCGGTGGAGCTGAGTTCCTGTCCGGAACGGCCGTGAAGGACATGGTGACCGGCGCGGTCGCGCTGGCGGAGTTCGCACACGTCGTGGCCGACCGGTACCCGATCAATATCGCGCTGCACACTGACCACTGCCCGAAGAACAAGCTCGACGCGTATGTCCGCCCCTTGCTCGCCATCTCGCAGGAGCGTGTCGATGCCGGCCGGCAACCGCTGTTCCAGTCACATATGTGGGACGGCTCGGCTATCGACCTGGACGAGAACCTGCAGCTCGCGCAAGACCTGCTGGCAAAGGCCGCCTCCGCCAAGATCATCCTCGAGGTAGAGATCGGCGTCGTGGGCGGGGAGGAGGACGGCATCGTGGGCGAGATCAACGAGAAGCTCTACACGACCGCAGGTGATGCCCAGAAAACCGCCGACCTGCTGGGCACCGGAGAGAAGGGGCGCTACCTGCTCGCGGCAACCTTCGGCAACGTGCACGGTGCCTACAAGCCGGGCATGGTCAAGCTGCGCCCCGAGATTCTCAAGGAGATCCAGGCCGCGGTCGGCAAGCAGAGCGGCAAGGACGCGCCGTTCGATCTGGTCTTCCACGGCGGCTCCGGCTCAGATCTGGATGACATCCGCGCCGCCGTGAGCTACGGCGTGGTGAAGATGAACGTCGACACCGACACCCAGTACGCCTTCACCCGCGAAATCGCCGGGCACATGTTCACCAATTACGACGGCGTGCTCAAGGTCGACGACGAGGTCGGCAACAAGAAGGCCTACGACCCGCGCTCATACCTCAAGCTCGCCGAGACCGGGATGGCCGCGCGCGTGCAGCAGGCCTGCGAAGCGTTGCTCTCAGCCGGCACCTCGCCAACGGGCTCCTAGTGACCGCCCTCCGCTGCGCTCCGGCCGCCCATTGGTCATTCGCTCGCGAGGCTCACTCATGACCGACCGTCGCTGCGCTCCGGCCGCCGAAGGCCATGCCTATTGGTCATTCGCTCGCGAGGCTCACTCATGACGTCGTTCGGCAACCTGCTCGCGCCACCCACGCTGCTGCCCGAGGATCCGGCAGTGGCGTTGCTCGCGGCGGGCGACGACCCGACGGCGGTGGCGGCCGGTCATCCGGCGTCGTCCGCGGCGTGGGCGACGCTTGCCGAGAGCGCGCTGGCAGGCGGCCAGCCGGTGCCGGCCTACGCCTTCGCGCGTACCGGTTACCACCGCGGCCTGGACGCGCTGCGGCGAGCCGGTTGGAAGGGGCAGGGCCCGATCCCGTGGCAGCACGAGCCCAATCGGGGCTTCCTACGTGCGTTGCACGCGCTGGGCCAAGCGGCAGCGCAGATCGGCGAGGACGACGAGGCGGCCCGGTGCGCGCACCTACTCGCCGACAGCGATCCGGAGGCGAGCGCCGTGCTGTCGGTCTGACGGCGCTTTCGGGTTGCGCCGCTCTCAGGCGGGGACGAGCGGCAACCTGTCCGTAGCCGTGGTGATCGAGGCCTGGTCCAGTTCGCGATCCTGCATAGCGCCGGAAAGGTACGCGTCGTAGGCCGGCAGATCCAGGTGTCCGTGCCCGCACAGCGCGGTGAGGATCACCTTGGTCTCGCCGGTCTGCTTGCACCGCAGCGCCTCCTCGATGGTTGCCGCGATGGCGTGCGTGGGCTCCGGCGCCGGGACGATGCCTTCGGTGCGCGCGAACTGCACTCCGGCGCTGAAGCATTCGCGCTGGGTCTTGGCGACGGCCTCCAGCAAGCCCTCTTCCTTGAGGTGGCTGATCAACGGGCTCATCCCGTGATAGCGCAGCCCGCCTGCGTGGATCGGGTCCGGGATGAAGTCGTGCCCGAGCGTGTGCATCTTCATCAGCGGCGTCATGCCTGCGGTGTCGCCGAAGTCGTAGGCGTACACACCCCGCGTCAGCGACGGGCACGCCGCCGGTTCGACCGCCCGGATCACCGGCGCTATGCGCCCGGCCAGCTTCTCCCGCAGGAACGGGAAGACCAGGCCGCCGAAGTTCGACCCGCCGCCGGTGCACCCGACGATCAGGTCAGGCATCTCACCGGCCATGGCGAGTTGCAGCAGCGCTTCCTCGCCGATCACGGTCTGGTGCAGCAGGACGTGGTTGAGCACGCTGCCCAACGCATAGTTCGTGTCGGCATTCTGCGCCGCGATCTCGACCGCCTCGCTGATCGCAATGCCGAGCGAGCCGGTCGAATCCGGATGCTCGGCGAGCACCGCGCGTCCCGCCTCGGTGAGCGTGGACGGCGACGGGTGTACGAGGCCGCCGAATGTCTCGATCATCATGCGGCGGTAGGGCTTCTGGTCGTAGGACGCGCGGACCTGCCAGATCTCGCAGGCCAACCCGAATTGTGCGCACGCGAATGCCAGCGCGGTGCCCCACTGGCCAGCACCGGTCTCAGTGGTGAGCCGGCGGATACCGGCGCGAGCATTGTAATACGCCTGCGGGACGGCCGTGTTCGGCTTGTGCGAGCCGGCAGGTGACACGCCCTCGTACTTGTAGTAGATGTGCGCCGGGGTGTCGAGTGCCTTCTCCAGCCGGTGCGCCCGGTACAGCGGCGAGGGCCGCCACAGCCGGTAGACGTCGAGCACCGCGCCAGGGATGTCGACGTATCGCTCGCCGGTGACCTCCTGTTCGATGAGTTCCATCGGGAACAGCGGGGCCAGATCGTCCGGCCCGACCGGCTGCAAGGTGCCCGGGTGCAGCACGGGTGGCGGCGGGGTCGGGAGGTCGGCGAGCACGTTGTACCAGCGGGTGGGCTGCTGACTCTCGTCCAGCAGGAACTTCGTCGGCCCAGGGTTCATTCGGCACACCCTAGGGCCGATGCCGTCAGCCGTCGACTACCCTCTCACCGGGCTTGGGAGAATGGGCCAGGAGAGATGGGCGCCGAGACAATGAGGTGAGTCATGCCCGCAATCGTGCTCGTCGGCGCCCAGTGGGGCGACGAAGGCAAGGGCAAGGCAACCGACCTGCTCGGCAGCCGCGTGGACGCGGTCGTCAAGTTCAACGGCGGTAACAACGCCGGTCACACGATCGTGATCGGCGCAGAGAAGTACGCGCTGCACCTGTTGCCGTCCGGAATCCTGACGCCGGGCTGCATCCCGATCATCGGTAACGGTGTCGTCGTCGACCTCGGCGTGCTGTTCGAGGAAATCGACGGCCTGGACGCGCGGGGTGTCGACACGTCCCGGCTGGTCGTCAGCGCTTCGGCACACGTCATCGCGCCCTACAACCGCACGCTGGACAAGGTGACCGAGCGGTTCCTCGGCAATGCCAAGCTCGGCACCACCGGGCGCGGCATCGGGCCGACCTACGCAGACAAGATGTCGCGCATCGGCATCCGGGTGCAGGACCTTTTCGACGAGGACGTGCTGCGGGCCAAGGTCACCGGAGCGCTGGATCTGAAGAACCAGACGCTGGTCAAGATTTACAACCGAAAGGCGTTCGACGTGGACGCGGTGGTGGCCGAACTAGGCGGCTACGCCGAGCGGCTACGCCCGATGGTCGCTGACACCTCGCTGCTGCTGGACCGGATGCTCAGCGAAGGCAAGACGATCGTGCTGGAGGCCGGGCAGGCGACGTTGCTCGACGTCGACCACGGCACCTACCCGTTCGTCACCTCGTCCAACGCGACTGCCGGCGGTGCCTGCACCGGCAGCGGGATCGCACCGACCCGGATCACCGGCGTCATTGCCATCGTGAAGGCCTACACGACACGGGTCGGGGAAGGCCCCTTCCCTACCGAACTGCTCGACGTCAGGGGCGAGATCCTGCGCAACAACGGTGCCGAATTCGGCACGACCACGGGCCGTCCGCGCCGCTGCGGCTGGTTCGACGCGGTCGTCGCGCGTTATGCCGCCCGGATCAACGGCGTCACCGATTTCGTGCTCACCAAGCTTGACGTGCTCACCGGTCTGGACGAGGTTCCGGTGTGCGTGGCCTACGAGGTGGATGGGGTGCGCCACGACGAGATGCCGATGACGCAAGCCGAGTTCGCCCGCGCGGTGCCGATCTATGAGACCTTTCCAGGCTGGCACGAGGACATCTCGGGCGCCCGCAGCGTTCGCGAACTGCCGCGCAGCGCCCGCGACTATGTAACCGTGCTCGAAAGCATGATCAACGCGCCGATCTCGGCGATCGGCGTTGGCCCGGGTCGAGACGAGACGGTAGCTGTGCGCGATCTGCTGCGCTAACGGCTCAGCCGCACACATCGGCTGACGATGCGCTGATCCTTGGTCGGTCCCGCGACATCCCACAGCACACGCAGCCGGTCACCGCGGACGTCGATCAAGCCCCGATAGGTGTCGGCGCGGCACGGGTGCACCACGATCTCACCCGGGCGCCACGGATGAAACACCCGCCCGTCCTCGAAAAACACCGTCCACCCGCCGTCGTCGGCGGCGATCAGCAGCTCACGCGTGACGGGCAGCAGCGCGCCGCCCCACGAAAGCTCACCCGACTCGCGCCAGCGCAACTCGGGCGTGATTCGCAGCGTGCCTCGGACAGTGCCGTGCAGAGCGGTGCGGCGGTCGGTGATCCGTCGCGCGAGCGACCAGTCGCCGATCAGCTCGCGCGGATCACTGGACATGCGCGCTCACCCGCGCGGTCGTGGCCGAAACTCGCCGGACCCTCGCATTACCAGGGTGGTGGCGAGCACGATGGCGGCCGCAGGACGCGCGCGAGGCCAGCATAGAGACGGTCTACCAGACCCCGGTGATCGCGACGCCAGAACATGTGCGCGCGGCTCATTCCGCTGCGCGATCTTCATGCGCCCGGTGACCTGGGACCACCCGAATGAATGAATGTCGCCGGGCTGCCTGAGCCTGCGCTGATCATTGACCGCATCACCCGAAGATCGCCGGGTCACCCTGCGTCCCCGGCGCGCTGATGCAGGTGCGGCCCTGGGTAACGTCAGCGACATGAGCTCACGGCCGATCCGCATCGGCATGCAACTGCAACCCCAGCACGCCGACTACGCCGCCATCCGCGACACGGTGCGCCGTGCGGAAGACTCCGGCGTGGACGTGCTCTTCAACTGGGACCACTTCTACCCGCTGTACGGCGACGCCGACGCAAAGCACTACGAATGCTGGACGATGCTCGGGGCCTGGGCCGAGCAGACCAGCCGCGTCGAGATCGGCGCGCTGGTCACGTGCAACAGCTACCGCAACCCCGAACTGCTCGCGGACATGGCCCGCACGGTCGACAACATGAGCGACGGCCGGTTGATCCTCGGGATCGGCTCTGGCTGGTTCGAGAAGGACTACGACGAGTACGGCTATGACTTCGGGACGGCCGGTGGCCGGCTCGACGATCTGGCCGGTGCACTACCTCGGATCGAGGCTCGCTTCGCGAAGCTCAGCCCGCCGCCGACCCGCCAGATCCCGGTACTGATCGGTGGCGGAGGAGAGAAGAAGACGCTGCGTATGGTCGCCCAGCATGCGCACATCTGGCACTCCTTCAGTGACATCGCGACGCTCACGCGAAAGTCGCGGATCCTCGCCGATCACTGCGCCGCCGTCGGCCGCGATCCGTCCGAGATCGAGCGGTCGGTGGGGACGCCAGAGGGCGACCCGGCCAAGATCGGTCCGGCCTTGATCGAAGCCGGAGTCACGTTGTTCACGGTTGGCGCCGGCGGCCCCGACTACAACTTGTCCCGCCTGCAGAAGTGGCTCGACTGGCGCGACTCACTTTAGGCCGCGTCGCCCGGCCATCCGTAGGATCAGCCGGCATGGACGATAAGAGCATCCTCTCGCACATTCATGAGCTGGTGGAGGAGGAGAAGCAGTTGCGCGCCGGCCACCACGGGCTCGACGGCGAGCGACGCGCGCGATTGCAAACGCTCGAACAGCAGCTCGACCAGGCCTGGGACCTGCTGCGCCAGCGACGCGCTCGCGAAGATCTCGGCGAGAGCCCCGACGCCGCGAGCGAGCGTTCGGTCAACGAGGTCGAGGGCTACCTGCAGTGAATCGCCGGCTGTGGAAAGTCTGAGAGACCGCGTCGGCAGCGGCATAGTGGGTGGACTGTTGGTGGTGGCGACCGGCGCCTGCTGCTGAAGGAGAACACGTGCGATTGCTGATTGTGGAGGACGAGGCGCGCTTGGCGTCGGCGTTGCAGCGCGGTCTTTCTACCGAGGGTTTCACGGTGGACCTGGCGCACACCGGTCCGGACGGGCTGCACATGGCGCAGGAGTCCACGTACGACGCGGTGATTCTGGACATCATGCTCCCGGGCCTGTCGGGGTATCGCGTCATCGAGCAACTGCGTGCCGTGCACAACTGGGTGCCGATCCTGATGCTGACCGCTAAGGACGGCGAGTACGACGAAGCCGATGCCCTCGATCTGGGCGCCGACGACTACCTCACCAAGCCGTTCTCCTTCGTCGTGCTGCTGGCTCGTATCCGGGCGCTGCTGCGCCGTGGGGTACAGCCGCGCCCGGCCGCGCTGACTGTCGACGACCTGATCCTGGACCCTGCAGCGCACACGGTGCATCGCGCGGGTACGTCCGTCGAGCTCACGCCGCGCGAGTTCTCGCTGCTGGAGTTCCTGATGCGCAGGGCAGGCGACGCGGTCAGCAAGGCCGATATCCTGCACCACGTCTGGGACGCCCACTACGAGGGCGACGCCAATGTCGTCGAGGTCTATGTCGGGTACCTGCGCCGCAAGATCGACACCCCGTTCGGCAGGCAGACGCTGCAGACGGTACGGGGCGCCGGGTACCGATTGACACCGGAACCTGCCGTCGCCAACTGAGGCGGCGCCAGGTCATTTCCCGGACAGCCCACTAACGTCACGACGGTGTCTGCTGTCGCCGCAGTGCTGTCCTCGCCCGCCCGCTGGTGGGCCCGCCAGTCGCTGCGGGCCCGGCTGACCCTGCTCGCCACCGCACTGTTCAGCATCGCCGTCCTGACCGGCGCCGTGCTGGTGTTGACCTTGCAGCGCTACGCCCTGCTGAACGTGCTCGACTCCTCCGCGCAGAAGACGGCCAACGACATCGCGGAGCAGATCGGCACGCATCCGCAGCGCAAGACCGTCCGGCCATCCACCGGTGGGGTCACCGAGGTCCAGGTCGTCAACGCCCGCAACGTCGTGGTCGCCGCGTCGCCCGGCTCGGACCGGTTCACTCCGCTGCTCGACCCCGAGGATCTCGCCGCCGCTCGGGACGGCCAGCGTTTCAACATCACCAGCCCGACTACGGGCGTCGGGTTGCGCGTGCTGGCCCATAAGGAGGGCGTGTTCACGGTCATCGTGGCCACCGACCTGTCCCGCATCGACGACAGCATCCGGGTGCTGACGCGTGCGGCCCTGATCGGCGGGCCGCTCGCCGTTCTGCTGATGGGATTGGCCACCTACTTCGTCGTTGCCCTGACCTTGCGTCCGGTGGCGGCGCTTCGCCACGGCGCAGCCGACATCAGCGCGGCCGGACTGGCCGATCAGCGCCTGCCTGTGCCCGGCGCGCAGGACGAGATCCATCGCCTCGCGATCACCCTGAACGCGATGCTCGACCGCATCGATTCGGCGACTGCGCGCCAGCGCACCTTCGTCGGTGACGCCGCGCACGAACTGCGCTCGCCACTCGCTTCGTTGCGGGTGCAGCTCGAGGTTGCCCAGCGGATCGGGCCGGATGGCGATTGGCCCAGCTTCATCGACGAGGTGCTCGAGGATGTCGGGCGACTGGACCGCCTCGTCGGGGATCTGCTCGCGCTGGCGCGCATGGACGAGGCGCCGCGCATGGCGCGGCGCTACGAACAGGTGCGCGTGGACGACCTCGTCGCCACCGTGGTCAGCGGCTATCGGCACGCGCGCGTGCCGGTCCGGACCGGCGAACTGCCTGCTATCACACTCAACGGTGATCCGGACGCCGTGCGCCGGATCGTGATCAACCTGCTGGACAACGCAGTCCGCCATGCCGCCGATGTCGTCGACGTCGGCATCGCCAGCACCGTGCCGGGCGACGTCGTCACGTTGACCGTGACCGACGACGGGCCGGGGATCCCAGTCGCCGAGCGGGGAAAGGTCTTCGACCGCTTCTACCGGCTCGAGGCCTCACGCTCGCGCTCGTCCGGAGGTAGCGGGCTCGGGCTGCCGATCGTGCGCGATCTGGTCCGCGCGCACGGCGGCACGGTACGCCTGGCTGAGCGTCCCGACGGCAAGCCGGGCCTGCAAGCGGTCGTGACCCTGCCGAGCGAGCCACCGCACCATTCGGGCTAGCAGGGCGGCAACGTCGAAGTGGCCGACGGCGTGATCGTGAGCGTCAGCGAGCCGGTGGGCGTGGGCGAGCCCAACGGCTGCGTCGTCGTTGTGGGCGTGGGGGTATTGGTGGTGCAGGTCGGCGCGGGCTTCTTGTACTGATAGATCGTCAGGTTGATCTCGGTCGAGGTTTTGTACGCAAGGCCGGGCGTGGGATCCACCGATGCGACGGTGCCGTCCTTGTTCTTGTCGGGCGTGGTCTGGGTCGCGTCGGTGTGCACGATGGCGAAGCCCTTGCCGTTGATCGCGGCCTTCGCCCCGCTCACCTTCTGGCCGGTGACGTCGGGCAGAATGACCTGGCCGGTGGACACGGTCAGCACCACCGTGCTGCCCTTCGCGACAGGCGTGTTCACCGCAGGGTTTGAACTCAGAACCTGCCCCTCGGGCGCCGAATTATTGACATTCTTTCGCTTGCCGGTGAGACCGGCCGTCTTCAGCGCAGCCTGCGCCTCGGCAATGCTCAGCCCCTCGACCGGCGGCACGATCGCCTTGGACTGGACGTAAGTTTGGTACAACACGGTGGAGCCTTCGGCGATCGAGGAACCGATGTCGACCTTGTTCTGGCCGGCGTCCACGAGCTTGCAGACACCGCCGTCCGAGGTCGGCGTCGAACCGTCGTCACACGGCCCGTTGGTGGTGGTTGTCGCGACGTCTGCCTTGAGAGTCAGCTTGGCGTTGCTGAACTTCGCGGTCGCTGTCGCCGGGCTGTCACCGATGACGGCCGGGACAAGAGCTGTTTGCGCGGTCGGTGTGCTGCTCGACCCGCCCGCGCCGAGCTTGTAGATGCCGAAGCCGGCGGCTGCGATGACGATGAGCAACGCGATGACGATCGCCGCCCAGACCGGCCCACTGCGCGAGCGGTCGCCCTCCTGATCGCTGTGCCGCGGCGGCAGGATGAGCGGCGGGGGCGGCGTGCGCGCGATGATCTGAGTGCGTTCAGCGTCGGTCATGATGGCCTCGGCGCTGACCGGCTGGTCGGCCAGCGCGCGCTGCAGGTCGGTGCGCATCTCTGCGGCTGTCTGGTACCGGTTGAACTTGTTCTTCGCGAGTGCCTTCATGACGATGGAATCCAACGCGCGCGGCAATTCTGCAACCCGGGTGGACGGCGCCGCGGCGTTCTCGCGAACATGCTGGTAGGCCACCGCGACCGGGGAGTCACCCTGGAATGGCGGTACCCCGGTCGCGAGTTCGTAGAGCAGGCAGCCGGTCGAATACACGTCGGAGCGGGCGTCGACGTTCTCGCCGCGAGCCTGTTCGGGCGACAGGTACTGCGCTGTCCCGATGACGTTCGCGGTCTGGGTGACGGTGGCTGCGTTGTCCGAGATCGCGCGCGCGATGCCGAAGTCCATCACCTTGACCGCGCCCGCTTCGGTGATCATGACGTTGGCCGGCTTGACGTCGCGGTGGATCAGGCCGTGCTTGTGGCTGAAGTCGAGAGCGCCGCACACGTCGGCGCCGATCTCCATCACGCGGCGCGCGGGCAGCCGTCCCTCGGACTTGAGGATGTCGCGCAGAGTCCGCCCCTCGACGAATTCCATGACTATGTAGGGCTGCGTGGTGCCCTCGGACGTGGTGTCCTCACCGGTGTCGTACACCGACACGATGGACGGATGGTTCAGCCCGGCGGCCGCCTGGGCCTCACGGCGGAACCGGTTCAGGAACGACGGATCGCGGGCGAGGTCGGGCCGGAGCACCTTGATCGCGACGTCGCGGCCGAGCCGCGAGTCACGTCCCTTGTGCACCTCGGCCATACCGCCGTAGCCGATGAGCTCGCCGAGCTCGTACCGGCCACCGACCAGTCGGGGCTGCATCATGGGAGGACCTCACTGCTCCTTCGTCGTGTTCGTCAGTGTGCTAGGTAGGAGTCGATACGCCGCTCAATTCCCCGGGTGTGCCCTCAGATAGGCCTCCATGACTGCCTTGGCGACTGGCGCCGCGGCCTCCCCGCCGGTGGTCTCGTTGCCCTGCACGCCGCCGTGCTCGATGAGCACAGCGACCGCGATCTTCGCGACGCCGTTTTGCATCGCGTAACCGATGAACCAGGCGTGCGGCGCCTCGGCGCGGCCGTTGGGCAACGTGCGCCCCGTGTCGGCCGTGCCGGTCTTGCCGCCGACCGCGACACCGGGGATGTCGGTGATGCGCGCCGGGTGCCCAGTGCCCTCTGGCGCGGTCACGACCGCCTCCATCATCGACTGCAGGTTGTGGTCCAAGTCAGGGTCGAGCACCTGGCTCAACTGCGTCGGTTCGGTCTTGTTCAGCACGGACAAGTTGGGCGCCACTTCCTTGTCAACGAGGTAGGGCTGCATGAGGATGCCGTCATCAGCGACCGCGCTCGCGATCATTGCCCCCTGCAGCGGCGTCATCGAGACGTCCTGCTGACCGAAGGCAGTGCGGGCCAGGAAGCCGTTCCTGCTCAGGTCAGCTCTGGTGCCGACGGTCGAGGTCGCGACGCTCAGCGGAACCTGCAATGCCGTGGTGCTGTCGAAGCCGAACAGCTTCGCCTCGTCGGCGATCTTCCGCCCACCCAGCTTCTCCACCGCCAAGGCTGCGAAGGTGGTGTTGCAGGACTTGGCGAAGGCGTAGGTCAACGTCGCAGTCTTGCCGCCGTGGCAGCTCTCACCACCGAAGTTCTGGACGCAGGCGGGGTTCGTGCCATTGCACGGCCCGGTCGCGCCGGTCTCGGGAAAGTAGCCGTTGGGCGAGATCAGATTCGTTTCTGCAGTGACGCCGTCCTTCAATGCCGCGGCAGACACGATTGTCTTGAAAGTCGAGCCCGGCGGGTAGCGCTGCTGCAACGCACGGTTGACCAGCGGGCTGGTGGCCGAGTCCGGTCGAAGCGATGTCCAGGTCCGCTGGATGGTCCGGGAATTGTGTGAACTCAGCAACGACGGGTCAAAGGACGGCGAGCTGACCGCGGCCAGGATGGCGCCGGTGGCCGGATCGAGCGCGACGACCGCCCCGGCTCGCGCGTTACCGCGATTGTCCTTGACCAGGTTGGCATACGCCGCCTGCTGCGCGGCCTTGTCCAAGGTGAGTTCGACGCTTCCGCCGCGCTGGTTGCGACCGGTCAGCAGGTCGCTGACACGGGAGCCGAAGAGCTTGTCGGAGTTTCCGGACAGCACGCCGTCCTCGGCCTGTTCGATCCCGCTGGTGCCGTAAATGAAGGAGTAATAGCCGCTCACCGCCGCGTAGAGGCGACCCTGCGGATATACCCGCAGATACTTCAGGTCGTCGCTGGTCGCCTTGGAGTGCGCGATCGCGGTTCCCTGGACGTTGACGTCGCCGCGCGGGCTCGCATACTCGTTCAACAGCACACGGCGATTACGCGAATCGTCGCGCAACTCACTGCCCTTGACCACCTGGACGAAGTTGAGGTTCACGAACAGCGCCGCGAGGAGCACGACGAGCGCTACGGCGACCTTGCGGATGGACCGGTTCACCCGGGGACACCTACCTTTTCGCCGGCCGGACGGGCTGGCGGTGCGGTCGCCGGACGCCGCGCTGCGTCGGACACGCGCAGCAACAGCGCCAGCAGCAACCAGTTCGCCAGCAGCGACGACCCGCCGTAGGACAAGAACGGGGTAGTAAGTCCGGTCTCGGGCAGGAGGCGCGTCACACCGGCGATGACGACGAACAGTTGCAGCGCGACCAGGAACGACAGCCCGGTCGCGAACAGCTTGCCGAACGCGTCACGCACGGACAGGGCGGTAGCCAGACCGCGAGCGACGAAAAGCACGTACAGCATCAGGATCGCGACAGCTCCGAACAGGCCGGTCTCCTCCCCGAAGGAGGAGATGATGAAGTCGGTCGCCGGCAACGGCACGAGTTCCGGATGACCGGCGCCGAGACCGGTGCCGAACACGCCGCCGGTGCCGAGCCCGAACAGCGACTGACGTAGCTGGTAGCCGTCCTGGTCGTGCACCGCGTCGAACACGTGCAGCCAGACCCCGACCCGAGTCTGCACCGTCCCGAACAGCTTGTAGGACACGTAGGCGCCGACCGCGAACAGCAGCACCCCGATCACGACCCAGCTCACCCGTTCCGTCGTGACGTAGAGCAGCACGATGAACAGCCCGAAGAACAGCAGGGACGTGCCGAGGTCGTGCCCGCGGACGAGCACCGCGATGCAGATCAACCAGGCGGCGAGCACCGGACCGAAATCGCGCCCGCGCGGGAGGTCGAAACCGATGAAGCGCCGGCCCAGGGAGAAGCCGAGACGGCGTCCGGCCAGCGAAAGCACGTCACGCTTGGCTACCAGGTAGGCCGCACCAAAGATCGTCAGCAGGATCTTGGCGAACTCGCCGGGCTGGATCGAGAACCCGGCGAGCCGGATCCAAATCCGGGCGCCGTTCACCTCGGCGAAGCGGGCCGGAAGGATGGTCGGCAGCAGCAGGAAGACCAGTCCGACCAGAGCGAGGGTGTAGGCGTAGCGCTGCAGGATGCGGTGATCGCGGACCAGCACGATCAACCCCACGAACAGCGCCACTCCGATCGCGGTCCACAACACCTGGGTCGGCGCCGCCGCGCTGAACGTGCCCCCATTCTGATCGGCTTGTTGCTTCAGACCGAGGTCCAGGCGATGGATCATCACCAGGCCCAGTCCATTGAGCAGGACGGCGATCGGCAGCAACAGCGGGTCGGCGTACGGAGCGACGCGGCGGATCACCAGGTGCGCGACCAGCCCGACGCCGATCGGAACCGCAGCGTAGGTGATCAAATGGCTGGAGAAGTGCCCGTCGCGGGTGGCCTCGACAGCGGCCTCGGCGGCGACGACGATCAGCACGGCGAAAACGAGTAGCACCAACTCGGCGTTGCGGCGCGTCGGGTAGCGCGGCTGCGTCACGGGGGCGCTCACGGGTTGCGGCACCCTGAGCCGGCCGGGGTTGGGCTGGGGGTCGTCGGCGTCAGCGTGGGCGTGGGCGTCGCCGTGACGGAGGTCGGCAGCACCTGGACCGAGCGCGGCACGCTGCTGCGTGCTACGGGCGAGCGCGATGCGCTCACGGACGAGCGGCGGGTGGTGGCGGGCGGCGCCGGTTTCCGGCTGCGGTTGGGGGTGCTCGTCGTCGGCTGCGTCGGGGATACGCTCGGCGTCAGCCCCGGCGTCGGCAGGAGCGGACACAGCGGTTTGAGTTCGTCGTGCAGGCGCAGCACGATGTCGCGTGCGTCGAACCTGCTCTTGGCCGCGATTCCCGATTCGACCTGCTGGCGCCAGGACGGGTTCAGATCACGCAACTTGAGATCGGTGCTCTGGTACACCTCGGAGAACTTCAGCGGGCCGAACGAGGCGTTCACGCCGCGATAGATTGCCACCTCGACCCCGGCATGTCCGACGTAGTACTGCGTCTGGGCCCACGCGTAGGTCGCGCCGAGCCCGCCGCCGATGACCACCAGCACGATCAGAATCGTCAGCGGGATGCGCCAGAATCTGCGCCTGCGCTTCGGCGGCGCAGCGGCGACCGGCCCCGGCCTGGCGCGGTACATGTCCGCGGCACGCTCGGCCGGCGTGTCCGAGCCTGGAACATCGGCGGCGGATGGATCCACAAAGGCACCGGCGACCACGGGCATGTCGTCGATGACGTCGCCCGGCCTGGCGTTCACGACATCGGCAACGATGACCGTGACGTTGTCGGGTCCGCCGCTGCGAAGGGCCAGTTCGACCAGCCGGTCGGCGCATTCCTGCGGGTCGGCGATATGCATCGTCTCCGCGATGGTGGCGGAGGAGACGACGTCGGACAGCCCGTCCGAACACAGCAGGTAGCGATCGCCCGCGCGGGCCTCCCGGATCGCGATGTCCGGGTCCACCTCGGTGCCGCGCAGCGCCCGCAGGATCACTGACTTGCGCGGGTGATCCTTTGCCTCGTCCGCCGTCAGCTTCCCGGAGTCGACGAGGTACTGGACGTAGGTGTCGTCGTGGGTGATCTGCGCGAGCAGATCATTGCGCAGCAGGTAGGCACGCGAGTCGCCCACGTGCACTAGGCCGACCTGCGAGCCGACAAAGCGCAGGGCGGTGAGCGTCGTCCCCATGCCGTCGAGGTTGTCGTCGCTCTCGACGGCATCGGCGATGCGCTGGTTCGCCTCCAGAACGCTTTCACGCAGCGCGGTCATGAGATCGCGGGGCGCACGGTCGTCATCGAGCGGCTCGAGCGTACTGATGACGATCTTGCTGGCGACCTCGCCCGCGGCGTGCCCACCCATGCCGTCGGCGATCGCCAGCAGCCGTGGGCCGGCATACACCGAGTCCTCGTTGTTGCCGCGGACCAGGCCGAGGTCCGAGCGCACCGCATAGCGCAGGATGAGCGCCATCGCTACTGGCCGCCGCTCATCTAGCGCAGCTCCAGGACGGTCTTGCCGATGCGCAGCGGGACGCCAACATCCATCTGTGCCGGGCCGTCCAGCTTGCGCTGGCCGAGGTAGGTGCCGTTGGTCGAACCTAGGTCCTCGACTACCCACGTGCCGTCCTGCTGGCTGATCCGGGCATGCCTGGTGCTCGCGTAGTCGTCGGTGAGTACTAGCGTCGAGTCGTTGGCCCGTCCGATCAGAACGGGCGCGCCGGTGAGGCCGATACGCGTGCCGGATAGTCCACCCTCGGTCACGATGAGCTGGCTCGGTCCGCGAGCGGATGCGCCTTGCGGGGACGCCTTCGCCCCCGTTCGGCGGGCCGGTGGTGGCGTGGCCACGCGTGGTTGTCCGGCCGCGCGCAGGTCGCCGCGGATCACCCGGATCGAGGCGAACACGAACAGCCAGAGCAGCGCGAGGAAGCCGAAACGCATCAACTGGAGGGCGAGGGCCGAGTTCACGCGCGCCACCCGAGAGTCGTGAAGCGTCGCGCGCTCATCGCTGTTCCTGGTGGTACACGATGCGGGAGTGCCCGATGCGCAGCACATCTCCGTGACGTAGCACGTGGCTGCCGACCTCGTGCCCGTTGACGTTGGTGCCGTTCGTCGAACCCAGGTCGTAGATCGTCGCGCGCGAGCCGTCGTACTGGATATCGACGTGCCGACGCGACACGCCCTGGTCCATGAGTTGCAGGTCGGCGTCGGAGCCGCGTCCGATCACATTGCTGCCGGGACGCAGTTCGAATCGCTCGTTCGTCTGGTCGACGACAAGTGTCGCGCCCGGACGTCGGGGCGGGGAGGGGCGCGGCGGCTGCCCCTGAGGAGGCTGGCGTCGAATGGGCTGCTGGGGTGCGAACTGCCCGTCCGGATCGGGGCGCGGCGGATACCCGGCCGGGGCGAACTGCTGCGGCGCGGGCATCGCCGGCATCGCGCGCCCACCCGGCTGGGCCTGCATCACCGGCATGGACAGCGAATCGTGCGGACGTCGGCGTGGCGGGGCGCCCGGCTCCATCCGTGACGCGACCCCGAAGACGCCGGTGTGTAACTGCTCGTCACGAGCCAGATAGACCTCGACGTCACCAACCGTGTTCCATCGGTTCTCGTCCAAGTATTCCTGGATCAACTCGGCCAAGGAGTTGGTGAGTTGCACCTCCCAGGGCGTGAGCCGCTCGTGGTCGGACGGGGACAGCGTCACTCGGTAGCGGTTGGGGCAGAGCACCTGCCCGCTACCCATCACATTCTTGTGGTCGGCGGCTTCGCGTTGCAACGCAGTGCCGATTTCGACGGGCTCGACCTGGCCCTTGAAGACACGCGCGAACGCGCCGCCGACGAGTCCCTCCAGGCGGCGTTCGAAACGCTGGACCAAGCTCACGCCGCGGCCCGCTCGATACGCTCGTTCGGAAGGCAAAGCCCGATCACACTTGTTCGCTCGCTGCGCTCGCACGCCCGAGCCTCGCTACGCTCATTCGGCCGGCAAAGCCCGATCACACTTGTTCGCTCGCTGCGCTCGCTCACGTCCGGTCTCGCTTCGCTTCAACCGGCCGCCAGAGGCCGATCACACTTGTTCGCTCGCTGCGCTCGCTCACGTCAGACTCCCTTGTCGGCGTGGTCGGACACGAACCGAAACTTGGTGCGACGCGCTCCTCTGCACGCGACGCATCAGTCTATCTGGCGGACCGCTCGCACCGGAAAAGCGCGCCCGCCGCCGTGCTACCGTTGCGCGTTGTCATAAGTCCGGGTTAAGCCGCGGACAAGCCGGGCAAGTGGCGGAATGGCAGACGCGCACGGTTCAGGTCCGTGTGTCCGAAAGGACGTGGGGGTTCAACTCCCCCCTTGCCCACATCTACAGCCCTCAAATGCGGGTCAGATAACGCTTTCAGTCGTCGAATTTGTGCGCCATCAGTGCACCACGGGATCGTCCCGCTGATCCGAGGGCCCCAAAGTCGGGGCTTGTGGGAGGTGCAAGCTGGGGACGCTCCCCCATGCAAGCAGCAAGGGAAGTGGAAACGATCGAGCCGGACGCGTCGCTGTCC
This sequence comes from Mycobacteriales bacterium, assembly GCA_038212215.1. GTDB lineage: Bacteria > Actinomycetota > Actinomycetes > Mycobacteriales > Jatrophihabitantaceae > JALZAI01. Next base: position 42,338 of record JBBQUT010000036.1, read on the forward strand.
AGACAGTCGGACATCTTCGGATTGACCCCGGGGACCACGCCAGAGCCGTCGATCCGTGCGGCCGGTGCCTATTTGGACACGCCCGCATATGAATCGCTCGATGATGGGGTAGCTCGTGCGATTCCGCTTCGGCACATCGTTTTCAAGGGATCACGTGGTGGCGAGGTTTCGGCGTGCGAGCAGAGTTAGACCGCTGGCGAGTGCGATAGCGGCCAGCGCCGTTGCCGCACCGTAGCCGGCTTGTAGCGCTGGGTCGAAGCCATGAGCGCTGCGTCCGGCGAAAACCGAGGCGACCACCGCGAGCCCGACGGCTCCGCCCAGCTGTTGCATGGTCTGCAGGAGGCCGGAGGCTGCTCCGGTGTGCTCGGGCTCGACGCCGTCGAGGGCGAGGACCGTGATCGGCATGAAGCTTGCGCCCGCGCCCAGGCCCAGCAGCAACAACGATGGGAAGACGCCCGCCGTGTAGCTGGTGGAGACGTTGACGCCGACCAGTAGGCCCATCGCGACGAACACGCTCGCGGCACCAGCGGCGATCAACGGTGCCGGTCCGACCCGCGCGACTAGCCGGGGTGCCAGCCGCGCCATCGTGAACACTCCGAGCGGCACGGGCAGGAACGCCACGCCGGACCGGATTGGGCTGTAGCCGAACTGGTGCGAGAGCAATTGCACGGTGAGGAAGAACGTCGCGAGCATGCCGCCGTAGACAGCGGCCATCGCGACGAGCCCGGCGAGCCGCTGCGGGCTGCGCAGTAGCGTAGGGCGCAACAGCGGATGCGGGTGCCGACGCTCGGTGACTGCTAGCACAACCAGGAGCGCAGCTCCGAGAACGAAGCCGCCGATGGTGCGCGCGCTGCCCCAACCGTGCTCGGGCGCGTTGATGACCGTCCACACGATGGATACCGCAGCAGCGGTCGCGGAGCCCGCGCCGACGAAATCGAATCGACCGTGGCGCCGCGCGGTCTCGTTGACCAGTCTGGGGACGAGGACCATGACGGCCAGACCGATCGGCACGTTGACGTACATGGTCCACCGCCAAGAAACCAGGTCAGTGAGCGTGCCGCCGAGCATCAAGCCCAGCGCTGCACCTGCGGAGGAGATGATGGAGAACGCTGCCAGGGCACGGTTGCGGGCGGCCTCGTTTGGTGCGTTGGTGGCGATGAGGGCGAGCACGGACGGCGCGGCCAACGCGGCACCGACGCCCTGCAACGCCCGCGACGCGACCAGTTCCCACGGCGCACGCGCGAGCCCGCCGGCGAAGGAGGCAACCGTGAACAGTCCCAGGCCGGTCAGGAATACCCGCCGTCGGCCCAGCACGTCGCCGAGTCGGCCGCCGAGCAGCAAGAGGCCGCCGAACGCGAGGCTGTAGGCGTTGAGGACCCATGACAACGAGGCAGAGCCGAAGCGCAGGTCCGAAGCGATGTGCGGCAGCGCAACGTTCACGATCGTTGCGTCCAGCACGAGCATGAGTTGACCGACAAGCACAACCCACATGCCGATAGCCGGGTTGCGGCGTGCGGACCCCATCGGGGCAGGTCGGGTGAGCAGTGTTGAAGACATCTGTATGAGGTCCTGTTCTGGCCTGCGTGCGTTTCGACGAAGGCCGACGTAAACTGATCTGGAGATACTCTCCGCTTCCACCAATCACGATACGGAGACACTCTCCACTTAGCAACAAGTATTTAGAAATTCGAGGAGGCCGACAGTGCGGGCGGACGCGGCGCGCAATCGCGACAAGATCGTCGAGGCCGCGCGGGGCGCCTTCCGCACCCGGGGTTACGACGCGCCGCTGGATGACATTGCTAAGGCGGCCGGTGTCGGTCCGGGGACCCTGTACCGGCATTTCCCCACCCGCGAATCCCTCGTCGATGCGGTGATGCAGGCATGGGTCGAGCGAGTGAACGACGCCGTCGGCAAGGTTCTCGCCGAGGGCGGCACGCCGCGCGAACTCCTGCTGCGCTGGTTCGAGCAATATGTCGAGCTGATCTCGGTGCACAAGGGCGGTCCCGCGAAGATCACGCTGGCGATGGAGGACGACACCTCGCCGATGCGGACGAAGTGTCAGACGCTCAGGGCTGCCAACGCTCAGGTCATCGAGCAACTCGGAGACGATCTGCGCTCCGGCGTCGACTCGCTGCAGTTCGCCCGACTCGTCGGCGGAATCGCAAGTGTGGTCGATCAAGGAAACCTGCCCGCAGCGTCGGTCGGGCCGATGTTGGAGGTCGTCGTCGACGGCCTCCTTGCCTGATCTGTGGCGCAGCCGTAACGGCGAACTCGACCAGACGCAATTCAGACCGAGTCGTCATCGGGGATGCAGACTCACGTCGCCCGACCGCGAACCGTCGATCTCGCGCAGACTGTTGGCGTAGTGCGACCGCGCAGATAAGGGCTATCGCGCGGCCGGGAAGTGACTCATCTCCCGACTCGCGGGCGCCGGTCCCGCATGCCGCCGAGAAGAACACGAGTGCAGAGGGTCTCGCCAGCTCAGTACGGTCCGGTCGTGCCTTCGGATGAGTTCGTGCCGGTCGGCTTAAATCTGCCGACCTCTCTGGCCGCCGACCAGTTCCGTCGAACCGCTGGGGCCGCAGCACAATCACGCGGATCACGCCGCCTGGATGTCGAGCATCGAGCGCATTCGCTCCACCGCCGGCTATCCCGACCGCAACTGGCCACCTCGCAGCGGCATGATGCTCGAGGAGAACCTCACCGACCTTCGCCGCCACGCGGATGACTAGCGCTCGGCTGAACCAACCGGGGCCGGGGCGCTGCCGCGTGTACGGCACCGGGATGCGCTGGCCGGCGTCCACCTGACGGGATTGGGGTGTATTCCTCATGTCAATGCTTGCATGCTGTCCTACTGTCGGGCGAACACCGACGAGTGGAGAGGTGAAGGGCGTGGGTCTCTACGGCGAGCACGTTCTGCCCCGCATCGTCGACAAGGCGTGCGGCATGAACAGCTCCCGACCGCATCGCGAGCGAGTCTGCGCTGGGCTCAGTGGCGACGTCATCGAGGTCGGCTTCGGCTCGGGCAACAACGTGGACTTCTATCCAGGCGCGGTGTCTCGAGTCGTCGCAGTCGAGCCGTCCGACCTCGCCTGGAAGCTCGCGCGCAAGCGGGTGGAGGCAAGCAGGGTCCCGATCAAGCGGGTCGGACTGGACGCCCAAGGCCTGCCGTTCGAAGACGACACCTTCGATGCCGCGCTGTCCACCTGGACGATATGCACGATCCCGGACGCCCTGGCCGCGCTGCGGGAGCTGCGCCGGGTTCTCAGGCCGGGCGGTCGGCTGCACTTCGTCGAGCACGGTCTCGCACCGGACTCAGATGTGCAGCGTTGGCAGCACCGCCTCAACGGCATGCAGCAACGCTTGTTCGGCGGTTGCAATCTCGACCGACCGATCGCCCAACTCGTGGTCAAGGGTGGTTTCACGATCACGGAGATCGAAGAATTTTACGAGAAGGGCGCGCCGAAGTTCCTCGCCGCGGATTCGCTTGGTGTTGCCATCGCCAAGTAGCCGCCAGCTGCCCTATTGCCAGCGCTCTCGACATCGTCGCGGCGGCAGGCCCGTTCCGCGCGGTCAGTGTTCAAAGTCTTGTCCTGCCCTCTACCAGTTGACCGGCGCGATAGCCGTCGTTCTGCGCACGCGCGATCATCGCCGCGGCGCGCAGATCTATCCGTAGGCAGTCGCCGCAATGGACGCCGCCGCCGGTCGGGACGGTGAATGACCGTCGGTGTTTCAGACAACGCGTCGGGGCCGGTCGGAGCCGTCGCGCGCCCAGCTAAAGATCGTGCCACGCCAACGTGTCGCTGGGTCGAGCGGACCTGCTGGCGGATCCCCAGTGAGTTTCGATCGCCCCCTGGGATCGCCGACGGGGAGGTATTTCTCGAGGCGTTGACGTTGTCGGTCGGTGAGGTGCGCGCGGCCGGTCAAGAGGCCTCGACGGATTCGGTACAGCCGCTTCTTCCTTGTGACCGCCTCGAACCCGGCGTTTCCCAGGCTGCGGCCTAGCTCGCGGTTTTGATGCCGCCGAAGTGGGTGTCGAACGCGGCGACGATCCCGGCTGCGTCGGCGTAGCTGGTCCTGCCTGCGCTGAGTGTCGGAATGTTCGGGTCGGCCTCGCGGGGCACTCCAATCCGAGCGGGTTGTTGCACTGTGCGTTGAGTTGTAGGCGCGGCGTTGCTGTCCATCGCGCGAACTCGTCTGCGGCGATCCGGGCGGGCACGGCGTAGCCGATGCCGTTGGCGCGGGTGTTGCCGGCATCGGTGAGCTGAGCGACACAATCAAGCGCGGTCTTCGGCTGCAGGGATGCGTGGCTGGCGCCTTCACTCGCGAACACTCGGGAAAGGGGTCTGCGCTGGCTCAGGGATGGCTCGACGGCCACGCACCAGGCGGGGCGTCACTGCCGTGCAGCAGCGATTCTCGTTGGGGCAGGGAGCAGCCAGACCTCGTCCCCGTCGCCGGGCGCACCGCCGAAGTTCGGACAACGCGCCTCGGCGAGGATCTGCACATCGAATATTTCTTCCACTCCGGTGGCGAACTGCAGCGTCGCGACCGTGTTGCCGGTACTGAGCTCGATGACCCCGACGCCGCGCTTGAGTTGATCGTGGTAGGCCGCGATCGGTGCGCCACCGAAGATCGCTGTCTCGCGGATCCTCGACAGCCCCACGAAGGCCAGATCGCGATGGAAAGCCAGTACACGCGCGTAGCCCGGCACGACCGCGACTGCCTCTCGCGGTGGCCGGTCAATGGGTCGACTTGCTCGAGCCGACCCATGCCAGAATTGAGGACGAACAGGCTCCCGTCGTGCCAGCGCGGGGAGTGCGGCATGGTCAGACCCGTGGTCACCGCCTCCCCGAGGCCACCTCAAGCACGGCACCGCTGTCGTTGCGCACTTTGCGCCACCCACCCGGTTCATCGGAAGGTGCCATCACGGAAACGAAGGCCCGGGGATCCGTCTCGCATCGCCAGGCCGTTCAGGTGACAGCGGTCCTCCGCGGCCAGCTGAGAGATGAACCGCGGCCGCCAGCGCGGCACGAAGCTATAGCGGGGGTCCAGGCCGGCCAGGCAGGAGAAGAGGGTATTGACGATCCACAGGTCCGGCTCACCGCTGTCGGTGGTCCCCCAGGCGATCTCGTGGCACTGGAGCTCGCCAGTGACGGTCGAGGAGCGTGGCAGCCAGCACCTGTCGTAGCGGCCAGCGGGCGCGATCGCGGCGGCCAGTTCCGAGTGGTCAGGCAGTGACCAGATCTGCCCCTTGCCTGCCACCGCGATCCGGTCCGCTCCGACGGCGATACCCATGGCCCGGTCGAACCCGCGGAAGGAGAAGACCAACTCCCCATCAGCTGTGCCAACGGCCACGAGTTGACCCGCTTGATAGGTGGACACCAGCAACGAACATCCAGTTTCGGCCAGCACCCGAGGAAAAAGGGTGCTGTAGTTGAACCGGACCTCCGTACCCCGTTCCTCCTCCGGCGGGATGGTCGACGGGACCGTCATGGCAGCCTCGTCGGCTCCGCCCTTGGCCGCAGCGTCCGGCAAGGCTTACCTCCACCTCAGCGTGTACTGGCGGGTCATGCCGGTACCGACCCGCCTGAGCGTCCGTGTCCCGGACTCGGTCCGCTTCATCGTGATCGTGGTCTTGCCAGCTGAGGCCATGTCTTGTGCCGACCTCATCACCGCAGACCCGCCCGGTGCAGCCGCCACCAGCCCTCCAGCCCGGCAACCGTGACCGCGGGACGCGGGCACACTCGCCGTCCTGTCGGCCTGCATTATGCGCCGCCCCCTGACACACCTAGGTCCTCGCCGCTACACCGCTCCCGGAGCGTTACGCCCGTACGGACATGCCCCAGGGCCATGCCTCCACGGTTTGGGGGAGGTTCAATCCGGAACCCGATCGGGGCGGCGGTGATGAGGTAGTTGTGGGGGTGGCGTGTGATGTTGCCGAGCACGGTGGTGGTGAGGGCTGCGAAGTACATGCCTTCGTCGTTGCGGGTGGTGGCGGAGAATACCGGGCCAGGGACGCTTGAGGGTTCTGGCGGAGGACCGAAGCCGAGCGCCTCGCCGCGATAATCTGGTCGGGCAATGCCCGGCGCGCCCAGCGGCTCGATGTGTGAGCTCTTGGCCGGTGCCGGTACATGGCCAGCGCGCGCCAATTGCACCGAACGTCAGTCGACTATCTGGAACCGATGGCCTGGTCCAACGCAAATCCTCGGCGGTTTGATCAACGAATACCGTCACGC
>JBBQUT010000037.1:0-42601 GCA_038212215.1 Mycobacteriales bacterium
CCCCACTCGCGACTGGTCACCCATCGGCCCGGTCACCCTCAACCCCGAACGCGACTCGGTCGTGGCAGCCCACTCGAAAGCAGAGCTTATGCAGCCGCTGGCTGCATAAATGAGGCGACAACTACCTTGACGCGCGCCGCTATCTTGGAGACGCCTACACCAATCCAGGAATGCTCCAGGGTGTCACGCCGATAGCGGGTGGCGGCTCGTTTACGCAGATCGACAACGCAGGTCGACTTGCCGGCGTGATCGACTCGACGACTGCGAGAGAGGTCATCCTTACTTATGACTCGACTAGCGTCGTGACCAAGGCAAGCTATCTGTTTGCGAACCTAGACGTCGGATTCGCATACGACGCACAGAAGAATCTTGTACAGATTACCTGGCCTGATGCGACGTTTCGAAAATTTGTCTACGAGGACGGACGCTGGCCAAACAATCTGACCGGGATCGTGGATGAGAACGGTGCGCGGTTCGCCACTTGGCTGTACGACGACCAGGGACGCGTGGTCAACAGTCAGCATTCGGGCGGCGCCGAAGAAGTAGCGTTCTCCTACGGAGCGTCAAGCAGCGTCGCGACGGATTCACTGGGCGCCGCACGGACCCGAGGGCTCGCGGTCATTCAGGGCGTCACCCGATACACGGGCATCTCGCAACCCGGCGGTTCAGGCTGTGCGGCAGCGTCTAGCGCACTCTCCTACGACGCCAATGGCAGTGTCCTGTCGCGCGACGACTTCGTCGGGAATCGGACCTGTTTTACCTACGACCCGATTCGCAATCTCGAAACTTCTAGAGCCGAAGGCTTGCCAGCAGCCACCCAGTGTTCAATCGTAACGCCTCCAGTTTCGGCGTTGCCTGCAGGAAGTCGCAAGATCACCACCCGATGGCACCCGGAGTGGAGCCTTGCGACGGCTCGCGCCGAACCCGGCAAATTGACGACCTTTGTCTACAACGGCCAGCCCGATCCGTTTTCCGGAAACACGCTCGCCTCCTGCGCACCAAGCGACGCTCTGCTCCCCACGGGCAAGCCGCTCGTTGTCCTATGCAAATCCGTGGAGCAGGCGACCACGGACGCCGACGGCAGCAAGGGATTTTCGGCCGTACTGCAGGCCGGTGTCGCCAATCGGCAGCGCTCCTGGACGTACAACAAGCTAGGTCAGGTTCTCACCGCGACCGATCCGCGCTCGTACGCGACGAATTACTCGTACTACAACAGCTCCTCCACGTACTACACGTTCGGGGACCTCGCCACGGTGACAAACGCCGCTGGCCATATCACCCGGTTCACTCGCTACGACAAGACGGGCAGGTTGCTCCAGACGGTTCAACCGAGCGGCGCGATCACGGACAACACGTATACGCCCCGCGGTCTGCTGTGGACGGTGACGGTCACACCGACCGAAGGCAGTTCGCCGCAGGTCACGACCTACGGCTATGACCCGGTCGGACAGCTGAAACAGGTGACGCTGCCCGATGGTGCGGTCATTCAGTACCGCTACGACGATGCCCACCGCCTCATCGGCCTCACGGACCAGGCGGGGAACACTGTCGACTACACCCTCGATACAACAGGCAATCGGACGTTCGAGCAGCGCAAGGACGTCAACGGCACCATCGCCCGCACGATCTCGCGCGCGTACGATGCACTCAACAGGCTGGAAAGTGTCACCGGGGCTCCTCAATGAGCGCCGATCTGCGGTACGCCGGCGCCTTGAAAGCACGGGCGTCGCGGGGCGTGTCGGTCCTGCGTTGGATGATCTTCGGCTCGCTGCTGGCGATCGCCAACGTTGCAGTCTCCGGTACGAGCACGACCGTTCTGACCGCCGGGACGAACCCTGCGGTCGTTGCTCAAAGCGTAATGTTGACGGCGACCGTGACGGGCTCTGCGCCAACCGGGATAGTCACGTTCAAGGACGGCGCGAGCATCCTGGGCACGGGAACTGTGAGTGCAGGTGTCGCGACCTACGCAGCGTCCTTCAACACGGCAGCCAGCCATAGTTTGACCGCCGTCTACGGCGGCGACTCCAACAATACGGGGAGCACATCTACCGCCCTCAACGAAACGGTCAACAAGCGAACCACGACCACGGTACTGACTGCATCACCGAGTCCAGCCAACGTCGCCCAAAGCGTCACGCTGACCGCAACGGTGACGGGAACCGCCGCCGGCGGAAACGTCACGTTCAAGGATGGCGCCGCCACCTTGGGCACAGGTGTAGTCAGCAGCGGCGTGGCGACGTTTACGACGACATTCAGCACTGCCGTCGCGCATAGCCTGACGGCGATCTATGCGGGTGATGCCAACAACCTGACGAGTACGTCGGCCGTTTTCAGCCTGACTGTCAACAAGCGCGCAACCACGACCGTCGTGACGGCGTCGCCGAACCCCGGCACGGTCGCTCAAGCCGTGACCTTGACGGCCACGGTGACCGGCACCGCTGCCACTGGCAGCGTCACGTTCAAGGATGGCGCCGCGACTCTCGGAACAGGGACCGTGAGCGCAGGGGTGGCAACGCTTGCCACCACGTTCAGCACCGCGGTCGCGCACAACATCACGGCTGTGTACGCCGGGGACACGAACAACCTGACGAGTACTTCTGCGGTCCTGAATCTCACCGTCAACAAGAGGACCACGACCACGGTTCTGGCAGCTTCACCGAATCCGGCGAAGGTTGCCCAAAGCGTCACTTTGACGGCGACTCTCACTGGCACCACCGTGAGCGGAACCGTCACGTTTCTTGACGGCGCCACCACGATCGGAACGGGGGCAGTGAGCGCGGGCAAGGCAACGTTGGTCACGACCTTCAGCAGCGCCGCCGTCCATAGCCTCACGGCCGTCTATGGAGGGGATGCCAACAACCTCACGAGCACCTCCGCGGCGGTGTCGGAGACAGTCAACCTCAACACATCGACGACCGTCCTGACCAGTGGTACCAATCCGGCGAAGGTCGGGCAGAGCGTGACTCTCACCGCGACGATCACCGCCACCGCTCCCACAGGCACCGTCACGTTCAAGGATGCAGGCGCAACCATAGGGACCGCGACGGTCAGCGCGGGGAAGGCGACGTTCGCTGCGACCTTCGCGTCGGCCGGGGCCCATAGTCTGACCGCGACCTACGCAGGCGACAGCCAAAACGCCGCAAGCACTTCTTCGGCGTTGACCGAAACGGTCAACCTCAACGCCTCGACAACGGCGCTGGCCAGCGGCACCAATCCGGGAAGCGTTGGCCAAAACGTACTGTTGACGGCGACCATCACCGGCAGTTCGCCGTCCGGGATCGTGACCTTCAAGGACGGATCGACGCCGATCGGAACAGGCGCCGTCAGCGCTGGGCACGCCACGCTGACGGCGACCTTCGCCACAGCCGCGACACACAGCCTGACGGCTGTCTATGGCGGCGACGCGGCCAACGCCACCAGCACCTCGACGGTCGTCAACGAGGTGGTCAACAAGAACGTATCAGCGGCTGTTCTTACGGTCGGCCCCAATCCAGCCAACATCGGCCAAAGCGTCACGATGAGTGCGACCGTGACAGGAAGCGCACCGAGCGGGAACGTCTCGTTTCGAGAGGGCGCCACCGTCTTGGGGACTGTGCCACTGACGACAGGAAGCGCGACCTTCACCTTCGCCTTCGGCACGGCCGGAACTCACTATCTCAACGTCAATTACGTGGGAGACGCCGCCAACCAGGCGAGCACCTCTGCCACCGTTCAACTTCAGGTGAACGTGTCATCCACGTCCACGACGCTCGCGACGAACATCAATCCCGTGGCCTCCGCCGCACCCGTGACACTCACTGCGACGGTCACGGGAAGCGGCCCGACCGGCTATGTCAACTTTCTGGACGGAGGAGTATCGATAGCGCAGGTGCCGATGGTTGGTTCCGTTGCCACTCTCAACTGGGGTTCCGTCGTTGGAGTTCATAGCGTCACTGCGGTCTATCAGGGGGATTCGAACAACGCGACAAGCACGTCGAATGTCGTTTCCGAGACGGTGACACTCAGCCCGACGGCAGTGAGGCTGACGGCCAGCCCTGGTACCGCCGGGCCAGGGCAGCAAATTACGCTCACCGCGACCCTAAGTGGGGGTGCCATCAACGGGAACGCCGACTATGTAACGTTCAAAGACGGCGGGACCACCCTTGGCGGTTCGTTCGGTGCTGGGGGCGTGATGACCCTGACGACGAACCTCAGCGCGATTGGCGTGCATAGCCTGACTGCGGTATACGCGGGCGACTCACAAAATGCCGCCAGCGTCTCGACCCCAGTTGCGGAGACGGTGAATTTGGCCAGTACGACCACGACACTCACAACAAACGCGAACCCGATTCCCGCGTACGGCTATGCTGGACTGACCGCAGCCGTGGCTGGTATCAATCCAACTGGCATCGTCACATTCAAGGACGGCTCCGCGGTTTTGGGCGCGGCAAGCGTCAATTCGGGCGTTGCAGTGGTGTCGGTGCCCTTCGCCGCCGCGGGTTCCCACAGTCTCACCGCGAGCTTCGCCGGGGATGCGTCAAACCAGCCGAGCACGTCAGCTGTGGTGATTGAGACGGTCAACATCAATTCGTCCTCGATCGCCATGAGCAGTGCGACGAATCCCATCCCGGCCGGGCAGGCTGTCTCCCTCACCGCGACGGTGACCGCACCAGTTCCCTCGTCGGGAACCGTCACCTTCATGGACGGGCCGACGGTGATTGCGACCTCGGGCTCGGCTAGCACCGTCAATGTCGCGGTGGTGTTCAGCACTTCAGGATCGCACAGTCTCACCGCCGTCTATTCCGGCGACCCCGGAACTTCAGGAAGTACGTCTGGTCCAGTCGTCGAGAACGTTACGGTGGGGACCTCGCATGTTTCCCTGTCTCAGCCCTCCAGCACTCCCGCCGGGCAAGCGCTGACTCTGCAGGCAATCGTCTCCGGGTCGAACCCGACAGGCACGGTCACGTTTCTCGACGGAGCGACCACGCTGGGAACAGCTCCGCTCAACGGAGGCATCGCCTCGTCGGCCGTGGTCTTGACGACGGTGGGAATGCACAGCCTGGTTGCCAGCTACGGCGGAGACGCCAACAACGCCTCGGCGAGTTCGACTGCTGTCAACGAAACGGTGACGATCGGCACGTCGTCTGTTGCGCTTGGAACGAGTCCGAACCCAGCCACTGTGGGCCAGAACGTCACGCTCAGCGCAACGGTGACGGGTGCAAACCCGTCCGGTGTCGTGACGTTCAAGGACAGCGCGACAACTCTGGGCACTGCGACGATCAGCGCAGGGGTGGCCTCTCGCATTTTCACCTTCAGCGCACCGGGCATTCACAGCCTGACGGTCTCCTACGCCGGTGACGCGAACAACTCGTCAAGCACCTCGGCCGCGGCTCTCGAATCCGTGGGCGGCGCCGGGACTTCGGCGACGACCCTGACCTCCGGACAGAACCCGGTGACCACAGCACAGAGCGTGACGCTCACGGCCAACGTCACCGGAACCAGCCCGACTGGAACAGTGACCTTCAAGGACGGCGCTGCCTCGCTTGGCACCGGCACGTTAAGTGCGGGAGTGGCAACACTTGCCACCACCTTCGCGGCCACCGGTGTCCACACCCTGACGGCCAGCTACGGCGGCGATGGCAGCAACGTGGCCAACGTGTCTGCCTCCGTATCGCAAACGGTTCTGGCGGCATCGACGGTCACTCTCGTTTCGAGCATCAATCCATCGGGTTCGGGACAACCTACGACGCTGACTGCGACGGTGTCCGGATCGAGCCCGACAGGAACGGTCACCTTCAAGGACAACGCGACCACGCTCGGTACAGCGCCGGTCTCGGGAGGGGTCGCGGTCCTGGCGGCCGGCTTTGCGTCCACCGGGATACACAGCCTGACTGCGGTCTACTCTGGGGACGCGGCCAACGGCGCGAGCACCAGCGCGAACGTCAGCCAGACTGTTTTCGCGCAGGCAAATACGTCGACAACCCTGACGTCAAGCACCAATCCGTCGACGGCGAATCAGAGCACGACGCTGACTGCCAGCGTCATCGGCTCGAATCCCACGGGCGCCGTCACGTTCTATGACATAGCCGCTGCCATCGGCACTGCCGCGGTGAACGGCGGTCAGGCCGTGCTGACGACATCCTCGCTTTCGATCGGCACGCACAACCTCCATGCGACCTATTCGGCCGATGCCGCCAATCAGCCCAGCACCTCTGGAGTCGTGAGCCAAGTCGTCAACGGCCTGTCTTCTTCCATCACAGTGACGTCCAGCGCAAACCCGGGTCAGCTGGGCATGGACACGACGCTCACCGCGACGGTCACCGGGACTACTCCGACCGGCCTGGTCGGGTTCAGCTACGACGGGACGAACCTGCCGCCGGTGGGACTCGCAAGCGGCAAGGCGAGCGCATCGATCTATCTCAGCTCGCTCGGGTCGCACACGGTTGTGGCTTCCTACGGCGGCGACACACTAAACGCCGCAAGCACATCCGCACCCCTGACACAGACGATCGGACAGGCTGCCACCACGGTCATCCTCAACGGCTCGCCAAACCCTGCTCTCAGCACCGATCCAATCACGCTGACTGCCTCGGTTGCGGGACCTACACTGGCGACCGGGACCTTGACGTTCAAGGACGGTACGACCGTGATCGGCACGGCGCAGATGACCCCGCAGACCGGCCCTGTCGGCTCGATCACGACCACGTTTGCAGTGGGTCTGCACAACATCACTGCGGTCTACTCCGGCGACACGAACAACCTGGCAGCCACATCCCAAGTGTTCGTTGCGGACGTTCGCCAGTCGGCCACGACGCTATCCCTCACGACCAATGGCAATCCCACCGCGGTTGGTCAATCGGTCGTGCTGACAGCGACGCTGACGGGTGGCCTCAGTCCGGACGGGATCGGCGTCCTGTTCAAGGATGGAGACGTAAATCTTGGCACGGTGTCCTTGAGCGGGCGGGTGGCGACGCTGATCACCGTCTTCACGACACCGGGAACTCATACGCTGACCGCAGCTTTCCCGGGCAACAGCCAGAACGGCTCGAGCACGTCGGCGGCAGTCGCGCAGGGTGTCGGCGTGAGCACGACCTCGGTGACGTCCAATGCGAATCCGTCCACGCTGGCGCAGTCGGTGACGTTCTCGGCGACGGTGGTGGGTGCGTCGCCGACTGGATCGATCGCGTTCAGTGATGGGGGGCTCGCCTTGGCCACCGTCCCTCTTTCCGGCACCAATGCGTCGTATACCACCGCACTGGCGGCGAGGGGTAGCCACACGATCACGGCGACTTACAGCGGCGACGCGAATAACGTGACGAGCTCCGGGACGTTCACGCAAAAGGTGTGGTCCTCCGACGTTGCGCTGGCAACGAGTTCGAATCCAGTGGTGACTGGCCAGCCGCTGGCGCTCACTGCGACAGTCACCGGCACCGCTCCCGCAGGCACTGTGACCTTCATGGACGGGGCGACAGTCCTGGCGGCCTCTCAGCTGTCCTCGGGGTCGGCGACGATCTCGACCAGCTTGGCCGTCGTGGGTGTCCACTCGGTTACCGCGGTCTACTCGGGTGATGCCGCCAATGCTCCCGCAACGTCGGACGTTCTTCCGCAGCAGGTCACGTCCGGGACAGGCGGCGTTGCCTCCGGTCCCATGACATGGGGGTATCAATACGACGCCCTCGGAAATATGACGTCGGTCATGGATCCGAACGGCAATGCGACGACGAAGTCTTACGACGCTCTGAGCCGGGTGGCAACGATTACCCAGCCTCCGCCCGCAGCCGGCCTGCAATCGCCCGTGATCACGCTGGGATACGACGGCCAGGACCGGACCGCACTGGTCAAGGATCCGCGCAATCTCAGCACGACGTACGGACTCGACGGGCTTGGCAACGTGGGGACCTTGACGAGCCCCGACTCGGGCGTGACGAACTCGACCTTCGATGCCGCCGGTAACGTCCTGACTCGAACGGACGCGCGTGGCAAGACGACGACCTATTCGTACGACGCATTGAGCCGCTTGATCTCGGCCTCGTACACAAGCGGCGTCGCCACGACATTCGAATACGACGGAGGTTCCACGCCAACTCCCGCCGCGCTTGGTCACCTCACAAAGATCACCGATGAATCGGGCAGTACGACTTTCGCCTACGACAGCCTTGGCAACGTCTTGTCCAAGGTCCAGACGGTCGGTATCAGGGTTCTGACAACCTCGTATGGCTGGGGGGTCAGCGGACCTTCGAATGGGAAGCTGACGTCCATCACCTATCCAAGCAATGCGCGAGTCAACTACAGCTATGACGCCGCCGGCCGGGTGCAGGCGCTGACAGTCAACCCACCCAACGCCAACGACGTAGGCACGAATACAGGGTCGTATCTCACGATCCTCTCCGGAATCACCTACAACGCCGAGAGCAACATCCTCGGCTGGACGTGGGCTAACGGCGCGCCCTACGCTCGCACCTACGACACCTTCGGTCGTTTGAAGAGCTTCCCGGTGGGCTACTTCTACGGCACGGGCATCTCCGCTGGGCTCATCCGTACCCTGAGCTATGACAATGCCGGGCGCATCACCAACTACGACCACAGCAATGTTGTCGGTGTACAACCGGCCTTCGGTCAAGGGTTCAATTACGACGGCCTCGATCGCCTGACGCAGCAGACCACTGCAAGCCTGTCCTATGGCTACAGCTACGACGCCACGGGCAACCGTATTGTCCTGACTCTTGGCGCCAACACGTATGTCAACACGGTCAGCGCCACCAGCAATCGTTTGACGGTGGTGCAAACAGCAGGGACTGGCGGCACAGCCGTCAACAACAATCAGACTTATACGAATGCGGGGGGTGTGACGAGCGACGGTACCGCTACTTATCTCTACAGCGACCGTGGTCGCATGGCCAGTTCGACCGCAGGAGGAAGCACGACGACATACAAATACAACGGCCTTGAGCAACGGGTGATCAAGGCAGGCACCTTGGTGCCCACGGGTGCCGCATATTACGCCTATGACGAAAGTGGCAAGACGACAGGCGAATACGACGCAAACTTGTATCCGGTTGCGGAAACCGTGTACATCGGCACAATGCCGGTGGCAGTGATCACGGAAACCGGAACGGCCGCAGCCTCAAGTCTTCAAATCACCGTCGGTAACATTTACGCTGATCAGGTTGATACTCCACGAGTAATTACGCGCAACAGCGATGAAGCAATCCTCTGGCGTTGGGATGGTGCCGAGGCTTTCGGCAATTCTCCGGCTCTGGAGAATCCTTCCGGTTTCGGAAATTTCAGTTACAACCAGCGAATGCCCGGGCAGATCTTTGATGCTGAAGACCAGAACTTTTATAATTGGAATCGGGACTATCGGCCTCAAATTGGTCGCTACGTCCAGAGCGATCCAATCGGGCTTTCTGCCGGAATCAATACGTATGACTACGGTCTCAACCAGCCAAGTCGGTACTCTGATCCCTCAGGGCTTTTGCCGCCAGCTGCCGCAGGTCTTTGCCTCATTCCTGGTGTGGGATGGGTTGGGTGCGCGACTGTCGTTGGCGGCGCAGTTATTGTTGGTGGATTGTGGTGGATGGCTACCACACGACCGTCGGCGAATGACGGAACATCTAGCAATGTCTATCCGTTTCCTAGCCGTAGCGACACTGGGGCCGGGTGGTGCCCCCCAGCGCCGCCAACGCCGTGTGAACAAGAGCGCCTGCGCCTAGAAAATAATAAAACAAGCACGACATCCCTGCTGTTGATATCAAATCCTCTGCGGGCAATGCAGCAATACAACGTAGCTGCAACGCTGCTGAACAAAGAGATAGATATACACAATTCCCTGTGTCCGGGCTACATAGTTGAGCCGCTTCCCTTGAAACCGATCGGACCGAGGCCTCTCTAGACATTCTAGGCCGCAGTTGTTGGCCTTCGACATATGACCTACAAGCAGACGATCCTTGGGGAGCTACAAGAGTTAGCTGCGTTCGGCGTGCAATCGGCGCGCTTGACTCTTTTCATAGTTGATGCGAGCGGATTGGTCGGAACAAGGAGTGCGGAGGACTTCGCAAGTGATCTGAGCGAGGCATGCAACAGCAATGATTCTGTCGCATTATATTTTGCTGCTTCTTATCTAGCTAGCAATGCGGAAGCGGAGGCGGAATTATCAGCTGCATTTGAGATTTATTTGCGGTCAGCGGAAAATGGATTCCCTCCTGCGCAAAACATGGTATCTGCAGCATATCAATTTGGACGGGGCACTGCGGCAAATGCCATAAAAGCACTTGAGTGGGCGCAGCGAGCGGCCTCGGCTGGTTTTATTCCGGCTCAACTTAATCTCGCGACGCTCTATCGCCAAGGAGATTGCGCAACCAAGGATCTTTCTCAATCGTTCTACTGGTACATGGAAGCTGCCAAGCAAGGCAGCGCCGACGGCGCTCATGGCGTGGCTACTATGTATGAAGCGGGCGAAGGCGTGGATCGCGACGCGACATCGGCCTTGGCTTGGTATCGAAAGGCCGGCGAGAAAGGATCTTGGATGGCGCATGGCGCCCTCGCAAGTGTTTATCGCCTGGGCCGTTTGGGTCAGCCGATGAATCCTCATCTTGCACTCACATATGAGCAGTCGTCAGAAAGATTGAAAAGGATACACATCACGCGGTTTGGACCTGTCTAAGGGGGCGCTGATCCAATCGACTCGATGAGGCTCAGAGGACGGACCAAAACGCTCTGTGGAGGAAGTCTCATGAGCCAGCTGTTGATGGACATCGAAGTGCCTGGTCAAAGTCGCGGTGACCTTCCAAGCCAGGTCCACTGTGAATCGTCGATGTTTTCTTCCGGTCGCATCCAACGGACGTGGAAATTTTGGAGTCCGTTATGCGCATCCCCCGCACGCGGATTCACCCTCTTGGAACTACTCGTTGTGATGGTGATCATCGGCCTACTAGCGAGCTACGTCGCGCCACGTTACTTTGACCAGATCGGCAAGAGCGAAGTGAAGGCCACTCGCGCCCAGCTCGACGCCTTCGAAAAGGCGCTCGGTGCATACAGGCTCGACGTCGGCCACTACCCCAACACCGAGCAGGGACTGAAGGCGCTCGTAGAGCGTCCGCCGGACGAGCCGAAGTGGTCCGGTCCCTATCTGTCTAAGAACGTGCCTCCCGATCCCTGGGGCCGCTCCTATATCTTTCGTGTGCCCGGCGAAGGCAGCCACGAGTTCGAGCTCCAGTCGCTCGGCAAGGACGGCCAGCGCGGCGGCTCCGGGCTCGATGCCGACATCAGCGTCTGGGATACTGGCCGCTAGCTCGTTCCCCCGATTCCAGTAGTCCACTCCCGATGCGCTTTGTCCTCCAGGTGGTGTTGGGCCGTGCCGCGCCGCAGACCGTGTCGTTCGAGGCCGCGAGTGAGCAAGAGGCGAGCGTGCAGGCCGCACGTCGAGGCTACTCGGTGCTGTCGGCGAGTGCATCGCACGCCCGGCTCGGCGAGGCCTTCGGCGGCACTGGCCCGCACCGCGGTCGGCTCGACACAGCGGTCTTCGTCGAGCAACTCCGTGACCTCCTGACCGCCGGCCTCAGCGTCATTGAGGCGCTCGAAACCTTGCGTCGCGGCCTCGGCGCCGATTCCGCCGCAACGGTCGTCCAGGGCCTCGAGCGACGGCTGCGCGAAGGCAAGGCGCTATCGGAAGCGTTGGCCGAGAGCGGCGCGTTCCCTGAGCTCTTGGTTGCGCTGGTACGCGCTTCGGAGCTCACTTCCGGTCTGCCCCAAACGCTCAGCCGCTTCCTGGAGCACGAGCGCCGTGTCGCCGAGGTGCGGCACCGGATCGTCTCGACCGCGATCTATCCCTTGCTGCTCGTCGGCGTCGGTGGCCTGGTGTTGCTGTTCCTGCTGTTCTACGTGATGCCGCGCTTTGCCCGCGTCTTCGAAGGCATGAACGGCACGCTGCCGTGGTCGGCCCGGATGATGGTCGCCTGGGGCGAGTTCCTGCGCTCGAACGGTACCTGGTGGCTGGCTGGTGGCGCGCTGCTCGTGGCGGCGACGATTGCCGTTCTGGCGACGCCGGCTTCGCGTGCCGCGGCGGCTCGCCGAGTTCTCGAATGGGGTCCGCTGCGGAGCCGGCTGCGCACGTATTTTCTGGCCCGCTGGTACCGCGCCACGGGCATGCTGGTCGAGGGCGGCATTCCCCTGGCGAGCGCGCTCGGACTTGCCAACGGCCTGTTGCCGATCGGCCTCCGGTCGGGGGGCGACGCCGTCGAGCAGGGCATTCACCAGGGACTATCACCGGCCCAGGCGCATGCCCGCGCCGGCATGGCCACACCGGTCTCGGAGCAGCTTCTACTCGCCGGTGAGCGTACCGGCGATCTCGGCGCGGTGCTGTCTCGCATCGCTCACTTTCACGAGGCGGAGGTTTCGCGTTCGCTCGAGCGGACGATGCGCACGCTGGAGCCGGTGGTCATGGTGCTGATCGGCGTCGGCGTCGGCATCGTCGTCGTGCTGATGTACCTGCCGATCTTCGAGTTGGCCTCGGCAATTCAGTGACGACGATGGCGATGGCGCCTCCCGTGCAGGCATCGTCGACGGCCTCGGCTGCCGATTCGCTCGCACTGGGGCTCGGCATCACCGAGTTATCGCCCGCGGCATTGAGGGCCATGACGCCGCGCTTCGATGCGTTGCCGTTCGCCGTTGCGGCGCGGCGTCGATGCGCTTTGTTCGCCGAGGGCGAGGCGCTGGTTCTCGTCGTGACCGACCCTCGCGACACCGACCTCCTTGCCTGGGCCGCCACCCGCTACGGCCCGGTCGATCTGTGCGTGACCAGCCCGGAGTCGTTCGACGACTGGCTCGCCCACAGCGAGGTCGGCATGTCGGCGCTCGGCGCGGCCGACGGTGTCGGCGGCGATTCGATGGCCACGCCGCTGGTGCTGACGGGCGAATCGCTCAGCCTCCAGTCCATCGGCGCCGACGCCAGCCCGGCGATCCGCCTCGTCAACGCCACGCTCTACGACGCGCTGAAGACCGGCGCCTCCGACGTCCATCTGGAAAGCGACCCCGGCGGCATGAACGTCAAGTTCCGCATCGACGGCGTCCTCGCGCCGGTGCGCCGCGTCGAGTCGCCAGAGCTGGCCGTGCATTCGATCAGCCGCATCAAGGTGATGGCCCAGCTCGACATCGCCGAGCGCCGCGTGCCGCAAGACGGGCGCCTGCAGATCGTCTACCAGGGGCGCAGCATCGACGTGCGCGTCTCCATCATGCCGAGCATCCACGGCGAAGACGCGGTGCTGCGCATCCTCGATCGCCAGCATCTGGCGCAAAGCCTCGCCGGACTGACGCTGGCCAAGCTCGGCTTCGACCTGCCGATGCAGACGGCGCTGCGCGCCCTGTGCCGCAAGCCGCACGGCATGCTGCTCGTCACCGGCCCGACCGGCTCGGGCAAGACCACCACCCTCTACGCAGCGATCGCCGAGACGCACGAGTCACGCGACAAGATCATCACGATCGAAGACCCGGTCGAGTACCAGCTTTCCGGCGTGCTGCAAATCCCGGTCAACGAGAAGAAGGGCCTGACCTTCGCACGGGGCCTGCGCTCCATACTGCGCCACGACCCCGACAAGATCCTTGTCGGGGAAATTCGCGATGCGGAAACGGCGCAGATCGCGGTCCAATCGGCACTCACCGGTCATTTGGTTTTCACGACCGTCCACGCGAACACGGTGTTCGACGTGGTCGGCCGCTTCGAGCAATTCGGTATCGATTCCTACACTTTTGCTTCGGCGATCAACGGGGTGCTTGCACAGCGGCTGCTGCGCCGCGTTTGCCCCAAGTGTGCAGGCGCGTCTTCTGGATGCGCGGCGTGCCGAGGCACCGGCTATTCGGGACGTTTCGCCCTCGGCGAATTGCTGACGATGACGCCGGCTTTGAAGGCCATGATCGCGCGTCGTGCGCCGCAGGCCGAGATCCAGGCCGAGGCGGCGCTTTCGGGTTGGCGCGGCCTGCGGGACCAGGCGCTCGAAGCCGTCTCGGCCGGGATCACGACGATGGAAGAGGTGGAACGTGTGGCCGCTTGACCTCGGCCGCGGCGGCGATGTCGTCCGGATCGGTGCGCATGCGGTCGAGCTCTGGCGGGGCTCTTCCTCGGGCGTGGCCATGGTTGCGCGGGAGCTGTTGCCGCGCCGTGGCTCGATTTACGACGCTTCGGTACTCGCCGAGCCGCTCCATGCCCTGGCTGCGCGAATCGAGCGCATGCGTGCCTCGGTCGTGCTCGAGTCCGCATTCGCTCCCGTGCTCCTCGCCGATACGGGGGGCCTGCTCACAAACAACCCACAGATCGAGGCGCTGCTGCGGCATCGATTCGGCCTGGCATACGGCGGCGAGGGCACGGACGTATCGACCTGGAAGTTGCGCACCGGCTATCGCTTCGGTGATCGGTATGCGCTCGGCTTTGCGTTGGCGCCTGCCGTCGAGAGCCTGCTTTCCGAGGTCGGGCAAAAGGCAAAGGTCGTCTTCACGGCATGGAGCCCCGCGCTGGCCTGGAGCCTGGATCGATTCAGTCCCTGGCGGCACTGGCCTGAGCGCAGCGGCTGGTGGCTTTGGCCGGAACAGGATCGCTCGCTGCTCGCGTTCTTCGATCGCGGTCGAGTCGAGATGCTGAATCCAGCGTTGCCTGCCGGCGATACCGTTCACGAAATCGAGCAATCGATCGCCGTCGAGCAGATCCGGGCGGGCGTCGATGTTGGAGACAGGCCGATCGGCGTGGCGCACTGGCATGCGGGCGATCGACCGAAGGGCGTCAGCGATCGGGTCACCTGGTTCCCGGTCGAATCGATGGAGGTGGACGCGGCTCGCGCTCCTGGCCGCAAGGCGCAAGACCTGCGTGCGGCAACGCCATGACCGCCGCCGTCGACTTTCTGCGCCCGCCGGCGCCCCCGCGACTGGGCTGGATTCTCCTTGTGCTCGGCGCCGCGGCCCTCGTCGCCGCGCTGGCATTCGGCGATCACTACGCTTCCGCCCAAGCCGAGGCAGAACGCAACGCACAGGCTCAGGTCGACCTCGATCGGCAGCGCCTTCGGCTGGTTCGACCGGTCGCACCGACCGCTGCTGAAGTCCGTCTTCGCCAGGCGGACGCCGAATCCCACGCGCCTTGGTTGCGCACCTTGCGGGTCGTCGAAGCGACCACGCGCGACCCCGTGTTCCTGCGTTCGCTGGTCATCGAGCCGTCGACCGGTGTCGTCAAGCTCGAGGCCGAAGCGCCGACGTTTGCCGAAGCGCTCTCGTACGTCAAGGCGCTCGACGATGAAGGCTCGCTCCATCCCGCTCTGTTGACCTCGCACGAACAGGTCGTCGACGCCACGGGCAAGAGTGCCATTCGCTTCAGTGTGGCCGCGCGATGGAACAGTCGCTGAAGCTCGTCGCTGTCGAGCGGCCACGCGCTCGCATCGCGTTCGCGCGGCTGCTGCAGCTGATCGGCTGGGCCGGTCTCGGCGGGTTGGCGCTTTTCGTGGTCGCCGCCTTCGTCGGGCAGGGCGCGTGGGTGAAGCGGGCGGACCTGGCGCGATCGCTGGCTTCGGCACGCAGCGTGAAAGCGGCGCCGGCGGCGGCGATCGAGAAGGTGCCGGAGCAGACGCTCGTCAAGCTGCCCAAGCGCGAGGACATCCCGATGCTGCTGACGCGCATCGAGCGCGCGGCGACCGAAAGCGGATTGCCCTGGTCTGCGGCCGACTACCGCATCGTTCCGGCCTCCGATCGACAACCGGCGGCACTCGAAGTGCGCTGCGCCTTCAGGGCACCCTATCCGAAGCTTCGTGCGATGCTGGCGCAGGTGATCGGGTCCTTGCCGGCAGTCAGCTTTCGCGAGATGAGCTTTGCCAGGCCAAACATCGACGCGCTCGATGTCGACGCCAAGTTCACGATCGCCGTGTTTCTCGCGGACGACGAATCGACGCCGGGCGGCGCAGCGGCCGAACGATGAAGACGAACCGGCTCGTGCTCCTGATGGCGATCATGCTGGCGCTCGCCTTCCTTCGCTTCGCATTCCCGCCCAAGGCAGCGGAATACGCAACCGTCGAGCCAGTGACCTCGCGATCGCAGATGCCTCGAACCGCCCCGGCAGCCGTCCCGGCGACGAAGGATGAACGGGCATCCGCAAGCGACGAAGACGTTCCGGGCAACGCCTTCTCGGTGCGCGTCGTCGCGCCGCCGCCACCACCACCGCCGCCCGTGGTCGCGCCCGTCGTGGCGGTTCCGGCAGCGCCGGTCATCAGCGCGCAGGATCTCGCCGCTCAGGCCCCGGTGCCGCTTCAGGTGATCGGCACTTACGACGACGGCGGTGCGCCAGCTGTCTTCGTCGCGACGGCTATGGGCACGCTGATCGCGCGGCCCGGCACAGTGCTGCTCGCGGAATACCGGGTCACGGCGATCACGCCGCAGCAGGTCTCGCTGACCCAGGTCTCGACGCAGCGAACGATTCAGCTCTCCATCCCCGGGCGAGTTGGGCGATGAACCGATCCGCTTGTGGCACGGGGTTGCGCGGGAAGTCGAGCCTCCTGGCTGTCGTCCTGAGTTCGCTCGCGGTTTTGTCCGGCTGCGCCGCGTACCAGACGTTTCGCGAGGGCCAGACCAAGATCGCTGAGGGCGATACCGAAGCCGGCCTCGCCAAGCTCAAACAGGCTTCGACACAGGATCCGGGCAACCCGGACTTCCGGCGTGCCTACTACACGCAGCTTGAAAGCGCAGAGAACGTCTCGTTTCGCGACGCCGAATTCGCGCTCGACCTCGGCGCCTTCGACAACGCCCGCACCAGCTTTCAGAAAGTGCTGCGTCTCGACCCCGCCAACCGTCGCGCCAATGACGGTCTGGCCCGAGTCGACGTCGCCGAGCGCCATTGGAATGCGCTTGATGCGGCTGCCACGCTGGCAAAGGAAGGCAACGTCGACGCGGCGATCTCGAAGACACAGCAGGTCCTCTCCGAGAACTCGAACAACCGCCGGGCCATCACCCAGTTGCGCCAGTTGATGCGCCAGCAAGCCGACGTGTCCGGCAAGGAGCTGGGCATCTATCCCAAGCTCAAGGCCGCCTATCGCGTTCCCGTCACGCTCAGCTTCACCAACGCCACGCTGCTGCAGGTGTTCGAGTCGCTGAAGCAGGCCTCGGGCCTCAACTACATGCTCGAGCGCGACGTCAAGACCGACCTCAGGGTGACGCTCTCGGTCACGAAGAAGCCTGTCGAAGACATCCTCCGTTTGATCCTTGCGACCAACGGTCTCGAGAAGCGCGTGCTCGACGATGACACCCTGCTCATCTATCCGAACACGCCGGCCAAGGCGAGCGAATACCGCGAGATGGTCGTGCGCTCGTTCTACCTGAACAACGCCGACGCGACCAAGGTCGCCGCCGTGCTCAAGACGATCGGCAAGGCGAAGGATGTGGTCGTCGACGAGAAGCTGAACATGATCATGGTGCGCGACTCGGCCGAGGTCATTCGCGTCGCCGAAAAATTGATCGCCTCGCAGGATCTGGCCGAGCCTGAGGTGATGCTCGAGCTGGAGGTGCTCGAGGTCAGCGTCAGCCGGCTGCTCGACCTGGGCATCCACTGGCCCGACTCGGTATCGGCCGGCGTGGTCGGGGCCAACGGCGTCGCGGGTCAGCTGACCCTCAACGAGCTGCGCAACCGGACGTCGAGCATGGTCCGTTTGCAGATCAACGATCCGGTGATTTCGGCACAACTGCGCAGCCAGAAGGGCGATGCCAACCTGCTCGCCAATCCGAGGGTTCGTGTCCGCAACAAGCAGTTGGCCAAGGTGCTGATCGGCGAGCGCGTACCTGTCATCACGACGACGGCGACGGCGAATGTCGGCACTTCGGAAACCGTCAGCTATCTCGACGTCGGCCTGAAGCTCGAGATCGAGCCGACGATCTCGCTCGACGACGAAGTCTCGATGAAGATCGCACTCGAGGTCTCGAACATCCTCGAGACGATCATCCGCTCGAGCGGCACGCAGGCGTACCGGCTCGGCACGCGCAACACATCGACGACGCTGCGCGTTCGCGACGGCGAGACCAACATCCTGGCCGGCTTGATCCAGCGCGACGAGCGGAGGGCGAACACCGGCATCCCCGGGCTGAACGAAATCCCGGTCGCCGGCAAGCTGTTCGGCGCTTCGAACGACAGCGATACCCGGACCGAGATCATCCTCCTGATCACACCGCACATCGTTCGCAATCTCGACGTGCCCGGTATCGGGTTGCAGGAGTTCATGTCGGGGACCGACGGCGCCTTGGGGGCCGGCCCGATACAGCTGGGCGCCTCGCCTGCAAGCCAGCTGCCAAGAACGCTGGTCAGTCCACCGCCTCAGCCGCCGCAACTACTGGGCCCCAACGTTCCACTCATGAATCTGCCTCGGCCGCCGACGCTGCCCGGCGCCGCACCGCCGCCACCGACTCAGCCGGCGCCGCCGCCGATCCCGCCGGCTCTCACACCCCCGACCCTGATACCGACCAAACCGGGTTCGTGATGCGACTCCTCGGCCTTGGACAACGACGGGCGACGGCGTTCCGTGCTCCGGCAAGCGGATTCAGCCTGATCGAGCTGCTCGTCGTCGTCGCCATCATGGCGATCCTGGCCAGCATCGGCATGCCACTGGCGGAGCTGTCGCACCAGCGAGGAATGGAGGAAGACCTGCGGCGCTCGCTGCGCGAGATTCGCACCGCTCTCGATTCGTACAAGCGTCTGGTGGACGACGGCCGGATCGAACGGGCGATAGATGGAACGGGGTACCCGCCCGATCTCTTGTCCCTCGTCGCCGGCGTCAAGGATGCCCGGTCGCCCACCGGGGCCAAGCTGTACTTCCTGCGCAAGCTGCCACGCGATCCGCTGGAAAGCGAACTGTCGATCCCCGCTCAGGACACGTGGGCGCTGCGCAGCTACTCGAGCCCGCCTGACGATCCCAAGCCGGGCAAGGACGTGTTCGATGTGCACTCCAAATCGACGACTACGGGCATCGACGGAACGCCTTACAGCTCATGGTAGCCATGGTGCATTCGTCTCTCCGACTGTCGACGAATGTGGTCGTCGCGCGAAATCGCGGCTTCACCCTCATCGAGCTGCTTGTCGTCATGGCGATCCTGGCGACCCTCCTTTCGATCGCCGCGCCACGCTACTTCGATTCGGTCGATCGCGCCAAGGAGGCTGCGTTGAAGACCGACCTGCGCCTCATGCGCGAGGCCATCGACAAACACCGTGCCGATACCGGTCGTTTGCCCGAAACGCTGCAACGTCTCGTCGAGGCCCGCTACCTGCGCAGCATTCCCATCGACCCGATCACCGACAGCGCCGCCGACTGGGTCGTCGTCGTCCACCCGGACGGCGCGACCCCGGGCGTCTATGACGTTCGCAGCGGCGCGAAGGGAGAGGCACGGGACGGCTCGAGGTTCGACACATGGTGAGGGCGCAATGAGACGCCCGGACGCGCGTCGCCGTCAACGTGGCTTCACTTACCTGTGGGTGCTGGTTGCGGTCGCGCTGATCGGCGTCGGGCTCGCCGCGACCGCGGAGGTGTGGGTGACCTCGGCCGGACGCGCCAGGCTGGCCCAGGCCGACTGGGCGGGAGCGCAGTATGCACAGGCGATCGGCAGCTACTACGAGCTGTCACCCGGCGTCGCCAAGTCGTACCCGAACAGTCTCGAGGAATTGCTCGAGGACCGGCGCGGGCCGGTGGTCCGACGCCACCTTCGCGCGATGTACCGGAATCCGTTCTCGAGCGACGGCACGTGGGAGCTCGTCCGTGCGGGCGATTCCAGGATTCATGGCGTCCGCCTTTCCTTGCCCGAGCCGATCGAGCCGAGGAACCGGGAGTATGTCTACGCCAGGGTCGGCGGCTGAAGCTTCTCGCAGGAAAAGGCGCACCCGCTGATTGGGGAAAACACCGCCCTCGCGCCTGGCCGATGGGGCGGCACAACACCCTCTAAATTCCCCCCACGCCGACGCGCTGGGTTTGCGGCGGTTCGCTGTACATTGATTCCAAAAACGTGGGCCGTGCGACGGCTCCGGCGAACGAGGGAGCGCCTAGTGACTGCACGCGCGACGACGAGGAGCGACGCCCAAGGCTGCCCATCGACGGATCCCGTCCGAGAGCGAATTCTTCGCGCTGTGAGGGTGGCGCTGATGGCGGTGCTCTCGTTCATGGGCCTCGCCGCGCATGCGCAGTCGGCGACCACCACCGTCCTGTCCGCCAGCGCCAACCCGACCGTCGTCGGGCAGAGGGTGACTCTGACGGCGACCGTGACTGGGGCCGCGCCCACGGGCACGGTGACGTTCAAGGATGGCGCGACGGCGATCGGCACCGGCACGGTGACCGGCGGGGTGGCGAGCTACGACGCCACGTTCATAACCGCCGCGAGCCATAGCCTCACGGCCGTTTACGGCGGCGATGCGGGGAACGCCGCCAGCACGTCGCCGGCCGTAGTCGAAACGGTGGCCGCGCGCACCACCACCACCGTGCTTGCGTCGGCGGCCAACCCCGGCCTGGCCGGCCAGCCGATCCTCCTGACCGCCACGGTGTCCGGCACCAATCCCACCGGTACCGTCACCTTCAGGGACGGGGCGACGACGTTGGGCACGGGGACGGTCACCGCGGGGGTAGCCACCTACACGGCCACTTTCGCCACCGCCAGCAGCCGCAGCCTGACCGCTGCCTACGGAGGCAATCCGAACAACCTGGCGAGCACGTCGCCGGCGCTCAGCGAGGTCGTCAATCCGGCGGCCACGACCCTCGCGCTGGCCTCGTCTGCGAACCCGGTCAAGGTGGGCGTGGCGACCACGCTGACGGCCACGATCGCGGCGGGCGCCGCGCCGACGGGGACGGTCACGTTCAAGGACGGTGCCACGACGCTGGGTACCGGCACAGTCGCCAGCAACAAGGCGACCCTGGCCGTCACGTTTTCGCTGGCCGGCAGCCACAGCGTGACGGCGGTCTATGGCGGCGACGCCAACAACGCGACCAGCACGTCGGCCACGTTAGCCCAGAGCGTGACCGCGGGCGTCACGACCACGGCGCTGACCTCGGGCACCAACCCGGCGGTTGTCGGTCAATCGGTGACGCTCACCGCGACCGTCACCGGCGCGGCGCCGGGCGGCAGCGTCACCTTCAAGGACG
This sequence comes from Mycobacteriales bacterium, assembly GCA_038212215.1. GTDB lineage: Bacteria > Actinomycetota > Actinomycetes > Mycobacteriales > Jatrophihabitantaceae > JALZAI01. The sequence goes on from JBBQUT010000037.1 coordinate 21,108, forward strand.
GCTCAACGACGCTGGGCACGGCAACCCTCAGTGCGGGCGTCGTCACCTACGCGGCCAGCTTCGCGACCGCCGCCGTCCACAACGTGACAGCGGTCTACGGCGGCGACGCCAACAACGCGACGAGCACGTCGGCCGTGGTGGCGGAGACCGTCGCTGCGCGCACGACGGCCACGGTCCTGAGCTCGGCCGCCAACCCGGCCGCCGTCGGCCAGTCGGTCACCCTGACGGCGACGGTGACGGGCACGAATCCGACCGGCACCGTCACCTTCATGGACGGTGCGGCGACGCTTGGGACCGGCACCGTGACGGCGGGCGTCGCCACCCATGCCGCGATCTTCACGACGGCGGGCAGTCACAGCCTGAAGGCCGTGTATGGCGGCAATACGAACAACCTGACGAGCACTTCTGCGGCGCTGGTGCAGACCGTCAGCGCGCGCGCCACGACCACGGCGCTGGCCTCGAGCCTCAATCCCGCCAAGGTCGGCCAGGCGGTGACGCTCACCGCCACCGTCAGTGGAACGAATGCGGCGGGTACGGTGACGTTCAAGGACGGCGCGACGACGCTCGGCACCGCCACCGTGAGCGCCACCAAGTCGACGTTGCTGACGACCTTCGCGATCGCGGGGACCCACTCCCTGACGGCCGTCTACGGCGGCGACAGCAACAACGTCACCAGCACCTCCGCGATCCTGACGCAGACCACCACCCCCGGTGTCACCACGACCGCACTGGCGTCCGGCACCAACCCGGCCGTCGTCGGCCAGGCCGTGACGCTCACCGCCACGCTGACGGGCAGCTCGCCGACCGGGACGGTCACCTTCAAGGACGGCACGACGACGCTCGGCACCGGCGTCGTGAGCGCGGGCAAGGCGACCTTTGCCGCCACCTTCCTGACGGCCGCCAGCCACAGCCTGACCGCGGTCTACGGGGGCGATGCGAACAACGCGGCGAGCACCTCGACGGCGGTGGTCGAGACGGTCAATGCCCGCACCACCACGACGGCGCTGGCCTCGTCTGCGAACCCGGTCAAGGTGGGCGTGGCGACCACCCTGACCGCGACGGTGACCGGTACATCACCCACGGGCACCGTCACCTTCAAGGACGGAATCACCACGCTCGGCACGGGCACCGTCACGGCGGGCGTCGCCACCTTCGCGGCGACGTTTTCGACCTCGGGCAGTCACAGCCTGACCGCCGTCTATGGCGGAAACACCAGCAACCTGACGAGCACCTCGGCGGCGCTGAACGAGACCGTCACGGCGGGCGTCACAGCGACGGTGCTGGCGTCGGCAACCAATCCGGGCAAGGTGGGTGTCGCGGTCACGCTCACGGCGACCGTGACCGGCTTCGCCCCGACCGGGACGGTCACCTTCAAGGACGGCGCCGTGACCCTCGGCACCGGCACGCTGGCCGCGAACAAGGCGACCCTGGCGGCGGTGTTCGCGACGGTCGGCACGCACAACCTCACCGCCGTCTTCGGCGGCGATGCGAACAATGCCACCAGCACCTCAGCCGTGGTGGCCGAGACGGTCAATATCGGCACGACCACGACGACGCTGGTGTCCGGCGCCAATCCGGCGCCGGTGGGACAGGCGGTCACTCTGACCGCCACGGTCGCGGGGACGGCGCCGACCGGCTCCGTCACGTTCAAGGACGGTGCCGCGACACTCGGGACCGGCACGGTGTCAGCAGGGGTCGCGACCTATGCCGCGACGTTCAACTCCGCGGGGAGTCACAGTCTTACCGCGGTCTATGGCGGCAACGCCAACAACGCCGGGAGCACCTCCACGGCCGTGATCGAGACCGTGAGCGCACGTGCGACGACCACGGCATTGGTCTCGACAGTCAATCCGGCCGCCGTCGGCCAGGCGGTGACCCTGAGGGCGACCGTCGCCGGTACCGGCCCCACCGGTAGCGTGACCTTCATGGACGGGGCGACGACTCTCGGCACCGGGACGGTGAGCGCCGGCATCGCGACCTTCACCGCGAGTTTCTGGACCGCTGCGACGCACAGCCTCACGGCGACCTATGGTGGCGACGCGAACAACCGGACGAGCACTTCAACGGCGTTGCTGGAGACCGTGTCGGTCCGAAGCACGACGACGGTTCTCGCCTCGAGCCTCAACCCGGCCAAGGCCGGGCAGGCGATCACCCTGACGGCGACCATCACCGGCACGAATCCGGGCGGCACGGTGACCTTCAGCGACGGCGCCACCACGCTCGGCACCGGCACGGTCAGCGCTAGCAAGGCGACGCTCTCGATCAGCCTCCCTGCCGCCGGGGCGCACACGCTGACGGCGGCGTACGGCGGCGACGCCAACAACGCGCCCAGCGCGTCCGTGGCGTTGACGCAGACGGTCACCGCCGCCGTCAGCGCGGTCGCCCTCGCCACCGACCTCACCGCGGTGCAAGTGGGACAGGCAGTCGTCCTCACGGCGACGGTCACGGGCGCCGGTCCGACGGGGACAATCACGTTCAAGGACGGCGCGGCGACGATCGGCACGGGCGCGATCGCTTCGGGTTCGGCGACGCTGTCCACGTCGTTCGGAACGACGGGCAGCCACAGCATCACGGCCGCGTATGCGGGAGATGCAAACAACGCTGCCAGCACGTCGGCCGTGGTGCTCGAGACGGTGGCCCTGCGCACGACGACGACCACGATGTCGTCCAGCCTCAACCCGGCGGCCGCGGCGCAGACCTTCACGCTCAGCGCCACCGTCACCGGTGCCGGTCCGATCGGGCGCGTCGATTTCCGGGATGGCATCTACAACCTCGGCAGCGGTACGCTCGTGGCCGGCGTCGCGAGCATCAGCACCAGCATCGTCACCACAGGCAGTCATTCGCTGACCGCGACCTACGTGGGGGACGCCGCCAACGCGCCCAGCGTCTCGGCCAGCCTCGTGGAGACGATCAGCGCCGGCGTGTCATCGGTCGTCCTGTCGGCAAGCGCCAATCCCGCAGGCACAGGCAGCGTGGTCACGCTCAGCGCAACCGTGTCGGGTGCCAATCCTTCGGGCTCCGTGACCTTCAAGGACGGCACCGCGACGCTCGGGTCGGGCACGATCTTCAGCGGCGTTGCGACCTTCAACGCGACGTTCGCAGTCGCGGGAAACCACAACCTGACCGCCCAGTACGCAGGCGACGGCAACAATCTGGGCTCGACCTCGGCTGTCCTGGTTGAAGTCGTCTCGGCCGGTGCGACGACGACCGTCGTGTCTTCCAGTGCAAACCCGGCAGCCGTGGCCCAGAACGTCACCTTGACCGCGACCGTGACCGGCGGCGCGGGGGCGACCGGCCTCGTGACCTTCAAGGATGGCGCCGCGACCCTGGGTACCGGCACCATCAGCGCCGGACAGGCGACGCTGGTCACGAGCTTCAACGCCGCCGGCAGTCGCAGCCTGACGGCGAGCTATCCGGGCGACTCCAACAACGGGCCCAGCACCTCGTCCGTCCTCGCCCAATCGGTGATACCGCGAGCCACGACGACGACCGTCAGCGCGAGCCCGAATCCGGCTTCGGTCGGCCAGAGCGTCACGCTGACCGCCGCCGTGGCCGGAACGAATCCCTCCGGCACCGTATCGTTCTTCGACGGCCCGACCAATCTCGGAACGCGTACGCTCGCGTCGGGCACGGCCTCCCTCGTGACCACTTTCGCGAGCACGGGCGCGCATTCGCTGAGCGCCGCGTATGGGGGCGACGCGAACAACAGCGCCAGCGGATCTGCGGCGCTGTCCGAGAGCGTCACGGCCGCGGCGACGAGCACCGTGCTCGTCTCCAGCGCCAACCCTTCGGCGCCGAACCAGAGCGTGATCCTCACCGCCACAGTCACTGGCAACTCTCCGACCGGCTACGTGCGGATCATCGACTCCGGAACGACGCTTAGCGACGTCCCCCTCTTGGCTGGCGTCGCCACCCTGAACTGGTCCTGGACCAGCGCTGCCCTGGGCATTCACAACCTGACCGCCACCTACCTGGGCGACTTCAACAACGCCACGAGCACCTCCGCCGTCGTGGCGGAGAACATCCGGATTCCGGTCGCGGGCGTGACGCTGACCTCCGGCACGAACCCCGCCTCGGCGGGGCAGGCGATCGCCCTGACTGCGACGGTGACCGGGACGAGCCCGACCGGAACGGTCAACTTCATGGAGGGTACGACCAACCTCGGAACCCGGACACTTTTCTCGGGCGTGGCGACGTTCTATCTGTCCTTCCCGGTCGGTTCGCACACGATCGTCGCCAGCTATTCCGGCGACTCGTCGAACGCCGCCGCCTCGTCCGCTGCTCTCGTGGAAACGGTGACGATCGGCGCGTCGACGACGACCTTGACGGCGACGCCGAATCCGGTGGCGCTACGGGGGTCGTTGACCTTGGTCGCGACGGTGAATACGCCGTCCTTCGCGAGCGGCTCGGTCGTCTTCAAGGATGGTTCGACCACCCTCGGAACGGTTCCGCTGACGGGAACGCCGTCGAGCGCGAGACTCGTCACCTCTCTTGCGAGCGCGGGCTCGCACAGCCTGACAGCCGCCTATCCGGGCGACGTCAACAACACCAGCAGCGTCTCCTCGGTGATCACGGAAAGCGTGACGCCTGCCCCGACGTACACGAGCCTGGGCTCATCGAACACCGCGCCTGCGTTGGGCCAGCAAGTCACGCTGACTTCGTTCGTGACTTCTTCCGCTGCGGGCGACGTGCCGCCGGGTTCCGTGGTCTTCAAGGACGGCGCGACCGTGCTCGGCACGGTGCCGATCGTCCCCGCGACGCAAGGTGCGAGCCTGACGCTGTCGTTCTCCAGCAGCGGCACGCATGTGCTCTCCGCCTCGTATGCCGGGGACGCCGACCATTTGGCCAGCGCGTCGACCAACGTGACCGAAACCGTATCGACCCTGCAATACACGACGACGGCGCTGCGGTCGAGCGCGAACCCGATTCTGGCGTTGAACCCCACCGTGCTGACGGCGACGGTCACCGGAGCGAGCCCGACGGGCAACGTCGTCTTCCGCAATGGAACCGGCTCGACGTTGGGCACCGTTCCCGTGACGGGTGGCGTCGCGACCCTCGCCTACCAGTTCGCGGACTTGGGCACGCAGACGTTCACGGCGTCGTACGCTGGCGACGCGCGCAACACCTCGTCCGTGGGGACGCTGACGGTGCCGGTGACGCAAAGTCCGACGAGCGTGGTCCTGACGTCGAGCTCGTACGCGGTGGCTACGGGCGATCGCGTGACGCTGACGGCGGCGGTGTCGGGCACGGGCGGCACGCTCGGCGGTTCGGTGCAGTTCCTCGATGGCGGGACGGCCATCGCGACGTCCGCTGTGGCGAGCGGGAGCGCAGCCACCTCGGTGCAGCTCTTTGGCGGGGGGACGCACTCGCTGACGGCGGTCTACGCGGGGGATTACTTCAACGCCGGCTCGACTGCCTCTCCTGTGTCGGTGAGCGTGACGAGCCCGGCGATGTCGTGGGCCTATCTGTACGACGACGAGGGTCGCAACACGGCGGTGATCGATCCGAACAACAACAAGACGCAGAAGCTGTACGACGCCCTCGGCCGCGTCGGCGCGATCGTCCAGCCGGACCTCGCCGTCGGCCAGGCCGGGCCGCGGACCGTGCTGGCCTACGACGGTGCGGACCGGCTGCTCAGCGTCACCGATCCGCGCAACCTCCAGACGACCTTCACGCTCGACGGCCTGGGCGACTTGCTGGGCAGTTCGAGCCCGGACGCGGGGGGAAGCTCCGCCGCCTACGACGCGGCTGGCAACGCCCTGACCCGGACCGACGCGCGCGGCAAGACGACGACCTACACCTACGACGCCTTGAACCGGGTGAAGACAATCAGCTACCCGACGGGCATCGGATCGGTTTACGAATACGACGGTGGCAGCTCGCCTTATCCCGGAAGCAGCGGCAAGCTGACCAAGCTCACCGACGAGTCGGGCGTGACAACCTTCACCTACGACAGCCTCGGGCGCTTGATCGATCGTTCGGCCCTGGTCTCTGGCAAGACGATCTCGGTGAAGTACGCCTGGACCAGCACCGGGGCCGGGGCGGGGCTCCTGGCCAGCATGACGCTGCCGAGCGGCGCGAGGATCAATTATTCCTACGACGCCGCCGGTCGCGTGCAGGCGATGACCGTCAACCCGCCGAATGGCAATGGCGTCGGCACCAACACGGGCGCCTACCTGCCGCTGCTGGGCAGCATCGCCTACAACCCCGACGGCAACCTTCTGGGCTGGACCTGGGCCGACGGTGCGCCCTACCAGCGAAGCTACGACAGCTACGGCCTTCTGAGCACGTTCCCGATCGGCTATCCGCAGGGGACCGGGATCGCCCAAGGGGTGACCCGTACACTCAACTACGACAACGCCGGGCGCATCGTCGGCTACAGCCACAGCAACGCCGCAGGGACCCAACCGGCGCTCGACCAGATCTTCGGCTACGACACGATCGACCGACTGACGCGGCAGGTCGCTCCCGGCACCACGTACGGGTATGGCTACGACGACACCGGCAATCGCACTAGTCTTGTCGTCGGCGCCAACACCTATCTCAATACCGTCAGTCCGACGAGCAACCGCTTCACGGGCGTGCAGACTGCCGGCACCGGCGGCGCGCCCGTGAACAACACGCAGGCCTATGCCGCCGCCGGCAGCCTTTTGGCGGACGGAAGCATCGGCTACACCTACAGCGACCGCGGCCGGCTGAGCAGTTCCACCGCCTCGGGTCAGATGACGACCTACAAATACAACGCGCTCGAGCAGCGGGTCAGCAAGTCGGGTCCACTGACGCCGACCGGAGCCAGCTACTACGCGTACGACGCGAACGGCCAGACCGTCGGCGAGTACGACGCCAACCTGAATGTCATCGCCGAGACCGTGTATCTGGGCGCGACCCCGGTCAACGTCATCAAGCTGACGGGCTCGGCGGCGACGTCGTCGCTCCAGCTCAGTGTCGGCAACGTCTACGCCGATCAGATCGATGCGCCACGGGCGATCACGCGCAACAGCGACGAGGCTCTTCTCTGGCGCTGGGACAGCAGCGAAGCGTTCGGCAACTCGCCGCCGAACGCCAATCCTTCGGGCATCGGCACCTACACTTACAACCAGCGGATGCCCGGCCAGGTCTTCGACGCCGAGACGGGGACGTTCTACAACTGGAACCGCGACTATCGCCCCGGGACGGGCCGGTACGCGGAGAGCGATCCGCTGGGCATACGCGGAGGCGTGAACACCTATGCCTATGTCTCGAACCGTCCCATATCCAGCGTCGATCCGGAGGGTCTTGTCAGCTGGACCGGCAAGTACCACGCACGCACGCTCGTCGAAGGGTTCGGGGCCGGCTACGTCACCATGGAGCTGACCTCGGCATGCATCGACGGCAAGCAGTACCGCGCGACGGTCAAGGGCGTGGGGCCGATGATGGGCGTGGGCCTGAAGGAAAAGGTCATCGCCGGCGAGTCTTACGGCGAGCTCGACATCGACGATCTGTACGACTACATCAAGACTGACGTTCTCAACGGTGAATTCCAGTGGCTTTCGGCCGGAGCGGCGGTGGGCCACTGGGATGCGGGCAAGATCCGGGCGGTCGTCGGCCATGCGCGCGGCTGGGCTCACCATCACGCCGGGTTCGACGTCGGCATCACTGCGATCTGGGGCACGGCGACCATCGTCAGTGGCAGCTGGATCTGTCCGTGCGAAAGGCCGTGAATTGAAGCCTTCCGACCCGCGATCGATCGTGTGGAGTTGCGCACTCTTCGCGGTGCCGCTCGTGCTGTTCGTGGTCGGGCAGCGGCAAACGGGTGCCAGGGGGGACTACTTCGAGGTCGCGTTCTTCCTGTCCTTGGCCGCGATCTTCCTGGCGGCGAACCGGTTCGCGGATCGCGTTGCGCTGATGGCCCTGCTTCGCTGGCTCTGCGAGTCCTATGCGGTGGTCGGACGGGGTCACCGAACGACGTTTATCGGGCTCATCTTCCTGTTCAGCGGCATCGGCGTCGCCATCTCCAAGTTCACATGAGCAAGATCGCCCGCCCACCGCTGCGAATTACCGAACGGCTTCTCTGCGCGGCCTTGTTTAGCGTCCTGGTCACCATCGCCGGCAGCATCCTGGCGTCGCTGCTCGAACTGGATTGGTCGATGATTTTCTTTGCTCCTGGTCCTGCGATCGCGATCTTCCTTGCCGGCCTGCTGCTCGCGCCGGTTCTGCGACCCCTCCTTCCCACGCCCCGGAAATGAGCCGTGCACGATCCATGTTGGACGTGTTCGCGACGCGGATGACCATGATGTCAAATGAAATGAACTTCACCAGGATTGCCCGGCAGTTGCAGATCGTCGCGCTTGGGTACACGATCTTCCTGCTGGCGACTGGCCTTTTCGACGCCTTCGTCCAGATTCCGGCGCTCGATCGATTGATCTTTCGCTCCGTGACGTTCCATGTTGTTCTCTTCGGCGTGCTGTGGATCTTTGCCGCCCTCGTTGCGCGGGGCCGCGATGGCTGAGCTCGATCGGGCCCGTCGTTTCGGAGGTATCGCTGACCGTTCCAGCGGTTCTGCTGACCGCGGGCCGTTATCGCAGCGCCATCGCGGGCTGGCTCACTCTTCGATAGTCATGGCGGGAGACCTCAAGGCATGAAGGCTGCTGTCCGATCGCATCTGCTGAAACTCCTCCTGTGCGTCGTGGGGCTGGCCCCGTGGTCCGTCCATGCAGACGGCTGGGCCGTTGGCGCCACCTACGAACCCCAGTGGGGCCCGACCTGCATGCAGTCGGGCGGTACGCAGGAGTGCATCAAGGGGCTCGGCCGCAATTTTGGCTGGGCACCCGCCGCCGGGGATGCTTTCCGGGCGACGAACACCGATTGGTCCAACTTCATCAATAGCCAGCTCATCACCGGTGGGTTCACGGTCTGCAGCGTCGCCTACCAGTCGACGGAAACCTATGCGCCGCAGGGCCCGAGCCTCGGCCTGTGGCAGGGCCAGCAGGGTCTGCAGAAGTACAAGGTGATCGGCGACTGGAATCCTGCCAACGGCACGCGCTGCGACGTCGAATATTCGTGGGGCAAGCCGATGCCGGACGGCTTTTCGTATTGGGCGATCGAATGGGGAAGGGTGAGCTACTGCCCTGCTGGCTACACGACGCCGTCATCAGGGCCGTCGTACGACTACTGCACCCGCCAGCCGGTGGACTGCTGTCTGAAAGTCGGCAACCCGATCGACCTGCTCGCCAAGGCCAAGGAGCAACAGGAGTCCGATTTCGCGTCGCCCGCACATGGCCTGGAAGTTGTCCGCTCCTACAACAGCAGCGGGCTCGCGCTTCTCGTCGGCGCGGACGCGTCGGCGACAACACGCGTCCTCGGCCCGTACTGGCGTCACAACTACCAGAGGCAGCTGGTCCTCGATGCGTCGAACGCGGTCGTCGGCATCTACGGTGCTTATGGAACGACGGTCAGGTTCCGCAAGGTGGGTGGGATCTGGACAGCGCTCGGGTACCAGCGCGGTAAGCTTTTCGAGAACAAGGCCGGTCAGACGACGATCGGCTGGCGCTACCGCCCGCCGGACGGCTCCTTCGAGGACTACGACGCCGCGGGCAATCTGCTCTCCCTGTCCAGCATCGATGGCAAGCAGATCACGTTCGCCTACACCGACGGAACCCTCGGCCCCAACGGCGCGGCAGCTCTCGACGATGCCGCGACGCCGGTACCCGCCGGCCTGCTGCGTCGGGCCCTCGACCAGTTCGGCCGCAGCCTGGTCTACGACTATTCCGCGCAGGGCATGCTGCTGCGCATCTCGCTGCCGGACGGGACGTTCGTCAAGTACACGTATCTCAACAGCAACCCGCGCACCGTCGAGTACGCGGACGCCAGCACGCGAACGTACCTCTACACGGCCGACGACAACTTCGCTGTCGGCAACCCGAGCCTGCTCATGGGCATTGTTGACGAGCTCGGCGTGCGCGTCTCGTACTACAAATACGACCCGTTCAGTTTCACACCGACGTCCACGTCTGGGCCGGGCACGATCGGCGCCTATTCGGTGTCGTATCCGAACGGCGTGCCGGCGGTCGTCGATCCCACCCATGCCGCGCGCTCGTGGACGACGACCGTCGCGAATGGCATTGCCCGGGTCGCCTCGGAGACCCGGGCTTGCAGCACGCCCGAATGCACCGGCACGGTGTCGCAGACATCGGCCTACGACGCCACGGGCTCAATGAGCGAGCGGCGCGACTTCAACGGCGTGGGAACCTGCTTCGTCAACGATCCTATTCGCAAGGTGGAGATGGTTCGCGTCGAAGGCGTGCCGAAGACGTCGACCTGCGCGACCTACACGCCGGATGGCGCAGCGCTGGCGGCGGGCGTGCGCAAGATCACCATGAGCTGGCACCCGGACCTCGACATCGAGGTAAAACGTGCAGAGCCCGGCAAGGTCACTTCCTCGATCTACAACGGCCAGCCAGACCCCTTCAACGGCGGGGCGGTCGCCAGCTGCGCACCGACGGATGCGCTGCTTCCGGACGGCAAGCCCATCGTCGTCTTGTGCCGCAAGGTCGAGGTCGCCACCGCGGACGCCGACGGCAGGCAGGGCATGGCCGCGCCGGCCCAGGCTGGCGTGGCGCCGCGCCAGACGACCATGACCTACAACCGGCAGGGACAGCTCCTCACGGTCAAGGGCCCGCGCACGGACGTCAACGACACGACGACATATGCCTACTTCGCGGACACGACCGTCGACCACACGACGGGCGACCTGAGTCAGGTCACGAACGCCGTCGGCCAGGCCACGCGCTACTTGCAATACGACCGGGGGGGCCGGCTATTGCAGGCGAACGACGCGAACAGCGTCACGACCGTCAACGAATACGACCTACGTGGCCGGCTGCTGCGGTCGACGGTCGGCGGTCTGCGCACGACGAACACCTACGACCTGACCGGGCAGCTCAAGAGCATCACCGCGCCCAGTGGCGCGGCGCGCGTGATGGCGTACGACGCCGCCCATCGCCTGACGGCCGTCACCGACGCGGCTGGCAATACGACGACTTACACGCTCGACGATGCCGGCAACCGGATCCAGGAGCAGACGACCGATGCCGGCGGCAACGTGCTGCGGACCATCGTTCGCCGCTTCGACGCTTTCGGGCGGGTCCAGGTGGTGACGGGCGCGAGCCAGTAGGGCTGGAATGGTCGGCCGCCGTGCCGACGCGAACCGAGACTCGACATGGATGAAGTCGCCCGGCGCTCCCTGAAGGGTGTCCACGAACGCCTCGGTTACCTCCGCATCCGGTTGCCGAACCGGCCGAGCGGGCTTGGCGATGTCGGAATCACGCAAGGTGGCGTCTTCGAGCGGCGCTCCAATCTCGCCAACCTGCCGGTCGCGTTCAAGATCCGGTCAGCCGTCTAAACCATTAACCTGAGTACACCTCGGAAAGCGGGGTCGACATCACCATAAAGGCCGACGGCAAGACGCTCCAGGGAGCCAACATTCCCTCGGGCGAGCGCCGGAGCGAGCCTGAAGTTCAGCGCCCGGGGCGGCTTCGTCTTTGAAGTTGACCGTGGGTAAGAGCGAGAACGAGACGGGCGTGCGCCCGGCAGCAAGCGCCGGCCTCGGGGCAGGCTGTCCGTCCGCGGGATAGGTGCGGTGGCCCTGGCGGCGGGATTGTTCCTGCGCTATCTCAGCATCGGCTTTCGCGCCGGTGGGTCTTGGAGCGGGTCTTCCAATGCACCGCTTCGAAGTAATACGCCGGCGAGGGGTCGCGCCCCTTGTCGAGTATCGGGACATCAAGAGGGGGGTTCGACTACGACCCTTCAATCATTCTGCGTCGGAACTTCCAGAGTGGGGGAGGTGCTAGCGAAGGGCCGCTCGCGCGACGTGCGTCCACCAATTCGGCGGATAACGAGTCTGCGCAACTCTTCTTGCCCCGAGAGGGTCGGGAAGCCTGGGCAGCTCCGATCAGCGACGCAGCACAGTTGCTCAAGTCCGGAATGCGTCGGCGCTCGGTCAGTGTCGAACGCGACAGCGTCGATCGTCGAGGGCTCGAGCGTCCGCGTCATGCCCGATCCTCAGTCGAACAGGGTCTCGCTCTCGGGATAGAGTCGCGTCAGCGTGCCCACGATGGCCGCGCGGACGATGGGCGAGAGCGCCGTCGCGAGCGCGGCGCCGTCGTCGGCGCCGGCGTCCGGAAGCACCCGGCTCGCCCACGCGGCCGCCAGCGCCTCGCGCTGCGGCGCGAGCGCCGCTTGCACGACGCCCCTCCAGTGCGGCGCCGATTCACTCTCGGCCCAGTCGCCGCGGCCGCGCCCGAAATGCGCGACCGCGAGGTAGCGGAGCACCGCCGCCTCGACGATCGTGTCGAGCGCTTCGGCATTCCAGGCGAGCCACGAGCGGTCGGTGCCGCGCACGAGGTTCACGCAACGCGCGAGGCCGGCCGAGCCGAGGGCACCGATCAGGCCACCCGCGAGCATTCCGCCACCGAGCGTCAGGCCGCCGCTCAGCAGGTCGGCCTTCAGGCCGACGAGGGCGCCGGTGACGACGCCACCCCACAACGCGGCCTTCTTCTCGTCGAGGTGCAGGCGCATCTCGAAGTGTGTCGCCATCCGGGTCAGGATCTCGCCCTGCACCTGGCCGCCGAGTCCGTACAGGCCGATCAGCGCCTGCGTGTCGGCGCGTACCTCGCCGTCGAGACGCAGCGCGAGCGCCTTCTGCGCGTGCGTCGCCGGCGCATCGACGCCGCGGCCGATGCCGATGGCGGCGCCGGCGCGGCGCAGGCCGGTGCGCACGCCGCCCTCGGGCAAGGCTTCGACGGCCAGGGCGGTGCGCGCGAGGTGGGCCGCGATCTCGGTGATCGACGCGTCGAAGATCGCGAGCTGACGGTGTTGCCACGCCGCGCGCAAGCGGCCCATGCGCGCACGCTTGGCTTCGGGCAAGGCCGCGGCGATCGCGTCGAGCAGCGTCGCCTCTTGCACCCAGCAGCGCGCGAACGAATCGAACGCCAGGATCGCGCGCACCGCCGGCAGTGTGGCGAGGCGGGCGCGCCAGCGCGCCAGCTCGGCCTGCTCGACGCTCGCCTCGCGCGGCGCGCCGAGCTGGTTGAGGAGGACGATCAAGGGCTTGCCGATCCAGGCGAGAAGTTCCATCTCCGGTCCGACGTAGGCCGCCGCCTCGGGCGATTCGGAAGCATTGACGAGATAGAGCATCACGTCGGCCTCGTCGCGCAGGTTGCGCAGCGCCATCTGGCTCGACCAGAATGGCCGGTCGCGCCAGCGATCCCACACCTCGCTCAGGAACCAGCCGATCGGATGCACTGACTGCCTGAGGCGGCGCGCGAGGCGCACGCTGTCGCCGAAGCCCGGCGTGTCCCAGAGCAGCAGCGTCTCGCCTTCGGGCGTCTCGAGCATCGTCTGCACGTCGGCGAATTCGGTGACGTGCGGCGCGTCGCCCACCTCGCCGACGTCCTTTCTGAGCAGCGTGCGCGCGAGCGTCGTCTTGCCGACGTTGGTGTGCGAGACGAGGCTGAGCGAGATGCTGTTCTGCGACGCACTCATGGCGCGGCCGCCGGCAGCGCGAAGGCGTCGCGCAGCGATGGCGCGATCGCCGCGGGCTCCGCCGCGGCCTCGAGGTCGACACCGAGCGGCGCCGCGGCAAGGGGCTCGGCCCAGCGCCGCCATACCTCGCGCCGCTGAGCGAGGCGCTCGGCGAGATGCGCGAAGCGGCGTGCGAAGGCGCCCTCCTCGAGAAGCACCGCAAGCGCCGCCCCGGCCGGCAGCGCCGCGCCGACGCGCTGCACGAAACGGCCGTGGTGCTCGGCCTCGGGCGTCGCCGAAAGATCGAAGAGGACGATCGCGTGCGTCGTGGCTGCCGGCGGCGCCGGCACCGCGTCGTCCTCGCCGCCGAAGGCGACGGCGGGCGCGATCCACGGCGCGACGCGTGGCCCGAACGCTTCGGCGAGCAGCGCGCGCAGCGCCAGCGCCGCCTGCGCGGAAAGCGTGCAAGCGTACGGATAGACGGCGACCTCGGCGGCCGCGCCGCGCTGCAGCCGCGCCAGGCGCTGGAAATACGGCGCGTCGAGCGGCAACGCGAAGCGCCGCGAACGCGAACGCGCGAGCGCCGCCGCCGTCAGCGCCAGCAGCAAGCGCGGCACGACGACGACGACGACGAGCGTCGTCGCGAGCAGGTGGATCCAGGTGGCGGCCGGCGCGCCGGCGCCCGTCTGCCCCGACGCCGATCGCATCGCCGCGAAGGCGGCGACGTCGGGCAGGGCCATGCCGGTGAGCCACGAAGCCGGTGCGAGCAGCGTCGCGACCAGTGCGTGCGCCTTGACGGCGTCGAGGAAAGTGCTCTCCCAGGTGACCCGGTAGTCGAGCACCAGGCCGCGGGCGTAGAGCCCCGCGACGAGGCCAAGCGCGAGCGCGGCGGCGCCGGCATGCAGGAGCACCTCGCTGCGGAGCACGGCCAGGCCGCGACTGCGCTCGAGCCAGAGCGCGGTACAGCGGCGCAGCGCGTGCGCGCTGCCGCCCGCGGCCAGCGCCGGTAGGCGTCGGCGCTGACGCAGCAGTGACTCGATGCCGCGAACGATCGGGCCAGGCCGGTTCTCAACGCCAGCGCGCGTGCGCCGCCGCACGGCGGACCAGACCGGCAGCACGAGCAGCAAGATGTAGACGACGACGTTCCAGGCGAGCACGCCCCAGAGCGGCGGCGCCAGCAGGTTGATGCGCTGGCCAACGCCGATGCTGTCGGCGACTAGGCCGAGCGCGAAGGAGATTGCGGCGAGTAGCGGCAGCCAGGCGAGTGGCCGCACCGGCGCCGCGAGCATCTTCGCAAGGAGCGGTTCGCGCTGCGCCAGGCGCTGCAGCGCGTGGCGCGCGCGCTGTGCGACGAAGCCGTCGGCGTCCTTCTCGGCATCGGCCGCCTCGAGGGCGACACGGTCGGCCCAGACGCGGTCGTCTTCGCTCCAGGTCGGCGCCGCCGACTGCGCCGTCTCGAATGCCTCGAGGCAGGTGACGCTTCGCGCGCTGGACTCATCCATTATCGGCTCGCGGTCCGTGCGCTACGCGAAGGCCGCCGCATCTGTACGCGCTCGGCATAAGCCGGCTGCCGGACGTCGAATTTGGACACCTGGTCGGCAGGTTCTCCACGCCGATGAAGCGCTTGGCGAACGACACGGCAAGGAGCTCCAGGGAGGCCAAGCCTCGAATCTAACCCCTGTCAGGCTGCTCGCAAGCCCCGACTT
This sequence comes from Mycobacteriales bacterium, assembly GCA_038212215.1. Taxonomy (GTDB): domain Bacteria; phylum Actinomycetota; class Actinomycetes; order Mycobacteriales; family Jatrophihabitantaceae; genus JALZAI01. Next base: position 36,314 of record JBBQUT010000037.1, read on the forward strand.
GCTCAAGCCGCGTCCGGCGCTCGGGACATCCTGCGCCAGGTGACCGTGTCAATTTGCTGGAAAGATGCGAATACCCCAAGTTAGTGCGAGACCTAGCTCAAGGCAACAGAACATACGCAGAAACCTCGGTTTTATGTCGTTTATTGCATATGATCTGGGGATGGCGCTCCTCGAGCAATTTATCGATAGCCAGCTTGCGCGGGGGAAGGCGTACTTCGTCCGGGACGAAGCGCAGGGGGCCATCGATGCGTCGCCCGTGGCGCTCACTGCCGCCATCACCCGCCAGGTCAAGAAGAGGCGGCTGGCGCGGCCGCGCCATGGCTTCTACCTGATCCTTCGTCCCGAGGACCAGCCCTTTGGGGCGCCGGACCCGGTCCGCTGGATCGACCCCTTGATGAAGCACCAAGGCATCGACTATCGGGTCAGCCTGTTGCGCGCGGCGGCCTTCCACGGTTCCTCGCACCAGGCGGCGATGGTCTTTCAGGTGGCGGTGCCGCGCCAGTTGCGCGACTTCCAGATCGGCCGCCATCGCATGCAGTTCGTCTACCAGGCGCCCGCGGCCTTCGACCGCGTGAACGTCTTGGACAACCTCGACCAGCTCAAGAGCGACGCCGGCTATGCAAAGGTCGCCGGCGTCGAGCTCACGCTGCTCGACTGCGCGCGCTACTTCCACAAGGCTGGCGGCATCAATGGCGTGGCGCAGGTCGTCAAGGACATCGGCGCCAAGGCCGAGCCGCGCAGACTGGCGCGGATCGCCGCGGCATACGAGAACTCGGCGGTGCGCCGGCTCGGCTACCTGCTGGAGAAGATGGGCCTCGATCGCCAGGCGCGAGCCCTCGAGCCACTCGCCCGGCGGGCCCGGTCGAGCGTCGCGCTTGACCCTTCGGCAAGACCGGTGAGCAAGTCCCTCGCGCTTTCTTGCGAGAAAGACGCAAAGTGGCGCCTCGTCATCAACGAACCCGTGGAAGTCGACTTTTGATCCCGCGCTCCTACATCCAGGCGTGGACCGCCGCCGCGCCCTGGCCCGTCGAGCAACAGGTCGAGCAGGATCTCGTCATCTGCAGGGCGTTGTGCGACCTGTTCAACGCGCCGGCCCTCAAGGGTACGGTCGCATTCCGCGGCGGCACGGCCATCAACAAGCTCCTCTTCGCCAAGCCGTTGCGCTACTCGGAGGACATCGATCTGGTGCAGGTGCGAGCGAGTCCGGTCGGGCAGACCGTCGATGCGATCCGCGACGCGCTGCGCTGGCTGGGCAACTGTCGCCGCGAGCAGGCGGGGCACTCGATGCACCTGATCTTCAAGTTCGCGCCCGAGGCCGATGCGAAAGCCACCTTGCGGCTCAAGGTGGAGATCAACACGCGCGAGCACGACAGCCTTTACGGCATCAGGCACTACCCGTTCGAGGTGACGAGCGACTGGTACCGGGGTGCGGCCGAGATTGCTTCTTTCGAGCCCGAAGAGGTCTTCGCGACCAAGTTGCGCGCGCTGCTGCAGCGACGGAAGAATCGGGATCTGTTCGACCTGCATTACGGGCTCGAGAAGTTGGCGCTCGACCCGCGCAAGGTGGTCGCCGGCTTTGCGCACTACCTCGCCGCGGAAGGCAACGCCATCAGCCGGGCTACCGCCGAGCAGCGCATGCTGGAGAAGCTGAGCCGGAGCCTCACCGACGACATCGCGCCGCTCCTGCCGGCCGGCGTCGGATACGGCGACGCTGACGCGATGCGGGCTTTCGAGAACGTCTGGCGTCAGCTCATCGCCCGGATCGACGGTACGCCCTGGAAACTCACCGCCAAGGTTCTGGACGAGCTCCGCGAGACGCGTTTCCCGGATCTGTTGCGAACGTAGTGGAGTGAGGTCCACGGCGGACGGCGCATCACAAAGTTGGATGTCTTTCGGGAAATCAATCAAGCCCGGGCCTGGCCAATCCCGTATCGCGATAGCGAACGAAAAACGCAGCGCGGCAACAAGCGCAGATCACGAACTGCCCGCCCCATTTGATGACCGGGCGCGAGATCCCGAGTGCGTCGCGCTCCTGAAACGCGTCGGTGCCAATTGAAGCGGTTAGAGCTGGCCCCGTTGATCTGAGCAGATTTCGAGGATTTATGATTGGATCCTGCGGGGTCAGGCTGCTTCGGCCGAAGGCTGAGGTAGCGACGCGAAGTACATCACGTCCCGGGTTCGAGCTTGATGGCTCGAGTGCGGCCTGCGGGTGTTGTAGAAGTTGATGTAGCGGTCGATGCCTTCGCGGGCGGCGCTCACGGTTTCGTAGGCATGCAGGTAGACCTCTTCGTACTTGATCGAGCGCCACACTCGTTCGACGAACACGTTGTCGCGCCAGCAGCCCTATTACGGGCTCTGGTATCCCGTGACCGGCGCGATGGCCAGCGTCGTGATCGGCGCGCTGTTCGTCAAGGATCGCGACGGGCGGGCTCTTCAAGAAGAGATATAGATCGACTTCGTCGGACGGGAGGCGGACGACCTGATCACCAGCGGCGGGGATCGACTCGGGCCGGGGCCGATCGAGGACCTCCTGCTGGGCATCTCAGTGTGGCATTCGTCGGCGCAGTGTGCGAGACGCGGTGCGGACCGAGAAGGTGACGGTTCTTCGTCGCGACGCCTTCCGCGCTTTTTGCGCAAGATGGGCGTCCCGTACGTTCTCGCTCAGGAGACTGCCATGCTCGCTACTCTCGGACTGGACATCGCCAAGCGCATCTTCCAGCTGCACACGGGGGTGCGGCGAAATACTTGGACTGGTTAAGCAGCGAGCCCGAGATAACTACGGTACTCGGTGGGGCTGCGGCAGCCCAGCGAGATCTTGATCGGCGCCTCGTTGTGCCAGCGGATGTAGATGTCCAGGGCCGCCACGAACTCCTCGATGGTCGTGGACAGCCAGTTGCGCGAGTAGAACAGCTCGGTCTTCGGCGACCGAAGAAGCCTTCGCACGCTGCGTTGTCGGGCGAGTAGCCCTTGCACGACATCGAGCGGACCAGCTTGGCATCAGCGATCCGGGACAGCCATCCAGGCCACCGGTAATGGCCACCACGATCGGAGTGCACCACGCGCCGGTCGCTGCTTGCGGCAACCGTGTCGGTGATGTACGAGCACTCATGGATGGGTGAGGAACATGTGGGGAGGTGTTTCGGACGCGTCCACGCGGTGCGGGGCCGGGCTGGGGCGCTGCGCGTCGAGCCGCTGTCCCGGGGGCCATGGTCTCGCCCCTGTCGGGCTCCCATCCCTCGCGCGGGCTCGCCGACGTCACCCGCGCCGCTGCGCACATGACGTCGCCGGACTGCGGCACTGCGTGCCTTGCCGGTTCGCTCGCCGAGCGCGATCAAGGCTGCGCCATCATCGCAGTGGCCGAACATCCGGGTCGGGACGGCAAGCCGGCGGACGTTGGAGCGGCCCGTTCCCGTGCCCGGGGATCGCGGGCCTGGTTCCTTCACGCTGCGCGTGAACAAGCCCGCTTGCCGAACCGGCCGTCGTTGCGCTCGTCGCGCTGCGCTCGATCGCTCCCCGCCGGCCGGATCGTCACCCCGATCACCCGCCACGCCCGATGCCGGGCCCCTGAAGAGCCTGAGGTGCTCGCTGCGGCTCGACCGCCGCGCCTGTCGCTGTGCTCCGTCACGTCGGTCGCGGCGATGCCGCAGCGAGGGAAGCTGAGGTCGTCTTCGCTGCAGCCGCTGCGCCAGACGAGCTGGCACATCGGCCGCGACCCTGCGACGACTGTGTTGAGGTTGCAGCGCGTGCGCCGATCGTCCCACCGCATCCCCCCAACTGCGCCCCCGTCCGTTGCGAGGGGGACTGGTGGGGGGATCAAAGACGCGGTGGGCCGGGAAACGGCGCACTGCTTTTCTGCTGCTGGGAAGACCACCCATCCCCCACCCCTTCCCTGAGGGAAGTGGCCATGCCCACCCTCCGCCCGCCCGTGGGCGGGAACGAGGAAGCCCAAGCAGAAGGTGGATCTTTTCAAGCCAAGACACGGTGTCTGGCGGCTCTGCCTTCTGTTTGAAGGAGCAGATCATGGCTTTCGTACGAGTGGAACAGAGGAACGCGCACCTGGCCGGCCCAGTGCGGCTGGAGACGATCAGCGGCAGCAAGGGCCCGATCGCCAAGGCGGTCGTCACGGCCATCAGCAATACCCGGCTCGGCACGGGTGAGGGCAGGGAGGACGAGGCGACCGCGATCCAGTGGACGCTCTGGGGCAAGCAGGCCGAGAACGCCGCCGAGTACCTCGGCAAGGGCAGCCACGTCAACGTCATCGGCCGCGTGCGCAACAACAACTACCGCGACGCCGAGAGCAACGAGGTCTTCTCGCTTGCCTTCACCTGCGAGGAGATCGACTACCTCGACAGCAGGGCGGAGTCCGAGGCGCGCAAGGCGCGGCAGGAAGGGCAGCCGGAAGCGGCGCCCGCCGTCCCGTCGGCTGTGGCCGCATCGGCCGCGTCGAAGTCGAACGGCCACGGCCGCAAGGCGGCCAAGGCGCAGCACGCCGACGACGACATCCCGTTCTGAGTCGCACAGGGCGGGACCGGCGTCCCGCCCTCCACATCCCCATTCATCGAGGAACCGACATGCACGCAACACCGACCCTCGCGGCGCGCTTCGCCCGCAACAGCCACGTCATCCGCAGCGACTTCCCGCTCATCGAAGAGCAGATGCGGCGCGCCGCCCCGTCCATCTTCGCCGACGGCAAGCACCAGAGCCGCTCCGAGCGCTACACCTACATCCCGACCATCGAAGTCCTGCGCGGCTTGAAGAAGGAAGGCTTCGAGCCCTTCATGGTCGCGCAGAGCAAGAGCCGCATCGAAGGCAAGACCGAGTACACCAAGCACATGATCCGCATGCGCCACGCCGGGCAGGTCAGCACCCGGCCCGAGGCGAACGAGATCATCCTCATCAACAGCCACGACGGGGCGAGCAGCTATCAGATGCTCGCCGGCGTGCTTCGTTTCGTCTGCTGCAACGGGCTGGTCTGCGGCACCGTCTCCAATGACATCCGCATCCCGCACAAGGGCAACATCCAGGGCGAGGTAATCGAGGGCGCCTTCCGGGTGCTCGAGGACTTCGAGGCGGTCGATGCATCGACCGAGGGCATGAAGGCACTGACGCTCGACCCTGACGAGGAACGGGCGTTCGCGACGGCAGCGCTTGCGCTTCGCTACGGCGAGCGCAGCGAGGGCCAGTCGCCGGCGCCGATCACGGCCGAGCAGCTCGTCGAGGCGCGCCGGCCCGAAGACCTCGGGCGGAGCCTCTGGACCACGTTCCAGCGGGTCCAGTAATGGTGAGCTCACCATCACTGGACTTATGTTCTGCGCATCGTTATGTGCACTTGAGGCTTTGGCGCCCGATGCTTCGTCGCTGCAGAGTTCCGTCGCTCAACATATTCCTGCGATCTGGTCGTCTTCGCGTGTTGGTCGTCGACGACAGCGCCGATGCCGCAGAGCCTGGCTGCGCTGCTCCAGCGACTGGCACACGACACCTCAATCGCGAGTGCAGTACCTGCCGGCCACGTCGGCAAAACGTGCAGCCCCGGACGTCCTGTTCTCGATCTCGGCATACCGGGGACGAGCGGCTATGAAGTGGATCGTCGGGTTCGGCCTATGCCGGCGGAGAGCGACGAAGCTCCAAGAAAGTCGAAAGAAGGCCGCTTCGACCGGTACTTGGCGAAGCCACCGACGACGTAGAGATTGAAGCTCATGGACGACGCAGGTGCGGGCACTGGGAGGCACCCGACCAAGGTCAAACCGCGAATGGACGATGCATTTAAATGGGCAGCCTGCGGCAAAGTTCAATCAATGCATCAGGCCAGGGAGGTAAAGAGCGATCTGCGGAAACGCTGTCATCAGGAGGGTGCCAACGATCAGCATGAGCCAGTACGGAAGGCATTCCACGGAGAGCTGCCTGAGCGTCACCCGTCCCTTCGTAAGTGCAAGCATGATGAAGAGATTGACGCCGACGGGGGGTGTGAGCATTCCGATCTCGACCATGATGGTGACGAAGACGCCGATCCATATGGGATGGAATCCGGCGGCCACCATCACCGGGTAGATGAAGGGAACCGTCGTCAACATCAATGAGATGCCGTCGAAGAAGCATCCCATCACCAAGTAGCACAGCACGACGAAGCCTATGACTTCGTACTTGGACAAGTGGAAGGCACCGAGGGCTTGCATGCCCTTCCCTGGCAAGCCGAGCAACGTCACTGCCTGGGCGAGAATCGAGGCGCCGATGAGGATGAACGCGATCGTGCCGAAGCTCGCGATGGAGCTCATCGCCGCTCCCAGCATG
>JBBQUT010000038.1:0-41846 GCA_038212215.1 Mycobacteriales bacterium
CGCACCGCCCTGGAGTCTCTCGCAGCAATCGTCCGACGTCACGAAAGCGAACTTCGACGCATCCGCCAAGACAAATCAGCCGGATGACCCAGGCCAAAATTGCGACAGGCTCCCGAATCGGCCGAGATTAGCCGGTTAACCGGAGTCCAAGGGCATCGTGGAGCGCGACCGCGCCTATGCAGAGGCAAAGCTCGACGAGCCGCGCACGGGGTCAGCGTGATCCGCGATGTCGGCGGGTTGAACACCGTGACCCTCGATTTCGCGCGCGGCCCAATGCCGGGGCGGCCGCTAGTGCGCGCGGCCGGACGGTTCTTGGCCGCGGGCGCGGAGTGGATCAAGGTGATCGGCGACTTCCCGAAATGGGGCGCGGCAGGACCCCTGCCCGATTCGCTCGACACGACCTACGACCTGGACACGTTGCGCCGAGCTGTCCACACCATCCACTCACTCGGCGCTCGGCTGGCACTGCACTCCAACATGCCGGCCAGCGACCTCGTCGCCATCGGCGTCGACTCCTTCGAGCACGGGACGGCCCTGACCTGCGAGGACGTCCAGGCGCTCGGCGCACGCGGCGGCGCATGGACCCCAACCCTGGCCGCGATCATGGCTCAATGAGACGCCGCCGGCAGTGCGCAAGCGGATCGCCGAAATCCGCGAACGGCTGCGTGAGGTCCTGCCACACGCGCTCGCCCACGGCGTGCGGGTCCTCGCCGGGACAGACGTCGTCGCCACCATCGCCGAGGAGATAGCGCTGCTGGCCGACTTCGGACTCACCGTCGAGCAGGCACTAGCCGCCGCCGGGTCGACCGCGCGTGACTACCTCGGCGTATCGCCCGAGGGCGACCTCGTCACCTACGACGCGGACCCACGCTCCCACCCCGAGATCCTCACCTCGCCGGCAGCAGTCGTCATCCGCGGTGTCCGCGTGGCCTAACCCGCGCGAAGTCACGCTCCGGACCGAAGTCTCGCACCACCGCTCATCGCCGGCCGACAGATGTCCTCCTCGGTTCGCGTCGATCCGCGCGGAGCTCACTCCAGCACAGCGGCGAAGCCGGTAACCGTCGACAGGTGCGAGCAACACACGATACTGCCGCGCGCACATGAAGCGTTCGGGGCCTGGAGCAGCGAGAACACGCGGCTTCCTTGTGGGCGACCGTGTAGCTTGACGACTTTTGCCCGCGATCGGACCTGGTGTCCGGTCGGTCAAATGCAGACTCTGCTCCTACGCGGCGGCAACCTCGGCGCACGCTTGGTGGAGCTCGTCGTAGCGGCGGTAGCACGCGGGCCATGGAGGGTCTAGGTGGTCAAGGTAGGTGGTCTCGCCGTCCATCACGACCAGCCCATTGTGGGCGCCCCAGCCCAGAACCAGAGAGCGTGCGCGTCGAGGGAATTGACTCGCCGGTGGTCGGACTGCTCGTCGTGAACCAGGTGGCCATGGCAGCGGGGTGCACGGTCGAGACCATGCGGCTTTGGCGGCTCTCTGGGTTCTCTGGGCGACCAAGGCACGGGAGATCCCGTGGCGGTAGGCGTTTAGTCAACGGTGAATGCGCGCACCGGCCTGTGGCAGTGCGGGGGTGTGCGGCGTCATAGTGGATGACTGGTCGCGGGCCGACATCGTGTCGGCCGGCTGGGGGCGGGGAAGGGGCGGCCGCCATGAGGCTGCAGCGAGGGATGCGGTGGCTGGGGATCGTCGTCGGTGCCAGTGCCGTGGCAACGATCCGCGCGGGGGCCGGGAGCGGCGGCGTGGCATCGGCTGTCTCGTCGACGACCTCCCCGACGGGAGGTGCGGAGGTCATCTTCAATCGGATGAGCGAGCCACAGCGAATCGGTCAGCTGTTCATGGTAGGTGGCGCTGCGACGGGCGTGAGCTCGGCGACCCTGTCGACGATCAGCACCTATCACGTGGGCAACGTCATCCTGACCGGTCGCAGCAGCGCCGGTGTCAGCGCCACGCATGCGGTCACGAATGGCTTACAGGCGAGGGCCACCTCCGCGGCGACGCTCGGGGTCCCGCTGTTCGTCGGCACCGACCAGGAGGGAGGGGAGGTCCAGGTTCTGTCCGGCCAGGGCTTCTCGATGATCCCGCAGGCGCTGACCCAGGGCACCTGGTCGACCTCGACGTTGCAGGGCAGTGCCCGAACCTGGGGCGGCCAGCTCAAGGCGGCCGGTGTGAACCTCAACCTGGCACCGGTGATGGATACGGTGCCGTCCGGTGAGGTCAACCCGCCGATCGGCTTTTTCAACCGCGAGTTCGGCCGCACCACCGCCGTGGTCGGCCCGCACGGCACGGCGTTCGCGGTGGGGATGGCGCAGGCCGGCGTCGCGGCAACGGTCAAACACTTCCCGGGGCTCGGCCGGGTCGATGCGAACCCCGACACGGGTTCCGGGGTGACCGATCACGTGACGACCTTTGCCGACGCCTACCTCGCGCCGTTCAAGACGGCGATTCAGGCCGGTGCGCCGTTCGCGATGATGTCGACGGCGTACTACCACCTGATCGACGCGACCCGTCCGGCGGCGTTTTCCTCGAAGATCATCGGCGGGATGCTGCGAAGCGAGATGGGCTTCAAGGGCGTCGTGATCAGCGACGACCTCGGGTCGGCGAAGCAGGTTGCCGCGTGGTCGCCCGGCAATCGCGCCGTTGACTTCATCGATGCCGGTGGTGACATGGTGCTGACGGTGTCCGCGAGCGTCCTCCCGGCGATGGTCAGTGCGGTGTCGGCAAGGGCCGCGAGCAGCTCCTCGTTCCGGGCCAAGGTCGATGCGGCGGCTTTACTGGTGCTCAAGGCCAAGCAGGCCCAAGGACTGATCCAGCGGGCCGCTGTCCCCGTGGCCGGGGATTTCAACGGCGACGGCAGAACCGACTTCGCCGTCTGGCGACCCGCCAACGGCACCTGGTACGTCCGCGGCCTGGCGACCATCCAGTGGGGCCGCAGCAGCGACATCCCCATCTGACGGGCCACCGGGCCGCCACGGCGGAACGCTTTCAGCACGGCCGCAGCTCTCTTTGTCCTACCCTCCGCGGTTCTGGTTCCAGTGGCGCACAGGATCGCGCTGGGGCTCTGGGGCTCCTCGGCGCAGGAGCTCTGGCGGACCAGCGATCGGATCTGCTATCCAATTCGCGGGAACACCCGCCTGAGGGGTTCCAAAACCCTGCCCGCACAGGTTCGGACGCCGTTGGGCAAGATCACCTGGCATGTCGATTCGACTGCTCTACCTGGCGTTTGTCCGACTCAGCGGCTGGCTGGCGCTGCTAGCCAGATCGTCGGCGTCGAAGGACGCTGAACTGCTCGTCCTGCGCCACGAAGTCGCGGTGCTGCGCCGCAACAACCCGAAACCCCAGCTGGACTGGGCCGACCGAGCCCTATTCAGCGCCCTGTGCCGACACCTCCCCCACCAGCTACTCAAACATCGGTTAGTCACGCCAGCGACGATCCTGCGCTGGCACCGTCGCCTCGTCGCCAAGAAATGGGTCTACCCACACCGCACCGGCCGCCCACCGATCGATCCCGACCTCGCGGCGCTGATAGGCCAACTCGCTAGGCTCAACCCGACCTGGGGCTACCAACGCATCCAAGGCGAACTGTTGAAGGTCGGCCGCCGGGTCGGCGCCTCGACAATCCGCCGCGTCCTCAAATCGCTTCGGATACCGCCCGCGCCGACACGAGTAGACCGAGCCACGTGGCGGCAGTTCCTCCGTACCCAAGCCTCGACGATGCTGGGCTGCGACTTCCTCCACGTCGATTGCGCCGTGACACTGCAACGGATCTACGTATTCTTCGTGATCGAGATCAACACCCGTCACGTCCACATCCTCGGCACAACCGCCAACCCCGACGGACCGTGGACGACCCAGCAGGCACGCAGCCTGGTCGCCGACCTCGACGATCGTTCAGCCGAGTTCCGCTTCCTGATCCGTGACCGTGCCGGACAGTTCACCGGATCCTTCGACACCGTGTTCGCCGATACCGCCATCACCGTCATGAAGATCCCGCCCCGATGCCCGCACGCCAACGGATACGCCGAGCGATTCGTCCGCACCGTCAGACCCGAACTGACCGATCGGATGCTGATCTTCGGACAACGCCACCTCCGCCGAGTCCTGAACTCGTACGCCTGTCACTACAACCAGCAACGGCCACACCGTGGCCAAGCCCTGCGACCGCCCTCACCGTTCCGGGCAGCACCGACTGACTCACGGTCGGCCGTCATCCGCCATCCGATTCTCGGCGGCCTCATCAACGAGTACCACCCCGCCGCGTAGACGCCCTGAAATGCGACGCACCGCGTTGGGAACCGCACAGACTATCGCTTTTAAGAAGCGTAGGATTATTCGCATGGAATACAACGATGGCGTTTTGCGCTCCCGAACTTTCCGTTAGGGATTATATTCTTATAAATTTTCGAGAATGGAAGGTCACTGATGTAGCCGCTTATGGGCGCGAGGAGGTCGGGTTCACGCTCGTGGGTATGGACTCCACCCCCCAGTTGTTCCTAAACTTGCTATCCGGCCAGCTCATAGCACGGAAGCGGCGGTCTGGCGGTTGATCAGACTTCGCCTAAGCTAAAGTCGCGTCGCGCATGCGGTCGTTGCGCCGAGAGTAGGACATCCCGCTTGCAGAAACGGATCGTGTCGGCGGCATATGGTGCACGGATCCAGATTCCTGGGGGAACCTACGATACCCGGCGTCGCGGCGAGAATCACTTTTGCGTAGCCCGTTAACAGGGTTCCGGAAGCACTCTGGACGATGTAGCTAACAGGCGAGGGCAAATCCCATGTTGAGATGGCTGTATCAGCTTTGTCGCACCAGCTCATCCCGTGCTCTTTCGGATTAGGTCCCGCCACTTCAACGTGGAATTGCGAAGCAATATTCGGCATCCCGACAAGTATTGACCTCCACAGCCGCGGCCATGTGACCAGCGATGCACAACGCCGAATCAGTGACTGCGCACACCAACTCAATGAAGGTCAACGAGACCGTCCTTTCTGGTTTGGCTCCGCTGCTGCAGGCCGGTCGCCCTTTAAGCTGATGGCGGTATGGGACCCGTTCGCGCCTTTCAATAAGTATGTAGCGGCTCGGGTTGACCGAGCCGGCATTGCGCGCGATGGCGCTGCCGAGAATTCCAGTGTGGTTCAAACCTACGCGGGCATGAGGCCCATCGGACGTGCCCAGAAGGACGGCAGTACCGAGTAGCAATCGACGATCGATGTCGGATCATGGCTGGTCTATTCTCCAAGAGCCATGCATGGTGAAGATCACAGAATTGTCGTTGAGTAGGCCCTCAGCTTTTGCGTCAACCTCGAAAAGGTCGTATGAGTGCAGATAGAATGGCTGGTCAAAGTATGAGAACCAGCGATAATCGTGGCCGTTATGCCGATTGCCGTATGTGGCGTGCCAGTTGGTAGGTGCCTGGCTCCGGATGGGGGTATCCCATCCCACCGGAGTGGAAACCATTAACCTTGAACGTGCCGTCCCAAGTACCCACCTGCGCCGACCAATATGCGAAATGCTTTACCAGACGACCGTCACCATGCAACGGCGAGTAGTCGGCGCGCAATCCGCGACCCCATACGCAGCCCGCGTGCCCGCACTGGTTACGCAGGTGATAGACCCTCGCGTGATTCTGTATCCGGCCAGTAATATCCGTCATATTGATTGAATCCGCCGGATAAACATATGCATTAGTATTGCCGCCTACGACGCTGTCAACGGAGAGAAACCGCCCAGTCGTGGAGCTGTATAGTCGGACGCCCATCAGAGTTAGGCCGCCGAGGGCTTCGCTGGAAACGCTGAGAAGCACCCATCCAACCGTAAGTGTCTGGCGCTAGTGAAGGATTTCGAGGCACGCCGAACCCATTCGCCTCGGTGTATGACGTGACGCCCGTTGCGCTGGCTGCATCTGGCGCACTCGCCACAATGTCGCCGTGCATGTTCCGAAGAACTAGTGTCACAGCACCCGGTTTGATCGACTGTTCCGGCGAGTCCGCCGACCGGGCCGATGATGTTCCGGGTCCAAGTGGTGGCGTTGGCGAGGTCCACGCTGGTCTGTCACTGTTGTCGACGTAGTGGTTAGCAGTCGTGACGCCGGATGATGCGGTAAAGCTGTAGTGGGCACGCCAATTGACGCGAAGGGTCGACGCGCAAGCGTGGCTAGGTCGATCCCGCACGCTCACGCCTGACGATCGGCAGCCTGACCGAGCAGTGGATCAACGGGAAGGTCAATCTCAAGCCGACGACCCGCGCTCTCTACGACTCTGTCCTCAGCACTCATGTGCTGCCCCGCTGGCGAGCGGTACCCCTGACGCATGTCGAGCATGGCGACGTGCAGGCGTGGGTGGCGCATCTCGTCGCCTCCGACCTGTCATCCGGTCACGTGAACAGGATCTACGGCGTGCTGTCCGGGATCCTTTCGCTGGCGGTCAAAGACCGGCGCCTACCGTCCAACCCGGCCTTGGCGTCGACCTTCCGCGAACGCCGGCGCCGGTACCTGACCGCGGCTCAGGTGGAACAGCTCGCCGCAGCCGATGGCAGACTTGCCGTTCTCGTCCTCGCCTACTGCGGTCTTCGCTGGTCGGAGCTGGCAGCGTTGCGAGTCGGGCGTCTGGACTTGATGCGGCGTCGGGTGATCGTCGCAGAGGGGATGACAGAGGTGGAGCGCGGTCGTCTCGTCTGGGGGACCCCGAAGTCCCATGAGTCACGTTCGGTGCCCATCGCGCGCATCCTGATCGACGACCTCGCGGTTCACGTCGCCGACAAGGGGCGCGATGACTTGGTGTTCACTACGCGGAACGGCGCCCCGCTGCGAAATCGCAACGCCCGCCGGGACTGGTTCGACGCGGCCGCCGCGTGCATCGGCGAGCCCGGTCTGACCCCGCACGAGCTGAGGCACACCGCGGCCTCGCGAGCTGTCAGCGCGGGTGCGAACGTGAAGGCGGTTCAGCGGATGCTCGGGCATTATGCGGGTGATCCGTGTCAAGTGGATCATGAATGTTCTCGGTATCGGCGTGCTGCGGTTGCTTGAGAGGTGCCGATCAGCTGGGCGACTTCGGTCCAGGTGAGTCCTTGGTCGCGGGCGTCGGCCACCGCGCCGGTCAGCAGGTTGTCGGCCTGCGCGATGAGGCTGGCGAGGGCATGCAGGGTGACGGTGCTGTCGCCGAGCCAGTAGGCCGTGCGGAGCTTGGAGAGTGCTTCGACGGCTTCGGCCATGACAGCCTCGCTGTCGGCGTCGGCGGTCGGCGCGGGCAGGTCGCCGGGCATGGTCAGGCGCAGCTGGGGTCGCTCGGTCATGATGCTGTGTCCTCGAGTCGGGTGAGCAGTCCGTCGAAGACTTTCTGCCGGCCGAGTTGGCCTTTGGTGGCGGCGTCGTCGCGCTGGGCTTGCAGGGTTGGGCGGAACTCGATGGTGGTCTGGAAGAACGTGCAGCTCTCACAGATCGATTCGAAGTGGCAGTCCAGACCGACCGGGCGGGCGCAGTAGCCGTTGCCGAGCATGCGGCGGTGCATCTCGGCGCGCAGCTTGCGCATCTCGGCGCCCTCGGCGTCGGCGGGCAACTCGCGGGGTGCGTCGTAGAGGGCTTCGACCTTCTCGGCGACGGCGAAGTACTCGTCGGCGACGGTGCGGTTGGCGATGCGTGCGTAGACCATCGTCATGCGCATCGATCGATGTCCGAGCAGCGCGGCGATCGCTTCCAGAGACATACCCCGGTTGATCGCCTGGGTCGCCAGGGTGTGCCGCAGCCGGTGCGGGTTGACGTGCCCGATCCCGGCGGCGTCGGCGGTCTTGGCCACGGCCCGGTCGACGCGGCCTTGGCGGATGCGCTGGCCGTGCTCGATGAACAGGTAAGGGCTGCGCAAGCTGGCCGGGCGTGTGGCGAGCCACTCGTCGAGCAGGTCCTTCAGCTGTGGATGCAGCGGGATGTAGCGGTCGGTGCGCAGCTTGCCCAGTGGCACGTGCAGCCAATAGGCGGCGCCGATCTGCACGACCGAGTCGACGGTGAGGTCGAGGAACTCGCCCTTGCGCAGCCCGGTGCGGGCCAGAAACTCCACCGTCAGTCGCACGAACGGGTCAGGGTCGTTGCGGGTGGCCTGCAGCAGTTTCGCGAACGCGCCGTCGTCCAGGAAGCGAGGAAGCGGCTCGTCGCGGATCGGCAGGTCGCCGGCGAAGACGAGCACCGCGCTGGGCAGGTCGTCACCGCCCCACTCGGTGAGACGTTCGAAGCATGTGCGCAGCGCGCCGATCTGGTCGGCCTGCGCGGACTTGGTCAGCTTGCCGCCTTTGGCTGACGGGCGGATAGCTAAATGCAGCTTGTAGGCCTCGATGTGGCGGCGGCGCAGGTCGGCCACGCAGACGACCTCGGGTGCGTGTTCGGTAATCCAACAAGCGAACCCGCGCAGCGCGCCCTCGACCCGCACCATTGTCGAGGCGCGCAGCGAGAGCCGGGCCTGGGCGATATAGCCACTCAGCGTCGCGGCCAACAAGGGTGCCACGCTGGCCCATGCCGCAGCCCGTTCGGCGCAGCGATCGGGGTTCAGCTTGCGCGGCGCCTCGTCCAGAACACCCATATGGAACAAGGTCGTGCGCCCACCGAACAACGCACCCGACAGCGCCTGCGCGGCGTGGCTGTCGGGATGGTGGCACCGGATCGCGGCATGCAGGGCGGCATGGCCGTCGCGGATCACCGCGGTGGTCAGCTGCTCGGGCCGCAACCCGGTCAGCGCGCTGACCCGGACCAGCGCCGACCACTGCAGCCGAGACACGATCGGGCGGAACCCCAGATCGGCGGCGGTGGTTCGGAATCGTTCGTGGAAGCCAGCCTGCAGATGCGCAGCGACCAGTCCGATGTGCGGACGGCAGACCACCAGGTAGTCCGGGCTGGGCCGCACCCGGCCGGTCACGATCAGCCAGCTCACCACCCGGCGAAACTTCGCCGGCAACGCGCACTGCTCGGCCAGCGACAACCCGGCCCAACCCTCAACGCCGGTCTCGAGGAAGAACGTGCGGGCCGTCGAGGTCACCGGTTTCTGCGCGAACAAGCCCGCTGCGACGAGATCGCCACGATAGGCATCGACCAACGCCTCGACGTCCCCGCGAACAGCATCATGACCAGCATCCCGGCGACGTCGTGCCGGCGCGCCGGTCATCGCGCACCGTCCTCGGCCGACGCGATCTGCGCGTCGATCGCCTCGGCAGCACGCAGATACTCCTGCTCCAGCCAGTCGTTGGCCAGATGCAGGTAAAGACGCGTCGACTCGATCGAGGCGTGCCCCGCCTGAGCCTGGATCGCTTCCAACGCCATACCCGCCTCCCGCAGCCGGGTGAAACACGTGTGCCGCAGCTGATGACACGTCGCCCGCACCAACCCCGCCCGCGCGCGGGCGCCGTCGAGGATCTCATCCACCCCAGCCGCGCTCAGCGGCTGCCCGCGACGCGGTCCCTTAAGCACAACGAACACCCGCGTGGTCGACGCCGTCGCCGGTCGCTCCAGGTCCAGGTAGCCGCCAAGCGAGGCGAAGAACCGTGCCGAGACCGGCACCAACCGCTGCCGCCCGCCCTTGCCCTCAGCCACGAACAGCCGCCGCTCACCGGCGTTGACGTCCTCCAACCGCAGCCCGAGCACCTCGCAGCGACGCAACCCACCCAACACCATCGCCTCGACCATGGCCCGGTCCCGGCGCGTCCGCAGCGCGTCCACCAGCGCGCCCACCTCGCCCGGCGACAGCACCCGCGGCAACGTGCGTGGCGTGCGGACCAACGGCACCCCACCCCGACCACGACGAGCCCCGGGACGGCGAGCAGCCAGCCTGCCCGGCACCGGATTGCTCGTCACACCCGCATCACCGCGCGCAGCCAGATACGCATACAAGCCGCGCACGCTCGACAACCGCCGAGCGATCGTGCGCGCCGCCAACCCCGTCTCACCATCCTCGAGCCGAACCACCATCGTCCCGCGGCGTGGAGCACGCTGAGCGGACAGGAACCCGAACACGTCCACCGCGCTGACCGCGGCCGGCGGCTTGCCGACAACCTCGAAGAAGATCTTCAAATCCGACGCGATAGCCAACCAGGTGTTCACCCTCGCCCGCGCCGCCACGAACACCAGATAGTCATCCAACAGCGGATCACCCAGCGTGATCTCGGCCAGCTCCGACCCATCCCAACGACGGGTCAGACAGGGCACAAACTCGTTCATGGGGCGTCTCCTCGCAGGTCGATCAACCAGTCACCAAGACTGGCCGACTACCGACCGGATCACCCGCATATCAGACACGCCTCGGCGGCACTCACCCTGGATCGGTACGCCGATGTGTTCGCGACGATCTCGACGCCGTGGCGGACCGATTGGACATCGTTGCCCGCGCCGCTCGGACTTCTTGCGGACTCCTTGCGGACTCGAGCCGAAATCCGGATCATGCCGACTGCCTCTCAAACGACTACAGGCCCCGGATTCCGAGCCTGTAGGTGGTGGGCGATACTGGGATTGAACCAGTGACCCCTACCGTCAATGCTTTCCCCGGAACGTTGGTTGCGCTCACTCACGTTGGAACCGTTGGATTCCGGCACTTCCGACGTTGGTTGTCGTGACTGGCGACGGTCGCTTACGGTTGCGGCGTGGCCCCCACGTGGCCCGAGAAAACGATCTTCGACCTGCCCTGCGGGTGACTTCCCAAGATGCAACGCAGACCCGATCGCATGCACCGATCCAACGCCTTGGCTACGCCACCGTTGATCCTCGGCCTTCCATCGTGCTGGAATTCTCCGACTATCCATGTCGGTCTACGCCCGGAGGTCTGCGAGCCACTGCCGTAAGAACGCACGTAGCGCGACTACATCGACAGGGCCGAGTTGGAGGTCTGTCGTGCGTGGTGCCCTCGGGCGTAGATGGCGCATATGAATCAATCTCGTGCAGCCGAGATACTCACTCTCATGGCCGATGTGCGTGCGATTCCACCCATGGGAATGATCGTTTGGGTGGCTTGCCGGAACTGAAGTCGGTCCGTCCTTTCAGGGTTACGCGACGCGCCAGACTCACCGGGACGCGACGACATGCTGCTACCGACCAACGCCGCACGTCACGGACCGCGCCGAACGGTTCCCCGTTAGGATTGTGAGCTGGACTCCGCAGGGAGGTGGGCTGGTGAACGTGATGTACGACAGGCAGCACGTCGACTCGGTTCTCAAGCGTGCAGGCGCTCCTCAAGACCGGCGCGATGCCATCTTGGATGAGATCCACTTTCCGATCGATCTGGACGAACTGCAGGCGATCCTCGCCCCGCTCGGCATCACCCACGACGGTCTGATCGACCGCATGGGCGGAAGTCCCTGACACCGGTAGCACGTGGGCAGCGATGCATCGCCGCCGCCCAAGCGACCGACATCTACAAGCCGGCCGAACACCGAAGTCGCCCGACGCACCACCGGCCACGCCGACCTCCATCATCTAAGCGAAAGCCAGGCAGCGCAGACATCCCGGCTTTTTCGATGTCAAGCAGCGATGCGCGGCGGACGTAGATCTGGTGGCGCACGTTCGACTGGGCCGCGCGGTGGATATCGCGATCCGACGATCCCGCGAGCTTGGTGCTGAGTTCGAAGAGGCGCTAGCTACCGACGTCGTCTTCCGCCGCCCCTCGGACTACGCGCCCTGACTCGAGGCTGCCGGAGAGGTGGATGAATATCGTGGTCATGAGAAAAAGCAGCGCCGCAGTCCGCTCCGTCTTGCGGCATGGCGATTGTTGGGGTGCTTCCGATGAAGGTCGAGTCACGTCCAGTTCGGAAGCGCGTGACCGGGCTGTCGCGTTGCCACACTGGAGCCCAGGTGACGCTGAACAGCTCAGGCGCGGCGCTGGGCTGGTGCCGCGACGCCGTTTCGCAGTCATAGATCGGCGCCACGGCGTCGGTTCGGAGGTGCTTGTTCGCGTCGAACGTATATCGGTCGGAGTCCGCGTAGATTGCGGCAAACGCGCCGAGCGTTGGCGCCCGGCTCGACTCGAAGCGCGGCTCAGCGTCGTGGCTAGCGAGCTCTTTCGGGGCTCGCAGCGTGTTATGCATGGGCAGTCCATCTCCTTGTGGTCGTGAATGAGGTAGCCCTCGATCCACCGTCGAAGAGTAGGTCGCGCCCAGCGGCATTGCGCCGGCGACAGCCCCTGGTCTTCGGCCGCATAAGTCGACCAGGGAATCACACGGGCGCGATCGTCGGACATCTACGCGAGCCTCACCCAGATCCATCAATCACTCGGAGGCCAGCGTGAGCACAACCGAAGCAACCGACCAGTCGCCGATCCAAAGCTTCCCCGCACCGACGATCGATATGAAACTCGAAGTCGTGGTGTTACCGGTTTCCGACGTGGACCGAGCCAAACAGTTCTACCTGCGCCTGGGTTGGCGACTGGATGCCGACTTCCCGGGTGATGCAGGCTTTCGGGTCGTGCAGGTCACGCCTCCGGGCTCGCCCTGCTCGATCATCTTCGGCGCGCAAGTCACGATTGCCGCCGCCGGGTCGGCGGACGCGCTCATGCTCGTCGTCACGGATCTGGACGCCGCGCGAGCCGATCTGCTGGCCCGAGGTGTCGAGGTGAGCGAGATCTTCCACGACGCCGGCGGAGTGTTTCATCACGCCGGCACCGATGCGCGGTTACCGGGGCTCGATCCGCAGCGACGATCGTACGGCTCGTTCGCGTCATTCGCCGATCCGGACGGAAATGGCTGGATTCTGCAGGAGATCGTCACCCGGCTCCCGGGCCGGTAGCCGGCGATGGACGTCGCGGTGCTGGCCGAACTGCTGCACGAGACCGCCGAGCACCATGGCCCGTTCGAGGAGTCCTCACCTGCTCACAACTGGTGGGATTGGTACGCGGCCTACCTGGATGCCCGGCTGTCGGGACGCTCGCCGGAGGAGGCGTCTGCAACCGCCGGCCGGTACACGAAGCCGATTCTCGCCCGCGGGGCGTAAGCCCCGGATTTCGATTGCCGATGGGAGAACAGCATGGGGATCAGAGCATGGTTGCGCCGATCGAAAAACGATGGCGGTGAGCAACGGCGGGTCGAGGGCACGTCGAGCGCCACTCGACGCCGCAGCAAGCCGGCGGATCAACGCCTACGGGCATCGCGCGAAGAGCCGTACAGCAGCGAGTTCATCGCGCGCTATGGCGACCCGTCCGACTAAAGCCGAGCTCGAGAAAGGAGGACGGCCGTGGAGTATCTCGTCACGATGACCACGCACGTGCCCAGCGGAACCTCGCTGCAGGACGTCGACGAGTTGCGTGAGCGAGAGGCGGCCCATCCGAAGCAGCTCGCGAGCGAAGGACATGTGCTTCGGCTCTGGCGGCCACCGCTCCGACCGGGCGAATGGCGCACGATCGGCCTGTTCGCGGCGAACGACTCGGCCGACCTGCGGCGTGTACTGGACTCGATGCCGCTGCGCGTCTGGCGCACCGACGAGGTAACCGTGCTCGGTTCGCATCCCAACGACCCCGCGGAACGACAACGTCTGGACTCGACCAACACCGAGTTCCTGACAACTTTCGTCGTCACGATCCCACCCGGGACCACTGCCGCCACCATCGACGCCGGCTTGGCTCGAGAGGCCGAGCGGACCCGAGAACTCGCGCGGGAAGGCCGGCTTATGCGGCTGTGGACCCTTCCTGGCCACGACCGCAACCTCGGCCATTGGCAGGCCAAGGGCTACCAGGCGATGCAGGCCATCTTGCGTTCCCTGCCGATGGCCGACTGGCTGAGCGTCGACACATTACAACTCAGTCGCCATCCCAGTGATCCGGCGACCGGACGAACACCGGTCTGAACCACAACCCGAATGCCCGAGGGAACAGACGTGACCATCGACCAGAATCCGGTGTCATCCACCCAAATCGTCGTCGGCGTCGACGGATCAGAATCAAGTGAACATGCGCTTCGGTGGGCGCACTTCATCGCCCACTTCACCGAAAGCAGCCTCGAGGTCGTCACGGCCTGGGAGCCATTCACCTCCTTCAGGTGGCTAGGCGCCGGCTGGGAGACCGTGCCAACCGGCTGGAATCCCGCCCAAGACGCCGAGGACGTGTTGACCGCCACGATCGACAAGGTCTTCGGTGACCGTCGACCGGCCGGGTTCCAGCAGACCGTCCAGGACGGCAACGCCGCAAAGGTTCTGCTGGAGGCCAGCAAGGGCGCCCGGATGCTCGTCGTCGGTAGCCGGGGACACGGCGGTTTCGCCGGCCTGCTGTTGGGCTCAGTGAGTGCTGCGTGCGCCGAACACGCCACTTGTCCCGTCCTTGTTCTGCACCGACAAACTCCCCCACCGCCTGTCCTATCCGAGTAGACGGAGCCCGACGGCCGGTTGCTCACAATTCAAGGACGACGGCAGACGCGGGCTTGGATATGCACAGCAGCACCTCGCCGGTCCCGGGCTCGGTGAGTGGGTGTCATCGCCGCGAACATCGCCGTTGAACTGGCTCCGATGCGTGCGAACACGATCGCAGCCGGGTACGTCGACACGCCTCTGTCGGCGCGGATCCTGAGCGACGAGCTCGAGCATCGCCGCGCCGAGCTTCGGGCGACGCTGCCGATCCGACGCGTGGTGGGACCAGCTGCTTATTCCGTAAGCACCACGCACATCACTCCGATGCCGGTGGCCGTTCGGAGACCTGCAGCGCATCACGCAACTGCTTGCGCGAGCTGATCGACAACTTCCCGAAGACTTTGCGAAGGTGCCATTCGACCGTGCGTGGGCTGAGGAAGAGGCGGGCACCGACCTCCGGGTTCGACAGCCCGTCGCGCACCAACAACGCGACCTGCTGCTCCTGCGGCGTCAACTGATCCGTCGCTGACGCATCGACGGTGCGCTTGCGCACCGTTTCCCCCGTCGCCAGCAACTCGCGACGCGCCCGCTCGGCGAATGCCTCCATACCGATTGTGCCGAACATGTGGTGGGCGGTGCGTAGTTGCGCGCGCGCGTCGACCCGACGACCCTGCCGGCGCAGCCATTCGCCGTAGAGCAGATGCGCCCGAGCGAGCTCTGTTCGGAGATCGGTACGGGTGAGCCGCTCGATCGACTCGCTATACAGGTCCTCGGCCTCGGCTCCGCTGCTGACCAGAGCGCGTGACCGGGCCTCGATCCCCAGTGCCCAATCGGTACCGGCGGGAGCCGTGGTGTCGCTCAGTCGCTCGAGTGCATCTTGCGCGAGCCCGGGATCTCCGCCGTGCTCGGCCGCTTCGACGAGTTCGGGCAGCGCCCACATGGAGACCCATGGCTCGTAGGTGTTCGCGGTCGCCTGCCGGGCCGCTGCGGCCGCCTCCTCGTAGCGGGCCAGGCCGTTGTAGAGCATTGCGGCCGCCCAGAGAGCCGTGGTCACTCCATGCAGTTGCCCGGTAGCAGTGGCTTGCTCGATCGTGCTCGCGATCAGCGCGGCGCCCTCGACTTCCCGACCCCGTAACGCTTCGAGCCACATCGCAGGGTAGGGCGCAATGGGAATGCCGCTTGCCGCTGCCGCAGCGTCGGCCTCGGCGATCAGCGCGGCGGCACCCGCAAAGTCGCCCATCCCCAGAAGTGTCACGGCCAACGTCGTGATGTGGATAGGGAGCTGTCCCAGCGCGCCAGCATCCCGGACGATCTGAACCTGTCTCGTGTAGGTCGAGAGCATGGCCTTGTGATCCCATACGGCGGCGCTCGCGCCCGTAGCCACCCAGCCCCACCGCAGCACGTCCTCCACAGGTAGCTGGGCGAGCGCCCTGGCGGCGCGCTGCAGCGTCGGAGTGGCCGCGGCGCGTCCGCTCGTGGTCAGCTGGGCATAGCCTTCGAGCACCAAGTCGATAGGACGTGGGACATCCGGTGGCGCTATGGCCCCGACAGCACTGCAGATTTCCACGATGACCTCACCCTGACCGGCGAAGATCGCCGCGCCCCAAGCCATCAGGTACGTCTCTCGAGCGAGTTCCATGTCAGACGGCTCAAGGCGTGTCGCCGCCCTCAGCAACAGCGGCGCCGCATCGCCGCCGAGGCCCGAGGAGAACGCGATCTGGCCGCGCAGGAGAAGGGCTCGCGCGCCCTGGGATTCGTCCTGTGCGTTCCGTTCGGCAACATCTGTGAACCGTCGCGCGGCATCGAAATCACCGGCCTGCAGGCTCGCACCCGCCGCCGCCACCGCGCGGTCAGCCAGCCGCGGGGCGTCGGTGGTCAGTGCTACCGACCGCTGAAGGAAAGCAGCCATAGCGGCCAGCCCGCCACGTGCCTGGGCGCGTTCGGCTGATCGCTCCAGTTCGGCGGCGACGGCTTCGTCCGGCCCGGCCGCGGCGGACGCCAGATGCCAGGCTCGACGGTCCGGGTCCGCGCTCTGGTCGGTGGCCTCGGCCAAGGCCAGATGCGCCGCCCGGCGATCTTCGGGCTTCGCGGCCCGGTACACGGCTGAGCGGACAAGAGGGTGGCGGAAGGTGATGCGCTCCTCGACCGACAGCAGTCCGTCCGTGCCATTGGCGACGGCCGCATCGGCCACGACGCCGAGCCGTTCCGTAGCCAGCCATACCAATGCAGGGTCGCCGACGGGGTCGGCCGCGGCGACAAGCAGCAACTGCCGCGTCGGTTCGGGCAGCGCCGCGATTCGGGTCAGGAAGCTGTCCTCGATCCGTCCCGGCAGCGTGTCCGAGCGCAACAAACCCAAGCCGCCCGCCATCTGGGTCGTGGTCAGCCCGCGAGGAAGTTCGAGCAGGGCGAGCGGATTGCCTTGGGTCTCGGCCACGATGCGATCGCGGATGCGCTGGTCGAGCCGCGCGTGAGTGACGGAGTCCAACAGCGCTCGGGCGTCAGCATCACGCAGCCCGGTGACCTCGAGTTCCGGTAACCCGAGCAGTTCCGGCCCCGGTTGGCGGGTCGCGATGACGAGCGCGACCGACTCCGCCAGCAGCCGGCGCGCAACAAACCCGAACACCTGCGCTGATGCCCGATCCAACCACTGCGCGTCGTCGACCACACAGAAGAGCGGCCCCTCATCCGACACGTCCGACAGCAGACTCAACGCCGCCAGCCCGACCAGGAAGCGGTCCGGCGGAACGCCCGTCCGCAGGCCGAACACGGTCTCGAGTGCCTCGCGTTGCGGGGCGGGGATGTTCATCAGCCGATCGACCAAGGGCCCACAGAGTTGGTGCAACGCGGCGAAGGTCAGTTCCATTTCGCACTCCACGCCGACCGCGCGTAGGGTGCGCAGATTCCTCGCCGAGTTCACCGCATAGTCGAGGAGCGCGGACTTCCCGACACCGGCGTCGCCTCGCACGACCAGCACCCGGCCCTCGCCCGAGCGAGCCGCGGCCAGCATCCGGTCGAGCTCGGCGCATTCCTCTTCCCGCCCACGCAAGCCTGTTCTCACTGCGCGTCCGGTCCCATCCGTTCGTGACCTCACCGTCATCCGCCTTCATCTCGATGCGGTCCACTGACCAGCCACCAGCCAGAGCCGTATCACGGTTATTCAGGCGCCATCGTATGGCGGCTCGGGCGACGTAACGAGATCTCGGCACGATTGATGAGTTTGGGCGGCTCTCTCTGTCGACGACGATCCGTTCGAGAAGTCGCCGCCCCCGCACACCTGGTGGGACTGGTACGCGGCCAACTGTCGCAGGTGCTCAAGTGCAAGAACGTGCGGCGGGTCGGTGAGTCGTCCTATAGTCCTGCTGAAATTCGACCATCGCGCGGTGCGTGTCCGTACCAACGCCGCGGCGCGGTCGAGGGCGGCGCGATCTCTTTACACCAATCGTCGAGATCGGCCGTCGACCTCGAGAGCCCGCGCGGCCACAGTCGGTCCACGAGGACACGAAGCCCATCCTCGGCCGCCCGGTGCTCATAAACGCGTCGAACGTTGAACGTGTGGTTCATCTATGCCTCTCTCGGCACTGGGCGGCTCCCCGCGTCGGCCGTCCACGCGGTGTAGATCAGCCTCGACCCCAACCGACCCGTGTTGCCGCTACTTCCTAGAGCTGCAGCCAGGTTCAAGCTGCACGGCGGGGAGGGTGACGTCGGCCCGGCCAGAGCTCGATTGATGTCCAACCAATTGCGCGCCACGGCTGACCTCGGGACAACCCGCCAAGCAGCAGCAATGTCGCGACTAACGCGACCCAAGTCCACACTTGTGAGAACGTGACCATGCCCCTAATTCCGGTGACCTGGCCAACGGCGAGGCTGCACACCGAGTACATGCCGATTGGAAATGCTGTCGCCCACCGACGCAAATCATAGTTGAACCGCGGCCAAACGATTTCGCCAATGATCAGCGCCGGCAGCCACACCATGGCTCCGCACCACAGGACGAAGGTACCCACTGTTAGCAGCTGATGCTGCCGACTGAACAAGCCCAGCGCGCGAGCCGCCTGAGTAGCCCTGGCCGCCGACAGAGCGGATATAGCTAGCGCTCCCCCGGCGATCCAGTGATCACCCCGCCCGGAGCGCAGTTGCGTGAAGTCGAATCGCGCAGCAGCGAACGCATAGAGGCCGAGCCCCACCATCACAAGGACCAGAGCGGCGCCGCAAAGCCAGCGCGATTTATACGGGACGGCGAGCGAGGCGCTTAACAACGCCACGGCTTCAGCCGCAACTGCGAGTACGAATGAGATTCCAAGTGTCGGCGTCACCCAGCGACGAAGAACGGGCCCGGACAGCACCGCCCACTCGCCTGCGGCCAGCACTAGCAACACGGCGGCTAGGGTGCGGTAGTCAGCAACGGCTAACCGGGATCCGAGCACGGCTGTCGCAGCGACGATCGTCAACACAGCCGGCGAAGCGGCTTCGCGCCGCAGCCGACCGTGCTGCAGAATCAGCGGCACGCCCAGTGCAGCCATGAGCAGCGCCCACACCGTGGCGGCGAACCAGAACATCACCGCAGACAGGACAGCTTGGTGGTCGGCGGCTAGATCGATCGACACAACGCCGCAAGTCATAACGATCGTCCACGACGTTGTCGGCAGGAGATCGAACAGCTGCGTCATGGACGAAGCCTTGTTCCGCGGCCAAGCGACCGCCCCTGATCGGCTGCCCCTGCCAGGCCCGGCAAGTCCCATGACCTGGTCTTCCCTTCGTCGCGCTTCCCAGCGAGGGAAGGGATCGGGCTGACGATCCCTTCCCTCGCCGTGGCCTCGTCCGACACAGACCGACGCCATGGGACACGTCCGTCGATCTCCACCTGCAGCGAGACACTGAGGAACGTTCTGATCAGGACAATCAGTCCGAGTACGGCGACGTTGCGCGGAGTCGGCGCCACCGCGACCGTCGTGATCAGGTCAGCCGCCACCAAGATCTCCAAGGCCAGGAGCAGCACCGCGCCGAAGGTCTCACGCAGCGCCTGGTACCCGCGCCGGCCACCGGCGGCTCGCCAGGTGAGGCTTGCGGCCACGACGGACCAGACGAGGCCGACGACCAGAATGGCGGCACCGATGGCCTCGAAGACCCGAGCCACATCCGCCAGCAGGCTGCTGAACGCCATTCCGATTCGCTTTCTGTCACGACGCTGCGTCAGGTCCGGCTGGCGACCGCGCTGGAGCTTGTCAGTCCACGCCCGGGTAGCGGTTGGGTACGCCGAGGTACGGGAAGCTGGCCAGCATGTCGTCATGGGGCTTGAGGCCCTGGGAGCCGATCTTCCCGTTGCTCATCCAGGCGAAACGAGCGCTGAACGCGTCGTCAGTGAGAGCGCGGCCGTTGGGGTAGGCCGCGAGCTGACCGCGGTCGTAACGGAGGACATCGGGCAGCACGACCAGGGCGGCCGTCCTCGCTTCCGCCGGCAGATAGCCGCCGTTGGTCTCCAGGAACTCGGACCAGATCTCGAGGTAGTTGGCCACGTCGTCGACGGGCTGACGACGGTTGTATTCGTTCTTGGTGTTGTTCGGGCTGACGAACGGGTTGATCGTCGGGTGGCCACCGCGGTCGACCTGGACGATCGCGCCATCGCGGCGCACGCTGACCGTGACCCACACTCCGATCGCGGGGTCGGGGCTGAGCATGTCGTTGGGCACCTCCAGCGCGATGGACAGGATGTTGCGGTCGGCGAATGCGTCCTGCCCGGTCCACTTGAAGCCATGAAAGGAGCCGTCCGCATCGGCGAAGAACGGGTCGCTGCGCACGCCGATGAACAGGCGGGCCGGGCCGGCCTGGACGGGCTGGGCGGCCGCGTCGAAGCCGACCGGGGTGCCGGAGCAGAGCACCTCACCCGCGGGCTCCAGCTGGCGGGCGTCGTGGCCGGTGGCGAAATACACGGTCGCGGTCTGCCGGCCGTCCACGAGCTGGGAGAACTCGAACGTGAACGCGGCGTCGGCTTGCGCGTCCCCATCGGTATCGATGTTGATCCGGTAGATCCCGTCGGGATGGAACTCCGACTTCATCAAGAACGGCGGCATCGCGCTCATGCCGGTCGTGAACGGATTCACGTCGATGATCAGGACCGTCTTGCCGGGATCATCGGCCGAGGAGAATACGAACAGATCGGTGAAATCCAAGCGAGCGTCGTCGCCGGGAAACTTCAGATTTGCTGCGCTGTAGTGGTTGGACATCGTTATTCCTTCGGTGGCCACGGCCTGGGTTGAGTGGTGGACGTTGTCTCGGCCGTAGCCTCACACCCGGGCGCGGCCAGTCGCGCCCGGGAGACCCACTGGTCCGCACCCCTGGGCATCGACCGCGGCCCGATCGGCTAGAGATCGAGAACGACCGCGGAGTCCGGCCTGGTGCAGCACAGCAGCACCTGGCCGGTATCGGTTTCGGTAAGCGGATCGATCGTGTAGTTGACCGCACCGGACAGGATCGCGGTCGAGCAGGTATGGCAGACACCCGTGCGGCAGGACCATCGGGTGGGGACGTCGCAGGCTTCGGCCATCTCGAGCAGGCTGGATAGGTCCTCATCGAAGGCCGTAGTGATCCCGGCGCGGGCGAAGGTGACCATCGGCCCGGTCCCGGCTACAGCCGGCTGGTGCGGAGCGGGCCGGTCTGTTGCCACGACACCCGGGTTGATCGCCGAGAGCGATGCAAACACTTCGGAGTGAATTCGGCTATGAGCCAGACCCAGATCGGTGAGTGCCGCGGTCATCGCGTCCATGAACCCGCTCGGGCCACACAGGTATGCGGTGGCGTCGATCGGCAGGCTGAGTTCGGCCAGCGCGGCCCGGTCGAGCCGGCCCCGGGTAACGCCTGGCTCGGACCGTCCACCGGCATCCGCGGTGTAGTAGACGTGGCTGCGGGCATTCGGCAAGGAGCGGACGAGTTCGTCGGCCTCGTGGGCCAAGGCGCGAGTGGACGGGCGGTTGGTCGTGTGCAGCCACCACACCGCGCGAGTGCTGGTCCGGTCGACGAGCGCCTGCAGCATGGCGAGGACGGGTGTCACCCCGATGCCGGCCGAGAGCAGCACAACCGGGCCGTCCGCGTCGCCATCGCGGAGGACGAACTCGCCCCTGGGCGCCGCGACATCGATCTCCTCGCCGACGCCCAAGGTGGTTCCGATGTAACCACTCGCCAAACCCCGGCGCTCACGCTTGACGCTGATCCGATAGCTGTCGGGGCCGAACGCCGACAGAGAATAGCTGCGCACTGGAGCAGGATCACCGGCACCGGCCAGCCGGACCGTCACGTACTGCCCGGGCAGCGGCATCGGCAGGGCTGCGTCGTGTTGCGGCTGCAGGTAAACGGACGTGACGGCGTCGGTTTCGCGAACGAGGCGCGCAACCCGCATGCGCCGAAACCCAGCCCACGCCGGCGGCGTCGGTGTGGGCCGTTGACCGGGTTGCTGGCCGGTATTCGCGCTCTGGTCGAGGAGGTCGCGAAAGGACCCGTGCCAACCGGGGCTGAGCGCGGGCACAGTCAGCAATCGGCGCATCAGGTCGACGTCGGCATCGGGCAGATACAGCAGCGCGTCGGTCGACGACACGGTCACCTGTTCGGGGCCGGAGCGCTGCTTGACGATCTCGTCGCCGGCCTGCACCAAGCCCTCTCGCAGCACCCGGAAGTAGAAACCGGGACGATGATGAGCGACCAGCAGTGCGGCCATCCGCGGCTCATCCAGGCGCACACCGACGCGATAGCAGGTCGTACGCGGCTGCGTCACTTCGAACTCGGCCTCGCCGATGCGGCATCGATCGCCGATGCAGACCTCATTGTCGGGCAGGCCGTCCACCGTGAAGTTCTCACCGAAGATGCCGTAGTTCAGGTCGGACCGGCCCAGATATTCGCCCCAATGCCGGTACGACTCGGCCTGGTAGACCATCACCGCGCGTTGCTCGCCACCGTGCCCGCTCAGGTCACCCTGCCCGTCGCCGTCCAGGTTCAGCCGGCGAGCCATGACAGGGCCGTCGATCGGCGCTTTCCAAATACCGGTGAAGACCGTCTGGCCCCGCCAAGCTATGTCGCGCGGGTGGCCCACGTTCACCGACAGCAGCGTCGACACAGCTCCACCCTCCCTTCCTTCGCGCGTTGCGCCCTTTCGATGAGCATGGCCTGGTTCTGGCGCGCTCGCACCGGTTGAAGGCACGGGCGGCACCGACCGGGGAGAGGCACGGGCGCGATGCGGGTGCTTCGTGCGCGAATGTCCAGGTGATGACCGGTCACCGACATCGCGGAGTCGCCATGTGTTTCGCTCACTCCGGAACCGCAAGCGAGGCCCTGCACGTCCAGGCTGAGATCGGCTCTGATTCCGCCGCGGCGTTTGCCGAACTCGCCGGAGTCGGCCGCCTCGCTACGGTCGACGTCGCCGGATCCGGCACCCCCGGCAGTCGCCGCGCCGCCCGGTGAACGCATCCTCGATGGCTTCAGCCAGGTCGTGCACAACCGCTGGAATCGCGACCTTCCCGCGGCGATGACCGTCCGTCCGGGTGAGGAGGTCCAACTGTTGTGCCGCGACGCGCTCGAGATCGGCGACCAAGCCAGGACGAGGACCGCTGGTGGCACGATGACCATCGACCTCGGTCGAATTCACCCCCTCCGCCGAGCGCTGATTCCGGTCACGCCGTTGATGGGGATCGTCGGCAACGCGCCACTGCGCAAGGGCATGTGCCGCTCGTTCCCGCCGAGCGTGAGCGGCGGCGTGGGTGGCGGCGTGGGTGGCAACACCGACGTCAGGCAACTGGTCAAGGGTTCGCGGCTGCAGCTACCGGTGTATGTCGAGGGCGCCAAATTCTCCGCCGGCGACGGGCACACGGCACAGGGCGACGGCGAGATCACCGGCGCCGCGATAGAGACGCTGATGGCCGCCACGCTGCGGTTCAACGTCATCAAGAACTCCGTCATCACGTCACCGCGCGCGATCGTTCCCGGCGCTCGGCGACGTCATGACCGTCCGCCATGAGCTCCCGATTCCACGGTGATGACGGCAAACATGTCGTCGGATCGGCTATGGAGGAACCCGCAGTGCGCTTGCCGGTGACGGGGACCTCGTTCTGGAACTAACGCGCATCAACATCCGCAAACTTATCTACCTCGATGTCTGTCGAGGCTCGCCGTCACGTGACACGACGGAGGAAGACGCATGCTCGTCATCGCACTGATCATCGCCACGTGCTGCTTGCAACGGTGCTCGTCTCGGTATGGCTCCTCATTCGCGACGTGCGGAATCTGCATTGCATCGGGAAGCAGCTTTCCGGGACAGCGGCCGGTGCCGGTGGCGTGTCCGCTGCAGGTATGACGTTCTTCGGACACATCTTCGAGTGAGCGGGGCGTGGTCGCTCACGGGCTACGGCCTCGGCGGGCGGGACCTCTCCTCACCGCAGCTATGCCGACGCGGCCGCTTTCCCGGCGTGAGTCAATTTGCCCCGCAGCTGCGTGCGAGAACTGACGGGAAAGTACTCCAGCAGCGCAGCCAGGGGGTCAATTTTCAGCCGCTGTTGACAACCTTCGCGTGCAGCGCGTCGGCGATCTCGTCCGGGCTTCGCCTGTCCCACCCATGGAACGACGAATAGTCGCCGGCGTTCCACGCCTCGCGCAGACCTGGTGTGCTCAAGTCCCAGTCCGGACGCACCTCTCGATACGCCGCACGCAGGTCGCGCCACAGCTCGTCCAACGAGGGGCGACCCCAGAACCAGTAGCCGTTGTAGATGCTGTGGATCGTCAAGCCCGGCTTGAGCACCAGGGTGTGCGGGATCATCGGGTCGTGTTCAACGTCCGTGTACTCCTGGATGTCGAGGTCCTTCTGCACGGTGCGTACCGGGTCCGAAAGGAACGGCCACTGCGCACCCACGGACGCGCGGAACTCCTGCAGCGTGTGATGATCGTCGGTCGAAATCGTAACCAGCCGGGTATAGGCGACGCCGAGCTTGGCCTGGAACTGCGCCAGATCCAGGTGCTGCTGATGCTCCTTCGGGCAGTAATGGCCGCGCGCCAGGGTGAGGACAAGCAGCTCGTCGCCCTGCAACTCGCTAAGGGTGCGCATCGTATCGGTGTGATCGGGCAGCGCATAGTCGGGAAAGACGCCGCCGGGGATGATGTCGGACCGCATGTCGTGACCGCCTGCCTGTAGTGGGTGGGTCTTCGATGCGTCCAACGTCCCCCTCCGCAGCGCCAGCCCGCGCCAGGGAGATCCCCTGGCCGAGGCACTGGCTGCCCGGGTCTGCTGTCCAGGGCATAGCACTGGCGGATCACGGGTTGAACAGCGAGCGGGGAAGCACGGACGACCGCGGAAGAGGTCTTCATGCATTGCGCCGACGATGATGACGCGCCTCGCGAAGGGTCGGCGATGATCTATCGGATTGCCTTCCATCTGACCCGCAATCGCGCGGGCGCCGGGTCGTCGGCTACCTCTCCGGCTACTCGCCGGAAGGGGTTCTTTCGAGGGCTGTGATCCTGTGTGACGTCGAGGGTCTGCCGCGGCACGAGGTTGCCGGGATCCTGGGCGTCAAAGTGGTCACTGTCGGCACCCGCGTCCATCGAGGTCGGACGCAGCCGCGGACGGCGTTGGCGCACCGGGTACCGCGCAGCGCCACCCCGAGCCGAGCACGGCTAGCGAGCGCGAGCGCTTGGTCGGGCGGACGGCGTCGACCGGCTGCGCGGGCACCACGACCGTCGGGGTCGGCGGGGCGCACAGCGCGCGCCGGGCGCTGCTTGAGAACGCGCGGCGCCCACGCCGGCGCAGCGGCGACGTCAATGTGGCGCCCACGTCCGTCAGCCGTCGAACGGGTCGCCGTAGCGAGTGATGAAGTCCTGGTCCGGCGTGGTCCAGGTCAGTGGCGCCGGCTGATCCCGGTGGCTGGCCTTGGACGTGCGTGACGGCGTCGGCCGAGCCGATCGGTGCTGGACACGTTTCGGATCGCGTTTCGCCGCGCCGCCGTCGCGCTTCTTGGAACGGAAGAACCATCGGGCCATGACGACTCCTTCTAAAGAGATGGCGACAGTGGCGTCGCCGGCAGTGGCTACCAGATCTGGTCGCCGGCGCGCACCAGAACCTCGTTTACCGCGACCCGTCGCGGTTTTGTGACGATGTAGGCGACGGCGTCGGCGACGTCGTCCGGTTGCAGGGCTTGGATGCCGTTCACCTGCTGGCGGACGGCATCACGAGTGTCGTCCCCGAGATGATTGACCAGTTCGGTGTCGACGGTGCCGGGCTCGACCACGCTCACGCGTACGCGTTCGGTGAGTAGCTCCTGGCGCAGTGACTCGGTGAATCCGTTGAGGCCGAACTTGGTGAGGTTGTAGACGCTGCTTCCCGGTCGCGCGACGCGGCCGGCAGTCGAGCCGATGTTGACGATGTCAGCCACGCGGCGTGGCGAGGTCACTGCGGCATCGATCAGATACGGCACCGCCGCGTGCGTGACGTGCAGCAGGGCCGCGATGTTGAGGGCGACCATCTGGTCCCACTCCTCGACCGTCGTGTGCAGCGCGGTGCCGAGCAGCATGACGCCAGCATTGTTGACCAGGATATCCAGCCGGCCAAGATGATCGAGAGTTTCCTGGACCGTCTCGGCAGCGCGTTCCGGATCAGTGATGTCGGCTTCGACCGCCAGCGTTTTCCCGCCCGTCGCGGCGATCTCGGACGCAAGCTGATCCAGCCCCTCTCGCCGCCTCGCCACGACCGCCACCGACGCGCCGTGCCGGGCGAGCTGGCGCGCTACCGCGGCGCCGATCCCACTGCTGGCGCCGGTGACCAGCGCCACCGCACCGGCCAACGCATCGCCGGTCAAGACGTACCGGACCCAGCGAGCGCGGCGGGCTCACCCTCGCGCCGGAGCCGGCGATCGAGATCGCGCAATGCCTGCAGGACGGCCTCGGAGAACGTCGGGAACGGCTGGATGACGTCGAGCAACACCGGCAGCGGCACCCGCGCATGTATCGCAAGGGTCACCTGCTGCAACCATTCGCCGGCCTCGGGCCCGACCGCGTAGGCGCCGGTGAGCACCTCGCCGTCGGAGACCAGCGTCAGGAAGCCCGGCTGGCTGTCGTACCCGCGCATGTAGGTCGCCGTGCGCGGGACGCCGGACAGCGCAACGGTGCTCGCGAACGGCCCGTCCGTCGATCCGACCGACGCCGCCTGCGGGTAGCAGTACACGACTCGCGGGACCGCGTCGTAATGCGCGATGCGCGGCCGGCCGAGAATGTTGTCGGCCACGACACGCCCCTGGTACTCGCCGACATGGGTGAGCTGCCACAAACCAGTGACGTCCCCGATCGCCCATAGTCCAGCGCCGATCGAAAGGCGGTCGTCGACGGCGAGCCCGTGCGGGTTGGCTTCGACCCCCACCGTCTCCAGCCCGATGCCGGCCACCCTGGGCCGTCGACCGGCTGCGACCAGCAGCCGGTCACCGCGAGCCTGCGCGCCGCCAGCGAGTTCGACGACATAGTCGCCTTCCTCGAGGAAGATCCGTTCGGCCCGCGCGCCGGTAAGGACCTGCACACCGTCGGCGGCCAGTGATATCGCGATAGCCTCCCCGATCGCCCGGGGCTCACGCGGCATGACACGGTCCGCACCCTCGACGAGTACGACCGTCGAACCCATCCGGGCGAGCGCCTGGCTCATCTCGACCCCGGTGGCGCCGCCCCCGAGCACCACCAGCCGCCGCGGAACGTCGGTGAGACCGGTGACGTGGCGGTTCGTCCACACGCCGGGCAATCCGACGAGCCCGGGTACCGGTGGGATGATCGGGTCCGCGCCGGTCGCGATCACGACATGTTCGGCGGTATAGGTGGCCTCGTCGACCGCGACGACGTGCGGACCCTCCAGCCGGCCGGTGCCGCGCAGCACGTCGATGCCGGCGTCCTTGGCCCACTTGGCCTGCTCCGCGTCGTCGTAATCGGACACCATGAAGTCCCGCCAGGCCAGCGCCGCCCCGGTGTCCAGCGCACCGGTGACGGCCTCCCGCGCCCCGGGCACGTCACGGGCGACCGCGACCGCTTCGCCCGGACGAAGCAGTGTCTTGGACGGGATGCACGCCCAGTACGAACACTCGCCGCCGAGCAGTTCACGCTCGACGACTGCGATGCGCAAACCACCGCCGGCCAGCGCCGCGGCGCAGTGCTCACCCGGCGCGCCCGCGCCGAGCACGATGACGTCGTAGTCGTAGGTCACGAGTCCTCCTTCGTCGGCCTCGTTCGGGTTGCTGTGCCTATTGGTTCGCTCGCAAGCTCGCTCACACCGGCAACTCGCTCCCGGACTGCTCGCGCACCACGTAGTCGGCGTACCAGTCGGGCCAGTTCGCGTCCTCCGCCCCGGTGCGGACTTCGTGCTCGCCGTGGGCGGCGGCCGCGCGGCGCAGCGCGCCGGCCAGATCGGCTGCAGACGAGAAGCTGGTCGCCGCCGGATCGATGCGCCCGGGCAGCCTGGTCGTGATCTCCTGAAGGACCCAGCCGTTGCCGTCCGGGTCGCTGAATGACAGGAACGAGCCGTAGCTGTGCCGGTCCGGGTCCGGGCCCTGCACGCGCGCCGCGGTCCCGGCGTGATGGAACACCCCGCCGGCGTCGTGGAACACCTCGCTCACGTCAACGCCCGCGCGCGCCAGCGTCCCGTGCGCCGCCTCGATGTCACCGACAATCAGGTGCAGGCCCTGCGCCGAACCCGGATCCTGATCGGTGACACCGTCGCCGAAGATGATCGACGCCGGCGAACCAGGCGGGGTCATCTGAACCAGGCGGAAGGTCTCGTCCGCGGTGAACTCGGCGTCCAGACGCCACCCCAGCGCCTTGTAGAACTCCTTGGACTTCTCCATATCCGAGACCGGAACCACGACGACCTCGAGCTTCATGTCCATGATCTGCGCTCCTCACGCTGTGACCGATGCCAACGCGTCCACAGTTGCGGGTGTCGCCTGCCGTCGAGCCAGGGAGACTCCCTGGTCCGCCCACCAGGGAGTCTCCCTGGTGCGAAGGCTGCCCGTCCGGACGGATGGTTGCCGTCGACATCGAGCGCCGACCGTGGAGGTCCCCATGGAATACCTCGTCACGATGACCACCCGGGCGCCGCACGAGGTCGCCGAACGCGATGTCGCGGAGGTCCGCGAGCGCGAAGCCGCCCACACCGGCGAACTCGCACGCGCAGGACGGCTACTTCGACTGTGGCGACCGCCCTTGGAGCCAGGCGAGTGGCGCACGATCGGCCTGTTCGTCGCCGACGGACCGACCGACCTCGAGCGGACCCTTGCCTCGATGCCGCTGCGCATCTGGCGTACCGATGAGGTGACTCCTCTCCGCGCCCACCCCAACGACCCTGGCCGCGGCCGGGTCGCTCTCGATTTGGCCAGCACCGAGTTCTTGACCACCTTCGGCGTCACTGTGCCGCCGGGAACGAGTCCGGACGCCGTCGCCACGATGACGACGCGCGAGGCCGACCGGGCAGCTGAGCTGGTCGACGAAGCCAGCCCGCTGCGGCTCTGGACTCTTCCCGGTGACGGCCGCAACCTTGGCCATTGGCAGTCCCGGGACGCCGACCGGATGCAGGACATCCTGCGGTCACTTCCGATCGCCGACTGGCTGGCGGTGGACACCGTGCCGCTGACCCGGCACCCCAGCGACCCGGCGACCGCACTGGCGGCGATCTAGATGGCCACCGAGTCGTTGTCCGGTGTGAGTGCCGGCCGCACGGACGACGGCTTGTTTCCGCTGCGCAGCGCCATGGGTGGCGTCGTGGTCGCGGCCACCGTCCTCGCCTCGACGGTTGGCTTCGTCGACGCGTACATGATCAATGTCGCGATCCCCGCAATCGGCCACGACTTGTCCGCCGGCGTGACGGAACTGCAATGGGTGCTGATCGGTTACCTGGTGACGGTTGCCGCGCTGCTGTTGCTCGCCGGCGCGCTGGCCGACCATTTCGGACGGCGACGGACCCTCATCGCGGGCCTGCTCGTGATGCTGGTCGCGTCGCTGTGCTGCGCCGCCGCACCGACAGTCGGAACGCTCATCGCCGCGCGGTTGATTCAGGGCGCCGGCGCCGCACTGGTCGTGCCGAGCAGTCTTGCGCTGCTGAACGGCACGCTGCGTGCGGAGGATCGAGCGCGTGGCATCGGGGTCTGGGCCGGCGTGTCGACGCTCGGCACCACGCTAGGCCCTTACGGCGGTGGCTGGCTCGTCGACCACGCGTCGTGGCGCTACGTGTTCCTGCTGAATCTGCCGCTCATCGCAGCGGCCTGTTGGGCACTGCGTGCTGTCCCGGAGGTCAACCGCACGCCGCGGCCGCTGTCGCTCGACCTCGCCGGTGGGCTGCTCGCCGTCCTCGGACTCGGCGGCGTCATCTACGCGCTCACCGAAGGTCCGACGTCCGGGTGGCTCAGCGCGGCGGTACTGACCTCCGCAGCGGCCGGCATCGTCTGTCTGATCGCCCTCGTCCCGGTCGAGAAGCGGCGGCCCGCGCCGATGCTGCGGACGTCGCTGTTCTTGTCGCGTCAATTCGACGCCATCAATGCCGCGACCGTGCTGTTCTACGGTGCGCTCGCCGCCGCCGGCTACCTGGTCGTGCTGCAGTGCGAGCTGCGGCTCGGCTACAGTGCCACCGCCGCCGGAGCCGCCCTCATCCCTGAGTCGGCCGTCTTCCTAATCGTCTCTCCCCTCGTCGGCGGGCTCACCGCGCGGTTCGGGACGCGGCTGCCGATGGCCGCCGGAATCGTCATCGTGGCCGCCGGATTCGCCTGGCTGTCGACGGCGCAGCCCGGCGACACGTATGTCGAGGCGATCCTGCCCGGCGCCCTGCTGTGGGGGTTGGGAATCGGGCTGACGGTCGCGCCGCTCACAGCCGGTGTGCTCGCTGCTGTCGACGACGCCGACCTTGGTGAGGCGTCGGCGATCAACGACGCCGCCTCGCGGGTTGGTGGCGTCATCCTGATTGCGCTCGTCCCCGCACTGCTCGCCACGGGCGGCTCCGGTGGCCTGGCACAGTCGCTCGCGAGCGGCTATCAAAGCGCGATGTTAGTGATGGCGGCACTGAGCGTCGTCGCCGCGGTCATCACAGTCCTGTTCGTCTCGCGCAACGACAAGCCGATTTCCCAGCTGCCGGCAGCCGCGCCTCGGGTGCACGGCTGCGCGGTACCGGAACCGGCCTGGACCGTTTGATCGAGCCTCGAGAAGGAGAAGAAATGGATGAAACGATGACCGCCACCGCGACGGTCAACGCAGCGCCGCCCGTCGGTGCCCTCGCCGGTCACACGGTCGTGGTGATCGGTGGCAGCTCCGGCATCGGTCTGGAGACCGCGCATCAGGCCCGCTCGGCCGGAGCCGAGTTGATTCTCACCGGGCGCGATCCTGAGCGTCTCCAGCAAGCCGGCAAAGAGGTCGGCGCACTGGGCACGGCGAGCCTCGACCTCGACGACGCGGATGGGCTCGAGCGGTTCTTCACCGGCCTGCCGGCGCCTATCGATCACGTGCTGGTGAGCGGCGGCGGCCCGTCGTACGCCCCGATCGCCGAGATCGACTTCGACGATGCACTGCGCGTTCTCGACGAGCACCTGCTCGGCTCGCTCCGGATCGCACGAACCTGCGCCACGCTGGTCCGGTCCGGGGGCTCGCTGACATTCATCACCGGGACGCACGCCCGCCGACCCGGCGTCGGATTGAGCATCGCTGCGATCGCGGCCGCGGCGCTGCCCGCCATCGCAGCGAACGCGGCCATCGAACTCGCGCCCGTCCGGGTGAACACGATCGCGGCGGGATTCGTCGACACACCGCTGTCCGCGCGGATCCTCGGGGCCGACCTGGACACGCGGCGCGCACAGCTTCGCGCCACCCTGCCTATACGGCGCGTCGTCGGACCCGCCGACGTCGCCGCGCTCGCCATACACCTGATGACCAACACCGCCCTGACCGGCGCGACGTTCGACGTCGACGGCGGTCAACAACTCATCCCCGACTAGCAGCTGGACGGCGACGCGATGAATCCTGACATCCGGACCAGGGGCGCGATCGAGGACCACTGGCGGGCATCGGAGTGCGGGGATGACGAAGCCGAGCACGCCATCTACGCCGTGGACGCGATCCTCGACTACCCGCAGTCGGGTGAACGTTTCCGGAGCCGCGCCACGATCTCCGCTCAGCGGGGCGGGCACCCGGCCAGCCGGCACTTCACCGTCCTGCGGATCGTCGGCAGTGCGGATCTCTGGGTGAGCGAGTGCGTGATCACCTACGACGGCGTGCCCACGTACTCGGTCAGCGTTATGGAATTCGCCGACCACGCCGTGGCACACGAAACCCAGTACTTCGCGGACACCTTCCCCGCGCCGTCATCGCGGACCGCACTTGCCGAGCCGATGCCGGACCGGCCGATCGCCACGGGTTGATCGTCGGCCCCGAAGGGACGGATAGCCGTGATGGCGACCTTGCTGTCGGTGAACGTCGGCTTGCCCAAGGACGTGTCCTGGCAGGGACGCACGGTGCACCGGGATCTGGAAACGCGCCGTCGAGGGGTCGCGCATGGTGCGCGGTCTCAACATCGACGGCGACACCTGCATCGCGCCGCTCCTGTCCGGCAACG
Source organism: Mycobacteriales bacterium (assembly GCA_038212215.1). Classification (GTDB taxonomy): domain Bacteria; phylum Actinomycetota; class Actinomycetes; order Mycobacteriales; family Jatrophihabitantaceae; genus JALZAI01. The sequence goes on from JBBQUT010000038.1 coordinate 31,880, forward strand.
TCACCTACTCCCCGGTCCCGTTGGAACTGTCAGCCCACGGCACAGTGCTGATCTGCTGCGCCCGCCCCAACACCGACATGGTCCTTGACATGCAACGCCGAGCTGCCGGTAGTCGCTCTGCGCCAGACGCCCGTGAGCCCGGCAGCGCCCTGCCGACCGCCGCCAAGCGCCGACAGGACAATTAATGACCGACAAACCAGCGGAGATGACGCCGGACGCGAAGCGAGTCGTGATCGTCACCGGCGCTTCCCGGGGAATCGGCGCCGGCCTTGTCGCCGGGTACCGGCGGCAAGGCTGGGCCGTCGTGGCCAACGCCCGCAGCATCGAACCGTCAGGAGACGCCTACACCCTTGCGGTCGCGGGCGACGTGACTGAGCCGGCCACCTGCGATCGCATCGTCGCTGGGGCGCTGGAGCGCTTCGGGCGAGTCGACACGTTGGTCAACAATGCGGGGGCGTTTCTGTCGAAGCCGTTCACCCACTACACGGCGGACGATTACACGCGCGCCGTTGCGCTCAACCTGACCGCGTTCTTCCATCTGACGCAGCGCGTCGTTGCCTCCCTGCTCCCGACGCGGAGCGGGCACATCGTCACGATCACGACAACACTTGTCGAGCGTGCCGATTCGCGGGTTCCAGCGGCGCTCACTGCCCTGACCAAGGGCGGGCTGGCCGCGGCGACCCGGTCGCTGGCAATCGAGTACGCGCGCGATGGGATTCGGGTGAACGCAGTCTCGCCCGGAGTGATCCGAACAGCAGAGGTCGACCCGGTGGCGTACGACGACCTTGCTCAGTTGCATCCGCTCGGTCGCGTCGGACTCATCAGCGACATCGTTGACGGCGTCCTCTTCCTGGAGGCGGCTCCGTTCATCACCGGCGAGGTGCTGCACATCGACGGCGGCCAGGTCGCTGGCTCGTGAGCGCGGACATCTCGCTTGCGGCCTGTCAAACGGGCCGGGATGCTCGACGCATCCCTTGCGGCGCCACGGGCGTAGGGGGACCGTCGTGCGTGACATCAGTGACATCGACGGTTGATCGCCTGCTAGAGACCGGACATCGGCAAGGATCGAGGCCGGGCTGAAGGGAATTCAGATGCCGTGGTTTCCCGACTTCATCGCCGCGGTCGAACTCGTGCGCATGCAGACCCGCGCCACGGCACGAGCGGACCCGGTCATGCAGTACTTCAGCGCACTCAACCAGGGCGATACCGCCGCTCTGGAGACTGTGTGGCCCGGTGATGTGGTGGTCTACAACCCGCGGGCCGGCCGAACTGACCGGCCGAATCTTTCGTCCGCGCACCACGCACACGGCGGTCGAACGGGCCGGCGCAAGACAAGCAGCACCAAACGCGCGCCCACCCGTCGTTCTGCGCGGGTTACTTCGCGCCCGCACTTGGTGGGCGTCGGGTCTTGCGGCGGCACGGGCCGCGGTCGCTGAAGTTCGAAAGCACGACTGTGGTCAACGCGGTCACGTGCTCGTCCAAGCGGACCACGGCGCCAGCGCCGTCGGGCTGTCGGACGTGGTGGGCCAGCAGCGCGCCGTGCCGGTCGATGACGTCCAGGGTGGTGGTGCCGAGCTTGTGCCGCACCGCCACGACCTCGCCGGAATGGCCGGGCAGCAGCGAGTACGTGTTGCCGCGGAACGCGATCTGCGCCTGATTGGTCACGGTGCGTTCGACGTCGATCACCGCGGGGAACGGTGCTGGCATCGCCCGCAGCGGTTCGGCCTCGGCCAGCTCACCGACCGTGGTCCGCACCCCGTCCCGGACCCGCTTGCGGGCATCGAACTTCGCGCAGATGCGGTCCACACCGGCCTGCGCGGCACAGACGGTGACGTCGTCGCCGAGGGTGCGCCACCAACGCTGCACGATCGTGTCGGCGCTCTTCTCCACCGAGCCTTTGCGCCACGCGTGACGGGAGGGGCAGATCGAGATGCCGAGCTGATAGTGCATCGCGACGGGCCCGAAGCTGGCCGTGATGCGCCCCGACCCGGGATGACAGACCGTGGCCATCCGGTCGAAGCGCCAGCGTTGGGTGAGCCCCCCGAGGCGAGTAGACACCTGATGCAGCCCCTCGATCAGATGCGGCTGGTCCTCACTCCCGGCGATCCAGGACGCGCCACCGGCTCGAGTGCGGCAACACCCCGAGCAGCAGATGCGCAGCACCATCGCAGCCCCACGACGCGGGCGGATCAGGCAGCTCCACCCAATCCCATTGGACTTCCTCACCGGGTGGGTGATCGATCACCGACCGGTCCTTGTTCCTGTTCGCCGCGCACGCCGCGCACCGCGGCCGCAACTCATGCCGTCGGATCGAAGCCGTGAACGCCTGATACGACCCGCCGAAACCCAACTCGACGACCTCGTCGAACAACGTCGTCGACCACAGGTGCGGATCATCAACCAGCCGCCGCCGGCAATAGGCCAGGAAGTCCTCCATCGCCTCCGGCCGGGCCGGCCTGCGCTCACCCGGACGGCGCTCGCCATTCAGGTACGCCCGGATCGTCTTACGGTCATGACCCAAATGGGCGGCGATCGCGCTGATCGACCACCCCTTCGTTCGCAGTGCCTGTGCTTCCACGCAGTTCTCCCATGTCAACATCGGGACGGGCCCCTTCGACGGCTTGCAGCTCTGAACAAGCAGCAGCCTCGAAGGGGTTCCGTCACCTCTCCCGGAACTCAGACGGTGTGTCGCCAAGTGGGGAAGTTGATCCAGCAGAAGCGGGGAGATTTAAACGAGCGGGGGCACCCCGACACCGACAACACCGCCCTCGACGCTTTGCACCGCGTCCGCAGCCGCACGACCACCTGAACAATGTCGTACTCACATGATATCGTGTTCGTATGACACGACAGCTGTCGGTCCTCGCTCCCGTCCTGCGCAGCGAGACCCAGGCCCGGCTACTCGCCGCCCTGCTGCTACAACCGGAGCGGGAAGCCAGTATCGCCGAACTCGCCCGCGAAACCGGCACCGATCCCGGCAACCTGCACAGTGAAGTCGAACGCCTCGTGCACGCCGGCATCCTCACCGACCGCCGCGCCGGACGCACCCGACTACTACGCGCCGCGCCCGACAGCCCACTCGCCCGGCCGCTGGCCCACCTCCTGCTGCTCGGCTACGGACCTAAACCCGCAGCCGAAGAAGCCCTGCGCACGATCCCGGGCATCAACCATGCCTACATCGGCGGATCCTGGGCCGCCCGGTACGACGGCCACAACGGTGTGTTCCCACACGACATCGACATCATCATCATCGGCACCCCCGACCGCGACGACACCACCGACGCCCTCACCAACGCCCTGCACCGCATCGGCCACGACGCCCAAGTGATCTTCCGCAGCCCCACCGCCTGGCGCGACGCCAAAGACGCCTTCACCCGCACCGCCAAGGCGAGCCCACTCGTCGAACTCGACCTGGAGAACCACCATTGAGCAGCTGGGCCACCGGCATCGACACCATCACACAGCTCCTCGCGGCCGGGAACCTACAGAAGGTCTCACCATCCCTCGACAGCGCGACCGCAGCACTGGCCGCGGCCGCAAAACATCTCGACAGCGCACTCGTCCTCGCCGACAGCGACCCCGACGGCGCCTATACCCTGCTCTACGACGCCGCACGCAAATCACTCGCCGCCGTGCTCCAGGCCCAAGGCCTGCGCGCGACCAGCCGTGGCGGGCACTACGCCATCCAAGAAGCGATCGCCGCCCAGTTCACGAAACCACCGCCACGCGACGCGTTTCGCTCCTACGCCCGACTGCGACGAACACGCAATCAAATCGAATACGACGACATCTCCGCCACCACCGCCGACGACGTACACGCCGACGCCCACGCCGTCACCACCCTGCACACCATGGCCATCCAACTTTTCCCCGTCCTTCCCGTGTTCATCGACTGAGTCCAGATGCCAACGAGACAGACCTGGACCCGTCCACTTGAAGGGTTCAAAAGGCTGCCCGCACCGGCTCGGACGCGGTCGGTGTGGGGCTCAAGAACCTCGATCGTCGAGGCAAGTCCGCGATCACGCGCATGCCGGTATTCGTTGATCAGACCGCCGAGCACTTCGTCTCGCCGAACCTGGGTTCGTCCGGGTTGGTCAGCAAGGCGGCCGGACTCGCGATCGGAGGTCGTTGATCACGAGCACGGTGCGGGCGATGACCGTTGTAGTGCCTCCCGTACTCGGTGAGCACCCGCACGAGCTGCCGCTCACTGAAGATCAGCATCCGGTCGAGGCATTCGCGGCGCATCGTGCCGACCCACCGCTCCGCGTAGGCGTTGCCCATTGGCGCCCGCGGCGGACTACGCAACACCGTGATGCCCTCGTTGGCGAACACCGCGTCAAAGGCCCCGATGAATGTCGTGTCGCGGTCGCGGACCAGGAATCCGAACATGCCGGTCCGCTCCCCTATCGCCATCATGAAGTTGCGGGCTTGCTGGGTCACCCACTCCCCAGTCGGGTGCCGAGTGACGCCCAGGACGTGGACGCGAAGCGTGCCAACCTCCAGAACGAAGAAGCCGTAGATCCGGCGCAGCAACACCGTGTCGACGGTGACGAAGTCACAGGCCAACATCGTCTGCTCCTGAGCACGGCAGAACTCCCGCCATGACGGACCGGTGCGGCGCGGAGCCGGATCCACCCCCGCCCGACGCAAGATGTTCCAGACCGTCGACGCCGCGACCCGGAAACCGAGCCCGACGAGCTCACCATGAATACGGCGGTGACCCCAGCTCGGATTCTCCCGAGCAAGGCGGATCACCAGGTCACCGACGACGACCGATGTCCGCGGACGACCCCGACTGGCTTCGTCTTCGGAGGGTAGGTCCACCGTCGTGCAAACAACTGCCGATGCCGCCGCAGCAGCGTCTCCGCAGTGACGACCCTCGCTCGCTTCACCTCGCGCGGGAGCATCCGCGCCAACGCAGCCAGCACCATCCGGTCCTTTGCTTCCAGCCTAGGCCGAGTCACCTACCTACGTAGCACTGCCACCTCATGCCGCAGCAACACCAGTTCGACGTCCTTGGACACCTCGCCGCGGCAACGGGTCACGATAAGAGCGAGCAACACCCGGAAGACCGCATACACAGCAGAGAACAACACCCAGATGATCATGCCGCAACCCAACGATCACGGCCGACCAAGGTTATTGAGCCCCACAGGCTTCCGCGCCCCGAGAAGTTCGCCACGATGAGACAGCCGCAAGTCGGCCGCTGACCGTAGGTGAGCCGCGCGCAGCGTCCGAGGACGTGTGCCAGCTCGGCGTCAGGATCCAGCGCAGTCACGTCGAGGGCAGCGACCTAGTCAGACGGTGATCCGGGCTGCGGAGACCGGGTTCGAGATCGATAACTAGCGGCGGGCGTAGCCCCACGGGGGCGCAGGATATCCTCACCCCGGCTAGCGCAGGCTCTGCTCGGCGGTCGGGACGGTCATCGCGCCGGTCATGATGGCCACGGCGTCCTGCATCGTGTGGGTCTTAGGGCTGATCACCCCGGCGCTGCCGCCGAGTCGCTGGACATGGATGCGATCGGCAATGTCGAACACGTTGGGCATGTTGTGGCTGATCAGGATGATGCCCAGGCCTCGGTCACGCATCTCGCGAACGAGCCGTAGCACTTGGTTGGTCTCGCGTACCCCGAGGGCTGCGGTGGGCTCGTCGAGGATCACGACCTTGCTGCCGAAGGCGCCGGTACGGGCCACCGCGACTGCCTGGCGCTGGCCGCCGGACAATGTCTCGACAGCCTGGTTGATGTTTTGCAGCGTGCTGATCCCGAGGCTCTTGATGTGGTCGCTGGCGTGCTGCTTCATCGCCTTCGTGTCGAGCATGCGCAAGACGTTGCCGAGGAACCCCTTGCGGCGGATCTCGCGCGCCAGGTACAGGTTGCTCGCTATGTCGAGCGCGGGCGCTACCGCGAGAGTCTGGTAGACGGTCTCGATTCCCGCCTCGCGAGCATCCTGGGTTTGGCGGAAGTGGACGGGCTTGCCGTCGACCTCCAGGTGTCCCTCGTCGGGCACCATCGCACCGGACAGGCATTTGATCAGCGTGGATTTGCCTGCACCGTTATCCCCGATCACGGCCAGCACCTCGCCCGGGTAGAGCGTCAGGTCGACACCGCGCAGCCCCACCACCCGGCCGAAGAGTTTGACAAGCCCGGTCGCCTGCAGCACAGGAGCAGTCATGCCTTGACCCTTCTGATCCACTGGTCGACGGACACGGCCAGGATGACGAGCACGCCGGTGGCGAACACCTGGTAGTTCGGATCCACACCCGCGAGCGCCAGGCCACTGTTGAAGACCTGGACGATGAGGGCGCCGATCAGGCTGCCAATGACCAGACCACGACCGCCGAACAGGCTGGTTCCGCCGATCACCACCGCGGTGATGCTGAGCAGGTTGTAGTTGAGCCCGCTATTTGGATCCGCGCCGCCCACCCGGCCGCACACGATCCACGCGGCGACAGCCACCGCGACACCGGCCACTACATACGCGCTGAGCAGCACCCGACTGGTCGCGATGCCGGCCAGCCGGGAGGCTTCCTGGTCGTCGCCAGTGGCGTAGAGGTGGCGTCCCCACGCCGTGTTACGCAGCGCGAAGCTGACCACAACGTAGAGCAGGATCATGAGGAACACGCCGTAGGTGACGCTGAAGCTGCCGAGCGAGACGGTCTTCCCGGTCCAGAGCAGGAAAGCGTTGGGCGTCAGTGCGATCGTCTGACCCTTTGCGTAGATCAGCGAGACCGCAGTGAAGATCGAGAACGTTCCCAGGGTGACAATGAACGGTGGCAGCCTGAGGCGGGTGACGAGCAATCCGTTGAGGGTCCCGGCGGCGACCGCCACGATCAATCCGATCAGCAAGGCAAGAACTCCGGGGACACCGTGATCGTGGTTCAGTTTCACCATGACCAGGGAGGCCAGCACCATTGCCACCCCGATCGACAGGTCGATCCCTGCCGTCAGAATGATTAGGGTCTGGCCGACGGCGAGGGTGCCGACTACCGCCATCTGCTGAACGAGCAGTGACAGCGCCTGTGGACGTAGAAAGTTGTTCGCCACGATCCCGAAAACGATGACGGACAGGACCAGCACAATCGTCGGGCTCAGGGCGGGTGAGCCGTGCAGGACGTGCTGGATTCTTTCCGCCGGTGTTCGCTTGCGGGTGAGCAGGTCCTCGGCCGACGCAGGCGCTTCATCGGTGGTTTGACTCACGACCCTGTCCTTTCCGTTGACTCGTCCATATAGTCATGGACGAGGACGACATGGTGGGCGGACCTCAACCGCTGGCGTTTCCCCAGCACGTCGAGAGAGCCTCGTCCGGTGTCTGACTGGTCAGTCCGGCGGCCGTGTCCTTCGAGACGAGCCTGGTGCCAGTGTCGAGGAAGTTCTTGCCACTAGTCACCGACGGCTTCGGACCGCCGCGCGCCAGCTTCGCGATCGAGGTCACGCCGTCGGCAGCCATCTTGCCCGGGTACTGGGTCGCGTCGGCCGAGAATTCGCCGCTCTTGACGTCCTGCATGCCTTGGCAGCTTCCGTCGATGGAAACGAGAACGACGCTCTTCTGCTTGCCGGCCGCAACGAGCGCCGCGTAGGCACCCCGGGCGGCCGGCTCGTTGATGGTGTAGACCACGTTGATGTTCGGGGCGGCCGAGAGGCACTGCTCCATCGCGGTTCGGCCACCGTCGACGGCCCCTTGGGTGGGCTGATGACAGGCAATCGTGTAGGTCCCATTGCCGGCGTACTTACCGGTCTTGGCTTCCTGGGCGTTCACTGACGTGCTGCCGGGATTGATTCCCATGCCCTCGAGGAAGCCGTGGTCGCGGTTTATGTCAACGGACACCACCTGGTTGTTGAAAAGATCAAGCATGGCGATGACCGCGTGCTTGCCGGCGAGTTTAGCTGCAGCGTATTGGCCGACGAGCTTGCCGGCGGCCGTGTTGTCGGTGGCGTAGGTGATGTCTGCCGTCGCGACCGGGTTGGTCGGCGTGTCCAACGCGATTACGAACAGGCCGTTGTCCTTGGCTTGGCGCAGGGCCGCGTTTACCGCGTCGCCGTCGCTCGTGATCAGGATGCCTTTGTCGCCCCGCGCGATCGCGGTGTCGATTGCGTTGATCTGGCCCTGGGTGTCACCGTCGGCGCTGCCGGCGGCCACCGAGAGTCGGACGTTGTCCTTCTGCGCCTGCGACTGGGCCGCCTGTTTCATCGAGATGAAATAGGGATTGGTTAATGTCTTAAGAATCAGCGAGACACCGACCTCGCCGGAGCGACCGGATGACCCACATGATGCGAGGCTCAACACGAGCCCGACGGTGAGCAGCGGCGAACTGAGCATGCGCGCGCCCGGGCGACTTGAGCCGCTGGCGCGGCTTGTAATCCGCATAGCAAGACCTCAATTCGCTAGCGCACCCAATCGGCTGCACAAGGTGGCATCACTTTAGCCACATGAAGTACATAGATAACATGGGCGTCGCGCAATAGTCATCACGTAGCCACCCACGGCGTGTCCGACGTGGCGCCCCCCAGTGAGCAGCCGCCCCGGGTCGTCATTCATCACCGGGCGAGCCTTCGCGCTTGTCGTTCACCGCTTCATCCTCGCTCAGATCGCTCCCGACCATCGACGAGCCTATATCTGGCCATGTCGACAGTGCGTGTGTTGGCGACGCGCACAGGCCGATGCCAACGCGACCACAACCTGCCCATACCTCGTTCGCTCCGATACGTAGTCGGTGATGAACGTGGTCGAATGCGGTCGTGGTACGCGCACTGCGATGCGGTGCAGATGCGGTCGGCGTCGACCAGCATCCGTTCGGCGCGCCGGCGTGGTCGCCCGCTCGCGCACAGCGACAGCACACCGACGCCGATACTCTGATTAGGCGGAAAGGCTGTGCTAGCTGGTGTAGACGTCGACGCACCCGTGACCCGCTCCCGCCACGTCGTCAACCCAATCGGCGCGCTCTGCTTGGCGTAGGTGACGAATACGCGGTCACCGACCTCGGCGACATTGAACGGCGCATACCCGTGGGGCAGCCCGTTGTCGCAGAACAGCCCGTCAACGGACAGGTGCTTGAAGGTCGCGTCGAAGACCTCGAGCCGGTTGTCGAGGAAGTTCGCGGCGAGCAGCAACGGCCCGAACTGGCTGTGCACCAGCGCCAGTCCCTTGAGGACGGCTCCGTCGACGTGCCCGACGGCGACCGCCTGGGTGATCGGCGCCACGCTGCCGTTACAGGCGGAGAGATCGCCGTGTTCCCCCGCGAAGATGAACAGCGCCGGGCTGGTGGTACCGGCGCGACGAACCCCGGCGTGTCGTTGTTGACCGGTCCGCTCGGCGCGCCGGACTGCCGCGCTACCCATGCATCTAGTTTCGCGCGGGCGTCACGCCACTCTCCTCGGCGTCGACCAGCATCCATTCGGCGGCAGCGACCGGCACCCCGCTCGCGCACGTGGCTGCGATGGAGCGCGAGATGCTCGTCGAGTGCACCCGGCCCCGCCCTGCCGTCGGTAGAATACAGAGGCGCACAGCGGCAACCGCGCCCCACGCCGGCACTCCAACCCGCTGCACTCCACCCGCACTTCAGAAGCGGCTTGATGTTCGATAAGCCCGCGAGTACCGACTTCCCGGTGATCGTGTCCCGCTCGCGCGACCTGGTGGAGCGCTATGAGCAGGTGCTGCGCGTAGAGGACTACTCCGAGGGCGCCATCCACGCCATCACCCGCGGCCTGGCCGAAGCGCTCGCCCAACAGCGGGTGCTGGATCGCGACCAGCGAACCGGAGCACCGCCATGCGACCTCCAAACGCGAGTGACCTACCGGTGCAAATCCGCCGCGAAAGGGCAGGCACGAAAGGCCGGACGGGCACACGACGCTGGCGCAAAATATCAGACGCTGCGAGCTCTGTGCGGTGCGGCTCCCCCGAAGCCCGCCCTCGGTAGACGTGCCGATTGGACGCGCTCGCCATACGCCTACGTTCCGAGGCGTCCTTTG
>JBBQUT010000039.1:0-39822 GCA_038212215.1 Mycobacteriales bacterium
CCTACTGCTCGCCGGACCACACAGCCTCACCACGCTGCTCACCTGGTCAACCTGGCGCCGAAGACACCAATCCCGAGCCCGCGACTGCCACTATCGACGCCGCGAAAACCAATGATCACGAACTACGGCTGCAGTACTAGAGGGTGCGTGGTCATCGCACATGGCAGACGCCACCAGCGTCCGCCCTTACCTGCAACTACTCGTCGACACACGGTACGCCCGCCAACTGATACATAGGACCGTTGCAACGCGCGCCGAGTTTGATCACTACCTCAGGGCTTGGCCGCAGAAGCGCTACGTCGACTACAGCGTCGGGTATCTTGCGTTCCACGGTGATCCAGAATGCATTTACCTCGGACCCGACCCGGTGACTCTGTTGGACCTAGGCCGGTTGCTTGCCGGAAACCTGACCGGAAAGGTCGTCTTTTTCGGCTCGTGCAAGACGCTCGTAGCAGATGACCGGATCCTGCAAGGCTTCTGTCAGTCAACCGGGGCACGGGCGGTTTTCGATTACACGCGTTACGTCGACTGGATCGATTCAGCCTCGTTCGACCTGCTCCTCCTTCGTGAAGTGCTCAGTAGCACTCAGATGAAGCCGATCTACAAGCGCATGTTCGCCGACCACTCACAGGTGATGCGCTCTCTCGGATTCCGAGTGTCCACGAGAGTCTGGTCGTCGCCTGCAAAATATGCTCGGGATGCGATCGCGTAGACGTCGATCGTCAACCGGCGGGCCGGCGGGATCGCAACGTCGGCGGTGTAGTGGGAGCACCGGTCTCCGACCCCCGCTCGCACCCGCTAACACTACGCGGTCAGGAAGCGTTGGAAACGGAGTTCGAGGCGCGCTGGATCTGGGTGCTCCGTCTGGGCGCTGGGGATCGAGATCTCGCGTCCGTGCATCTCTTGTAGGCCGTGCCGGAGCATCGGTCCATCGATCTCTTCGAGAAGGTCCCGATTGAGGTGCACAATCCGGTCGGGCGAGATGCCAAGCAGGTCTCGGTCGTAGGCGGTGTGGTGGATTTTGCAGAGGCTGAGGCCGTTGCTGACTACCGGCAGGCCGGCCTCGTCCCTATCTTCGACGATGTGCGACGCGTCGAGGAGTTCGGGGTGCCGAAGGTCGCACACAGCGCAGCGCCGCGAGTAAGCCTGTATGACGCGTGCCCGGAACTCAGGTTGATGCAGTCGTTGCCTGACGACCCGTTGAGCGTAACGACGCTCGGGCTCAGATGGGTGCAGTGGATCGACGAGAAAGCGCAGACTCTCGTCGAGTGCGACGAGGAACTGGCGATGCGATTGATCGTCATAGGTCACGTACACCGGAAACACCGGAACAAGCACTCCGGGTTTGATTTTGCGTAGCAGAATGAGCGGCAATCCGAGGTCCATTGCTCGACGCAGCTTCGTGTTCTGCCCAGCGTCACTGCCCGCGCGATAGTCGTAGCGCAGGAGGCCGCCTTCGATCTCCTCGTCGTTGTACGGGCCATCGGGAGAACTGACGATTGTGAGGGTGCCATCGAGATCCCGGGGATTCCAGATACCGGCGCCACCGGCGTCGATCAGGCGTCGCGTCTGACCCTCGCCGATGTCGAAAGAGCCCAACTCGGTCCGCGTCACCACGCCGCCATTGCGGACCGCTCGTTCAGCCAGCGCATCCATGATCCGCTGTCGCAGTACGTGCTCCAGCTCACTCACGCCGCAAGGCTACGCGGCAACGCCGGTATACGGATCAACAGTCTTCATGGTCGCCAATCGTATGCGGGGGCATTGACGGGTTCGCGGCTCGTCTGGCGTCCGGTTGGAATATCGAAAATACAACCGCGGTGGACCCGAATCACCTTGTATAGGAGGCTCGTCGTGCAAAGTTTGGCATTTGCGTCCCTCCGCGGGCGCCGTGCGCGCAGGTCAATACGCTCCACTGAGATCAAGATCATCTGGTAGCCATCGGTACCACTTGCTGGTTCCGAGCCGTACTGCGATGTTCGTCAGAGCGCGAAAATCCCTACGACATAAGGGTTTCCAACTCTCGCGGACTTGGGCCAATAGTCGAACGGGTGGCTGGCAGTGTGCGCGTCCTAGTCCGAGTCTGTTACGAGGTTCCCCGGATGCGGCGCAGTGCGGCGATCGCGGTCTCGTCTGCGGTGGGCAGCGTGTGCAGGTACTTGCCGGTGGTGGCGATGCTGCCGTGGCCGAGCCGTTCCTTGACGACCTGAAGGTCGGCGCCGCCGGCGAGCAGCCACGAGGCGTGTGAGTGGCGCAGGTCGTGCAGTCGCGGTCGCGGGTCGAGACCGGCGCTGGCGCAGGTGGGCAGCCAGACCTGGTTGCGGAACCAGTCCCGTGGCAGGTGTCCGTCGCTGTCGCGCATGCGTGGTTGGCGCGGGGAGTCCAGGCCGCTGGCGCGACGCTCGGCGCGGTAGTGGGCGAAGGCGGCTCGGCAATGCACGCACCGACACTTCCCGGCCGTGTAGGCCGACAGCGTGCCGTGGCCGTACTGACGCCCCGCGGCGTTCGGCGCGGTGAGCCCGAGTTGGTCGACCGGCATCAGGCGGCGCGGACCGGCCGCCGCACCCATGAAGGTGTCGAAGCGGAACAGCAGGTCGGAGGGCGCGAGACCCTGCGCCGCGATGTGCGCGCTGATCGCCACGACCAGGTCCGGATCGAGCTTGAAGCGGCGCGAGCGCTTGTTCTTCGGGTACGGCTTGACCAGGAATCGTTCGCCGTCGGGGTCGTAGGCCGGGTTGACCTCGGCGACAGCGCGCGTGATGGTGGGGATCCCGGACGGCATGTGCAGATCGATCGGCCGCAGCTCGGTCAGCTCGCCCCACCGCAAACCGGAACCCATCGAGACCTCGACGAACAGCCGCGCCGTGTCCGACGGAAGGGCGTCGAGCAGCGCCTCGAACTCGGCCGGCGTCACGATGCGGTACTCCTTGACCGGCACCGTGGGAGTCTTCACGCCGCGGCACGGATGCAGCAGCACGACGAAGTCGTTCAGGGCTGTCGTGAACACCGCCGACAGGATGATCTTCAAGTGCCGGATCTGGGCCGGGCTAACGCCGGCAGCGGCCAGCCGGGTGACCCATTCGCGCACGTGGACCGGAAGAATGTCGCGGATCTTCATCGATCCGAACCACGGCAGGATGTGGCGGTCCAGGCAGTACCGGTAGCCCTCTCGGCTGGACGGTTCGAGCACGTGGTTGGGATACCACTGTTCGTTGACGTAGGAGTCGAACCGCAAACTGCGCGCCGCCGGGTCACCGGCGCGCCCGGAGCGCTGCAGTGTCTCGGCGAGTTGCCACGCCGCGTCGGCGGCACGCTTGGTCGCGAACGAACCGGCCGAGCGTTGACGCCTGCGCGCGTCGTAGTACAACGCGGTCCAACGGACGCCCTTCGGCCCCATCCGCTTGCGCGAACTACCCACCGCCGGACCTCGATTCTTGTCATGCATTTGTCATGCAAACTGCCTGACACGGCCCGATACGAGCTGACAGCAAATAGAACAGCCTGACACGTATTCCCTTATCCAGTAAGGATGATAGCAGGTCAAGGGCGAGTCAAAAGTGTTCGATTCGGCGCGCTCATAACCCAGAGGTCGCAGGTTCAAATCCTGCCCCCGCTACAAGGTTGAGGCAGTAATGACAAGGGCTCCAGCGTGATGACGCTGGGGCCCTTGATCATTTGCCACTCATTGCCATCAGGATTTTGCCGGTCACGATCCGGTAACGCTTGTCGCGTTCGCTATCTCCTATTGCACTTGACCGAAGGGTGAGGGGTGATTTCGATGGACGCAATGAACCTGCCGACGGTGCTCGACCTGCCTGCCGCGGCAACGATGCTCGGCATCGGGCGGACGAAGGCGTACGACCTGGTGCGCGACGACAGCTGGCCGACGCCGATCATCCGGCTCGGCAAGCTGATCATGGTGCCGACCGTGGGAGAAGTCACGAGCCGCAGCGTCCGGCCGCTGTGCCGTCAAGGGTGATCGAGCGGCACGTCGAGGTACCGGTCATTGTCGAGCGCCGGGTGACCGTGTCGCCCCGCGGGTCGCCCGGGCTGGCCGTCCTTGACGACCTCACCCGCCAACTCGACACCGACCGCCGCTACGCCCGCGACCCGCCCGCAGTGAGCACTGCGATCAATGCGGTGTGCGCCGCGGCAGGACGACGCCTTCGACGTTGATGACGCCGGCCGCGAAGATCGCATCCCAGGTGCCCGGCAATCCGTTCGTCGGGCCATTCCGCGATGACCGACACGCGTCATGAAGTCCCGTCGGTGTAGTGCTCAGGCGGCAGCAGCTCAATCTCGATCCGCGCGATCTCGTCGTTGATCCGGAGCCCGAGTTCGGCGAAGAACGCCACCACCGGCCATGGATGAAGTGCCGATAATGTCTGGCGGCATCGACGGCTGCTGCGGTCGGCAACCTCATCCCGCGCGATAGCGATCGATCTGCGCGACGCCTCACTCTGCCCTACATGGCCGAGATCGGCGGCTAGCGCGCGGGAGTACGCGCTGTCTGTGGCAGATCCGGATGTTTCACGAGCGGGCGAGCTCGCGTGGCGGCCTGCCTGCCGCACCGCCTGGTCGGCGGCGTCAGTCGTCGTTTCGGGCTTTGCCGGCGGCGATCAATGAGGCCACGTAGTTCTCGTCCAAGGATGCGAATTCGGCGAGGACTACCCTTTGCTGATCAGGATCGATGCGATGGTTCACGCTTGGTGCGCGTGGGTGGACGTAGCCCCAGATCACTGAGAAGGCATCGGCTATCGAGATGCTCGGCCAGGGTGAGCGGATCAGCCAAAACAGGTCCTCGCCGGACACGGACTCGAGCCACTCAGGACGTGTCTCCGGCACCGATCGGCGGTGTTCCGCCGGCCAAGCGTCCGCGACGCTCTTGTCGCCAATGAGTTCAGAGACTGGCACGTAGCCCTCGTGGCGCAGTGTGCGAACCCCTGGGGGTAGGACATCGTCGTACGCGACGGTGCGCTGATGGGCGCCACGATTGACGGCGAAAGGTTTGCGGATCGTTTCGTCAATGGCGTCAGTAGCGAGGCTGTGCGTGACCGACTTGTAGCGATACCAGCGCTTCGAAGTCGTCGTCGCGGTACAGCTGGTCGCAGCGATCGCAAACGTAAATCTGGCTGGCCCACACATGGTCCTTGCCGAACGTTCGGAAGTTCGACTTCGCTGGGTCGAGTTCGTGGACCCACTCGACGTCGAAGGTCTCGCAGAGTTCGCACAACATTTGGGCATCCTACGAGCAATGACGGTGCGGTCTGCGCGACGAACGCCCATCGGCTACTTGTCCGGATCGGTCCGAAATCCGAACCGACTGGCATCGCTTTCGAACATTCCGACCGGTAGGCGCCGCTGTCACGGGCTGGACGTGGTGGCGCGCCGCCAGACTGCGTCGTTGCGGACGTCGATCGGGTTGTGAGTCGTGGTCGGGCATCGCCGTAGTAATGGCCGAGTCGTCGGCAGTGGGTCGATGATGGAGCCATGCTGCGCCGCGTTCACCCGGATCGGCCGACGTCGATAACGACTGCGCCGGAGAGCCCCGCGGAGGAGTTGGGTCGCCGTCAGAGGCGGTACGCGGTGATGGCCGTCATCTTTATCGCGAGCTTCACGGCGGCGGCGCTGCTGCATCGTGACACCGCTTTGGCGTTGCTGCTGTGTGGTGTCGCGATGACGACACTCGTGTGGTCGGTGATCGGCGCCAATGTCCGCTCGCCGCGGCGGCGGCCAGCTGGCCCCGGCCGCATCGTCACCGAACACAGGAAACTTCCCTCGGACCCGGCCAAGCGGCCGCCAGGAAAGTAGAAAGTTCCGAGGTGGTGCTCATCGTTTGCGCGAGCATCACTTCTCGTTCCGCGGCGGCTGGACCTCGGTCAGCAACGGGCAAGCCCTGTGCCAGCGACACAACCGCAAGAAGTCAGCGCGAGTGCCGTGGGACAGGCGGCTCAACAACCTGACGAGACGACGCACCGCCTACTTCGTGCCGGGCCACGATCCAGTCGTCGTACGCCGCCGACCGCCAGCACCCCGTGGCACGAAGCCGGCTGCACCCGCTACCCAAGAGCGCCTCAGTAGGGCTGCCGGCCTCGGTGCAGCAACGCCGACTCAGGTAGATCGCCTGGTCTCCTCGGCGAGCGCTCCGCGGGAGTCTGAACGGCAGTCGTGGGTGGCGGGCTCGTGCGGCCTCACAGCCGCGATCGCAGCACGGCGACGTCGGGATACGCTTCGGGCGGGCCGTAGCCGTGCTCGACCAACCAGCGGACGTTACTCAGGCATCGCAACGACCACCACGCGCGAATGACATCGACGTCGACGTCGGTGCCGTAGCCGGCGATGACGTCGCCGAGGTGCTCCGGGTGTCCGAGCGTGAGGGTGGCGAGGTCGAACAACGCGTCGCCCCGGCCGCCCTCGGACCAGTCGATGACGCCGGTGACCTTGTCTCCGGCGACGAAGACGTGGTCGACCTGCAAATCGCCGTGAATGAAAACCGGCGTCCACGGCCGGAGTGCAGTCTCTGCGAGTCGGCGGTTGCGTGTGACCACGTCGGCAGGAAGGACGTCATTTGCGACGAGCCATTCGCATTCACTGTCGAGCCGCGGGGCAAGCTCGTCGAGGTTCTGACTGGGCCATGGTGGCAGCGGGGCGTCATGCAGCGCACGGACGGCGGCACCAGCGGCGGCCCACGCCACTGAGGATGCGGTAGACGGCTCGCCGAGGTGGCCGAGTTTCGTCCCTGGGACGGCGGCGAGCGCGAGCACGGGCACCTTCCGCCAGAGGATCTGCGGGGTCGGGACCGGCGCCAGCCATCGCCTCGACCTCGACGTCGGTGCGGGTCTGATCGCCGTCAATCTTGAGGAACACATCACCGACGCGCAGGGTCGCGCGCTGCTTATGGGCGACGACAACCTCGACCTCCTCCACGTCGGCCATGATCGCGCGCATGCGCGACCGGCGTCACCCCTATTTGCGGTGTGCAGGTGGCGGTTGACCGCGTCCCGCCAGAACCTGTCCATACGCCCATCCCCGGCTGCGGCAACGCAGGTTCTGGGCGCGAGGCGACCTCAGTGGGACGATCTTTGGCGATCTCGGAAGTCTGGCAGATCTACGCGAGGCGAACGGCGCATCCAGGCTCGAGGAGATGCGTGCCCGAGTAAGCCGACACCGCCCCTCGCCCCTCGCGCCGAAGGATGATCCGAAGATCGCTGTTCCCCAACTACTCGGCATCGCGATCGAACTCGACACCGCAGAGGGATGGCACCGCCCCGGGCCGGTGCTCGGTGACGCACACCTGGCATCAACGCGACTCGGGGAGCGTTTCGCCGGCCCACGTCAGGATGCCGACGAGGCGGTTGAGCAGGCTGGACAGGGCGTTCGCGATTACGTCAGTGGTGCGAATCCAAGGCCGATCAAGACTTTGGCGATCACGAGGTTGCCCTTGTCAGTCGGGTGGGTGTAGTCGGGGCCGAGAAGATCGCCCGAGGGTGTAAGTCCGTCTGCGCCGTTGAAGGCGTGATAGATGTCGGCGCAGACGAATCCGTAGGTGTGGGCGGACGCGCACAGCATGGCGTCCCAGGTACCGAGGAATGTGGTGACCTTCAGGTTATCTGCCTTCGTCAGGGGGAGCCCGGGGCCGCCGGTGAAGTCGTTGTAGCGGTCGATCGTGCGCAAAATGGTTGGTTTGCCTTTGCGCCAGCCGGCGATCTGTGAGTACAACCGGTCGTACTGCGGCCGATATCTGTGGACTGATGCCATCGCGCATTGTCTGGTCATCTTCGGCCAGTCAGGCAGGTCGTTCGCGTCGACGGGCGCTCCGCAGGGACGGTCCGCGTTGAGTTCGTTGCTGTTGTGCGCGATGCCGACGATGATGATGTCGGCGTTCGTTAGCTGAGCCCGGAACTGGCCGAGTTCTATGACCAGTTGCGGGAGAGTCAAGTTGGTGTGTTGCGACAGGTTGGTCACCGTGACCGGTGTTCCGATCGCCTTCTTGGCTGCCTTAGCGTATCGGGCTACGAAGCCGGTGCACCCCGTGCAATCGTCCGGACTGTTGTAGGGAATCGAATCCCCGATCACCACGAGACTCAGCGGAGTCGGCCGCGCTGAGGGCTCGACTGACCTGACTGATCTTGATCCGACCGATCCCACCGAGTTGGGCGCGTTGGGCGACTCGGCGCATCCAGAGAGTGCGAGCGCGATCAGCGCGGCCGCGAAGACGCCGAGCGCGACCGAAGGCTGCCTGATTTGGTCTGTCATGGACCTTCCCCCACTCGTTTTGGTCCGACGCCGGCAGTCGCTGACAGGTCCGATCTGAGTCCGACCGTCGTTGCCGCACACCCGCGCTGACCCAAACGCGACTGGGCAGTCGGTCGGGGCTAGCTCGCGTGCGGTCAGCGCTGAATCCGGCTCCTGTTTGGATCGGATGATAGGTGGCGTCGGAGTTGATGAGGTCATCTGCTGACGTCTCATTTGCGGCGACCCCGGCCTCGGGGACGCTGCTGGCAGTCGGCTGCGACGCCGCCCTTCACAGCAAAGCGGGCGGGCCTGGCCTTCCGCTCGTGCTGTCGCTGGCCGAAACGACGGCGGCCTGTCCGGCGCACCCGCCGCCGCTTGGTTCGTAACTCAAGTCGCATTCATTTCGCACGGTCGGCTCACCGTGCGAGTGCACCCGTCCTGGAAGGACGGACGAAGCGAGACACGGTTGATCCAAGAAGTCGCGGCTGGTAAGGCGGATCAGCCGCTGCCTGACGCCCCTAGTGTGTGGGCGGCATCCGGATACCCACCACTACGGCATCGGGACAGTGTAGGCGACCCTCGCGCATCAGACCGCCGACGTCCTGCGCCTCGTCCCGATGCCATTTGAACGGCGAGACTGTGCTGGTGAGCACACCGTACCGTCGATTCGCGGGACAGAGCCTGGACCGCGCCCAGGCATTGAGCGATGGCGTATTCGCGATCGCGATGACGCTGCTGGTGCTGGACTTGCGGGTTCCGGTCGAGGCCGTCCACTCTGATCGGGCAATGTGGGATGGCCTGTCGGAGTTGGGGCCGAGTTTCGCCGCTTTCGTGCTGAGCTTCACGATGCTGGGCACCTTCTGGCTCGCCCAGCACACCCTGCTCGGGATGTGCCAGCGCGGCGATCGGGTGCTGAGCTGGCTGCAGCTTGGCTTCCTGATCCCGGTGGCGTTGCTGCCGTTCTCTGCGTCACTGCTCGCCGAGTTCGTGACCGTCCGGTCGGCCGTCGGAGTCTATTGGCTCAATATCGCGCTGCTCGGGCTCGGGCTGGCGACCAGCAGCAGACACCTACGTCGCGGCGGCCTGCTCGATCAGGACGACAAGGACGTGCTCGGCCGACTGCGGATCTTCCGTCGCCGGATCATCGTCGCCCAACTTGGCTACGCCGTAGCGGCGCTGCTGTGCCTGATCAACACCTATCTCAGTGTGGGCGCCCTGGCGCTGGTCCAGGTCTACTTCATCGCTGCACCGCACCTCCCCCTGCTCGATCGGCTTCTCCTGGACCCAACCGACTCTGACCACAGCACGCCACCCACGAACGCGCCATAGCCCAGACGCACCGGCCCGCCTCCACCGTTCGCGTCCCGCAGGCCTATCGTCGGCTACCGCGGAAGGGCACGAGTCGCTCGCTTTAGCGCTCAGCCGAGGTGAAGTCTGAACTCGTTGCTGTCCGGGTCAGCCAGCTCCATGCCGTCGGGCAGGTCGGAAAGTCGGGTCGCTCCGAGCGAGACCAGTCGTTCTGCCTCGCTGGTGGGGCCCGCGGTGACGAGGTCGAAGCGCTGCCGGGTCCTTCCGGTTTTGGGTCCCACCGGCGGTACGCCCCAGGAGTCCCACGAGATCTTGGTGCCGCCGAGCGGCGACTGGACCGCGGTCTGCTCGTTCTCGTCCCACACCAGCGGCCAGCCCAGTGCGTCGCGCCAGAACAGGCCAACGTCACGGCTTCCGTCACATGTGACCTCGCCGAGGTAGCCGGTGCCGGCCAGGTAGTTGTTGCCCGGCTCAATCACGCAAAGCTCGTTGCCGCCAGGGTCTGCCAGTACGACATGTGGGTCGTCGGGCCCTTGGCCCACGTCAATGTGGCGGCCACCCAGGCGCAGCGCCGTTTCGACGGTTCGGTGCTGGTTCTCGGGGCTGCTGCTGGTCAGGTGTAAGTGCAGCCGTCGCGGGCCAACCTGCAAGCTGTCGGACGTGACGAAGCGTAGCCCGACCTGCAACTTGTCACCCGGTACCAACACGCCGTCGGGCTCTACGAGGATCGGTCGGTCGAGCAGGCCGGCCCAGAACGCCGCCACCGCGTCCGCATCGGCGACCTCGAAAGTCACCGCTTCGAGTCGCAGGGCCACCTCTGCACCCTAGGACCGGTTCGCGGCCTTGGCGAACACCTTTCAACCGAGCTGGAACAGCTGGCCGTCCGAGTCCGCCATGGCGGCGAGGTCGCAGCAGGACGCCGTACTTGGAGCACCCGATTGTTGTCGTCGACCACGCTGGCGTCGAGGTAAGCCTGATAGCGCCGCACGAGCTCATCCGGGGCGAGCATCCACCGATTGTGACAGCGAGGTGGGCGCGGCCACGGGACCGCCGCCGCGTTGCCCGTCCCACCGGTTGCGTTCGACGAACCTTCGACGCTCGCGATGCTGCTTCGGAAACGATCGGCACCGGTGAGCAGCGGACCATTTTGACTGGCTCGCATGACACAGCGTTGCGGGCGGTCATCCGCTGTCGCAGTGCGGATCGACACACCGCGAGGCTGGACGGCCGAAGCTGGCCCGGGCGGCGTGACTCGCGTTGAATCAACGCTGTGGACGCCAACGGCTCGCGTGACCGCGTTGACCTCCCGGTCGCATGCACGCTCGGCTGGACGATGGAGCCGAACGCATGTGCCGCTGGAAACAGCTCGGCGAACGTGCCACGCCCACTGCGCGGCGAACCGATCGCGAGCTTGAGGTTCGGTTTCAGCCCGGGCCGGGCGTTCCGGAGGAACTTGCGGCGCTCGCTGCCGCCGAGGCGCAGTGCCGCGCGTTCGTGGCCTGGGCCATCTCGCTCGACGGTGGGCAACCCGTGCCGCGCGTGACCGCATCAGAGGACAGACCCGAGGACATCCCGACTGAGCACCCGCTGGCGCATCTGGCGGAACCTGCGGTGACGGCGGGCGCGCACCGGGTGCGCAACAATTGGGTGCGTTTGATCGTCGGCATCGTCATGGTCGGCGTGTTCGGCTACGAGGTCCAGTGGCTCGCCCCGCACATCGCGCAGGCCGGGCACGCGCTGGGTCACCCGATCTGGGGATGGCTCGCCCTCGCATGCTGGTCTGAGATGAGTTCGATGGTCTTCTTCGCTCGCCTGCAGCGTGGGATGTTGCGCGCTGGCGGGGTTACGGTGCGGCTCAACCGTGCTGTCGCCTTGACGTTCGCGGCAAACGCCATGAGTGTGAGCCTGCCTGCTGGATCGGTCATCTCGTCGGGATATACGTTCCGCCGGATGCGCTCCTGGGGCGCGAGCGCGCCGCTGGTGACCTTCGGGTTGGTCACCTCCGCGGCCATGTCCACGCTGGCACTCGGCCTCATCGCCATCCTTGGCGCGACCTTCGCCGGCGAGCACCCGAACTCGGTCATCCTGATCGTCGAACTCGCGGGCGCAACGGTTCTCGCTTTGTTGCTGCGTCGGCTCAGCCATCGCCCGGACCTGATGCTGCGGGTGGGGCAGATCAGTCTGGGCTGGGCGAACCGGCTGCGGCGTCGCTCGCTGGAAACCGGTCAGGAACGTGTCCGAGAACTGCTCGAGGAATTGGTGCTGATCAAACCGCGACGCCGCGACTGGCTTCGCGGCTTTGCGTTTGCCGCGTTGAACTGGATCCTGGACTTGGTCTGCCTGATCGCGTCCTGCCGAGCGGTGGGTTTGCACGGGCCGTCGCTCGGGTTGGCGCTCATCGCGTATGCCGCGGGGATGGCCGCTTCCAGCGTGCCGTTGCTTCCCGGCGGGCTGGGTGTCGTGGACGGCGCGCTGATCCTCGCGCTGACCCGCGGCGGACTCGCGGTCGGCCCCTCGACCGCAGGCGTTCTGCTGTACCGGTTGATCAGCTTCGCGCTGGTCGCACTGATCGGCTGGGGCACCTGGCTGTTGATCCACCGCGCCGACGCCCGGACCCGAGGTCCGGCTGAGTCACCGCCGACTACGGACGCGTTGCAATGATGACGCGCCATGCACCTTGCCCGACGATCGGGCGGGGCGGGTTGAGGGCATAGCTCACATGTTGCGCAGCTCGAGGATCATTCGTTGCGGGCGACTTCGGGTCCGGTAAGGCGATTGAGCAGCGGCAGGGTCGAGGCGATCATCGCGAGGGATGCGACGAGGCCGACGACGATGACGAGGTAATACCGCAGGCTGGGGGCCTGGAGGGTTTCGTGCAGTTGGGCGCGGAGGATGAGTTGCGCGGTGAGAAAACCCGCGAAGACAGACACGACGGCCGTTACGAGCAGGGGTACGGCGGCTTCGAGGGTGATCACGCGGCGCAGCACGGCCAGCGGCGCGCCGGCGAGGCGCAGC
The DNA here is from genome assembly GCA_038212215.1 of Mycobacteriales bacterium. Taxonomy (GTDB): domain Bacteria; phylum Actinomycetota; class Actinomycetes; order Mycobacteriales; family Jatrophihabitantaceae; genus JALZAI01. Next base: position 12,559 of record JBBQUT010000039.1, read on the forward strand.
AGGCTGAAGGGCCGTTTGCGTTCGGCGAGCCCTCCAGCGATGTTGACGGCGAGGCTGCAACCGGCAATGGGCAAGCTGGTGAGGAGGACGACGTCGGCCAGCTGCCGGTAGCCGTCGAGTTGGCGCGTGCTGTCGGCGCGCAGTTCGCCCAGGTTCTCTGGGGCGAATGTGCTGGGGTAGGCAGCACTAAGCGTGCCGCGGGCCTGCTCGGTCGCGGCGGTTGAGCCGTCGGTGGCGACGACGAGTGTGTCGATGGACAGCCTTGCCAGGTCGGGTCCCGACAGGTCGACCAACGGCCAGGTGGTGTCGGCCATTGAGGCTCTGCCGACGAGGTTGCCGCCGTAGTCGGGTTCGATCGAGGCGACGGTGGCGCCGGGTTGGCAGTGCCCCAAGGCCGGGACGGCTGAGAGCTGCGCACACGAAACGAGTTCTTGGATCGAGTCGTACCGCACGTTCCTAGGCGGGCCGGCGTGGCCGCGTTGAGCGGCGTTCGGGTCGGGAATGGGTGGCGGGTTGGGATTGGGTCGGTTGCGGATAACCAGCACGCCGGTGACTCCCGGAATTAACGTGAGTCTGCTCGTTGTGCTGGCTGGGATCGTGGTGATCGTGCCGGTCCGCTCCGGCGGTCCGAATTGGTCGACGAGGGTTGCGTTGGATGCCTTGTTGTTGGTCGGCGCGATACTGGCGGTGCCGGCGATCGCGGTGATGATCCCGATCGTGCAGGTGCCGACGAAGACGGCAAGGACCAACCCGCTTATGGCACGAAAGGCCGCTTGCGGGTTGTCGGCCAGCCGGCGAGCGGCGATGAGGGAAGCCGGCCGGTTGGCTCGCCGGGCGGTGAATCGTGAGGCCAGTGTCGTCAGCCAGGGCCCGGCGATGACCAAGCCGGCCATGACCAGCAGGACCCCGATCAGGAACACGGAGGCTTCCGTCGTGCTGCTGGTATGCGTGCCTGCGCCGATGTCGTGGACGTAGGCGAAGTAGCTGAGTTCGGCGACCCCGGCCATTAACGGGAGCACTCGCCAAGCCCGGGGCGCGCTGGGGGTGACTCGCCGGGTGACACCGAGGGGGGAGATGGTCACACGGCGCAGCGCGAGCCTGGCCGCGACAGCGGCGCTGATTGGGATGCCGAGGACGACGAGCAGGACATCGACCACACTGAGTGACAGGTCGCCGGTGAAGAAGGGGTCGCCGGTGAACGGGATCGCCGCGATCGACGGGCGGAGCGCAAAGAACAGGCCGAAGCCGGCAGCGACGCCGATGACGGCGGCGACGGTGGATTCGACGGTGGAGATCACCGAGATCTGTCCGGGAGTCGCCCCGACCAGTCGCATCGCGGCGAAACGCCGCTCGCGGTGGGCGGCAGACAACCGGGTGGCCCCACCGATGAAGATCAGCACCGGGAACAGTACTGCGGCCGCGACCACCGAGAGGATCAGAATGATGCCGTTGCTGTCCGTGCCCAAACCCACGGCGCAGTCTCCGCTGCAACTGCTCGGCACAGTGGTGCTGATCCGGTTGACCAGGTCGGCGCTGCCGTCGTGAGACAGGTCAGTGACCTTGCGGCCGATGACGATGATCAGCGAATTGGGGGCGGGTAACGCCGATGACCCCATCGTGGCGATCAACGTGCCGGGGTAGCGGTCGCCGAGCTGCGCGGCCGGCGTCTTGCGTAGCAGCGTCGCCAATGCGGGTGAGGCGTAATAATGGCCTGGCCCGGGCAACGCGGTGATCCCGGGTGGGATCGGCGAGTGCGGCCCGGTTGCGGCGAGATCGACTCGGCCGATCTCCCTACCTTGGTAGTAGTCCGCGCGTAGCCGCCACCACATGGGATCCGTAGTCGTGGGTGCCGAGGCGCTTGATCGGCTGTAACCGGTCTCCAGCCACGCGTATCGGGCGTTCTGGGTGTTGACCGCATTGACGCTGGCCAGCGTGGAGAGCAGCAGCCCCATACCGATTGCCACCGCAATCATGATCAGCGCCAGCCGGGTAAGGGCTTCCCGGCCGCCGGCCACGGTGAGGCGTAACGCGAGGCGGATCACACAACCACCCGATGACCGGACAGCGAGGTCACTTGGCCGTCGCGGACGATGACTTCCCGGTCGGCGTAGGCGGCGACCCGTGGCTCGTGGGTGACCAGGACGACGGTCGTGCCCTGCTCCCGCGCGGCGCTGGACAGCAGGTCCATGACATGTTCGCCGGTGAGTGAATCGAGCGATCCGGTCGGTTCGTCGGCGAACAGTACCTGTGGGTGTGCGACGAGCCCGCGGGCCAGGGCGACCCGCTGGGCTTGGCCGCCGGACAGCTCGCCGGAGCGGCGCTGCTGTAGCCCGTCCAGATCTAGGCGTTCGAACCAACCTGCGGCCCGGGTCAGCGCGTCGGCGCGCCGGACGCCGCTGAGCAGTAGCGGTAGCGCGACGTTTTCTTGCGCGGTGAGTTCGGGGACGAGCTGACCGAACTGGAAGACGAACCCGAACCGATCCCGGCGCAGCGCGCTCCGTTCGCCCTCGCGCAGCGTGTCGAGTCGAGCGCCGGCGAAGCGGATCTCGCCGCTGTCGGGACGCAGGATGCCGGCCAGGCAGTGCAGCAGCGTCGACTTGCCCGAACCGGAGGGACCCATAACGGCCAAGATCTCGCCGCCGGCCACTGTGACGCTGGCGCCCCGCAACGCCGGCGTCGGGCCGAAGGACAACTCAATGTTGAGAGCCTCGATCAGCGGGCCGTCATTCGCCGTCATTCCGGCTTGGGCGGCGATCACGCTCGCACTACCTTGGCTAAGGAAGCCAGACGGGCCGTGGTGAGGTCGATCCAGCGCAGGTCGGCTTCGAGGTGGAAAAGGCCGTGGTCGGCCAGCAGTGCGTCGACTAAGCCGCCGGTGCGCTTGAGTTCGGTCAGCTGTCGCATTCGTTGCAGGTGCGCGGCCCGTTGTGTATCGAGGTAGACGTCGGCCGGGCGGTCGGTCATGAGCGCGAGGACGACCTTGGCGAACAGCACGGTCTGTAGGTGCGGTTCGGGCTCGACCGGCTCGGCCAACCACGCCGCTACGTCGGTCACGCCCTGTTCGGTGATCACATAACGCTTGCGTTCGGGGCCAGCTCCTGGCTCGGGCTCTCCCGCCTCGACCTTGCCGTCGCGGGCCAGCCGCGCCAGGGTCGAGTACACCTGCCCGAATGGCAGTGGCTTGCTTCGCCCGAAGAATTCGTCGTAGTCGCGTTTGAGGTCATAGCCGTGACTCGGTTCGCGCTCGAGCAAGCCAAGAATCGTCAAGGACACCGTCATAGCTCAGTATCTACACTCAGTGTGTACCTGGAGTCAATAGTTCGTTGCCCGCGCAGCCGCGCGAGGGTCAGCCAGCCGAGATCACTCGTCGAGGTCAGTCGACGTGCTTGAGGCGTGGCCAGGCGACGGCCCATCCTCTGGTCGGCCCGCGGCAGATAGCGACCGGCTCGCCCTGCTCCTCGTTGTCGACATGCACGCGGTTGTCGAGATAGGCGCGAATGCCACAACCGGCGAAGAGGTGTTGGCTGTCGTAATAGGCACCCCCGACAAACACGATGGTGGTCGCGTCTCTGGGGGGACGGGCCTGATGCCAGAGGCCGTTCTGCCCGCTGTATACGGCGGGAAGGCCAGCGGCGCGGCCATAGCGGGCGATCGCGCCGGCTTCGCCGTAGTTGCTGGCGTACACGATGGTGTGCGCACGGTTCTCCAGCGGGACCTGCCGGTAGATACGGGCGATCTGGCCGACATATGTCGGCCAGCCGATGGAGTCCGCAACGATCTGGTTGACGCTCGGCACTGGGGTCTGGCCGACGACCGAGGCCGGAATCATGGGCAGCGCGAAGACCGCGCCGACGACACCGTTGACCGTCACGAACGCCACGACAACATCGCGGCGCCAGCGGGCCTGGTGCAACCAGCGCGCGGTCGGCGGGCATCCGGCAGCAAACAGGACACAGAGGAGACCGAGTTCGTAGTAAGGCTGCGAGCCCATCAGGAAGACGATCAGCAGCATGACTGGAAACGCGGCCGCGACAAAACGCAGTGTCCGGTCGCGCCAGAACGCGACGAGCCCCGCGGCCCAAATCGGCACAAGCGGTGGGCCGAGCATGAGCGCCAGCAACGGCCACATCTGAACGCGGACATCGGCGCCGTTGTGTTGTTCGAGGGCGCGGCCGACGGTGAATTGTGGCCATCCATTGAGCGCTTGGTACACCAGATTTGGGGCGCCCACGATCAGCCCGATGGCAAGGCCTCCCAGTACCCGCCGATCCAGAAGCAGCCGTCGCGGTCCGACCAGCACCAGCCCGATCGCCACAGCGATGAGCAAATCTGCGACCAGCAGCTTGTTGTAGAGGCTTAGCCCAACCACGAGGCCGGCCGCGAGCCACCAGCGCGGCTGCGCGCGTCGCTGCGCCCGAACAACGAACAGCAGAATCGCAGGCCAGACAGGCGCGTCCAAAGTGGCGGTGAGCAGTGCGTGGCCAAGTGCCAGTGGCAGCGCGGCGAAGGCAACCCCCCACGCACACAGTCCCTGCGCGAACCGTTGACCGCCCAGTTCGCGCGTGACCAGCGCCAGCACAACGATCGTGACCATCGTCGCGACCGTCGCCGGAATCCGCAGCGCCCACGGTTGATCCACGACGGCGCTGATGCCATGGGCGAGCAACGGGATCAGCGGCGGCTGATCGAGATAGCCCCACGACGGGCGCAGCAGGGCGAAGTACAACTCGTCCCGCTCGTAGCCGTATCCGCCGCTACTCAAAGACAGCGCCACGCCAGCGGCGAACACTGCCGTGAACACCGGCCCACGAGCGAAAGCCGGCGGCCTGGACATGCGACCCACTGTCCATCCCGGTGTCGGACTGCGGCAAGCAAAACGACCGTCGCGCTGCTCACAGGATCGAGGACGGATACGAACGGTCAGCGTCTGCGGGTGAGCCGGATCCCTGGGCATTCCAGTGCGACCGCGGTGCGCGGCTACCCCTGCGATCCCACTACATGGCGCTCGACCGCGCGGGAGTCAACTGCCGGATAGCCGCTCCAGCACCGGTGTCAGTTGGTCGATCTCACCGAGCATGACGGAAGAGATGCCGAGGTCCTCCCGCAGTTGCAGGAACTTCTCCACGAGCCGGTCGATGGATCCGATGAACAGGTGCGGCGAGTCGATCACCTCGTCCTCGGTGAGTTCGACACCCGTCGACGACCGCAGTTCGTCGATGATGCGCCGAGCCTCCCTCCGTAGATTGTCCGTGACGGTCACTGGCCACGTCGACGGATAGATGTTCAACTCCACGGATGGGAAACGCTGACCAGCAGCGTCGCGTACCCAGTCGATCTTCTCCCGTGTCGCTGCGAACGTCAGCGACGCGGCATCGACGGTGGCGTTCGACAGGATGCGAGGCGCCAACCCGACGATGTCGGCCTCCCGTCCGGCCAGCGTCAGCGTGCGCCGGCCGCCGCCGCCGACGAAGAACGGCGGATGGGGGCGTTGCACCGGAATAGGAGCAGCCGCGTAATCGGTGATCGTGTAGTGCTCCCCGGCAAAGCTGAACGGGGCGCCGGTGAAAAGTCCCTTCAGCACGGTGATGGACTCCGCCAGCCGCGCCTGCCGGACTGGCGTCGGGTCGAACGCGATGCCGATTGCGTCGTATTCGGGACGGTTCCAGCCGGCCCCGATAGCGACGTCGACCCTGCCGCCGGACAGGACGTCGATGCTCGCCAGGTCTTGAGCGACCACGGCCGGATGACGCAGATCGTTGTTCATCACGAACGCCGACATCCGCAGCGTCGACGTTGCCGCCGCGATCGTCGCCATGGCCACGACCGGGGAAAGCTGGCCGAGCAAATGATCCGGAACGACAAGGCCGTGAAAGCCGATCTGCTCCGCGCGTCGGGCGCGGGCAGCCAACTCCGCCCCGGTGACGATCTCACGAACATCAGCCAAGAAACGGAACGGGCGCATGCGGGCCAGTATGAGGGTGGGTGGATATTGCACTGCACCGGCGGCTGCAATATCGCACTGCAGCGACCGCGCTCAATGCCGGGCCGTCAGGACTTTGAAATCTTGTGCGTGACGACGTTGAAGCGGATCGTGGCGCTGAACCCGCCTGCGAGCGACTATCGCGGTCGAGCTTTCCACGGCCCGCGGTAACTAGATCCCGAACTGATTCTGCGAACCAAGTCGTTACTTGGTGATGCGGCGCCCCGCGGTCGTCGGCCCGCCCGCGAGGAGTCGGCGTTCTCGTTCCGTGGCGCCGACGGCATTGAGCTCGCCCGCACGTCGCGATCAGCGGCTTACGGTGTGCCGGCTGCCGACGCGGGTCCAGATCAGAAGCACGATGACGGCGCCGATGACCGAGCCGATGATGCCGGACGGCTGCAGGAAGCCGTCAGCAGCGTCCTTGTGGAAGATCAGGTAGCCGAGGAACCCGCCGACGAACGAGCCGACGATTCCCAGCAGGATGGTCATTGGAATCGAGATGTCCTGGCGGCCGGGCACGAGAAGCCGGGCGAGCGCACCGGCGATCAATCCGACGATGAGGATCGTGACGACGAGACCGAGCATAATAAATGTCCTTTCATGACGCGCGTCTGGCGCGCTCGACGGCCTGTTCGTGGCCGAGCACCGTTGTGGCGCTTGTTGAAGTTACCCACCCTTAGGGCGGTGTAATCACACCCCTAGGGAGGTTTATTCTTAGAGCATGCCTGCCGCGAAGCCGACCGCCATCACCGTTGGGCTGATCGACGACTACGACGTCGTTTTGACGGGCGTGGCGCACATGCTCGATCCCTACCGAGACCGGGTCATCGTCGCCGAGATTGACGCGAACGAACCGCTCGAGGACGAGGTGGATATCGCCCTCTACGACTCGTTCGCCCAACCGGAGTCCGACTATGAGGAGATCAAAGTCCTGGTGGAAAGCTCCCGCGCGAACCGGGTGGTCGTCTACACCTGGAACTTTCACCCGCAGTTGATCGAGAGCGCCCGTGGGCAGGGGGTCCACGGATACCTGTCCAAGACGCTGAGTGCCCGCGACCTGGTCGCGGCACTGGAAGCCGTTCACGCCGGCGAAATCGTGATCAGTGACCCGCCGGGTAGAGCGCGCAGCGCTGCGGGCCTCGAGTGGCCCGGACGCCGTGACGGGCTGACCGACCGCGAAGCGGAAATTTTGGCGCTCATCACCCAGGGCAAGAGCAACGCCGATGTGGCACGGTTGACGTTTCTTAGCCCCAACACCGTGAAGTCCTATATCCGCGCCATCTATCGCAAGATCGAGGTCGCGAGTCGCACCCAAGCGGTGCTGTGGGGAGTAGCCCACGGATTCACTCCCGATCACCATCGCATCGACCACTGGCGGGGCGGTCCCTGAACACCGAGAAGACCGCCGGTACGACATTCACCTGCATTGCCGGGCACTCGTCGGACAGTCGCCTGAATGTCGCAGAGTGGATTGTTGACGCGGGATTCGCCGGACGTGCTTGAATAAGCGCATGGCCAAGAAAACTGTGGTGACCGAACTACTTGTCGATGACATCGACGGCAGCACCGGGGACCGGACGATTAACTTCACCTGGGACGGTGTGGCTTATGAGATAGAGCTTTCCAAGCGCAACGCCGCCGCGTTCGAGAAGACGATGAAGCCGTATCTCGACGGGGGGAGACGTGTACGTAGCACGCGCGCGCGCCGAGTCGCCGTCGCGCGCAACGGAAAGCGTGACCTCGCGGGAATTCGGTCTTGGGCAGAGCAGAACGGCTTCGCCGTCTCGAGTCGTGGACGGATAGCGACGGCGGTCTTGGAAGCTTACGACGCCGCGCACAGCTAAGCCGCCGCCCTTGTTTCACGTCCGATTGTGAAAGGGCGAGGAAGGCGAACTCATTTCGGCCTGAGTTGGTGAAATCAGCCCATCTCACACCCGCTTGAGCTTGGCATTTCGGATCGTTGGACAACGGTCAGGACCGCCGTTGAAAACCTAGTATGGTTCATTCCGGTATTGCTGCCCGGGTTCTATGGTTTATGTTGATTTGCACGCTCTCGGCCACCGCGGTCAGTGGATTAGCAGTCGGCACCTCACATGCGGTCGATATCGATCGGAGCAGCCGCAGGTACGGGTCGTCGGCTAGGGTGCACGGCGTGCCTGCTTATCGATTGCGCGAGGCCGCGAACCTGCTCGGCGTCAGCGACGACACCGTGCGGCGGTGGGCCGACGGCGGCCGGTTGCCGACCGTGAATGATGCGAGCGGGCGGCGCATCGTCGACGGCGCGGTACTCGCGCACTTTGCCGAGCAGAACGCCGCAGCTGTCCCGGAAACCGCACCCGTGACGCGGGAGTCAGCACGTAACCGGTTCGTCGGCATCGTGACTCGGGTGGTCCGCGACAGGGTGATGGCACAGGTCGAAATGCAGTGCGGCCCGTACCGGGTCGTGTCGCTGATGAGCCGGGAGGCAGCCGACGAACTCCGACTCGAGCCTGGGGTCACCGCGGTAGCAGCGGTCAAGTCGACAAATGTCGTCGTCGAGATATCGACCGATGTGGCAGTCGAGATATCGACCGATGGGGCGGCTGAGATCGACGGCAATAAATGATGGGAGCAAACGTCGGCGGAGCGTGTGCTCGCGGCGCTGCTGGTCGGTGTCAATGCCTCGTTCGGGTGAGCGTGGCACGCTGGGACCCGTGGCAGAAGTAACCGTACGGTTCTGGGCCGGAGCGCAGCGCGCGGCGGGGCACGCGCAGGAGCCGATGGCGGCCGCGACTCTCGCCGAGCTGCGCGACCTGCTGGCGGCGCGAGCCGAACTGAACCGGGTATGCGCCGTCGCATCGTTCCTGGTCGACGGTCGGCAGCCGAGCGAGACAGACGCGCTTCGCGACGGGGATGTGGTCGACGTGCTACCGCCCTTCGCCGGTGGTTGATCTCGATCGATATGCGTGGGACGAACGACAAGCACTGGCACGAAGCACGTGGGCGTAGCACGAATGACATCGGTGCGACATAACGACCCTTCACCCTGAACATCGAGCACCACGTGGTGCGGTGTCGGGGAGGTGGCGTCGTGATGGTTGATCACGAGCACTACGTAGACAAGCTCGCCTGGTTGTTGCACGCCGGACGCGACGACCTGATCGACGAGATCGCCGACGCCTGCGAACACAGATGCAGCCCGCAGTGCCGCGCTGCGCAGGCGCCGTCCGCGAGCTGAGCACGAGGGCGTTCGAAACCGGTAGCCGGCGTCGGCTTAGATTGAGGGACGCCGTCGACACCGGGAGTTGCGCAGATGTCTGGAAGCCCGCTGATCGTTGGGATCGGCGGCTCGACCGGTGTGGCGTCGACCACGAATCGGTTGCTGCTCCGCTGCCTGGCGGAGGTGGAACTGCTTGGGGCGAGGACCGTCGCGATCTTCGGTGACGAGCTTGCGCAGCTGCCGATCTTCAGCGCCGACGCCGTCGGAACGCCCCTCGCGGAGCCGCTGCTCGAAGCGGTGCGGGCCGCTGACGGTGTGATCATCGCCACGCCGGGCTACCACGGCGGTATGTCCGGACTGGTCAAGAACGCACTCGACCATCTCGAACAGCTGCGGGCGGACGAGCGTCCCTACCTGGACGGGCGCGCAGTCGGCGTCATCGTCACAGCGTCCGGCTGGCAGGCGAGCGGCACAACGCTGGTGTCAGTACGCTCAGCGATCCACGCGTTGCGCGGCTGGCCAACGCCGTTCGGAGTGACGGTCAATTCCCTCGAGCAAGTCGGCGAGGACGGTTTCGACGACCAGGTACTGGTCGGCCTGCGCATCCTGGCCGGCCAGCTAGTCGAGTTCGCCGGTTGGCGACGTGCGGCCACTGGTCTGTCTGCGATATGACCGTCGCGCCTGTGGCGCCGCGTATCCCAACGAACCACTACCGCGTCGGGGCGTTCAGGCCGGTGCGTCGTTGCTCGATGATCAGGCATCGGTCCTCGACGTAGAGCAGGCCGGCGTCCTCGGCGATGCGGCGCGCCTCGGCCGACGCGATTCCCAATTGCAGCCAGAGTGCGGTGGCGCCTGCAGTAACGGCCTGGCGGGCGATGTCCGGGGTCTGCTCAGCGGGGCGGAACACGTCTACCAGCCCGATCTGCTCGGGAACGTCGTCGAGCGAGCGATGCACGCGCTCGCCGAGGATGACGTCCTCGAGCGGGTTGATCGGCACGATCCGCCAGCCGTGTTGCTGCATATGGGCGGGCACGTAGTGCGCCGGCTTATGGTTGGCGTTGCTGGCTCCGACAACAGTGATCGTGTCGTAGGTAGTGAGGATGCGCTCGACGACCGCGTCGGTGTCCTGCGTCTGCGTCATAGCGTCCACCGTCTCATAGGCCTTCGCAGTAGGGTCGGGCCGCGTGAGCGAAGCTTGCGAGCGAACCAATGTCATGGGCCTCTGGCGGCCGAACGAGCGCAGCGAGGCTCGGACGTGAGCGAAGCTTGCGAGCGAACAAGTGTGATCGGGCTGTGCCGGCCGAACGAGCGCAGCGAGGCTCGGACGCGAATGGGCGAACAAGCGTGAACGGACCCGGGAACCTTGAGTGGCAACCCACAGCGGCGACCCTGGTGGCCGGCCCGGTCTGGGACGCACTGGCTGGGTGGTCGCGCGCCGCAGAGGTTCGCGTCGCACCGATCGATCCTGACCTCGCCGACACCGCCGCGTTCTGTGCGCGTTACGACGTACTGGCGGAGGACTCGGCGAATTGTGTCGTCATTGCCGGGCGCCGCGGCGAGCTGACGAGCTACGCGGCCTGCGTGATCCTGGCGAACACCCGCGCCGACGTGAACGGTGTCGTCCGGCGGCGCCTCGATGCGCGCAAGGCATCTTTCGCGCCGATGGACGACGCAGTGACCTATACGGCGATGGAATACGGCGGGATCACGCCAATCGGTCTCCCGGCCCCGTGGCCGATCCTCGTCGACCGCGCCGTGCTCGACCGCGACGTGGTCGTGATCGGCAGCGGGCTGCGCCGTTCCAAGATCGCGCTGCCGTCATCAGCACTGGCCGATCTGCCTGGCGCAGAGGTCATCGAAGGGCTGGCGCGCGGCTGACCCGTAGCCGGCGGGGGAGGTAGTTCGCCCCAGGACCGTCGGATGCTGCGACATCGGCCGGGTTGGAGATCGCGCACCGCTTCAGCGACAGACAACCGCAGCCGATGCACGCATCGAGGCCGTCGCGCAGCCGGGTGAGCGCGCCGATCTGCGCGTCAAGGCGACTGCGCCACGTGCGCGAGAGCCTCGTCCAGTCGGCCCGGGTCGGTGTGCGCGCATCCGGAAGGGTGGCGAGGGCCGCAGCGATCTCGTCCAAGGTGAGCCCGACGTTCTGCGCGGCGCGGATGAAAGCCAGTCGGCGTAGCGCATTGCGTTCGTAGCGGCGCTGATTGCCGGTGGTGCGACTCGCCGAGATGAGACCCTCACGCTCGTAGAAGCGCAGCGCTGACGAAGCGAAACCGCTGCGTCGAGCAACCTCACTGACAGTAAGCAGGTCGGTAGCTTTCACGATTGGCTCCTTGACTTCAAGTTCACTTCAACTATAACGATGAGACGATGACAACGACGAACCATTCCCCGGTAGCTCTCGTTTCCGGTGCCGGCCGCGGTCTGGGCCGAGCACTCGCACGCGCTCTGCACGACGAGGGCTGGCGGGTGCTTGTGGATGCGCGCAACGGCGTCGAGCTGGACGCGCTGACGTCCGAACTTGCATCCGTGGTGGCCGTCCCCGGGGATGTAACCGATCCGCAGCACCGCGCCGCGCTGGCCACGGTTATAGCCGACTTCGGCCGCCTCGACCTGCTCGTCAACAACGCCAGCTCGCTCGGTGCTAGCCCGCTGCCGCCGCTGGCGGCCTATCCGCTGGGCGTGCTGCGCGAACTGTATGAGACAAATCTGGTCGCACCACTCGCATTGATCCAACTGCTGCTGCCGACATTGCGAGCCAGCCGGGCCACGGTACTCAACATCAGCTCGGACGCAGCCGTCGAGGCCTACCCGGGTTGGGGTGGGTACGGCTCGAGCAAGGCAGCGCTCGACCAGGTCAGCGCCGTGCTCGGCGCCGAAGAGCCGGAGTTGCGGGTGTACGCGCTCGACCCAGGCGACATGCGCACCGCCATGCACCAGGCAGCGTTCCCGGGCGAGGACATCTCCGACCGCCCGACTCCGGAGACCGTCGTGCCCGCCTTGCTGCGGCTGCTGCGGGAACGTCCGGCCAGCGGCCGCTATCGCGCGGGTGAGTGGGCCGTGGCGGGAGCTGCGCGATGACGGGGCTGACGCTCGATTTCGCGGTGCCCGACGAGCTCTCAGCGGTGCGCCCACCTTCGCGGCGTGACGGGGTGCGCCTGCTGGTTGCCTCGCCGGCCGGCGTCACGCACGCGCGCTTCGACCGGCTGGCCGGGTTCCTCCAGCCAGGTGATCTTGTGGTGGTCAACACGTCCGGCACACTGTCGGCGGCCGTAGCCGGCCGCCGGGCGAACGGTGCGCCGGTCACGGTGCACTTCGCCGCCGCGCTCGACGACGGCGACTGGGTCGTCGAGGTGCGTCCGGGGCGCGGTCCGCGAGGCCCGGGCGCGACCGGGCCGGTCGGCGATCTCCGTGCGGGCGAGGTGATCACGTTGCCATGTGGCGTGCACGTTGTGCCCTCCGCACCGCACCCACGCGAGCAGCGGCGGCTCTGGCAGGCGTCGGTTGGTGTCGAGGGTGGCGTGGTCGCCTATCTCGCGCGCTACGGCCACCCGATCCGCTATGCCTACCTGCGGGCGCGGCCAGCTGCTTCGGCCTACCAGACCGTCTTTGCCCGCGAACCGGGCAGCGCCGAGATGCCGAGCGCCGGCCGGCCCTTCACCGATGCACTGGTCACCGACCTTGTCACCCGGGGCGTCGGGGTAGCGCCGATCACGCTGCATACCGGCGTCTCGTCGCAGGAAGTGGGCGAGCCGCCGCAGCCGGAGCGGTTCTGCGTGCCGACGAGCACGGCCCGGCTGGTGAACGCGACACGCGAATGGGGCGGGCGAGTCGTGGCAGTAGGGACAACCGTCACCCGCGCGCTGGAATCTGCGCTGGACGCCGACGGCCGGGTTCGGGGAACGTCCGGCTGGACGGATCTGGTGCTCGGCCCGCAGCAGCCCGCCCAGGTCACCACCGGGCTGATTACCGGCTGGCACGCCCCGGGCGCCTCGCATCTGCAGTTACTACAGGCGGTGGCCGGGCCGGCGCTGGTCTCGACGGCCTACGATCAGGCGCTGCGCCAGCGCTATCTCTGGCACGAGTTCGGCGACAGTTGCCTGCTGCTGCCCTGATATGACCCGACGAACTAAGCGTTCAGCGCGCTGAGCAACGCCTCGTGCAGTACGCCGTTACTTGCCACCGCGCCCGCGCCGAGCACGCCGTTCGTGCCGTCCAGCGAGCTGAATCTGCCGCCGGCCTCGGTGACGATCGGCGCGAGCGCCGCCATGTCCCACAACGACAGTTCGGGTTCGGCCGCCACGTCCACCGCGCCTTCGGCGAGGAGTAGGTAGGACCAGAAGTCGCCGTATGCGCGCGAACGCCAGACGGTGTCCGTGAGCGCCAGGAACGCATCCCGGCGCCCGACCGCCCCCCATTCGGACAGCGACGAGTACGACAGGCTGGCATCGGCGAGACTCCGGATGCCCGACACCGCGAGGCGGCGCGCGTCCCGCCCGGGCGCTGTCGCCCACGCACCGGCGCCGCGGGCGGCCCACCAGCGCCGTCCCAGCGCGGGGGAGGAGGCGACCCCAACGACGGCGTCGTCGCCGTCGAGCAACGCGATCAGCGTGGCCCACGCGGGCACGCCACGGACGAAATTCTTCGTGCCGTCGATCGGGTCGATGACCCACCGGCGCCCGGACGCAGTGCCGCCCTGCGCCGCGAACTCCTCGCCCTCGACCCGGTCCTCCGGCCGCTCGCGGGCGAGGATTGCGCGCAGCGCCTGCTCGACGGCGCGGTCGGCGTCCGTCACCGGCGTCAGATCCGGTTTCGCCTGGACCACCAGGTCACCGGCGCCGAATCGCGGATACGAGAGCGTGTCGGCGACGTCGGCGAGCACGCGGGCCAGCGCCAGATCGGCGGTGTAAGGAGGCACGCGGGCAGGCTACCGTCGAGGGCGTGTCCGAGGTGCCAACGGCCCGGGAGATCTCGAAGGTGCTGCGCTCATACCTTCGGGACGGGAAGCTGAGCACGATGCCGAAGCCCGGTCGTAAGCGCCAGATCGTGTTGGAGCATCTCGTGCAGAGCTTCGAACCCGGCTCGCGCTACACGGAGGCGGAAGTGAACCGGATGCTGCACGAAGTCTGGCACGACGTCGCGGCACTTCGTCGGTACCTGGTCGACGCCGGCCTGCTCGATCGCGCGAACGGGCAGTACTGGCGTATCGGCGGGCAGGTCGAGGTGTGACGCCGGCGTGGGTAGCGTCATCGCCGTGAGCCGCGCCGCCGATCGACCCGCCCGGATCGCCGCTCGCGGCGGTGTTCCCGCATTCCACGTCATGCGCGTGGTGGAAGCAGTGGTGGCTCGTCGCGCGGCCGGCCTGCCGGTATTCGATCTGTCGGCGGGCCAGCCGTCGACCTCGGCGCCGGTCGGGGTGCGTGCCGCCGCGGCGGCTGCCCTGGACAGCGAACGCATCGGCTACACCGGGGCGCTCGGCACACCGGCGTTGCGCGCGTCGATCGCTGCGCACTACGGGCGTCGCTACGGCATCGACGTCGACCCGGCCAATGTCGCTGTTACCACCGGCTCGTCCGGCGGCTTCCTGTACTGCTTCCTCGCGGCGTTCGACGCGGGCGACACCGTGGTCATGGCGCGGCCCGGGTACCCGGCGTACCGGAACATGCTGGCCGCGCTGGGATGCCGCGTCGTGGAACTGGCGTGCGGCCCTGAGACCCGCTTCCAGCCGACGCTCGAGCAACTTTCCGCCCTGCCCGAGCCGCCGGCCGGCCTCGTCATCGCCTCACCCGCCAACCCCACCGGAACGATGGTCGACGCTACCGAACTGGCTGCGCTAGCTGCGTGGTGCGATGCGCACGGCACCCGATTGATCAGCGACGAGATCTACCACGGGATTACCTACGGCACCGCCGCGTCGTGCGCGTGGCTGACCAGCCGCGAGGCGGTGGTCGTCAACTCGTTCTCGAAGTACTTCTCGATGACAGGGTGGCGGATCGGCTGGCTGCTGGTACCGGACTCGTTGATCGACTCGGTGGACCGGCTGGCCGGCAACTTCGCGATCTGCCCGCCGGCGCTGTCCCAGCTCGCAGCGGTCGCAGCATTCGAGGCCTACGACGAGCTCGACGCCAATGTGGAGCGCTATGCAGCCAATCGTTCGATGATGCTGCGCCAGCTGCCCGAGATCGGGTTGACCCGGCTCGCCCCCGCCGACGGCGCGTTTTACATCTATGCCGATATCTCGCGGTGGACCGCAGACTCGGTCACTTTCGGCGCGAAGTTGCTCGACGAGACGGGGGTGGCGTTGGCCCCCGGCGTCGATTTCGACCCGGTGGAGGGCCACAAGTTCATCCGGATGTGCTTCGCCGGCGACGGCGCCGAGATCGCGCAGGCGATCGAGTTGCTCGGCGATTTTCTCGGGCGCTATTGACCGCGCGCCTACTTACGGTTCAGCTTCGCGCGCATCGCGGCGGCCGTCTTGCGCCGTCCCGGAATCGTGGGCGGTGCCTGCGCGCGAATCTCGGCCATCACCCGCTTGGAGATGCCCATCGCCGACTCGCCCGGCTGCGGTTGCCCGCCGGACGGTTCGAAGAACTCGACCCGGATCCGAGGGCGCTTCGGGAAGCGCACGATGTCGACGGCGCCGGTGACGGTCGTAGGGACCAGGCGGGCGGAGGGCACGGTCAGGGCGAGTCGGCCGACACCGCTGAGGGCACGCAACTGCTGGCCCCGCGAGATCGTCCCCTCGGGAAACACGCCGATGCAGGCTCCCGCTTCGAGCGCGTCGATCGCCGCGGACAGCGCCGCGGTGTCGCCGCGCCCCCGCTCGATGGGGATCTGACCCATCCCGTCGAGCACCCGCGCGACGATCGGGTTCTTCCAGAGCGAGGACTTCGCCAGTGCGCGGATCTGACGGCGACGGATCGCTGCGCTGCCGATCACTACCGGGTCCCAGTGGCTGTCGTGGTTGGAAATGAGCAGCACCGGGCCGTCGGGCAGGTGCTGCTCGCCGACGACCTCAAGGCGCCCCCACCACCGAACGAGCGGCCGAGCCACCCACATCACGATCCGGTAGGTCAGCGATATCGATTCGGCGGGCACCGGCTCATCATCGCAAGCGCCGGCGGCGTTGCGTTCAGGACAGTCCGCGGCGGCAGCAAAGGGGGTCCCACACTCGACATTCCGCCGACATCCGGCCGGCACAGTGTCGACTCTGGACAGGCGTGCGTCCAGCCACAAGTATCACTGCGGAGAGGTTCGCCGCAGAGTCGAGGAGAGCACGCTTATGAAAACCAGAGCCGCAGTCGTATACGAGCCCGGCAAGCCGATCGAGATCGAGGAACTTGACCTCGATGGCCCCAAGGACGGCGAGGTGCTGATCCGCTACACCTACGCGGGCCTGTGCCACTCCGACGTCCACGTCGCGCACGGCGACCTGGAGGCGCGGCTGCCGATGGTTCTCGGCCACGAGGGCGCCGGGATCATCGAGGAGGTCGGTCCGGGCGTGACCCGGGTCAAGACGGGCGACCACGTGGTGTGCTCGTTCATCCCGAACTGCGGCACCTGCCGCTACTGCGCGTCGGGGCAGCAGTCCATCTGCGACATGGGTGCGACGATCCTCGAGGGCTACCTTCCCGGCGAACGCTTCCCGTTCACCGGTCCGCGGGGCCAGTACGGCGCCATGTGCATGCTCGGCACGTTCAGCCAGTACGCCACGATCCACCAGAACTCGGTCGTCAAGGTCGACGACGACTTGCCGCTGGACAAGGCCGTCCTAGTCGGTTGTGGAGTGCCGACCGGGTGGGGAGCCGCGGTCAACACCGCGAACGTGCGTGCCGGCGACACGGTCGCGATCTTCGGCATCGGCGGCATCGGCATCAATGCGGTGCAGGGTGCGCGCTACGCCGGCGCGAAGAATGTCATCGCCATCGACCCGCTGGAGAACAAGCGCGAGAAGGCAATGGAACTCGGTGCGACGCACGCGTTCGCCACCGCAGAGGAAGCCCAGGCAGCGATCACCGACATGACCCGCGGGCAGATGGCCGACTCGGCCATCCTGACGCCCGGCCTGATGACCTCGGAGATCGTGTCGAGTGGGTTCAACGCGATCGGCAAGGGTGGCACAGTCGTGCTCACCGGGCTGAACAAGGTGATGGAGCAGACCATCGAATTGCCGGGCACGATCCTGACGCTGTTCCGCAAGAGCATCAAGGGCAGCCTGTTCGGTGACTGCAACCCGACGACCGACATCCCGAAGATCCTCGGTCTTTACCAGAGCGGTGACATCAAGCTGGACGAGATCATCACCAGGACCTACACCCTCGACCAGGTCCAGGAGGGTTACGACGACCTGTTGGCGGGCAAGAACGTCCGCGGCATCGTGGTGCACGAGCACGCGTGACAGACACGCTCCACGCGATCGGGCGGCACCGCGAGGTCGAATTGCTGCTCGCCGCGCTGGATAGCGGCGCGCACGTCGTCCTCGAGGGGCCGCCCGGCACCGGCAAGAGCACGCTGCTGCGCGGTGTCGCCGCCGCGCAGGATGTGCCGTTCGTCTTCGTCGAAGGGAACGCGGAGCTGACGCCCGCGCGGTTGGTCGGGCACTTCGACCCCGCGCGGGTGCTCGCCAACGGCTATGTCGAAGAGATTTTCGTGGACGGGCCGCTCATTGCCGCGCTGCGCAGCGGTGGCTTGCTCTACGTCGAAGAGCTCAACCGCGTGCCGGAGGAAACCCTCAACGTGCTGATCACCGTCATGAGCGAGGCTGAGCTGCACGTGCCACGGCTGGGCCGGGTCGAGGCGGCACGGGGATTCCGGCTGGTCGCCGCGATGAACCCGTTCGACGCCGTCGGCACGGCGCGTATCTCGGCGGCTGTCTATGACCGAACCTGCCGCATCGCGATGGGCTACCAACCGGCCTCGGACGAGCAGGCGATCGTCACGCGGCAGGCACCGCCAGTGCCCGACTGGTGGCGCGCCAAGGTCGTCGAGCTGACCCGCCGCACCCGCGCGCACCCCGACATCCGGATCGGCTCGTCCGTGCGCGGATCCATCGACATGACCCGGCTCGCGCAGTCCCTGGCGACAGCGCGGGCGGTGGAGGTGACCGACTGGCACGTCGGTCTCGACGCAGCGCTCGTCGCGCTGTCGGGACGGATCCGGCTGTCGGAGTCGAGCGGACGGCTGCCTGAGGAGATCGTCCGCGAGCTGTACGACGCAGTGTTCGGGCCACCGGATCCGTCCCAGAACCGCGACGACGGCGACGGCGACGGTGCTCCGCCGGGGGAAGCGCCAGCCCGCCGTCGGCGGGCATCGAACCCTTAGCGCGCCCGGCCAAAAGCAACCGGCGCACCGTCGCCCGCTCGGATCTGCAGCGGCGCCACGAGCAGTTCGCCCAGGTCTCGCCCCAGGTCGGTGAACTCGACGCGGACGCGCTCGACGCCGCATTGCGCGACGATCCCGGCCGAGCGCTGGAGATGCTTGCCGACCTCACCGTCGCGACCGACGAGCGGCTGCGGGCGCAGGCACGGCGGCTGGCCGGCAAAATCCTGCTCGACCGCGCGCGCGCCGGCGTGGCCCGGCGCTCCGGCACCGCGAGGCTACGTACGATCGCGGCCGATCGGGGTGGCGATCTCGACATCGATCTGTCGATGGAGCAGATCGCCGGCGCGCAGGCGCAAGGGCGCCATCCGCACCTGGACGAGCTGGTGGCTCGCGACTGGGGTCGTCCCGATCTTGCGCTGTGCCTGCTCGTCGACGCGTCCGGGTCGATGAGCGGCGACCGGTTGGCCGCGGCGGCGCTGACCGCTGCCGCGTGCACCTGGCGAGCGCCCGCCGAGTTCGCGGTGCTCAGCTTCGCGCGCCTGGTCACCGTGCATCGTCCCCTGCACGGTGCGGCGTCGCCGGAGGCCACGGTCAACACCCTGCTGGGCCTACGCGGGCACGGCATGACCGCCGTGGCCGCCGCGCTGCACGCCGCCGCCGAGCAGCTGGCCGCCGCGCGGGCGAGCCGCCGGGTGACCGTCCTGCTCAGTGACTGCCGCGCGACCGATGGTCAGGACCCGCTGCCCGCCGCGCTCGGGCAGGCCGAACTGCTCGTGATCGCGCCAGCTGACGACAGCGCCGAAGCCCGCTCGCTGGCTGCGCAGGCCGGCGCCCGCATCGCCGCGATCACCAGCGCGGATCAGGCACCCGCCGCGCTGGCGCGGCTGCTGGACGGCTGACCCGCTGTCAGGCACCGTGGAGGCCATGTACGACATCGCAGAGCAGGTGCAGAGGTGGCTCGACGAGCAGCGTCCGGTGCGGGTCGCCCACGTTGTCGCGACGCGCGGGTTCAGTTCCCGCGACCCGCACGCGGCGTTCGCGTGGACCGACGACGCGGCGGTCGGAGGGACCTACCCGAGCGTGGACGCCGACCTGGTCGCAGCCGGTGCCCAGCTCGACGGCCGCCTCGTCGAGGTGTCCGTGAGCGAGAGCGACGCGGTTGCGCTAGGGCTGGCCTGCGGCGGCGTCGCGACGGTTCTCGTGCAGCCCGCTGGCGGGTACCCGGCCGAGACCTGGACCCGGTTGATCCATCGCGAGGCGATCTGCCTGCTCAGCGAGATCGATGGTGACGCGCCGGCGGTGACCTGGCTGTACACGCCGGCCGACATCCGCGACGCCGCGCAACGACCGAGGGCCGAGGGTGCACCGCGGCTGTTCGCGCGCGGCGCCAGCGACAGCGCGGTGGTGAATGCCGACGACGCAACGACGGCAATCGTGACGCTATGGCCGACGACCACACTGCTCGTCGTCGGCGACGGCACGATCGCGCGCGCGCTGGAGTCTGCTGGCGACCTGCTCGGCTGGGACGTGTCGGTGACCAACGACGCAGACTCCTCCGTGCGGGCGGCCGCGGCGCTGCGCGAAAGCGACGCCGTCGTGGTACTCAGCCACGACCGATCTGTCGACGGGCCTGCCTTGGCGGCGGCGCTGTCCGGGCAGGCCGGTTACGTCGGCGCGATGGGTTCACGCCGGACCCAGGGCGCCCGCCGGGATTGGCTTATCGAGCGCGGCGTGTCCACGCAGTCGCTGGAGCGCGTCCACGGTCCGGCCGGCCTGGACATCGAGGCGCACACCCCCGGTGAAATCGCGGTGTCGATCACAGCCGAGATCCTCGCCAGCCGGTCCGGCGCAGGCGGCGGCTCGATTCGCGACCGGCAGGGTCCGGTGCACAACCAAGGCGTCCACGCTCCGCCGCCGCGTTACTGACCGGGCGCGTCGTTTGAGTCGACGACAGATTTCAGTCGACGGACGCGGCGACGAACATCCGAGAACCAGGCGGGGCGATCTGCCCGTAGTCGGCGGCGGCGGCCTGGCCCTCGGGCGAGGCGAACGCCGCGTCCAGCGCTGCCTGGTCAGCGAAGCGTAGCTCTGCCATCTGGTAGTACGGCAACTCAGCGCCGTCGAGGGCCGCGACGAACTTCACGACGTCCCAGCTCTGCAAGCCGGCGATCTTGTCGACGAGCGGGGCGTGCCCGCTCACATAGTGCTCGTCGAACGCGCCACAATCATCGGGGTGGCCGTAGAGGACGATTAGCTTGACGGTCATGGCGGCACGGTAGTCGGTCGTTGCGTGCGAGCGCCACTAGGGATGGGCCCGGCTCGCGACCAGCCGGCGAAACGCCGCGAGGCGCTCGCCGGAGGAGTTGCCTTCACCAACCCACGCGTCGAGCATGCAGCCCGCGTCCGCGCTCAGGTGCTCGCACCCGGGCGGGCAGCGGTTAGCGCCGTCCTCGAGATCGGGGAACGCCCACAGCAGGTCGTCGGCGCTGACGTGCGCAAGCCCGAACGAGCGCAGCCCCGGCGTGTCGATGACCCAACCGCTGTCGTCGGCCAGCCGCAGCGCGATCGCCGAGGACGACGTGTGCCGGCCCTTGCCGATCGCGCTCACCCGGCCCGTCGCCCGCTCGGCGGACGGGACGAGGGCGTTGATGAGCGTCGACTTGCCCACGCCGGAATGCCCGACCAGCACCGACATCTGGCCCCGTAGCCGGGCACGCAGCTCGTCCAGCGGGTCGCCGCGGCGAGTGACCACCGCAGGAACGGACAGCTGCGAATAGCGCGCCAGCGTCTGCTCGGGCGATGCGAGATCGGACTTGGTCAGGCAGAGAAGCGGCTCCAGACCGGCGGTGAGGGCGGCAACGAGGCACCGGTCGATCAGCCCGTAGGACGGCTCCGGATCGGCGAGGGCGGCCACGATGACGAGCTGGTCGGCGTTGGCAACGATCACCCGTTCGTACGGATCGGTGTCGTCGGCGGTGCGCCGAAGCACGGTCGTCCGTTCGGCGATGCTGACGATCCGGGCCAGCGCGTCGACTTCGCCGGACAGGTCGCCGACGACCCTGACCTGGTCACCGACGGCGATGCCCTTGCGGCCGAGTTCGCGTGCCCGCATGGCGGTGACCTCCACGTCACCGACCAGCACGGCATAACGGCCGCGGTCGACCGTGGTTACCAGCCCGTCGAACGCGTCCACATGTGCCGGACGTTGTTTAGAGCGCGGCCGCGTGCTGCGCCGCCCGGGACGGATTCGCACATCGTCCTCGTCGAGGCGCCGCACGTCGCGCGAGGACGGCACGTCAGGCGCCGACCAACTCAGACCACATGCCCGCGAAGTCGGGCAGCGTCTTGGCGGTAGCGGCGATGTCATCGATCTCGACGCCGTCGACCGCCAGCCCGATGACAGCTCCGGCTTGAGCCATCCGGTGATCGGCGTACGAATGCCATACCCCGCCGTGCAGCGGACGTGGATGGATGGTGAGGGCCCCGGTTTCCTCGACGACGTCGCCGCCGAGCCGGGTCAGCTCGGTGGCCAGCGCCGCGAGCCGGTCGGTCTCGTGGCCGCGCAGATGCTCGATCCCGGAAAGCCGTGACGGCGTCGAGGCAAGCGCGGCGAGCGCGGCCAGTACCGGGGTCAGTTCGCCGACGTCGCGCAGGTTCGCCTCCAGGCCCAGCAGCTGCGAACCGGCGGTGACAGTGAGCACGCCGGATCGTGAACGCACGACGGCGGCACCCATCCTCGACAACAGCGACCGCAGCGCGTCCCCCGCCTGGGTGGTGGCGGAGGGCCACCGCGGCACTTGCACCGATCCGCCGGCCACCAGGGCGGCCGCGAGGAACGCGGCCGCGTTGGACAGATCCGGCTCGACGATCCATTCCCGCGCGGCGATCGACCCGGGTTCTACCCGCCATACCCCGCTCGCCGATTCGCAGACAGTGACACCGGCCGAGCGGAGGACGTCAACGGTCATCGCTATGTGCGGCAGCGACGGCACCGCCGATGCGCCGGTGTGCACGACCTCGATGCCCTTGCCGAAGCGGGCGCCGGCGAGCAGGAGCCCGGAAACGAATTGCGAAGACGCGGACGCGTCGATGTGCACGGTCCCGCCGTCGAGCTCGCCCGTGCCCTGCACGGTGAACGGCAACCGGCCGCGTCCGCCGTCCTCGACCGTCGCGCCTGCCTGGCGCAACCCGTCGAGCAGGTTGGCGATGGGCCGCTCGCGCGCGTACAGGTCGCCATCGAAGTCGACCGGACCCGAGGCGAGCGCGGCCAGCGGCGGCACGAAGCGCAACACCGTCCCGGCCAGGCCGCAGTCGACCGCGCCACCGTGCAGCGGTCCGGGCACGACCAGCCAATGGTCACCCTGGGTGGTGATACGGACGCCCAGCGCGCGCAATGCGTTCGCCATCAGCAACGTGTCACGAGCCTGCAGCGGGGCGACGATGCGCGACGTGCCGTCGGCGAGAGCCGCGACGATCAAGACCCGGTTCGTGAGCGACTTCGAACCCGGGAGCTCGACGTGGGCATGCAGGGGCCGGTTCGCGCGGGGGGCTACCCAGCTGGACTCATTGGCCATCGTGACAACCATCCTCCCCTAGACGCGGCCGGATGTCCCGACGCGCGAGGCGGACGTATGCTGCGGTGCTGTGTGCGGTCGCTATGTGTCGGTGCGCTCGGATGGGGACATCGTGTCGGCGTTTGACGTCGAAGTATCAGCCGCGGACGACCTCGACCCGTCCTGGAACGTCGCTCCAACGGATCCGGTTCGCATTGTTCTCGAGCGCCGACCTCGCGACGACGCGACGGGAAGGCCGGTGCGCCAGCTGCGCACGGCGCGTTGGGGCTTGGTGCCCAGCTGGTCACGCGACCGCAAGGGCGGCGCCCGGATGATCAACGCGCGGATCGAAACGGTGACCAGCAAGCCCGCGTTCAAGACTGCCGCCGCGCGGCGCCGCTGCCTCGTACCGGCGCTCGGCTACTACGAGTGGCAGCGACGCGAAGGCGCCAAGATCCCGCACTTCCTGCATGATCCGAGCGGCCAGCCGCTCGCGATGGCAGGTTTGTACGAGCTGTGGCGCGATCGGGCGTTGGCCGACGACGATCCGGACCGTTGGTTGTGGACGTGCACGATCATCACCCAGCAGGCCACCGATCTGCTTGGTGAGATTCACGATCGCAACCCGGTCGTCGTCCCGGCCGATCTGCGCGGGCAGTGGCTCGACTGCGCCAGCGGCGACGTCGACGTGGCGGCCCGCCTGCTTGAGCGCATCCCGCCTGCCCAGCTTGAGCCCTACGTCGTGTCGAGCGCCGTCGGGAACGTAGCGAACAACGGCCCCGAGCTGATCGCACCCGTCGAGGAACCGGCCGTCCAGCAGCGCTTGGATATCTGACGCGTGCATCTCGATGTCGACACGCCCGCTGGGCTCGCCTGGGTAGAGCTGGACCGGCCAAGATCGGCGCCGGCGCTGCTCGTCCTCACGCACGGCGCGGCCGGAGGCATACACAGCGCCGATGTGGTCGCGATCCGCAACGCGGCGGTTGCCGCGGGTGTGGCCGTCGCCCTGGTCACCCAGCCCTTCCGGGTCGCAGGCCGGCGGACACCGCCGGTGCCTCGCGTGCAGGACCAGGCGTGGGTCGCGATTCTGGCTGCGTTGCGCCGGCGGGTGCGCCGTACGCCGATTGTCGTGGGCGGACGGTCGAACGGGGCGCGCGTCGCGTGTCGCACTGCGGCCGAGACAGGCGCGATCGCGGTCGTCGCGCTTGCCTTTCCGCTACACCCGCCGGGGCGTCCGGACAAGTCCCGGCTGGAGGAATTGCAGCGCCCGACGGTCCCCGTTCTCGTCGTGCAGGGTGACCGCGACCCATTCGGCATGCCGCCGGAGGGACAGGATCGCTCGGTTCGCGTTGTCGCTGGTGCCGACCATGCGCTGAAGAGGGAACTCGCTGAGACTGCCGCGACGGTCGTCGAATTCGTGACATCGGCTGCGGCGCGTGCCACTGTGCTGAGATGAAAGACGGTGCTGAGATGAAAGACGGTGCTGGAATGAAAGACGGTGCTGGAATGAAAGACTGTGCAGCAGTGAGTGTGACCCGATGACGGCTGCGAGCGACGAATTCCGCGCAGCGCGCGATTTCCTGCTCGACTGCCGCACCGACTACGACGCCGCGCGAGCCGGTTTCCGCTGGCCACGGCCGCAGAATTTCAACTTCGCGATCGACTGGTTCGACGCGGTGCTGGCGAAGGAACACCCCGACCAGCCCGCGCTTCGGATCATCGAGGCGGACGGCAGCGAAGCGTCCTTCAGCTTCGCGGAGCTGTCCGTGCGCTCGGACCAGGTCGCTGCGTGGCTGCGTGCCGAGGGGGTGGCGCGCGGCATGCGAGTTCTCGTCCTGCTGGGTAATCAAGTTGAGCTCTGGGAGACCACACTGGCCGCGATCAAGCTTGGCGCGGTGCTGATCCCGGCCACGACGCTGCTCGCCTCTGCGGATCTGCGCGACCGGGTGGAACGCGGGCGGGTCGGGGCCGTGATCGCCCGCTCGGAGGTCGCCGGCAACTTCGCCGACGTTGCGGGAAGCTACCTGCGCATCGCGGTCGGGGAACCCGTCGAGGGGTGGTTGCGCTATTCCGACACAGTCACCAGCTTCCTCGACTTCAGTCCGGACGGCGAAACCCGGGCCGACGAGCCGCTGCTGCTGTACTTCACCTCCGGAACGACGGCGCTACCGAAGCTGGTCGAGCACACGCACACCAGCTATCCGATCGGACACCTCTCGACTATGTTCTGGATCGGGTTGCAACCCGGCGACGTCCATCTGAACGTGTCGAGCCCGGGCTGGGCCAAACATGCGTGGTCGTGCGTGTTCGCCCCGTGGATCGCCGGGGCGACGATCTGTCTGTTCAACTACGCACGATTCGACGCGGCGGCGATGTTGGACGTGCTGCGTGACGCCCGCGTTACCAGTTTCTGCGCGCCGCCCACGGTGTGGCGGATGCTCATCCAGCAGGACCTCGCGGCCTGGAAGGATGAGTTGTCGCTGCGCGAACTCGTCGGTGCGGGGGAGCCGCTCAATCCGGAGGTGATCGAGGCGGTGCGCCGCGCGTGGGGCATCACCATCCGCGACGGTTTCGGGCAGACCGAGTCCAGCCTGCAGATTGGCAACTCTCCCGGCCAGCCGGTCAAAATCGGGTCGATGGGCCGGCCGATGCCCGGCTTCGAGATCGTCCTTGTCGATCCGATCACCGATGAAGAGGCAGTCGAGGGCGAGATCTGCGTCCAGTGTGAGCCGGAACGCCCGGTGGGGCTGATGGTCGGCTACCAGGGCGACACCGAGCGTGCGGA
Organism: Mycobacteriales bacterium; assembly: GCA_038212215.1. Taxonomy (GTDB): domain Bacteria; phylum Actinomycetota; class Actinomycetes; order Mycobacteriales; family Jatrophihabitantaceae; genus JALZAI01. The sequence continues at coordinate 38,400 of JBBQUT010000039.1, forward strand.
GGCCGCATTCGCCGGCGGCCGCTACCGCACCGGCGACGTCGCGACCCGCGATCACGACGGTTACATCACCTATGTCGGGCGCACCGACGACGTGTTCAAAGCCAGCGACTACCGGATCAGCCCGTTCGAGTTGGAGAGCGTACTCATCGAACACCCTGCCGTCGCTGAGGCGGCCGTCGTGCCGTCCCCGGACCCGCTCCGCCTTGCCGTCCCGAAGGCCTTTGTCGTCCTCGTCGCCGGCAGAGAACCGAGCAAGGAACTTGCCGGAGAGATCCTCGCGCACAGCCGTGCGCACCTGGCCGCCTACAAGCGGGTCCGCCGTCTGGAGTTCGCAGACCTGCCGAAGACGATCAGTGGCAAAATCCGCCGCGTGGAACTGCGCAATTCCGAACAGGACACTGCAGGCACGCGACCGGCAGGCGAGTACCGGGAAGAGGACTTCGGCTGAACGGCGCGCCGTCGCCAGCGACTAACGGTTCTCGCGAACGTCCGCACCGCGGGGTGTTGCGCTCACGTGGGCAATCAGATTCTTCGAGAATCGATCGCCGGTGCGATCCATCGTGGATTTCATGATCCGTCGGACGGCCGGCCCGGCCGCCTTCGGCAGCGGCACGTCGATGCACAGCGTCAGGCTGATGGCCAGCTTCGTGCCGCCATCGGCGTCGGAAAGGTCGTACCAACCCTCGGCGCCGGACCACTCGGTGACGCCGGGCGGAGGCGTGTGGGTGTATTCGATGCGGCGTAGCGGCACGAAGCTCATCCGCTCCGTGAAGGCCGGTCGGATGCTCACACCCAGTGCCGAGATGCTCGTCATCGACCAGCGCCAAATCTCGCCGTCCGCCTCGATTCTTTGCAGCAACGGTGTGAGTTTGGGAAGCAGCACGGGGTCGGTGAGCGCCGCCCACAGTGCGGAACGCTCCGCGGCGACTACCGCCTCGTCGGTTGTAGTGGCAGAGAACCTGGTCATAGCTTGCAGCCTTCCCACGCCGGTGTGCCGTCCCACTCGCGTCGGCTGTCGGTTTCTGGTGTCCTTAACAACATGACGAGTAGCTACAACCTTGCATCCTTGGAGACCGACCTTCTCGGCACCGGATGGACGGTAGTCGCGGCCGACTTCGTACTGCCGCAGGATATACCGGGGCAGGTGCACAAGGGTGGCTACCAGATCACCCTGACTTCGCCTACGGGAGCGCAATTCCGCGGCGACGGCCCCACGCGTTCCGACGCGCTGCGCGCGGCTGCCGGCCAGGCCGGGGTGCTCCGCGAGGACGGCATCAACCTCATCTAGTACTGCAGCCGTAGTTCGTGATCATTGGTTTTCGCGGCGTCGATAGTGGCAGTCGCGGGCTCGGGATTGGTGTCTTCGGCGCCAGGTTGACCAGGTGAGCAGCGTGGTGAGGCTGTGTGGTCCGGCGAGCAGTAG
>JBBQUT010000040.1:0-37000 GCA_038212215.1 Mycobacteriales bacterium
CATGCGCAACATCCGCCAGAACCTCGTCTTCGCCCTCGCCTACAACGGCATCGGCATCCCCATCGCCGCCGGCGCCCTCTACCCGGTCCTGGGCTGGCGGCTCTCACCCATGATCGCCGCCGCAGCGATGGCGCTGTCCTCGCTGTCGGTCGTCGGCAACGCAAGCCGACTACGCCGCTACCACCCCCCGGCAACGACCCAACCCGGCGCCGGGCCGACCACCATTGCATCCGCGACACCGCCGTCCGAGCCCGACAACCAGGCCAGCGCCGCCCCTGCTGCCGTGGCGAGCGGCAGACGGTGAGGACATGACCCAGTCACGTCTGATCGCCGCGACTAACGAGGCGAATGACGCCACCGTTCTGCTCCGCTCCGACGTGCACACTATGTTTGGCGCGGGGTACCTCGGCATCGACCGAACTTCAGCCTGTCGTGATCCCGCGACTACGCCCCGAGTTCGGGAACGGCGAGGAGTTCCACCCGGCGAGCAGCGTCGAGCGAACCGATCGCCGTACCTCCACGGCGACCCGATCGGCCGCCAGGAAACATCGAACGTTGTCGGCCGCGCAGACCTCCAAACCGCAACCGTGCAGTAAAGAGGCATCTCCCGGCCGGCGTGACGCTTCAATCGAGCGGAACGTAACAGTTGGGCGGACGAACGTAACCGTTACGCCCTGCTAAACAAGGCAGAGTCGCGCGCGGAGTCCAGCAAACATGGGCGTTCTGTGGGCCCCGCGGGGCTCGAACCCGCAACCTACGGATTAAAAGTCCGCAGCTCTGCCAATTGAGCTAGAGGCCCGGATCACGGCAACTCGTGGCCTGACACGCCGGCCGAGATCCCGATCCGAAACCGGTCAGGTCTCGGATTGCGTCCTATCGTGCCATCCGGGGCGCAGGGTTCGCAGGTGGGTCAGGTCGGTGATGCCCGTCCTGCTGAGCGAGCCGATCGGGGCTTGCACAAGAATCGCCTCATGCCCGCGCTGCGTAGCGTCGCTCGCTCGGTGCTCGACCGGATTCGCGGCCCCCTGCCGGGTGCGCTGACGCGGGCGCTGCGCCTCGCCGGCGCCGCGGTCGCGTCCTACCTCGTTGCGGTCGAGTTCGTGACCGAGCACCGACCGGTGACGTCGGCACTCACCGCGCTGCTGATCGTCCAGGTGACGTTGGTCGGCACGATCACCGACACGATCCGCCGCATCATCAGCGTGCTGCTCGGCGTGGGCGTGGCGATCGCGGTGTCCTCGGTCGTCGGCTTCACCTGGTGGAGTCTCGGCATGGTCATCATCGCCTCGATCCTTGTAGGGCAGGGGTTCCGGCTCGGCGACCACGTGATGGAGGTGCCGATCAGCGCGATGCTGATCCTCGCGGTGGGTGGCGCGGGCGTCCAGGCCGCCGATCGGATCGAGGAGACGCTGGTCGGCGCGATCGTCGGCCTGCTCACCAACGTCGTCCTGCCACCCGTGGTCCAGACGCGCAGTGCCGGCGCCGCGGTCGAGGCCTTCGCCGAGCAGATCGCGCGCCTGCTCGACCGGGTGGCGCGCTCGCTGACCCGGCGGGAGGCCGACCAGGAGGAGGTGCGCAGTTGGCTGGACGAGGCACGCTCCATAACCGACGACATCGGCCGTATTGACGAGGTGCTCGTCGAGGCCGGGCGCAGCCGGCAGCTCAATCCGCGTGCCGTCGGCGTTCCGGACATCACGCCCGATCTGCGCAGCGGGCTGGACGCGCTCGACCATTCGGCGGTCTCCCTGCGGGCCGTGTTCCGCTCGCTGGCCGACCGCCACGATGCGGTCGGCGCGCAGGCTATGGACGAATCGTCCGACGAGTTCCAGGACGAGGATCTCCGCGAGGCCATCGCGACGATGATGACCGACCTTTCCCTTGCGGTGCGGACGTTCGGTGCGCTCGTCCGCGCCGAGGTCGACCAGGCGGGGGAGCCGCACACGTCCGAACTGGCGGAAGCCCTTGAGGCGGTGCGTGAGGCGCGGGTGCGGCTCACGGACCTGCTGCTCGTCGACCCGCAGGAAGCGCCCGGACTCTGGCTGTTGCACGGCGCCCTGCTCGCCGGGCTGCAGCGCGTGCTGGCCGAGCTCGATGTCGAGCAATGGATGCGCCGTCGCGAGCTACGCCGCGAACAGATGCGCGCCGACCAACGCCCGGCCGCCCAGGCCGCCCAGCGCCTGCGCACCACCACGCGGCGGGTGGTCACCGATCGTCCGGTCCATCCTCGCGCAGGCCTGCGGCGCAAGCGGCCCTAGCCGGGGAATTCAGCGCAGGTGCAAAGCCAACTCCTTCATCGAGGCGGCGGTGTGGTCAGGGTCGGCAGCGAAGGACGGATAAGCTGCGCCGCTCCGGTTGAGCCACGCGGTGCGCATCCCGATCTGATGCGCCCCGTGCAGATCCCAGGGATGGACGGCCACCATGAGCGCACGTTCCGGCGCGACACCGCATTCCCGCACGGCATAGGCGTACGAGCGCGGGTCGGGTTTCCAGGCGCCTGCATCCTCGACCGACAAGGTCGCCTCGACTACGTCCAGGACCCCGCCGCGTTCCAGCAGTGCGCGCGTATGTGCCGCGGCGCCGTTGGTGAAAGTCACTAACCGCAGCCCCGAGGCGTGCATCGCGCGCAGACCCGCCGGGACGTCCGGATGCAGCTCAAGGGCGCCGAACGCGTCGAGCACCGCACTGCCCGCGTGACCGCGCCCCAGCAGCGCCGGCAAGGTTGCCGTAGCGATCTCGGCGAAGGTGCGCGGCGTGCCGGCCATCGTCGCTGCGAACCCGTTCGCGAGCACGGTCGTGAACCACAGCGCAGCGGTCTCCGGTGCCGAACCGAGCTGCGCGAACAGGGCACCGAGGGGCGCCATGTCTGACAGCGTCTCGTTGACGTCCAGCACAACGAGCTCGAGGTCGGTCGGCATGCGCGGGGCGTACCCGCTACACGCGATGACCAAACCCGAGTTTCATTGCCGGCGACAACAACGACACATCGTCGCAACACGCGGCGCGCAGGGTGATCTTCATGAACACTCAAGCCACCCTATTGCGCAGTCACGTGCGCGCCGAGCACCTGCGCGAGCCCTGGGTTCTCTACGTTGACGGCGCGGTTTTGACAGTTCGCGGCGCCAGGCCGCGCGATCTGCCCGCCGTGGCGATGATGCACGGACGCTGCTCGCCGAAGTCACTGCTGGATCGTTACCGGGCCGGTGGACGCGCGCCGGCACTCATCATCCTGGCCGGCACGTCCGCGATCCGTTGAGCTTCATCGTCACGAGCGAGGACGGTCGCGTGGTCGCCGTAGCACGCGTCGTACCCGACGAAACTCATCCTTTCGGCAGCGGTGAAGCCGCGATGCTTGTCGAGGACAGCTGGCAGCGCATGGGCATCGGACGTTCGTTGTTGCGGCACGCCGCGGCCGCGGCGGCAATGTCCGGGTACCGTCAGCTGATCACGTATCCCGGCACAACCACCGGCGTCGTGCAGCGGTTGATGGCGGGCATCGGTACGACCCGGTTGATAGCCGACGTGCCACGTCACTTGCACACCCGCCTCGCTGAGAATGCTCGGCTCGGGCTGGCGTCGTTGGGTGCTCGCCGCGCGTATCCGGCCGCCGGGGCTGTCGGCGGCTAGCGCTGCCGCGCCGCTGACTCGACTGCTGGGCCGTCGCCGTCGGGTAGCGTCGCTGCTGATGCTGCTCGCTGAACTGACCACCCTGCGCCTGGGCGGCCCCGCCGCACGCGTGGTGACGGCCAGGACGCGCGACGAGCTCGTCGACGAGGTGCGTTCGGCCGACGGCGCTGGTGAGCCGGCGCTGGTCGTCGGCGGCGGCAGCAATCTCGTTGTTGCCGACGAGGGCTGGCCGGGTGTCGTCGTGCTGGTGCGTACCTCGGGGGTTACGTGGACCGAGACCGGCGTCAGTGCCGACGCCGGCGTCGTCTGGGACGAGCTGGTCGAGGCAACTGTCGGGCGCGAGCGATCCGGATTGGCCGCGACGTCAGGGATACCGGGCAGCGTCGGCGCTACGCCGGTGCAGAACGTCGGCGCATACGGGGTTGAGGTAGGTGACACGATCAGCTCGCTCAGCGTGCTGGACCGCGAGTCGGGCGCGGTCGAGACCTGGCCCCCTGAGCGCTGCGGTTTCGGCTTTCGGACGAGCGCGTTCAAGCGCACCGAGCGCTACGTCGTGCTGGACGTGTCGTTCACACTGCCTGAGTCCGCCGACGCGCCGCCGGTGCGCTATCTCGAACTGGCACGGCGGCTCGGGATCGAAACCGGTCAGCCTGCGCTGTCAGCGAAGGTACGCGAGGTCGTGCTGGATCTGCGGCGCAGCAAGGGAATGGTGCTTGACCCGCGCGACCACGACACCTGGAGCGTCGGCTCGTTCTTCGTGAATCCGTTCGTGGCTCCCGAGCTCGTCCCGGACGGTTGTCCCAACTGGACGATCGACGACCAGGTGAAGCTCTCCGCTGCGTGGTTGATCGAGAATGCCGGTTTCGGCAAGGGTTTCGGCAACGAGCGGGTGGCGCTGTCGTCCAAGCACACCCTCGCGCTGACGAATCGGGGCTCGGCGACGACCGCCGACCTGATCGCTCTCGCCCGCACGATCCGCGACGGCGTCGAGGCCCGCTTCGGCGTCCGGTTGCAACCCGAGCCGCACCTCACCGGCGTCACCCTCTGACCCACCACTGTTGAGGGTCAGGCGGAACGGTCGGGCATCATCATGTGATGGGCCGCCTTGCGATGCTGAGCGTGCACACATCACCGCTCGACCCTCCTGGCGGAGGCGACGCGGGCGGTATGAACGTCTTCGTCGTGGAGACAGCCCGCCGTCTGGCCGAGCGCGGCGTCGACGTCGAGATCTTCACCCGCGCTACCGCCAGCGAGCAGGCGCCGGTGGTCGAGCTGTTCCCGGGCGTGACCGTGCGGCATGTGAGTGCGGGGCCGTTCGAGGGCCTCGCCAAGGACGATCTGCCCGCGCAGCTGTGCGCGTTCAGCGCGGGGGTGCTGCGGGCCGAGGCCCGCCAGGAGCCGGGTTACTACGACGTCATCCACTCGCACTACTGGCTTTCCGGGCAGGTCGGCTTTCTGGCGCGCGACCGGTGGGGGGTGCCGCTGGTGCATTCCGCTCACACGCTGGCCAAGGTGAAAAACAGCCTGCTCGCCGACGGCGACGTCCCCGAACCCCGCGCGCGGGTGATCGGAGAGGAGCAGGTGGTCGCCGAGGCGGAGCGGCTCGTCGCGTCGACCGACGAGGAGGCAACCCAACTCGTCGAGCTCTACGGGGCCGATCCCCACCGGGTGTGCACCATCGCGCCCGGTGTCGACCTGGACAGCTTCGTGCCCGGCTCCAAGGCCGACGCCCGCACCCGGCTGGGTCTACGCCCCCGCATCCCCACCCTGCTGTTCGTCGGACGTATCCAACGGCTCAAGGCACCGGACGTTTTGTTGCGCGCCGCCGCGATCATGCGGGCCGAGCTGGGCGAGCTGCAGGTAGTGGTGGTCGGCGGCCCGAGCGGGTCGCTCGCAACCAGCGAGTGGCTGACCGATCTCGCGTCGTCGCTGGACCTCGGCGACACTGTCCGCTTCGTCGCGCCGGTCGCCCAGCATGTCGTCGCGGACTACTACCGCGCCGCCGACGCCACGGTGGTGCCCAGCTACAACGAGTCCTTCGGCCTGGTAGCGCTCGAATCCCAGGCCTGCGGTACGCCGGTGGTCGCTGCCGCGGTCGGCGGATTGACCACCGCCGTCGCGGACGGGATCTCCGGGGTACTGGTCGCCGGACATGACCCGGAGCACTGGGCAAAGGTGCTCTCCGAATTGCTGCGCAGCCCCGGCGAGCTCGCGCAGCTCGCGCGCCACGCGCGGGCCCAGGGCGAGCGGTTCTCGTGGGACCGCACCACCGATGGCCTGCTCGTCGCCTACCGGGAAGCAGTCGCGGAGATGCGCTCATGAAGCCGGCGCGCAGCCACGGCGCGATCGCTGCCATCGAGGCGGCCCTGCCCGCGATGGGCCTGCAATTCGAGTGCACGGCTCCTGGCCGGTACGTCGTCGCGCTGCCCGGTGAGAAGCGGCTCAAGACGGCGTGCTGGCTCACCGTGGGGCAGCATGCCCTCGAAGTGCAGGCCTTCGTGATGCGCCGACCCGACGAGAACCGCGCGGGGGTGCACGAATTCTTGCTGCAGCACAATGTCCGGATGTACGGCGTCTCCTGGGCCATCGACTCGATGGGCGACGTCTACCTCGCCGGACGCCTGCCGCTGGCTGCGGTCGACGAGCAAGAGCTCGATCGCGTCCTCGGCTGCGTGTTGGAGTACGCCGACGCGACGTTCAACACCCTGTTGCAACTGGGTTTCGGGTCATCCATCCGGCGCGAGTGGGCCTGGCGGGTGAAGAACGGCGAATCGCTGGCAAACCTCGCCGCTTTCCGGGACTTCGCGCAGCGCGGCGCCGATGAGCCCCGTGAAGGCACCGACCGGGCACAATAGGGACGTGCCGACGCTGATCTTGCTCCGCCACGGCGAGAGCGACTGGAATCACAAGAATCTTTTCACCGGCTGGGTCGACGTCGACCTGAGCCCGGCCGGCGAAGCGGAAGCGCAGCGTGGCGGCCAGTTGATGCGCGAGGCCGGGGTGCTACCGCACGTGCTGCACACGTCCTTGCTGCGTCGCGCGATCCGCACCGCCAATCTCGCCTTGGACGAGATGGAGCGCAACTGGTTGCCGGTGCGGCGGTCGTGGCGGCTCAACGAGCGCCACTACGGCGCGCTGCAGGGCAAGGACAAAGCAGCAGTGCGCGCGGAGTTCGGCGACGATCAGTTCATGCTCTGGCGCCGCTCCTACGATCAGCCGCCGCCGCCGCTCGACGCCGACGATCAGTTCAGCCAGGTCGGCGATCCGCGCTACGTGGATCTGCTCGACTCGGTGCCGCGCCACGAGTGCCTCAAGGACGTCGTGATGCGGATGCTGCCGTACTGGTACGACTCGATCGTGCCTGACCTGCGCACGCTGCGCACGGTGCTTGTCGTCGCACACGGCAACTCTTTGCGGGGCTTGGTCAAACACCTCGACGGGCTCTCCGACGAAGCCGTCGTGAAGCTGAACATCCCGACCGGGATCCCGCTGCGATACGAGTTGGCCGACGACACGATGATGCCCAGCGCGCCGGCGGAGTATCTCGATCCCGCCGCGGCTACTGCGTCCATCGAAGCTGTCGCAAACCAGGGCAAGAGGTAGCGCGAGCCCGGCGCGCCCGTACGCTGCAAGTGTGGTGGTCCTGGCGAGCGTGCTGGCCGTCGTCGCGCTGGCCCTCGGCGTCGTCGCAGTGCTCGCGCTACGGGCGGCGTCACGTGCCGAGAGCGCGACCGCCGCCCTGGCAGCCCGGCCCCGGCCGGTGTTCAGCTCCTCGCAGCCGCTGTCCTCCCTGGTCGTCGAGGCACTCGATCACGGGGTCGTGGTGCTGGATTCCGAAGATCGCGTCGTCGTGCTCAACCCGGCTGCGCGAGCGATGAACCTGGTCGACGTCGACCGGTTGACTTTCACCGACCTGGCCGACCTGGCGACACGGGCGCGGACCACCGGCCGGCACCTCACCCGTACCGTCGACCTGCCGGTGGGACGGCTGGGCCGCGAACCGATCTCGATCTCGGTGAACGCAGTGCCGCTTCAGATCGAGGACGATCGGGTCGGCGCCGTCGGCCTGCTGCTCGCCGACATGAGCGAACACCGCCGACTCGAGGCCGTGCGCCGCGATTTCGTAGCGAACGTGTCGCACGAGCTCAAGACGCCGGTCGGCGCGTTGACGCTGCTGGCGGAGGCGGTCCAGGATGCCGCCGAGGACCCCGTGGCCGTCGCTCGCTTCGCTGGGCGTATGCAGCACGAGGGAACCCGGTTGGCCCGCTTGGTGCAGGAACTGATGGAACTCTCGCGGGTGCAGGGTGCCGATCCGATGCCCGGCGCACAGTGGGTCGACGTCGAACTGGTGCTTGCCGAGGCGACTGACCGGGCGCGCTTGGCGGCGGAGCAGCACGGCATCACCCTCGATATGCGCTGCGACGACGACACCCTCGCGGTGCGCGGGAATGAGGCGCAATTGACGACTGCGGTGGCGAACCTCGTCGACAACGCGATCGCCTACAGCCCGCCGCACACCCGGGTAGTGGTGCAGGCGGTGTCCTCGACGGATCACCAAGGCCGACCGACGGTCGACATCCGCGTCACCGATCAGGGGCTCGGAATCTCCGACGTCGATCTGGATCGAATCTTCGAGCGCTTCTACCGGGTTGACCCGGCCCGCTCCCGGGCGACCGGGGGCACCGGCCTGGGCCTGGCTATCGCCAAACACATCGTGACCAACCATCTGGGCACGATCGCCGTCCAAAGCACAGTCGGTGAAGGTTCTACATTCACCATCCGGCTACCTCTCGTTCATGAGCATGCGTCATCGTCCGGCACAGAGATGGCTTCCCCCGCGGCCGGTACGCCGGCTCGTGCCTCGAAAGGTTGATCATGGCTCGTGTTCTGGTCGTTGAGGACGAGGAATCGTTTTCTGACGCACTGTCCTACATGCTCCGGCGCGAGGGCTACGAGGTCGAGGTCTCCGCGACCGGTCCGGAGGCGCTGAGCGCATTCGACCGGTCCGGGGCGGATCTGGTGCTGCTCGATCTCATGCTGCCGGGCCTGTCCGGCACCGAGGTGTGCCGCGAGCTGCGCACTCGCTCGAAGGTGCCGATCATCATGGTCACCGCGCGCGACACCGAGGTGGACAAGGTCGTCGGCCTCGAACTCGGAGCCGACGACTACGTCACGAAACCGTTCTCGTCCCGGGAGTTGATCGCCCGGATCCGGGCGGTGCTGCGCCGCGGCGGCGAGGCCGACGAGCTCATCACCAGCACGATCGAAGCGGGCCCGGTGCGAATGGACGTGGAACGGCACGTGGTCTCGGTGGACGGCAGGCCGGTGTCGATGCCGCTCAAGGAGTTCGATCTGCTGGAATTGCTGCTCCGCAACGCCGGACGGGTGCTGACCCGCGGCCAGCTCATCGACCGGGTCTGGGGATCGGACTACGTCGGCGACACCAAGACCCTCGATGTGCACGTGAAGCGGTTGCGGGCCAAGATCGAACCGGATCCGGGCAATCCCAAGCACCTGGTCACCGTGCGCGGGCTGGGCTACAAGTTCGAGGTGTAGCCGACGCCGGTCAGCGCCGGCTCGCCGGGTGCACCGCGACCAGGCCGAGTTCGAGCCGGCGCGCGCAGAGCCGGGCAAGCTCGGCGTAGGCCGGCGCGCCGATCAGCGCGGTGAGTTCGGGCTGGTAGGACAAATACATCGCCTCGTTCCCGACGTGCGCCTCCGGCGAGGATGTGCAGTACCAATCGAGGTCGTGCCCACCCTCGCCCCAGCCCCGGCGGTCGAACTCGGCGATGCTCGAGCGCAGGATTCGGGTGCCGTCGGGTCGCTCGACCCATTCCTGTTCGCGTCGCACCGGCAGCTGCCAGCAGACGTCGGGCTTTGTCTCCAGCGGATTCATTCCCAGCCGCAGCGCGAGCCCGTGCAATGCGCAGCCGATGCCGCCGGCGAACCCGTCCCGGTTGGCGAACACGCAGGCGCCGTCGACGACGCGGGTCTTGTTGCGCTTTTCCTCGTCGTCCTCGGCCTTCTCGCTGAAGCGGAGCTTTCCGCCCTTGGTGTGCCCCTCGTCGTAGCGGTCCCAGTCCTCGCGGGTGAGTTGGCCCGCAAAGGTGCGCACCCGCTTCTCGTCGGCCTTATCGGTGAAGTACGCGCCGTGGTTGCAGCAGCCCGTCGCGGCTTGGCCCCGGACGGTGCCGTGACAGCCCCGTCCGAAGATGCAGGTCCAGCGAGAGCACAGCCAGGTGACATCGGCGCGTACCCAATGCTCGGCGTCTCCCGGATCCTGGAACTCGATCCACTCGCGCGCGAAGTCAAGCGGCACCTCGGCAACGTCGCGAGAAGGGTCGTCACCGGAATCAGCGGGGCGGGGCATGGCGCGAGCGTAGTAGCGCAGTCGGCACCTCTCGCGTCATGGCATGACCGCTATGGTCATGGCGTGCGCCTGGGTGTCCTGGACGTCGGTTCCAATACCGTCCACCTTCTCGTCGTCGATGCTTATCGCGGCGCCGAGCCCACGCCGCAACATTCTGACAAGAGCGAACTGCGCCTGGCCGAGCACATCGACAAGCGAGGTGACCTCCAACCCAAGGGTGCCGACGCGCTGATCAAGGCGGTTGCGTTGGCCCGCAAGCAAGCCAAAGCGCTCGGTTGCGAGGAACTGCTACCGTTCGCGACCTCGGCGGTGCGCGACGCCCGCAACAGCTCGGCCGTTCTGGATCGGGTCGTCGAGAAAACCGGCGTCGAGCTGCAGGTCCTGACGGGCGAGGACGAGGCCCGGCTGACGTTTCTGGCCGTGCGCCGCTGGCTGGGTTGGAGCGCCGGCAATCTGGTCTGCCTCGACATCGGCGGCGGTTCGCTGGAACTCGGCGCGGGCAAGGACGAGGACCCGTCGGTCGCGGTGTCGGTGCCGCTCGGCGCCGGACGGCTGACGCGCACCTATTTCGGCGACGATCCGCCGTCCAAGTCGGAGCTTTCGAAGCTGCGTGACTACCTCGAGACGCAGCTGGCCGACCCGGTCAAGAAGCTGGTCGCCGAAGGCGCGCCCGACCGCGTCGTCGCGACCAGCAAGACTTTCCGCACCCTCGCCCGACTGGCCGGCGCCGCACCGAGCTCCGCCGGGCCGCGCGCGCGCCGGATGCTCAGCCGCAATGGCCTTGCCCAGGTCACCGCGTTCATTTCCCGCATCCCGTCATCCGATCTCGCCGAGCTGGACGGGGTCAGCGTCGGGCGTGCGCATCAGGTGCTCGCCGGTGCCCTCGTGGCCGCGGCGGCGATGGACGCCCTCGGCGTCGAGCAGCTCGAATTGTGCCCATGGGCGCTGCGCGAAGGTGTGATCTTGCGCCGTCTCGACTGGCTGTCGCACCCGTGACGCCCTAAACGCACTAATCTGCGCCGTATGGGTCCGGATCCGTCTCGAGTGCTGCGAGGCGTGCAGGCGAAGGTCGGGCTCTCGACCGCGTCGGTCTATCCGGAAAGCACCGCCGTCGCGTTCGAACTCGCGGCAAAGCTCGGCTACGACGGGGTCGAGGTCATGGTTTGGACCGATCCGATCAGCCAGGATCCGTACGCCCTGCTGCGCTTGTCTGAGCACTACCAGGTGCCGATCCTCGCGATCCACGCGCCGTGTCTGATCATCACCCAGCGCGTGTGGACCACCGACCCATGGGCAAAGCTGCAGCGGGCGCAATTCGCGGCCGAGCTGCTCGGTGCGCAGACCGTCGTCGTGCATCCGCCGTTCCGATGGCAGCGCGACTACGCCCGCCACTTTCGCCGCGGTGTCGATCGGCTGGCTAACGAGACCGATGTCCGCTTCGCCGTCGAGAACATGTTCCCGCTGCGCCTGCGGGGCCGGGAGGTGTCGGCCTACCAACCGTCCTGGGACGTCGTCTTCGACGACGCGATGTATCGCGACTACACCCTCGACGTCTCGCACGCCGCGGTATCGCATTCCGACGTCCTGGAGATGCTCGACATGATGGGGCCGCGGTTGAGCCACCTGCACATCGCGGACGGCACGGGGGTGGCCAAGGACGAACATCTCGTGCCCGGACGGGGTAATCAGCCCTGCTCCGAGGTGCTCGAGACGGTCGCCGCGCGCGGATACGACGGGCACGTCATTGTCGAGGTGAACACCCGACGGGTGCTGGACCGCGCCGAGCGTGAATCGGACCTCGCCGAGGCGCTTGCCTTCTGCCGACTGCACCTTGTTGTCACTGCGGCGTCGTAACTGCGCCGTCGTAACTGCGCCGTCGTAACCGCGCCGTCGCAAGCGCTGGCGGGGACCGAGGCCGCGCGGCACTAGCCTGGTGGGCATGCTCCGTTCGACGATCCTGGCCGCGTCGCGGAACCGGCATCTGGAACATCTGGTCACGACCGCGCCGATCAGCCGCAGTGTCGTGCGGCGCTTCGTCGGCGGCTCGGACACCGCAAGCGCTGTCGCTACTACCCGCCGGCTCGTCGAGAGCGGACGCACCGTCACGCTCGACCATCTCGGCGAGGACACCACCGACCGCGCTCAGGCCGACGGCGTCGTCGCCGAATACCGCGGCCTGTTGCAGGCATTGCACGCGGCTGGCCTCACCGAGCGGACCGCACCGCTGACCGCACGGGTCGAAGTCAGCGTGAAGCTCTCCGCGATCGGGCAGGCACTCGGCGCGGACGGTGCGAAGATCGCGCTCGAGCACGCCCGCGAGATTTGTACGAGCGCCGAGCAGGTCGGCGCGACGGTGACCCTCGACATGGAGGACCACACCACCACCGACTCGACACTGAGCATCCTCGGCGAGCTTCGCGTGGACTTCCCGGCGACGGCAGCCGTGCTGCAGGCCTACCTGCGCCGTACCGAGTCCGATTGCCGTGACCTCGCCGGAGCCGGCAGCCGCGTCCGGCTGTGCAAGGGCGCCTACCGTGAACCGGCCTCGGCGGCCTTCCAGAAGCGTGCGGACGTCGACCTGTCCTACGTGCGGTGCATCAACGTGCTGATGGCGGGCGCGGGTTACCCGATGCTCGCCACCCACGACCCCAGGCTGATCGCGATCGGCATCGAGCGGGCGAGGGCGTCCAACACGTCCGCTTACGAACTGCAGATGCTCTACGGCATCCGGCCGCACGAGCAGCGGCGTCTCGCCGAGCAGGGGCACACCGTGCGCGTCTACCTGCCCTATGGAGCGCAGTGGTACGGCTACCTCGTGCGGCGTCTCGCGGAGCGGCCGGCCAATCTGAGCTTCTTCGGCCGTGCACTGATCACGAAGGGCTGAGATTCGGATGGACGCACTCGCTGTCCTCGGCGGCGGCAAGATCGGCGAGGCGCTGGTCAGCGGCCTGCTGCGCGGCGAGCGGACGGCGCACGACATCGTCGTCGTCGAGAAGCACCCGCCGCGAGCCGCGGAGCTGACGGCGAGGCACGGGGTGCGCACCCTCGACGTCGCGGCCGCCGCCGCCTTCGCACGCACCCTGGTCGTCGCGGTCAAGCCCCAGGACATCGACCCGCTTCTCGCCGAGCTGCGGCCCGTCGTCACCGTCGAGCACCTGGTCGTGTCCGTCGCGGCGGGGATCACCACCGCTCACCTCGAGCAGGGCCTACGCGAGGGCGTCGCGGTCGTGCGTTGCATGCCGAACACACCGGCGCTGGTGGACGAGGCGATGACCGCGGTCAGCGCTGGTGCCCACGCCCGGGAGGAGCACCTGGTGCTCGCCGAGGCGCTGCTTGGCTCGGTCGGCAAGGTGGTTCGGGTACCGGAGTCGCAACTGGACGCGGTCACGGCGCTGTCGGGGTCGGGGCCGGCCTATTTCTTCTTCCTGGTGGAGGCCATGATCGACGCCGGGATCTTGCTCGGGCTGCCGCGTACGCTCGCCGCCGACCTGATCGTGCAGACCGCGATCGGGTCGGCGGTGATGCTGCGCGACTCCGGCGAACACCCGGTGCAGCTGCGCGAGGCGGTCACCAGTCCGGGCGGCACCACCATTTCCGCCATCCGCGAGCTGGAGGTGCACGGGGTCCGGGCTGCCCTACTTGCCGCGATCGAGGCCGCCGCCAAGCGCAGCGCCGAGCTCGGCCGGTCCGGGTAAGACCTGTCCGCACCCGGCTACGGTCCGGCATCGAGTGGGGACTTGGAGTCGCTTCTGCCCCACCTGTACCGCTAGTGTCAGGCATGCACGTGCGTGTTGTCGTTCGTCGGTGGGGAAGCCGACGCAGTGTGACACGTGCCGAAGGTGTCGGTGAGACATGAGCACCACCCCACGGCGTGGCCAGCGCAGCTCGGACGAGCCCGCAGTACCGGCCACCCCAGCAACCTCGCGTCCGCGCGATCCCGCCCTTGCCGACGTCAAGTTCCTCACCGTCGCCGAGGTCGCCGCGGTCATGCGCGTGTCCAAGATGACCGTTTATCGAATGGTGCATGCCGGCGAGTTACCGGCCATGCGCGTCGGGCGGTCGTTCCGGGTCCCGGAGCAGGTCGTCCACGACTACCTGCGCGCGGCCTTCATCGAGGCAGGCTGAGGCTGACAGCGTCGCCTACTGTCGCGAATACGCATCGCTGTCGCGGGTACGCTCGCTTCGGCGCTGGAATGTGGCGCTACAGTTCGGAACTTGTCATCGTGCTCTGGCACGCACCATCGCAGAGAAGTAAACGAGGTTTTCCATGGGCTCTGTCATCAAGAAGCGGCGCAAGCGGATGGCGAAGAAGAAGCACCGCAAGCTGCTGAAGAAGACCCGCGTCCAGCGACGCAACAAGAAGTAGCTTCACGGGTGTCACTCGTCCTGCCCAATGTCGTGCTGATCACGGGCGTGAGCCGCTTCCTCGGCACCGAGGTAGCGGCTCGGTTGAGCGCGGACGCGGGCGTCGACCGACTCATCGGCGTGGACACCACGCCGCCACGACCGTCGGACGTGGCCCGCCTGGGCCGCACCGAGTTCGTGCGCGCGGACATCCGCAATCCGCTCATCGCCAAAGTCATCGCCCAGGCGCGGGTCGACACCGTGGTGCACACCGCGCAGCACGCGCGCTCGCGCGGCCTGCACCTCGCGCAGCACGATCAGCACGTGACCGGCACGATGCAACTGCTCGCCGGCTGCCAGGTGTCGGCGTCAGTGCGCCGGGTCGTGGTCGCGTCCACTACCGCGGTATATGGCTCTAGTCCGCGCAACCCGGCGGCCTTCACCGAGTCCATGCCGACCCGGGCGCGGGGTGCGCGCGGGTTTGCCCGCGACGCGGTCGAGGTGGAGAACTTCACCCGCGGGTTTGCCCGCCGTCGTCCCGACATCGAGGTGAGCGTGCTGCGTCTGGCAAATATCCTCGGCCCGCGCGCGGACACCGCGATTGCCCGGTACCTAGCGATGCCGGTCGTCCCGACGTCGCTCGGTTATGACCCACGCCTGCAACTGCTGCACGAGGACGACGCGGCCGAGGTGCTGCGCCGCGCATGCGTCGAGCACCACGGCGGCATCGTCAATGTCGCAGGCGATGGTGTGGTCACCCTCTCCCAGGCGTTGCGGTGGGCGGGACGGGTGCGGCTACCCGTTCCGTCGCCCGCGATCTCGCTGATCGGTGGGCTGGTGCGCAACTCCGGCGTCGCGGACGTGTCGGCCGAGGAAGCCGACTTCCTCAATTTCGGACGGGTCGTGGATACCGGCAAGCTGCGTAACGAGTTCGGTTACACCCCACGACACACCACGGCCGACACGCTCGTTGCGCACCTCGCGGCCCGAGACGGGCAGGTGGGTCTGCCGCACCTCGGTCTTGCGGCGGTCGTCGGCGCGCAGCGCCTGCTGCAGATCCGGCCCGGGTTCGCGTCCGCAGCGACCGGGAGCTGAGCTGGTGGATCAGCCGGCCGATCGCCCACGCCGCGACGGCGTCGTCGTTCCCCTGCACGGCAACCGCGACCCGCAGCACGGCGGCGGGCCGCGGCGCGCCTCGGCCGGGAAGCTCTCGTCGGGAAAGCAAGCGTCGGTGCACCAGTTCAGCGGAGTCGAGGCGGCCGACCCGGCGCCCGATCCGGTTCCTGCCGCGCCGGCGCAGAATCCGGGATGGGAGCGCAAGGCGGCCGATGCGCTGGCGTTCCTGCGCCGCCGGATCACCGGCGACTATCACGTGGACGACTACGGTTTCGACGCTGAACTCACCGAAGCCGTGGTGCTGCCACTGCTGCACACGCTCTATCGCCAGTGGTTCCGGGTCGAGGTCAACGGTGCAGAGAACATCCCGGCCAGCGGCGGCGCACTGCTGGTCGCGAACCACGCCGGCGGGCTGTGGGCGGTGGACGCCGCGATGACCGCCACCGCTGTCCGTGATGAGACGAACCGGTACCTGCGCATGCTCGGCGCTGACCTGGTATTTCGCACCCCCGGCTTCGGGACCGTCGCCCGCCGCGCCGGAACGAGTCTCGCCTGCCATGCCGATGCCGAACGGCTGCTGCGCGACGGCGAACTTGTCGGCGTGTGGCCGGAAGGATTCAAGGGGATCGGCAAGCCCTTCCGCGATCGCTACCAACTGCAGCGTTTCGGGCGCGGCGGTTTCGCGAAGGCGGCCATTGCGTGCGGCGTGCCGGTCATCCCGGTGTCGATCGTCGGGTCCGAGGAGGTGCACCCGGTGCTCGCCAACGTCAAGCCACTCGCCCGGGTACTCAACCTGCCCTACTTCCCGTTGACGCCGACCTTTCCGTGGCTCGGCCCGCTCGGGCTCGTCCCGCTGCCGAGCAAGTGGTATATCGAGTTCGGTGCGCCGGTGCCCAGCGAGGGGCTGGCCGCCGACGATCCGGTTGCGGTGTTCGAGCTCAGCGACCACGTCCGGGAAACCATTCAGTCCACCTTGGTGCGGCTACTGGTGCAACGACGCTCCGTCTGGCGCTGACCCGACCGAAGCGGCGCGGCTGCGCCGCCGGTACCGCACGCTCGGGCGCGGCTCGACGGGCCTGGAGGGCTCGGCGCGCAGCCAAAGCCGCGGCGACGGCACCGCCCGCGCTACCGAGCCCGACCGCGGTCGCAATTGCAATGAGCGCCGCTTTGCGACCGCTTCGGTAGTCGTGGATCTCCCAGCCGCGCTGCTCGGCCTCGGCCCGCAGCGCGGAATCGGGATTCACGACGACGGGTCGCCCCACGGCGGCGAGAAGCGGCATGTCATTGATCGAGTCGGAGTAGGCACTGCATCGGGCGAGATCCAGGCCTTCGCGTGCGGCAAGAGCCAGGACCGCGCGCGCTTTGGCTTCGCCGTGTAGCACGTCGCCCACGAGCCGGCCGGTGAAGTACCCGCTCTCGGATTCGGCGATGGTCCCCAGTGCGCCGGTCAGTTCCAAACGTTGCGCGATGATGGTTGCGAGTTCGACGGGGGTGGCAGTGACCAGCCAAACGCGCTCACCGGCACTGAGGTGTGCCCGGGCCAGCGCGAACGTCCCGGGCCAGATCCGGTCGGCCATTTCCTCGTCATAGATTTCCTCGCCGAGCGAGACGAGGTCGTCGACCTTCTTGCCGGCGACGAAAGCCAGCGCCGACTCGCGTGTCGTGGCCAGGTCGCCGTGGGTCTCGCCGCGCATACGCATCCGTACCTGCTTCACCGAGAACGCGATCAGATCGCGGCCGGAGAAGAAGTCGCGGGCGGCCAGCCCCTTCGCGAAGTGGAAGATCGATGCGCCCATCATCATCGTGTTGTCGACATCGAAGAAGGCGGCGATGTACGGGTTCGGTGCTACGACAAAATCGCCGGAGCCGACCCGTGCGGCCCTAGGTGGCTGGGCTGGTTGGGCTGGCTGGGCGTGCGTCATCGCGGTCTAGCTTATCGAGGCGGGGCCGGAGGCGGTCAGGTGTGCCGATCGATCGTGGGGGCGATCACGGCGTCGGGGTGGGTCCGCACGTGCTGGGGTCAGCTTCGCTCGGGCAGCCCGGATCGGTCGGGGTGTCGGTGGACGCGGTCGAGGTGTCCGTGGGCGGGGCGGTCGCGGTGTCGGTCGAGGTGTCGCTAGGTGTGCCCGTCGAGGTGTCTGTGGGCGTGTCCGTCGGCAGGGTCGGTGTATCAGTCACAACGGGCGGCGGGTCGATTGGTGGCGGCGGTGCGGCGGTGTCGACCGGCAGCGGCGGGAGCACGATCGGGCCCAGGGTGTCCGTCGACTCTGCGGGCGCGGGCGGTGCAGCCGACCCTGGATCGGTCGTCGCAGCGCCACTCGTGCCTGGTGCCGGGGTGGCGCTGCTCGACGGGCTGGGGCTCGGAGTGGGCGACGGGCTCGGCGCGGGCTTCGTCGCCGGGGGCACGCAGGTGGCACAGGGGGGTGCAACCGGTCCGAGGCCGTCGGTGCGGACGCTCGCCAGACACTCGCAGTCACCGAGCGCCTGCAGGGAATTAGCCCGCAACGCGGCGTCGGTGAGCAGTGCCAGAGACTGCGCGGCGCGCTGGTGCAGCCCGTCGGTGGCCACGATGGGAATTCGGGCAACGATATCGGTCAGGCTGCGCATCGGCGCGGGATACCAGTCGACGACCACCGCCAACACCGTCCCGGAGTTGCTTTCGATCGCCTGGGCGCCGATCGTCTGCATGCCCTGGCGGACCTCGTCGTCGGCGGCGTTCAGCGTCGAGGTCACAAGTGACGCCGTGTGGCTGTCGATGTACACCCCACCTGCCTGGACGCCGGCACCGAGGGCACCGGATTTGGGCAGCAGGTCGCCGATCTCGTCATAGCGGGTGGCGGCATAGGAGAGCAGCAGTTTGCCCCTGTCGGCATCCCCGCCGGTCACCGCCGCCCGGAAGTTCTCGCTTGCCCGCTTGAGCCCGTACAGCGCGTCGCCGGGCAACGCCCTGCTGCTGATCCAGAACGCCCCGCTCAGCAACAGCACGCCGATGACCAGCGCGCAGGTGAGGATCGACAGCGGGCGCCCGAGTCGCAACCACCGGGATCGAGCGGCGGAGACGGTCTCGGTCGTGGCGGCCGCGGCCTGCTCGGCGACGATGCGCGGGGTTGCCGCGACCAGTTGTGCGCGCAGTTCCGCTCGGAACCTCGTATCCGGTGCCGACGCACTCGACAGCACGCCTAGGGCTGCGACAAGTTCTCGGATCCTCGGATCGGAGGAACGCTCGGGGTCCGGATGGCGGTTGAGCGACACATTCATGACGGGTACGCGATGTGCAGCCATGATCGGCAGCACCCCCCTTCGCGACCGCGCCAGCAGCCCCACCTTTGGGCCCAGTCCCGTCCAAGACGGTGAAACGACAGGCTGGGGGCCCCGGCCGACGACTCGTTCACGATGGTCAACGATCGGGCCCGCGCTCGGTTACGCGGCGGGCGGTAACTCGGCGCCCGGACGCAGCATGCGGATCTCATCGCGATTGCTCCCCGAGAAGGTCAGCGAGCTTGCGCACCGCGCGGTGCTGCAGCGCTTTCACGGCACCGTCGTTCTTGCCCATCGCGGCAGCCGTCTCACTGACCGACAGGCCCTGGATGAAGCGCAGCGTGACGCACTCCCGCTGCTCGTCGCCGAGTTGCGCAACCGCCGCCATCAGCGCTTCCACGCTCAATTTCGCCAGCACCGCGTTTTCGGTGCTGACGACGTGGGTCGTCGCCTCGATCGGGTCGGCCGTGGTGATCTCGAGCCTGTTGCGTGCCGACTTCACATGGTCCAGGACGATATTGCGAGCGATGGTCACGAACCAGGCACCGATGTCGCTGCCTTGGTAGCTGATCGTCGCGATGCGCTTGAGTGCTCGCAGGAACGTCTCACTGGTGTAGTCCTCGGCGATCGCGCGGTCGTTGACGCGGTAATAGATGAAGCGGAACACGGTGTCGACGTAGCGGTCATAGAGCGCGCCGAAGGCGTCGCCGTCGCCGGTCTGCGCCAGCCGTACGAGCTCCCAGGTCTCGGCGTGCGCGCTGTCGATCGTCGCGCTGTCGATCGTTGCAGCGTTGCCGGTGGCAGCGGTGGGGTTCGCAGTAGTGGGCTTCGCGGCGGTGGGGTTCGCAGCGTCGATGCGGTCGGTTTGGGTGGCGACCGTGATCGGTTTCGGTCGCGCGCCGGCCCGCGTCCAGCGTGGGGTGGACGACGCGCCGATCGCCTTCATCATGAGCGGACCGATCGGCGACGAGCTGAGGTGCCCGGCGGGTGCAGGAATAGCCGTCGCGCCCTCGAGTGCCGCGAGCACGAGCCGTGCCAGGGCGCACAGCCCAGCGATCGGGTCTGCATGCCCGGTGACTCGGTCGGCGCGCGGCATGGCGTCCCTTCCGCGGGCGCCTGCGGCGTCCGCCCGGTTGGACACGCAAGCGCCGTCGGCGTGAAAGCTCGGGTTGCAAGCGTCCCCTTGCGTGAAAACTGGGCTTAGGCTACCCGTCGTGATGGCTGTGAACACATTGCGGCGCTACCTCTTAGTGTCGAGCGAGGCTCGGCCATGGGCGTAGGCAGTGCGGTCGAGCGCCACGAAGTCACGCTCATTACGCGCGTCCGTTGCCATCTGTGCGAGCAGGCCGAGCAGGTTCTGCGCAGGCTCGCCGACGAAATCGGTTTCGACTACGTGGAGCAAGACGTGGACGCCGACCCGGCGCGGTGCGCCGAGTACTCCGATCGGGTGCCGGTGATCCTTCTCGACGGCCGCGAGCACGGCTACTGGCGGGTCGAGGAACAACGACTACGCAAGGCGCTCGGCAAGCGGGTGCGCCGTCCATAGGTAGCCGTTGTCGGGGCTATAGCACGGCGGTTCGCGATTTGGGAAAAGATTCACGAGCCGCGTACCGTTTTGACTTGCACGAGCTTGTACCACACCGGAATGCAGCCTTGTCGATGACGCCGGTATCGGTGCCTGCTACCCGTCCCTACCTATCGAAATGGCTAACGAGCGAGGTGCCGATGTCCGCGGAGCGAAGCGAGGCTCGGGCATGAGCGGCGTGCGGGCGTCGGTGCGCAGTGTTCGCGGCGGTGTTCGCGGCGGCGACACCTACCGGGTGCCGGACGCGACCGTAGCCCGCCTCGCAACTTATCTGCGCGTCCTCGGAGCGCTCGGCGAGCGTGGGGTCACCACCGTGTCGTCGGAGGAGATGGCCGGCGCCGCCGGGGTGAACTCGGCAAAGTTGCGCAAGGACCTTTCCTATCTGGGCTCATACGGCATCCGCGGGGTGGGTTATCACGTCACGACCTTGACCGAGGAGATTGCCCGGACGCTCGGTGTCACCGTGCACCGCCGGGTCGCGCTCATCGGTATCGGCAATCTGGGGCAGGCACTCGCGGGCTATGCCGGATTTGCTTCGCGCGGATTCCAGATCGCGGCGCTCATCGATGCCGACCCGGCCCGGATCGGGGCCACCTTGCGCGGGCTGATCGTGCGCGACATCGCCGACCTCGAGCGGATCCTGACCGAACACGAGATCACGATCGCCGTGCTCGCCACTCCGGCCGAAGTGTCGCAACACTTATGCGACCGCCTCGTCACCGCCGGGGTCACCAGCATCTTGAACTTCGCCCCGGTTGTGCTGAACGTCCCTGAGCACGTCCACCTGCGCAAGGTCGATCTCGCCGCGGAACTGCAGATCCTGTCCTTTCACGAAACGCGCCGCGCCGCAGCATTGCTCACCGGGGTGGCCGAGGCATGAGCGTTTTGGTGGTAGGGCTATCACACCGCACCGCGCCGGTCGCTCTGCTGGAACGCGCTGTCGTCTCGGTCGACGACCTCACCAAGACCCTGCACGAATTGCACCGCGGCGAGACGATCAGCGAGGTGCTGCTGCTCTCCACGTGCAACCGAGTCGAGGTGTACGCCGACGTCGCCCGATTCCACCCGGCGGTCGCCGAGGTCACGACGGTGCTGGCGCGCCACGCCGGCCTGCCTGTGTCCGATCTGACCGAGCATCTCTACGTCCACTTCGCCGAAGCCGCGGCCGAGCACATGTTCTCCGTCGCGTCCGGGCTGGACTCGATGGTGATCGGGGAGTCGCAGATCCTCGGTCAGTTGCGGGCGGCGTATGCGCTCGGCAGCGAGGTCGGCTCGGTCGGCACCGTCCTGCACGAACTCGCCCAGACGGCGCTGCGGGTCGGCAAGCGCGTCCACACAGACACCGGTATCGATCAAGCCGGCGCCTCGGTCGTGTCCGTAGCGCTCGACCGCGCGGCCGAGGTGCTCGGCCCGCTGCCCGGTAGGCGCGTCCTGATCGTCGGCGCAGGGTCGATGGGTTCTCTCGCCGGTGCGACGTTGCGCAGGCGCGGAGTCACGGACCTCACGATCGCCAACCGCAGCCTCAAGGGGGCACAGCGAGTCGCCGCCGCGTTGGAGGGGCGTGCCATCACGCTCGAGGACGTCCCGGCCGCGATCAGCGCCGCAGACGTGCTGATCTCCTCCACCGGTGCCACCGGTGTGGTCGTCGAGGTCGCGGCCGTCCGTGCCCGCGACGGGAGTCCACTGGTCGTCCTCGATCTGGCCCTTCCCCGCGACGTCGACCCAGCCGTGGCAGAGCTCGAGGGTGTCACTTACGTCGACATTGAGGCGCTGCGCGAGCGCGGCGCCATCGTCAGCGACGCGGAGGTTCGTGCCGCGACGGCGATCCTGGCCGCGGAGCTCGGCCGCTATCTCGCCGAGCAGCAGCAGTTGGCCGTCGCCCCTACCGTGACGGCGCTGCGGGCTCGGGCGAACCAGGTCATCGAGGCCGAGTTGGTCCGGCTCTTCGGACGCCTGTCGAGCATTGACGACCAGACCCGGCGTGAAGTCTCCGACGCGGTGCGCCGCGCCGTCGAGAAGCTGCTGCACGCCCCGACCGTGCGGGTGAAGGAACTTGCCGCCACGCCTGGCGGCGACCAGTACGCCAGCGCCCTGCGCGAGCTGTTCGATCTCGACCCGGCGACGGTCGAGTCGGTCGCGGCCGTCCGGCAGAACCCGGCTCGCTCATGACCGCCCTCCGCTTCGCTCCGGGCGCCGAAGGCCACATTTATTTGGTCCTTCGCTCGGGGGCTCGCTCATGACCGCCACCCGCACGCTGCGCGTCGGCACCCGCGCGAGCGCCCTCGCGCGAGTGCAGACCGAGTGGGTGACGGCCGCGCTCGGCGCCGCCGTCGAGATCGTCCCGATCGCCACCGAGGGCGACCGCTCGTCGGCCCCGCTCACGCAAATCGGCGGGACGGGCGTGTTTGTGTCGGCACTGCGAGTCGCACTGCTGAGCGGTCACATCGACGTCGCGGTGCACTCCTACAAGGACCTGCCTACCGCACCGGAGGACGGCATCTCGATTGCCGCGGTACCGATGCGCGAAGATCCGCGCGACGCGCTCGTCGCCCGTGACGGGCTCAGCCTCGGGGAGCTGCCCGCCGGGTCATCGATCGGGACCGGCTCGCCGCGCAGGGCCGCGCAACTGCGTGCCCTCGGCCTCGGACTCGAGGTCGTGGACGTGCGCGGCAACGTCGACACCCGGCTGGGACGCGTGGCCGCGGGTGATCTGGACGCCGTCGTGCTCGCCTACGCGGGGCTGCGTCGCCTCGGACGCGCCGACGAGGTGACAGAGATCCTCGACCCGATCCAGCTGCTCCCCGCGCCCGCGCAGGGTGCGCTTGCCGTGGAATGCCGCGCTGCGGACGCCGGGGCGCTCGAACTGCTTGCCGCGCTCGAGCATCCGGACACCCGTTGGGCGGTGAGCGCCGAACGGGCCCTGCTCGCCGCGCTCGAGGCGGGCTGCTCGGCGCCGGTGGGTGCCCTGGCCGTAATCGTCGAAGGTGAGCCGGATTCCGGCGCCGACGGCGACGAGGCAACCGAAGTGTTCCTTCGTGCTTCGGTGACCGCGCTCGACGGCAGCGATGCCGTCCGGCTCTCGGCCACCGGCGCGACAACCGATGCCGACGCCGTAGGGCGGCGCTTGGCCGCCGAGCTGCTAGCTGATGGTGCAGATCAATTGATGGGGAGTCCTACATGACCCGAGTTCGTAAGTCCGTCGGCCGCATCGTCTTCATCGGCGCCGGCCCGGGCGACCCGGGCCTGCTCGCCGTGCATGCGGCCGAAGCGCTACGCCAGGCCGACATCGTGATCGCCGACGCGGCGATCGGTTCCGCGATCGTCGCGCTCGCCGCAGGCGAGGTGCGCAGCGCCGAACCGGTGCCGGCCGAGACCGCGAAGCTACTCGTGACCGAAGCGCGCAACGGGATGACCGTGGTGCGCCTGGTAGCCGGTGACGTGCTCACCCACGAGGACGCCGTCAAGGAAGCACTCGCCGTGGCGAAGACCGTCGTCCCGTTCGAGATCGTGCCCGGGGTGGCTACGGGCGCCGGTGCGGCGACGTACGCCGGCGTCCCCTACGGCCCGATACACACAGTGGCCGACATCAGCGAGGGCACCGACTTCGACGCTCTGGTCGGCGCACCCGGAACCCTGCTGCTGACCGTGGCGGCCGGCGACGTCGCCAGGCTCGGCGAGCGGCTGATCGGGCAAGGCCTGAAGCCCGACACTGCGGTGACCGTCTCGTGCGCTGCGACGACGACCGCGCAGCAGACGATCGGCGCGACGCTCGGTGAGCTGGAACTGGCCTCGGTCGGCATGTCCGGCACCCTGGTCGTCACCGTCGGCAAGGCCGCGGCGCATCGCGACAAGCTGTCGTGGTGGGAGTCGCGCCCGCTCTACGGCTGGAAGGTGTTGGTCCCGCGGACCAAGGAGCAGGCCGGTGCGATGAGCGAGCGGCTGCGCGGCTACGGAGCGGTTCCGATCGAGGTGCCGACGATCGCTGTCGAGCCACCGCGCACGCCGACCCAGATGGAGCGCGCGATCAAGGGCCTGGTCACGGGCCGCTACGAGTGGATCGTGTTCACCTCCACCAACGCGGTGCGCGCGGTCCGGGAAAAGTTCGCGGAGTTCGGCCTGGACGCCCGCGCGTTCGCGGGCGTGAAGATCGCGTGCGTGGGCGAGACCACCGCCGACGCCGTGCGCGCGTTCGGAATCCAGCCGGAGTTGCTGCCCTCGGACGAGCAGTCCTCGGAAGGCCTGCTGGCCGACTTCCCGCCCTATGACGACGTGCTCGACCCGATCAACCGGGTGCTGCTGCCGCGTGCGGACATCGCCACGGAGACCCTCGCGGCGGGGCTGCGCGAGATGGGCTGGGAGATCGACGATGTGACGGCCTACCGCACCGTGCGGGCGGCTCCGCCTGCGGCCGAGATCCGCGACGCCATCAAGACCGGTGGTTTCCAGGCGGTGTGCTTCACCTCCTCGTCCACTGTGCGGAACCTTGTCGGGATTGCCGGCAAGCCGCACGCGCGCACGATCGTGGCTTGCATCGGACCGCAGACCGCCGCTACGGCCCGCGAGTTCGGTCTCCGGGTGGACGTGGAGCCGGAGTTCGCAACGGTGCCGGCGCTCGTCGACGCCCTGGCCGCCTACGCGACCGCCCGGGCTGCCGAGCAGCGGGAAAAGGCAGCAGTCGCTGCGACCTCGAAGAAGCCGACCCGCTCGTCCACCCGGCGGGCCACGCACTGACCCGGTAGGCGCGGCGGGTTGCCGCGTCCTGTAGCGACTGCACGAAGACACGCGCGAGGCATCGTGCTGCGCGTCGAACATCGAAGCGACCTTTACTGCCCGCACCGACGAGCACCGTTCGCCGGACCCGGTCGGTGGCGATTCGCCTACTCTGGGACGGTGAGCTTGCCCGAGCTGCCAGCGTTCCCGATCTCGCGCCCGCGCCGGTTGCGGCGCACCCCGGCGCTACGCCGGTTGGTGCGCGACGTCGCCGTGCACCCAGCGGATCTGGTGCTGCCGATGTTCGTGCGCGAGGGCATTCCCGACGCGGTGCCGATCGCGTCGATGCCTGGGGTCGTGCAGCATACCCAGGACTCGCTGGTGAAGGCCGCGCTCGAGGCGGTAGCTGCGGGCGTGGGCGGGCTGATGATCTTCGGGGTTCCGGAACGGAAGGACGCCTCCGGCACCGGCGCGGACGATCCGGCTGGTGTGCTCAACGTGGCGCTCGCGCGCTTGCATGCCGAACTCGGCGACGACACGGTGCTGATGGCCGACCTGTGCCTGGACGAGTTCACCGATCACGGGCACTGCGGCGTCCTCGACGAGCGTGGTGGCGTCGACAACGACGCAACCCTGCGGCGTTACGCGGCGATGGGTCTGGCCCAGGCCGAAGCGGGAGCGCACCTGTTGGGTACCAGCGGGATGATGGACGGCCAGGTCGGCGCGGTGCGTGCCGCGCTCGATCACGCCGGACACCACGACACCGGCATCCTCGCTTATGCGCCGAAGTTCGCGTCCGGGTTCTACGGGCCGTTTCGCGAGGCGGTGAACAGCAGCCTGATCGGTGATCGCATGTCCTATCAGCAGGACAGCTCCCGCAGCGTCGCCGAAGCCCTGGCGGAGGTTGCCCTCGACGTCGCCGAGGGTGCGGACATCGTCATGGTCAAGCCGGCGCTGCCCTACCTGGACATCTTGCGCGCCGTGGCGGACGCGAGCCCGGTTCCGGTCGCCGCTTATCAGATCAGCGGCGAGTACGCGATGCTCGAGGCTGCGGCCGAGCGCGGCTGGCTGGACCGCGACCGAGTCATCATCGAGACGCTCACCTCGATCAAGCGGGCGGGCGCCTCGATCATCCTGAGCTATTGGGCTGCCGAGTTCGCCGGCGCGTTGTCAGGCCGCGGCGCGACCTTGTCGTAGGAGCGGTGGCGCCGCGCACCGCAAGCGTGCACACCGCGGCGACCACGATGCCGACCAGGTTGATGCCCAGTTGCGCAAGTGACAACCAGGTCTCGTGCCACTTGCCGAGCACGCCCGCGACCGCCGCGTTCCCGGCCGCCGGAATGGTCGTGACGGAGATGAAAACGCCGACCAGTGCCGCCGACTTGGACGAGGTCAGCGACAGCATCCCGGCCGTCCCGGCCACCAGCGCCGTGATGAGCGAGAACCACCCCGGATGGTAGATGAACTCAGTCTGGCGGCGGCCGACGAGATCGCCGGGAGAGACCAGCCCGACCCCGCGCGCCACCGCCGTCAGCACCGCGCACGCAACGATCGCCAGGGTGAACCCCACGAGCAGCGCGATCGCGGCCCGGCGCGCCATGTCGGCGCGGCGGCGGATCAAGCCCACCGCTAGCGCGGCGAGCGGTCCGAACTCGGGCCCGACCACCATCGCCCCGACGATCGTTATCTGCGAGTCAGTGACCACACCGATCGCGGCTAGCAGGATCGCCAGCACCATGAACGATGCGAACGTCGAGGTCAGCGTGGAATCCTCACCACTGCGCTCGGCCAGCTCGTCCCAGACGACCGCGTCGGCACCCTCGCCGGGTGCGTCGCGTTCGGCCTTGTCGGCGAGCTCGCCGATCGCGGTGTCGATCGGGTCGAGGGTGATCATCCCGACGCGGGTCACCCCGAGCCGGCGCAGGTCGCCCAGCACGTCGTCGGCGCATTCGCGGGCAAGATCGGCGTGCAACACCGCGCCGTCGCCGCAGTCGCCCCCGGCCGTGATCGCGACCACCCCCGGCCGGTCGCTGAGGACGTCGACGGATTGCTCGAGCAGTTGCTGCGGGCAGACGATCCGCAGATGCAGAATGGTCATGAGCTAGCGCAGGTCGGCCATCGGTTAGCGAGGCGCCATCCGGATCGCGCCGTCCAGCCGGATCACTTCGCCGTTGAGCATGGGATTTGCCACGATGTGCTCGACCAGTGCCGCGAACTCCTCCGGATCGCCGAGCCGGCTCGGGTGCGGCACCTGCCGGCCGAGCGAATCCTGCGCGTCCTGCGGCATGCCTTCGAGCATCGGCGTCTTGAACAGCCCCGGCGCGATCGCCATGACGCGGATCAGCTTGTCGGCGAGGTCGCGCGCGATGGGCAGTGTCATCCCGACGACGCCGCCCTTGGACGCGGAGTACGCGGCCTGCCCGATCTGCCCGTCGAAGGCTGCAGCGGAAGCGGTGTTCACGATGACGCCCCGCTCGCCGTCGACCGGGTCGTTGGCCAGGATGCGCTCGGCGCCGAGCCGCAACACATTGAACGTCCCGATCAGATTGACCGTCACCACCGCCGTGAACTGCGCCAGCGGCAGAACACCCTTCCTGCCGATCACCCGCCCGGCCGTGCCGATGCCGGCGCAGTTGACCACGATGCGGATCGGTCCGAGCGCGGCGGCCGTGTCGAAAGCGGCAGCGACCTGGGCCTCGTCGGTGACATCAGCCGGGGCGAACACCGCGCCGATCTGCCGCGCCCGTTCCGTGCCCGGCGTGCCCGGCAGATCAATCAGGACGGCTCGTGCCCCTGCGCGCGTCAATCGCCCCGCTGTCGCCAGGCCGAGCCCGGAGGCGCCACCGGTCACCACCGCCACGCAACCGTCGATGTGCATTCCACGATCCTGCCGTACGCCGTGCGGCTGGGACACCGGAGCCTGGAACACTGGTGCCTGGGATACTGGGAGCGTGACTATCTGCAGTGTCACCGGCCGGCCCCGTGGCGCGATATCGCGCGAGGTGGGGCCATGAGGCCCGCACCCGTATCAGCCGAGCTGTTCGAGCGCGCTCAGCGGGTGATCCCCGGCGGGGTGAATTCGCCGGTGCGCGCATTTCGCGCAGTCGGCGGCACCCCGCGGTTCATGGTCAGCGGGTCGGGGGCATACCTGAGCGATGCAGACGGGATCGAGTACGTGGACCTGGTGTCGTCGTGGGGGCCGATGATCCTCGGTCACGCCCACCCCGCTGTCGTCGCGGCGGTGCAGGACGCTGCAACCCGTGGGCTCTCTTTCGGAACGCCGACCCGCGGCGAAATCGAGCTTGCCGAAGAGATCGTGGGCCGGGTGGCGCCGGTCGAGCAGGTCCGGCTGGTGAACTCGGGAACCGAGGCCACGATGTCCGCGATCCGGCTGGCGCGCGGCTTCACCGGCCGCCAGCGGGTGGTGAAATTCGCCGGCTGCTACCACGGGCACGTCGACGCGCTGCTTGCAGCCGCGGGCTCCGGTGTCGCCACCCTCGGGCTCCCTGACACCCCCGGGGTGACCGGCGCGCAGACCGCCGAGACGATCGTGTTGCCCTACAACGACCTCGCCGCGGTGCAGGCCTGCTTCGCTCAAGTCGGCCCCGAGATCGCCGCCGTGATCACCGAGGCCGCCGCCGGCAACATGGGCGCGGTGCCGCCGCTGCCGGGTTTCAATGCGGGGCTGCGCGAGATCACCGCCCGGCATGGCGCGCTGCTGATCATGGACGAGGTCATGACGGGGTTCCGGGTGTCGGCGTCGGGCTGGTATGGCCTCGATCCGGTCGAGGCGGACCTGTTCACATTTGGCAAGGTGATGAGCGGGGGCCTGCCGGCGGCAGCATTCGGGGGACGGGCGGACGTGATGTCGCGCCTGGCCCCCGTCGGACCGGTCTACCAGGCCGGCACCTTGTCGGGGAACCCGGTCGCGGTCGCCGCAGGGCTCGCCAGCCTGCGCGCGGCAGGTCCTGAGGTGTACACGGCGCTCGACACGAACGCCCGCACGATCGGGGCGCTGGCCTCGGCAGCGCTCGCCGCCGCGGGGGTACCGCATCGGGTGCAGTACGCCGGGAACATGTTCTCGGTGTTCTTCGCCGCCGACCCGGTGACCGACTTCGCGCGGGCGCAAGCCGCGCAGACCTGGCGGTACCCACCGTTCTTCCACGCCATGCTCGACGCCGGGGTGTACCTGCCGCCGAGCGCCTACGAGGCCTGGTTCGTCAACGCGGCCATGGATGACGCGGCGCTGGAACGGATCGCCTCGGCAATGCCCGCCGCTGCCCGAGCCGCGGCTGCCGCCCGCCCACCCCAGTGATCGGGAGCTCGCTGCCGTCGCCCCGTGTGCACTACTGGACTCCGGTCCGGATGATCTGCTCGAAGGCCAGGTAATCACCGCCGAGCGCAACGGCGGGGCTCGACGAACGGTTCCAGAGCCACGCATCCAGGTCGGCAGCCGGTCCACGCACCGTGAACGACGGCTTCCCGCCGGTCACGATGGCAAGGCACGGCTCGTCGGCGTACGTGGTGCCGGTGTTCGGGCTGGTACCGCCCCAAGTGCTGAGGCCGACCACCCACGACGCCTGCGTGTCGGTCGTCTCGACCCGGCCCACTGGCGCGGGTGGCCCGGGCGTAGCCCACGGCGGCGCGCCGTACATCCAGTCGAACACCTCCATGACTCCGTCGGTCGCAAGCTGCGCGTCGACGCCGGTCACCGAAGCGGGGACCGTGAGTTCAGCGTCCAGCCGGTGGATCAAGGCCTCGTGCGCCTGTCGGCGGCGGATGAAGCCCACGCTCTGGTCGTCGGGGAACCACGTCCACACCCGCTCGTGGTCTTCAGCGTTGGCGAGGGCATCGAGGAGGGCGCTGCCGGCGGCGCGGCACAACTCGAGCAGCGCACCGTAGTCGTGCGGGCGCTCGGGCACGCTGTCGTCGGCCGCCGCGGGATCGGTCAGGCGCTCGCGCACGACCGCTGTCCAGAACAGCTGTACCTCACTGAGGTGCCACAGCAGGTCCGCGGCGTTCCAGTCCGGGCAGGTAGGCACCCGCGCTGCGGGATCGGCACCAGCGAGGACGTCGTGAAACCGAGTCGATTCGTGCTTAATATGGTGACCGAAGTCAAGCTCTGCTGACATAGGCCTCAGGCTAACGAGGACCTCTGACAGGATTGCCCGGTGATCACGGTGCACCTGTTGCGGCACGGCGAGGTCCACAATCCGCAGGGCATCCTCTACGGGCGGCTACCGGGATATCACCTCTCCGAACTCGGCAAAGCCCAAGCCGTCGCTGCTGCCGAGTTCCTCGCGGCCCGCGACGTCGGCTACCTCGTCTCGTCCCCCCTCGAACGTGCCCAGGAGACCGCCCTACCGCTGGCCGCGCTGATCGGCCTGGACGCGGACACCGACCCGCGCCTCATCGAGGCCGGTAACGCATTGGAGGGACGTGCAGTCGCCGGCGGCAAGCACCTGCTCACCGACCCGCGCAACTGGCGCCACTTTCGCAACCCGCTGCGCCCGAGCTGGGGTGAGCCCTACCGGCAGATCGCCGACCGGATGCTGGCTGCGGCCGTCTCAGCCCGTGACAAAGTCGCCGGCACCGGACGCGACGCTGTGTGTGTGAGCCACCAACTGCCCATTGTCACCGCGCGCCGTCAGGCGCAGGGCCTTCGACTGTTCCACGATCCACGCCGGCGCCAGTGCGCCCTCGGTTCGGTCACCTCGTTTGTCTTCGACGGCGACGTGGTCGTGGACGTGGGCTACACCGTGCCGTCCGCCGGCCTGCCCTCGGGACGGGGCGCGGGAGCGTAATCAGCGCGCGCACGGCTCCGTCACAGCGCGCGAAGCGTATGTCACAGCGCGCTGAGGCGGTGTGGTCGCGCGGAGCGACGTAACGCACACTGGACGGCGATGACGCCGCGCCACCGTGCCACCGCCGCCGCTCTCGCCTGGGCGAGTGCAGCGACGCTGATACTCGCCGCGTGCACCGGCAAGAACGCGGTCGATCAGGGCACCGGTAACTTCCGGTTCCACTCGGCCAACAGCACCGGCAGCCTCATCGCGCCTGCGCAGCGCAAACCCGCCGACAATTTCACCGCCACGCTCCTCAGCGGCGGCACCTACCGCCTGGCGCAGGACCGCGGCAAGGTAGTCGTCGTCAACTTCTGGGCGACCTGGTGTGGTCCGTGCACGATCGAGACCCCGCAGTTCAACAACGTCTACAACGCCTACAAGAACAAGCAGGTCACGTTCGTCGGCATCGATACCAAGGAAGGGTCCAAGGACGCCCCGAAGGCTTTCGTGAAGGACTACGGCATCGACTATCCGATCGTGTACGACGAGCAGGGGGAAACCGCTGTCCGGCTGGGCAACCTGCCGATCCAGGCCATGCCGTTCACCGTCGTCGTGGACAAGGCGCGTCGCGTCGCCGCGGCCTACTCGGGCCTGGTGACGCCGAAGGATCTTGCGCCGGTGCTGGACAAGCTGGCTGCGGAGCGATAGCCGATGCCGAGCGCCGCGACCGGCCTCACCGACACGGTCCAGAACGGCCCGCTGCTCGTCGCGGCGGGAGTGGCCGCCCTGGTCGGGCTGATCGGTTTCCTCTCGCCGTGCGTGCTGCCACTCGTCCCCGGCTATCTTTCCTACGTCGCCGGGCTTTCCGGTGACGGCGCGAACCCCAGCCAGCGGCGCATGGCCGCGGGCGCGATGCTGTTCGTGCTTGGCTTCTCTGCCGTGTTCGTCGCGCAGGGGGTGCTTTTCGGCGCGCTCGGTGCGGCGATCCGCACGCATTCAGTGACGATCGAACGGGTGCTCGGGACGGTGACGATCCTGCTCGGAGTCGTGTTCCTCGGCGGCATCGGCGTGCTGCAACGTGA
Source organism: Mycobacteriales bacterium (assembly GCA_038212215.1). Taxonomy (GTDB): domain Bacteria; phylum Actinomycetota; class Actinomycetes; order Mycobacteriales; family Jatrophihabitantaceae; genus JALZAI01. Next base: position 31,876 of record JBBQUT010000040.1, read on the forward strand.
GATCAAGTCCCACCGGCTGCCGCGCGCCGGGCTGGTGGGTGCCCCGGTACTCGGTGTCACGTTCGGGTTGGCCTGGACGCCGTGCCTCACGCCCACGTTCACCGCCGTGTACTCGATGTCCGTCGTCCAGGGGACGGCCGGGCGCGGCGCGTTCCTGACACTCTGCTACTGCCTCGGGCTTGGCATCCCGTTCGTGCTGGTGGCCCTGGGCATCGGCTGGGTTTCGCGAGTGCTCACGTTCGTCCGTCGGCACCGTCGGGTGGTGAGCGGTGTCGGCGGAGTCGTGCTCATCGGTATCGGCGTGCTGCTCGTGACCGGTGAGTGGAACCACTTGATGAATCAGCTGCTGACCAGAGTCGGTCCGGCGTCGGGCTTCGAGATATGAGGGTGCTCCCGCGTACCGTTCGGCGCGGATGGCGGCGGCTCACCAGCATGCGGACGGCGCTGATCCTGCTGTTCCTGCTGGCGGTCGGTGCTGTGCCGGGATCGTTGCTTCCCCAGCGACCGCTCAATCCCGGGCGGACGAGCGGCTACATCCGAGCGCACGGCAGCTGGGGGCGATTCCTCGACGGCATCGGCATGTTCGACGTCTTCGGTTCGGTGTGGTTCGCCGCGATCTACCTGCTGTTGTTCGTCTCGCTGATCGGTTGCCTGATCCCACGCATCCGGCTGCACGCGCGCGCGGTCACTCGCAAGCCCTTGCCGGCGCCGCGCAACCTCGACCGGCTGCCCGAATCAGGTTCCTTCGAGACGTCCGACAACGTCGACGCCTACCTCGATTCGGCGCGCGCTGTGCTCGGCCGGCGATGGCGCGTTGTCCGCCGCGAGGACGCGTCCGGCGCGGTGACCCTGTCCGCAGAGAAGGGCTACAGCCGTGAGACCGGAAATCTGATCTTCCATGTTGCCCTGCTCGCGTCGCTGGTACTGATCGCGATCGGCCGGTTGTACAGCTACCAGGGCAGCGAGATCGTCGTGCAGGGGCACGGCTTTTGCAATGTGGTGGCGCAGTACGACTCGTGGCAGCCGGGCCGGTTCGCCGCCGAGGGGAAGATCCGCCCGGCGCCGTTCTGCATCGACAAGTTGACGAGGTTCACCGCCGCCTACACCGATTCCGGCGAGCCGTCGAAGTTTGCGGCCGACATCGTCTACCGCCCGTCAGTCGACGACCCTTCGACGCGGGCGCGGATCACGGTGAATCATCCGTTGCGGTTGCAGGGTGATCGGGTCTATCTCATCGGGCACGGCTTCGCGCCGCGCGTAACTATCCGTATGCCGGACGGCACAGTGCGTCACGACACCGAACCGTTCGTACCGCAGGACGCGGCGACGCTGCAATCCGAGGGTGCGTTCAAGCTGCAGGGCAAGCCCGGCGCGAAGCAGGACGTCGGCGTGGCGGCGACTTTCTCACCGACGCCGGTGCCGCAGAGCGCGCAGACGTTTACCTCCGCCTCGCCGCAGGTGCGCAATCCGATCCTCGGCATCGCCATCTATCTCGGCGATTTGAATTACCAAGGTCTGCCGCAGTCGGTGTACTCGCTCGACACGTCCAAGATGAAGCTCAGCGGTGCGGCGAATTTGCGCGTCGGACAGAAGAAAACGCTGTCCAATGGCGTCTCGGTCACCTTCGACGGCTGGGTGCCGTGGGCCAGCCTGCAGGTCTCGCACGACCCGGCGCAGGGGTTCCTATTGTGGTCGGCGTTGGCGATGGTGGTCGGTCTGCTCGGATCGCTCGGGGTCCGACGGCGTCGGCTGTGGTTGCGCGTGACCCCTGCCGGTGACAGCAGCGACGCGCCGCATACCGTGGTGTCTGTCGGTGGGCTCGCGCGCAGCGACTCGGGCAACTTCAGCACAGAATTCGCTGCGCTGTTCGAACGGTTGCGATCAGTAGGCCGACCAGCCCGTGCAGCGGTATTGACCGGAACGGAGTGACGATGGCGGGGATCGACGGTTCGGCGGCGCACCTTTCCGACACGGTATTCACGACAGCGATTGCGGTGTACGCGCTGGCGATGGTGAGCTACGTCGCCGAGTATGCCTTCGGTCGTCGCGGACGGGTGGCTGCCACCGCAGCGGTTCGGGAACTGGTAACTGTCGGCAGTCCGCGCACGGACGCGACCACCGCCTCGCCGCCGGCGCGCGGTGGGGCCGAGCGCCTCGGCCGGTTCGCCGTCGCGCTGACTGTGCTCGGTGTCGCGTTGCACGCGCTGTCGATCGCGATCCGCGGCATCGCCGTGGACGCGGTGCCGTGGAGCAACATGTACGAGTTCGCCTCCGTCGCCGGCCTGGTCGGAGTGCTTGCCTTCCTGGGCGTGCTCTGGAAGGCACCCACGATCAGACACCTGGGCGGCTTCGTGCTGTTGCCCGTGATTCTGATGATGTTCCTGGCCGGGACGGTGCTGTACTCGAAGGCGCAGCCGCTCGTGCCGGCGCTGCAGTCGTACTGGCTCGGCATTCACGTGACGCTCGTGTCGATCGCAGAGGGCGCGCTGATGACCAGCGCCGTGCTGACCGTGCTCTTCCTCGTCAAGCACCGCGCCGACAAGCATCCCGGCAGCACCGGCGCATTCAGTAATCTCGCGACGCGGCTGCCTGCCGCCGAAACGCTCGATAAGGTGGCGTACCGCATTGTCGCTTTCGCTTTTCCGCTCTACACCGTCGCGATCATCTGCGGCGCGATCTGGGCGGAAGCGGCATGGGGACGTTACTGGGGCTGGGATCCGAAAGAGACCTGGGCGTTCGTCGTATGGGTGATCTACGCCTGCTATCTGCACGCGCGTGCCACCGCCGGCTGGAAGGGACGCGCCGCCGCCTGGGTCAACCTCGCCGGTTTCTTCGCGATCACGTTTAATTTCCTGATCGTGAACATCGTGGTGTCTGGCCTGCACTCCTACGCGGGGCTTTCCTGAGCGGTCTGAACGGCGTCAGGCGCGGCCGCCTGGCGCGCAGTAACCCGCCGCAGCCGTTGCCATCGGCCGGTCGTGCAGAGCGTGCGCGGATCGTGCTGTCGGTCGCCGACGGTGCCGGGACATCGGTGACCGCTCGCGCTGTGGGTGTGTCTCGTCCGACCGTGATCAAGTGGCGTTATCGTTTTGCCGCGCAGGGGATCGACGGTTGGGACGACGAGGCGCGCAGCGGCCGACCGAAGACGGTCGAGGACGCGGCGATCATTGCCGCCACCCTCGTGACGCCGCCGCAATCGCTGGCGGTGACGCGCACCCTCCCCTCGGGTGATCACCACTAAGCCGCCGGACAGTACCAGTAACTCCTGAGATATTGACGCCGCCGACCATTGCTAGGCGCCCCGCTGTCCAGCGGACAAATCGCTTGGAAAAGCGATAGGCTGTTTCCCGTCAAAATTCACCTGAAGAAGCCGATCGGGCCGAGCCAAGTGTGACCCGTCGGGTAAATTCAATTCCCAATTCTTCAGATCCGAACCCGCGTCCTTCGTCGCTGTCGAACTGGTTCAAGGCGTTGTGGGCCCCGAATGTGCTCGGGCACAATCCGCGCCTTGCCCTACCCGGGCCGACTCGACCGGGTAGTTGGTACCTCAGGTTCCTGACTTTCCGCACAATCGACGCGATATGCGGATAATGCGTCCGCAGAGCCCGACTTTGTCAATATAACGGGAAAGATGTCGGCGATTGCGAAGGCAGGAAACTCCCGCTACGTTGAGCGCTCCGCGGGCCGCACCGGGTGGCAAGCGACTCCATATCAAGGAGACTCATGCGACGACTCGCGTCAAGGTTCATAGTCTTGTCTCTGCTCGCCTCGTCGGCCGTCGCGGCCAGCGCTGCGGTCTCGGCACCGGCCCTCGCGGGGTGCGCGCCGGACGCCGCCTACTCGGTGACGAATGCCGTCTACAACCACAAAGACATGGTTTCGTACTCGAGCGCCCCCGGCGGACACACCCTCAGCATCACGATCACCGCCGGGCTCTCGGTCACGGCCACGTTCAGTGGAGCTCTCCAAACCGAGGAAAGCATCATCATCGCTTCGGCAAAGGAAACCTGGGGGTTGTCCTTCGCGCTGACACTGAGCGCGAGCATCGCCTACTCCGACTCGTGGACGGTGCCCAGTACTTGGGCGCATGGCCAGCTGCACGCCGGCGCGGACCGCAAGTCGTTCCACTGGAGCTATGGCCACTTTGCCCCGACCTGTTCGTGGGTCGTCGTGCGCAGCGGCACGTCAATCGCGCCGTACCACGTGCCAGCCTTCTGGTCTGTGAAGGCATAGTCCGATCAGCCGTCGCACCGCCGTCGCCGTGGTCAGCATTCTGGTGCTGGCCACGGCAGCCGGCTGTTCCAGTTCTGCTACCGGGCACTCGGCCGCATCGCGCACGCCCAACTCGCCCGCCCAGCTGCTGCCGTCGCGGACCGCGGCTTCGCCAATCGGTACGGTCATCGCGGCTCGGCACGGGACGGGGCCAGCGACCGTTGCCCTAACCCTGCCGAGCAGCGACTCGCGATTGACGCTGCGGTTGGCGTGCGACGGCGATTCGGTCGCGGACCTGATCAACGCGTCCGGGACGGCTGAGCTGCACGTGAGCGAGTGCCCGTCGCTTGGCGTCCTGTACGACTCGGCGTTCAAGCCGACCGCGGCCGACCGGACCATTCGTGTCGCGCTCGCACCGACCACGCAGTGGTCGCTTATCGTCTGGGCAGGCTGACGCGCCACTCTGCCGGCGGTGATCACCCGGTCCCGGCGGCGGCTGGGCGCCGGCGGCCGGCGGCGGCCCGCAGCGAGAGCCGACCCTGCCCGCAGAACAAGCTAGTTCAGCAGCTGCGAGGCATTTGATCCGACTGACCGGTCGGTACGTAGGTTTATCGGTGTCTGGTGTTCAGCCGTGGGGTGCGTGACGGGTCGATCCATGCTGGTGGCACCCAGTGCGGTCGGCCGTTGGTCATGATGCAGTGCCAGTCGTGTTGTTGGAAGGTGCGGTGGTGGTGTCCGCAGAGCAGGGTGCCGTCGTCGATGCTGGTGCGGGCGCTGTGGCGGTGCTCGGTGATGTGGTGGGTTTGGCACCAGGCTGGTGGGGCGTCGCAGCCGGGGAATGAGCAGCCGTGGTCTCGGGCGATGAGGGCGAGGCGTTGTTGTTCGGTGAAGATGCGTTGGGTGCTGGAGTAGG
>JBBQUT010000041.1:0-35328 GCA_038212215.1 Mycobacteriales bacterium
TCCACCAAAACAGCCGGCACCCAAACCGAACGCGCCAACAAACTGCAAAGCGTCATCAACTACTGCAACGCCAGCCCCACCTTCAAATGGCTCAACTACTGGGAAGGCAAAGGCGTCGGCGGCGACTGGACCCTCATCGCCGCACCCAGCCAAACAGTCATGCACGCGGCCCTGATGAGTGGCTGAGCACCCACCACCGCCGCACAAACGGGGCGGAGACGGCGCAACCCGCGCCGCCCCCGCCCCACCGCAACATCATCCAAACGGCCTCGCCTCGCTCCACTCCGCGATGGAGGGTCATTCGGCCGGGGGGTCGACGTTGGCCAGCCACGAGACCAGCAGCGCGTTTACTTCCTCGGCGCGTTCCTGCTGGATCCAGTGGCCACAGCCCTCGAGCAAGTGGCTGCCGCGCAATCCAGGCAGCGTAGTGGGGAAGGCGTCGATGGCTAGCTGGTTCCAGGCGGTCGAGGCGTCCCGGGTACCTCCGATGAACAACGAGGGCTGCGTGATGGGCACTCCGTCGTAGGCAGCGAGATCCTCCAGTCGCGGTCGACATTGCGGTACCGGTTGAGACCGCCGCTGAAACCGGACCGCTCGAAGTCACCGGCGTAGACGTCGAGATCGGCCTCACTGAGCCACGCCGGCAGGTTGCCCGTGGTGAACCCGTCCGACATGCGCGTGCCGGGCGCGACAAAGAACGCGGCGTCGCTTCCGTGCACGGGCATGGTGTCGCCGGACAGCGATGTGTAGAAGCCGCGCAGCCAGCCACCGACGTCTGGTTCGATCTCGGCCTCAATGACGCCTGGCAGTTGGAAGTAGCTGACGTAGAAATCCGCTCCTTCGCCGATCTGCGCGAAGACCTCTGTCGGTCGCGGCCCGCCGCGGGGGGCGTAGGGAACGCTCAGCATCGCCACCGAGGTAAACACGTCCGCGGCGAGCAGTGCTGAGTTGGCAGCGATGGGTGACCCCCAGTCGTGGCCGATGATCGCAGCTGTGTCAGCGCCGAGCGCGTGGACGAGCGCGACGTTGTCGTTCACCAGGCGGGTCATCCGGTATTCGGCCACGTCCACCGGTTTCGACGAGCGACCGTAGCCGCGAACATCTACGGCCACCGCCTGGTATCCGGCGGCGGCGAGGGCCGGAAGCTGCCAGCGCCAGGAGTATGCGGTCTCAGGGAACCCGTGGCTGAGCAGCACCAACGGACCGTCCCCTTCCTCAGTCACGCGCAGCCGCACGCCATCGAGCAGGACACTTCGCTGGATAGTCACGCGCGCCAGTGTTAACCGTGCGACCGAACCACCCCAAACTCGTTTGCGCTTTCGGCAAGACCTTCCCGACGTGTCCTTCGGCCGAGCCGAGCGCACGGGCGTTGCCTCCTGCGCAGTTGGCAGGTAGCACACAGCTTGGGGTGGCGGTATCAGGTGAGCTGGGCAGCGCTGGTCGCGGTCTGGTGCAGGAGATCGGCTAGTCGTTGCGGGTTGGAGACCATCGGCCAATGTCCGGCGGTGATCGTGGAGATCGTCCATGTCGGGTTACGGCCTAGGGCTGCGATTGCTGGAGGCGGCGCGGCATTGTCGCTGGGTAGGCAGGCGATGAAGGTGGCCTCGAGCTGTTGCACGGGGTGCCGCATGATGGCCGGGTCGGTGACGGTGTGCTGCGGGTGATCGACAAAGTTGGCGGCGAGCCAGTGGCGTTGGGCGGCGGTGAGGTCTGGTTCGTGGAGCAGTCCCGCGGCGGGCGCTTCCCAGCTGCCGCGCGCGGCGATGGCGGCGCGTTCCTCGGCGCGGGCGGTGTCGTCGTCGCCCCAGTCATCGATCAGGCTGCGGGCGTGCTGTGGCAGGAAGGCGTGCACGAAGACGCTGTGTGCCACCCGTTCGGGGCGCCGGTCGGCGGCTTGGCCGATGACGAGGCCGGAGTAGGAGTGGCCGACGAAGATCACGTCGCGCAGGTCTTCGGCGTCGAGGAGGTCGAGGACCTGATCGACGTGGTCGCTCAGACGCACCTGTCCGTGATCGGCGGCGCCGTCGAGCCCGACGAGGGTGGGCGTTAGAACCTGGTGACCATGGTCGTTGAGCAGGTCGGCCACGCGCTGCCAGACCCACCCGCCCATCCAGGCGCCAGGGACGAGAACGAACCGGTCGGCCGCGCCGACGAGGCCTCAGCGCCGGCCGCGCTCACGCCGATCCCCCGTCTGCGAGGCGGTGCCGAGGGTCGAAGGGCCGACGCCGCCCTGCGCACTGGGCAGCCGGGTCGCGAAGTCGAGTAAGCCGACCCAGGCGGGGCGGAGCACGATTCGCGCCTGCCGGGTGCCGGGACGCTCGACCGCGGTGAGCAGCGTGCGTGCGGCGGACGCGCCGAGGTAGCGGCGGGCGGCCGCGGCGTACTCGGGCGCGATGCCGTCCACCTCCTCGATCGTCACTGCACCACGCAGGGTGAGGACGCTGGGCGGGAAGTCGTCGGCGTCGATGCTGATGGCCACACGAGGGTCGGCACGCAGGGCCGACAGCCGGTGGGCGGGGTGGCGGATCCCTGCGGCGGGCCCGGCAACGTAGGTGGCCATCACCAGCTCGGCGCCGGTCCACTGGAACCAACTCGCCACGATCCGGGGTGCCCCGTCCGTGCCGAGGTAGGCGATGCGTGCGGGCAGCGCAGCCTGCAGCAGATGCTGGGAAGTGGGCTCATGCAGCAGCCGCAGATCTCCTTGCGGCAGCGGCGGGCGATCACGCTGGGCTGATGTCATTGTCACGCCGGTACTTCCTCTCGTCAGGTTCCTTCAGGGAACTAATTCGCCCGGAGGCTACCACCGTCCGTTCCCTGACGGAACCCATTGAGTTAGGATCATTTGATGCAGCGCACCGACTACGCGCAGATGGCCTGTTCCATCGCTCGCACCCTGGACGTAATCGGCGAGCCGTGGTCACCGCTGATCCTGCGAGACGTCTTAGTCGGCATCACCCGCTTCGACGGGCTGCAGCAGGAATTGGGCATCTCCCGCAAGGTGCTCACCGAGCGACTGAAATGGCTGGTCGAGCACGATGTGCTTCGGCGGCAGCAATACACCGACCGCCCGCCCCGCTACCAGTACCTGCTCACCGACAAGGGACGCGAGCTGTGCGACCTGCTGCTGGTGATGGTGGCGTGGGGAGACCGATGGACGGCCGCCCCCGGCGGGCCCCCGGTGTTGTACCGGCACCGCGACTGCGGCCACATCAGTCACGTCGAGCTGCACTGCGCCGAGTGTGACCGCCCCATGCACGCCGACAACATCGACCTCCTACCCGGACCCGGCGCGGCGACCTAAGCATCAAGACCCGGGCAACCCGCGGCGGACGATCGCTCCACGCCGACCAGCTGGCTGTTGCTGACCTGCAAAGGGCGAATCCCGAGCTCACGAAACGCGGGCGGCTGGGACTTCGGCACAGCGCTGCTGGATTGGACTGCCGGACATCGCGTGGCCAGCGCGGCTGCGGCTGGACCGGTCGGCTCCGTTAGCGCCGCCAATCAGATTTTGCGCAAGGTTGTCGATAGGTACTCCATGGATCAGATTGCGGCTGGCGGGCAGCAGCCCCTGAACGAATCTGAGCTGGTAGTACTGCAGCCGTAGTTCGTGATCATTGGTTTTCGCGGCGTCGATAGTGGCAGTCGCGGGCTCGGGATTGGTGTCTTCGGCGCCAGGTTGACCAGATGAGCAGCGTGGTGAGGCTGTGTGGTCCGGCGAGCAGTAGGGCGTCGAACAGGCGCCGGAACTCGTTGACGGTGAGCTCGATCAGCCCGGCCGGTGCTGGTGTGGCGTCGCGTTGGATGCGGGTGGCGACGGCGAGGAAGGCGTGCGCGAGCATGGCGAGGGTGGTCCAGCGGTGCCAGGAGGTCCAGCGCCTGACCTGGTGCTGGTCCAGGCCGGTGAGGCCTTTCGCGGCTTGGAACGATTCCTCGACGCGCCAGCGTTGTCCGGCGACTCGGATCAGCGCCGGCATGCTGGTGGGGCCAGGTGTCCAGGCGCGGTGGTAGGCCAGTTCACTGGTCTGATCGTTGCGGCGGATCAGCAGATGATGCGCACCGCCAGTAGGTTCACCGGTGTCGGGGTCGGGTTCGGGGTCGAGGGTGAGCCAGGCCCAGGAGTAGTAGCGCGGGCCCTTGCTGCCCCGCCCGGCGGAGCGGCGTTCCCACGCGGTGTCGGGCAGGTTGGCGGTGAGTTCGTCGACGCGGCGCGGTCCGATCGGGGTGGGCATGCGGCGGTTCGCCGCGACCTGCAGCACGTATCCGAGCCCGAGTCGGCGCACGGTCGCACGCAACGTCGGGTCGGCGCCGTAGACCTCGTCACCGGCCACCCAGGAGGCCGGCGTTCCGGCCGCCACTGCGCGGGTGATCATCGCCGCGGCGAGCGCCGGCTTGGTCGTGAACTCGACGCCGTCGGGGACACCGGCGGCGCGGCAGCGTTGCTCGTCCTGCACCCAGCAGGCGGGCAGGTAGAGCGCCCGGTCGATCAAGGCGTGCCCGCGCCGGGCGGCGTAGGTGACAAACACCGCGACCTGCGCGTTCTCGATCCGCCCGGCGGTGCCGGTGTATTGGCGCTGCACCCCGACCGAATGGACGCCCTTCTTCAAATCACCTGTCTCGTCCACGACCAGGACTGCGTCCGGCTCGGCGAACGCGGCGGTGACGTAGCCGCGCAGGTCGTCGCGGACCAGATCGGCGTCCCAGCTGGCGCGAGCGAGTAGATGCTGCAACCCGTCGGGCGTCAGCGCGCCGCGGTGTTCGGCGATCGTCCAACAGTTTTTGCGGTCCAACCCGGACAACATGCCCAGCATCAACCCCGCCGCATGCCGCAACGGCTCAAACCTCGCGAACCGCGACTCGATGCGGTCGATCACCGCGCCGAACGCCGTCCACCAACGATCAGGATCTACGCTGTGAGCCGCGGCCACCGCGGCGTTCTCGTTGTTCCACACAAACAATCGATGCTCGCCCGGTGGCCGCCTCACACCCGGCAGAAACGCTGATCACCGCGGCTCCAACATCAAAAATCACGATCTACGGCTGCAGTAGTAGGTCGGCTTTCGGGTTTGCTCAAATCGTTGCCCCATGCAGCGGTGTCCGCGGTGTCGGCGAGCGGGTTCTTTGTGCCGATGCCGCTGACGATCCCGTTGTCGGGACAGACGGTGATCCGGGGCCATCACACTGCGCTGGAGTTGGTCGTTCCCCAGGATCTGCACCTCGTGATCACCGCCTGGCAGGAAGCGACCGCTTGTGGTGGCGCAACCGTCACTGTCCGGCCGCTGGGCGCAGAGGAATCCAGCTTGACGATCCACTACGTCGACGCGCGGGTCCGGCACGGGGTGTACCTGTGCTTCCTGGTCGGCGACATCGACCGGATCACCGACCGCGATGGTGACGCCGGAGCTATGCGCCCGCGCGTGAGCTTCGTCCGAAAGGACAGGCAGGCGGTTTTCACCGCCGTCGACGACGCAGCGGTGGCGCTGTTGGGCCACGACGACCTCGTGGGGCATCGCAGCATCGACCTGGTTCATCCCGATGACGCGCCTCAGGCGATCGCGAGCTGGATGGACATGCTCGCCTCCCCCGGTCATAGCCGCCGCATCCGGGTGCGGCAGAAACACCGCGACGGATCATGGGTCTGGTTCGAGATCACCAACCAGAATCTGCTCAACGATCCGGCCGAGCGGTGCGTGGTCGCGGAGATGGTCGACATCTCCGAAGAATGGCCGCGCACGAATTTGTCCTGGCCCAAGAACGGTTGCTGCGACGGCTGACCGATAGCTTGCCGGTCGGCATCGCCCAAGCCGATTCCGACGGACTCATCGTGCTCCGCAACCAGCGGCTCACTGCAATCCTGGGCCGGGCCAACGCCACAACGATCGCCGAGCTGTTCGCCTGCCTCGCCGCCGAGGATCACAACGCGTTCGATGACGCGGTAGCCGCTGCGCTGACAGGAACCGACAGCGACCTCGAAGTCGACGCCTGCCAGGACAGCGCCACGCCACTTCGCTGCCACCTGACCCTGCGGGCGCTCGACGACGGCAATGGCGTCATTGTGTGCGTCGAGGACATCACCGACCGCGCACGGCTGCGCGACGAGCTCGACCACCGAGCGACGTTCGACGCACTCACCGAATGTCACAACCGAGCATCCACACTGCACGAGGTCCACCGGGCGCTCACCGCCCTGGCCACCGGCAACAGTCACGGAGTCACCGTCGTGTTCATCGACCTCGACGGGTTCAAAGCCGTCAACGACCGACACGGCCATGCCGCCGGCGACGAGGTCCTGCGCCGCGTCGGCGGATGCCTTCGCGACGCCATGCGCAGCAGCGACATCGTCGGACGCATCGGAGGAGACGAGTTCCTGGTGCTGAGCACGGCTACCAACAGCTGCGACCAAGCGATGGCCCTAGGCGACCGCGTCGCCGACGCCGTCGCCGCCACGATCGGGCCAAGCCCTGGCCACCGCGTCGCGGCCAGCTTCGGCATCGCCTGGACCGGCCCACACGATCTGACGCCACACGCTGCCGACGATCTCATCAGCCGAGCCGACGCGGCGATGTACGAGTCCAAACGCAACGGCGACGGCCGCCCCGTCCATGCCACCGCCATCCCAAGCCCGCTCGGCGCAGGACCCTGACGGTCCGCAAGCGACCGCCGCCACTGGCTCAGCTCTGCACCGCCGCGGCATCGCAGCGGTGCGCGGCGAGCACTCGTTGGCGGTGCGGGCTGGGTGGGCAGAATCCGAGGGCGGCGACGATGATAACCGCGGCCGAGGCGAGGGTGATGGGGAAGCCGAATTGCGTGATCGCCGCACCTGCGATGCTCGGCCCGGCGAGCGTGCCGAGGGTCAAGGCGGTGTTCACAGCGGCGAGCCCGGCCAAGGGATGGTCGGCAAACACCCGTGAGCTCCAGATGCCCTGTGCGGCGATCACGCTGTTATAGAACACACCGAACAGCACGGCGGCGGCGAAGGCTACGGGCAGGTGGTCCGCGGCTGCGCCGAGCATGGCCAGGGAACCGGCGAGCAGCGCGCAGGCCGCGAGGTAGCCGCGACGTAGCCCGATTCGGCTGAACACGGCGCCGCTGACCGATGCGAGGATGCCAGCCGCGCCGCAGACGGCGTAGACGATTCTGGACGCCGTCGCATCGATGCCCGCGTGGCGTAGTGCGTCTACGCTGAAGGACCACCACACCGAACTCCCGGCCCCGATGAGCACCGAAGAGATCAACAGCGGACGCGATTTCGGGCACAAGAACCAAGTCCAGCTCAGCTGTGGGCGGCGCAGCCGGTCGTCATGGTGATGTGCCGGTGCGGACCCGACTGCAGCGATGCCCACGCTCACGGCGAGGGCGATGAACACAACCCAGGCAATGCGCCAGTGGCGACCCGTGGCGATGGCGATCGGACCGGCGATCGCCACCCCCCAGCCGGTGCCGGAACTGATCGTCGACCATGCCACGTCCCGACGCCGAGGCTGCACTGCGCGGGCAACAAGGTCTGCGTAAGGCGGGAAGGCTAGCCCTGCCGCGGCCCCGCCGACCAGAACTCCTACGCCGAGGACCGGCGCGCTGGTCGCACCCGCGATCACGGCCATCCCCGCCGCCGCGAGCGCGGCGGCGAGACCGATCGCCACGCGCGGACCTCGCCAGCCTGTCAGCCAGACGACACCGAAGTTGGCGAGCAGATAGGACACATAGGTACCGGACGCGATCAGCCCCGCCGCGCCCGCGCTGATCGACAGTTCCGCCTGCATCTCCGGCAGCAGCAGCCCGTAGCCGTAGCGCGCCAGCCCGAAACTGACCGCGATCATCGCCGCGCCCGGTAAAGCCGTGCGGTACATCGGCAGCGCCACCGACGCCCGAACTGCCGTTTCAGCCACTGGCATCGCCGGCCGGGACAGTGTGCTCGAGCGGGCATCCCGGCCCCTCGGATGCGCACGCGGTCCGATCGCAGAGCCTGCAGACCTGCAGCGCAGGCAGCCTGTTGTCTGCGAGTCGGTCGACGAGCACGCCCAGCAGTCGTTCCAGTTCTCCGCGATCACGGTCAGACAGCGCACCCAGCGCGTCGGCCATCGCTCTATCGCGGGCGTCGAGCACAGCGTTGGCGCCCCTACGTCCAGCGCGAGTGAGGCTAAGGTGCCGGCTCCGCGCATCGGCCCCGACCGTACGCGTCACCCATCCCGCGTCCACCAGTCGGTCGACCAGTCGGGTGATCCCAGAACTGGTCAGCCCCAGCACCCCACCGAGCCAGGACACCGACTCGTCGGGATGCGTCAGCAACGTCACCAGAGCGGCGCACTCCGACGCCGACCTGGCCACCGCCTCGCTGCCGGCAACGCCCAATCGATCCGACAGCGCCAACGCCTGCGCGCCAAGCAGATTCTCCAACCGCCCCACCAGCCCAGTCTGCAATACTTGACTGCGGCAGGCAATAGATACGCGTCATGACGGTCCTTTGTGCTTCGCCCGTCGGCGGAACGGCTCGGGCAGACGATCAGTACACCGGCTGGGTGACCGTTGCTGCTGGCGGTTCGTGGCGGGCGGGGAACAGCCCGCGCACGCCGAGACCGACCAGTAGGGCGACCAGCGCCGCCCCGGCGGCAACCCAGGTAATGGTGTCGAGGTTCCCACCGTCGACCAGCGCACCCCCGACGAGCGCCCCCGCCCCGATGCCGATCTGGAACGCTACGACGTAGACCGCCGAGGCGACGTCAGAAACCGAGGGCGCCACCCGCAGCACGCCGCCCTGCAGCACCACCGGCAGCGTGGTGAACGCGCCGCCCCACACCACGACGGCGACCGCGGTCAGCACAGGGTTGCGCCCGATCAAGCCCAGCGCGGCCAGGGCAACGACGATCGTTGCGGTAGGCAGCACGAATGCCAGCCGGGGCCGGACGTCGACGACCCGGGTCGAAATCACGATGCCGATCAGCCCGGCGGCGCCGTAGCCGAGCAGCAATGCGCCGTATCCGGCGCCGACAAACCCGCCGTGGTCTCGGGCGAGCGGAGCGATGTAGGAGTACGCCGCGAACTGGCCGACCACCGCGACCAGCGTGACCACGTAGAGCGCGACCAGGCGGCGTTCGGCGACCCGACGAAGCAGGGAGCGGGAGAATCCCGCGTCGTCTGAACCGGGCAGCGCCGGCAGCAGCCGCCACAGTGCGACCAGGGTGACCGCGCCTCCGGCACCGACGACCACGAACGCCGCTCGCCAGCCGGCGAGTTGACCGAGCAGAGTGCCCACCGGCAGTCCCGCCACCAGCGCGAGGGAGTTGCCGACGAACACGATCGCGGTGGCCCGGCCCTCCTGACCGCGAGGCACGAGCCTCGCTGCGACCGGTGCGAGGATCGACCAGAACAGCCCGTGGCCCAGCGCGCACAGTAGCCGGGCCGCGACCAGCCACCAGAAGCTCGGCGCGAGCGCGGCACCGGCCTGCGAGACCACGAACACCCCGAGCACCAGCAGGAGCAGCCGGTGCCGTGGCAGCTGCGTCGTCCACGCCGTGAACGGGATCGCGGTGCCGCCAGCGACGATCGCGTAAAACGTGAGCAGCAGCCCGGTGCGGCCCTCGGACACCGCCAGGTCCGAAGAGATCTGCGGCAGCAGACCGACCGGCAGCGTCTCGGACGTCACAAACACGAAAGCGGCGGCACTCAACGCCGCCAATGCCGCGACGTCGAACCGACGGCCGCTGGTGACGGGGACCGCGGCCATACGCCCAATCCTCCAGTCGCGCCCGACGCCACGTGTACAGGGCGCCGGGCCAGAGAATTGCCGCTCCGGGTCAGGCGAAGTAGTGGCCCGTCTGGACGTCCTGTACCCAGCCGGGGTAGGTCGGTTCCCAGCCGAGCAGTTCGCGGGTCTTGTCGTTGGACGTCGGGTTGTCCAGTGCAGCGAAGGGTGCGAGGAAGCCGAGGTGCGCCGCCGCTTCCTCTTCGGTGACGCTCTTGGTCTCGACGCCGAGTTTGCCAGCGATCGTCGCGGCAATCACCTTCCGCGCGATTCCCGTGTCAGCGACGCCGTGCAGTGTCGAGCCGGCGGGTGCGTACTCCAACGCCAGGCGGTAGAGCACGCCGATGTCGTGGGTGTTGACCGCTGGCCAGCGATTGGAGCCGTCGGCGGTGTACGCCGCCACCCCGTTCTCCCGGGCGAAGCCGATCAGTGCGTGTGTGAAGCCGTGGTGATCGAGGTCGCTGTGGACCATCGGTGCGAGCCGCACGACCGAGGAACGGACACCCTGCTGGGCCAGGCCGATCGTGTAATTCGCCGCGTCCACGCGGGGGCCGCCGTCGGACTGGTCGTCCTCGGTGCCGGCGCGGCCGGTGATCCCGGCCATGGCAAGCATCAAGGTTCCGCCAGTTCCCACGAAGGGCTTGTCGGTTCCGACGAGCGTCTGTCCGATCGCCTGGATGGCCGCCAGGTCCGAGTCGACCGCGCCCATGAAGTCGCCGGTGCGCATCGCCTCGTGCTTAAAAGCGAGGTGGATCACGCCGTCGGCCTCAGCGGCCGCGGACTTGAGACCGTCGAGGTCGTCGAGATCGCCCCGGCGGGCTTCGGCACCGAAGCCTGCGACGGCCCGCGCCGCCGCGTCCGAGCGGGCGAGACCGACGACCTGATGACCATTGGCGACGAGCTCGGGGATGACGGCGGAGGCGATGTGGCCTGACGCGCCGGTGACGAATACACGCACGGCAAACTCCGATCGATAGCGCCGTCACCCCTTCGCCGCCATGCGGGCCCGGATCGTCGCGGCCCATCCGGAACTGCAGGAGCGGGAACTGATCAAGCTCCAATCCCTTGCCGACGCCATCAAAATCGCGCTATGTGGTCGGGACGTCGCCGTAAACGCCGCGATTCTCGCGTCCCAAGCCGGCGTCACCGTCTTCCATGTCGCCTTCGCCCGCTGGGTTGAACAGGACGACCCAGCCGCCTTCCGGCGATTGATCATCGAGACGTTGAAAGAGCTGCGCGCGGTGACCGCCTCCTGACGAGCGCACCACGGGCGCCATGTTCGCAGGGACTGAGCATGCTCGCTACCGACGACCTTCGACCGGCGGTGGGCGGTCACTGGGTCACGCCGTTGCGCACGACATCGATAACGTGGCGGTAGGTGTCGGCCTGGACGCTGACATCGAGCAATGTCGGCCCAGCGACGTCAACATTCAATGCCGCTGCTAGTTCGGACTCGTCGTGGACCGCCTTCGCCCAGATGCCCATGCCGGCGGCGACCGTGGCGAAGTCGGTCTTGGCATATTGCACGGCTCCAAGGCCTCCGTGCCCGTGTGGACGTTGCTTGGCCTTGATCAGCGAAAGGGTCTGGTCGTTGAACACGACAATGCTCACCGGCAGGCCGAGGCGGGCTATCGTCTCCAGTTCGCCGAGGCACATCTGCAAGCCGCCGTCGCCGACAAAGCAATAGACGCGCACTCCTGGACGTGCGAGTGCCGCTCCTACTGCGGCCGGCAACGAGTAACCCATGGTGGCCAGACCGGAGGAGATCAGCACTTGCCCTGGCTCTTGGGTCGTCCACAGCGGCATGGCAACGAGCATGTGCGCGCCGGCGTCCACCGTGGCAACGCTGTTGTCGGGCGCCACCGCACGGACCATGCGCACGACTTCCCAGGGAGCGATCCCCGGTCGTAGCACCGGGCCGGCGAACAGAGCCCGCTCGATGTTGGCGCGGTGCCGTCTCGAAAAGTCGTCCGGCCACCCGTCGGTCAGCTCCGGCAGTTCAGCGATCAGCTTGGCGAGCGGACCCACCACTGTCGACCTCGACTCGAAGTACCGGTACCTGTCGCGCGCCTCTGCAAGCGCCACGACGGGAGCCTCGTAGTCCCACGGGCTGGGGATCAACTCGATGGAGTCGAGGCCGACGGCGAGAATCAAGTCGGCCTCGGCCAACACCTTGCCGTCGGCCTGGGCGCCGGTGAAAGTGCCGGCCGAGTTGAGCCCCGAGTCGGGCACCACTCCTTTGGCCTTGTACGTCATCATGACTGGAATCGAGGTTGCGGCCACGAGATCGCGGATGGCTGGGACGTGATGGCGGGCGCCGACGCCGACCAGGATCACCGGTCGCTCGGCCTGGGCCACTAGCGCGGCGGCCTCCCGCATCGAGCCTTCGTCGGGGGCGTGCGCGGGTACGGGATCGCGACGCGTGCTGCTGGGATCGACGTCCAGGTGCACCGCGCCACGTGGGGGCGCGCTCGCCACAGCGATCGCGGCCTGCATCACCTGCTGTGGATCGTTCGAGCCCAGCGTTGTCGACCACCTGGTCACGGGGGCGAACATCGCCCGTTGATCGATGTTCTGGTGGGCGATTCGCGGGCTAGAGGCCTCGTCCACGGTGTCGCAGATGACAAGCAACGGTTGTCTGTCCTGCTGGGCCTGTGCCGCCCCGTTGACGGCCGACGCGGCTCCCGGACCTCGGGTGACGACGCAGGCGCCGACGGTGTCAGTGAGTTCGCCGTAGGCGCTGGCCATGATCGCTGCGCCGGTTTCGGTGTGGGCGAGGACGAAGCGAATGTCGTGCGCTTCACACGCCCCGATCACGTCCAGGTTGTTCCCGCCGCCCGGCATGCCGAACAGGTAGCGGACTCCGGCCGCGGCCAACGAGGTGGCGATCGCGTCCGCCGGCGTTGTTGTGGTCATTGCGCGCGTCCTTGTCTGCCGGCGGCGATGCGGATTCTGGGCCGGTTGAGGGAGAAGGTGACGGCCTGTCCTGGGCGGCACTGCGCGGCTATGTCGCAGCTGCCAGGTTCCAACACGGCGACGACCGGGTAGCCGCATGTGGTGGGGTAGTCGGGGCCGAAGACGATGGGAAGCCCGTCCGCCGGCACCTCCACCGCGCCGCGCAGGGTCGGCTCGGACAGCAACTCGGCGGTTGTGCGGCGCGTCAAAGGCGCTCCGGACAATCGCAGTCCGACGCGGTTCGATGCAGGATCGACGGTGTAAGGCTCGCTCTCGAGACGTTGCAGGGATGCTTCGGTGAACCAGTCGTCGCGGGGCCCGGTGACCGCACGCAACATCACCGGCCCGGTGGGCCAACTTGGTTGCGGGGCGAGGTCGACCGTGAGCGCTCCGGCGATTTCGGTACCCACCGGCAGCACGTCGCCTACCCGTAGCGCCCGGCCGATGCCGCATGATTCGTCGACAGACCGGGAACCGAGGATCGGGGGTGTCGCGACGCCGCCCCGCACCGCAACATAGCTGCGTAGCCCATGCGTCGGGGCGGCTAGCTGCAAGAGCGAGCCGGCAGGAACCCATTGCGGACCATGACTGCGACCGACGACTCCGGCTACAGACATCGATGCGTCGGCTCCGGTGAGGGCGACGAAGGTGGCTTCGTCGAATCGGAACGCCGCGCCGCCCATGAGCACCTCGAACGCGGCGGCGGCTTCCCCATTGCCGACCAGCCGGTTTGCCAACCGCAGGCTGGCCACGTCCGCCGCCCCGCCAGCCGGGATTCCCCAGGCAGCGACGCCGATCCGGCCCAGATCCTGCACGGTCGCGAGCGGGCCGGTGGCGACGACTTCGATCACAACGACCGTCCTCAGGCGGCGGTGAAGCGGACGGTGGTGCCGGGGGCGAGCAAGGCGGCTGGGATGCGGGTGGGGTGCCAGAGGTCGTCGACCACCTGCCCGATGAGCTGCCATCCGCCCGGCCCGCGCCGCGGGTAGATCCCGGTGAGGTCGCCGGCGAGCCCGAGCGCGCCCTTGGGCACATCGGTACGAGGCGTGCCTCGTCGCGGTGTGCGCAGGCGAGCGTCTCCCCCGGAGAGGAAGTAGAAGCCGGGTGCCATACCGACCATGAGCACGCGGTAGCAAGCGGCCTGATGTGCGTCGACGACGTCACCGCGGCTCAACCCGGTGTGGGCAGCGACGTCATCGAGATCGGGACCGGAGTAGTCGACTCGCAGCTGGACGCTGTCAGTTGTGAGTTCGGACGGCGTGGGCGGCTCGATTTCGATGTCGACAATTGTGCGCGCGAGACTCTCGGCGTCCGTCGCGGAAGGGTCGAAGCGGACGAGAACCGTGCGGATGCCGGGCATCGTCTCGATCGTCCCGGCCGGCGGCCGCACTTGCATCCGCTCCTGCAGCGCAGTTGCGTCGGCCGTGGTGTCCAGCTCGATCAGTAGCGCGGCGCTGCCGTAGCTGTGCACGATCACTGTGGGCTCGCGAATCCAGCAAGGGCCACGCCGTGGTCACGAAGTGCGTCCGCGATTGAGCGGGCAGCGTCTACCGAGGTTGCGTTGTCGCCGTGCAGGCACAGCGAGTCCGCATGCAGCGCGATGTGGCCGCCGCCGGATGTGGCCACCGTCGCATGTAGTGCGAGCTGGACCGCGCGGGCGGTGATGGCCGCGGCGTCGTGCAGGACAGCGCCGGGTAGCCGTCGACTGCGCAGCCGTCCGTCCGGTTCGTAGGCGCGGTCCGGGTACGCCTCGGTCACCGTCCGCAGACGCGCCGCCCGTGCGCGGCGCTCAAGCTGCGAGCCAGGTTGCACGAGCAGCGGTAGCGAAGCGTCGACCGCCAAGACCGCATCGACGATCGCCTGCGCCTGTTCTTCGTCCACGACCGAGACGTTGTTCAGCGCACCGTGCGCCTTGACGTAGCGAACCGAAGTGCCCTCGGCGCGGGCACACGCATCCAGGCCCCCGATCTGGTAAACGATGTCGTTGGTCAGCTCGTCGGGCGGCATCGAGATCGGCCGGCGACCGAATCCGGCCAGATCCCGATAGGACACCTGCGCGCCGATGGTCACGCCACGCTGTCGGGCCGCAGCGCAGACCCGCCGCATGATTGTCGGATCGCCGGCGTGAAAGCCACACGCGACGTTGGCGCTCGTGATCACCGCGAGCAATGCCTCGTCGTCGCCGAGGCTCCACCGGCCGAACCCCTCGCCGAGATCGGCATTCAGGTCGATGGAGATGGCATGTGGCGGCACGGCCATCAGCTGAACAGGCTCCCAGGGATCCGGGGGTACTGGTCGAGACCGAACACCTCTACCTGCGGCGAGCGCTGCTGCACGAGTACTCCACCGTCCACCACCAAGCAGTGACCGGTCACGTATTCGGCGTCGGCCGAGGCCAGGAACAACGCCGGGCCGGCGAGATCGTCGGCGCTGCCTCCTCTGCCCAGCGGAACCGTCCTATCCCGGCGTTGCTTGGCGACCGGTTCGAGGTGAGCGGGGTGCGTGGCGATCAGGCCCGGGACGAGGGCGTTCACGCGGATGCCGTAAGGAGCCAGTTCGATCGCCAGACTGCGGGTCATCGCCTCGATCGCTCCCTTCGACGCGTCGTAGGGCACCGCCCCCCGGTGCGAGCGGTTGGCGCCGCCGCTGGACATGTTGATGATGACGCCGTGCTGCGCCGCCACCATAATCCGCGCCACGCGGTCGATGAACAGATAGTGGCCCTTCAGGTTCGTCCGGATCATGTCGTCCCACCACTGCTCGTCGCCGTCGAGGAAGTGCCGCAGAGTGGTGACGTCACCGGCGTTGTTGACCAGGATGTCGACTCCGCCGAATTCGCGCACAGCCGTCTCGACGACGCGATCGACGTCCGCGGGCTGACCGACGTCGGCGACGACGCCGAGCGCCGCCCCGCCGTCTTCGATGATGTTCGCGACCGCGGCCGCAGCGGCTTCGGCGGCGATGTCGGCGATCACCACGTTCGCGCCTTCGGCGGCGAAGCGGCGTGCGATGGCGTTGCCGATGCCCTGGGCGCCGCCGGTGACGATGGCGACCTGACCCTTCAGCTCGTCGTTGGGGGTGCGCATGTCCTGCCCCTTACCGTTGAAGGCTGTCCTGGCCGCGGCGCCAGGATATGTCGACGGAGCTCAAGCGGCGCCCGCGCCCCTTACCCCCACACTCGACGACCCAATCGCCACCGAAGCACGACGAGGCATCGGCCGCCGCTACCTCGGTAACGAGGCCGGAACACGGCAGCCCAGCGACTGAAGCGACGCCTTTCGGACGGGCGCCGGTGCGGGCTGGCACGAGCACCACGCAGACCTGTTCGAGGGCACCGAGCGGTTCTTCCGGCCCGGCTATGCCGCCAACCTGGTCGAGTCGTGGCTGCCTGCGCTTGACGGCTCAGCTCGGCAAGCTCGGCGAGGCGGCGTAGGGACAAGGTCACGACCTCGCGCTGCGCCGCCAGTGGGCTGCAGGCGTGGGATCACTGAGCTGGGTGTGGATCGCCCACTGGCTATTAGTCCGAATCTGGTTGAGGGCTCTCGTCACTCAGTCTCGGGGCGTACCGTCCGGACGGGTGAGTGTCGGTACGGATGCCACGGGTGTGGTCGAAGCGACCGTCGTGCACAGCGGCGGCAGCGTCGCCCTGCGTGGTGCGACGGTACTCGCCGGTCCGGGTGAGCTGCTGGTGGTTCTCGGACCTTCAGGCGGCGGCAAGTCCACGCTGCTGAGAGCGGTGGCGGGCCTGACCGAGCTGGGCCGCGGTCGAGTCCTGATCGGCGGAGTGGATGTGACCAGGCTCCCCCCGGAGAAGCGTGACGTGGCCATGGTGTTCGAATATAGCCAATTGGTGCCTTTCATGGACGTAGCCGAGAACCTCGGGTTCGGACTCAGGGTGCGTCATCGCCCGGAGCCCGAAGTTGCCGAGCGGGTGCTGGCCCAGGCGCGTGGACTGAAACTGATGCGGCTGCTCTCGCGCCGGCCCGCCACGCTGTCCGCGGGTGAGCGGGGGCAGGTCAAAGTCGGCCGGGCGCTCATCCGGGTGCCGTCGGCCTTCTTGTTCGACGAGCCGCTCGCCCACCACGATGCCGCCAGCCGGACCCAGATGCGGCGTCACATCGCGCAGGTCGTCACCAGTCTGGGCGTGAGCACCATCTACGTCACCCACGACCAAGCCGAGGCGCTGGCGATCGCCGATCGGATCGCGGTGCTGCAGGAGGGCACTGTTGTCCAGGTGGCAACTCCGCGGGAGCTCTACGCCGAACCGGCAACCATCTTTGTCGGGGGGTTCATCGGATCGGTGCCGATCGGATTGCTGCCGGCGCAGCTCGTATCCTCCGCGGGAATGGCCGGATTCCGGGTCGGTGCGCGAGTCCTACCGTTGTGGGCTCCGGTGCCTGACGAGCTCCGCGACCGGGTCGGGCAGGACGTGGTGCTGGGAATCCGGCCGGAGAACGTTCACGACGCCACGAGCGGGACCTATCCCGATCTCACGAGCCTGCCAGGTGTGGTCACCGGAGCCGAATACACCGGCGCCGAGACGATCCTCACCGTGGCCGTTGCCGCCCCACCCGTGCACGCGCCGGGTTCAGGTCTCGCCGACCGCCGGGCCGGGCGCGCTCGACTGCGCGCCCGATTCTCCGCGGGAACCACCGCTCGGGTCGGGTCGGCGGTGCAGGTGCACGTCGACGTGGCACGCGCACACGTTTTCGATCCGGCCTCCGGACGGGCGCTGCACCATCTGGCCCGCTCGGCAAACTAACCTGGCAACGCTGGCCCGAGTGCCGGCACCCGAACCCGAACACCGACCACGCGACGGCCGGCACGGAATCCTCGGGTGAGCCAGCGCGCGTTACTCCTCGTGGAGCGCGGTGCCGGCGGGGGAACGTCGCCGTTGTTCAGGGTGCTCGCGGGACGGTGAAGGACATCAACGTCGCCGATCCGGGACGCATCTCGTCCCACGGCGCGGATATCTCGAAGACCGCGACGCCGCCGGTCGGGTACCCAGCGAGCACGTCCCGCCGCGCGTCCTCGTCGCCCGTGCCGGGGTCGAGGACGAGCGCGAGTTCGGCGAACGATGGGTTGTGCCCGATCAGCGCGAGCGTGTGCACGTCAGCCGGCGTGTCGCGGATGACCTCGAACAGCAACGCGACGTCATTGTCGTAGATCCGGGCGTCGACAACGACCTCGGTCGTGGCCGTGAGCTCGGGTTGCGCGCGTTGCCAAGTCTGTCGCGCGCGCAGTGCGGGGGAGACGATGATCCGGTCGGGGACGATCCCCGCCTGGGCGAGCGAGCGCCCCACGGCAGTCGCGTCCCGCAGTCCCCGAGCAGTGAGTGGCCGCTCGATCTCGACCGGGCCGTCCGCGGACTTGGCGTGGCGGACGAGGACCAAGCGCCTCTGGGTCACAAGTGCCTCCGGGTCACCGGTGCAGTGTTTCAGGCGCCGACGCTCCGCGCACGGATCGGTGCGCGACGGCCACCATCATTCGGCTAGCGGACCTGACCGCCGTCAGTGACCTGGTCTACTTTCGCCGCATGACTATCCAGGACTGGCTTCACGACTCCGACCCAGCGCTGCGCTGGCAGGTGCTACGAGATCTCTGCGACTCGCCACCGGAGGTGGTGGCCGCCGAGCGAGCGCGTGTCGCGACTGAGGGCTGGGGTGCCGCGCTGTTGGCGCTGCGCGGTGACGACGGCCAGTGGGCGGGCGGAGCGTGCTTCCCGTCGGACTTCCGCGGCGATTTCTCCCACGGGCAGCCCTGGACCGCGACCTTTCCCACCTTGACGTTGCTGCGCGATCTTGGTGTCGACCCGAACGCCCAGCCCGTCCGCGAGACCGTCGCGCTGGTGGCGCAGAACTGTCGATGGGAACACGCCGGCCAGCGGTTTTTCGCCGGTGAGGTCGAGCCGTGCATCAACGGGCGGACCGTCGCGATCGGCGTCTACTTCGGTGTGGACGTCGACGGCATCGTTGAGCAGTTGCTCGGCGAGCAACTTGCGGACGGTGGCTGGAACTGCGAGACCGAGAACGGGTCGGTGCGCTCGTCGTTCGCGACGACGATCTGCGTCCTCGATGGGTTGCTCGAGTACGAGCGGGCGGCCGGTGGTTCGGCACGGACCACCGCGGCGCGCCGCCGTGGGCACGAGTACCTGCTCGAACGACGGCTGTTCCGTCGGCTGAGCACTGGCGAGGTGGTCAACCCGGACTGGTTGCGGTTCTCGTTCCCGACGTGGTGGCACTACGACGTGCTGTGGGCGCTGGACTACTTTCGCGCCGTCGGTGACGCGCCGGATCCGCGTATCGCCGAGGCGGTCGCGACGCTGCGCGAGAAGCAACAGCCTGACGGAACCTGGCTGCTGGACAACACCCATCCGGGCGCGGTGCACTTCTCGATGGAGGACGGCGCCGGGCGGCCCAGTCGCTGGAACACGCTCCGCGCTCTCCGGGTGCTGAACTGGTACGACGAAACGCCCGCCGGTCTGCCCGATACGAGCCAGCGTGATCAATGTCAGGCCCGCTCAGCCCCACGCCGGGGACGTACGATAGGCCTGTGCTGAAGGTGGATATCGCGCTGGTCGTGGTCGTCCTCGCGCTCGTGGTCACTTTCCTGCTCGCCCGAAGCACGGCGCGCTGGACGGCACGCCAGGTTGCTGTGGCTGCTGAGCGGGTGGCCGATGTACGCGGTCGCCTGTTGCCCCCCGGACCGCGTCGCGACGCCGTTGGGCTCCGCGCTGCGCTCGAAGCCGAGATGCGCGCGACGCGGGACATGATGCGCTCGGCGCCACAAGAGTTGGTATTCCGCGCGGATGCTGCCGCGCTCATGCACGACCTGGACGAGATGGCGGAATCGCTCAGGGGAGAACTGGCCGGCATCGAGGCGTTTCGGGACTCGGCGCAGCAGCGCGCGGCGCTTGCCGTCGTCCGTCCCCAGATCGAGCAGTTGGTCGAAACGACATACCGCGCGCGGCAAACCATCGTGCGAACATCCGCGGAGGATCGCGACCGGCAACTGCAGCGCCTTCGCGCCGGGGTCGACCAGCAGGCCGCAGCTCTTGAGCTTTACCGAAACGACGGCGGCCAACTCAGCCTTTGACGCGGGCCGGGTGTGCGCAAAGTGAGACGGCAGCCTCCCGGTTCGAGGTGAGAAAATCCCGTGGCCGGAAGGGAGCGAGACGCGAGAAGGGACTCTGCATGCCGCGTGCTGATCACCAGGAAGACGGCACCGCGCCCGCAAACCCCTCACGACTGACGACCTGGCATCAGGAGCTGTTCACCGCAATCGGACGGTGGAAATGGCTCGCCGGTTTCAACGACCGCGTGTCTGCTGTGACGCAGCCGCTCTACGAGCGCCACCGAGACAACCTTGCAGTCGAACTCATGCATGGCGGCCGATGGGTGGGCCATGCGCTGCACCCCGCGCTCAGCGATCTGCCGATCGGTTTGTGGTCAGGCGCCGTCGTCCTCGAAACTCTGGGCAAGGACGTAGCTCCACGCGGCAGCGGGCTGGATCCCGCCGCGACGCTGAGCGCAGTAGGCCTGCTCGGGGCCGTTGCGACGGTCGCGACCGGAGTTACCGATTGGACAGTCAGCGACGGAGAGGATCGCAACGTCGGCTTGTTCCACGGACTGCTGAATGTCGCGGGCGTGGCGCTGCAGGGTGCATCGCTGGTGGCCCGGCTCAGCGGGCACCGCGGTTCGGCGCGCGCACTCAGCGCGTCGAGCCTTAGCGTGACGGCGGCCGCCGGTTTCGTCGGAGGACATCTGGTGCAGGGTCGCGCCGTGATGGTCAACCGGGTAGCGACGTTCTCCGGACCTAGCAGCTGGGTTCGCGCGATCGCCGAGACAGAGCTGTCGGACGGTGCGTTGACCGGGGTCGAGGTTCAGGGCCGGCACGTCCTTCTGCATCGCAGCGGCGAGCAGCTGCATGCGCTGGACAACACCTGCAACCATGCCGGTGGTGTGCTCAGCCGCGGCGAGATCGCCGGATGCATCGTGACCTGCCCGCTGCACGGGGCGCGATTCGACGTACGTGACGGTCACGTCGTGCGCGGGCCCGCTCACCATCCGCAGCCGATACTTCCGGTCCGGATCCGCAACGGGTGGATCGAGGTGCGAGGCTCGTTGCCTCGACGCCGGCGCGCGACAACGTAGGAGGACGCATGGCATGGGAAGCGATCGCTGATCTTGACCAGCTGGAGGAAGGCGACATGATGGTCGTCCAGATGGGCGAACCGATCTGCGTCGTCCGCCTGTCCGAAGACGAGGTCGTTGCGGTGCACAACACCTGCACGCACCAACAGCAGCCGCTCAATGAGGGCTATCTGCAAGACGACGACACGCTCATCTGTCCAGCGCACAACTCCCGCTTCGATCTGCACACCGGCGAAGCAATGGGCATCCCTGCGGTGGCCCCGATTCCTACTTACGCCTGCAAGATCGAGGACGACGCGATCTGGATCGATGCGACGCAGCAGCTCAACGACGCCGCGATCCCACACAAGCCGTACCACTGAGCAGGTCTAGCTGCCAGCCGAGGTCACAATTCGATGTGCGCGAGGCCCATGACCTGCACGCGCCAGTCCTCATAGGTCTTTCCGACGTCGGAGTCGTCCTCTGGCGGCTGCGCGATGCGCGAGGTGGCCTGCGGATCCTTTGCTCCGGTCACGGCGAATTGCGCGATGTCGTCGTCGGTGCGCTGTCCTGTTATCACCCGGATCCGTACGCGCTTCGGCGCCAGGTCGGCCCGCATCGCATGCGCGAGGACGCGCAGCAAGGACAGCCTGGCCTCGCGGTCGTCGGGGGCCGCGCCTTCGGCCGACAGGTTGCCCGCCACGAGCAGCACCACCGCGTTGTCGCGTAGGCGTGGCAGCACTTGTTCAACGACGGTGAACCTATTGAGCAGCCCGTCGCTCAGAAACGAATGGACGCGCCGCACGACGGTGTCACCACGTGTCTGCACCGTTATGCCGAGCTGCACGTAATAGTCGACGGCGGTGCTATCGGCGTCGAGGTCGTCCAGAATGACTTGTTCGACGCCCAAGGAGGTGAACACTTTCCCCAGGGTTTCGACGCGATCGGGCGCGCCGGTGATCAGTACGCGTTTGCTGGCCATGTCCGGTCTCCTTCGTCTGGTTCACCCTAGGCGAAGGCGCGATCAGTCGCCCAACGTCAGTTCGAACGACCAACTCTGAGCGACCATCTCGGCGCGGCTGCTCACCACTTTGCCGCGGCTCGTCACTTCGACGGCGTATTGCGCCTGGTCGACGGGCACGTCGGGCAAGGAAAACGCGTACGTACAGGTGCCAAGGTCAAGATCGGCCGTGCCATTTTCCAACACAGTCGACCCCAGTATCTTCCCGCTCTCGTTGGTAAGGATCACCGTTGCTCCGGGCGATATATCGCTGTAACCGTCTTGGCCGATGCAGTCATACGCTGCGGTGTCCGGGTCGGTCAGGACCATTGTCCCGGTCAACGTCGTAACGGGCTTGTCTGCGCCGCCGGTAAACGCCAACACACCGCCAGCGACTGCGAGAATGGCGATGCCGGCAAGCAGGATGGGCTTCCAAGGTCTCCGCTTTGACTGCACGGCGACGTGCGAGTGACGCGGTTGGCCGAACTCGGCAGGCAGATACTGCTGGTATCCGGGAGCAGCAGGCATGGGCGTGGGATCCGCGAGGTACCCCGCATAGGCCACGTCCGCAGCAGGTGCACGCCACGGCGTGGCCGCGACAGCAAACCCACAGTTCGGGCAGAATGCCGCGCCATCTGGAACCAGGTGCCCGTTCGGGCATAGGCCCGCAGCTGACAGAGGCTGACCGGCACCCGTCCACGTCATGCCCTGATCATCGACGGGGTGCCTCGGTACTTGAGCTGCCGCGGACGCCGCGGCCCTATCCTTGTTGACGCCCGCCTGGCCTAGCGGTCTGTGACCGGGCGCATGCAAGCCGGCAACGGCAACCGCAGGTGCTTCGGCAGAAGGTACTGACCGTCGCGCATCCGCAGCATGAGCAGCACGGCGGTGATGGCGCCGAACGCTGCCAGCGGCACCGCACACCCGATCGCGGCGACCGCGAGCAGGTAGCGAATGCCGTGTGGAACTCCCAACGACGCAATGATCGGGCTCGCGACAACGCACACGAGGACGAGCCCCACCGACAGAAATGCGTCGGCCCACATAACCGCTCGCAACGTGCGCTCGAATCGTCCGCAAGCCTCGCTCATGATGTGAGCGAATCAGCCCGCACGCCGCGAGTCGATTACCTGCGCGGTAATCAGCGGCGAGCGTGAAGCAGCGCTTACACCAGGCTGCGCGATTTCTCGCAGCGCGAAGGCACACATCGGGCGCGTCGACCGCCAGAATCGACACCCATGAACACCATGCTTACCGACCGGCTCGCAGATGGTCCCGTCCTGTGCGCGGAAGGCTACTTGTTCGAGCTCGAACGACGCGGCTACGTTCAGGCCGGCGCCTACGTGCCGGAGGTGGTGCTCGAGCATCCCGAGGTCGTCTCCGGACTGCACCGCGAATTCGTCCACGCAGGCTCGGACGTCGTCGAGGCGTTCACGTATTACGCGCACCGCGAGAAGCTACGGCTCATCGGGCGCGAGAGCGATCTCGAGCCGATGAACCAGCAGGCGCTCCGAATCGCGACGCAGGTCGCCCGCGACACCGGTTCGCTGCTAGCAGGAGACATCTGCAACACCAACGTGTTCGTCGGCGACCCGGTCCACGACGACGTGCGCGTGCGTCCGATGTTCGAAGAACAGGTGCAATGGGCCAACGATGCGGGCGTCGACTTCGTGATCGGCGAGACGTTCCAGTTCGCCAGCGAAGCGCTCACTGCGCTCGACGTCATCGTAGCGGCCGGCTTGCCCGCCGTGATCACTCTTGCGATCCACCACAGACCGATCACGCGCGAGGGCTGGACGCTCGCGGAGGCCTGTCGCCGTCTCGCCGACGCCGGCGCCACCGTCGTCGGGCTCAACTGCATCCGCGGGCCGGCAACTATGCTCCCGCTGCTCGAATCGATCGTGGATGCCGTCGACATCCCCGTAGCCGCCTTGCCGGTGCCCTATCGGACGACCACGAGCGAACCCACCTTCCAGTCGCTCAGCGATCCGGACGCACTCGCGCCGCCGGACGGGCGGGCTTTCCCAGTCGCCCTCGACGCGCGCACATGTACCCGCTACGACGTCGCAGCCTTCGCCCGGGCCGCCCTCGACATCGGGGTCCGTTACCTGGGGCTGTGTTGTGGCGCCGCCCCGCACCACATCCGGGCGATGGCCGAGACGATGGGCCGCCAACCGCCGGCGAGCCGGTTCTCCGCCGACATGAGCAAGCATGCTTTTCTCGGCACCGATTCCAGCCTGAAGGCCGAGAACCTGGTCTTTGCGCGGGAGCTTTGAGCGAACGCAGGTTCCGCTACGCCGTAATCGGCGCAGGCGGGATCGGCAGTGCGGCGGCATACTGGCTCAGCCGCGTCGCGGGCGAGGACGTGCTCTGTCTCGAACAGTGGGCGCTCGGGCACGACCGCGGCGCGTCGGAGGACCACTCGCGCATCATCAGGCTGGGCTACCACGCGGCTCGCTACACCGCGCTGACCCGCGATTCCTACGCGGCGTGGGAGGTGGTCGAGCAGGCGTCCGGTGTCAAGCTCGTGCACGGGACCGGGATGGTCAATGTGGCTCGTTCAGGCACCGAAGGCGCCGACGTTCTCAACGACTACGAACTGGCGATGGGCGCGCACGGCATCGGATACGAGCGCCTGGACGCAAACGAGATGCTGCGCCGATGGCCGCAATTTCGTCTGGACGCCGACCACGAGGCGATTTTCCAGCCGGACGGCGGCATCCTCGACATCCGCAAGGCGGTCGCGGTCCACCTCGCGCTGGCCCGCGGCAACGGGGCGACGGTGCTCCCGCACGCCGAGGTAGTCGACATCGAGGAGCGCGAGAGCGGCGTGCGGCTCCACACGGTTGCGGGCGACTTCGACGTCGAACACGTGGTGCTCTGTGCGGGCGCTTGGACGGGCCGTCTGCTGGCGCAGCAGCTCGGCGTACGGTGGCCGATCCGGCTCACCCACGAACAGGTGACCTACTTCGCGACCCCGAACCTGCGCGCGTTTGCCGCCGATCGGTTCCCGATCTGGATCTGGCACGGCGACGCGGACTTCTACGGCTTCCCCGTCCACGGTGAGGTGGCCACGAAGGCGGCGCAGGAAGTGTGCGGGGCGTCGGTGTCTCTGGACGCGACGAGCTGGGAACCCGATCAGGCGCGGGTGCGCCGGGTCGCCGAGTTCGTCGACGAGGTCCTGCCTGGGTACGGCGGACCCGAGCTGTACACCCGGTGCTGCCTGTACGACATGCCCCCGGATCGCGACTTCGTGATCGACTTCGTGCCGGGGCACCCGCGCATCGCGGTATGCATCGGCGCGGGGCACGCGGCCAAATTCAGCGGCCTGCTCGGCCGCATCCTGACCGAGCTGATCGTCGATGGACGCACCCGATACCCGATCGAGGATTTCCGCGCCGACCGGCCGGCCCTGCTCGACCCGGACTACGCGCCGAATTACCGGCTCGGCACAGCACAGGCGACCGGCTGAGCAGGCTGAGGGTGCGGCGCCGGTGGCCGCCGGCGCGGTTCGAGATCCTTCAGGATGTGCAGCATCGCCGATGCGGGGGGCGACCGCAGCGGCGCGGGACGGGTGGCGGCCTGAATCCGCCGGAACGGGCCGTCCGCGCCGAGTGAGCGCAGCACGACATTGTCGTTCGCGGGGAACAGAGCCAGATCGGGCAGTAACGCCACGCCGAGGCCGACCCCGACCAGCTCATGGATGGCGGTGTAGTCGTCACTTTCGAAGGCGACGTGGTGCTCGATGCCGACGCGGGCGCAGGCGCGAGCGAGCGTCGGATCTCCGGGCACGTCGATCCACCGCTCGCCAGCCAGGTGCGCCAGACCGAGCTTCCCTACGTCCGCAAGCGGGTGATTTCGATGCAGCGCGAGGCGGAAGGGATCCCGAAACAATTGCACGATCTCGACGCCCGCCGCGCGGCCGTGATCGACGCATAACGCGAGATCGAGCCTGCCTTGGCGCACCCGCAGTACCCCTTCGGCGGACGCGGCTTGCTCCACCCGGACCTCAACCGCCGGGTACCGAGCGCGAAAGGCATCGACCGCGCCGGGGACGATCGTCGCGCCGGCGGTCGCGAACGAGGCGAGGCGCAGGTGCCCGGTACGCAACGCTGAGAGTTCTGCGAGCGCCCCCTCGGCCGCGGCGAGGCCAGCCAGGACGATCTCGGCATGACCCACCAGCACCAAACCCGCCTCGGTGAGCACGACGCCGCGGGCGCGCCGTTCGACGAGGATGACACCGGCTTCGCGTTCCAGGGTGGCGATCTGCTGCGAGACGGCCGACGGCGTGTAGCTAAGTGCGTCGGCGGCGCCGGAGAACGATCCGCGCCGAGCGACCTCGCACAGGATCCGCAACCGCCGCACGTCCAGCATCGGGCGAACGTACTCCTTGCTGCAGCCGGGCTGGACCCGAACGGCTGAGCAGTCCAACACCTGGCTCGGCGAGCCCACTTTGACAGACTCAGTTGATGACAACGACACCGGAGCGCCGATGACGGCGTGGTCGGTGCCATTGCTCGTGTTTGCCGGGGTGTTCGCGGGACTTGCCGGCAGCATCGCCGGGCTGGCGTCGCTGATCAGCTATCCGGCTTTGCTCGCCGCCGGGCTGGCGCCAGTGACGGCGAACGTAACGAACACGGTCGCGCTGGTGTTCAGCAGCGTCGGGTCGGCCGCCGGCTCACGTGTCGAACTGCGCGGCCAGTGGGCCGCAGTGCGAAGGCTCGCCCCGGTCGCCGTCCTGGGCGGGCTGACGGGCGGGGCGCTGTTACTCGCCGGCCCGCCCGGCGCTTTCGAACGCATCGTGCCCGTACTCATCGGATTCGCTTCGCTGGCGATCCTGGTCACCCGCCGCCCGAGAGAGCATTTGGGGCTCGCTGCCCGGCCGCACTCCCCGAAGGTGCTCGGCGGCGTGTTTCTCATCGGCATCTACGGCGGTTACTTCGGCGCGGCCGCGGGTGTGTTGCTGCTCGCGCTGTTCCTGGCGGTGATGCCGGACTCGCTCGCCCGCTGCAACGCGCTCAAGAACGTCGTGCTGGGCATGGCCAATCTGGTAGCGGCCGTGCTGTTCGCGCTGCTCGGTTCGGTCGACTGGCTCGCCGCTGCCCCGCTGGCCGCCGGGTTGCTGGTCGGTGGACGGATCGGGCCGATCGTGGTGCGGCACTCCCCCGCCCGGGCGCTGCGCGTGCTCATCGCCCTTGCGGGTATCGGTCTCGCAATCCGCCTGGGCTTCGACGCCTACACCTGAGCGAGGGTTCTTTCGCGTGGTCGTGGATGCCGGCTCAGGTGGGGCGGTGCCGGTTGACGGCGAGGATGGCTGCCGTGACGAGCAGCGCTGCGAGACCGACGTAGATCACGCTCTCGACGGTCTGGATGATCCAGAAATGTGCCGCGGGTTGGTAGCGGACGGTGGCCTGGAGGCTGAGGCCGTGGACTCGGGTGCCGCAGGCAGCGGGGTCGAGCAGGCCGCCGCGGGTCGGGTTGGCCTGCAGGTTCGGGCAGTACTGCTGCAGCACGTTGAAATTGCCCTGGTTCGTGGTGATCGACTGGCCGGACGGGTCGGTCAGGGTGATGCCGTGCAGTGACGCCTGGGCCGGGACCGCGGCGTTGGCCAGGTCAGCGGGTGAACCCGTGACGTTGTTGAGCAGGGTGCTCAAGGGAATGCGCACGGTGCGGGTGGTCAGCGGTGCGAAGCGCCAGCGGATCCAGTGAATCGGGATGCGTGCGGCGGCGTAGACCACCAGGGTGACAGCCATGGCTGGGATGGTGCGCCGGAGCAGGGCGCTGGCGGCGACACCGACGGCGAGGGCGAACAGCATGCAGGCGAATGGGACGACGCCCCGGATGTCGAACCAGCTGCTGTTGTACCGGCCGCCGAACGCAGGGGTGAGCGGGTCGAGGGTCCAGTTGGCTAGCAGCCCGAGGATGAGTGCCGTCGTCGCGACGGCGGCGAAAATGAGGGTGATCTTGGTCGTGATCCAGCGCAGCGGGCTCACTGACTGGGTCCAGGCCAGGCGATGCGTTCCGGCTTCGTACTCGCGTGAAACCAGCGGTGCGGCCCAGAACATCCCGGCGACGAGGGGGACGGCGATCAGCGCGAAGGTGAACGACGGGATGGAGTGGAAGTCGCGACGCAGCCCTCCCAGCGCATCGCTACAGTCTCCCGCGCCGCCGGAGCAGGCGGGTAGACCCAGTGCCCGGGCCCGATCCCGGGCGATCGACCCGACCACGAGCATCGCGGCGACGAGCCCTCCGAAGATCACGGCGCCAACGGCTGCTTCGGCGCGGTGCTGGCGCCACGTCGTCCAGATCATCGCGGACCCCCTTCGCGCGCGATCGTTGCGATCCACGGGTCCGCTGCCGGGGCGGGGCCTTCGAGGTAGGCCAACACCAGCTGTTCGAGGTCGACCGGACTGGTGGTCAACGCAGGGTTGAGCAGCGGTTCGTGGCTGCGGACGAGCAGGGTCGTGTGCCGTTCATGCGGGGAGCGGCTGAGCACCTCGACGCCGGCGGGCAGCCGCGCGGTGTCTTCGCCCGATCCGGCGACCCAGTGGTGTTCATCGAGGATTCCATCGAGTTCCCCGGCCAGGCGAACTCGACCGTCACGGATCACCACGAGGTGATCGCACGTGCGAGCCAGCTCGCCGATGAGGTGGGAGGACAACATCACGGTGATGCCCGTTGCCGCAGCGCTGTCGATCAGAGTCCTCAGGAACGCGCGGCGAGCCAGCGGGTCCAGCGCGGCGAGCGGTTCGTCGAGAAGCAGGACCTTGGGCTGTTTCGCGACGGCGAGAGCCAAGGCGACTTGTGCTCGCTGCCCTCCGGAAAGCTTGCCAGCCGGACGCCTTAGCGGTATCTCGGCCGCGCTGATCCTGGCCCGCGCAAGGGCGTCGTCCCAGGCGGGGTTCATCGCCCGGCCGAAGCGGAGCAGGTCCGCGACCGAGAACCCCTTGTACAGCGGGCAGTCCTGGGCGAGGAACCCGATCCGCGCCAGAAAATCCGGGCTGCTGTTCGGCCGCGCACCGTCGACGTCGAGACGCGCTTGCGAGGCTGGCAGCAGTCCGACCAGCATGTTCAGCAACGTGGTCTTGCCGGCACCGTTGGGCCCGACGACTGCCGTGATCGATCCGGGCGGCAGAGATATCGTGCAGTCGCGCAGTGCCCAGAAGTCTCCGTACCGATGACCCGCGCCGAGCGTTTCGATCGCGGCAATCACGCGCTGGCCTCGGCGTCAAAATCCCGCATCGCAGCGCGGACCACGTCCATGATCCCGTCCTCATCGAGCCCCGCGGCCCGCGCCGCCGCGATCCATCGCTGCAGCCGACGGGTCAGCGATGCCACCGAGGCCGGCGTGGACTGGCTCAGGCTGCGCTGCACGAACGTGCCCAGCCCCGGACGCCCGGCCAGAAGGCCTTCGTACTCGAGTTCTTTGTATGCCTTCTGCACCGTGTTCGGGTTGATCGCCACACTGGCCGCGACCTCGTGCGCAGTCGGCAGTCGGTCGCCCGGCTGCAGCCAGCCCAGTCGCAGTGCCTGTTTCACCTGCTGAACGAGCTGAGCGTACGGCGCCAACCCGCTCGTCGAATCGATCCGGAAGTCCAGCATGGACGCAACGTACCCTGCCTAGGGCAATGGGTAAAGCCTACCTAGGTAAATAGCCAAACATTCCCCTCTCGCCGACACTCGGCGTCACGACAGCAGCGCGTCTGTCGACACGATCTCGACGAGGGGTGCGTAAAGCCCCATGATCGCGAGCGCCTGCGCATGAGTCTGATCCGAGGCGCCGGCACAGGCGTCAGCCGCGACCCGCGCGCGCATCCCCGCGTCGGCAGCGGCCAGAACTGTCGACAGCACGCAGCAGTCCGTCGAGACACCGGCAACCACGATCGTGTCGCTGACGAGCGCCGCGAGCTCGGGACCCCACTTGCCGAAGGTCGTCAGATCGAGCGTCGGACGGGGCGCGTAGCGCTCGATGAGCTGGTACGCCGGCGCATCGGGCGGCTGCATCGCGAAGACCCACTGCCGGTAGTAGTCGACCCACGCACCCTGCGGGGCGGCCGGCGCGACGAAACGCGTCCACACGACATGCGGTTCATAGGCTGCGACGAGACGGTCGAGCGGGGCCAGGATTTCGTCGAAGCGCGCCGCGGCCCACGGGCTGTCCGGATCGGCAAAGATGTGCTGTACGTCGACGACGACCAACGTCTCGCTCACCCGAGCTCGCAAGCTTCGTTCACGCTCGAGCCTCGCTTCGCTCGTTCGAGCGGCCAAGCCTGCGCCCACTGGTTCGCTCGCAAGCTTCGCTCACGCTCGAGCCTCGCTTCGCACGTTCGAGCGGCCAAGCCTGCGCTCACTGGTTCGCTCGCAAGCTTCGCTCACGCTTCCTGGCGCCGCACCCGCGATCGGTCAGCGGCGAAGGTGACGACGAAGCCGAGCGCCAGCGCCACCAGCACGCCGAGGTTCGCGAAAGCCCACTCGCCGCTCTTGCCGCCGAGCCCGAACGGCTCGAGCAGGTAACCCTGCCATTTCAGCCAACTGGCCGAGGTGTTGGTAACCAGACCCCAGCCCAGCGCAGTGCCGACAGCGATGAGCGCGACGGGGAGGACGCGCACGTCACCGTAGCGCCCGCGCACGTCGAACAACTCGGCGTCCGCGTAGTCGCCCTTGCGCAGCAGCACGTCCGCCAGCATGACACCGCACCAGGCGGCGACCGGCACGCCCAGGGTGATCAGGAATCCGATGAACTGCCCGACGAAGTTGTCGGCGAAGAACACTACGTAGGTCGTCCCGGCGACCATGATCGCGCCGTCGATCAGTGCAGCGATCGGACGCGGAACCCGCACGCCGGCGCTCAGCAGCGCCAGCCCGGAGGAATAGATGTCGAGCACCGCACCGCCGACCAGCCCCAGCACCGCGACCACCAGGAACGGCACCAGCGCCCAGGTGTCCAGTTCGTTGGCCAGCGCGCCAATCGGGTCGAATCCGATGGCAGTGCTCAGCTTCGGCGAGGAGCCGGCGAGCAGCAAGCCGAACACCAGCAGCACGATCGGGGCTACTGCCGAGCCGAAGGTCGTCCAGCCGACGACCCCCCTGCTGGACGCGCGGCGGGGCAGGTAACGCGAGTAGTCGGCCGCTGCGTTCACCCAACCCAGCCCGAATCCGGTCATGAAGAACACGAACACACCTATGACGTGCTGGGCCGACCCGGACGGGACCGCCGAAACGGTGCTCCAGTGAATTTTGTCCAGGACGAGCACGATGTAGACGACGGTCAGCGCAGCGGTGACGACGGTGATCACTGTTTGCATGCGCATGATCAGGTCGAAGCCCATGACGCCGCCGACGATGATCATCGCGGCGACGACGAGCATGGCGCCGACCTTGGTCGGGTCGCCGCCGCCCCACCCGAGGCGGTCGAACACGGTGGCGGTGGCCAGCACCGCGAGAATGGTGAGGACGGTCTCCCAGCCGACGGTGAGCAGCCACGAGAGCGCCGACGGAAGTTTGTTGCCGCGTACTCCGAACGCCGCGCGGCTGAGCACCATCGTCGGCGCCGAGCCACGCTTGCCGGCGAGCGCGATGAAACCGCAGAGCAGGAAGGACAGTACGATCCCGATCACGCCGGCAATGAGCGCCTGCCAGAACGAGACCGCGAAGCCGAGCGCGAACGAGCCGTAACTCAGGCCGAGCACCGACACGTTGGCGCCGAACCACGGCCAGAAGAGTTGCCGCGGCGTCCCGCGCCGCTCGGCGTCGGAGATGACGTTGATGCCGTTCGTCTCGACTTTCAGCGCACCGGGATCGGTCTGGCCGCCGGTTCCTCTCGGGTCGGTCCGGCTCGTGGTTACCATCGCACGCCACCTCATCCAGCAGACGATTAGAGCGGCCCTCAGCGTAGTGCGGGATGCGCCGCCCGCGTAGCAAACGCTTGGCTTTCGTCGCCGATGTCATAGCTGTCGAAGTCATCGCCGTCGACGTGATAGCCGTCCTCGGCCTGCCCGTAGGGTGACTTCACGCGGCAGGGTTCACCGGTTCGATCGCACTTCACGAGGCCCGTTGGCTAGCGCTGACTGGGCGCGGCGACCATTGATCGGCGTTCAAGTGCGGTCGAACTTCGCGAAAAGCTCGAACCCGTCGCCGACACCGACTACGTTTCGCCGCCGGGAGCTCGCAGCGCTCGCCTAGGAATCAGCTCGCGACGAGCACCACCAGCGTCTCCGGGCGGACCCCGTCATACTTCATCGCCTCGGCGCCGGCATCGCTCGACATGATGGCCTGGAACGCATCCATGTCGGCGACGTCCATGCTCAGCCCGACCCGGTTGGGGTTCGACGGGTCGACGAACGTGCAGATGTCCTTCGCGACCGACCCGAAAACCTCGACCCGCTTGGGTGAGGACAGCCAATGTGCGACGTCGTCCACCTCGTGCGTTGCAATCAATTTCGGCATGAGAACCCCCGCGTTCAGGCACCACCGGATGTGGGCCAGGAGACGCACGCTACCCCCCGGAGTCCGAATGCCTCCCTGAGCACCTCGACGCTCGCCTTCGGCCGCTCGTCACCCGAACATGCGGGCCGTCTGGCGTCAGAAGTATTCGTTCAGCTGGAGGCGAGTTCCAGCCACGCGAGGTCTCCGGTGAAGCGTGTTTCGCTTTTCATCGTGGTGTTGGCTTTTACCCACTCGGCGAGCGCGGCGTCGGCCGCCTTGGCGTGCTCCTCGGACTCCCATTGGCTGATGGACACAACCTTGTCGTCGTCGAACATGACCCCGTACGAGATGTATCCCGGTGTGCCGGTCACGATCGGGATGACCCCAGCGCGCGCCTTGGCCTCCAGCTCGGCCTTGTTCTCCTGATATGTGTAGACAACCACTCGTGCGTACATGCGGCGACCCTTCCCCCCGACTGACGTCACGAGTGACCAGCTGGCTCCCCGTGTCAGTGCGCGCAACATAACGCTGATCGGCATCGCGCGATAGGGGCGCACGCCGGGTCGCGCAAATGCCGCTACCGCGCCGCTGTCGCGGCCCATACGGTCGTGCCGCTGATGAAGCACTGTTCAGCACGCGCCGAGCCGTCGATCGGTGAGCACACGGCGGACGTCATCGAGGCGCGCAGATCGGGCCGCAGATGGGCACGCCCAAGTGCTGGCGACCCCGCCGGCACGCCGCTGTACTCATCGCCGTGGCGAATCGGTGTCACACTTCCCGGGTGGCAGCCGCCGATATCGATAGCTACCTGACGGGCGTGGACGAGCCGAAGCGCAGCACCCTCGAGCACTTGCGTCGAGACATTCACGCCGCCCTCCCGGACGCCGAGGAATGCATCTCCTACGGCATGCCGGCCTTTAAGGTCCGCGGCAAGACCATCGCCGGATTCGCCGCGTTCAAGAATCATTTGAGCTACCTGCCGCACAGCGGATCGGTGCTGCCGACTCTCGCCGCCGCCCTCGCCGGATACGAGGGAACCAAAGGCTCGCTGCACTTCCCGGTCGACGAACCGCTCCCGGCCGCGATAGTCAATCAGCTCGTCGGCACCCGGCTGCGGGAACTCGGTCTCTAGGCCGAGCGGGCGGCGCGCGTAGCGGTAGATCTGCTCACAGCAACCCAAGCGACGCTGATGGCGTTGTGTCCACCTTCATGGTACGGCGGGGGTGGGGCCTTGCGGCAAGGCCCGGGTGGTGCGGCAAACTCGCGCGTCCAACCAGGTAGGCGGAGGGATTCAGGTGTCCAGACCGCTCGATGAGGGTCCGTTTTTCCATGGCACGATCGCGGATCTGAGCGTGGGTGAGTTCCTCACGGCGGGCCGCCGATCGAACTACCGTCCCGAGATCGTGATGAACCACATCTATTTCACTGCGCTCGTCGACGGTGCAGGCCTCGCCGCGGAGATCGCTGCCGAACTCGCCGAAGGCGACGCGATCCCGAGGCTTTATGTAGTCGAGCCGACCGGAGCGTTCGAGAACGATCCGAACGTGACCGACAGGAAGTTTCCCGGCAACCCCACCCGGTCGTACCGCAGTCGCGCCGCACTGCGGATCGTCAGCGAGATCGACGAGTGGACGCGACTGACTCCCGAGCAACTCCAGACATGGCGGGAACGACTGTCAGTGCTTCTCTCAAGCGATCGGGGCGAGATCATCAATTGAGGACCCTCAACCCGGCGGCCCGTCAGCGCTCGATCGCGACGGGTGACGATTCGGTCTGACCCGCAGCGGAAGGCCGTGCACCCGCCGGGCCAAGATATTCCCGTGGCCACGAATGAAGCCCGCGACGGCGTTGCCCTGACCAATCTGGACGAGCCGCTGTTCGATGGTGCCGAGGCGGCGAAGCGCGACCTCGTCGATTACCTCGACGCGCTTCACCCGCAGGTCATCGGGGCCCTGACCGGCCGGCCGTTGTCGGTCATACGCGCGCTTCGCGGCCAGAAGCCGTTCATGCAGAAGAACCTGCCGAAGTACGCGCCGGACTGGGTCGCCACCACGCCGGTCTGGTCGGCAACGTCAAAGCGAGAGATCGCCTACGCACTGTGCAACGACCGGCGAACTCTGCTGTGGTTGGCCAATCAGCGTGCCGTCGAATTCCACCCGACCCTGTTCCGGATTCCGGAGGCCGACGCGCCCACTCACCTCGTCCTCGACCTCGATCCACCCGAGGGCGGCGACTTTCGATCGGTGGTCGCGGCTGCCGAACTGGTCCGCCAGGCGCTGGCGGAGGTCGGTCTGGCCGGCGCCGTAAAGACCAGCGGGTCGAAGGGCGTGCACGTTTTCGTGCCGGTGACGTGCGCGAGCACTGAGGAGGTCGCCCTGGCCACACGCGCGCTGGCAGTCCGGACCGAGGCACTCGACCCGACCGTCGCCACGACCGCGTTCATCAAGGCCGATCGCGAAGGGAAGGTCTTCATCGACTCCACGCGGGCCGGCGGCGCCAGCGTGGCCGCCGCCTACAGCCCGCGGTTGCGGGCGGGCACCCCGGTGTCATTTCCCGTCGCGTGGTCGGACCTCGCCGACGTGACCCCTGGCGACTTCACCGTGCGCACGGCGGCCGCCCTGGTCGGCGACGCCGACCCGTGGACGGTACTGATGCCCGCACCGCAGCAGGTGCCGGCCGAGCTTGTCGAGCAAGGCCGCACGATCCCGGCCGCCCGTGCGCAGGCGCTGCACGAAGGGCTGCGGCGACACCACCGCGGGCAAGAGCACCGGCGTGGCTAAATCCGGCTAGATCCGCGTCATGATCCCCCGTTGTCCAGCGCGCCAGGCGGAGCCGGCCGGACAGCCGTTCGATCCAGGTCCGCGGTCATTGACAATGCGTTCCCTGCTCCGCATAGTTAAGCACATACTTAAGCATTCGGCACTCGACCTAGCATTCCTCGCGCTCGGCGATCCGACCCGCCGGGCGTTGGTCGAGCAGTTGACGCTGGGGCCGACGTCCGTCAGCGCGCTGGCGGCGCCGCTGCCGATGTCACTGCCCGCCGTGCACCAGCACTTGCAGGTGCTTGAACACAGCGGTCT
>JBBQUT010000042.1:0-35213 GCA_038212215.1 Mycobacteriales bacterium
CGTGAGCGAGCGCAGCGAGCGAACAAATGTGATCGGGCTTGGCCGGCCGAACGAGCGCAGCGAGGCTCGGCCGTGAGCGAGCGCAGCGAGCGAACAAATGTGATCGGGCTTGGCCGGCCGAACGAGCGCAGCGAGGCTCGGCCGTGAGCGAGCGCAGCGAGCGAACAAATGTGATCGGGCTGTGAGCGAAGCCGGCGCTATCGTCGCGGGGCAGCCGTCCGCCGCATCGGAAAAGCGCGTCGGCTGGGCGGAGCTGTTCTTCGACCTGGTGTTCGTCGTCGCGGTCACACGCGTCTCGGGGCTGATCGAGCACGACCACACCTGGGGCGGCCTGCTCCGAGCGCTGATCGTGTTCGTGCCGATCTACTGGACGTGGGTCGGCACGTCGGTGCAGACCAACATGCAGGACGCGACCCTACCGGGGGTACGGGTACGCATCTTCGCCGTCGCGCTGGCTGGTGTGTTCATGGCATTGGCGCTGCCGGCTGCATACGGCCACCTCGGCATGGTGTTCGCGCTGGCCTACTGGGCGGGGCGGCTGGTACTCGGGCTCGGCCTGCTCCGGTCGATGGTGACCGGATACGGCAGCTTCGCCAACCCGTTCGTGGTGGCGATGCTCGTCACCGGGCCGCTGCTCGTCGTCGGCGCGTTCGTGCATGGTGGCGCGCGCGAGGCGATCTGGGGCGTGGCCGCGCTCATCGACCTGTCGACGCCGACCGTCCTGCGGGGGCGGTTACGTGGCCTGCGCTTCGACGCCGATCATCTGGCCGAGCGTTTCGGTCTGTTCGTCCTTATCGCGCTCGGTGAATCCGTCGTCGCCGTCGGCACGTTCGCGCCGGCGGGGGAGTTGACGCTGATCGAGGGTTTCGCGGTCGCGGCGGCGTTCGTCCTGAGCTGCGGCTTGTGGTGGGTCTATTTCCATTTCGCGGCGGACGCGGTGCGCTTCGCGCTGCGGACGGCGAAGGTGCAGTCCGACATCACGCGACAGGTGTTCTCCTACGGCCACCTCGCCTTCATCGCGTCGATCATTCTGGTCGCCGTGGGGCTGCGCGAGTCGGTCGCCGAGCCCGCTCATGTGCTGAGCGCAACGATCGCCGGCCTGCTGTTCGGCGGGACAGCGTTGTATCTCGCCACCTTCGGTTTCACTCGCTGGGCGATGTTCCGGCAGATATCGCGCACTCGGCTCAGCGCAGCAGGTGTCGTCACCGTGCTCATGCCGCTCGCGGTGCACGTGCCGGCGCTCGCGTCGCTGACAGGGCTGGCGCTCGTGCTCGCCGTCCTGAACGCGCTGGAGTTGATCAGCGTGCAGCGTCGGGAGGCCGCGACGCTACGGCGGCGGCTGAATGTGAAGAGCACGACGGATGCCGGATAAGGCACAATTATCCGGGTGAACCCGGTACTGCACAGAATTGAAGCTATGTCGGGCGACGGCCGCTACGCCGTGACCTTTCAGCGTCCGGATGGCAGCGAACAGACGACTGTCGTGCACACCGGAGCCAACGGCGTCGAGGTCACCGCAGCCGGCCTGCCCGACGGGTGGGCACCCGAGAGCGCCGCCTTCCACGCTGCCGAGGATGCCGTCCTGGCCGTCGAGCGGGCCCGCTCGCTCGTGCCGCACACCGCCGTGCTGCACGACGTCGACGGCGGGTGGGACGTGCGCATGGGCAATGTCGTGATGTCCGAGACGGGAGTACCCCAGTGCCCGCCGCATGGCGAGTTGGAGCGAGTCACGCGCGGCAGGTACACATGCAGCGAGTGCGGCGCGAGCGCCGGGCTCGGCTAGCACAAACCGCGCGCCAAGCCGCGTCCACCGACCGCCTGCTCGCTGCCGCGCACGCCGCCGGGCTTCCCCGGCGTGCCGCCGCGGTAGGGCGTGCTCACGACCGGCGACACGTCGATAGAGCGCCGACCTGGTTGACGCCCACCAGCGGATGGGAGCACCTTTTGGCGAGCGCGA
Source organism: Mycobacteriales bacterium (assembly GCA_038212215.1). GTDB lineage: Bacteria > Actinomycetota > Actinomycetes > Mycobacteriales > Jatrophihabitantaceae > JALZAI01. Next base: position 1,958 of record JBBQUT010000042.1, read on the forward strand.
AGCGGCGCGTAAGCGACGGCGGCAATCCTGAGGCGAGCGGCGGCTACTGACGCCCGCGATTCAGCGAGGACGATCGCCAGGGGGACCGGATGGACAGCGAAGCTTGGCCCGCGCCGCGGCGCATCGGCGGATATGACCTGCTCGGGCGCGTAGCCAACACACGAACCGGGTCGGTGTGGCGTGGTCGCGACCCGGCCCTAGGACGGTACGTCGCGCTGAAAGAAGTCTCGACAGCAGCGGTGCAATCCGTCGAGCGACTTCGCGCAGAGGCCAGGCTACTTGCCCACCTGTCACACCCGAATATCGTCGGCGTCGTCGATCTGATCGAGACACCCGGCCAGCTCTGGCTCGTCGAGGAATGGGTCGAAGGCGCGACGTTGCCCGCGGTGCTGCAGACCGTCGGTCGGTTGTCGCCCGTCCAGGCGGTGGCAGTGGTGCGCGGCGCGTTGCTGGGGCTCGGGTACGCCCACAGCCGCCAGATCGTCCATGGCGACGTCAGCCCAGCCAACATGCTCTTCGATCTGCACGGGACGACGAAGCTGGTCGACTTCGGTCTCGCCCGGCTGGTCGGGGTCCCCGGCGTGTCCGGCACGCCCGGTTATCTGAGTCCCGAGGCAGCGCGCGGCATGGCACTGCAGCCCGCCTCTGACGTCTATTCGGCCGCTGCGGTGCTGGCGCTGCTGCTGCGCGGACGTCCAGTGTTCGCCGGACCGACACCTGAATCGGTCCTGGCTGCGCAGTTCCGCGGGGGTGCACCCGATCTGAGCGGGATAGCCAGCCCGATCGGTGCCGTGCTGCACGCCGCTCTGGCGCCGTCGGCCGCCCAGCGCCCGTCCGACGCGTCCCACCTGCTCGCGTTGCTCGACCAAGCGGCCGACCAGAGTTTCGGCGCCGGGTGGCTCGCTCGATCGAGCGTCGCCGGCCTGGTGAGCGCGACGCTGACGGCCGGAGGGGCCCTGTCGGCGGGCCTGGCCAACCAGCCAGTGCCGCTGGCCGGCACGCCAATGCCACGGCCGGGCGGGACGCTTGACCGCGCCCGGCGACTCACGCGCGCGCGGCGCGTGCTGGCGACGGCGGCCACTGCCGCCGTCGTCGCCGCGGCCGCGGCCGTCGTGGTTTGGCACCAACACAGCAGGACGCATCCGCAGGCCACGGTTGCAGCCGGCGCGACGAATGGCGTGCGTTCCCCGGTTCAGGCAACCGCGTTCGACCTGCGGACCGTCGATTGGAACAACTCGACGGTGCCCGGCTCGGCGTGTTTCCAGAAGCACGACATCCGACTGCAGGACGGTCACGCGTCACTCCCGATCCCGTCGGCCACGCTGCCCGGTGGCTACGTTCTCGACATCAACCTGCAGCCGACGTACGGCAAGCTTGCCGCCGGCCCAGCGGTCGCCGTATTCGGCCTGATGTGTGCGGGCACGGGCAGCTACGCCGGCACCGGCCTTCACACGCGCTGGCAGGCGATCGCGGTGTACGGCGCGGTCGGCGGCCACGCGAAGCTGCTCGGGCTCTATCGGCCGGGCGAGCTCGGGAAGATCGGGTCAAGTTTCCTGGTGCCCCGCGGTGTCCGCGTCGCGGGCGGTGCCATCGTCGCGAGCGGTGACTACCTTCGCGGGTCGGACGGGGCTTGCTGCCCGTCCGGGCGGGGGGCGACGACCATCACCTACCGCAACGGCTCGCTCGTGACCGGGCCGGTGGTCGTCGGCGCGCCGGCTGCAACTGCCCCGGCACCGGCCACGACCCCGGCTCCGCCGCTCAGCAGCCCGCCCGCGCCGGCTGTGGGCCGCACTATCACCGCTACCGGCTACTCAGGTCGGACTTACGTAGCCACGGTGCGCGCCGAGGACACGGTCACCGACTGTGCCGCGCATTCGTACGGAACGCCGATGATCAGTTTCTTCAGGCGCCATCCGTGCCCGAACGGCGCCGGTCGCCGGCTCGTCACCATCCCGTTCCACGGACGGACGTTGGCGCTGTCGATGATCCAGGTCGACGCACAGGCCGGGCCGCGCAGCAATCGTGACTACTGGTCGACGAAGCTTGCGCAACTCGAAGCCGCGCCCGGGACTGGCGGTCTTGACGATCTCTTGCGCAGCGGGGTGCGCCCGGCAGGATTTCCGGCAATTATCCCCGCCCACGAGGCCTTCGTCGTCACCGGGCAGGACGCGAGCATCGAGATCTTCGACGCCTGGTACCTCGACGGCCCCACCGCCGATCAGGATCCCGATCTGGTGCAGCTCGCGCACGACATCTTCCTTACCCGCATCACGGTGGGCCCGTTCTGAGCGCGCTCAGCCCGGTAGCGTGCGAAAGACCAGCGCGGTGTCGCCTACCTTGATCCGGTCGAGGTGAGCGAGCACCTGCGGTGCGACGACGAGCACGTCGTTGACAAACGTCCCGTTCGTGGAATGCAGATCATTGATCACGAAGCCATCGGGGGTCGGCGAGATCACCGCATGCGTCTTGCTCACCTTGGCATCCGCCAGCAGGAGATCGCAGCCGATCCGCCCCATGGTGAGCCGGCCCGTGACGTCGGTTCGGGCGCCGTTGCGGTGCACCAGCTCGCCGCGCAGGCGGGCGTGCGCGTCGTCCACGAGCGTCCGCTCGGCATAGCCGGACGTGGGTGGCGCGCCGTATTCGCCGGCGACTTCCTCCTGTCGCGACACCGAACCCCATACTCGGCGCAGCGGCTCCGGTACCGCCGAACCCATCTCGCGCGCGTACTGCTCGCGGAAGCGGTGATACTCATTCGCCGCATCCGCCGAGCGTCCTGAGCGTGCCAGTGCGACGAGCAGCTGGCTGCAGAAGACGTCGTTGAGCGGGTATCTGCGCAGCAGGGCAAAGAGTTCACCGAGCACCTCCTGATGACGGCGGCAGGCGAGGTCGGCGTCGAGGCGGGCCTGCAGCACGCCGAGCAGTTCCTGCTCCGCGGTCTGCGCGAAAGCTTCGGCAAACGCCAGCTCGCCGAGATCCTCCAGGCCACGCTCGCCACCCCACTCGGCCAGCGCGTCCGCGTAGCAGCGGGCTGCTTCGGCCGGACGTCGCGCGGTGCGCGCGAGATTGCCCTGACCGCGCAGCCTGCGGAACCGCTCGAGGTCGTAGCGCGCGTCGGCGACCAAGATCGAGTAACCGGACGACGCTGTTCGTACAAAGCGGCGCGCCTCGACGTCGAAGCGACCTTCGGCCAGCGTCCGCCGCAGGTTGCTGATGACGACCTGCAGGTTCGCTTGAATCTCAGGTGCGTCTCGTCCCCAGACCTCCTCGGCGAACGCTGCCGTCGGCACGAGCCTATTGCGCCGCATGAGCAGTAATGCAAGCACCGCGCGTGGCTTGTCACCGTGCAGCGCGACGTCCACGCCGTCGCGCACCACCCGCAACGGTCCGAGGACGCGGAAGTCCAGTTCGGCCGAGTCGGGGTGGCTCACAACCGGCTCGCGAGCAGGACGACGAGCAGTCCGAGGGCCGAGCCGGCAATCGCCGCAAGCAACATGATCGTGAGCTGCATCCGGCTGACGCGTCGTCGCTTCCTCACGTTGACGGCAATGGGCGGCGGCACGGGCGGCACCGGCCATTCCGGCACGCCAACATCGGCCCTACGCTCGCCCATCTCGGCGCCGAGACGGGTCGCGGACGCACCCGGCAGGCCGGCGCGGACGGGTGGCACGTCGCGCGCGGCGAATATGGCATCCCACGCAGCCGGCGGGACCCGTCCGATGTGCTCGGCGATCTGTACTGGGGACGGTCTTTCCTGCGGATGTTTGGCCATCCCGGCGAGCAGGATCCGGCCGACGTCGTGGGGGAAGCCCGGCACCAGCTGCCACGGCGGGATCGGTGTCATATGCAGATGCGCGTCGATGACCGCCGCGACGTCCGACACCGGGTAGGGCCGTGATCCGGTCAGCACTTCGTAGCCGAGTACCGCATAGGCATAGGTGTCGCTGGCGGGCAATTCCGCCGACGGGTTCACGATCTGCTCCGGAGCCATGTACGCCGGAGTGCCGGTGCCGCCCGGCATGGACGTCCGGAACCCGTCCGGCGCTGTGCTCAGCCGGGCCAGCCCGAAGTCGGCGATCTTGGCGTGCCCGTCCACGCTCACCAGCACGTTGGCCGGCTTCACATCACGGTGCACGATGCCGACGGCGTGCGCGTGCGCCAACGCGCCCGCCATCTCACCCAGCAGCGAAGCCGCCAGCGAGCCGCGCAGCGTGCCCGAGTCGAGCAAGGCCCGCAGGTCACAGCCTGGGACGTACTCCATCACCAGTGCCGCGCCGGTCGCCGTCTGCCGCAGCTCGTACACGGCGACGACCGCAGGATGGCGCAACGCGAGCAGCGCCCGGCCTTCGCGCTCGAGGCGGCGCTGACCGGTCCGGTCGTGCATGCCGGCAAGGATGGTCTTGATCGCCACCAGCCGGTCGAGACCTACCTGCCGGGCGAGGACCACGGATCCGCTCGCCCCGTGGCCGAGCACCCGGACGAACTCATACCCCGCCGGTATCGACTCCGACTCCGCCAAGCCCCCGGGCATACGCAGAGCTTACGGATTCTCAGCTCGAGCGTGTCGCGCTCATCTTCAGCCGGCTTTTGGCGCCCGTTCAGCGGTGTCGCCGATGCTCGTCCCACCCCGAAAACGAGGCCACATCAGCGGAAAGGACGAAGACCATGACCACACAGCAGGTGCGCTCAGGCTGGTACCGCGACCCAGTGGGACGCTCCGAACTGCGCTACTTCGACGGGCAGTGGACCGATCAGGTGTGCAACGCCGGTGTCGTGTCCCGGGAGCATGTGCCGACGGACCTGTCGACGTCGTCCACGACTGCTTCGAACAGCGATGCGGGCAGTCGGCGCCGCGCGAAGTGGGTGCTCGCGATCGGGGCCGGCGCGGCCGGGCTCGTCGCCACCCTCGCGATCACGTTGCATGCAGGCGGCAGCAGCGATGGGTCCTTCTGCGCGCACTACGCGCAACTCGGCAGCCTGATGAATTCCAACGACCTCGGCCTCGTGGGTCCGGCAGACTTGCAGCGCGTCGACTCGCTGTTGCACAAGCTCGCCGCCGAGGCGCCGGCGGCAGCCAAGGCGGACCTGACGCGGGTCGCCGACTACGTGGACTCGGCGCTGGTGAGCGGGTCGTCCTTCGACGAGGACGCGGCAGCGCAGGCGGCGGGCGATCGAGTGGACGTCGTTGCGCAGCGCCAGTGCCCGGGCGTCGGCCATTAGCCCTGCCACGCCGAGACCCAGGCGGCCCTGATGTCATGAGGCGGATGCAGTTCATGGGTCCCGTGATGTCGGCGGCGGTCACGCCCGGCTGGCGCGCAGGACGTTGTTTCGTGCAACGTCAGCGAACCACCGTCCGCTGTCCTTGATCGTGCGCCGTTGGCTCGCATAGTCGACGCGGACCATGCCGAACCTGCGGCCGTATCCCCAGGCCCACTCGAAGTTGTCCATGAGCGTCCAAACGAAATACCCCCGCAGGTCCACTCCGGCCGCTATCGCATCGAGCGCCGCCCGGACGTGGCTGTCGAGGTAGGCCACCCGCTGCCGGTCGTGAACGGCCCCGTCATCGGCGACGACATCGTCGAAAGCCGCCCCGTTTTCGGTGACGTACAGCGCGGGCGCGTCGTATTCGCGCGAGACCCGCTGCAGAATCTCGCTCAGACCGTCGGCGGCGATCTCCCAACCCATCTGGGTGACGGGTCGCCCGGTCGACACGTTCTCCACGTCGGCCGCGCCCACCCAGGCCCGGCTCGGCTCCGACAGGGAGCCGGGCCGGCTGACCTGCACGATTTGTTTGCGGTAGTAGTTGATCCCGAGGACGTCCAGCGGCATGCTCATCTGCTTCTCGTCCCCATCGCGGATATGGTCCCGGCCCACCACTGGGGCCAGATCGGCCAGCACATCGTCGGGATAGCGCCCGCGCAGGATCGGGTCCAGGAACAACCGGTTGCAGACGCCATCGACCCGGCGGGCGGCGTCGACATCGGCCGGGTCATCGGTGGCCGCGGTGGTCGGGAACAGGTTCAGGGTGATCCCGTACCGGAGCTCGGGACGAGCGGAGCGCATTGCTTCTACCGCCAGCCCATGGCCCAGCAGCAGGTGGTGGGCGGCACGGACCGAGGCGGCCGGCTCGTGACGTCCGGGCGCGTGATGGCCCGAGGCGTAGCCGAGAAAGGCGGAGCACCACGGCTCGTTCAGGGTCGTCCAGTCGCTCACCCGGTCGGCGAAGCGGCCGTGCGCCGCGGCCGCGTATTCGGCGAAGCGCAGCGCGACGTCCCGCTCCGGCCAGCCGCCGGCATCCTCCAGTGCCTGCGGCAGGTCCCAGTGATACAGCGTGATCCACGGCCGGATGCCGGCTCCGAGCAACTCATCGAGCAGCCGGTCGTAGAAATCAACGCCGGCCGGAATGAGCGCGCCTCGACCGTCGGCCTGCAAACGCGGCCAGGCCAGGGAGAACCGATACGTGCCCACGCCGAGTTCCCGCATCAGGGCGACGTCCTCGCGGTAGCGGTGGTAGTGGTCGCACGCCACGTCGCCATTGTCACCGCCCAGGATCGTGCCGGGCGTGTGGGAGAAGGTGTCCCAGATCGATCGTCCCCGGCCGTCGACGTCGGTCGCGCCTTCGATCTGATAGCTGGCGGTGGCTGTGCCCCACGCGAAGTCGGTGGGGAATCGGATCGGCTCGCTGCTGGTCATTCGATGTGCCTCTCGGACGGGTCGGGCGATAGCGGGCTGAGCACGTCACACACCTACCCGATCAGGGCCCTCGCCCAGGTGCTGGCGCGCTCGCCGTGCTGGCTCGTACCACCAGCCGAGATGTCTCGTCCTGGTAGCTCGCCGGATGCTTGTTCGCGATCGCCTCCAGCAATACTCGGCCCGCATGCGCGCCGTATGCAGCGACGTCGCGAGAGAGTGCTGTGAGGGTGGGATTGACCAATAGGCATAGATCGGAGTCGTCGCCGGCGACGATCGACAGGTCGTCGGGCACCGCGAGCCCCATTTCACGGGCGACACCGAGGGCCGCCACGGCCATCACATCGTTGTCGAACGAGATAGCGGTCGGCCGTTTCGGCGCGGTCAGCAACTTACGGGTCGCGAGGGCGCCCTGATCGGGAGAATAGTCTGTCAACTCGACGCGCGAATCGTCCAGCTTGTGTCGGCGCATCGCCGTCTTGAACGCCGCCGTCCGCACTAGGGTGTGGTCGAGGGTGCGCAGTCCTGCGACGCGGGCGATGCGCCGGTGCCCGAGCGCGACGAGGTAATCGACGACCGATGTCACCGCGACCCGCTCGTCGCTCCACACAGCAGGCAAGCGGCTGTCCGTGCGCGGCCTGCCGACCAGGACGCCCGGAATATCGAGCCGATCGATCACACCGATCCGAACGTCATCGCGCCAGACGTCGGTGACGATGACGCCATCGATCCGGCGCTCTGCCCACCAGCCCTGGATGGCCTCGATCGCGGCCGCGTGATCATCGACAATCTGCAGGAGCAAACCGGTGTGGCTGGCGGACAGCTCGGTTTCGAGGCCGGTGATGAATCGCATGAAGAACGGCTCGATACCCAGACTTCGGGCAATCACCCAACCTACGGAGTGCGCCCGTGACACCGACAATCCTCGCGCCACAATGTTCGGACGCCAACCGAGGTCGTTGGCGATGTCGAGAATCCGCTGTCGCGTGGTGCTCGACACCCCCGGCAGGCCGTTTAGCGCATAGGAAACCGCCCCTGAAGAAACACCCGCCAGCTTCGCAATGTCGGCGGTCGTGGGACGTTTCTGCATCGCAGCTCCTTCAGCCTTTAACGGAACCTTCCATGATTCCGGACACGATCTGCTTACCGGCGATGAAGAACAAGACGAGCAGCGGCAGCGTAGCGAGCAGCGCACCGGCGAGCAGGTGTGAGTACACCACCAGGGTGCCCGAGGCAAGGGTGCTCAGCGCCACCTGGACGGTCGGATGCGCGCTGCCCGACAGCGCGATCAAGGGCCACTGAAAGTCATTCCACGCCGCGAGGAAGGTGAGTAGCCCGAGAACACCGAACGCCGGTCGAGCTACTGGGACCACGATACTGGCGTAGATACGGATCGTGGACGCTCCGTCGACCCGGGCGCTGTCGATCAACTCGTCCGGGACGGCATCAGCAATGTACTGGCGCATGTAGAAGACCCCGAATGCGGTCACCAGCCCCGGAAAGATCACTGAGGTGAGCTGTCCGGCCCAGCCAAGTTTTGTGATCAGGATGTAGAGGGGCACAATGCCCAGTTGCGGCGGCATGGCCAACGTCGCCAGCACGACTGCGAGCAGCACATTGCGGCCTCGGAAGCGCAGCTTGGCAAAGGCGAAACCGGCCAGCGAGCAGAAGAACATCACCGAGACGGCGATCACGGTGGAGACGATCGCGGAATTGATCAGTGACTTCGTGAAATACACGCCATCCTGGTGAAAGACATTCGAAACGTTTTGCCCGAGGTGGCTGCCGGGAACTACGTTCGGCGGGATCTGTGCGAGTTCAGCGTCCGTGCCGGAGGACACGATGAACATCCAGTAGAACGGAAACGCGAACACGAGCAGGGTGAGGATCAGCACCGCATAAGTCAGCGGCCGAGCCGGCGTGTCTGATGGTGCGCGACCCATAATGGGTTTGTGCGCACGCCGCCTGCCACTTCGCCTCGTCGTGAGGGCCAGGTCCGTTGTGTCCGGCATTTCTGATCGAGGGCTCACTTCGATCCACCGATCCGGGACGTAAGGAGTCCGTTCACAGCAGCGATGCCGAGGGTGATGAGAAACAGGACCCATGACATGGCCGCCGCGTACCCGAGGTTGAGGTCCTTCCAGCCGACCTTGTAGATGAGCACGGCAACTGTCTGGAACTGGTGGATGCTACCGCCCGAGGCCGAGTTCGGGTTGCTGTCGAAGAGGAGCGGTTCGGTGAATAGTTGCAGTCCGCCGATCGTGCTCAACACCACAGTGAAAATGATTGCTGGTCGGATCATCGGCACGGTGACCTTCGTAAACTGTTTGATCTGGCTGGCGCCGTCGATCGCCGCGGCCTCGTAAAGCTCCCTCGGCACGGACTGCATAGAGGCCAGGTAGATCAGCGCGTTGTACCCGATCCAACGCCAGTCGACAATCACAGAAATTGCTGCCCAGGAGGACCATTTACCCGCCTGCCAATCGATCGGACCCACCCCGATGAAGTGCAAGACGTAGTTTGCCAACCCCGTGTCGCGGGCGAAGACCGTCCCGAAGACCAGAGTGGACGCGGCCACGGACGTGACGTAGGGCAGCAGAATACCCATTCTGAGCGTGGTCTGCATGCGCAATTTGCGGTTGAGCAGGCCGGCCAAGATCAACGCGAGAATCAGCTGCGGAATGGTCGAGATCAGGAAGATGCCGAAGGTGTTGATCAGAGCGTGCAGAAAGTCGCCGTCCTTGAAGACCCTTCTGAAGTTGGCCAGGCCAGCCCAACCGTCCTGCGTGGGATCATCGAGCTTCCAGACGCGCAATGACACGACGAGGTTGTAGACCAGCGGGAACAGGCCGAAGACCGCGAACAGCAGAAAGAATGGCGAGATCAGCAAGTAGGGCGTGTACTTGACGTCCATCTTTCCCAGCCGCGATCGCCATCCAAGTCGATGGTCGGACCCGCCGGGGGAGCGGGCCGGCTCGTCGGTCTCTATTGTCGTCGGTGACGATTTAGTTATCTCCGACATCTTGTCCACCTCTGTCGTTCTGTGCAGGGCTTCGGTTCCCGCCTGAGTCCTCACGCATGTCAGTCAACCGGCAGCGAGTCGTGGGTGGAGGGCACGGCGGCGGCCCTCCACCCACGATCTCTGCGAGCCGGCTCAGCCGGCGGCGGCCTTCTCGGCGTCCTTCTGTGCGCGAGCCCAACCCGAAGTCGCGTTGAACTTCCCCTGCTCGACCGCGGTCAGATCCAGCTCAACGGCGACGCGAACGGCACCGTTCTTCGTACCCAGGAATTGCGGTGGATTCGGCAGCTTCACCGCCGCTGCCGTGAAGATCTTGCCAGTCGGGGCGTTGTTCGCGTTCGGGTTCGTGTAGTCGGCAATCGCAGGATTGGTCCACAACGCGGGCTGGGAGGGCAGGTTGCCGGCGTCCTTGAAGACCGCGATCTGCTGCGCTGGCTGCACGAGCCACTTCACGAGGTCGGCGGCGGCCGTGGTGTTCTTTCCCTGCTTGGGAACTGTCCACCACGATCCGCCCCAGTTGCCACCGCCACCGGGGATGTCAGCGACGTCCCAGACACCATGGCCGCCTGCGTTCGTCTTGATCTGTCCGAGCATCCAGGCGGGGCAGGCCACCGTCGCGAACGAGTCGTTCTTGAAACCCGCCGCCCACGCGGTTGCGTTGGCCTGCGGCAGGCCCGCGGACAACCCGGCCGAGATCACCTTGTTGGCGATGTCCCACGCGAGCTTTGGTCCGCCGGACATGGCCAGCTTGTTATTCGAGTCGAAGTACCCCACCGGTTGCTGGCCGAGAATCGGATTCATGATCGTCACGCCGTCGTCGACGAACTTCGTCTTGGAGTTCCCGATGCCGGCTTCGAACTTCTTCCCGGTTGCTACGTAGTCGTCCCAGGTGGGCCACAGCTTGCTGACGGCATTACGGTCAGTCGGCAGACCGGCCTTCTTGAACAGATCGGTTCGATAACACATGGCCAGTCCGCCGACGTCGGTGCCCAGGCCTATCGTTTGGCCGCCTTGAGTGGCCTCATCCCACTTCCACGGGATGTAGGCGCTCTTGAGGGATGCGTCGAGCTTGCCGAGGTCGACGAACTTCGATGCCTGATTGCGGAAACTGATGATGAAACCCTCGTCGATTGCCGAGATGTCAGGCGCGCCGCTGCCTGCGACCAGAAACTTTTGCAGGTTCTGGTGGGTGGTGTTGTAGTCGCCGGTCACTTCCGTGATCGTGACGTTCGGATGCAAGGTCTTGTATTGGGCGATCAGGCCCTTCAGTCCGAAGTCGCCCCAGTCCGCGATCTTGAGGCTGATCTTCTTGCCGGAGTTTGTTCCTGGGCCAGAGCTCGAACTCGACCCGCTGGAGCAGGCCGCGAGAGCTACAACGCTGGCCGTGCCAATTACTAGTGCCGTGACCAGGCGTCGTCGACGCGACGGTGCCCCCTGCTGCATTCTCTTCATTTTCTTCTCTCCAACCATCTGACTCTGGTGCTACCGAGGCTCGCGGTGCTTGCCGGCGTATCGCGTACGATCAGCCCGCGCGGTCAAGCGACAATTCTCATATTGATTCCCGCCGCTTCAGGTCACATCGGCCTCCAAACACAGCACTTCGACGCCGAATCGGCCCAGGCAGATATCACCGAGCGGATCAGCCCGATCGATTGCGCGCAGTCGCAGTCCGTCACGAAGCTGCGGTTTGACGAGCAGTTCTTCAGCCGACTGGCTGACGAGCCAGATGAACCGCCGACCGTCTGAGTGGCTCAACTCACCGACGTGCACCAGCGGATCATCGACGAGCACGTCACGCTGCACTCCCGCGATCACCGCCAGCGCGCTGTATATCCGGTAAGTGGGCTCCGGGTTGACGGCAGCTAGCTGCGCCCCGAAATGCTCGAAGGCATAGGTGGCGAGGACGGCCCTCCCCATTCCTACCTCATTGACGAGCAACGCGGGTCGCCCCTCTTCGTCGACCGCCACAACGGTTGCCTCAGCGGCATTTACCGGCAGGTAGGACCGCGCAGCCACGCTGCCACCGACTCTGAAAGTCAGCCTGGCGCCCACGGGAATTCCGCCGAATTCCTGAACGAATGTGATCGTCACCCTCTCATCCGCCACAGGGTTCGCGAGACCATAGACCAGTTGATGCTCGACGCCGAACAAGCCGTTCAGATCCGCGTACCACGGTCCACGCTGCACGTCGTGACCGCCGGTGAAGTAGGAGGCGTATACCGTCGCACCGCCGCTCGCCAGCTGGGCGAGTCTGCGCCACGTTCCCGATGTCAACTGCTTGATCGACGGCGCGATGAGCAACGCCGCGTCTGCGGGCAGCCCGTCGAGTTCCCGAGCGAGTACCACCGGCAGATCAGCTTCGCGCGCGGCGACGTAAGCCTGTCGCAAACTTGCTACCGGAGTCGTCTGATCCTCAGGTTCAGTGAACGGGTATCGCATCTCCAGGTAGGACGGCACGATCACGGCCACGCTCGCATCGGGACGGGAGCAGTTGACAACGTCAATGTGATCGAGCACGGCGCGGAATTTCGCTAGCTCACGCAGCGGCTCTTTCGGCGCACCGCCTGCGTCGGTGATGCCGAAATGCATCTCGAACGGATGATGCGAGTACGGGGGCTGCGCCCACAGACTGTCGTAGTCGGTGTTATTCCACGCGATCCAGCCGGTCGCACCGGCCAGCAACGAGTTGTGCAGAACTTGCCGATAGTAATGACCGGCATTCTCCGCCGACGCGAAATCGGTCGTGACACCAAACTCCTCCAGCACTACTGGCTTTCCGGCGAATCCCGCTAATTCGCAGATGAAGGCCGCCGACAGGTGCTGGCGCACGAGGTCGGTTTCCATGCGGTAGACGTGGGGTCCGAGAAAGTCGACCAGCGGCGCGATCTCACGGACGGAGAACCCGTTGTCCTGTCCGGTCATCTCGACGCCCCAAGTTCCGTCGCCCGTCGATACCGGCTGCGTTCCACCCGCGGCTCGGACCGCCTCGATGAGCAGCTGTGCCCATGGCGTGACGACCTCGCGATGCGCCGGCTCGAGTCCGAGGTGCCTTGGCCGCCCGTAGATGGGCATCTCGTTGGACAACAGCCAACCCGCGACCGCTGGGTGGTCGGTGAGTCGCCGGACGAACTGGCCGGCGAACCATGCTTGTCGCGCGACCAGCCAAACGTCGGCATACAGATCACGCTCACCGCGCCAGGCGGGATCCCAGTTCTCGCCGGACATGTGGCCGATGATGAATGTCGGCACGCTCTGCATCCCCAACGCAAGGTGACGATCGAGGAAGTCGGCGAACCGGTCGAGCATCTCGTCGTCGATCCGGTCCGGCGCGGGGTGAAAGTCAGGCCAGTAGGCGAAGGACCTGGTCATGTTCAATCCATGTTCAGCAAGCACCTGAAGCTCTTCGCTGACGACGTTGCCGTCGTAGTTACGCCACATAAGAGGACCACCGGTGCGTGACCAGAAGTTGGCTCCGAGCCAGATCTGGGGCTGCCCTCGATGGCTCACCTTGTCGAAGTGACGCCGCATGAACCTCCCTTGACGTGCATTTTCGCTACCGCGACGCCGCGCGTCACGGACGCGGACGTTGAGGTGCCCGTCCGGTTGTCTGCCTGTCGACCTCTTACGTTTGCGCCCACCGCGGTGCCGCCGCGTGCGACGTTCTAGCCGCAGATCGCCCGGCTGTCGGACCCTTGTGGGCCACCCGGGGCACCGCTGGTTTCGAAACTGTTTCTGAACGTCATCAGAGTACTTAAGGGCTTAAGTTGCAAGGGTGCGTGGCCACTGCGCCTGAATTGTGACCAAAAATGCCCTCGCCTAATGGGGAGCTAAGTGGTGCAGCGCGGTGCCTTGGGGTCGAGTTGTGCGCTCAGGCGACGACCTCGACTTCGACGCCCGCGGCTTGATAGGTGGCCAGCGCCCGCGCATCCCTGGTGGCCAGGACAAGATGGTTGGTCATAGCCGCCAACGCGACGATCGCGTCGTGAGCCGACTGCTCCACCGTCACCCTACCCAGCTGTGCCGATAAGCAACATTATGTCAAGCGATAGAGTTCTTTGCTGCAATCGATGCCGGCGGTGCGCCGTGGGGGTGTAAGGATGCGCTAATGGCGATCGAGGTGCAGCCGGTCGGTGAAGCGCTCTTCGATGACGTCCAAACGATCTTCGGCGTCAGAGGCCAGCCCGCGCGCTGTCAGTGTCAGGGATACCGGATGGGCTTCTACGCGCGGCGTACCGACGACGTCCAGGGCCGTCGCGAGCTACTTCGCGACCAGGCGATCGAGGGGCACGGACTCGTGGCATATCCGTCATTGGGATGATCGGCTTCCCGAGTTGCGTCAGATTGATGAGACGTTCGACGCCGTCAGGTGCGTCAGATTCGATCAGACCGGACAGCCGTCGGCGCGGCCCACCGGCCGGAACTGGCTCGGTTCGGATCACCGATCCGGGTATGGGACTGCGCGCACGTCGAGCCCTTCGATTCCCGCAAAATCAGCGGGATTGCATGTGAACAGCGGAAGGTTTTCGGCAATTGCGGTTGCGGCGATCAGGGCGTCGTAAGCGCGTGCCGCCGATTTACGTCCCCCAGATCGCAGGGATGCTGCCACACGACCGAATGCACGCGCAGCCTCGCCTCCGAACGGAACCGTCTCGAAGTCGGATTCGGCCTGTTGGAGGTGCGCCTGCCGGGCGGCTCGCTCCTTCGAGGTGCGCGCCACATGTGGTCCGACCGAAAGCTCCGCCAGTGTGACGGCGCTGACGACTGAATCCTGTGGCAGGTCGGACGGATCTTCCAGCCGACCCAACAGGATGACCGTCGATGTGTCCAGCATGCCGCGGCCGTTCGAGACGCTCACAGCGTCGCGTCCAACACGGAGTCCAGATCTCTGCGCAGCGCGTCAGAGTCCACGCTGGGCAAGTGCCGACGCCGGGCGATCAGGTCGGCTGCTGACGGGCTTCGTCGGGTTCGTGGGCGTAGCTCGGCAACCTCGGTGCCATCGCGGGTGACGACGAGCGCCTCGCCTCGCACCACGCGGTCGAGCACCTCTCCCCCGTGGTTGCGCAGCTCGCGGACAGTCACGGATTCCATCGGGCGATGGTATCACCGGTGAGACACAAAGCGGCGCGAAGTGCGTCCGAATTGTTTCGATCCGAACATTGACGATTGCCGGTAAAGGCTCAACCCAGACGTCAATCTGCGAGCGGGGCTAGAGTGTGGCGAGACTGCTACGCTGACGCACATGACCACTGTGGCGTCTCGCGATCTGCGCAATCACACAGCGGAAGTCCTACGGCAAGTTTCAGACGGCACCCGAGTCACGATCACGGTCAACGGCAAGCCAGTCGCTGAGATCGGCCCCGTTCGCGCCGCGCGCCCGCAATTCTTTACCAAGGCTAATCTCATCGCATTGAGCGCCGAGCACCAGGCTGACCCGGGTTTGTCCACGGACCTCGAGGAGATCGCTGGAGACACGACCGACGACCTGGACGCTGTGTGAGCCCGCGTGCTGCCTTGCTCGACACGAGTGTCCTGATCGCACGGGAGTCAGGGCACCCCCTGGACGTCGACTCGCTGCCCGAGCAGACGGCCGTCAGCGTCGTCACGCTCGGCGAACTGCGCGCAGGTGTTCTAGCAGCGACCAATACGGCGACCCGGGCTCGGCGCCTGTCGACCCTCGAGGCTGCCACCGCCGTCGAAGCGCTACCAGTCACGGCCGAAGCCGCCCGCCGATGGGCGGAATTGCGCGTGCGTCTAGCGGAACAAGGTCGCAGCGCCAAGATCAACGATCTGTGGATCGCCGCTGTCGCGATGGCGAACGGGATGGACGTCGTCACCCAGGACCACGACTTCGATGTCATCGAGGGAGTTGGCGGGCCGGCAGTCGTCCGAGTCTGACGTCGATGAGAGTCGGCCCGGTTGTTCAAGACCGAATATTGCCGGTTACCGGTAGCCAGTAGTTGCTGGCTAGGGCGGCTGCACCACCGCGAGCTCGAGGTCTCCGAGACGGGATATCAATCTCGCAGCGCATCGCGCAGGCGCGCAGCTTGTCGGGTGAGGTGATCGCGCTCGGCGACGTTGGTGGCAGCGCGGGCCGCGTCGCCGTACAGCCGAGCAGCGAGCGCGAGGGCGCCTGCCCGCCCCCTGAGGTACGCCTCGACCGCCAGGTATCTGGGGACCTTGGGATCTAGCTGTACGAGCACGGCGAGGCCGGCCTGCGCCCCGTCCGCCTCGCCTATCGCGACGGCACGGTTCAGACGTACGACGGGGTTGTTGGTGAGAGCGTCGAGCTCGTCGTACCACTCAACTATCTGCACCCAGTCGGTCTCATCCGCCGTGCGTGCGTCGGCGTGCAGGGCGGCGATCGCGGCCTGCGCCTGGTACTCGCCGAGTCGGTCGCCAGCCAGCGCCACCTGGAGGATCGCCACTCCCTCTGCGATCAGTTCGGTGTCCCACCGGGACCGGTCCTGCTTGGCCAACGGTACGAGCGCACCGTCGGGTGTCGTACGCGCGGCATGGCGGGCATGGTGCAGCAGCATCAGCGCGAGTAGGCCGGCCGCCTCCTCGTCGTCGGTCATCGACGTAACCTGTCGGGCCAGCCGGATCGCCTCGTCGGCGAGGTCGACCTCACCGCTGTAGCCCTCGTTGAAGACCAGATAAAGCACCCGAAGGACGGTCGCCAGGTCACCGGGCTCGTCCAAGCGCACGCCGGAGACTGTGCGCTTGGCCCGGCTGATGCGCTGCGCCATAGTCGCCTCCGGGACCAGGTACGCCTCGGCGATTTGCCGTGTTGTCAGGCCGCCCACGGCTCGCAGCGTGAGCGCCACCGCGGACGACGGGGTGAGCGACGGGTGGGCGCAGAGAAAGTAGAGCTGCAGGGTGTCGTCGGCGTCCTCGGTCGGGCCGGGCGGTGGCTCGGCCTCGATTCGCGCCTCGCGGGTGCGCCGGGAGTTCGCCGTGCGGTTCGTGTCGAGGAATTTGCGCCAGCCGACTGTGGTCAGCCAGCCCTTCGGGTCCGCCGGCGGGTTCGTCGGCCACGTCGCGAGCGCCCGGATCAGCGCCTCCTGCACGGCGTCCTCGGCCGTCGCGAAGTCGGCGCCACGACGGACGAGGACACCGGTGACCGCGGGAATCAGCTCCCGCAGCAGTGTCTGGTTCACTCCGCCACGGTAGGCATGGCGGTCAGGAACGGACGTACTTCGAGCCATTCATAGATCGGCTTGCCGTCCGGACCAGGCGCAGCCGAGAGCTCGCCCGCCAGCTCGACGGCTCGCTCGTAGGTCTCCACGTCGATCACCATCCAACCAGCGATCAGGTCCTTGGTCTCGGCGAACGGGCCGTCGGTGACCGGCGGCTGGCCCGCACCGTCGTAGCGGACGAACGTTCCCTGCGGGGACAGCGCCTGGCCGTCTACGTACTCACCGGTGCCCTCCAACCTGGTCGCGTAATCGTGCATGTACTGAATATGCGCGTCGATCTCCGCCGGCGTCCACCGATCCATCGGGTCGATGTCGAGGACGGGAGCCGGGCCGCCGCGGTAGTGCTTGAGCAGCAAGTATTTGGCCATGAGTGTTCCTTTCGATGCGCCGCGACCATTGTGACCGCGTTCGCACGGGGGACGATGCCGGGCGCGCGTTCTCGACATCGGCCGCGGCAAGTCACTGATCGGACTCGCCCGGGGGCACCACGTAGTCGCGGCGGAATTCGTACCTCCGTCGTGGTCGGATACTGGCGGCTAGACCCAACCACGCTGACCCCAGCCGCCCCGTCCTCCACGATCGAACACGGCGTTTGGCTAGCGCGACAATCGCCTGTTCGGTCGGCCACTAAACCGAGCACGACACGACAGGCTGAGATACCGCAATCTCGTCCACTCGAAGATCGATCTGCCAATCTCGAGCCATTCCGCCCGCCGCCTGTGCGGTCGCAACGAAGCTGCTCGCCGCACGGCAGGCTCTCCGCCCCGAGGCGTTACTCGACGTAC
Organism: Mycobacteriales bacterium; assembly: GCA_038212215.1. Taxonomy (GTDB): domain Bacteria; phylum Actinomycetota; class Actinomycetes; order Mycobacteriales; family Jatrophihabitantaceae; genus JALZAI01. The sequence goes on from JBBQUT010000042.1 coordinate 19,645, forward strand.
GCTCTACCAGTGCCAACCCCCGCTGAGATTACGATGCACCACGATGCTCGGCCGCCCGAGGGGCAATCCTCTTGGCTAGCGGGAAAGCAGCCACGTAGTGGGATACAGGTCGTGGAAGCGGATGACCACTGGCCCGACGACTTCGTCGTGCTGATGCAACTGATCCGCAGTGCGCTGGGTCCACGGGCACTGGCTGTGGAACACATCGGTTCGACATCCGTGCCGGACCTGCCCGCGGAACCCATCATCGACATCGACTTGACCGTCGCCGATCCCGCGGACGAGGCGAACTGGCTAGCGCCGTTGGAGCGGGCGGGCTTTGAGCTGATTATTCGTGAGCCCTGGTGGCACGAGCACCGCGCCCTGACGTTCGACGATCCGCGGTGCAACGTGCATGTTTTCGGCCCTTCGAGCCCGGAGACGATTCGGCATCGGATCTTGCGCGACTGGCTACGCCAGCATCCCGAAGACGTCGCGCTCTATGGCGACGCCAAGCTCAGCGCCGCGGAGACCTCGAATGCTGCTGGTGAACACGTGATGGATTACAACGCTCGCAAGGAGCCAGTCATTCGCGCCATCTACGACCGAGCCTTTCGGTCTGCCGGCCTGCTCTGATTGAGCAGGGGCACGCTCGTGGCTCAATGAGCCACGTCGTGCTCCTCAATGTTCGCAGCTCGCGCAGGCTGATCGTCGTGTGCCTCCACATCGTAGCGCCAGAGTGCTATGCCACCAGCAACGATGAGTTCCGATCGAGTGGTGCGCAGCGGCGCCTTGGACGAGACTTGAACTCCGAGCCGGTTCGGCAGCGGCCCGTTAACAACCTGACGCACGCTGAGCCAATGGGAGCAGCACCATGACCGAAGAATTCGCATCGCTATCCTACGAACCGCTCACCCCGACGGCCTTTCTGGACCGCGCCGCGACCGCGCACGGCGACCGGACAGGGGTTATCGACGGTGCCGAGCGGTGGACGTACGCCGAGCTGCACGATCGAAGCCGGCGACTCGCCGGAGCCCTCGCACCACTGGCCGACGGACGACCTGTCGCGGTGCTCGCCCCGAACACGCACGTCATGTTGGAGACCAATTTCGGCGTGCCCTGGGCCGGGGTGCCACTCGTGGCGATCAACACCAGGTTGTCCGCCGCGGAGGTCGCTCACATCCTCGAGCACTGCGAGGCATCGGTACTCGTCCACGATCCCAGTTTCGACCACCTGCTCGACGAGGCGCTGGCTGCAATGAGCCGGCCACCGAGGCGCATTCGAGCCGGGGACGAGTACGAGGCACTTCTCGCGGATGCGGTTCCGAGCGCCGTTCGCCCGGATGACGAGCGCAGCCTGCTGTCGATCAACTACACGTCCGGGACGACGGGTAGACCCAAGGGCGTGATGTATCACCATCGCGGCGCGTACCTGCAGGCACTGGCGATGGTCGGGCACACAGGCTTGTCGCCGTCCTCGGTGCACCTATGGACATTGCCGATGTTTCACTGCAACGGATGGTGTTTCCCATGGGCCGTTACCGCGGCCGCAGCCACTCATGTCTGCCTGCCCAAGGTCGACCCCGTCGAGATTTGGCGGCTGCTACGCGACACGGGCGTGACCCATCTCAACGGTGCCCCGACCGTGCTGTCGATGCTCGCGTACTCACCGGATGCCGCCCCGCTCGGGCGGACCGTGCGGGTCGCGACAGGAGGCGCTCCGCCGTCGCCGGCGATCTTGCGCCGGATGGATGAATTGGGATTCGACGTGACGCACCTCTACGGATTGACCGAAACCTTCGGTCCGGCAATGATCTGCGACTGGCGTCCTGAGTGGGACGGTCTCGATGCCGACGCGCAGGCTCGTCTCAAGGCCCGGCAGGGCGTCGGGAACATGATCTCCTTTGCGGTTCGGGTGATCACCGACGACGGCATTGACGTGCCCGCCGATGCGACGACGACGGGCGAGATCGCCCTGCGCGGCAACAACGTGATGCTCGGCTACTTCAAGGATCGTGACGCGACAGCGGAGGCAGCGCCCGACGGGTGGTTCCGTACCGGCGATGTCGGAGTGCGCCATCCCGACGGGTACGTCGAACTCCGCGACCGGACGAAGGACGTGATCATCTCGGGCGGCGAGAACATCGCATCCGTCGAGATCGAGCAGGCAATCGCGGACCATCCCGCGGTTCTCGACGTTGCTGTTATCGGCATCCCAGACGAGCGCTGGGGCGAGGTGCCGGCGGCGTTCGTCACTCTTCGGGACGGCGCGTCGGCCACCGAAGCGGAGATCATCGAACACGTGCGCACGCGCCTCGCGAGATTCAAGGCACCCAAGAGCGTCACCTTCGGCAAACTTCCCACGACGTCGACGGGAAAGATCCAGAAGTTCGTGCTGCGCTCCGATGCTTGGGCGGGCACCGACCGGCGGATCGGCTAGCCGGAACCGTTATCGGATCATCGCGCGGCCGCGCGACCGGCCGGCTTTGGGCACGCGATCCCCGCGCAGTTCGTCGACACGCACCAGCGCGACGCCGGCGACGATGAACGCGCCGCCAATGATCTGCACCACGCCCGGCAATTGGCCCAGCAGCAGCCAGGCGAACAGGATTGCGAAAAGTACCTCGGTGAGCCCGACGAAGGACGCAAGCCTGGCTCCGAGTCTGCGTGCTGCGCCGATGCCGGTGACGTAGGCCAGCGCCGCCGCGACGAACGACAGCCCGAGGACAGGGACCACCCAACTCACCGTGTGATCGACGAAGTGCACGGCGCGGAACTCGACATGCATCGGCAATGCGCCCACGGCACCGACGGCCAACAGTCCGAGCGCGCCCACCGTCATGCCTGCCCACGCCATCGCAATCGGCGGCAACGGCTCATGTGCCGCCGAGGACAGCAGGAAGTAGGTGGCCAGGCCGACCGCGGCCGCGAGGCCCCACAGCACGCCAACCGGGTCGATGCGCTGCGAACCGGTGAGATCGAGCACGAGTACGAGCCCGGCGAGCGCCGTCACCGCTCCCCCGACGGTCAGCCGCCTCGGACGGTGTCCGTGGCGCAACCACATCCAGCCCACGACGAGCACGATGCCGAGATACTCCAGCAGCAGCGCGACCCCGACCGACACGCGCTGGACGGCGTTGAAGAAACACAATTGGCACCCCGCGACCGCCACCAGACCGTAAGTGATCACCGCGGGTGCGCCCTCGCGCAATCGACCCCACCGACCTCTCATCTGGACGAGCGCCGGGACGGTGAGCAGCAGCGCGGCCACCGTTATCCGGGCAGTCACAGCGGCCCCGGGCGTCCATCCGGCATCGATCAGTGCGCTAGCGAATGTTCCCGACGTGCCAAAGCTTGCGGCGGACACCATCGCGAGAGCCAGGCCGGCCCCGCTGTTCGTGGCGTCCATCGATGCAACCTCCGTAAGTTGTAATTTGCGGTACGGTTATGACGCTATAGGTCGCAGTGAAAGGAGTCAACATGCTTTTTGCTCATGACACCGAAGTGGCTTTGGCTGCGGCCGCCGCGCTGGTCAACACCGCGCTGCAAGCCGAGGACGAGTTGCCCGACGTCCACGCGCTCGACGAATTCGTCGGTACCTGGGGATGGACCGGCCGCCGTACCCGCACCCGCACCGAGCTCGATGCCGTCCGACGGCTCCGCCCGAAACTCGCCGAGCTGTGGCGCGCTGACGAGGACAGCTGTGTCGGCATCGTCAACCGCCTATTGCGGGACGCGCACGCCCTCCCCCAGCTGGTCAAGCACGACGACTGGGATTACCACCTGCACGCCACGCCTGCGCACGCGCCGCTGGCCGACCGGATGGCGGTCGAGGCAGCGATGGCGGTCACCGAGGTCATTCGCATGGGTGAGCTGAACCGGTTACAGACGTGCGCGGCCGACAGCTGCCACGATGTGCTGGTCGACCTGTCCAAAAACCGCTCCCGGCGGTTCTGCTCGACCACATGCGCGAACCGCACCAACGTCGCGGCATTTCGCGCACGCAAATCCGCAGGGTAAGCAAGCTTCGAATGCTCAGCCCAACTGCACGCGCAGCACTGCGGACGCTGCCATACCGGCGTCGACGAGCACCTCGGTGCCGCGGGCGGTCGTCACGACCCGGTGGGATGCGGGGGCACCGTCGAGGGTGACCGCCGCGATCTGTCGGCCAGCCGGCACGACCGCGCCGATCGTCAGGGTGGCGGCGACGCGCGAGGTCACTCGAGTCGTCAGCATCGCCCCGCGCCGCGAAGCCGCGACGTCGATGTCCCCGGAACCGAGAGCGATGCTCTTGCCCGCGACGTAGTGCTGGCCGTTCGGCACCTGCGGCACGACTGAATACCGGCCGTTGCCGAGATCCGGTGCGACCCCGAGTTCGAAGTGCACCACCGGCCACAACACTCCGTAGGAGCCCCACGCCTGCAGCCCGCTCGAGCGCTCGGTGAACAGCTTGTCGATGTTCGCCCCGAAGTCAGGCGACGGCGAGATCTCCGGCATCATGCCCGGCGCCTCCCAGACCGACGGGCTCATCTGCACGGTCGCGTTGGCGGTGGTGTAACGGCCCATCTGGGTCGCGCCGGACCGGCCCAAGGCACCTTCTGCTACTGCAGCTATCGCCGTGTTTAGGGTGAAGATCGTGCGGTCACTCGGTGCCGCAGACGTGACCTGGTCGCACGTCGGACCGGGGTTTCCCTTCGCGTCCGAGGTCGGCCCGGTGCCGGTGTGATACAGCCCGTAAGTACCGGTGAAGCATGGCCGCTCGTGCTGCGCGACGGTCGCCGTCGCATGAGTGAGGTCCGCCAGCGGCCCGGCCGGGGTACTGCCGTTGGCAGGCAGTTCCGCTTCGACCGGGGTCAACCCGATCCAGTACCGCTGGAACAGCTTGACGTTGCCCGGGTCATCGAGCGAGTCGGCGTAGGACGCGGTGTCCTTGCCGTACCACCAGGCGTTCTCGAAGCGTTGCCGCAGGTGTCGGGCCCGCGAGGTCGCCCAGTGCACTGTCGCCATGTCGTTCTTGGAAGCGGCCATCGCCGCAAGATCGAGCAGCCCGCGGATGGTGTAGACGGAGTTGTCGAGCTTCTCTATCCCCATGCCGGTGCGTTCCACGTTTCCGGCGCCCTCAGGCCAGCCGTCACGATCGACGTCGAGCTGGTCGAAAACGAAGTGCATGTTGCGGACGGCGAAGTCATACATCTCATCGCGGAAGGCGTTGTCACCGGTCCAGCGCCACACCAGCGCAACGGCGCTCGGGAATTTCACCGTCTCGTCCGTATTGCCGGGATCGCTGTTCGCGCCAAAGAACACCGAACCGTCAGGCGTCGTCTCGTGGATGACCTTGCCGCTCTTGTCGTTAACGATGTCGCTGATCTGCTGCAGTGCCCGCAAATGATTTTCGATGGACGTGAACTGGCCGCTCGCGACGGCGGCGAACGCGGTGTACTCGCCGTCCGTGCCGAAGATCCACGGGTAGTCGGGCCAGCCCGCGCCGATCCATTCGGCGGTGCCCAACGTTCCGACGGGTGCGGGGTATTGGGTTCCGGCGTTGGTGATCCGCAACTGCAGGTCGTCGGCGCGCTGGCGGGCATCGGCGATGTTCTGCTTGCTCCAGTCGACGCTGCGCTGCAGCAGGCGGTCCCCCGGCAAGTCGACGGCCGTGTGAGCACCCAACGCGAGCCGGTCGTTGATCTTGGCCTGCAGGAGGTCTTCCGGTGCCGCCAGCACGGTGTCATGGTTGGCGATCGCGGTGTTCACTCCGTCGCTCGATCCGCCGACGCCGAACCAGACCGTCCGGCTGCCTGCGGGCACGTCGACGTTGTAGACGAGTTCGCCGCCGGTCCCCTTGCCGTATGCCGTGTCGTCACATCGCGGCGGCTGGGTCGGGGCATTCGGGCCGGACGCGGGGCACACCACGTCCGCCGACTGCGGGCCGCGGAAGTTCGGGCCGAGCTCATGCGACTGCGGCGCGAGCGACGAGCCCACGACCGCTGCCCACGAGTGACTGGTGCTGTTGGGAATGGGTGGCGTCCCGTTGTCGGTGAATACCAGCTGACCGTCCTGGTAGGTGCCGACGTCCGCCAGATTCGCCGCGAGCTGGTTAGGTGTGGTCTCACCCCACGGGTAGCTCGACATCAACTCCGAATGCGCGTCCATTGTCAGTTGGACGGTGCGTGGCGCGGAGGAGCTCAGGGTGACCCCGATCAGCCCAGCCCGGGTGCCGTCCGGCGCGAAGTCGGTGCGACTGATGTCGACACCGCCGACCGACCCGAAGTCCATCCGGGAGTAACCCCAACCGCTGGTGTAGCGGGTGGACGTCAACCAAGTGTCGCCGAGCTTGAACCACACGCCGTCCAACAGCTTGATCGGCATGCTCCAGAAGCCGCCCATCTCGCCTCTGGTGTGAAAACCCTCCGCCGGGTACGAGCCGTCCTCGGCGCCCACCTCGTAGAAGCGGGTGCCCAGAACGAAGGAGCGCCGGTCGGCCAGCCTGTTCGCCGTGCTCAGCTCGGGCGAGCGGGGCAACGCAGCAGCAGCGGCGGGACGCGCCGATGCTGAGCCGCCGACCGCCATCACCGCCATCGGCACGGCAGCGACTGATGCGAGCAGCAAGGCCAGCGAGCGGCGATTCACCGGGTACCTCCACGTTGAGGGTCAGGGCAGACGGCGGAAAACGGGCACTGAATCTGATCCTGTCGCGAGCGGTCCTTCGGCGCAACACCCGGCTGAACCGCCGCTCGGGCAGGATGGCGCTATGGCAAATTCCGATACGGCTACCTACGTTGACGAAGGCCGCGAGTTCACGCGGGACGACAACTGCCTGAGCACCCGCATTACCGAGGACGGGCACGACGGCTACCCCGTCGAGGCGGGGCGGTACCGCCTCGTCGTCGCGCGCGCCTGCCCGTGGGCCAACCGCGCGATCATCGTGCGTCGCTTGCTCGGGCTCGAGCCGGCGTTGTCCATGGGTATCTGCGGGCCGACCCACGACGCGAACAGCTGGACGTTCGACCTTGACCAGGACGGGCGTGACCCGGTGCTCGGCATCGAACGGCTGCAGCAGGCCTACTTCGCCCGCGTGCCCGACTACTCCCGCGGGATCACCGTGCCGGCGATCGTGGACGTCCCTACCGGGCAGGTCGTCACGAACGACTACGCACAGATTACCCTGGATCTGTCCACCGAGTGGAGTCGCTACCACCGTGCGGGCGCGCCGGATCTGTACCCCGAGCCACTGCGCGCCGAGATCGACGAGGTCGCCGAATTCGTGTACCGCGACGTGAACAACGGTGTCTATCGCTGTGGTTTCGCCGGATCGCAGGGGTCCTATGACAGGGCTTACCGGCAACTCTTCGATCGCTTTGACTGGCTCAGCGCGCGACTGGAACGCCGGCGCTACCTTGTCGGCGACACGATTACCGAGGCGGACGTGCGGCTGTTCACGACCTTGGCTCGCTTCGACGCGGTCTATCACGGGCACTTCAAATGCAATCGGCAGAAGCTCAGCGAGCTGCCCGTCCTCTGGGCGTATGCCCGCGACCTGTTTCAGACGCCTGGCTTCGGCGACACCACCGACTTTGTGCACATCAAGCGGCATTACTACCTTGTGCACACGGACATCAACCCCACCGGGATTGTCCCTGCCGGTCCGGACCTCTCGAACTGGCTCAGCAAGCACCATCGCGAGCAACTCGGCGGGCGTCCGTTCGGTGACGGCACGCCGCCGGGGCCCCCGAGCGCCGCCGAGACTGTGCCCGCCGCCCACACCCCGCTCCGAGCGATCGATGACCGTGGCGGCTCCGCCTAGCGACGCGGGCGTGGGGAACGGATTGCACTCACAAGTGCCGCTATCGCCGTCTGCTCTGCGCCGATAGCGACTGCTGGACATGCACACCGACACGACCGCTGCGCGATGCCGTCACGGGAACGCGGTGCGCACGGCGGCCATGTCGTCGCCGCCGTGACCTTCGTCGGACGCGCGCGCAAACAGCGTGCGCACTGCGTCCAGCAACGGCGACGGGAAGTCGATATCGGCCGCCGCGGCCCGCATCAAGTCGACGTCCTTGACCACACCGTCGACCGCGAACGACGTCTCGTAGTTCCCGGCGAGCATTGCCGCGCCCTTGACCTGCGCATACGGCGAATTGACCGGGCCGCCGTCGATCGCCTTCAAGAACAGCGCCGGATCGACCCCGAGCGCGCTGGACAGCGCGATCGACTGCCCGAGGGCAGCGGTGATCGAGGCGATCCAGGCATTGCAGGCGAGCTTGAGCGCGCTGGCACTCCCGATCTGTTCGCCGACAAAGACGGTGCGCGTCGAGATCGCGTCCAGCACCGGCTGCACGCGCTCGACCAATGCCGGGTCGCCGGATACGAGCACCACGAGCTTGCCGTCTGCGGCGGGCTGCCGGGTGCCCAGCACGGGAGCGTCTAGGAAGGCGGCATCGCCGATACCGTCGGCAATCCGTGCCACTCCTGCCGGTCCGACCGTCGAGGTCTGCAACCACACGGCGTCGCTGCCCAAGGCTGCGAGCAGCTCGTCCCTGATCTGCAGCACCGAGTCGACGTCGAACAGCACGCTCAACACCGCGTGCGCGCCGGCAACTGCGTCGGTGACCGAAGTCGCCACGACGATCGCGTCATCGGCGAGCGGCTCAGCCTTAGAAATGGTGCGGTTCCAGACCGCAACCTCGTGCCCCGCACGCTTGAGTGAGCGAGCCATTCCGGCGCCCATCGTTCCGGTGCCTAGTAACGCGACCCGCATGCCGTCCACCTCTCGTCGCCGTCGACCTTAACTCACGTTGACATCGCCTCCACCGGCAGCGTTTAGTCGAGCCGGTGATCACCTCGCCCGACGGCACGAGCGTGGCCGTGTACGAGTCGGGACAGCCGGATGGATCGATTGTGTTGGCCGTGCACGGATTCCCGGACAACCACTGCGTGTGGGACGGTGTCGCTGCAATTCTCGGCGAACGCTATCGCGTGCTGCGCTACGACGTGCGCGGCGCGGGCCAGTCCGGCCGACCGACCGGTCGGGATGGGTATCAGATGCGCTATCTGGTCGATGATCTGATCGCTGTTCTCGATGCGGCCGGGGCGAATCGCGTGCATCTGCTCGGCCACGACTGGGGTTCGATCCAATGCTGGGCCGCACTGGAGGATCCCCGACTGGACGGTCGGATTGCGAGCTTCACCTCGATCTCCGGACCGTCGCTGGCGCACGCAGCGGCGTGGGTAGGCGACGCCCGCGCACACCTGATTGCGACAGCCCGTCAGCTTGCGACCTCCTACTACACGCTTGTCTTCCAGGTGCCATGGCTGCCCGAGGTTGCCGCGCGCACAGGGTTGTTCGACCGGATCGCCGCACTCGCCAGCTCGCGCAGCCGCAGCGCCGAGGCGCTCGCCGCGGTGCCGGCTCGGAGCACCGCCGACTGGGTGAACGGTCTGCAGCTCTACCGAGCGAATCGGCTCAAAACGACGAGGCGCCCACGGCCGATCGCCATCCCGGTGCAGGTGCTGATCCCGCAGCGCGATGCGTACATACGCCCGGATTTCGCGGCGCAGGCTCCGGTGCCGTTCGTCGAGAACCTGCGTACTCGCGCGCTCGCCGGTGGGCACTGGGTGATCTGCGAACGCCCCGACGTCATTGCGAGGTGCGTGGGCGAGTTCGTGGAACACGTGGAACGCGGCGCACCGATGCCCGACCGGCCACTCGTCGTCGTGACGGGCGGCGCTAGAGGCATCGGTCGCGCCACTGCGCTGGAATTCGCTCGCCACGGCTCGGACGTTGTGATCGCGGACGTGAACGATGTGGCCGCGAAGGACACCGTGGCCGAACTCGCTGCGCTCGGGGTGCGGGCCGCCAGCTATCACCTCGACGTCGCTGACACCGCCGCTTGGGAGCGCTTCGCGAGGCAAGTGAACGCCGAGCACGGCGTGCCCGACGTCGTCGTGAACAATGCCGGCATCGGGATGGGCGGACGCTTCCTGCTGACCCGGGTTGAGGACTGGGAACGAATTATCGGCGTAAACGTGTGGGGTGTCATCCACGGCTCCCGCCTGTTCGGCCGGCTAATGCTCGACCGCGGCTGTGGCGGGCAGATCGTGAACATCGCGAGTGCGGCCGCCTTCTCGCCGTCGATCGCGTTTCCAGCCTATGCCACCACCAAGGCGGCAGTGCTGATGCTGACCGAGTGCCTGCGCGCCGAATTCGACCGGGAAGGGATCGGCGTCACCGCGATCTGTCCCGGCTTCGTCGACAGCGACATCTCGACAAGCACGATCTACGTCGGCACGGACGAGCGCACCCAGGAGCAGTTGCGCGCGCGGGCCGGTGCCGCGTACCGGCGACGCAACTACACCCCGGATCGGCTAGCGAAACACATCGTTCGCGCCGCCCGGCGCAATGAGCCGATCGCGGTGCTCGGCGCGGAAGCGCGCATCTCGCGGGCGATCCGCCGCTTTGCGCCAGCGCTCGGACGCCGTGTCGCGAAGGTCGACCTCACCAAGCTCACCCCGCACGCTCGATAGATCGCACTCCGTGCCGGCATGGGTGAACGCATTGCGGCTCCGGCGACGCGACGAGACCGGACAGCTACACCCCGACGGCGAGTTCCAGCGCAGCGAGTTCGTCGTCGAGGTAACCGAGCAGATGTTGCAGGTGCGGCACGGTGCGGCGGCACCCGGTGAGGCCGAACGCGATCTCGGTCGAGTAGCTGGTCACCGTGATGTTGAGCGCCTGCCCGTCGAGCGGCACGGACAGGGGGTACAGCCCGTCCAGCCGCGCACCGTTCCAGTACAGCGCGGTCCTCGGCCCGGGGACGTTGGAAATGATCAGGTTGAACGGGGGCCGTGCTCGGCCGTTCAGACGCAGCAACGGGTAGACGGCGAGCGGACTCGTCCCTAGCGCGGTCATCGCGAGGATCTGAGCCTGGCTCATCCCCGACATCGACTTCTTTCCCGCCGACGTCGAGTTGTGCACGACCGCCAGCCGCTCGGCCGGCTCGCTCAGGTGCGTCCCGAGATTGCACATCACCGCACCCACGGCATTGCCACCGCCGTCCTGACTGCTCGGCCCTGAACCGTGCAGCGACACGGGCACCATCGCGATAAGCGGCGACTCCGGGAGCGCGTTCATGCTCAGCAGGTAGCTGCGCAACGCGCCGGAGCACATCGCAAGCACGACGTCATTGACCGTCGTGTCGCTGGCCTTGCCGACCTGGCGGATCCGCTCCATCGGCCACGACTGGGCGGCGAAGCGGCGCGCACCGGTGATCGGAACGTTGAACATGGTCTGGGGCGCCGAGAACGACAGCGCTCCGCTCTCCTGCTGCAGCCCGCGGTTGACTGAGCGCGCGAGTGCCGGGACGAGACCGAGCGCGTCGCCGGTGAGCGAAAGCGCACTGCGCAGGGCGCTGACCGATACTCCGACTACACCCGGGCTGTCCCGCTCGACGGAACGCGACACCTGGCGGGGTGCCCAGGGGCCTGGCATGTCGCGTTCATCGGCGTCCTCGCTCAGAATCCGCGACAGCATCCGCAGCGACGAAACCCCGTCCATGAGGGCGTGATGGGTCTTGAGATAGACGGCGTAACGCCCGTCGGCGAGCCCCTCGATCAGGTGCATCTCCCACAGTGGACGGTGCCGATCGAGAAGCGAGGAATGCAGCCTCGAGACCAGCACGAACAGCTCCCTGATCCGCGCCGGCTGCGGCAGAGCGTTGCGCCGCACGTGATGTTCGAGATCGAAACGCTCGTCGATCTCCCAAGCCCATTGCCCGAGCGAGGTCAGTGAGCGGCGGGCACGCTTCTGAAACAGCGGCGCGACCTCGTTCTGAGCGATGGCGACGTCGAACATCTCACGCACGTCGAGCGCAGTCGCACCGTCGGGCGGCTGGAACAGCTGCAGGCCGCCGACGTGCATCGGGTGCTCTCGCGTCTCGCTCAGCAGGAAGATCGAGCTGGTCGGCGACATAGGTAGCGGCATGGGGCAAGTCTGGCACCGCCGTGCCCGTTTCTCACCAGCCGGCCGGGAGCGGCCGCCCCTCGGCGAAGCCGGACGCCGACTGCACACCGACCACGGCACGCTCGAAAAGCTGTTCCAGCGTGGCTGCGCCGGCGTAGGTACATGCCGAGCGAACGCCGGCGACAATGGTGTCGATCAGGTCCTCCACGCCTGGACGGGACGGGTCGACGAACTGCCGCGCACTGGAGATGCCCTCCTCGAACAGGGCTTTGCGCGCCTGCTCGAACGCACCGTCGCCGCTGGTCCGCTGCGCGACTGCGCGGGCCGAGGCCATGCCGAAGCTCTCCTTGTACGCCCGGCCGTCCGCGGCGATGTGCAGGTCGCCCGGCGACTCGAGAGTCCCCGCGAACCACGAGCCGATCATCACGGCCGACGCGCCCGCTGCGAGGGCAAGCGCGACGTCGCGGGCGTGGCGCACCCCTCCGTCCGCCCAGACATTGCCGCCCAACGAGCGAGCCGCGGCGGCGCATTCGACCACGGCGGAGAACTGCGGTCGTCCGACACCGGTCATCATTCGCGTAGTGCACATCGCTCCAGGACCGACGCCGACCTTGACGATGTCCGCACCTGCCTCGATCAGTTCCCGGGTGCCTTCGGCCGACACGACGTTGCCTGCCACGACAGGCACCGTCGGCGCAAGTTCGCGCACGGCCGCCAGTGCGTCGAGCATGCGAACCTGATGGCCGTGGGCGGTGTCGAGCACGAGGACGTCGATGCCGGCGTCGAGCAACTCGGCGGCCTTGCCCTTGACGTCGCCGTTGATACCGATCGCGGCGGCGGTACGGAGTCGTCCGGACGCGTCCAACGCGGGCTGGTAGATGGTCGAGCGCAGTGCCCCGGTGCGGGTCAGGATGCCAAGGAACATCCCGTCGAGGTCGACGACGGGCGCGAGCTTGCGGCGGCCTGCTTCGAGCTGCTGAAATGCCTGCTCGACGTCGACGGACCGATCAGCCGGCGCGGTGAGGGTAAGCGGACGCGTCGACATCACCTGGTGCAGCTGCGCGAAACGGTCGGCGCCGGCGCAGTCAGCTTCGGTCACGACACCGACCGGGCGCCCGTCATCGACGACCACGACCGCCCCGTGAGCCCGCTTCGGCAACAGCGCCAGCGCATCGCTCACCGGGCTGTGCGGTGACAGGGTCACCGCCGTCTCGATGACCAGGTCCCGCGACTTGACCCACGAGACGACCTCGCGCACCACGGCGGCTGGGATGTCCTGCGGCAAGACGGTCAGCCCACCCCGGCGAGCCACCGTCTCGGCCATTCGCCGTCCGGCGACGGCAGTCATGTTGGACACGACGAGGGGGATCGTGGCGCCGCTTCCGTCCGTCGTAGTCAGGTCGACATCGAAACGGGAGGCGACGCCGGAGCGGGCCGGCACCATGAACACGTCGTCATAGGTCAGCTCGTAGGGCACGGTCGCAGTGAGGAAGCGCACGAGAACAACAGCCTACCGGCCCGACCTACAGTGCTGTAGTGCTTGCAATCCTCGACATCGACGGTGTGGTGGCCGACGTGCGCCACCGGCTGCACCATCTGCGGCGCTGGGGCGACTGGCCCGCCTTCTTCGACGACGCCAGAAACGACCCGCTGCTGCCCGAGGGTGCCCGGCTGGCGGCTGATCTCGCCGGCCAGCACGAGATCGTCTGGCTGACCGGCCGTCCGGAATGGCTGCGTGAAGTCACCGAGGACTGGCTCGTCCGCCACAGCCTGCCTGGCACCGAGCTGCATATGCGAGCGAACGGCGACTACCGCCCGGCACGCGTCTTCAAGCTGGATGTGCTGCACGCCCTGCGCAGCCGCGGCGTCGCCGCGCTGGTCGACGACGACACCGAGGTCGTGGACGCCGCGGTCGCGGCGGGATTTCCCGCGGCTCTCGCCGACTGGGTGCCGCGCGACGCGCGGTTGCGGGATGCGCAGGAACAATTCGGACGAACCTAGTAAACGCTGAGCCCATGATCACGGCCAGATAACGATCCATCGATCACTGTCCGGATTTGTCGTGGGTTCGAACGAATTCGAGGCGTCGTCTGGGCGCGCCGGTGTTGAAACCTCGGAGGATCTGCGCACACTTGTGATGCGAATCTCTCCGGAAGCGATTGCAGGTGCCGATGGAGGGGCAAGACAACAATCGGGATCGGCACCTTCGCCGGTCCGGAACAGACCAAAAGCTCAGGACACCGCAATGAACGTGCACGCCATGCCCGACCCGACCCACTGTGACCACGTCCCCGCCTGCCCGTCGGTGGAGGCCACCGACCGCGAAGCCGCGCACGTGGTCGCATCGCATCCTGAGCAGGGTTGGAGCTTGTTGTGCAACGGGATCGTGTTGTTCGAAGACTTCGGCGAATTGCTGCCCAACGGAACCAGCGTCGGCGCCCGCCGGCGTGAGTTGCTGCTGGCCTCCCCGCACCGCCACGCTGGCTGACCCCTTTCCGACCGCTCGCTCGTCCCGCCCCTTCGCTGGCTGCGCTCGACCGACGCCCGAATCTGGTTGCGACCCGCGTACACGCACGATCTCGACGTGTCGCGACTCCTCGTGAGCTGGCGATGGTCGCTCCATCGGCGACCCGGACCAGCCACGTCCGGGGCTGCCCTTTCGCGGCAGCCCGGCCAGGACCACCATCGCGCCCGGCATCCTCAGCGGCGGTGACGCTGGTCCGACCTGGGCGCAGCTCCAGTGTCATGTCGCCGATCGCAAGCTTCGCTGCGTCATCGCAGAATTCAGTGGGCCGTCCGTATCTGCCCACCACGCGCAGTCGGCGCGCACCTGACAGCGTGCCCGGCGTCGGCAGAGTTGTCAGTTGATCCTCGTAAGGTTTCCGTTGGCGGGTGCGGGCCTCGCTCGCACGAAGAATGCGGCGACGGTGAGTGTCGTTGCCGTCGAGTACCGTCGGCCGGTGCCGGTTCGCTCTCTCGATGTGGGACGGGTGGACACAAGATCGCTAATATTGCTCGGGATTGGTCTTGTAGCGACGATGTCGGTGCGGTAGAATCGAATACATGGTCGGGACGGTGGTGGACTCGCTGGCTCCTTCCGTGTTCTCCTCGACTGTCGGGGCGGCGCGGGCCGCCGCGTACGCCCGGTTGCACGCTGTTCTCGACGAGTTGGATGCTGTCGAGCTGGATCCGTGCAGTGACGAGGAAATCGTGACCGACTGGCGTGAACGGGAACGGCTGCGGCGCCGGTTAGCTGCGGGTGAGCACGCGATCATCACCCAGGTCGAGTGCCGCTCACTGCCGTATCGGCACGGTGCCCGCTCGGCGGCGGTGTTCGCGAGCCAGCTGTTACGCATCAGCCCCGGTGAGGCGCATGCCCGGGTGCGGGCGGCGGCAGCGTTGGGCCCACGGCGCACCGTGACCGGGCTGGTGGTGGCGCCGTTGTTCGCGGCGGTCGCCGCCGCGCAAGCGCACGGCACGATTTCGGAGAAGCACGCGCAGGTGATCGTGAGCGCTGTGCAGAAGCTGCCCGCCACCATCCGTCACGACCTGCACGCCACCGTGGAGCAGATCCTGCTCGACGTCGCCCGCGAACAGCACCCCCGCTTCCTCGAGCAGCACGCCACCGAAC
>JBBQUT010000043.1:0-34288 GCA_038212215.1 Mycobacteriales bacterium
CCCGCCGCAGACCGCCACGTCCACCACCACAGACAAGGAACAACCATGACCAGCACCGCAACCCGCACCGTCTCGCACGACACCTTCGTCATCGACCGCACCTACGCCGCCGCGCCGCACCGCGTGTTCACCGCGTTCGCCGACGTTTCCGCGAAAGCGCGCTGGTGGGGCGACCCCAACGATAAGAACACCCCGCAGGAGATCGACTTCCGCGTCGGCGGCCGCGAGACAACGATCGGCACCGCCCCCGACGGCTCCGTCGCGTTCGGCTACTACGCCCTCTACCAGGACATCGTCGAGGACGAACGCATCGTCTACTCCTACGACATGACCATGGACGGCCGGCGCATCTCGGTGTCAATAGCGACGCTGGAATTCCTGCCGGTCGCCGGCGGCACCCGGCTGATCGTCACCGAACAGGGCGCCTACCTCGACGGCCTCGACACAGTGCACGCCCGACGCGACGGCACCGAGAGCCTGATGTCAGCGCTCGACACCTACCTGCAGACGTCAACGTAATCTCGCTACTCACCCCCAGTCCAATCCGAGGGGTTCATTGGTGGCGATACTGGGACCGAACCAGTGACCCCTACCGTGCAACGTTTCGTCCACCGTTGGCCACGTTGGAAGCCCACACCCTGCCACCGCCCGTAAAGGCCTTCCATCGTGCCGGAAAAGTCCTGTTCAAGCGACGGTCTAGGCCGGGTCTAGGCTGCCCGATATGGGTGACAAGAGAAGCGTCCAACTGTTCCTAGACACTTCGACCAAGGTCTGGTGATGACCTCGTCGGCTGGCGCTCGCCACCAGGTACGTCTGGCCTATGGCGAAACCGGGCTCGTGATCGAGGTCGACCCGGAGCGCAGCACGGTTGTCACGCCGGTGCACCGCGACGGTGCCGCGGACGTCGCAGCGACGTTGCGCGAGGCGCTGCAGCACCCGGTTGCCGGTCCGCCGTTGCGTGACGTCGTCCGCCCAGGCCAGAAGATCGCGGTGTCGATCTGCGATATCACCCGCCCGCAGCCGCGCGAGCTGATGGTCCGGGCGTTGCTGGCCGAGCTCGAGGGCATCTCCAGCCGCGACGACTTCACCCTGATTGTGGCCACCGGCACGCACCGCTCCAACACTGATGCAGAGCTGCGTTCCATGCTGGGTGACGAGATCGTCGACACGATGCGGATCATCCAGCACGACGGTCGTGACCTTTCGACGCTGACCTATCGCGGCGAGTTCGGCGACGGCGTCCCGGTCTGGCTGAACACGCAATGGTGCGAGGCGGACATACGGATCACCACAGGGTTCGTCGAGCCGCACTTCTTCGCCGGCTTCTCTGGCGGCGGCAAGCTGGTGGCCCCAGGGCTGGCCGGCCTGGAGACCGTGCTGACCCTGCACGACGCGAAGCGGATCGGTAGCGACAAGGCGACGTGGGCGATCTGCGAGGGCAACCCCGTGCATGACGACGTGCGGGCGATCGCCGTCGCAACAGGCGTCGACTTCGCCTTCGATGTCGTGCTCAACGCCGACAAGCAGGTGGTGTCGGCATTCGGCGGCGAGATCCTCGCGATGCATGCCGCCGCCCGTGAGGAGGTACGTGCGACATCGATGCGTCCGGTCGATCAGCTCTTCGATGTGGTGGTCACGACCAACTCCGGCTATCCGCTGGACCAGAACCTCTACCAGTCGGTGAAGGGCATGTCGGCGGCAGCCACGATCGTCAAGCCCGGCGGCCTGATCATCTGCGCCGCCGAGTGCCGGGACGGGTTCCCCGATCACGGCTCGTTCCGTGAGGAGCTTCAGTCAGGCAAGACACCGCAGGAACTGCTTGACATGATCGCAGCCCGCGAGAAGACCGTCGACGACCAGTGGGAGGTTCAGGTGCTGTCCAGGGTGCAGGTGCTCGCCCGCGTCGGCGTCCACAGCGACTACCTCGACGAGGCGACGCTTCAGTCGGCGAACCTGATCTCGGTGCCCGATGTCTCGGCGGCCATCGCTGCTGAGCTCGCCGCGGTGGGACCCGACGCCAGGGCCTGCATACTGCCCGAGGGCCCGCAGACGATTGCCTACTTGGCGAGCGACGCCCATGTGTGATGGGTGACGGCCGGCGTGTAGGGCGCTGGCTAGCGTCGTGGGCGGTTGGTCGCGGTGCCCGTCATCGCCGTCCCCACCTCGACCGGCTACGGTGCCGCCTTCGAAAGGCATCACTGCCTTGCTGCCCTGTGGTGGTCCGTGAAACCGATAGCCGTGCAGCGGCAGGGTATTCGCGCGCTGCACGCGCGGGTTGCCGGGACCGACTTAGCGAGTGAGCGTTGGGCGGCCGACCTGATTGAGCTGGCGCCGGCACCGACACCGTTGTCGACACGGTGAGCGTGGCCGCTGTCGTCCATGCGCTGGATATCAGTGCGGTGTGGTCCGCTCCGTTGCGGCTGCGACGAGCCCCTGAGGCTTGGTAACCCTGGCCATTTCGACAGCAGAGCTCATCCGCAAACCCGATCTTGGTATGACCTTCGGCCCTACGGGTTGGCCGAGATTTGTCCGTACGGTGCAAGCAATTCATGACATGCGCCACATTGACGGAGAGTTTCATCATGTCCCGTAACTCCCACTCGCACTGCCGCTTGCCGCCATCGCTCGTCGTCGTGACGTCCGCCCGCGCGTGCGCAGGCCGCGTCCGCCGGGATCTCTTCGGCAGCAGGCAGGAAAGACGGGCAGCTCAGTTGGATGACCGTGAACGCAAAGGGGGGCGGCCCATCGGCTCGGGTAACGATCACCAACCACCCGGCGACTTCTCGCGCACTAACCGCCGGACTCAAGCTCTGACGTATTAGGGGGAACGTTTCTCGGATGACATCTGGAACAGCGGGTCTGCCTCGGACTGGCAGCGCGCTACTGGCGGCGCTCAACGCGTGTGTGCCCGGCGGCGTGCGTTCCCGTTCCTCGGATCGCCTTGCGATGGCCCACGATGCGTCGCACTATCTGTTGATCCCGGGGGCGGTCGTCACACCGGACAGTCGCGAGCAAATCGCATTGCTTTTCGCGGCCAGCAGCAGGCAGGGGGTTTCGCTAACGTTCCGCTCCGGGGGCACCAGCCTGAGTGGGCAGGCTGTCACCAGCGGCGTGCTGGTCGACACCCGCCGCAACTTCCGCCAGATTGAGGTCCTCGAGTCGGGTTCGAAGGTCCGCGTCCAGCCCGGCGCCACCATTGGCCAGGTCAACGTGCGACTGGCCCCGTACGGACGCAAACTTGGCCCGGACCCCGCCAGCGCAGCGGCATGCACGATCGGCGGGGTGGTTGCCAACAACTCCAGCGGCATGTCGTGTGGCACCGAATTCAACACCTACAAAACGATGGATTCAGTTGTCGTCGTACTGCCCAGCGGCACGGTCATCGATACTGCCGCTCTCGACGCCGACGCCAAGTTGCTCAGCACCGAACGTGAACTCTACGAGGGGTTGACAACGCTGCGTGATCGCGTTCGGGACAATGCCGAATCGTGCAGAACGATCGAGCGCCAGTTCACACTGAAGAACACCATGGGATATGGGATCAACTCATTCCTTGATCACACGTCGCCGATCGACATCCTTGCGCATCTGATAATCGGCAGCGAAGGAACGCTGGCATTCGTGGCCGAAGCGACTTTCCGCACCATCCCAGTGTCCACGCACACGTCGACGGGACTTCTGGTCTTCGAGAGACTGCGCGATGCGACCGACGCGCTTCCAGATCTGGTTGCCGCTGGCTTCGCCACCGTCGAGTTGCTCGACGCCACGTCCCTTTCCGTGGCTCAGGCTGATCCCACCGCGCGCCTGGTGCTGCAGGGCCTCGCGGTGCGTGACCATGCCGCCCTGCTGGTTGAATTCCAGGAGACCTCGGGCGACGAGTTGGCAGATCGGGTCGGCGATACCGCGCCGTTGCTGACCAAGCTCCCACTTGCTCTGCCGGCGGTTCTGTCCAGCGATGCGCCGACCCGGGCAGGCCTGTGGCACGTCCGCAACGGTCTTTATGCGGCCGTCGCCGGTGCGCGGCCGTCCGGGACAACGGCGTTGCTGGAGGACATCGCGGTGCCCGTGCCTGCCCTTGCCGACACCTGTGAGGAGCTGCTCCGCCTGTTCGAGCGCTACGACTACGAGCAGAGCGTCATCTTCGGCCACGCCAAGGACGGCAACGTCCACTTCCTGCTGAACGAACGGTTCGGGGAATCGGAACGCCTCGAGCATTACCTGAGGTTCACAGAGGACATGGTCGATCTCGTCCTCGGCAATGGTGGAACCCTGAAAGCAGAGCATGGCACGGGGCGCATCATGGCCCCGTTCGTCCGCCGCCAGTACGGCGACGAACTGTACGAGGTGATGAAGTCCGTCAAGAATCTGTTCGATCCCCGCCTGATTCTCAATCCCGGCGTCCTGCTCAGCGACGAACCTCGCTCACACGTCGACCACCTCAAGGAGGCGCCCGCCGTCGAATCCGAAGTTGACCGCTGCGTTGAGTGCGGCTACTGCGAGCCGGTCTGCCCCAGCAGGAACCTCACCCTGACTCCCCGGCAGCGGATCGTCCTGCGACGGGAAGTGGCTCGCGCGGGCGCCGCCGGGGACGAGGTTCTCGTGCGCGAACTGGAGCAGGACTACCGGTACGAAGGTCTCGATACCTGCGCTGTCGACGGGATGTGCCAGACCGCCTGCCCGGTGCAGATCAACACTGGCGACCTCGTCAAGCGGTTACGCGCCGAGCACGTCGGAAAACTCAAGCAATCGGTCTGGAAAGTCGCCGCCAAGCACTGGGCCGGCGCCGTCACTGCCGCGGGGGCCGCGCTCAATGTGGCGGCCGTCCTGCCGCCGGCGCTGGTCACCACAGCGTCCGACGCAGCTCGGGCCGTGGGGAACGCCGAGACGGTTCCGCGATGGGAGGAAGACCTCCCCCGCGGCGGCAGCCGTCGGCACGCGGCGGACAACACGGGCTCGGCCGCGGTGTACTTCCCGGCCTGCGTCAGTTCGATGTTCGGCCCAGCCGAGGGGGGCGAGGGGGTAAGCACAGCCGTCCGGTCCCTGTGCGAGCGCGGAGGAATCGCGCTCAGCATTCCTGACGGCATCAAAGGCATGTGTTGTGGGATGCCCTGGCGGTCCAAAGGGCTTACCGAGGGCTACCAGGAAATGCGCACCCGGGTGCTTCCGGAATTGTGGGAAGCAAGCCGGGGCGGAGAACTCCCCGTTGTCTGCGACGGCGCTTCGTGCACCGAAGGTCTGCTGCAGCTGGCTGAATCGGGCGGACCGGCCTACGCCGGACTGCGAATCGTCGACGCGGTTGCCTTCATTGACGAGCATCTGCTCGACCGCCTATCGGTGCCGGCCAAGATCGGCTCGCTCGCATTACACCCGACGTGCTCGTCGACACGCATCGGTTCCAACGCGGCACTGCTGCGCATCGCCGCCCGCATCGCCGACGAGGTGATCGTCGCTGATGACTGGGGGTGCTGCGCGTTCGCCGGCGACCGGGGACTCCTGCATCCCGAACTCACGGCCTCGGCCACAGCTCTGGAGGCCGCAGCGATCGCGGGCCGTGTTTTCGACGCGTACGCCTCAACCAACCGCACGTGCGAGCTGGGAATGACCCGCGCCACCGGCTACCAATATCAGCACCTCATCGAAGTACTCGAAAACACCATCGCGGGATCGACTCCGGCGACGGGGACACCCGTCTCTACGAAACGGCGTGCACGGCGGTAACAGGGGCGACCAGTCCAGCTTTGCGCAGGCCACTGAGGAAGGACCACGCTCATGCAGCTCGCGGACTACCAGCAGGTCTACAACCCGGTCGGGCACTCGCTCGGACTGTCCTCGATCATGGCTGCCCTGCCTCTCATCACGCTGTTCGTGCTGCTCGGCGCGTTCCGCATGAAGGCCTGGCTCGCGTCGATCATCGGGCTTGCAGTTGCCCTGGTCGTCGCGGTGGTCGTCTACTCCATGCCGGTGCTCGACGCCCTGAACAGTGGGGCGCTGGGTGCGGCGTTCGGGATGTTCCCGATCATGTGGATCGTCATTAACGCGATATGGGTCTACAACCTGACCCTCGCGACCGGCCATTTCGACGTGCTTCGGCGTTCGTTCGCCTCCGTCAGCGACGACCAGCGCATCCAGGCGATCATCATCGCGTTCTGCTTCGGAGCACTCCTGGAGGCTCTCGCCGGCTTCGGAACGCCGGTGGCTATCACTTCAGTGATGCTTATCGCGCTCGGCTTCAAGCCGATCAAGGCAGCGACGGTGGCATTGGTCGCGAATACCGCGCCGGTCGCCTTCGGAGCGCTCGCGGTGCCGATCACCACGCTCTCGACCGTCACGAAACTGCCGATCGACGACCTGGGCGCGATGGTCGGACGCCAAACGCCTATTCTCTCGGTGTTCGTCCCGCTGGCACTGGTGATCATCGTCGACGGACGGCGTGGCGTACGCCAGGTTTGGACTGCTGCGTTGGTGTGCGGCGTGACGTTCGGCGGCTTCCAATACCTCGCGTCAAACTTCTGGTCGATCCCGCTCGCCGACATCATCGCGGCGCTCGCCTCGGCGCTGGCCGTCTTGGCCCTCACCCGGGTCTGGCACCCGAAGGAGGGCTACTCCGAGCCGAGTGATGAGCCCATCCTAGGTTCGGCTTCCCTAACGCCGCGCAGGCCCACTGGCGGCACGCACGCAGTGCCCTCCGCGGTCGCAGTCCGAGGACGCCCGAAGGCACCGGCTGCTCCTCCGGAGCCGATCCACGACTCGCACAGCGATGTCTTCAAGGCCTACGCGCCGTACCTGATCATCATCCTGGTCTTCGTCATCGCCACCAGGGTGTCTGCACTCACCGGCGTGGCACCGAAGGTGACCGGCACGAGCGGGACCGGCCTGGAGAAGGCGACCCGCATCTACAACTGGCCCGGCCTTCATATCACGCACCTTGTCCAGGGCACGCCAACTGACGTCGCCACCACCTTCAAGCTGAATCTCTTGTCCGCCGGCGGCACGCTGTTGCTCATCTCCGGAGTGCTCACGATGATCGTGCTGAAAGTAGGAGTCAGCCAGGCGCTGCGGACCTACGGGCGCACGCTCGTACAACTGAAGTACGCGATCCTCACCGTGGCGGCCGTACTGGCGCTCGCCTTCGTCATGAACGAGTCCGGTGAGACGGTGACGATCGGGCTGTGGCTGGCCGGAGCAGGCGGGGCGTTTGCCTTCCTCTCCCCGATCCTGGGTTGGCTCGGCGTCGCGGTCACCGGTTCGGACACCTCGTCGAACTCACTGTTCGGAGCGCTGCAGATCACCGCCGCCTCGCATGCACACCTGTCACCGACACTGCTCGCGGCCGCGAACTCGTCCGGCGGAGTGCTCGGCAAGATGATCTCGCCGCAGAACCTGGCGATCGTTGCCGGGGCGGTGGGGCTCGAGGGGCGGGAGGGCGACATCTTCCGACGTGCATTCCTGTGGAGCGTGGGATTCCTCGCCTTCATGTGCGTGCTGATCTACCTCATGTCGACAGGGGTGCTGTCGTGGATGGTCGTGGGACATTGAGCGGTGGAAGCCAGCAGAACTCAGCCGACCGCCAATCTACGAAAACCCTTATGTCTTCCTGGGGTCTATTGCATTGACGATGAGACCGCCGAGGATCTGGCCTCCGGCGTGAGGTAGTCGAGGCACGTCGTCTTCGGTTGGCGCGCGCTGTGCCAGGGCCCGATAGGGACGGTGGGAATTGCTGTGGCCCTCGTATTCGGCCAGTTCAAGAAAGAGGCGGTGAACTTCGTATCGCGGTCGCGACCAAGAAGCCGAAGCTGTTGACCTGCTCCCCGAACGCGAGCATGCAGTTGCGAGCTTGCGGGTCACCCCCTCCCCCGTCGGGTGCCGAGTGACGCCGAGGATGTGAACGCGCCGCGTGCCGACTTCGAGGATGAAGAACACGTAGATCCGGCGTAGCAGCACCGTGTCGACGGGTCAGCTGCCGGACTCACGAGCCGTAGCTGGCCGGGCCGTGGTCCCGCGGACCACGAGATGGGGCGCGAGAACCACCTCGCGGTGAGCCACCGGCTCGTTCTCCAGGCGGGCCACGGCGCGTTGCACTGTCAACCTAGCCAGCATGGTGATGTCCTGGCTGACGGTCGTCAGCCGCAGATACGGCAGCCGGGCGACCTGGCTGTCGTCGTACCCAACGACGGACACCTGCCCGGGCACCGCGATCCCAGAGCGCGCGAAGACGTCGAGCAGGCCTACTGCGCTTCGGTCGTTGTAGGTGATCACGGCGTCCGGCAGCCCGTCCTCAGTGAGTATCCTTGCGACCGCCGCACCGTCTTCCTCCCGTTCACCTCCGCCGATCACGCTGCTGACGTCGGTGAGTCCGTGTCTTTTCATCGCGGCTCGATATCCCTTTCGGCGATCCGCAGATGCGGGTGCGCGCCCGCCGTCCGTGTGAGCGATGCGACGGTGGCCGAGCTGAACAAGATGCTCGACTGCGAGTCGCATGCCGTCGGCATCGGCGGCGCGAACAACGTCGACGGCGGGGTGCGGCGACGGCTGTCCGACCACGACCACCGGCATGCGTTCGGCGAGGGCGCCCAGACGCTTGCGTGAGACGAGCGAGCCAACGAGAACGGCCGCCTCGCAGCGATATGACAGGAGCGTCTCAAGCGCCTGACCCGGTGTGCGGGTTCGTGTGATGGCGCTCAGCACGACCTGGTATCCGAGGGGTTCGGCCGCGGCGTAGATGCCCTCGGCGACGTCAGCGTGAAAGGGGTTGTTCAGCGCGAGGGTGACGCCTAGCAGCCGGGTTCGGCGCCCCGCGAGCAGGCGGGCGCGACCGTCCGGGCGATAGTTGAGTTCCTCGGCGATGGCGAGCACGCGCCGCCGTGTTGTGTCACTCGCGCCGGGCACTTCACGCATCACGATCGATACCAGTGCGCGGGAGACACCGGCTCGCGCGGCGACGTCTTCGAGCGTCGGCGGTCGGCACACTCGTTCGGCTGAACCGTTCGCCTCTTTCCCCATCGGGATCCTTCTTCTCGCTTTGACTCGGACCGTCAGCACCAGCATACTTCTGTACTAGAGCGCTCTAGTCAGATCGAGTTCTTATCGCCCGTCAGGAGCCGTAGTGTCCACTTCGCCGATCGTCGAACGGATTGCTGGCGCACCGATTTCGTGGGGTGTCTGCGAAGCTCCCGGCTGGGGTCATGAGATGGCGGCCGACCGGGTTCTGGCTGAAATGCGCGACCTGGGCCTGAAGGCTACCGAGCTCGGCCCGACGGGGTATCTCGGTGTGGAGCCGCAGGACGTGCGCGAGCGGCTCGCGCGCTACGACATGCGCCTGATCGGCGGATTCCTGCCGGTGCCGTTGCACGTCGATCCCGCGCTCGACCTCGCCGCGGCGATCGATGCGATCGCGACGCTGGCCGCTGGCGGCTCCGAGGTGGTCGTGCTCGCTGCGCGCTCGATGGACGGCAGTTATGACCGGAAGGTTCAGCTGTCAAACACGGAGTGGACGGTGCTGCTGGCGAACCTTGACCGGTTGCAGCAGATTATCCGCGATCATGGGATGACGCCGACGCTCCACCCGCATGTCGGGACAGCGATCGAGGACCGAGCGTCCGTACTACGCCTGCTCGACTCCAGCGATATCCCGCTGTGCCTGGATACCGGTCATCTGCTCATCGGCGGGATGCAGCCCTCGGAGTTGCTGGCCAAAGCCGCCAGCCGAGTGGCGCACGTGCACCTCAAGGACGTGAACACGGCCGTTGCCGCCACCACGTCCGCCGGCGACGCAAGCTACATCCAGGGCGTCCGTGCCGGGCTCTATACGCCGTTGGGAGGCGGCGACCTGGACATCGCCGCGATCGTCGCCGCACTCGAGGGCGTCGACTACGACGGGTGGTACGTGCTCGAGCAGGACTGCGCGTTGTATGGCGAGCCGGCAGCCAGCGAGGGTCCGGCGGGCGATGTTGGTCGCAGCATCGAGTTCCTCAGCTCGCTCGGCGCCTGAGATGAGCACGCAAGCGCTCGGTGTGGCCGTGATCGGCTTCGGCTGGATGGGCCAGGTACACGCCCGCTCCTACGCCCGGGTGCTGCACCACTACCCGCAGCTGGCGCTGGCGCCGCAGCCGGTGCTCGTCGTCGACGCCGAGCGCGACCGGCAGGCGGACGCGGTGGAGCGCTACGGCTTCCAGTCCACGACCGACCGGTGGCAGGACGTCCTTACTGATGACCGTGTAGAGGCCGTCAGCGTGACCGCGCCGAACTTCCTGCACCGTGAGATCGGTACCGCCCTCGCAGAGGCGGGCAAACACCTGTGGATCGAGAAGCCGGTCGGACTCTCGGCAGCTGATGCCCGCGCCGTTGCCGCGGCGGTCTCGGCGAGCGGCGTTCAGAGCACGGTCGGCTTCAACTACCGCAACGCGCCCGCCGTGGAGCATGCGCGGCACCTCCTCGCTTCCGGTGCCATCGGGCGGGTGACGAATGCGCGGTTGCGGCTGTTCGCGGACTACGCAGCGCATCCGTACGGCGCGCTGTCGTGGCGGTTCGAACGGGCGAAGGGTGGCTCCGGCGTGCTCGGTGACCTGGTGTCGCACGGCGTCGACCTAGCCCGGTACCTACTCGGCGAGGTGGACTCACTCGTGGCAGACACGGCGGTCTTCATCGACGAGCGTCCCAAACCCACCGGTGCCGGGAGCCACTTCGCCATCGCGGCAGGTGGCGAGCTCGGCCCGGTCGAGAACGAGGACTACCTGAGCTGCCTTCTGCGCTTCACCAGCGGTGCGCGGGGCTCCCTCGAATCCAGCCGGGTCAGTGTCGGCGACCAGTGCAACTACGGGTTCGAGATCCACGGCACGCAGGGCGCCCTGTCGTGGGACTTCCGGCGGATGGGCGAACTCACGGTCAGCGCGGGAATCGACTACCTCGACCAGAGCCTCAGCACTCAGTTCGTCGGACCGGCCCACGGGGCGCTCGCCGCGTTCCAGCCCGCGGCCGGCATCGCGATGGGCTACGACGACCTGAAGGTGATCGAGGCGGCCGCCTTCCTCGAATCGATCACCGACGGCAAGCCGCACGGGGCCAGCATCGCGGACGCCGTACACAGCGCCCAGATCCTGGACGCGATGGTGGAGTCGGCGGCAGACCGCCGATGGGTCAGCCTCGCGCGGCCCGCGTGACACGTGCGACTCACGCGCTGAACGTGGCGGCAGTCCCCGGTGACCAGACTCGACAGTGGGCGACCCCACTGCCGAATACGGAAGCGCTTACCGCCTCTTGTTCGTTGTACTAGGTGACGGCGTGAGATCCTCGACGTCTGATCACGAAGGAGACCACATGAACCCGACCCTCGATGTGAGCACCGCCCGCCTGGAAGAGCTGCGGGACAGCTACACCTACCGGGTCAACCTGCTGCTCGACGAGGGCCGCGAGGACCTCGCCGCAAAGCTGGCCGACCAGTATGTCGAGGACGCGGCCCGCGCTCTTGCGGGCTGATGCCCGCAGAGGCAGCGGCGCTCATACCGTCCAGCGCAGCTGATGTTGCTTGGCCTGGTCGTACGCGTCCCGGCCACTGAGCGTGCTCGGGACGCCGACCTCCCACCAGGCGCTGGACTCGGTCCACGATGACGGGTGGGTGCGGCACAGCAGCACGGCGGGTCGCCTGCCGCTCGTGGCCAGTTCGCGCGCCGTGGCGTATGCGGAGCGCAGATCCTCGACGGCTGCCCCGTCGGGGACGTCGACCACCGCGCAGCCGAGCGAGGCTGCGTGCGCGGCGAAGTCGACACGAACGCCGCCGGGCTTCGCGCCGGGACCGGCGCAGTCGGTCAGCAGGTTGTTGAAGGCGTCGGCACCCTGGTTGACCTGCAGTCGGTGGATGACGGCGTAGCCGCCGTTGTCGCACACCACGGCGACGAACGGGTGCCCGCTGAACGCCGCCGAGTAAAGCTCGGAGTTGAGCATCAGGTACGAGCCATCGCCCAGCAGCGCGGTGACCAGCCCGTCCGGGTGCGTGCGGGCGCGTGCCATCGCCGCCCCCCACGGTCCGGCGATCTCGTAGCCCATGCACGAAAAGCCGTACTCCAGGTCCATTGTCGCCTCGTTGGCGGCCGGATCGGTGCGCCAGCCGCCGTTCAGCTCACCGGGGATGCCGCCGGAGGAGCCGAGCACGTAGTCGCCCGGACCGCTGCCGTCGTTCACGACGCCGACCACCTGCGCGTATGTGAGTGAGCCATCGGGCGCGGCACCCACGCGCAGATCGTCGACGTGCGTGTTCCATCGTGCACGCTCGGCGGCGGCCCGCTCGCCCCACTGTGGGTCGGCGGACCAGCCGGCGAGCGAGTCGCCCAATTCGGTGAGGGTCTCGCGTGCATCTCCGATCACCGCGTGGGCCGAGTGCTTCACGGCGTCGAACCGGGCCGCGTTTATCGTGATCAGCCGCACGTCCTGTGTGAACAGGCTCCAGGATGCCGTCGTGAAGTCCTGCAGCCGGGTGCCGACCGCGAGCACCACGTCCGCGACGGCAGCCAGGGCGTTGGCCGAGGCCGAGCCGATGGTGCCCAGCGCACCGACGTTGAGCGGATGCGGGCCCGGGAGGACGGTGCGGCCGGCCGCGGTCTCGGCGACCGGGATCCCGTGCGCTTGGGCGAATCGGAGCAGCTCGCTGCCCGCGCCGGAATAGCGCACCCCGCCGCCGGCCACGAGCAATGGCCGCCGTGACTTTCGCAGAATCTCGACTGCCGCAGCCACGGCATCCCTATCGGGTCGTGGGCGGGGTACTTGGTGAGTCCGCGGCTCGAACATCGCTACTGGGAAGCCGAACTCCTCGACCTGGACATCCTGCGGAAGTGCCAGCACGACCGGGCCGCAGTCGGCCGGGTCGGTGAGCACGCGGACCACCTGCGGCAGCGTCGCAAGCAGCTGCTCCGGACGGCTGATCCGATCGAAGTACCGCGACACGGGGCGGAACGCATCGTTAACGCTGATCGTCGCGTCGCCGAACTGCTCGACCTGTTGCAGCACCGGATCTGGTGCCCGGCCGACGAACGTGTCACCAGGCAGCAACAGCAGCGGCAGCCGATTGGCGTGAGCCAGGCCAGCTGCGGTCACCATGTTCAACGCGCCCGGTCCGATCGACGACGTCGCGATCATGACCTGGCGCCTGTCCATGGCCTTTGCGTAGCCGACGGCAGCGAGCGCCATACCCTGCTCGGTCTGCCCCCGCCATGTGGGCAGCTGATCGCGGACCTCGTAGAGCGCGGTGCCGAGGCCGAGGACGTTGCCGTGCCCGAAGATACCGAAAGCCCCTGCGAACAAGGGGACTTCGGTGCCGTCGAGCAGCTGCGAGCGTTGCGCAACGAGCCACCGGACGAGGGCCTGCGCGGTGGTCAGTCGGACGGTTTCGGTCACGTCGCACTCCAGGAGTCCCGGATCCAGACAGGGGCGGGGTCGTCGCAGAACGCCATCGAACGCGTTTCGCCCGGCCCGGCAAGGACATTCAGGTCGTACCTCGGGTACCCCGGGGGGGCCACGCACGGCCCGTGATCGCCATACGGGATCAGCACCATGTCGCCGTCGCGAACCTCAATCGAATCGTCCAACTCGGCCAGCCCTGCCTTCGCGCCCGGGTCCGGTGAAGGTGCGGTGCAGGCCGAACCCGGTGCGACTGGGGGTGATCTGGTCGGCTACGGAGATCCGGTAGTAGTCGATCTCCTCGTTGGCGACGCCGCACGGGTCGGTGCGGTCGTGCTTGGGCGGCGGGTAGCTGGACCAGTTCCCGGGTGGGGTGATCAGCGCACCGCACATCAGCCGGTCCGCCCAAGGTGATCGTCGCCTCGACCGCACTGGTCTCGGAGGCAACCTCGACGGTGACGGCGCCCGACAGCGGCAGCATTAATACCTCGGAGTCAACGGTGTGAACGCTCTGCGCTTCGCCGGGCGCCAACGCGAGCACCCGCAGTCCGGCGAACTGCCACCCCGCGGCACCGGGCGTGACGACAAGCGGGTCGTCGGAGGCAAGAATGTGTTGCATCACGAGTCCAAGCCTTCCGTTGCGGCACGCAGCACCTTCGCTGCCGCGTCGACGGTGCCAGCGACGTCGCCACCGTCGGGGTACAGCACGGTTCGGCCGATGACCAGTCCGCGCACCACCGGCTGACGCAGCGTCTTGCCCCACGAGGCCACCTGCTCGGCGAGGTCCGGCCCAGGCACGCCACCCAGCACGACGCACGGCAGCGTCGTCGCGCCGTACACGACGTCCGGGTCGTCACAGGCGGGCATCTTCAGCCAGGTGTATGCGCTCGTCGTGCCCAGCGCGGAGGCCACCGTGACGGCCCGAGCCAGCGACGGCGCGTCCTGCTGCAGCACCAGCGTGCCTTCGGCATTTCGGCGGTACGGCAGCGGTTCGACCATCGCCACCAGGTTGCGTTCGGCGAGTTCGGTGACTGCTTGCGCGCACGCGTGCAATGTCCTTACCGTGCCGGCATCCTGGTTGTCGATGCGCAGCAGCATCTTGCCGCCTTCGAGGCGGCAGGACGAGATGCTCGCCGCGTCGTAGCCGGTGAACCGGTCGTCCATCGTGAACGTGGCGCCGTCCAGCCCGCCGCGGTTCATCGAACCGAAGACGACCTTGCCCTCGAGTGCGCCGAGCAGCAGCAACTCCTCGACGACGTCCGGCGAACCGAGCACGCCGTCGACGTCGGGATGAGCCAGTGCCGTGACGAGCCGGTCGAGCAGGCTGCGGCGGTCTGCCATCGCCATCGCGTCGTTTCCGGCTCGCAGGGCGCCACGAGCCGGATGATCGGCCGCCACCAGGAACAGGGTGCCCTGTTCACTCAGCAGGGCAGGGCGCCGGCTACGTTGCGCGTACGCCAACGCGATCGCATCCGGCCGCAACGTCCTCGTGCTCAGCAGTTGCTGCCACTGCTCGTCGCTCACCCCCACCATCAACGCACCTCCGCCCGCACGTTTCCGGTAGACATCATCGCCTCGAGCTCATCGATCGTCGGCATGGCGTCCGCACAGGCGAGCCGCGCGGCGACGATGGCCCCGGCCGCATTGGCGTACTCGGCGCAGCGCACCGGCTCCCAGCCGGCCAGCAGTCCGTGGATCAGCGCCCCGCCGAACGCATCGCCCGCACCGAGCCCGCAGACCACCTCGACGCGCTGTGCGGCTACCGTTGTCATGCCGGCGGCGGTCGCGACCAGGACTCCGTCGGCACCCTGCTTCACCAGCGCGATCTCGACGCCACGACCGAGCATCCGGCGGGCCGCCTCTTCCGGGTCCGCCGTGCCGACCGCGACCTCCACCTCGGCCCGGTTGCCCACCGCAACCGTGACGTTCTCCAGCAGCCGTTCGTACTCGCGGCGCGCCTCGCGCGGCGACGACCAGAACATCGGGCGCCAGTCCAGGTCGAGCACGGTCCACCGCCGGGCCGAGGAATCCGGCCGGCCGCGGCGCGCGAGCATGTCGAGCTGGGTCTGGCGGGCCGGCTCGACCGAGACGCCGGTGCCGGTGACCCACAGCAGCGCGACGTCGGCGACGAGGTCCCACGGCACGTCGGCCGCCGTCAGGGTCAGGTCGGGCGCAGTCGGCAGCCGGTAGAACAGCAAGGGCGGATCCTCCGGCGGGTTCAGCGCGCAAAACACGACCGGGGTCAGCAGGTCCGGCGACGTCCCGACGTAGCTCGGATCGACACCAAAGGCAGTGAGCGCGTCACGGACGTAGCGGCCGAAGTCATCGGGCCCTACCTTCGTCAACACTGCGCTGCGGCGACCGAGGCGGGCGGCACCGACCGCGACGTTGGTGGCCGTGCCGCCGAGTGACTTGGCGAACGTCGTGACCTGTGCCAGCGGCACACCGGACTGTTCGGGATACAGGTCGACGCCGACCCGTCCGACGGTGAGCGCTTCGATGACGGCGCTCATTGGTACAACGCAGGTTTGTCGCGCAGTTCTGCCTCCTGTGTGCCGCCACTGGCCAGGGCCCGGATGCCCGCGTCGGCCACCAGCGCGGCAGCGTAGCCGTCCCACGCCGATGCGCCGCGCGGCGGCTGCGCTGCCGCGATCGCGTCGACCCAGTCCTGGAGTTCGCGCCGATATGCCTCATTGAAGCGCTGGCGCCAGTCGCCGGGCACGGCTCGAGACAAGCTGCCCGCTGTACGCCGCACGGTCGGCGACGGCGAGTCGAGCAGCACGGTGCCGCGCTCGGCCACCAGTTCGCATCGCACGTCGTAGCCGTAGCCCGCATTGAGGAACACGTCGACGTCGACGAGTACGCCGCTCGCCGACGCGAACACCAGCAGCATCGGATCCTGGGTGTCGCCGGAGTTCGCGGAACGCCGCGGGCAGTGGACGGTGACCGACACCAGTTCCTCGTCGAGCAGCCACCGGGCGATGTCGATCTCGTGCACGGCCGAGCCCGAGATCAGTGCGGCGGACGGAACCGGCACGCTGGCGGCATTGCGGTGCACACAGCGCATGAGTAGGGCCCGGCCGAGGTCGCCGCTGCGCAGTGCGGCCTTCAGGTCGCCGTAGCCAGGGTCGTAGCGGCGCATGAAGCCGACCGTCACCAGCCGGCGGCCGAGCTCGACCTCGGCCGCCATGATCTGGATCGAGCCGGCGACGTCTGGCGTCAAGGGCTTCTCGCACAGGACGTGCCTGTCGGCCGCGAGGCAGGCCAGCACGAATTGTTCGTGGGTCTTGTCCGCCGACGCGATCAAGACGGCGTCGATCGAATCGTCCTTGATCAGTACCATCGGGTCGTCGAACACGCGAGCGCCGCAGCCGGCCGCCACCGCCTCCGCCCGCCGCGTGTCTACGTCGAAAATCGCGGCCACCTCGCTGCCGGACACGGCCTCACTCAGCAGTCGAGCGTGCTCGGCTCCCATCAGACCGACGCCGATCACCGCTGTTCGCACTGGCATTGCCTGCTCCCAGTTACCGACGCTCAGCCCAGCGTCTTGGTGTCTTCGAGCAGTTCGCGCCCCAGCGCGCCCGTCTCGGTCGAGTCGCCGTCGCGTTCGAGTTCGTGTGCCAGTTGCTCGAGTTCGGCGCCACCGGCCATCAGCCGGGTGAGCTCGGCCAGCGTGATCTCGGACTTGGCGAAGTCGCCCAGGCTCTTGCCGCGCTTGAGCAACAGGAATCGGTCGCCGACCGGGTAGGCGTGATGCGGGTTGTGCGTGATGAAGATGACGCCCAGGCCCTTGTCCCGTGCCTGGACGATGTACTTCAGCACGACCCCGGCCTGCTTTACACCCAACGCCGACGTCGGCTCGTCGAGGATCAACAGTCGCGCGCCGAAGTGCACCGCGCGGGCGATGGCCACCGACTGACGCTCGCCGCCGGACAGCGTCCCGACCGGCTGGTCGAGGTCGCGGATGTCGATGCCCATGTCGGCCAGCTCGGCTCGGCTGATCTTCTTCGCCTTCTCGGCGTCGAAGCGCCGGAACGGCCCCCAGCCCTTCGTCGGCTCGGAGCCGAGGAAGAAGTTCCGCCAGATCGCCATCAGCGGCACCATGGCCAGATCCTGGAACACCGTGGCGATGCCGGCGTCGAGGGCCTCGCGGGGCGTGCCTAAATGGACCGGCTCGCCGTCGATGAGTAGCTCGCCGTCGTCGGGTTGGTGCACGCCGGAGAGGATCTTGATGAGCGTCGACTTGCCGGCACCGTTGTCGCCGAGCACGCACGTCACCTGCCCGGCTCGTACCGTGGTTGAGATGTCCGACAGTGAGATCACGCTGCCGAACATCTTGGTGACGTTGCGGAGCTCAAGCATGGGCGCGTCACCGTCGCCGCCCGGGGCGGCCTTGTCCTCGATCACTTCGATGTCAGCCATCGCGTTATCTCCTGCTCTGTTCGGCGTAGCGCCGAACGAACTGATTCGCGAGCACCGCGAGCAGCAGCATCGCCCCGACGAACAACTTGAACCAGTCGGAGTTCCACCCCGCGTACACGATGCCCTGCTGGGTCATGCCGAAGATCAGTGCACCCACTGTTGCGCCGACGGCCGACCCGTACCCGCCGGTGAGCAGACAGCCACCGATCACTGCGGCCACGATGAAGATGAGCTCCTGGCCGATGCCGACCTGTGCCTGGATCGTGCCGAACCGGACGATCTGGGTGTTGCCCACGAACCACGCGGCGGCCGACGTGAGCATGAAGAGGGAGATGGTAGTCCGGTTGGTAGGCACCCCGACGTTCTTGCTGGCGTTCGGATCGCCGCCGGTGGCGAAGATCCAGTTGCCGAAGCGGGTCTTGAGCAGCGCCCACGAGCCCAGCGCGGTAAGCAACACCCACCACAGAATCGCGATCTGTAACTTGGTCCCGCCGATACTCACCGTGCCGCCGAGCACGTTGTCCAGGGCGTGGTAGCCAGGCACCAGGTCGAGGTTGCTCACCTGGACGGTGTTGGTGACCTGTTTGGTCACCCCGAGGTTGATGCCCTGCAACCCCAAGAACATGCCGAGCGTGATGATGAAACTCGGCAATCCCGTTCGAGTCACCAGAAATCCGTTGATGAAGCCGATGGTCAGCATCAGCAGCAGCGACATGAACAACGAGGCGTAGACATTCAAGCCCCAATAGGTGGTCATGATGCCAGTGGCCAGCCCCGCGGTGCCGATCTGCACACCGGCGGATAGATCGAAGTGACCGCCGATCATCAGCATCGCCACCGGCACGGCCATGATTCCGATAGTCGAAGAGACGTCGAGCCAGTTAGCCGCACCACTCAGCGAGCGGAACACGTCGGATTGGAACGCGAAGAAGACGAAGACCACGACTGCGCCGATCAGCGCGCCGAACTCCGGCTTCACGAGCAGGCGGCGCACGACCCCGATGTTCGCCAGCCGTTCGTCGACCTGGGCGGTTGCGGCAGTCATCGCGTGCCTCCGGCCGCCAATTTCAGCACCGCCGCCGCATTGGCTTTCGTGATCAGGGTCGGTCCGGTCAACACCGGCTGCCCACCGCCGAGCACGTTGAGGTTGGACTTGTACTGCGTGAGCATGACCACGCCCAGGTAGCCCTGCAGGTACGGCTGCTGATCGACGGCGAAGAGCAATTTGCCGTCCACCACACCCTTCGCCACATCGGCGTTGAGGTCGAATGTGGCCAGCTTTGCCGACGAGTTGGCGCTCGCGATCGCTTTCTCGGCGACCGACGCGACCTGTGCGCCGAGCGTCACGACCCCGTCAACTGATTTGTCCTGCTGCAGCTTGGCCTGGATGATCTGTTGCGCGCCGGGCAGGTTGTTGTTGTCCACCTGCAGGTTCGTGACCGTGCCACCCAGGGTGGCCTTGACGCCCGCGCAGCGCTGTTCCAATGCGGTGTTGCCGGCCTCCTGCACCACGCAGATGACGTTCTTCACGCCGTTCTTCTTCAGCTCACTGCCCACGGCCTGGCCAGCGACGCCTTCGTCGGACCCGATGTGGCTGAGTGCGCCGTAGGACTTCGACTCGGCTTCCCCCGCGTTGATCGTGATGACCGGAATCCCTGCGGCCACGGCCCGCTTCACGGCCGCCTTCACGGCCTCGGGGTTGGCCATCGAGACGACCAGTCCGTCCGGCTTCTGGTTGATCGCGGCGTCGATCAACTGCGACTGAGTGGCTGGGTCGCCGCTGCTCTGATAGCTCACCTTGTCGCCCATGTCCTTGCCGCCCTGGAGCGCGCCTGCCTTGACGATGCTCCAGAACGAGTCGCCGGCACCCCCATGGGTGACCACCGCGATCTTGTACTTGTACCCACCGCTGCCGCCGCCGGCCTTGTTGTGCTGGACGTTCACCGAATTGGCGCTGCTGCAGGCCGATACGAGAATTGCGGCTGCGAACACGGCAGCGAGTGATGTCCGTGGCACTCGACGGATCATTGTGTTCCCCTTCCGAAGGGACCGGTAGCCGACGCCTCAGGTGGCGGTCGGGAAGTGATAACTGGCCTCGGCAGCGTGGTGGCGCTCCGGCCAGCGGGCGGTAACGACCTTCGCGCGGGTGTAGAAATAGACGCCTTCGGGCCCGTGGATGTGCTTGTCGCCGAAGAGCGAGTCCTTCCAGCCGCGAACGAGTAATAGGCCATGAGCACCGGGATCGGGACATTGATCCTGATCATGCCGACTTTCACCTCGCGCTGGAACCGCCGTGCCGTGCCGCAAGCGAACTCCACGACCTCGAGACCGCGTTGTACCTCGCCAGCGGCGTCGGAAAGCACCTTGCCGTGCTCGTCGGTCACCAGCCCCGCCAGCTCGTCGACATGGCTGAACACCAATTCGCGGAAGGCGCGCAGCACTTTGGCCCGCTGGCTCAGCGAGGCCTGCGACCAAGTCTCGAACGCGTGGGCAGCGGCGTCGACGGCCAGATCGACGTCCGCCTCCGACGCGAGCAGCACCTCGGCCGCTTGGGCGCCGGTCGCGGGATTGAATACTAGGGCGATCCCGGTCGACGATGCAGCGGTGGCTTTACCGCCGATCCAGTGGTCGATCGTCTTCACTCAAGCTCCCTGGTTGCGTGAGCAAATCCAACTCCGCGACAGCCGCGGCTGTCAAGCATTTGTCCTGACAAACATGCAATAGACTTTGTCCGGTAGTTGCGACATACTCAGGCCATGGCAGCTCGTCAAGAGCCAGAGTCGTCGATGGCGCAGGCCATCACGCTCGACCGCAGCTCGCCAGTGCCGCTGTACTTCCAGGTCGCCCAGCACATGGAGCGATCGATCGAAGCCGGCGGGCTGCCCCGCGGCACCCGGCTACCCAACGAGATCGTGCTGGCTCAGCAGTTGGGCGTCTCCCGGCCGACCATACGTAAGGCAATGGAATACCTGGTCAGCAAAGGACTGGTCGTCCGCCAGCGCGGCGTCGGTACCCGGGTGGTGTCGCCCAAGGTGCGCCGGTCGCTGCAGCTCACCAGCCTCTTCGACGATCTCGAAGAAAGCGGTCAGCGCCCCACAACTGAGGTGCTGAGCAACGTTATCGCCCCGGCCCCCGCCGAGGTCGCCGACATGCTCGGCATCCCCGTGGGCGCACCGGTGAGCGAGATCGTTCGGCTCCGTGGAGCGCTCGACCAGCCGATCGCACGACTGACCAACTACCTCTCAGCCGAGCGATTGATGATCAGCACACAGGCCCTGGAAACGAGTGGGCTTTATCAGCTACTGCGGCGCTCAGGCATCCAACTGCACTCGGCAACGCAGGTCATCGGTGCCCGCACGGCGACCGTCGCGGAGGCTCGAGCCCTTGGCGAACGCAAGGGCGCCGCGCTGCTGACCATGCAGCGCACCGCGTTCGACGATCACGGCAAGATCGTCGAGTACGGCAACCACATCTACTCCGCGGCGCGATACAGCTTCCAGATGAGTCTGCTGTCGACCTGAGCGAGCAGGACTCGATCTCATCGGCCCCCCGCGACGTCCATCGGCAGGTGCCGCTGCAGCGACAGTGCCGCGGCTGGGGCGATCCAGACTGCTGCAGCGGCGCGGCTTTCCAGCCTTGCTGATCGGCCTGGCTGCCGCCGGCGCCGCCCGGACTCCGCCCGCTGCTGCTCACCGCCACGTTTGGTTCGATCGGCGCGATGCTCGCCCTCGCGCCTCGCGTCATCATGCTCGCCGCAGCGGTCGTCGTCCTCGGACTGTTGGCGGTTTGGTGTCGCCTATGTCGGGCCTTCACGGGGTGCTGTGGCTTGCGGATTGGCGGGCACTTCGGCAACTTGCCTGGACCGGGGCGGCTGTGGTCTTGCGGACTACCAGGTGAGGTGTTCTGACGACACGGGTTGGCGATCGGGTTCCTTCTATCCGGTCCACTGCGCTGTCCACAGCACCAGCGGCAAGGAGCGGGGCGTCCTGGCTGATGGATGACAGCTGTACGTAGCTGAGCCGGGCGAACTGGCTATCGTCGTAGCCGAGGACGGATACATCCCGAGGGACCTGCAGCCCGGATGCCCGAAGGCTCTGCATCAGGCCAAGCGCTGACCTGTCGTTGAAAGCAATGACAGCAGAGGGAATATTGGCCTTCAGGAAGTGGCTGGCTCTCACACCGTCTTCTTCATCTGGGCCGCCGGGCACAATTACGGGTTCCAGGCGATGGCGGAGCATCTCAATTCGGAAGGCTGCCCTGCGCTCGTTCGCAGCGACGGCTAATCCGCCATCGACATGGACGATGCGGCGATGACCCAGACCGGTGAGGTGGTCAACGGCCATCCGGATGCCGGCGTAGTTGTCACTGCGTACCGAATCCACGTGCTCGTCGACGTCGTCCCGGAGGAGGCTGACTATGGGCACCTGGCGCGCGTATCCGGCCAGGTCCTGGTTGCTGAGGGTCGGAGAGATCAGGATGATCGCTTCGGATCCGAAATCCAAAAGCGACTCAATAGCACGCGTCTCCGGGCGGCCGTTGGCCACGGCGCTCAAAGCTATTTCATATCCCTTGGCCGAGGCTGCTGCGTAGGCAGCGTCGACTATTTCTGCGTGGAAGGGCTGGGAGCTGGAAAAACTCAGGCCGAGCAGCTTGGTCCTGCTGCTGCGCAGCAGCCTAGCCCGGGAATCCGGCCTGTAGCCGAGTTCGCGGGCAGCCTCCAGGACTTTTTGCCTCGTGGATTCCGCGGCGCCCGGCGCGCCGCGCATCACGATCGAGACCAGGGCCCGGGAGACGCCGGCTGCATGGGCCACATCCACGAGCGTCGGGCGGCGCCGCTGATCCGTCATGTTCCTCCTCGTTGCAATCAGTCTATAGAACGATCTAGACACCGCCTGCGTCACATGCAAAGGTAAACGTTATTAGAACGATCTAGGGCTTCGAATTTAGGAGTAATCGTGAGCTACCTTCAGCGTCCGGTGAGCGAAGGCCGGCCGGTGCGTGTCGGTTTGATCGGCGCAGGTTTGATTGGAAATTTCCACGCGGAGTCCGTGGTCCTTCGGATTCCCCATGCCGGTCTTGCAGCCATCGCTGATCCGGCACTGCCCGCTGTCGAGGCCCTGGCAAGCCGGTTGGGCGTCACCAGGATCAGCGCAGACGCTGCCGACTTGATCATCGATCCGGACATCGATGCGGTCCTGATCGCGGCACCGGCACGGTTCCACTCCGGGTTGATCGCGGCCGCGGCGCAGGCGGGGAAGGACGTGTTCTGCGAGAAGCCGGGCGGCCGCACCGTGGAGGAACTCGAGGAGGCCGTTCGCGTGGCTGACGCTGCCGGGGTGATTGTCCAGTTCGGATTCAATCGGCGCTACGCGGCCGATTTCGCCGCAGCACGAAAGCTCATCGACGAGGGTGCCGTCGGAACCCCGCAGCTGTTGCGGTCCCTGACCCGCGACCCAGGCAGCGAGGCAGGAATCGCCGACCCGGAGCGGATTCCGCCGGGCACGATCTTTCTGGAAACCCTCATCCACGACTTCGACACCTTGAACTGGCTGAACCCCGGCGCCGTTCCCGTTCGCGTCCATGCGGTCGCCGACGCACTCGTCGCCCCGGAGGCGAAGGCCGGTGGACTGCTTGACACAGCAGTCGTCACCATCACGTACAGCAACGGCGCCATCGCCGTGGCCGAAGCGAACTTCAATGCCCTGTACGGCTACGACGTGCGCGCTGAGGTGTTCGGGTCCGCGGGCATGGTTACCGCGGGCGGACCTCAGGCCTCCAGCGCGACGAGCTACACCGCGGCCGGCATCGGCGCCGCCACTGTGCGGCTCAATGTGCACCTTTTCCATGACGCCTACACGGTGGAACTGGCTCACTTCATCGACGCCGTCAAAGCACGCCGCGACGGAGTCCCGGCCCCCGGCACCCCGGGCCCCGGCGGCACGGATGCGCGGAATGCCCTGGCCGTGGCCTTGGCGGCGATGCGCTCGGCCGAAGCTGAGGCCCCGATCGACATTGCGTCCATCGCCGAACTGCGGGCCGCCGAGCCCCGACTCAACCCGGCGGGGTGAGAGCGCGTGAGCTTCCGCCTAGCCGTGTGCGCTGAGATGGTCTACGGCGAACTGCCCCTCATCGACCGGGTGCACCGTATCCACGAGCAGGGCTTCGACGTGGAGATCTGGGACACCCGGGAACGGGACATCTCCGCACTCGTTGCCACGGGCGCCCACTTCTCCTCAATGAGCGGCTATTTCGGCGGCAGCCTCATCGACCCGGACAGCGCAGCCGAGGTCCTGGCCTCAGCGAAAAAGCTGATACCCACAGCACTGGAACTGGGCGTCGAGCGAATGGTGGTCCACCCCGCCGAGCTCGGGGAGGGCGGTCTGGCCGTCCGTCCGGTCCACCGGTCCACCGGTCAGATGTGGCTGACTGGTCTTCGCACGCTTGAACGGCTTGCCGCCCTGGGCGAGAAGCACGGCGTGACCGTTGCCTTGGAGAACCTCAACACAATTCTTGACCACCCGGGCATTCCGCTAGCGAGGGCCAAGGACACCCTGGCACTGGTCTCGGCCGTTGACCGCCCCCACGTGAAGATGATGCTGGATCTCTACCATGCCCAGATTGGGGAAGGAAACCTGATCGAACTCGTCAGGGCCGCCCTGCCCTGGATCGGGGAGATCCAGGTTGCCGACGTTCCCGGCCGGTTCGAACCCGGCACCGGGGAGATCAACTACCGCGCTGTTGCGACGGCGCTGAGGGATGCCGGCTACACCGGCGTCATCGGCCTCGAGGCCGGCGCTTCCGGTGGCCAGGGCCCGAAGGCAGGGGACACCGCCCTCGCCGCTTTCCGCGCAGCCTTCGAAACCTGACCCCTGTGCCGTGCAAAAACTCGGGTTGCGGCTCGGGTGGGCTCGTATTGGATCGGTCGGTGCGTGGCGGAATTCATCGGGAGTGCTGGTTGACCTGGGCGATGATTTCGCAGTTTGGGCTGGGGTGACTGCGGTACAGGGCCACAGGGTGTGTTGGCCAGTCGGCGTGACAACCCGATGAGGTCGGTGCTGCGGCCATGGCCGCGGTGGGCGTCGGCGAGGTAGGCGAGGTCGTTCATGGTCCCGAGGACGCCGCGGCTGGCGGTCTTGGTGGAGCCGGTGGGCACTGATCTCGGTGAGCTCCCGCGAGATCAACCGTTGATCTGGCCCAGGTCTGGCGCAGACCGCGGCCGCGCTCTGCCGAATTCGAGCGAGGACGCGACCTTCGGCCAGATGTCGACGCCGTTCGCACACCTGCTCCCGTCGTCCCTCCCCGGC
The DNA here is from genome assembly GCA_038212215.1 of Mycobacteriales bacterium. Classification (GTDB taxonomy): domain Bacteria; phylum Actinomycetota; class Actinomycetes; order Mycobacteriales; family Jatrophihabitantaceae; genus JALZAI01. The sequence continues at coordinate 25,113 of JBBQUT010000043.1, forward strand.
GCCGAGGTACTCGACGGGGCTGTCATCGACCTCGAGGGGCACGAGCTTCGCATCGTACGTGCCGGGCAGAGCGACACCGAGCACAGCACGTTCGTGCACGTGCCGGGTCTGGATCTCGTCGTCGCCGTGACATCGTGTACGACGAGGTGCACCCGTTCCTCGTGGGCACCCGCGTCCGCAAGCGGCATGGCTGGCGCCACAGCCTCGACCTGATCGGCGAGGCAGGCGCTCGCGTCGGGTCGGCTGCCGATGTGTTCAACGAGATGCTGAGCTCGCCACGCCGACCGTATGAACCCGTCGGCCATCAGACCAGGCCGCGCGCCCGCTGAGCCCAGCCGACCAACCATCCGTGAGGAGCGCGCATGAACGAAGCACTGTTCGACATCCGAGGCAACAAGGCCCTGGTCACGGGCGGCAGCCGGGGCATCGGATACGTGATCGCGGAGGCCTCCTGAAGCCGGCGCGGAGGTGGTGATCTCCTCACGTAAGGCCGATGCCTCCCGTGGATCATCAGCTGGTTCGGCTGCCCGGCGACCACAGCGTCACGCGCACGCCGCATCTTCACGGGGCCCGCAGCCGCCACCCTGCCGACGGTGGGCGCATCGGGTTCAGCACCGTCATTGCACCGAGCCCCGTGCGCGTCGCGTTCCTCCCGGGACCGGCACGCTGGTTTCTGTGCCTACCCCCAGAATGCGTCGACGGCGTAGAGGTCGTGGTGGTGTTCCCACACTTCACTGACCCGCCCGTGTTCGGTGTGAATCACCAGAACATTGATCTCATTGAGCGTGCGTTCGTCGCTATGCGCCCGACCAGTGTGGTGTGCGACCGCATGATGATCGTTGGCCAGAACATCCCTGAGCTCGGCGGTGAAGGTGCCCGCGCTGATCTCGCCGACCTTTCCGAAAAGGCCAGGACAAACGTCGATACCGCGGTGATCGCCGGCGGTGCCCCCCCCGGCCCGGGTTGTGCACACGATGTCAGGGTCGAAATCGCGCCGCAGCCCGTCCATGTCGCCGGCTCCAAATTCCTGACAAACCCGTAGGACGAGTTCTTCGGTGGGATGCGTCATGTGCTCCACTCTGCTTTCTGCGAACGCGCCGATAGAACCGAAGGTTGCGGGTTCGTCGACGAGATTTGGAATGGCTCCGTGTCGCGCCTCCCGGGGCTGCCGACGTTCGGGCTGGGCTTTGCGCCCAGCGTCGCGGTCACTCAGCAAGGTCGCTGTCCGGTCGATGTGTCTTGGTAGGTGCGGATCGGGAAGGACGGGTCGGACGGAACATGGGCGTACGCGGACGGTTGCTGGGCGCGGTCGCGTCTTGCGGCCGGCGTGCCTGTCGCATGCTCACCGCTGCTGCGATCGGCATCCGGATTGGATCCCGACCGCTGCCGCCCGGGTCGGGTCCAGATCGGTTGGTTGCCGACGCCTGCTGCGAACCGGTCGACGCAGCACTGGCCGGCCCTGCATCAGATGCGGCATGGGCCGGGTCTGATGAGCGGTACCGCACCATCTTCCGCGCCTCCCCTGTTGGGATCAGCCTGTCCGACGAGCACGGTCACTTCATCGCCGTCAACCCAGCTATGTGCCGCCTGCTCGGACGGCCGGAATCTGAGGTACTCGGTCGCGGCGCGGCTGAGTTCACTCATCCGGCGGACCTCGCCCTGCAAGCGCGGGTCGGCGAATTGCTCGACGCCTCCGCGGACGGAATTCTGCGTATCGAGAAGCGCTTCGTGCGCCCAGACGGCGAAATTCGGTGGGGCTGGCTCACGCTGACCCACACCAGCGGGCCAGTCGGCCAAACCTGGACCCTGGCCCACATGCAGGACACCACCGAACGCAAAATTGCCGAACAAGCCGTGATCGACTCCGAAGCCAACCTCACCGCCATCACCCAGGTCCTGCATCGAGTTCAGAGTGGCAAGGACCCGCGCGACATCATCGTCAACGCCGCGGTCGACCTCTCCGGCGCCAGCTTCGCGTGCCTGCTCGAACCGGTGACCGACCGATTCCTGCAAGTCAGCGCCTCGACGCTGTCCACCCTCGTCGATACCCAAGTCGCGCTGAGCGCCGACTCGGCCACAACAACCGTCTACAACACCGGGCGCGAGTTGTTTATCGCCGACGCCGACAACCACCGCTTCGTCTCCCAGGCCATGCTCGGCCTGTCCGGAGCCCGCTCGCTCTACCTCCTGCCCGTCACCGCCGGCACCGAGACCATCGCCGTCATCGTCGTCGGCTGGTGCCACCGACTCGACGACCTCGAAGACCGCCGCGCCCGCGCCGTCGCCCTGCTCGCCGTTGAGACCGGTGTCGCACTACGCCAAGCCGGCCTCGTCGCCCAACTCGATCAACTCGCCCACACCGACCCGCTCACCGGCCTGCTCAATCGACGCGGCTGGGACGAACGGCTGGCCAGGCTGATCGACCAGGCCCGCCACAGCGGGCAACCGCTCACCGTCGCCCTGGCCGACCTCGATCACTTCAAACAGTTCAACGACAGCCACGGCCACCTCGCCGGCGACGCCCTCCTCAACACCTTCGCCGCCGCCGGCCCGCTAGCGATCAGGATCGGCGACACCATCGCCCGTTGGGGAGGTGAAGAGTTCGCCGTCGCCCTACCCGCCTGCCCGGCCGATCAGGCGCCCCCCATCTTGCACCGCCTCCGCCAAAGCGTCACCTCCGGCCAGACCTGCAGCATCGGTTACGCCACCTGGAACGGGACCGAAACCGCCGACGAACTCCTCCGACGCGTCGACACTGCCCTCTACCACGCCAAACACGCCGGCCGGAACCAACTCTGCGCAGCCTGACTCCCGACACACGGGCGGACCTGACCGCGCGCGGACCTGAGCAACTGGCAACAACGACGCAAACGCCGGCCGCACGCTTGCCCGGGCCCGGCTCGATTCTGCGGCCGTACAGCTCTGCCGCTTCCTCCGTCGTGTCGACGCCCGCCGCCGACCCGCCGTCGCCCGACGCGACCCCGTCATGGCGGGAGCCCAGAAGCAAAGTCTTGCATCCGAGCGGATGCCGCCGCCTCATGAGGCGGCAACCCTTGAGCCGCGCCGTCTCAGTGCGGGCCATCACCCCGCACCACACCCAGCCGGTCGGACGACGCCTCAGGGAACGGGCCGGGGCTCATGGGCTGGCTGTCATGCCGGATTGCGGGGTGCGCCCAGGGCCTCAGCGCAACGCCCGCCGCCGTGCGCCGCCGGGGCTCGTCCATTTCGGAGCCATCTCACTCATCGGTGGCTTTGTGTCGAGGCCACTGCGGCCGTTGAGCAAGCGCACCAATCCTCGGCCAAACCGGCGCAAGATCATCGTTCGCGCTAATAGCTGCGCAGATCACCCCCGACCCACGACACCGGGACCCGTCCTCGCCCGCTCGACGCCACTTTCTTCGTGCGTCGCGACGATCCTGCTGGCCGGCAAGAACGGCGCCGCGCCCCTTGACTCGGCAAGCAATGTCAGCCACGTGCCGGCGGTCGGCGCGGCGACCAGCGTGGCAATGCTCTTGCTGGGCATCACCAACACGGCCGGCGAGGATCGCCACACCCGCCGCGGTGCGCCGCCAGGGCTCGTCCACTTCGGACCCATCTCACTCAGCGCCGGCTCTTGGGTCTATGCCACTGCGGTCGTTTCGCAAGTCTGGATCGGCAGTATCTACGGTGCGGAGCGTCAGTAGCGCGACGCCGAGGTCCCGAATACGGGCGAGGAGACCGTGTAGTTGTGCCTGGTCGATGAGCGGCCCGGTCAATGTGGTGGTGCCATCGTCGAGACGGTCCAGCCTGAGGTCGTCGAGTGTGGCGGCCCAGTGGTCATCGAGGTGGCCCGCGACTCGGATCTCATACGTCGCGGGGCCGGCCGCGGTCGAGCCGTGCAGGCCTGGGCCAGCAGCGATTGGGCTGGGGCGGGTCATGTTGGCGCTCCAACTGGTGCGCTGTGGCTTGTGGTCGCGCGGCGTACGCCGCGGCGGTTCCGCCTGCGTGCAGGGCGGCGGATGACGCCCTCCGCGACGGCGAGATTGATGACCCAGCCGGCGCCCTTGGCTAGGTCCATGCGGAGTTCCCCGGTGCCGACGATGGCTGCGGCGATGCCCTGGGTGAGGGTCTGGGTGCCGGCGGCGAGGCCGATCGCGTAGGCCCGAATCATCCAGGCTCGGTGGGCGGCGATGTCGCGGCGGCGGATCGCTGTGATCCCGAGCAGCAGGCTGGCGGCCATCGCGGACGCGAACAGCAGCCGGAGCAGGTAGAGGAGCTCCCCGGTGCCGGGCTGGGCCTCGTAGAAGAGCGTTAGCCACAGTGCCGAGCCGGCGATCGCCAGCCCCGCGCCGGTCACGAGACGGCCGGCGCGGCGGTGCCACGCGCGGTAGCGGCGCCGGAAGCGGGGCACGAACTGGAACGCGCCGACCAGGGCGAACACCGTGGCGCCGACGATGTGGAGGACGAGGGCGGCCGGGAACCCGGTGAACCGGTCGTCGGCCGGTATCAGGGCGGGACCGCCGGCAAGCTGGACCAGCCGAAGCGAACCGGCCGCGAGCGGGATCGCGGACAGCGCCACCAGCGAGGCCGGGACCGGCCAGCTCCGACGCCCGCCGGTCCGCTGCGGGGTGGTCATCGGACTGCGAGCTGCACGGCGGCGCTGCCAGCCGGTTCGGGGGACGACTGGCGGCTGTCGCGCGGGTTGCGCCACAGGGACACGCCGAGACCGAGGAGCGCGATTCCTTCGGGGACGGCGAGCGGGCGGTTGAACGATTCCGGCAGGACTGCGAGCGCGGCGGTCGCGACAGTGCTGACGGCGAGCAGGGCGGCCGCCCAACGGGCGAGGACACGGGTGCGGAACAGGGCGACACCGAAGATCAGGCCGCCGAGGACGTAGCCCGCTCCGGCCAGGTCGAGCAGGGTGTGGATTCCACCGATGTCACCCTTCGGTGTCCGCCCGTTGGCGGCGCCGACGACGTCGTTGACGAAACCGGGCTCGGTGTGGACCAGTTCAGGCAGCACCGCGGCGGCGATGACCTCGACGGAGAACAGGGCCAGGTACCCGGCAGCGAAGACGAGGTAGCCGAACAGGCCGAGGATGCCGGCTTTGCGGTACTGCCGCAGATACATGCCGGTGATGCCGACGAGGGCAAGCGCGATCATGACGATCTTGGCGGTTTCGCGCGCCACCCACTGGGTGGTTTCGGTGGTGAAGCTGGTCGTCGCCGGGTGCTTGATCTGGACGGCGATGAAGATGGACCCGGCAACCGCGGCTGCGGCGCCGGCGGCCTTGGTGAGACTGGTGGCGGTGATGGTCATGACGGGCTCCTCATCCCTGGTGCCGGATCGGGTGTCCGGCGATGTCGAGGACGCTAGGAGTCGGGGTGGTGAGGGCACATCACATGACGATGTGACGGGTTTGGTGATTTCGCTTTGGTGTCGTCGTGTCGAGTGGTCGGGCTAGAGGAGGTCAATCTCCCCTGCACGGCTGATCGCGCCCCGCCGTGTGTTGACGTCGAGTTTGGTGAAGATGTGTCGGGTGTGCGTCCGGAACGTGTTGACGGACATGAATAGCTGGCCGGCGATCTCGGGTCCGGTCAGTGTGGTCGCGAGCAGCCGGAGCACCTCGACCTCCCGCTCACTCAACGGCTCCAGGCCACCGGACGTGGGTGGACGGGTCTCGGTGGCCGCGTCCTGCCTGCGCTCGGCCGCCTGGAGCAGCGCCGTTGCCTCGTGCGAGCCGGGCAGGTCGGGGCTGCGGGCGGCAGCGCGGAGCAGCTCGCCTATCGCTGGTCCTTCGTCGAGGAACAGCCGGCAATACCCGGCCGGGACGCCGGCGCGAAGCGCGCGACCCAGGTCGACAAGAGCGGCGTCCGGGTCGCCGCTGCGGTGATGCGCGAGGGCGCGCACCAGCAAGGCCTCGATGAGGCTGCCGCCACGATCCGCGGCGTCGGCGGCGGCCACGAGCCGGTCCAGCAGCGTGACGGCCCCGTCGAGAGTGTCCAACTGTGAGCTGGCGCCTTCCTCGGCGATGAGCAGACGGGCAAGGGTGAGCTGGTCGTACTCGGCCAGGTAACTGGCCGAGTCCTGGGGGTTGATGTGGCGGTCGCGTGCCCACGTCGCCGCGTCGTCCAGCCGCCCTTGGGCGATGTGGACCCGCGCCTGGATGGCGGGGATGGGACGCACGTCAGGGAAGTAGCCGGGTAGGAACAGCGGTTGTGCCTGCTCGAGCATGTCGACGGCGCCGTCCAGGTCCCCGCAGGCTACTAGCAGCCCGGCCATGGCGGTGTACCAGCGGTGCCGGTTCTCGGGCAGCGACGCCGGTTCACCCAGGTCACGCGCGGTCTGGAGGTGCGTCGCGGCCGCGTCGAGGTCGCCTTGTTCTCGGAGCACGTCGGCGAGGCCGACGTGCAGGTCACCGGTCGTGGATAGCACCGAACCTGAATGGGTTTCTGCCGTCGCGAGGGCGTGCTCGTAGAGTCGCCGCGCCTGGTCAGGCTGTCCGCGGGCGAGCCACATGGTGGCGAGGACGACGGTGGTGCCCAGCTCGTCGGTGAGGTTCCCGGCGGCGTGCAGGCTGTGCACTGCCTCGCTGAAGGTGTCCACCGCTGTGGGGAGGTCGCCGGCAGCCCAGGCGGCCAAGCCGAGAAACCCAGCGCCGCCGGAGCGGGCGACGTGGTCGCCCGGGCCGGCCAGGTCGAGGGCGCGGCGAGCGTGCGTAATGGTGCCCTCGACGTCACCGCGGGCTTGGGCGAGCGCTGCGCGGTAGACGGCGGCCTGAGCCGGCAGGGCGCGCACCTCCTTGTCCCGGGCGCGGGCGGCATCAGCCAGTCGACCCTGCCGCGGCACTCGCGCCGCCGAGAGCTCGCGGGTCGTCGATTCGGGGGCCGTGTCGGCGTCCTCGAGCCACCCCTCCGCTCCGTCAATATCGCCCTCGGACAGCCGCGCCGAGACCATCTGCGTGGCAAGAAGCGCGCGGCTCCGCAGGACGTCGTCGGGCAACGCGTTCAGCCACCCACGCAGCGTGCGGTCCTGCCGTGCCTGCCGGGCTTCGGGCAACGCGAGTTCCAGCAGATCGGCCGCGTGCTCGACATCGGCCGCGGCGAGGGCGTGGTGAATGGCGTCGGCCAGCGTCCCCTGCTCGGCGTGCCAGTCACTGGCCGCCCGGTGCAAGGCGTGGACCCGAGCGGGGTTCTCGCCCTCGAGCCGGGCGCGCAGCGCGTCGGCGAAGAGGTGGTGGTAGCGGTACCACTCTCGCTGGTCGTCGAGTGGGATAAGAAAGAGGTTGTCGCGCTCCAGTCTCTCGAGCAGCCGTTGGCCGCCGTGACGGCCGGTGAGCGCGTCGCACAAGCCGCCGGTGAGCTGGTCGAGGACCGAGGTATCCAGGAGGAAGGTGCGTACCTGCTCAGGCTGGGTGGCCAGGACCTCCTCAAGCAGGTAGTCCAGGACGAACCGATGGCTGCCGGTGAACGCCTCGACAAACGCCGTGATGTCCCCGGATGACGCCCCGTCGCCGGCGCTGCTGAGGTGACCGCGGGCCGAGAGGGCCGCGAGCTGCAGGCCGGCCGCCCAGCCCTCGGTTCGGGCTTCCAGCGCCGCCACTTCGACCGGCCCCAGATGCAGGCCCATGACCTGGTTGAGGAAGGCGTCGGCCTCCTGTGCGGTGAAGCGCAGATCGGCGGCGCGGACCTCGAGCAGCTCCCCGCGGGCCCGTAGACGTGACAGCGGCAGGGGTGGATCCGCGCGCGTCGTCATGGCCACGGTGACCTGAGGTGGCAGGTGATCGAGCAGGAATCCCACCGCACGGTGCACCTCAGCAGTGTCGATGACGTGATAGTCGTCGAGCGCGACGACGGTCGGCCCGGCGAGCGCATCCAGGTCGTCGAGCAGGCTCGCGACGATGTCCTCGACCGGGAGCCCCCGGTCGGTGTTGATCAGGGCCAGCGCGTCAGCCCCCACCTCGGGGCTGGCGGCCTGTAGCGCCGCCACGAGGTGGGTGAGGAACGCCCGTGGGTCGGCGTCGGTTGCGTCGAGGGACAGCCAGCCGACCCGCAGGGCTTGCGCCGGTCCGCGGTCGGGCGGGTTCTCCGTTCGGTCCCCGGTCAGCCATTGGGACAGCAGGGTCGTCTTACCGAACCCGGCCGGAGCCGAAATGAGCACCAGCCGCGGCATCGTCGCCGGGTCCGTCGGGAGTTGGGCGATCAGTCGATCGCGCGGGACGAGTCGACGGCGCGGGACCGGGACGCGCAAGGTGGTACCCGGGACCTGCATCTGGTTAGCGTAGGTGCCCAGATCAGCCAGTCACCGTGAGAAGCGCAGGCGCGTCAGGGCGGTCAGCGAACTGCCTTGACGGGAAGGATGCATCCCGCGCCGGCGACGGCGCACGCGCCCGCGACGGTGAACAGGACGCGGTAGCTGCCGCCGCTGAGGTCGAGGATCGCCGGGCGATGGCGGCGACAAGGACGAAGATCTTGCCGCGGCCGGTACGGTCCGAGGGCCGCGTCTGCGCCTGGTGAGGCACTGGGCCCTCATCAGGCGGCGTCGGACCTCCCTATCGCCTGCGACGCCACGGAATGACGGCGATGATGATGACCACCCAGAAGACCGCGCCGGCCTGCTCACGGATAGCCCGTCGACCTTGTCGTCCAACCACAGTGGCAGGCGATGACCCCGAGCCAACTCAGCTTCCACGCGACTTCGAACAGCATGTTCCGATCCTCGGATCAGGTGTGAGCGGCGCTGTCGTCGACGCAAGGAGCCGTGAGGTGAGGCCACCTGACACGACGATGTGATCGGTCCGGTGATCATGCCCGACCACGTCCGAGTCAGTGCACGCAGGCTTTTCCAACCCTTCAGGCGGGATATGAAATGACATCGAAAATATTACGAGAGTTGACTCTCAAATGCAAGTGCACTATCTTTTCGTCATGACTGACAGCCTCCGTGCCCGTAAGAAGCAGGCGGTGCGGGACCGGATGGGCGCCGTTGCCCGGCGACTTTTCCTGGAACGGGGTTACAACGCCACGACCGTGGAGGACATCTGCGCGGAGGCGGACCTGTCAGTGGCGACGTTCTTCCGTTACTTCGAGACCAAGGAAGCCGCAGCGTTCCCGGATGAGGACTATCGGGTCGACGTGGCGCTGTCGATCCTCCGCGGCGCCCCGCAGCAGGAGCCGCTGCACGTCACGATCCGACGG
>JBBQUT010000044.1:0-27845 GCA_038212215.1 Mycobacteriales bacterium
CCACCGGACCAGGATCTTCGATCCCGGTCCCTCGAGGAAGCGTGGTCAAGGAAATTGTCATATCGGGGAAGTCTCCATCCCCGCCCTCGGGTCACTGATTGTCAGGGGGCGAGTGCCTCAACCCAGGTTGACACAGAGGGCAACCGCGGAAACGTCGACGCTGACATTGTCACGAGTGATGATGCCCTGCGACTGGATCGGCATCGTGATGATCCGAAGCGACACCCGATGCAGCACGTCGGCAAACGGGATGATCATCCGGAACCCCGGCGGCCGGGAGCCGATCACGCGACCCAGGCGGAACAGCACGCCCTGTTCGTATTGCTTGATGACCCGTACCGACAGAGCCAGTGCTAGTAGCAGAACGAGCAGCACGAGCAGGACAATGGTGCCAAGAATTTTCACTGGGGAACCTTTGAAATGTGGACCGTCATGCGGACGCTCCGGCGGCACGGCCCTGGCGGGTCGCGTGGGTCACTGGTACGGGGCGTCGGTGCCTGGTCTAACGCAGGTGTGCCTGCCGAAGGACGGCGCAAGCGGTTCCTCGGTTCCAGGGCGGCTGCTACTCAGCCATCTTCGACGGTACTCCGGTACGGGGGTCGGGCCGTCGATTGCACCGTTGCACAAAGGTCACACAGGGTCGACCATGGGGCATGACCACAGTCACGGTGCTCCCCAGCGGCGGCAACGCGTTCGTGGACGCGCGTCGCGAAGGCCGATCGCTGCGGCTATCCTGGCACCCGGAACACGACGTGTTCGTGCTGAGCATGTGGCGGACCGACACCTGCGCGGCGACCTTTCAGCTGAGCCGATCCGATGCCCCCGCGCTCCTCGCCGGCTTGGCCGAAGGCCTCGCGGAGCGGCCCGACGCGCCCTGGTCGGTCACCCATGTCACCTAATCGCCGGAGCCTGCCCGATGCGCTGATCGTCCTCGACCAGCAACACCTGCGCCATGTTTCTGACGATCGCCCTAGTCCCGCCGGGACGCACGGGTGGGGCGCGTCATTGTGCGGCGGCCTCGCCAAGCTCGAACCAGACCGTCTTGCCCGACTGCGTCGGGGACGGGATCACTCCCCAGGCAGCAGCGATCGCGTCGACCAGGAACAGCCCGTGGCCGCTCTCCCGCAACGTGTTGAGCGGGCCAGTGGGTAGGCGCGGCATACCGGTGCCGCCGTCCTCGACCGAAACCTGGATTCTGGGCGGATGAGTCTTCACTCTCAGCATGATCTGCGGGGCGCCATGGCGGATGGCGTTAGTCACCAGTTCACTAACGAGCAGCAGCGCATCGTGCAGGACGGGCGTCGGCAGTTCGGTTGCATGCTCGACCACGAACCGGCGAGCCTCGGCGGGCGCTTTCGTTGCATATTCGATAGGGAGGACATGCTGCGTGCGGTCGGCGGGTCCCGTGCCCAGTGTTGACGCGTCGATCGAATCCAATTCCACTTGGCGCCTTCCTTAAGTCGAACTCCCGCTTCGGGGCGACGGGAAGTGCGGCGCGACTACCGCGGGTTGCGGCGCGGCGGGCAGTGGAGCCCCACATAGGTAGTATCACCGCGCGCAGGTCGTTTTAACCTAATTCGGGATGTCCTTCTTAGATCCGTGACGAGACTATCCCGACGACGGCTCGCGCTGATGGCGCTAGACGAACTCGGCATCTACTAGCCGGCAGCGCTGAGGAGGGTTGCCAGCCGGGTCAACCCGGTCGCCGCGCTCGAACTCACCTCGCCGAGCGGCATGCCGAGCCGCGCGGCGATCTCGGACTGTGTCAGGCGTTCGAAGTAGGACAGCGTCAACACGCGGCGCTGGCTCTCACCGAGCCGGTCGATCGCGCGCCGAACGTCGACGGCCCAGCCGCGACGCTCAGGTGGTTGGTACGCCGCCGGGGTCGGGCTGGATTGCTCCACTACCTGCCTTCCGCCCTGTCGCAGCGCGCGGCGGGTCGGCGGGCACGCCGACCAGTCCGGGCTGGCTGTTGAGCCGTACCTTTTGTGACGCTACCCGTACGGCGCGCGGATGTCGCTCCGGAGGCTCAGTCGCGCGTCAGCCCGGACACCGTGAACGGCTGGGTGCCGGTCGCAAAGTCGGCGTTCACCACAAGGTAACGGTCGCGGGCGCGAGCAATAGTCGACGGCCCGCGCAGGGTCGCGTCGGTGCGCACGTCGCGGATCCGGGCCCGGGTGTCGTCGTCGCTCAGCCGTAGGAACGTGAGACTGGCCGGGTCGCCGCGCACCACTACGAGCTTGCCCCGGTCGACGATCATGCCGTCGCCGCCGGTCAGCGCCGGCCCGCGCACCTGCGTGATCATCCGGTGGCCCGAGCGGGCGACGCGAATCCGGTATAGCGCGCCGTTGTCCGAATCGATAACGATCAGCTCGCGTCCGTCCTGCCGGGCCACGATGCCGTTGAGGTTGAACACGCCCGCGGCATACGGGATCTCCGGAGCGACCGAGATGGCGTCGACCATGCCACCGGGCTTCAACTGGCCCGCGCGCACCCGCCACAAGGTCGGACGGAACGAATCGGTCACATACACGTCGCCACGTGCGGTCACAACCAGATCGTTGAGGAATCCGCCGGCGCCCGTGTTGAATTCGAGCGGCGCCGCGCTCGGACGGCTCAGATCGAATACGAAGATCTTTCCGGTAGGGCCGCCCGCGACGTACAGCCTGCCGCCGACTACTTTGAGCCCGACCGCCGCACGTCCACTCGCACCTGCAATGAAGGTGTGCACCGTCGGGTCGCCCAGCGTGCCGCGATAGATGGTGCCGTCGCCGGTAGCGCCGACGTAGAAGAAGCGGCCGTCCCACGCGACGCCTTCCGGATTGCCGTGGCTCGAGTCGTCCAGCGTGTAGACCACCGTCGCGGCGGGGGCGCGCCGGGCCAACTGGGCACCTGCCGGCGCGGCACCGACGAATGTCGCCGCGGCGACTATCAGGGCCGTCAGCGCGAGTTTGACCTGTCTGGCCATCGTGATTCCTCTCCGGAGCGGGACGCGTTCACAACCAGATACGGGCCGAAGACCCGATCGGTTCGGCTTGGACACGTGTTGCGTACCACGAACGGCTGACACAGTCTGCCTTGGCGGGCGCTTGGTGCTGTTTTGCGGCCTGCAATCGGTCGTCGCCCCGTGATCGCCGTCGAAATGACTAGTCGCGATGGTGCGGCACTTGTTCATGCGCGGCCTCGTCCCGCTCATCGGCGGCGGGTTCTGAGCTTCAGTTGAACTGGCCGAACCAGGTGACTGCCCCGGGCAGACAAAACGGGGCGTAGCGTCACGGAAGGGTCGATATCTGGCCGCCCCCGGCGCTGCTGCCGTCGTCCGTCGTCGTCGTGAGCCCATTGTCCTGCTGGCCCAGGGAAGCAACTAGCCGATGATGATCAACCCCGCGCCGGTCAGGACAAGCAGCATCTGATTCTTGACCCCGGCCGGGTGGCCGGGGTCTTCGCTGGCGTCGCCGCCTGGGGTCCAAAGCGTGTGATCCCAGGACTGCCCGGATCTGGATACCAACGGCTTGCTCGGTGATCGGCGCGCAACTCCCGTTACGTAGCAGGGGTTCCCGGGCGCACCTCAGAACCACTGTTGGGCGTACCGAGGTACGGGAAGTGATCGAGGAACGCCTGGTTGTCGTTCGAGGTGCCGTCGGTGAGCACCGCTGCCGCGCCGTCGGCAGTGAACGAGGGATCGACGAGCGGGATCGTCGCGCCGGCCACCGCGCGCAATTCGATCGCCACGACGTCATCGGTGATCCGGCGCCCGTTGGGGAACCCGGCGAGGTCGCCGCCGAGAATGCCGAACTCGCTGGGCGCCGAGGCCGGCGGGATGGCCACATTCAGCCTTAGCAGATCGGCAGGCGTGGTGCCGGTGAAGTTCTGGAACCCCGCGACGATTCCGGCCGGAATACCGGTGAGCAGGATCGCGACCAGGTCGGCGCGCGGTTTGGTGTATCCCGCAAGATTGGGAAATATCCCGGGGTAGAGCACCGGCAGCAGCCTGGCGAGTTCGGGGTGTTTGACGTACTTGAGGAACTGGCTGTCGGCAGAGGGCTCGACCGCATTCCAGCGATCCTTGTCCTCGATAGGCACGATGACCTCGTTGAACAACGGATTGCCCAGCCGCGACACCTGCACGAAAGGCCCAGCGCCGGAAATCGTGCCGTCGCTGTGCCGGATTTCCGAGCGTCGCCGACTGGCCGAGGCATACACAGCGATCACCGAGTCCGCCGAGTTCACATCGGTCGGCATGTTCCCGTTCCTGGTCAGCTCGCTGATCGGCACCTGCAAAGCAATGGAGTGCACGTTGAGCGAACGCGAGGCGTTGACGCCGACCGCTGCGGCGGAGGGAATCAGATGCAGATTCTGGAACGGACGGAGCGTGCCCAGATCGAAGATGCTGCCCAGATCGACATGAAAGCCCTCCGCGCGCTGGCCGGCGAACACCTTCCGCCCGCGTCCCAAGGAATGCACGGCCGCATTGGTGAATGTCGCAGCATAGTCAGGGGTGCTGCGCACACCCACGTTCACCGGCGGGCATGCAAGACCTTCACCCAACACCACGCCGTCCGGCGACTGGCCGCGCACGACGCGTCGTACCGAGTAGAACTGCGGGCGCGTCCAATTTTTGTGGTCGCCGATCGAGGCGATCGGCCCGGTGTTGTACAGGAACGTGTTCTTGTTGGTGGTCTTGGTGGTGAACCGGAATTGGTAGGTGATGTCGTCCCGCGCGTCACCGCGATTGGAGATGTTGATGTCGTAGCGGACGTCCTCGGCGAATTCGTAGAAATTCGGGCCGCCGTCGGCCTGCTGGAGAGGGATGAAATTGGCCAGGATAGTGACGGTATCGGGTCGGTCGGGACTCACAAAGGCATAAACGTCCGTATTGTCGGCAGCCGGATCCTTCGAGATTTCCGGGGCCTCGCGGTGTGAAGACATGAACCATCTCTTTCTGCGCAGCAGCTTTGGGCACTAGCTATCGGAAAACTTGTAGTCGGAAGGGCCGCACTCAGTGGGCGGCGCGAGCCAATCGGGCAGCAAGGTCGCGATCGTGCACGACTACCTCGCGCTCACCGACCATGAGCGTCACTTCGCCGCGCTGCATGTCGGTGACGTAGGCGATCAGCGGACCTGTCGCGTCAGCAGGGGCGGTGACGGCGGCGGCTTCGGCTGAGGGAGCGAGCGCGGCGGCGCCGGCCGCAGCAGCACCGGCCCCGGCGATGACGAGGAATCCTCGGCGGGTGGGATCGTTCATTACACGGGCCTCCTGATGACAGACGGACAGAGACGGGCTGGCGGACTGCGGATCGATCGGAGTCGATGGTGTATTCGAGAGCTTCTCACTAGCGGTTTCACTTGCGACGGCGGAAGTTGAAGCTGGCATTAATTGCCGGGACAACCCAGAACAATCGTGTGGACATGGGAAGGCAGGACGGCCATCCAAGATGGCCGCCCTGCCCGCGCGCGATGTCGAGTCAGCTACCGCTGACCGGCTCGATCAGGCCGACGAGGCCGTGCGCATAAACGTCTTCCCCGAAGCCGCCGGGTGCACTGCCGATGCCAGCGGCGAACAGCAGGGTGTGCGGCGTACCGATCACACCGTTGCCGAACTCGATGCCCCAGAGACCCGGGTTGACGAGCGGGTTGCCCTGCGCGTCGGAGAGGGTTCCCAGCAGTGCGCCGCTGTGTCGATCGAATGCGTTGATCTGTCCGTCGTCGACGTTGCCGACCAGCAGTGCGCCACCGAAGTCGCCCCAGTTCTTCGGCGCGATCGCCATGCCCCACGGGTCGACGAGCGGCGCACCGGTGACCAGACGCTTGATGAAGGTGCCGTCTCTGGTGAAGACACTCACGGCACCGCCGCTTTGATCGGCGGAACTGTAAGCGATGTAGACCCGCCCGCCCAGATAAGCCACGTTGTACGGCGAGAGACCCTGTGAATCCGGGTCCATGTAAGCGCCGGGCAGGTTGAGCCGTTTGAACGCCCCGTTGAAGACATCGACGGCACCCGCGCCGGTCACCTGCCCACCGACCGCGATCAGGCGCGGGCCGGCTCCCGCGCCATTGCCAGGAATAAGTGCGAGTCCGAGATAGAAAGCGCCGTGCCTTCGCGCTGGCGTGGACGTCGTCGTCGTCAGCGGCGGGACCTTGGCGTTGGTCCACCCGGTGACGTCCGCCCGAGGCGTCGCACCGTCCGCGCTGAGCTTGGCCTCGTCAAAGAGGAACCGCGCCGGGGCGGACACGCCGCCCTGTTCGATCACGAACCGGTGCGTCGGGTTGAAAACGATTCCGGTCGGCGACGACGCGGTGACCTCGAGCGGAATCTTGGTGAAGGGGTCGTGGCCGTTCGCGCCACGATAGATCGTCACTTTGGTCAGCAGATCGGCCCGCGTGGGCGGGCAGGTGGGGCAGAGGCTGCCCAGCGCCGGGTTGAAGTTGTTGCTCACCCAGAGCGGGGTGTCCGGGCCGAACGCGATCCCCCAAGGATTCTTCACTTGCGGGTCAAGCAGCGGCGCGACGCCCGGCAGATCCGAGACCAGGTTGACCTGCTCGAAGGCGCCTGTCGGGGACGCCTGCGCAGTAGCACTGATCGATGCGAACGTGCCCAGCGTGATCGTGGCGGTCGCGATGCCGACGCCCCACCGGCGCCTGCGGCTGTTCGTGCTCGTGGTGCGGCTGGACGCTCGCGCCCTGCCGGCCGTCGCCAAAGTCGATTCCGTCATTTCCGACCCCCCAGGTCTTCGGTGCGCGGCGCGCCCGTGGAAATCTGACAACGCGACGCTCGCCCTAACCGGACCATCACGTCAACCCCTAAACGGCCATCAGGGTCGGTTAGAGGCGCGGATCCACCGGTTCGGACTCCAGGACGATGACGGCGAAACCCGCACTCGTTACGACTGCACCCGGTGGAGCGTCAGCCTTCCCGACATGGGCCGATCTCGTCGCGTCAATTGTGCTCGTAAAGCTCCGCAATTTACTTCACAGTATTCACACATCCCTTCCGTAGAGTACGGCCCGCCACTCTTCGCCCGAACTGCGTACCGGGGGTTAGCACGATGAGAAGACCAATGATGTCTGCGCTCGCAGCAGCAGTTCTGGCGACGGGTGTCGCGATAGTCGGCGGGGTCAGTGGGCCAGCCGCGGGGGTCGCCCCCGCGGCTGGCCCGACGACACCGCGCTGGGTACAGCACGTGCGCAACTACCCAGGGGGCATCTCGGCAGGGGTGCGCGCCTCCCTCGACCCTGGGATCGCGGCGGCGCGTGCGGCGCTAGCCCGCCGATCCGCCTTGAGCGCGCTGCCCGTCCTTGCCGGCCCGAACGTCCGGATGAACGACGACTCTTTCCCGAAGCTGCCGCAGAACGAAACAGCGGTGGCCTACAGCACCGCTGATCCGCTGGTGGCGGTGGCCGCAGCGAACGATTACGTCAGCGGCGGCGTCGTTGTGATGCGTACCCGTGACGGCGGCCAGCACTGGGCGAGCACCCGGGTCGTTCCCGAATTCCGACCGACCGGCGACTTCTGCAACGGCGGCGATCCTTCGATCGCTTACAGCAGCCGCGACCACGTCTTCTACCTCGCTCAATTGTGTTTCTTCCGCGAGCTTGGTCACTCTGAAGTACAGGTGTACGTCTCTAAGGACGCCGGTAAGACCTGGACCCCGGGCCGTCAAGCTGCGCGGGCCGCATCGACGTTCAATTACGTCACCGGAACCGAGAACGTCAGCAATTTCAACGACAAGGAATACATCGCGGTCGACAACACTGCGACCAGCCCGCACTACGGCCGACTTTATGTCACGTACACCAAGTTCCACGTCCGGGCGAACGGATTCAGCGACTACTGCCCGATTCAACTCGCGTACACCGACTCGGTTCCGGCGTTCAACCCGTTCCTCGCCACGTTCGTCCACGTGAAGGTCAGCCCGGACGATCCACGCGGCAACGGCAAGGGTCGCTCCGCGAATCAGTTCAGCGTTCCGAAGATCGAGTCCAACGGCGCTCTCGACATTTCCTTCGTCCAGGAGGATTGCAACACTTCGCTCGACTTCCACCTGCTGTTCCAGAAGTCACGCGACGGCGGCAACACTTTCCTGCCGACGGCCGTGAAGGTGGAGCAGGCCGGGCAATGGGCCGACAACCCCGATCCAGGTGACATTCTCGCCCCGACGAAGTTCCGCGCCCCGGAGACCGAGTCGTTGACCTACAGCCGCGCCACCGGAACGCTCAGCTACTTCGTTGCCAACAGCATCGACAAGGCGTCGAGTGGCACCAACATCTCCTATTGGCAGTCCCACGACGGCGGGCTGACCTGGCTGTTCGAGCACACGCTGAGTAGCGCGGCGGCCGGCGCTCCCGGCCCTGCGGCGCGCAATGATCAGTTCATGCCGTGGGCCGACGCGACGCCGGGCGGCACGATGTACGCCATCTGGTACGACCGGCGACGAGACCCGGCCAACCACGACATCGACACCTGGCAAGCCGTCTCGAACGACGACGGCACGCATTGGACGACCGGACGGATCAGTACCCAGAGTTGGAACCCCGACCGCGGCTTCTTCACTTCCGGAGCGTTCATCGGCGACTACAACGGCCTCGCTGCCAATGACAGGGCTGTCTATCCGGTCTGGACCGACGGCAGGGGCAGCACCATCGACACGACCGGGATCGGCGAAACGGATATCTTCACCAACGTCGAACTGCACTGATCCGCCTCGGTTCAGCCGGCGTCGGCGCCCCCGGCGTCATCGCCGCCAGAAGGAGGTGCGAGAGCGCCGCCGTCCGACGCGGTCGCGGGTCACGGCCTCGAGTCCGACGAGCACCGTCTCGATCCGCCGAACTCTGTCGAGCGCAGCGCTGCGGGCGGACACGGCACTCAACGCGGACTCGGCACTCAACGCGGACATTGTGTCGCCGAGTTGGTCAACGGTCATGGGATCGAGTTGCGTCCAGTATTCGAAGACTGCACGAAACGCTGCCATCTCGCTGCCTGCGGGCCACGGTGGCCCTGGCAGCCAACGTCCCGGCCCGCGCCCGTCGCCTCCGCGCGTCGCCGCAGCGTCGGCGGCGAGTCGGCTGAGCGGACCCTCGGCGACGAAGCGAATGACCCCTGCGACCCGTCGCGCGTCGGTGACGGCTTCCGCGATCTCTTCCTTCGCGCGTCGCGGATCACCGGATCGTGCGATCACTCGACGCAGTTCCCGCGCGTCGAGGCAGCTCATGTAGTCGGCTGCGCCCGCGAAATCCGCGAGGCGCAGCCCGGTCGCGAGAGTCATATATGCAGGGTGCCCCACCCGCACCGTGATCGGTGCGCAGATGAACGTTTTGTAAGGCCGAGGCGACTGGCTGAACCGTTTCACTCCGCTGCGTAGAGTGTTGGATTCTGAGCGAACGCGCATTGTCTGATCGGAGCAATGATGACGAGCGGCACGCCGACCGAGCAGCGCGAACGGGAACTGAAGTTCGACCTGCCGGCCGACTGGACGCTGCCCGACCTCAGCGAGCTCGCACCCGCGGGCGGGTCGATCTCAGCGTCAACACTGTCCCTCGAGAGCACCTATTACGACACGACGGCGCACGATCTGCTGCAAACCCGGCTCACGTTGCGTCGGCGCACCGGCGATGACGACCAGGGCTGGCAGTTGAAGGTGCCCAGCGGCGACGCCCGCACGGAGTTGCGGCTCCCGCTGAGCGGACGCGCGGTACCCAAACAACTCCAGCAGCTCACCGCGGGCGTGCGCCGCGGAGCACCGCTGGGTCCGATTGCCCGGTTACGCACCCGCCGCGACCTGCATCTCGTTGTCGATGCCGATGGCACCGTTCTCGCCGAAGTGGCTGTGGACGACGTGACCGCCACCCAGCTCGGCGAGATCGCCGTCATGACCGAGTGGCGCGAAGCAGAGGTCGAGCTGAAAGCCGGCGACGAGGCGCTGTTGAAGCGCGCCGCGGGTCTCCTGCACAAAAGCGGGGCAAGCCGTTCGCAGTCGGTTTCGAAATTGGCACGCGCACTGGGTGCCCGCGAGATTGCTCAGCTGCCGACACCGGACACGCTCGTGGGAGCTGTGCGGGTCTACCTCGCCAGCCAGCAGGAAGCGATCCTCACCGGCGACCTGGACCTGCGCCGCGGACGCAAGGCCATTCACACGACCCGGGTCGGCACGCGTCGTTACCGCAGCGTGCTGCGGGTGTTCGCCGGCATCCTCGACACCGACCGCGTCACCAGGCTCGATGCAGAGCTGCAGTGGTATGCGGGCGTGCTCGGCGGCGTCCGCGATCTGGAGGTGCTGCGCGATCACCTCACGGCTGAGCTCGACGCGCTACCCCCCGAACTCGTTTTCGGTCCGGTGGCTGCCCGCTTGGAAGCGACGCTGCAGAAGGATCTTGCTGCGGCACAACACAAGCTCGACGTCGCGATGCGCAGTCGACGGTATTTCGCGCTGCTTCAGGAACTGCACGATTGGGCAAACACCCCGCCGTTCGTCGCCGCCGACGTGCCGGCGGCTGCGCTGAAGAAGTACCTGGCCGAGACCGACAAGAAATTCGTCCGCCGGTTCGAGCACGCCCTTAGCCTGGCGGAGCGGGACCCGCATAAGAACGAGGCACTGCATCGGGCCCGCAAAGCAGCCAAGCGCGCGCGTTACACAGCCGAACTGAGCGAACCGGTACTCGGTAAATCAGCTCGCGCTGCCGTCAAACGCGGCAAGAAGATGCAAGACAGCCTCGGCGACCGGCAGGACGCTGTCCTGGCCGTGGACTTCCTGCGCCGCCTTGGCGCAGCAGCCGGCACTGCGCCCGGTGAAAACGGCTTCACCTTCGGGATCTTGCTGGCCCAAGAATCCCGGCGTGGCCATCTGGACCGGTCTTCGGCCATGCACCGCAGCAGCTGAGCGATCGTACGGCCCGACCAACTAGCAGCTGGAACTGCGTGTGATTGGCCGTTCCGCAGCGCCTACGCGCTGCGGAACGGCCAACGATCACGAGCGGGACGCAATTAGCTGACGCGCTCCAGAATGACTACCGGAATCTGGCGGCTGGTCTTTCGCTCGTAGTCGGCGAAACCCGGGAAGCGTTGCTTCTGTGCAGACCAGATCACGTCGCGTTCCTCGCCCTCGGCAGCGCGGGCAAGGACGACCACGGTGTCGGTACCGACCTCGATCTGCGCCCGCGGGTTGGCGCGCAGGTTGTGATACCAATCCGGGTTCGTGTCGGCGCCAGCTTTGGACGCGAAGACTGCCCAACCCGAATCAACGCCTTGGTACATCATCGGATTGATGCGTTCCTGCCCACTCCTGGCCCCAGTGCTGTGCAGCAACAGCAACGGTGCGCCCTCGAACTGGCCGCCCACTTTGCCATCATTCGCGCGAAATTCCTTGATGATCTGCGCGTTCCAATCGTCAGTTTCGCTCATGCACTGTTTTTACCACCAACCGCGGCGGCGGCAGCGGCGAGCAGCCCGGCTACATCGGGACTGCCTCATAGATTTCGACGGTCCCGCCGGTGGCGAGCACCGGACACCCGTCGGCCTTGGCCTCCGCGTCCTGCAGCGAATCTGCCGTGATGATCGAATAGCCACCGAGGCCGGAGGTAGCGCCATCCGAAGACCTGCCGCCCTTCACGGTGCTCGACGCGGCGAACGGGTTACCCATGTCGACTATGGAATCGCTCAGCGCGCCCAGCCAGGCGCCCCACTCTTGCATCGACTTCTCCTGTGCCTCAGCCGTATCGGCCATCTGGCCGCCGGAGTAGAGGTAGACGAACTTGGCCATGACAACTCTCCTGTCTGGGTGGGCCGGCAACGCGCCGGCGTCAACTTGTGGAAACACCAATCCGACGAACGGCGCACACCCAGATCGACAAGCTGTCGCGACCAAATTATCTAGCGCTCCCACACGCGGACTACGCCGGCAATTGCTGCCGGTAACGTGGGCATTTAGAGATTCTTCGCGTACACCACGCCTGCCAGACCGCGATGGACTGAGCAAGGAGAACCGCAATGCCTTTTGACCGGACGCAGCGTCGCGGCCGCGCAACTCGGCGCATCTGCGCAGCCTTCGCTGCTACGGTGCTCGCCGTCTCGCTTGCCCAACTTAGCCGGCGCCTCACACCGGCTACGGCGCTGCCCGCCGCCCGCACCGCGGCAAGTCAGCAGCAGGTCCATCCTGCCGACGGCGTGCTGAACGAGGGCTCACGCACGTTTGCCTTCGACCGCGGCTGGAAATTCCGCCTCGTCAATTCCGCCGACACGATCGACCCGTCCGGTGTGGACGGGAACTCCGCGAATCCGCTCGCCGCTGCGGCCAAGTTCGACGACTCGGCATGGCGGCATGTCACGCTGCCGCACGACTGGAGCATCGAGCAGCTCCCGGACCCCGCGAACGGCGACAACACCGGGTACTTCCCGGGCGGGCTCGGCTGGTACCGCAAAAGCTTCACTGTCGCGCGGACGATGGTGGGCAAGCGGCTCAGTGTCGACTTCGACGGCGTCTACATGAACTCCTACGTCTACTTCAACGGTCGGCTGCTTGGCAGGCATCCCTACGGTTACACGGGATTTAGCTTCGACATCACCAAACTCGTCCATGCAGACGGCACGACACGTAACACCATCGCGGTGGTCGTGCAGAACAAGCAGCCGAGCAGTCGCTGGTACTCCGGCAGCGGCATCACCCGCAACGTGCACCTCACCGTTACCGACCCAGTGCATGTCACCCGTAACGGCACCTTCGTGACGACCCCGGACGTCGCGAACACGATCCGCTCTGGCTACGCGGTTGCGCAGGTCAACACCCAGGTGCGCGACGATGCCGGCACCGCGACGGGCGTGCGAATCGTCGCTACCGTGCGCGATGCGAACGGCAACGTCGTCGCCCGCAACAGGTCCACAGAACTGACCGTGGGCAGGTCCGCGTCGAACGTGCCGGCCGAGTTGCGGATTGCGCACCCGCACCTGTGGTCGACGACCGACCCGTACCTCTACACGCTGCACACGGCGGTGCTCGCGCAGCATCGAACGCTCGACACGTACACGACGACGTTCGGCATCCGCTGGCTTGATTTCTCTGCCGACGGCGGGGTCTCGCTCAACGGGCAGCACCTCAAACTGCACGGGGTCGACCTGCACAACGATCAAGGCGCGCTGGGCTCGGTCGACAACTACGACGCCCTCTGGCGCCAGATGAGCATCCTGAAGCGCGAGGGAGTCAACGCGTTCCGGACGTCGCACAACCCTCCGTCCCCCGAGCTGATCGACGTGTGCCAGCGGCTCGGCATCGTGATGATGGTCGAGGCGTTCGACGGCTGGCGGATCGGAAAGAACCCGTACGACTACCACTTGTACTTCGATCGGTGGAGCGACTCCGACATCGCCGAAATGGTCGATGAGGCAAAGAACTCGCCGGCGGTGATCATGTGGTCGATCGGCAATGAGATTCCGGGCTGGACGTCGGCGACGAGCCTGCCCATCGAGAAGCGACTGATCGCTGACATCAAAGCTATTGATACGTCGCGCCCCGTGGTCGCCGGATCCGACCAGTACCGCAGCGTCCCCGAACCCGGTTCGATCGCAGCGCAGATGGTCGAGAACCTCGACGGGCTCGGGTTGAACTATGACCCTGCGCAAACGGTCGACGGTCTGCACGCCGTGTTCCCCAGCACGTTCTTCTTCGAGTCGGAGTCTGCGTCGGAGACCTCGGCACGCGGGATCTACCAGGACCCGCAACTAGTCAACACCGGCGAGAACTACACACCTGGCAAGCGGCTCACGTCCTCCTACGACAACAACCTCGCCTCGTGGACGATGAGCCACGAGTACAGCCTCAAGAAGGACAGGGATCGGCCATTCTTCGCCGGACAGTTCATCTGGTCCGGATTCGACTACATTGGCGAACCCACACCGTACGCACAGTTCCCGGTCAAGGCGTCGGCGTTCGGGACGATCGACACCGCGGGCTTCCCGAAGGATGCGTATTACCTCTTCCAGTCGCAATGGACAGATAAACCGATGGTGCATATCGTGCCGATGAACTGGACCGATTACACCAAACACCACGACGTCCAGGTCGAGGTCTACACCAATCAGAAGACCGTCGAACTTTTCCTCAACGGCACATCACTGGGCCGCAAGTCGTTCGACACGAAGACCACGAGCGACGGCCGGACGTATCTCGAGACCACCGAGTGCACACATGACGACAAGAACTTCGGCTCGGGACCATGCCCGGGGAGTTACCAGAGCCCGAATGGCAGCAGCGGCCACCTGCACCTCACCTGGCACGTGCCGTTCCTGCGTGGCACCCTCGTGGCGGTGGCGCGTGACAGCTCTGGCCGCCGGGTTGCCCGCGACATCCAGCGCTCAGCCGGCGCGCCGGCCGCGGTGCGGCTCACACCGGATCGAACAGTCGTGCTGGCCGACGGGAAGTCGCTGTCCTACGTCACAGTCGACGTCGTCGACTCGCACGGCGTGCCCGTACCGTCAGCCGATAACGCGATCAGATTCGCGATCCGCGGCGCCGGCAGGTTCCTGGGAGCCGACAACGGCAAGCAGGACGACGCGCACGGCTACCAGGCCCGCACACACAACGCGTTCAACGGCAAGGTTCTGGCGATCGTCGAATCTGCTCGCAACAGGCCCGGCCCGATCACGATCAGCGCCACCGGCCTCGATCTGACGCCGGCCACCACGACCATCTTCTCAGTCGTGCGCCACACGCGCGGCTTGGTCGGGCTGCTACCGGACTACGCGCGCGCCAGGCCAGGTAGCACCCACACCCTGCCGCGCGCTGTCACCGCCGTGTACGCCGACGGCGGCACGCGTGCGGTACCGGTGCGCTGGACGTCCGGTGACAGCGTTGCGGTATCGCTCGGCGTGCACGAGATCCAGGGCGCGGTTGCGGGAGTGCCGATGCCCGCCCGGGCTGTCGTGACCGGGTACCGCACGCGCAGGGTCGTCGGGTACACCGGCGTGGTCCCGGTCGCCACTCTCCCAGCGCTGCCTGCGACGGTCGAGGTGGTGGACACCGACGGCGTCGTCCACCATCGCCCAGTACGGTGGGCCACCGTCGCTGCTTCGCGGTACGCGAAGCCAGGCCGGTTCACCGTTCGCGGCGTGGTGTCCGCGACGCCATTGCCTGCGCGCGCAACCATCCGGGTGAGTCCAGCGCTCGTCGCGGTCGCGAACATCGCTCGTAACACGAGCCCGACAAGGCCGTCGGCGGACGCCAGCTATTCCGGTCAACCGTCGGAGATCCCGTCCGCGATGCTCGATGGCACGACGAGCGGTGGCTGGTCGAACTACTACCTGAAGTCCGCGACCAACGTGCTGCCGGCTGTGAGCGTCGCGCACCCGAGTGAGTGGGTGTCGATCAGTTGGCCGCAGCCGCACCAGTTGGCTTCGGTCCTGGCCTACTTCACGATCGCTGCCGACCGCGGGCTGCCCAGCTCGGTGACGGTGTCCTATTGGGACGGCCGGCGCTGGGTTCGAGTTCGCGACCAACGCACCAGTTGGGCAGCGGCGACCGACGAGGCATCGACCATGACGTTCGCGCCGGTGAGCACGACGCGACTACGCCTCGACCTGACCAGCGCCGCGCCCGGAACCTCGACGGGATTCCTTCAGATCAGCGAACTACAGGTGCCGGCAAAGTAACCACGCGCCGCAGCGCGGCAGCACCTCGACGTCGCGGTCACTCGGCCGTGAAGTCGACCAGAGAGTGCGACCGGCGGTTGGTCGGCACCCGGGGGGAGGTGGTGGTCGACGTTCGCGACAGATGAAGACCCGGCCGGGCGGGCCGGGTCTTCATCGTCGATACGTTCATCGATGGGTGGGCACGGCAAGGATTGAACTTGCGACTTCTCGCGTGTGAAGCGAGCGCTCTCCCACTGAGCTACGCGCCCTTCAATTGTCAACACCGACCGATGATCCTGACGGCGCTACGAGACTACACGGGCGCCTCGCGGTGTCCGGCGCTCAGTGGTAAAGCGACCATGCGACGAAGGCAACCGCGCCAATGACGAGCACTCCGGCCATCCCGACAATCGCCTGCACGGGACGTGATTGCCTCTTGACCCAATCGGTCCACCGCCGGAGTTGGTCACGGGCGAAGCGCAGCAGCCGCCTGGCCCATTCGAACTCAGAGCCGAGGATGCCAAGGCCCGCGAAGATGATCAACCAACCGGGCCCGGGCAGCGGCAGCAGCACGACGCCGACCACGATCACGGCAATGCCGACGACAGCGATCACCGAGCGCCAAGCGATGCGCCCGACCCGAGTGGACTTGATCCGCTCGACCCTGCCGCGGATGCTCTCCCCCGCGCGCGACGGCGTCGAGACGTTGGACATAGGCCAATGCTACGAGGCCAAGATGCCCCGAGTCAGCGCCGGGCAGGGACGCGGCCGGCCGGAACCCTTTCACGCGGATCACATTTAGCTTGACCGCCATTCCGTGCGTCGATAGACTCCTGCGGCTGGCCTCGGTCGGCAAGATCCGACGGGATCCGACAGCCGTGTCGGTGCATCGCCGAGTGCGTTGGGGGACCACTCGGCACCTTGCGCCGACCGGCTGTCGACTTGTCCGGACGCCGCTGCGCTCGGCACCGAACGCGGTCGGCAGCGCCGCCACGCGGCCCGCGACGGTAAGCAGACGCGACCACGAGTCAGCAGCCAAACTGGTCTTCCGCTCGGTGGAGCTTATGTCGACAGTTGAGCCGGGTATAGCAGCCTGGACGCTTCGACAGATTGGAGAGCCCGTGCGCACACAGGTCGTGATCATCGGTGCCGGACCGGCCGGGTTGCTGCTGTCACGCCTGCTGCATCTGCAAGGCATTGAATCCGTAGTCCTGGAACGACGCGACCGCGACTACATCGAGCACCGGGTGCGGGCGGGCGTCCTTGAACACGGCACTGTCGAGACGCTGCGCGAGGCAGGCGTCGGCAAGCGGTTGGACGCAGAGGGCATGACCCACGCCGGCACCGAGCTGCGCTTCGGCCGCCGCCGCCACCGCATCGACTTCCACGATCTCACCGGCCGCTCGATCATGGTGTACGGCCAGCAGGAGGTCGTCAAAGATCTGATCGCGGCACGGCTCGACGACGGGGCAGATTTGCGTTTCGAGGTGAGTGCCGTAGGTGTGCACGACCTGGACACCGACCGCCCACGCGTCACCTCGAGCGCGGGGGACATCGAGGCCGATTGGGTGATCGGCGCGGACGGCTTCCATGGGATTTCGCGCCCCCTCGTACCCGAGCTTCAGGTGTTCGAGCGCATCTACCCCTTCTCGTGGCTAGGGATTCTCGCTGAGGCGCCGCCGTCGTCGGAGGAACTGATCTACGCCCGGCACGACAACGGCTTCGCGTTGCACTCGATGCGCTCGCCCACCATCACGCGGATGTACCTTCAGGTCCCGGCGACGGAGAGCATCGAGGACTGGCCGGACGAGCGCATCTGGTCGGAGCTGCAGGTGCGGCTGGCCACCGACGACGGGTTTGCGCTCACCGAGGGTCCGTTGCTGGACAAGGGCATCACACCGATGCGCAGTTTCGTGGCTGCGCCCATGCGGGCCGGGCGCCTGCTGCTTGCCGGAGACGCCGCGCACATCGTCCCACCGACCGGCGCCAAAGGCATGAATCTCGCCATCGCCGACGTCCGGCTGCTGTCACGCGCAATTGGTGGCTTCTACGCGGCAGGTCGAACGGATCTGCTCGACGCCTACACCGACACGGCGTTACAGCGGGTCTGGCGCGCAACACACTTCTCATGGTGGATGACGACGATGCTGCACACCAATCCCGATGACGACGCATTCGGCCGACAGCTCGCGGCGGCTCAGCTCGACTACGTCACCACGTCACGCGCGATGGCGACGTCACTCGCCGAGAACTACACCGGATTGCCTTACCCGCAAGGATGGTCCTACCAGTGAGAGCACAAATCATGCCCCTTGCCGAAGCGGTGCGCGAGTTCGTTCACGACGGCGACACCATTGCGCTCGAGGGATTCACGCACCTCATCCCGGTCGCTGCCGGAAAGGAGATCATTCGGCAGGGCCGCCGCAATCTCACGCTGGTCCGGATGACGCCCGACATCGTGTACGACCAGATGATCGGCGCGGGATGCGCGTCCAAACTGATCTTCTCCTGGGGTGGCAATCCGGGTGTCGGCTCGTTGCACCGCTTCCGCGACGCGATCCAGAATTCCTGGCCCGTTCCGCTGGAAATCGAGGAACACAGCCACGCCGGCATGGCGAACCGGTACGCAGCGACGGCATCGGGGCTCCCTTTCGCGATCCTGCGCGGTTACGCGGGATCTGATCTCGTCAAGCACACGGCAACCATCAAGACGATTGCTTGTCCATTCACCGGCGAGGAACTCGCTGCGGTTCCGGCGCTGGATCTCGACGTCACGATCGTGCACGCGCAACGCGCCGACCGCGTGGGCAACGTGCAGATGTGGGGCATCATCGGGATCCAGAAGGAGGCTGTGCTTGCGGCGCGCCGCGCGATCGTGACCGTGGAGGAGATCGTGGACGAACTGCAGCCGCTGCCCGGTGCGATCGTGCTGCCGGCATGGGCGGTGACGGCGGTCGCCGCGGTGCCCGGTGGTGCGCATCCGTCCTATGCGCAGGGCTACAGCGACCGCGACAACGCTTACTACCGCGCGTGGGACGGCATCAGCCGCGACCGCAAGACCTTCACCGCCTGGCTGCAGAGCGAGGGGCTCGACCAGCGAAGCGAGGCTCTGACATGAGCGAGGTGACCAGCGACGAGCGGATGATCGTGGCCGCGGCACGATCGCTGCGCGACGGTGACGTCTGCTTCGTGGGCATCGGCCAGCCCTCGACCGCCGCCAACCTGGCGCGTCGCACGCACGCGCCAGGTGCGGTGCTGATCTACGAGTCCGGGACGCTCGGGGCCAAGCCCGACCGGTTGCCGTTGTCGATCGGGGACGGCGTGCTGGCCGACACCGCGGACTCGGTGGTCGGTGTTCCCGAGGTGTTCAACTACTGGTTGCAGGCGGGACGAGTCGACGTCGGCTTTCTCGGCGGCGCGCAACTGGACAAGTTCGCCAACATCAATACGACCGTGATCGGCGCGGACTACGACGACCCGAAGGTGCGCCTGCCCGGAGCCGGCGGCGCCCCCGAGATCGCCGCGTCCTGCCGCGAGGTCGTGATCGTCATGCGACAGTCGACGCGCTCCTTCGTCGAGCGCGTCGACTTCGTGACGTCCTTCGGCTTCGGTGAGGGCAAAGGGGCCCGCGAGAAGTTGGGCCTGCGCGGCAACGGACCGTCGCGCGCGATCACCGACCTCGGCATCCTCGAACCCGACCCGCAAACCTGCGAGCTGACCCTCGTGGCAGTGCATCCCGGCGTCACGCCGGCCGATGTCCAGGCCGCGACCGGGTGGCCACTGCGGGTCTCCCCCGCCCTGCGCACCACCGACGAACCGACCGAGGACGTGCTGCGTGTGCTGCGCGAACTCAACGCGACTCTGGAGATCACATGAACGACACCTTCGTGCTGGACGCCATCCGCACCCCGATCGGACGCCACGGCGGCAAGCTCGCCGGCACACGCCCCGACGACCTTGCCGCGCATGTGGTGAAGTCCCTCGTCGCTCGTGCGCCCGATCTCGATCCCGCACGTATCGACGACGTGTACCTCGGTGCCGCGAACGCGGCCGGTGAGGACAACCGCGATGTCGCCCGCATGGCAGCCCTGCTTGCCGGCCTGCCCACGTCGACCCCCGGCGTCACCTTGAACCGGCTGTGCGGGTCGGGCATGGAGGCGTTGATCTCGGCGAACCGGGCGATCGCGGTCGGCGACAACACCCTCGCGATCGCCGGTGGCGTGGAGTCGATGAGCCGCGCGCCGTGGGTATTGCTGAAGCCGGCCAAGGGCTATCCCGCGGGATCCGAGACGCTGTACTCGACGACGCTCGGCTGGCGGATGACCAATCCGAGCATGCCCGGGGACTGGACCGTGTCCTTGGGCGAGGCCACCGAGCAGCTGGCCGAGAAGTACGGCATCACCCGCGACGCGCAAGACGCGTTCGCGCTGGCCAGTCATCACAAGGCCGCCGCCGCGTGGGACGCCGGGGTCTTCGCCGACGAGGTCGTCGCGGTTCCCGGCGTGGATCTCGAGCGGGACGAATCGATCCGCGCGACGAGCACCATCGAGGCACTGGCGAAGCTGAAGCCCGCGTTTCGGCCCGAGGGCACCGTTACGGCGGGCAACGCGAGCCCGCTCAACGACGGCGCCGCCGCGCTACTCATCGGCGACGAGGCAGGCGCGCGCGTCGCCGGAAAAGCCCCGCTCGCGCGCATCGCTGGGCGTGGTGTCGCAGGCGTCGACCCGCAGTTCTTCGGCATCGGCCCGGTAGAGGCTGCCGAGATCGCCTTGCGCCGCGCCGGGATCGGTTGGGCAGAGCTGACCATGGTCGAGCTCAACGAAGCGTTCGCGGCGCAGTCGCTGGCCTGCCTCGCGGATTGGCCGGACCTCGACCGGTCCGTCGTCAACGTCCACGGCGGTGCCATCGCGATCGGGCATCCGCTCGGCTGCTCGGGGGCGCGGATCGTCGGGCACCTTGCGCGCTCGTTGCACGCTCGGGGCGGCGGGTACGGGCTGGCGGCGATCTGCATCGGCGTCGGCCAAGGTCTTGCCGTCGTGCTCGAGGGGGTCTGAGCGTGGCCGAGACGATGCTGCACCTGCCGCGCTACGCCGCCGATCCGCCCGGCACACACCCCGACAACGACTCGCCGGAGTACCGCAGTTCCGCCCTGCGCCATCCCAACCGCCCGCTGCGCCTGCTGCCGCATCTGCTCACCGAGATCACCGGCCCGCTGTTCGGCCAGGATCGCGTGCGGCCCGGTGACGACGACGTGACCTGGTGGGACGGTGGCGAGGCGGTCGGCCAGCGGATCATCGTGCGTGGCCGCGTGCTCGACTCCGACGGCCGGCCCGTCCCGGACACGCTGCTCGAGACCTGGCAGGCGAATGCCGGCGGACGCTACCGGCACACCGGCGACCAGTGGCCCGCGCCGCTCGACCCGCATTTCAGCGGACTGGGCCGCACGGCTACCGACGCGGACGGCAACTACCAGTTCACGACGATCAGGCCGGGCGCGTATCCGTGGAAGAACCATGACAACGCGTGGCGGCCGGCGCACATCCACTTTTCGCTGTTCGGACGCGCTTTCGCACAGCGATTGGTAACGCAGATGTACTTTCCCGACGATCCGCTGTTCTTCCAGGACCCGATCTTCAACTCCGTGCCCGACGAGAAGGCGCGCCGACGCATGGTGTCTGCGTACGACCACAGCGCCACGACCGACACCTGGGCGCTCGGTTTCCGCTGGGACATCGTGCTGCGCGGCCCGGCCCAGACCCCGTTCGAGGGCGAGCCGGACGATGTCTGAGCAGCTGGGCACCACGCCTTCCCAGACCGTCGGGCCGTTTCTTTCGATCGCCCTGCCCTGGCCTGATGGTCCGGATCTCGTCGCCGGCGGCAGTGCTGGCGCCGTCGTCATCGAGGGTGTGCTCAGCGACGGTAACGGCGAGCCCGTCCCTGACGGTGTGATCGAGATCTGGCAGGCCGACCCGAACGGTCGGTTCCCTCATCCCGACGACCCGCGCGGGCCGGTCCGGTACCCGGGGTTTCGCAACTTCGGCCGCTGCGCCACGGACGCCGGCGGACGGTTCTGGTTCCGCACCCTCGTCCCGGGACGCGTGCCCGGCAGCGACGCTCGATTGCAGGCGCCGCACGCGGACGTCACGGTGTTCGCTCGCGGACTGCTGAGGCACCTGGTGACCCGCGTGTACTTCCCGGATCACGCCGAGGCGAATGGCGTCGATCCGGTACTGAGCGCCCTGCCGCAGCGCGAGCGCGAGCAGCTTGTCGCCATCGCCGAGCCGTCCGGTGCGCTGCGCTTCGACATCAGGTTGCAGGGTGAGGGCGAGACACCGTTCTTCGCCGTCTGACACCCTCGTGCTCGTGTCAGAACTCTTCGATCCGATCTTCGGGCAGCTCGCGATCGCGACGGCGACCGACGATCGTGCCGTCCTGGACGCGCTGTGCGAGACCGAGACGGCCCTGGCCCGGGCGTGCGCTCGTTCCGGGCTGATCGAGCTCGGCACGGCACTGGAGATCGCTGCCGCGAGCGCAGCGGTGCAGCGCCTTGATCCTGCCGAACTCGGCCGCCGCGCTGTTGACGGCGGCAATCCGGTGATCGCGCTCGTTGCCGAACTGCGTGCAGTGCTCGCTGATCGCGCCGGCGCCGAGGCGGACGCCGCAGTGCACCGGGGGGCCACCAGTCAGGACGTCCTGGATACCGCGCTGATGCTCGTCGCCTCGCGCGCGCTCGGCGTGCTGCTCGCGGACCTCGGCGATTGCACGACGACGATCGCCGAACTTGCCCGCCGGCATCGCGATACCGCAATGGCCGGGCGGACGCTGCTGCAGCAGGCCGTGCCGTCCACCTTCGGCGCTTTGGTCGCCGTGTGGGGTGCCGGGCTCGAGCGGGGTGCTCAGCGACTGACCGAAGTGCGGGAGGCGCTCCCCGTGCAACTGGGGGGCGCCGCAGGCACCCTGGCGGCGCTGCACCCGCACGGCCTGGCGGTGCAGGCGGCCCTTGCCGACGAGCTGGGGCTCGCTATGCCGTACGGCGTGTGGCACACCGACCGCACGGTCGTCGCGGAGCTTGCCGGCGCCCTCGGGACGGTCGCGGCAGCGTTGGCCAAGGTAGCGACCGACGTCGTGTTGTTGGCGCAGTCCGAGATCGGCGAGCTGAAGGAGGCCACGCCGGGTGGGTCGTCAACAATGGCGCACAAGCACAACCCGATCGCGGCGGTCACTGCGCGCGCCGGCGCGATGCAGGCGCCGGGGCTAGTCGCAACCCTGCTCGCCGTCGCGTCGCCGGAATTGCAACGTGGCGCGGGTTCCTGGCATGCCGAGTGGCTGCCGCTGCTAGCCCTAATACGCGTGGTCGGCGGTGCGGCGTCGCGGCTGCGCACCTCGCTGACCGGACTGAGCGTCGACACCGCCGCGATGGCGCGCAATCTCGCCGCGTTGCAGACCACCCTCGGGACGGGCGACCAGGCGCCGGATCTCGGCCACGCCGGCGACCTCGTCGACCGCTACCTCGACCGGAGGCCCCGATGAACCCCATCACGCTGGCGTGGCGCGCTGACGGTCCGCCCGATGCGCCGAAGCTGGTGCTACTGAATTCGGTCGGCAGTACCACCGAGATGTGGACGCCCGTGCTGGCACCGCTGGCCGAACAGTTCCACGTCATCCGCATCGACACCCGTGGCCACGGTGCCTCGCCTCCGGCACCCGCCGGAGCGCCGCATTTGATGGCCGACCTGGCTGGCGACGTCATCGGCGTCCTGGACGAGTTGGGCCTGGAACGCGTGCACCTGGCCGGGCTGTCGCTGGGCGGCATGATCGGGATGTGGCTCGCCGTGCACCGCCCCGAGCGGATCGCGCGGCTCGCCCTGCTGTGCACGTCCGCCCGCCTCGCACCGGCCCAGGCCTGGCTCGATCGGGCCGCGACGGTGCGCACGCAGGGAATGGCCGCGATTGCCGACAACGTCGTCGGTCGCTGGATCACGCCAGCGCTGGCCGAGCGTGACGTCGAACTCGAGACACGCTTGCTCGACACCGTCCGCAGCATCGACCCCGAGTCCTACGGGCAATGCTGCGAAGCGATCGCGGCCGCCGATCAGCGTCCCGATCTCGCGCGGATCGCGGCACCCACCCTGTGTATCGCCGGTGCGCAGGACCCGGCGACACCGCCCGAACACCTGCGCTTGATCGCCGACCACGTCGCGGGCGCGCGCCTGGAAATCCTGGAACCCGCCGCGCACGTGGCAACTTACGAGCAACCCGGCCAGGTGGCGCAGCTGCTGCTCAACCACTTTCGTGCCGGTGCCACCGTCGCCGCGGGCTTCGCGCGCCGGCGCGCGGTGCTCGGCGACGAGCACGTCGACCGCGCGCTCGCTGCGACGACCGCGTTCACCACGCCGTTCCAGGACTTCATCACCCGCTACGCATGGGGCGACGTGTGGACGCGTCCAGGACTGGGACGCCGCGACCGTTCGATCGTCACGCTTGCCGCGCTGGTGACCCTCGGCGCTGAGCACGAGATCGCGATGCATGTGCGAGGCGCCCTGCGTAACGGGTTGAGTGCTCAAGAGATCGGGGAGGTGTTGCTGCACACCGCGGTCTATGCGGGCGTGCCCCGCGCTAACCGGGCGTTCGCCGTCGCGAAGGACGTCATCGCCGAGGACTGATCAGACCCCGGCCGCCGTGACGATCGCGTCGGTCAGGAATCCCGCGATCAGCCCGATCAGAATCCCGTAGCCGAGCAAATCCGCGCGCTTGGCGCGGGACGCGACGCCGACGAGTTGCATCACCACATAGATGATCGAACCGGCGGCGAGGGTCAGGAATGCGACGGAGAGCACCTCGCTGGTGAACTGGTATCCGACCAGCGTGCCGGCGAACGTAGGGCCGCCTGCGATCAGCGCCAGGCCCAGCAACGTGCCCCAACTCGGCACCCGTACGGCGCCGGTCTCGTCCAGGTCACCGGCCAGCGGGGCGACGATCCCGAAACCCTCGGTCGCGTTGTGCAGCGCGAATCCGATGACGAGCAAGGTGGCCAGCGCGATCTCGCTGCGCGCGGCCGACTGGCCGATCGCGAGCCCCTCGGCGAAGTTGTGCAGACCGATGCCGACCGCGATCAGCAGGGCCAGGCGCCGCGCCGGCGATCGGGTGAGTGATGGTGCGGTCTCGACAAGGGTGGCCACGCCCCGGGCCGACGACGGAGGCGCGGGATCGGGCACCGCGATGCGGTGGCTAGCGCCGGGCGGGTCCTGCGCCCGCTTGCGGGTCATGAACTTCTCGTAGCCGATCATCGACAGCAGACCCGCGGTGAGGCCGCCAGCGAAAAGCACGCCGTAGCCGATCGCCGTGCCCAGCCCGCCGTTGGCGTGGTCGCCGGTGTGGAACCCCGCAAGTGCTGCGTCGATGGGCTCCCATGCCGCGGAGAGCACGTCCCAGACCAGGAACAACAACACCCCTACTGCCACCGCGTTGAGCACGAGGCGCAGGTTCGGCGCCGGCCGCCGCATGCGTCCCACTGGCATACCGAGCAGGATGGTGACCCCGGCGATAAAGCCGAGCAGTAGCGTTTCGGGTAGGTTCACACGGCCCCCTTGTAGGTAAGGCATACCTTACCTACGCGGGCCCCACGGTCAAGCCCTTCGGGTCAAGAAAGAACTTCAGAAACAATGCAGCCCCCGGGAAACCCGGGGGCTGCATCAGCAGTACTCGATGGTGCGAAGCGAATCAGACGGGGCGGACGTTGCTCGCCTGCGGGCCCTTGGGACCGGCCTCGACGTTGAACTCCACACGCTGGTTCTCGTCCAGGCTGCGGTAGCCGTCCGAGGCGATGGCGGAGTAGTGGACGAAAACGTCCTTGCCACCCTCGTCAGGCGTGATGAAGCCGAAGCCCTTTTCGCTGTTGAACCACTTAACAATTCCCTGAGTCATACGAATCTCCTTCGCTCAGGCATTCGAGCGCACAACGTGTGCGACTCGGGTCGTGCGGTGGGCCTGACACTCGAAAGAGATGTAAGACGTGCAACGCGATTGCACGGTCGTGCACCGGCACTTCCCGGTCCGTGACTCGTACAGAACAACCAGCCAATAAGCTAGCACGACCAGCTCCATACTTCGCTACCCGGCGAGACTTTAACCGAATCAGGTGTGCTCAGGTGGCTATTCAGCGCCCGACACGACATCCTGGAAACATCCGGCACCGCCCTCTGCGCTCGTCGGTCTCGACATCCGGAGGACGCCCATGACCACCACCCTCGACGCGCCGCGAGGCAGCGATTTCGCCGGACTCAGCCGCGCCGTTCGTGCCGCGCGGCTGCTCGATCGGCGCCGGGGCAATTACGCCGTGCGGATTGCGGTCACCGGACTCGCACTGGTCGGCGCCTGGCTCGCCTTCGCGCTGGTCGGCGACTCGTGGTATCAGACCATCGTCGCGGCGGTGCTCGGTGTGGTGTTCACCCAAGTCGCCTTCCTCGGCCACGACGGCGGTCATCAGCAGATCGCGCGCAAGCGCGCCGGGAACGACGCCGCGGGGCTGCTGGCAGGGAACCTGCTCACCGGCCTGAGCATCGGCTGGTGGGTCGACAAGCACAACCGGCATCACGCCAATCCGAACAAGGAACAGCACGACCCGGACATCGGCGAGAGCGTGCTGGCTTTCACCACCGGCGCAGTTGCCCGGCGCACCGGTCGCATCGGCCGCAAGATCGCCGCCTACCAGGCGTGGTTGTTCTTCCCGCTGCTCACTCTCGAGGGCATCAGCCTGCACGCGCTGAGCATCGCCTGGCTGCTCGGCTCACGGCGTGGACGGTTGCGGCGCACCGAGCTCGTGCTGCTCGCCATCCACCTGGTGGCGTACTTCGCCGCCGTGCTGCTCGTGCTGTCCCCCGCGAAGGCCCTGGTGTTCGTGGTGATCCACCAGGGGATCTTCGGGCTCTACATGGGCTGCTCGTTCGCGCCGAACCACAAGGGCATGACGGTCGTCGGTGCGCACGAGACGCTGGACTTCCTGCACAAACAGGTGGTGACCTCCCGCAACGTCCGCGGTGGTTGGTTCACCGATCTGCTGCTGGGCGGCCTGAACTACCAGATCGAGCACCACTTGTTCCCGAGCATGCCGCGGCCCTCGCTGCGAAAGGCGCAGGCGCTGGTACGCGCCTACTGCCAGGAACGTGCAATCCCCTACGCCGAGGCCAGCCTGCTCGGCTCGTACGTGCTTGCGGTGCGGCATCTGCACGACATCGGCCGTCCGCTGCGCACGAACTCCGCAGGGACGTCCGCGCCCTGATGTCGGCGTAGCTGCGCGGGCGCTCAGGCGGACAGCGGGATCGAGGCAACCATCGGCAGCGGCCGGGTCGCCTCGACGAGAGCGAGCGCAGCGGATTCGGGCAGGGGTCGCGACATCAGGTAGCCCTGGCCGCGGTCGCAGCCGAGCGCGATCAGGGCGTCACGCTGCGCGGGATGCTCGATGCCTTCCGCGACGAGGGTGAGCTGCAAGTCGTGTGCGAATGTGCAGATGCCGGCCAGGAACATGTCAGTCGCCCCTGACTCGTGGGCCAGC
Organism: Mycobacteriales bacterium; assembly: GCA_038212215.1. GTDB lineage: Bacteria > Actinomycetota > Actinomycetes > Mycobacteriales > Jatrophihabitantaceae > JALZAI01. The sequence goes on from JBBQUT010000044.1 coordinate 27,162, forward strand.
GGATCGATGAAAGACTTGTCGATCTTGATCACATCGACGGGGAAGTTACGCAGGTAGCTCAGTGATGCGTAGCCGGTGCCGAAGTCGTCGATCGCAATGCGTACACCCAGTCCCTTGAGCTGGCGGTCGCGGTTCGCCCGGTTCAGCGCCTGCTCGACCCTGTCGCGAAACAAGGCCCGATTAGCCAGCCCCGTCAGAGCATCGTGGAACGCTTGGTAGCGCAGGTCGTTCTGCAAACCCTGCTGGGCGTCCAGCGAGGTTCGCAGCTCGCCGGCGTGGATCTCGAGCGCCTCGGCCTGACGCTGGGTTCGCAGCAGCAAGAGTGCTGCGCGGCAGGTGACCAGAGCGAACAGCACGATGGCGAGCACGGCCAGGAACGGGACGTCGGCGGGGCTGTCCGCGAGTCCGGCGACGAGCAGGATGGCGGGCGGATGAAGCAGGCGAGCCCGACCAACGGCAGGCGACGGGCGCGCGGACGCACAGTGCGCAGCGGGAGTGTCGTGGTCGCCATCGACGGGTGCAGCGCGGCCACCGCAAGGAGCACCTAGTACTGCAGCCGTAGATCGTGATTTTTGATGTTGGAGCCGCGGTGATCAGCGTTTCTGCCGGGTGTGAGGCGGCCACCGGGCGAGCATCGATTGTTTGTGTGGAACAACGAGAACGCCGCGGTGGCCGCGGCTCACA
>JBBQUT010000045.1:0-27538 GCA_038212215.1 Mycobacteriales bacterium
ATACGGCAGCGAGCGGCACTCGACCTGGGTGATGATCGCGTGCTCACCCGCAGCCAACCGGCGCCGCAGCCGTTCCCGTTCACGCCAGTCGGTCAGAATTTCCTCGTCGCTGCACGGATCCATCGCTAAACCGTCCAGGTCATCCAGCGCGGCGTGCAACCGGGCGTACGCGGCGGCCCGCGCCGCCCCGACAGTGGACTCGAACACGGAGGGAGCCAGCGAGTCCACCACCGTCTCGACCATGTATTCGATTCTACCGCACCGCCGTCGTCGCTACAAGACCAATCCCAAGCAATATTAGCGATCTTGCACCTACCCGTCCACGACAGAGAGAGCGAACTGGCACCGGCCGACGGTACTCGACGGCTACGACACTCACCTCGGCGCGGCACCGGTGCTGGGCTCGATCCAACTTGAGAATAGGAGCGCCTTGAGGCGGGTACTTGAGAACGGTCGCGCAAAGTATTTGATGGGCTGGAGGCTTCCGGATGAGACGTGGGCTTGACCTGAGCCTCAGTAAGTGGCAACTTACCGTTCGTGACAACTGACGAAGATTCTCCTGCAGTCTGGGAACTGCTGGCCGAGCCGTCGCGACGTGCCATCTTCACGCGGTTGGCCGATCGACCGCGGGCCGTCGGCGAACTCGCGGCCGAGCTCCCGATCAGTCGCCCTGCGGTCTCCCAACACCTGCGCGTGATGAAGGACGCTGGACTGGTCACCGACGAAGAGCAGGGAACGCGGCGCGTCTACCGCCTTGACCCCATCGCCGTCGCCGCCTTCCGAGATCAGCTCGATGCGTTCTGGAACCGGGCGCTGGCCGGCTTCGAGCAGTCCGTCACCACAAGTCCCACAGCTTCCACAGATGAAGAGGAGCCTTCATGACCGACAACGCCACAACCGTCACCCGAGAGATCGTCGTCCCGGTCTCGATCGACGTTGCCTTTGCCGGCTTCACTGAGCGGTTCGGCGACTTCAAGCCCCCGGAGCACAACCTGCTCGCCACACCGATCGCCGAGACAGTTTTCGAGCCCCGCGTCGGTGGGGCCATCGTCGACCGCGGCGCCGACGGCAGCGAGTGTCGGTGGGCCCGTATCCTGGCTTACGACCCGCCCGGCCGCGTGATCTTCAGCTGGGACATCGGCCCGACTTGGCAGATCGAGACCGATCCCGCCAACACCAGCGAAGTCGAGGTGCGCTTCGTTGCCGAGGCGCCGGACCGCACACGCGTCGAACTCGAACACCGGTACCTGGACCGCCACGGTCCCGGCTGGGAGGGCGTTCGTGGCGGCATCGCCGACCCACAGGGGTGGACGCTGTACCTCGAGCGCTACCGCGCACTGTTCGACGACGTCCGATGAGTCCCGTCGTCGCCACCACCGAGATCGACCGTCCCGCCGCGGACGTCTTCGCCTATGCCACCGACCCAGCCACCTTGCATGAGTGGCAGAAGGGGGTCGTCGCAGGACACCTCGACGCTCGACACCCGCCACAGGTCGGGACCAGGTGCTTCACCACCCGGCGCATCGGTTTCGCGCATCGGTTTCGCCGACCGCGCCACCATCTCCGAGATCACCAAGTTCGATCCCCCGCGGGCATGGACCGTCAAGAGCATCGATGGCCCGGTTCGCGCCCAGGTCCAGGTCACCGTGGACCCGCTCGGCGCGCAGCGGTCGCGTCTGAGCATTGCCATCGATTTCGAAGGTCACGGCTTTGGTCGGGTCATTGTTGCGCTGTTCGTCGTACGCGAAGCGCGCCGCGAGATGCCCGACAACCTCGCCAAGCTCGGGCAACGGATGCTCGCATCCGCGGACGGGTAACGACCTGGCGGCGGTGGTGGCTGCTTCGCTCCAGACGTACGCAATAATTCTCCTCCGTTCTCAAATAGGTCGTCTGTTCTCAGGTCAGGTCGCGCCCAGCAGCGGCTAGTTCGGCATATCCGTGAACCGGCTGTAGCGCCCCTGGAACGCAACTGCGCAGGTGGCGGTGGGGCCGTTGCGATGCTTGGCCAGGATCAGGTCGGCCTCGCCGGCGCGCTCGGTCTCGGGCTCGTAGAGGTCGGGACGGTGCACGAGCAGCACGACGTCGGAGTCCTGCTCGATGGAGCCGGACTCGCGCAGATCGGAGAGCAACGGCTTCTTGTCGGTGCGCTGCTCGGGGCCGCGGTTGAGCTGGGACAACGCGATCACCGGGACGTCGAGTTCCTTGGCGAGCAGCTTCATCGCTCGCGAGAACTCGCTGACTTCCTGCTGGCGGGACTCGACGCGCTTGCCGCTGGTCATCAACTGCAGGTAATCGATGACGATCAGTTGTAGATCGTGGCGCTGGCGCAGCCGGCGCGCCTTGGCGCGGATCTCCATCATCGTCAGGTTGGGGCTGTCGTCGATGAACAGTGGCGCCTCGGCGAGTTCGGACGAGCGGCGCGCCAGGCGCGTCCAGTCCTGATCGCTCATGTGCCCGGAGCGCATGTTCTGCAGCGAGACCGTCGCCTCGGCCGAGAACAACCGCATCATGATCTCGATTTTGCTCATTTCCAGAGAGAAGATCACGCAGGGCTTGCCGTTCTTGACCGCGCACGAGCGGGCGATGTCCAGCGCCAGCGTCGACTTGCCCGAGCCCGGTCGGCCGGCGATGGTGATCATTTGCCCGGGGTGCAGGCCGTTGGTGTACCCGTCGAGCTGCGCGAAGCCGGTCGGCACGCCGGTGCCGACGCCACCAGTCGCTGAGATCTTGTCGATCTCGTCGAGAGTCGACTGCAGCAACGACTCGATGTGCACGAAGTCAACGGACGTGCGCCGCTCGGTGACTTCGTAGATCTCGGCCTGCGCGCGGTCTACTACGTCGTCGACAGTGCCGGCAACGTCGGTCGAACCGGACGCTGTCTCATATCCCATTTGCACAATTCGGGTACCGGCCACCACCAGCCGGCGCAGGGTGGCCCGCTCGGCGACAATCTGTCCGTAGTAGGCGGCATTAGCCGCCGTCGGCACCATCGAGATCAGGGTGTGCAGGTATGGCGCCCCACCCACGCGGACCAGCTGGCCGGCATGTGTGAGCTCTGCCGACACGGTGATCGCATCGGCCGGCTCACCGCGTGAATAAAGGTCGAGAATCGCGTCGTAGATGAGCTGGTGCGCGGGTCGGTAGAAGTCGCCGGGCCGAACTACCTCGATGACGTCGGCAATCGCATCCTTCGACAGCATCATCGAGCCGAGCACGGACTGCTCGGCCTCGATCGACTGCGGCGGCGTCCGGTCGGCATCGCCGGCCCCGGTCGCCGGGCGTGAACCGCTCGTGAGCGTCATCCATCCACACCTCCTAACCAAACGTCCAGCGGTTTCCCGGTGTTATTCGTACGCACGCACGGTCGCATACGGGTGCGACAGAATCTGTCGAACCCGTTTCGGCGGTCGAAGAGGCGGCAACAAGGACGCTAGATCGAGACGTGCCCGCGAAGCAACGTGCCCTGTGGGCGTCGCTGTGGATAACGTTGTGCGCCACGCCGTCGCGCTTGTTCACAAACGGTGGACGCAGCTGTGGAAAGAAAAATAGTTCAGCCTCGGACGCATCATTGGGCGAGCAATCAGGCTGAGCACGTCATGCACCGGCTGTGGAGAAAAGAAAGGTGACACCCAGCTGCCGCTCACGTGCGCGCAAGGAACCGACCGACACCGAGACACGAAACCGGCGGCCGACCCAGGGAAGGGGTCGACCGCCGGTCTAGGCAGTGCGGTTCGGTTAGAGCGGCGCGCGTGTCAGGTTGCTGTCACGGTCACCGGTACGGACGCCACGACGTCCGGATGCAGATCGACCGTGATCGTGTGCGGGCCGGTGGTCTTGATGTGACCGGGCAGTTGGATGCGCTTCTTGTCCAGCGTCGGACCACCTGCGTCCTTCACCGCACCGGCGATGTCGGCGCTGGTGACCGAGCCGAACAGCCGGCCGTCCTTGCCGGCGCGGGCGCTCAGCGTGACGGCCAGCTTCTCCAGATTGGTCTTGATCTCGCGGGCGTGCGACAGGTCCCGAATCTCGCGGGAGTCACGAGCCCGCTTGATCTGGCTGATCTGCTTCTCGGCGCCTTTGGTCCAACTGATGGCGGCACCACGCGGGACGAGGAAGTTGCGACCGTAGCCGTCGGCGACCTCGACGATGTCGCCGGCGAGCCCGAGGCCCGCGACCTCGCGGGTGAGAATGAGCTTCATCGCAGGTCTCCTTAGCGGGCGGTCGAGGTATAGGGGAGCAACGCCATTTCGCGGGCGTTCTTGATCGCTTTGGCGAGCTGGCGCTGCTGCTGGGAGGTGACACCGGTGACGCGTCGCGCCCGGATCTTGCCCCGGTCGGACACGAACTTGCGTAACAGCGCAGTGTCTTTGTAGTCGATATAAGTGATCTTGGCTGCGAGCAGCGGATTGGACTTCTTCTTGGGCTTGCGGATCGGCGGCTTGGGCATGTGCTGGGCTCCTGAAACTTTGACTTGCCGTGAGAAGGCTTGGCGTTAGAAAGGCGGTTCGTCGGAGAAGCCGTCGCCGCCAGCAGGCGGTGCGGAACCCCACGGGTCGTCGTTGCTGGTACTGCCCGCAGCGCCGCCGGTAGGGCCGCCGCTCGAGCCGCCGCTCGAACCGCCGGACGAGCCGAACCCGCCGCCGGACGAGGAGCCACGCTGGGTGCGATTGACCTTGGCAGACGCGTACTTGAGCGACGGTCCGATCTCATCCACGTCGAGTTCGATGACCGTGCGCTTCTCGCCCTCGCGAGTCTCGAAGGAGCGCTGCTTGAGCCGGCCGGACGCGATGACGCGCATCCCCCGGGTGAGCGATTCGGCCGCGTTCTCGGCAGCCTGGCGCCACAGCGAGCAGCGCAGGAACAGCGCCTCGCCGTCCTTCCACTCGTTGCTGTTGCGGTCGAAGGTGCGCGGTGTGGACGCGATGGTGAACGAGGCGACCGCGGCACCCGATGGGGTGAAGCGCAGTTCAGGGTCGGCAGTGAGGTTGCCGACCACGGTGATGACGGTTTCGCCGGCCACGGCGTTACCGCTCGTCCGGGCGCAGGACCTTGGTGCGCAGGACGGACTCGTTCAGGTTCAACTGACGGTCGAGTTCCTGCACCGACGCCGGTTGCGCCAGCAGGTCGATGACGGCATAGATACCTTCAACGTGTTTGTCGATCTCGTACGCGAGCCGGCGGCGCCCCCAGATGTCGACCTTCTCGATGGACCCGCCGTCGTTCTTCACGACGGAGAGAAACGCATCCAGGGACGGGGCGATGGTGCGCTCTTCGAGGCTCGGGTCGAGGATGACCATGACCTCGTACTGGCGCAGGGCAGCCTTCGGCACTTCGCGGCGCGGAGCCCGCGGTGTGGCTCTTGTTGGTTTGGGCGCGCTCAAGGGAGCAGCCTCCTGTGGACTCGTCGGCCACGGACTCTCCGTGGCAGGAGGGCGAACGGCTGGAGGGACTGCGCACGGCAGTTCCTGCAGATCACGACAGCCGAACCAGCCGAGCCTACAGTCGCCCCCGGTGGAAACCGAAATCGGCGAGGTCGGCACCAGCCGCGCGAGGGCGGCGCACCGGCCGGGCGAAGTGGTCCGTGGCTGCGCGGAAGTCCCCGGCGGCCGGGTCTCCGGCCACCGTATCGCCCACCGAGCCGGCCGCTGCCGAATCGGCATATCCCGTCCGCACGACGTCGAGGTCCGGGCGCCACATCTCGTGGACGATGAGCCCCGCCAGGCCTAGCAGCAGGGCGTCCCGAACGACGATCAGCAGGATCAGCCAGCCGTAGCCCAACCCGCGCGCGGACTCGCCCAGACCGAGCAGCAGCGTCAGGGTGGCGAACCAGACGGCGACCTCCACGAATTGCCAGACCAGGGCCAACCGCCAGCGCGGCCGCGCCAGCGCCAGCAGCGGGACCAACCACAGCGAGTACTGCGGGCTCCACACCTTGGTCGTGAGCAGGAACGCGAGCACGACCAGGAAGGCGAGCTGTCCCAGCCGCGGGGTGCTCGGCGCTGCGAGCCCGACCGCGGCGACCGCCAGCAGCGCGACGACGAGCGCAACGGCGACGGCGGTACCCGGGGGTACCCAGTAGGTCGCGTCGGTGGCCTGGGTGCCGTCGTGGGCGAGCGTCTTGACGATCGCCCACACCGTGCTGCGTTCGGTCGGCCGGTCAATGCTGAACCGGTAGAACGCCCACCACCCGTGCCCGTAGGCGAGCGCGACCGGGACGTTCACGGCGGCCCACGACAGTGCAGCGGCAGCACCCGCCCATAGCACCGGAGGGTAACGCCGCGTCCGCACGGCGAGGATCGCAAGCGCGACGAGCAGCAAGGCGGGATACAGCTTCGCGGCCGCGCCCAGCCCGATCAGCACCCCGGAGGCGACCGGCCGCCCGCGCGCCCAGGCCCACAACGCCGTGCTGGTGAACGCCATGGCCAGCAGGTCCCAGTTCGAGAACGCGTGGAACACCAGCAGCGGTGACAGTGCGAACAATGCCGCGTCGTAAGGGCGCCCGCGCGCGGTCTGTGCAGTCGCGGCCGTCGTGATCAGCGCGCAGATCGACAACAGCAGGGCAGTCACCACGGCGAACAGCACAGACAGCGACCACTCGCCTACGAGAGCTTTCAAGCCCCGCGCCAGCGCGCCAGCGGCCCACATCAGGCCACCGGTCAACACGGGGTATTCGACAGCGGTGTCGCGGTACGGCACTGCGCCGACGTCCAGGCGCTCGTCGCTCCACAGCGGGACGACGTCGGAGTAACACATGTGCGTGTACTGCTTCGAGCCGGTCCAGTCGCCGGTTAAGCACGGCGACTTCTGCGCGAAACCGAGCAGCATCGTGAGCACCGTCATCGCGAGCAGCGCTCGCACGGGTGTCCACCACGACGACCGGCGCACGCCCGCCCGGGTGCCCCACGCACCGCCGAGCATGCCGCTTGCCCGGGCGGCGGTGGCGTCCAGCTGGCTCGGCGGCCGCGAGGCGGATTGCAGCGGCCGCGCGGCGGACTGGGTGGGGGCGGTGCTCACCCGGGAGCGGTCGTAGTCGGCTTACCCGCCGCCGCGGGCGTGGTGGACGTTCCGCCGGAGGACGAGCTGGGCGTCGGCGGCGCACTGGTGGTGGTTGGCGGCGCACTGGTGGTGGTCGGCGGCGCACTGGTCGTGGTCGGCGGCGCACTGGTCGTGGGAGGTGCCGAGCTCGAGGTCACAGGTGGTGAGCTGGAGGTTGGCGCGGTGGTTGTCGACGGCGCGGACGACGTCCGGTCAGCGGCGAAGATCAGCTGCTTGCTCGCGAGGTGCTGCTGGGACGTCCCGGCGAGGTAGGAGTCCATGAACGCCTTCCAGGCCCGGCCGGGCAGATCCCGTCCGTATTCCGCTGCGCCACTCGAGTTGACGATCGCATGCGTCGAATCACCGCTGCCGGCCCACACCGCCGCGGCGACCTGCGGCGTGTAGCCGACCATCCACGCGTCGCTGTTGCCGCCATTGTCCGGACCGCTCTGGATTCCTTCGGTGCCCGTCTTTGCTGCGGACGGACGGCCGTCGGCGAGGGAGACACCGGACCAGGAAGCGATCGGTTCCAGTGTCAGCGTGACGTCATTGGCAACCTTCGTGTCGATCGCGCGCTTGCCCGACGTGGCGTGGCTGTAAACGACATTCCCGGCGGAATCGGTTGCCTTCTGGACAAAGTACGGCTGGTGTGCAGTGCCACCGTTCGCCAGCGTCGCGAACCCGGCGGCTTGATCGATCGGGTGCACTGCAAAGTCGCCGATGCCGATGCCGAACGTGGTCTCGCCGCGCGAGTTCACCAGGGTCGGACGGCCACCGATCTGTTTCGACACGCCCATGGCATGCGCGGTGTCCGCAACGTCGGTAGGCCCGACCTTTGCTGCCATCTGGTCGAAAGTCGTGTTGAGCGAGTACTTCATCGCGTTCGCGACACTGACCGAAGACGAGCTGAACGGCTTGTCGCTGGGATCGTTGCAGATCTTGGTCGCTTCGATAGTGACGCATTGACTGCCGTCAACGTGCGAGTCGATCGCGATGGGGGTGCCCTTGCTCTTCTTCTCCAACGTCTGGGTCAGTGCCGTCGCGAGCGTGTACGGCTTGAACGACGATCCGGGAGCCGCGCTGCCCACGCCGGCATAGTCGTTGTAGTCGACCTTTCCCGCGTAGTTCTTGCGTCCCGGCCCGGATCCTCCGTAGTAGGCGATGACGGCGCCGGTTTTCGGATCGAGCGCCACCAGCGCGTTCTTGATGTTGCGTTCTTGCTTGCTCAGCCCGGCGAAGGTCGTGCCGATCGCGGCAGCGGCCGCATGCTGCGCCCTGCGACGGATCGTGGTGCGGATGGTGAGGCCCTTGGCGTAGACCGACTCCTCCTTGATGCCGTTGGCCTGCAATTCCGCCAGAACGCGCTGCACGATAAGGAAATTCGGGCCATTGACGCCGAGGCTTCCGGTGTTCTTCGGGATGCTCGTGCGCGGGTAGGGCACCGCGTCGGCCTGTGCCCGCGTCAGGTGCTTGGTAGCGACCATTCCGTCGATGACATAGTGCCACCGCGCCCGCGCCTGACCGGGATGGACTGCCGGGTCGTAGTAGCTCGGCGCCCGCAACAGCATCGCCAGGACGGCGCCTTCGCCGACACTCAGCTTGCTGACGTCCTTGTTGAAGAAAGCGTCGGACGCCGCTTGGATGCCGTAGGCACCTCGTCCGAAATAGACGGTGTTCAAGTAGTACTCCAGAATCTGGTCCTTGGAGTACTCGCGCGATAGCTTCACCGCGATCGCCAGTTCGCGCAGCTTGCGCGACAGCGTGCGCGCGTTAGTGAGGTAGGCGTTCTTCACATATTGCTGGGTTATCCCCGAACCGCCCTGGGTGTCGCCGCCGGTCAGGTCGGAGAGCCCGGCACGCAGCGTGCCGGTAATCGACACGCCGGGCTCGCTGTAGAAGCTGCGGTCTTCGGCGGCGAGGATGTCCCACTGCACGGGCTTGGGCACCTGGCTGATACGGACGATGGTGCGGTCGACGGTGCCGATCTTGGCAAGCACCGAACCGTCGGCGTACTGGATCGTGGCGACCTGCGGCAGCGGCAGGGTGTCCGGGCGCGGCACGCGGCTGAGCGTATAGAAGAGCACCACTGCAGTGACCATCAAGGCCGCGAGCAGGCCCAGCAGCCAGGTGCTCAGGATGCCAACCCGGCGAAACACCCGCTTGGTGCGGCTCATCGCCGCAAGGCGGGCCTTCTTGCGCGCGCGGCGTGCGCGCCACCGGTCCCTCAAGCCGGCCTTGGAGTCGAGGCGAGTCTGGCCATCAGCCACGCGGTGTCCTCCCCGGGCACTGTCACTTAGTCAAGCGGTGCAGACGTCTGAGCGGTGGACGTAGTCGAGCGGTGGACGCAACCAGCCGTGGGCATCCTCGATGCCGAACGGGTCGGTTTCCGCTTCGACGTTACGCGAGGCGTGTCGCACGTCCTCCGAGCGCCGCAGCGCAGCCTCAGCGACCTCGGTCGCACCCGACGGCTAAGGGCGGCCCAGGGACTGCTGCAGAATCTGCGCGACGTCCAGAACCTGGACACGCTCGCTGGCAGTGCCTTCGGCGACCTTCTGAGTCACGGCGTCGGAGAGCATGACCATGCAGAACGGGCAGGCTGTCGAGATCAGATCGGGATCGAGTCCGAGCGCTTCCTCGGTGCGCTCGACGTTGATCCGCTTGCCGATCTTCTCCTCCATCCAGAAGCGCGCACCGCCGGCGCCGCAGCAGAAGCCACGATCCTTGCAGCGGTGCATCTCCTGGGATTTGAGCGCCGGAATCGCGCCGAGCACCTCGCGCGGCGGGGTGTAGACCTTGTTGTGGCGCCCGAGGTAGCAGGGATCGTGGTAGGTCACCAACTTGTCGATCGGCTCGACCGGCGTGAGCTTGCCCTCGGCAACGAGCTTGCCGAGCAACTGGGTGTGGTGCACGACCTCGTAGTGGCCGCCGAGCTGGGGGTACTCGTTGGCGAGGGAGTTGAAGCAGTGCGGGCAGGTCGCGACGATCTTGAGCGGGTCGGCCCGTGTGATGGAGTTGAGCGTCTCGACGTTTTGCATCCCCTGCATCTGGAAGAGGAACTCGTTGCCGAGTCGGCGCGCCGGGTCGCCAGTGCACGTCTCGCCGGTGCCGAGCACGGCGAACTCGACGCCCGCGATATGCAGCAGTTCGGCGAAGGCGATCGTTACCTTCTTGGAGCGGTCCTCGAGCGCACCGGCGCATCCGACCCAGAACAGGTACTCGACGTCGACGTCGAGCTTGCTGCCTGGCTCTGCCCGGCGCACTTCGAAGGACAAGTTCTTCAGCCATTCCTCTCGGCCGCGATCGGCCATGCCCCAAGGGTTGCCCTTGTTCTCGATGTTGCGCAGCATCACGCCGGCCTCGGACGGGAATGCGGACTCGATGAGAACCTGGTAACGGCGCATATCCACGATGTGGTCGATGTGTTCGATGTCGACCGGGCACTGCTCGACGCACGCGCCGCAGGTCGTGCACGACCACAGGACGTCCGGGTCGATCACGCCTCCGCTGGCGAGGTCGCCAACAAGCGGTCGCACCGCCTGATCAGCGCCCGAGCCCTCGATACGCGCGAAACCCGATTCCGGCACGTGCCCCGCTTTACCCTCCGCGCTCGCATCGCTCGGCACACTCTGGCCACCGATGAGATACGGCGCCTTGGCGAAAAGGTGATCGCGCAGATCCATGATGACGAGCTTCGGCGACAGCGGCTTGCCGGTGTTCCATGCCGGGCATTGCGACTGGCAGCGTCCACACTCTGTGCAGGTCGCAAAGTCGAGGTATCCCTTCCAGGTGAAGTCCTCGATCTTGCCTTTGCCGAACACGGTGTCCTCGGACAGATTTTCGACGTCACTGAAGTCGATCGCCTTGCCGTCTTTGTCAGTGACCGGCAGCAGCGCGCCGAGCCCGTCCGGCTCGCGCTTGGTGAGCACATTTATCGGCGCGGTCGCGATGTGCAGATGCTTGGAGTAGACGACGATGACCGTGAAACCGAAGATCACCGCCATCTGGGCGAGCAGGAAGAACGTCTCGAGGCCATGGTTGTACGCACCGTCGCCAAGTAGCTTCCCCACCGTGTAGGACGCGAACGGCGCCTTGGACTTCCCCCACGGGAAGTGCCCGGTGTTGTACTGCGCGCCCCGGTAGAGCAGCAGCGTGATCACGACCAGCGAGATCATCCCCAGGATGAGCCACGCCGGTCCGGTGTGCGAGCCGTAGAACCTGCTATCGCGATTCTTGCGATCTGGTGCGTTGCGAACCCGGTTGACGGCAAACCAGATGAGCGCCGCGAGTACGGCGATTGCGAAGAAATCCTCCATAAAGCCGAGCCAGCGGGCGTGTCCGAGGATCGGCAAGGCGAAGTCCTGACTGATGACGAGTGCGCCAGCGGCCTCGACGACGGTCAGACCGAGGACGATGAATCCCCAGAATGTGAAAAAGTGCGCGGTGCCGGGGGCGCTCCATTTCAGCAGCTTGCGCTGCCCCAGGACCTCGACCACTTGCCCCTTGATCCGCTCCCCGATCCCGTCAGTGCGGCCGAGATCGGTCTGCCCCGAACGGATCAGCTTGATCAGCCAGGCGATCCGCCGGCCGGCCAGCACCGCGGTGACCAGCAGCATGGCCACGGTCAGCACAATGCGCAACACGCCCGGTGCGGTGTACGCCCAGTCGAAGATCTTGCCGTAGGCGATCGGTTGGGTGCTCACAACGGTGCTCCCGACAATGCTGAACGCCACGGGTCTCCTCCTGATGAAGTTCGGCGGAACTGAAGTGAGACTATTCTCCGGCTACCCTGAAGTAACCGGCAGCGGTGAAACGGCACACCGCGAGATTCTCTAACGAGAGGTTAGGCCGGCCTGGCAGTAAGGAAAGTGATGGCGGCAAAGCGATCCCGCGTCCCATCCGCTCTCGGCAGCATCCCGCTTGTCGGCGGGCTGGCCAAGCAGGCCGACAGTCAGGCCCAATGGTTACAGGACCTCCTCGAACAGAACACCCGCATGGTGGCGCAGTTGCCCGAGACATTGAGATCTTTCAACGACTCGCTGGAGCGGTTCAACCAGACCGTCGAGCGGCTGGACCGGATGGTCACACGGGTCGAGTCCGCGACGGACCGGGTGCTCAAGCCGGTCGACGAGTTGGGCCCGCAGCTGGACCGGATCCGTGAAGTTCCCGAGTTGATCGACGCACTGCGCTCGGAGGCGCTACCAGCGTTGCTCGCCGCTACGACCACGCAGAAGCAGGTTGCGCTGTTGACCAGCACGATGGATCGGGTACTCGACGTCGTGGGCGACCTGCCCGGCGCCGGGCTGATGCGCCGCTTCGCGGACCTTCGCGGCGATCTGCTCCACGGAACCGATCCGCCGGCCAAGACTTCACCAAAACTGCCGTAACGGTCCGGCCACCGCGTCGTGTCTTTTGTGGTGTTGTTCGTCTGCACCGGCAACATTTGCCGATCACCGGTCGCAGAACGGCTCTTCAACGCGCGCGTGCTCGGGGCTGCCGTCGCGGTGAGTGCGGGCACGCACGCGATGACCGGGTGGCCGATCGACGGGCCGTCCGCGCTCGCGTTGCGCGAACTGGGAGTCGAACCGGGTGGGCATGCGGCGCAGCCTGTCACACCCGAGCTCACAGACGGCGCCGACCTGATCCTGACCGCCACGACCGAGCACCGCTCAAAGCTTGTGCAAACCGCGCCGCTGCTGTTTCGAAAAACCTTCACGCTGCGCGAGTTCGCCAGGTTGGGCACCGCGCTCGAGCCGGCCCACGCCCCGCTGAATCCGGATGGCATGCGTCGGCGGGTTACCGAAATAGCTGACCAGCGCGGGCAGGCTGCGGCTCCTGCACCTGGCGGCGACGAGATCGGGGACCCGTACGGTGCCGAGCGCGCAGTCGCGCGTTCCTGCGCGGCAATGATCTCCGCTGCGATCGATGCCGCGCTCAGTGCACTCGGCGCCGGCAAAGGGCGCCGACCGTAGCCGAGCAACGACGATCGTAGGCAGCGCGGCCAGCTGGGAGGCGCGGCGAGCGCGGGATTCAGCGGCCCGGCGAGCTTGCTTCACCCGGGCAGCGACTTAGGTCCAGCAGCGCTTTACTGCTGGTGCCGGACGCGCGCTCGTTCCTTGCCGTCACTCGCCGCCACATCACTCGCCGCCACATCACTCGGTGCGACACCACTCGGTGCGACACCACTCGGTGCGACATCACTCGCTACCTCGTCACTCGCCGCCACGTCGCTCGCCGCCACATTGCTGGCGGCGCCCGCGCGACGATTGCCGTTCGTGGCGCTCAGGCGCTTGCCACCGTTCGCGCTTTCCGGTCGATAGGTCGAGTAGTAATAGCCGTACTGGTAGTCGTACTTGCTCATCCCCCGGGTGATCATATTCAGGATTACTCCGACCGGTCGGCGTCCCACCTTGTCCAGCGCCGCGATGGAGCGGACGGCTTGATCACGGGAGGTCTTGGCTGCGCGGTGGACGAGCAACGTGGCGTCGGCGATGGTGGCGATCTCGGCGCCGTCGGTCACCGGAAGCAGGGGCGGCGTGTCGATGATCGTGTAGTCGACCTTCGTCGCGATCTCGGCGATGACCTGCTTCGAGTGCCGGCTGAGCAGCAGTTCACTCGGGTTCGGCGGGATGGGTCCAGACGTGAGCACGGACAGGTTGCGACCGGCATTCTGCAGAACGGTCTCGACGGGCGCTTTGCCGATCACGACGGTGGTGAAGCCGACGTCGCCGACCAGGCCCAGCGCCTTGGCGATCGACGGGCGACGCAGATCGGCCTCGATCAGGCATACGCGCGAGCCGGCCTCGGCGAGAGCCGCAGCTAGATTGATCGCGCTGGTCGTCTTGCCCTCGCCGGAGATGGCACTGGTGACCGCGATGATGCGCGGCGGGTGGTCGACGTCGACGAACTGGAGATTGGTGCGCAGCTGACGAAAGGCTTCCGAGCGCGCGCCGTGCAGGTCGCTGCGGAACGCGATCGGCGTGCTCGACGTGCGCTTGTCGAAGGGCACGTAGGCGAGTACAGGTAAGCCGAGTTCCTCGAAGTCCTCCGGTCCTTTCATCGTGTTGTCCAGCACCTCGCGCAAGACCGCCACGCCGATGCCGACGAGCAGGCCCAGGATCAGGCCGAGGCCGAGGTTGAGCACCTTGTTCGGGGTGACCGGCGCCGACGGCACGGCGGCGGGATGGATGGTTGTCAGCTCGACGAGCGGCTTACCGCTCGCCTGGTTGTTATCAGTCCGCTCGACGTAGTAGTTGAACCGATCTGCTACCTGGTTGGCGAGCCGCGCCGCCTGCGCCGGGTCGTGGTCGGTGACGTGCAGGTTGATCAGGACCGTGTTCAGCGGGGCGTCGGCGCTGATCTTGGCGGCCAATTGCTGATCGGACAGGTGCAGGCCCAGCGCCTTGATGACAGCCCGCGTGACGCCCGGGCTGGTCGCGATGCTCACGTAGGACTGCACGCGCGCCTGGGTGAAGGTGTTTCCCTGGGCGGCGTCCGCGGTCGTGTCCGATGACGTCGATGCGACGAACACCTGGGTGCTGGCCTGGTAGACCTTCGTGGTCGCCAGGGTCAGCCCGACACCGAGGGCGATTCCGACGAGCACAAAAGCCAGGATGAGCGCCCAGCCCCTGCGCAATACGCGCAGGTAATCACGCAGGTCCACGATGTCGCCTTTCTCACGGCATGCCTACGCTACCCGGCCAAGCGGGCGAGGTGGGGACAAATCCCACCGGCGAGGTACGCTAGAACCTTACCTAATTGCCGGGATCATCCCTTTCGTCACCGCGTCAGCCGTCCAAGTGGAGCTGCCACGAACGGCATGGCAGGATTCGCGCCAGGATCCACTGACTAATCCGCTGAACGAACAGCTGGAGGATTTGCTACTCGGCCGAGGACGGGCGAGGAGTTCAATGACCGACCGACATACCGAATGGACCGTCGCAACCCCGTGACCGACGTGATCAAACCAGCCACCCAGCCGATGCCGCCAGGGCTCGGGCGTCGCGACGACGTGCCCCTCTCGAAGGTGCCTGCGCCGCCACCCTCGCCGGACGGTACGCGGGGCGCCACAGCGGTGCTGGCACCGCTGTGGTCCGTCCGATACCGCATCGCCCTGGTGACGATCGACCTGTGCTGCATCATCGTCGCGGTCGTGGTCGGCTTTGAGTTGCGCTTCGGTTTGGCCGGGCCGCAGAGCGCCAGCTACCTCGCCGTGGGTGCCGTCATCGCACTCGGTTGGATGGTCGCCCTGCAGGCCTCCGGCGGCTATGAGATCCGCCACCTCGCGACCGGACCCGAGGAAGCCAAACGCGTGCTGCGCGCGAGCGCAATCACCGTGAGTGTGCTCGCCATCGTCTGCTACGCGACCAAGACCGAACTCGCGCGGGGGTACGTGGTCGGCGTGATCCCGACCGGGGTCGTAATGCTGCTGCTCGGGCGCACGATCGTGCGGGCGATCGTCCAGTCGCACCGACAGCGGGGGCAGTGGTCGCACCGCATTGTCGCGGTCGGAACCGCCGAGGCCGTCGGTCACCTGCTCGAGGTCACCGAGCGCGCGAAGACCGCCGGGCTCAAGATCGTCGGCGTATGTGTCGAGGACGCGCCACGCGACAGCGAGATCGCTCCCGGCGTGCGCGTACTGGGCGGCGTGCGGGATGCCGCAGCGACCGCCGAAAGGGTCGGCGCGGACGTCGTTGCCGTGGCGAGCAACGGCCTGGGGCCGGTCGCGGTGCGTGAACTGGGTTGGCAGCTCGAAGGCTCCGGACGCGGACTGGTGATGGCTCCGGCCCTCACCGAGATCGCCGGCCCGCGAGTGCATGTCAGCCCGGTGGAAGGGCTGCCGCTGTTCTGGCTCGACCAGCCACAACTGGGCCGGTTGCCGCGCGTCATCAAGCGCAGCCTCGATCTTGTCGGCGCATCGGTATTGCTGTTGTTCGCGCTCCCGGTGCTGATCGCTACCGCGATCGCGATCAAGCTGACCAGCCGCGGTCCGGTGTTCTTCCGCCAGCAGCGCCTCGGCACCAACGGGCACGAGTTCCGGATTCTGAAATTCCGCTCGATGTTCGCCGACGCGGAGCAGCGCCGCGACCTTTTCCTGGAGCACAACGAGCAGGACGGCGGTGGGGTGCTCTTCAAGATCCGCCGTGACCCGCGCATCACACCGGTCGGACGATGGATCCGGCGACTGTCGATCGACGAACTGCCGCAACTGGTTCACGTCCTGTCGGGGAAGATGTCGCTCGTCGGCCCGCGACCGCTCGCGTCGATCGACTCGGTGTATTCCGGTGCGGCGCGCCGACGACTGCTCGTTCGTCCCGGTTTGACGGGCCTGTGGCAGGTCAGCGGTCGCTCCGAGCTCAGTTGGGACGACGCCGTCCGGCTCGATCTGTACTACGTCGAAAACTGGAGCCTCGGGCTCGATATCAGCATTCTGATGCGCACTATCCTTGCAGTTGTCGGGAGTAAAGGTGCGTACTAGGGCAGATCGGGCCAACGCCAGGACCGTCTCGACCGTGTTAACTTCTCGCGTCGAATTCGGTTCGGACTTCTCATCTAGGACATTGTGGGCTACGGTCGACCTTGACCAGGCCGATCACCGACATGGATTTAACATCTCCGGTGGATCCGGCTCACGACTGGGAGGGCCCCCGAATGTCCGCACCTAGCCGGCTTCTCGCCGTTGCTATCGCAGTATTCGTTACCGTGCTCGCTGCACTTTCGCTCAGCGGGTCCGCGTCCGCGGCGCCGGGCGATTACGGCGGCGGCGCGACCAGCCCGGTCGTCACCACGCAGACGCCTACCGTGGGCAGTCAACTCGGCGTCAGCGGGCAGGCCTGTGCGCCGAACGAAACGCTCACCCTCTCCCTCGGTCAGGCCACCCTCGGCACGACAGTCACTGACGCGAGCGGTGCGTACAGCACCACCGTGACCTTGCCCAGCGGTGTGACCGGCCCGCAGGTCATCACCGTCAAGGGCAGCCAGGGCTGCTTCGGCACCGAAGCGCTCGTCATCTCTGCGGCCAGCGGGGGCGGCAATGGCGGCGGGAACGGCAGCGGCAGCGGCAGCGGTAGCGGAGGCGGAGGCGGAAGTCTCGCCTCGACCGGTGTTGCCGTAGCAGGCATCGGTGCGGTCGGCGTGGTGCTGCTGGTCGGCGGTGGCCTGATGCTGCTCGCCGGACGGCGCCGCAAGACCTTCAGTTAAATCCAGCGCACTTGCGAAATAGGGCGATCGCCGGCGAGCGGTCGCCCTATCTTCGTCCCCGCCGCCGCAGAATTCGCAACCGGTTGCTGGTCGGGACCGGGATCGGCACGCTCCTGCTGCTGGCCGCGGTAACCTGGCTACTCGTCAGCGGACTCAAGGCGCGCACTCAGTTGGAAGCAGTCCGGGCCCAGGTGCGCCAGTTACGCGCCGAGATCGCCGCCGGCGATCTGTCCAGCGCACGCCGAACCGCGGCACAGTTGCACACCCATGCCGAGCGGGCACACGCACTCACTACTGGTCCGGTGTGGAGTACCGCCGCCGCGCTGCCCTACTTCGGCGATCCCGCTCAGACGGTCCGCGCTATCACGTCCGGTGTTGACAAGGTCGCTAACTCCGCGTTGCCGCAACTCATCGACGCAAGTCGGCAGTTGGAACCCGGCACCGTGCGTCGTCGCGACGGCAGCCTCGCATTGGGCCCGATCGAGAAGGCGGCACCGGACCTGGAACGGGCGACCCGCACATTGCGTGCCGCACGCCGCCAGATCGAGAACTCGCCGTCCTCGACCTGGCTGGGCACCGTGGACACCGCGCGCAGCGATCTCGCCGGCCAGTTGCACTCGCTCGCCTCGACACTTCTGTCGGCTGACGTCGCGGCCCGCACCCTGCCCACTCTGTTCGGCGGGCACGGCCCGAAGTCCTATTTCGTCAGCTTCCAGAATGAGGCGGAGCTTCGAGGCCTCGGCGGGCTGCCCGGGGCGTTCGCCATCCTGAAGGCCGATCGCGGCAAGCTCAGCTTCACCCGTTTCGAAAGTGACAGCGCGATCATGCACGTCGACAGCGGTCTCAACTTCGACGCCGGTTTCCAGCGGCTCTACTCCCGGCGCGGGTCCGACAGGGTCTTCGATCCCACCCGGTTGTACGTCAACAGTGACGACAGCCCGCATTTCCCGTACGCCGCGCAGATCTGGTTGGCGCAGTGGGAGCGCAAGACCGGACAGCGGTTGGACGGGGCGATCACCCTTGATCCGACCGCGGTCAGCTACCTGCTCGGCGTTGCCGGCCCCACCAGGCTCGCGGACGGAACGCTCGTCACAGCCGGCAACGTCGTCGCCCTCACACAACAGGCTGCGTATGACCGTTTTGCGCGGGACAACAGCGCACGCAAGGTGTACCTGCTCGACATCGCCCGCGCGGTCAGCAGCAGGCTCATCGCCGCGACGGCGAACACGAGCGCCATCGTCCGCGCCGCCGCCAAGGCGGTGGGTGAACACCGCCTGCTGGTCTACAGCACCGACCGCGCGGTCGAGAAACAGTTGCAACGCACGGCCATCAGCGGCGTCGTCCCGAGGACCGATTCCCCGTACGTGGGTCTCGCCCTGATCAACGACATGACCGGCAAGTTGGACTACTACCTTTCAGCTACCCTCGACTGGCGGCGCACCGGCTGCGGGCCTACGCGCACGGTGACCGTGACCATGACGCTGACCAACCATGGCCGCGCCGCACTGCCGGACTATGTGGTGGGTCGCTACGGCAAACCTGGCCATCCGAAGCACCGCGGCGATAACCAGCAGGTCGTCGACTATTTCGCGACGACCGGAGCGCTGCTGACGTCGGTCGACATCAACGGCCGGCCCGCCGGGGCCAGCATCGCCATGTTGCAATCGCATCCGGTCTACCGGGTGCTGTTGCCGCTGCCGCACGGCGTGCTGCAGCGGATCGTCTTGCACCTTCGCGAGCCCGCCGGGTCAGGGGGCCCGGTCGTGCGGGCGCAACCGATGATCCGCCCGCTGCGGGTCTCGCTCGACGATGCCCGCTGCGATTGACTGCACGCTCCTGCGTGCGGCCCTAAAACGTCGGCAGGGCAATACCACCCAGCTGTGGCAGACTTATCCGGATGAGCCTCGTTGCCGATCGGCAGCCCGGCGAGCTTGACACGTCGGTCGTCGGCCGGCGCGCGGTGCGTGGCGAGTTCGATCGGGTCGCACCGACGATTCTCGCCGTCGCGAACGCCCTGATGTTCTTGCTCGTGGCTCCGAACGTCAACGACATCTGGGCTGCGCTCGCCCGCGAGTCGGCGGTCACCAACGGCGTAGGCCTGACCTACTGGTTCAGCTGGTTCGGGGGCGGGACGACGCCTGGCACCTACTCCGTCCTCACGCCGTCGCTGTCCGCCATCGTCGGCGCGGCCCCACTCGGGGCCATCGCGACCGTTGCCATCACGCCGCTGGTCCGCAACGCCGTGCGCGGCACAATGCACCCGGTCGCTGCCCTCTGGGTGGCGACGGTCTGCGCCGGGCTGAATTTGTGGAGTGGGCGGGTCCCGTTCGCCGTCGGCACCGCGCTCAGCCTGCTTGCGGTGATCGCTGTGCGGCGCGACCGGCGGGCGTGGGCCGCGCTCGCCGCCGTCCTGGCCGCACTCGCCTCACCGGTGTCGGCGGTGTTTCTCGGCATAGGTCTGGCGGGCGTCATTCTGCAACGTCCGCAATACCGCAGTATCTGCCTGTTCACCGGTGTCGCGATCGGAGTCGCGCTAGTCACCGTCAGCGCCGTGTTCGGTCAACCCGGACCCCAGCCCTTCGGCCTCGTGACGTTGGCGCAGTTGGCGGTCACCGGACTGCTGCTCCTCGTGGCGGTGCCGGCGGATTGGCTGCGCGCGAGCATGTGGATCACGCTCCTCGCCGCAGTGGTGGTCTTCCTGATCCCGAACGGGATGGGCGACAACCTAGCGCGGCTGCTCTGGTTCTCGCTGCCCGCGGCGATCGTCGCGACCTCGGGTCGGCGGGTGCGCACAGCGCTGCTCGCCGTTGCGCTGGCGGTCGGGTTCGCCGGACGGCAGAGCGTCAACGATGTGTTGAATAGCAGGCAGGAGACGGCGTCGGTGGCCTACTACCAAAGCCTGCTCGACCGGCTCGCACCGCTGGGGGGGCAACTGCGCAGTTATCGCTTGGAGGTCGTGGAAGACGGCACCCACACGGCCGCGTTCGCCCTGCTCGGGCATGCCATGCTCGCTCGCGGCTGGGAGACTCAGGACGACCACACGCTGAACCAGGCGATCAACGCCCCGGGTCTGGACGCCACCACCTACAAGATCTGGCTGCAGGACAATGCGGTCGGCTTCGTAGCCATCGCGCGCAAGTACCGCACCGAAGCGCCGGAGTATGCCCTCGTGCGCCACCACCGCCCCGGTTATCTGCGCCAGCTGTGGCACGACTCGCGCTGGACGTTGTACCAGGTTCGCAATCCCAATCCGCTGGTGAACCGGCCGGTGTCCGTGCGTTCCTTCACCCAGTCCAAGCTTGTCCTGCAGGTGCCCTGTGTGTGCTCGTTCACCTTACGGGTGCACTGGTCGAAGTACCTCGGCGCGAGAACCAGTCCCGCGCGAGGTGCCGCGGCCGGGTCCGGGACGACGGCGCAACTCGGTGACGACGGTTTCGGGTGGACCACGATGACGACCCGCACGCCCGGCACGTACACCCTGTCCGGCAGCCTCACTGCCGACGGCCTGCTGCACTGAGCATTCGCTGCAGGGCATTGGCTGTCGCGCGCAATCTCCGAAACAACCTTTGTGACCTGACTCACCCTCCCTGAGGGAAGTTGAGCGGCCTCGACTCAGTTCTTTTGACAGTGGCGCTCGCCGCGGGCACCATGGGTAGTGCTGTACAAACCCGGCACTACCTACATCCGAAGAAGGAGTCACCCCACCATGGCACGAGCCGTCGGTATCGACCTCGGTACCACCAACTCCGTCGTCTCCGTCCTCTCCGGCGGCGAGCCGGAGGTCATCGCGAACTCCGAAGGTTCGCGCACCACCCCAAGCGTCGTGGCGTTCGCCAAGAACGGTGAGGTGCTCGTTGGCGAGGTCGCCAAGCGACAGGCCGTGACGAATATCGACCGCACGATCCGTTCCGTGAAGCGCCACATGGGCGAGTCGAACTGGAAGGTCGACATCGACGGCAAGTCCTACAACCCGCAGGAGATCAGCGCGCGCGTGCTGCAGAAGCTCAAGCGCGACGCGGAGGCCTACCTCGGTGACACCGTCACGGACGCCGTCATCACGGTGCCGGCCTACTTCAACGACGCCCAGCGCCAGGCCACCAAGGAAGCCGGTGAGATCGCAGGCCTGAACGTCCTGCGCATCATCAACGAGCCCACCGCCGCTGCACTCGCCTACGGTCTCGACAAGGGCGAGAAGGAGCAGACGATCCTGGTCTTCGACCTCGGTGGAGGCACGTTCGACGTGTCGCTGCTCGAGATCGGCGACGGCATCGTCGAGGTCAAGGCCACCAGCGGTGACAACCACCTCGGTGGCGACGACTGGGACGAGCGCCTCGTCGCGCACCTCGCGACCCAGTTCAAGAACGCGCACGGCGTAGACCTGACCAAGGACAAGATGGCGCTGCAGCGTCTGCGTGAGGCGTCGGAGAAGGCGAAGATCGAGCTCTCGAGCTCGATGCAGACCTCGATCAACCTGCCCTACATCACGGCGTCGGCCGACGGCCCGCTGCACCTCGACGAGACGCTCACCCGCGCCCAGTTCGAGAAGCTCACGAGCGACCTGCTCGACCGCTGCAAGGCTCCCTTCGCTGCGGTCATCAAGGACGCCGGTGTCGCCCTCGGCGACATCGACCACGTCGTCCTCGTCGGCGGCTCGACCCGCATGCCGGCCGTGACCGAGCTCGTGAAGGAGCTCACCGGCGGCCAGGAGCCCAACAAGTCCGTCAACCCCGACGAGGTCGTCGCCATCGGCGCCTCGCTGCAGGCCGGCGTGCTCAAGGGTGAGGTCAAGGACGTCCTCCTTCTCGACGTCACGCCGCTGTCGCTGGGCATCGAGACCAAGGGCGGCATCATGACGCGCCTCATCGAGCGCAACACGACGATCCCGACCAAGCGCTCGGAGATCTTCACGACGGCCGATGACAACCAGCCGTCCGTACTCATCCAGGTCTTCCAGGGTGAGCGTGAGATGGCGGCCTACAACAAGAAGCTCGGCACGTTCGAGCTCATGGGCCTGCCGCCGGCGCCGCGCGGAGTGCCGCAGATCGAGGTCACCTTCGACATCGATGCCAACGGCATCGTCCACGTCGCTGCCAAGGACCTGGGGACGGGCAAGGAGCAGAAGATCACGATCACCGCCTCCTCGGGTCTGGCCAAGGACGAGATCGACAAGATGGTGCAGGACGCGCAGTCTCACGCCGAGGAGGACCGCAAGCGCCGCGAAGAGGCAGAGATCCGCAACTCCGCGGAGTCGTTGCTGCACCAGACGGAGAAGTTCCTGGCCGACAACGGCGACAAGGTGCCCGAAGACGCCAAGAGCAACGTCGAGGGTCCGCTCGCCGACCTCAAGAAGGCGCTCGCGGGCGACGACATCGACGCCATCAAGGACGCCGCGGAGAAGGTCGCCACGACCAGCCAGGCGCTCGGTGCGGCGATGTACGCCAACGCCGGTGCCAACGCCGCCGACGGCGGTTCGGGTGCGGGTGCCGACGAGTCGGCCGGTACGAAGTCCTCCGACGATGACGTGGTCGACGCCGAGATCGTCGACGACGAGGACCACAAGGCGGAGCAGTGACCGAGCAGAACGAGCCGGGCTTCTCCTTCCAGGACAAGCGCCGGATCGATCCTCAGACCGGAGAGGTGCGGGAGCCCGGCGTCACGCCGGGCGCCCCCGCACCCTCTCCGGGGTCTGACCAGTTCGACGACATCGTCAGCGGCCTCGACGTGGAGGCCGACCTCGGTGCCGTCGACACGAAGGTCGCGGAGCTCACCGCCGACCTCCAGCGCGTGCACGCGGAATACGCCAACTACCGCAAGCGCGTGGACCGCGACCGCGACACCAACCGCGACCTCGCCGTGGGCTCGGCCCTGTCGGAGCTGCTCCCGGTGCTCGACGACATCGGTCGCGCGCGCGACCACGGAGATCTCGACGGCGCCTTCAAGTCGGTCGCCGAGAGCCTCGAAGCCACCGTCGCCCGCCTGGGCCTCGAGCGCTTCGCGACCGCAGGCGACCAGTTCGACCCCACGATCCACGAGGCCATCACCCACGCCATCACGCCCGACGTGACCGGCCCCACGTGCATCCAGGTCTTCCAACCCGGCTACCGCTACAAGTCACGAGTCCTACGCCCAGCCATAGTCGCCGTAGCCGACCCCGAATAGCCAACCAAGACCAAGACCAAGAACAAGACCAAGAACAAGACCAAGAACAAGAACAAGAGCGCACCAACGCGACCCGTGCCCCAGGACTCAGTAGGCGCCAGCCGTCCCAGTCAGCGCACCAACCAGCACCTCACGCAACGAAGCCCCTGTGGGCGCCAGCCGACCTACGACGACCCCGCCCGAAGGGCGGGCAAGGAGTCGGTCACCCCCACACCCGCAGGCCACAAGTACGCAGAGCAAGTCGGGACGGGTCCGGGACCGTCAGCGGAAATCCTTCCCTTTCCGAGGACGGCCCAGACCGGCCCGACGACCACAGACCAGCCAGACGACCGACAACCTGAGAGGAGGACATCGAGATGAGCCAGAAGGACTGGATCGACAAGGACTTCTACAAAGCCCTAGGTGTCCAGAAGACCGCCTCCCAGGCAGAGATCAAGAAGGCCTTCCGTACGTTGGCCAAGAAGCATCACCCCGACAGCAACGAGAACGACCCGAAGTCCGAGGCCAAGTTCAAGGACGTGTCCGAGGCCTACGACGTCCTCTCGGATGAGAAGACCCGCAAGGAGTACGACGAGATCCGTTCCTACGGCGGCGGCATCCGCATGCCCGGAGGCTTCGGTGGTGGCGGATCGACTGGCGGTCAGGGCGTGCCGTTCGACCTGTCGGACCTGCTCAACCGCACGGGTGGCGGCGGTGGCGGCGGGGGCTTCGGCGACGTCTTCGGCAACATCTTCAACCGCGGCCCGAGCCCCAGCGCGCGCCGTGCCCGACGCGGCGCTGACATCGAGAGCAGCGTGACGCTCAGCTTCGACGAGGCGTTGCAGGGCCTGACGCTGCCGCTGCGTCTCACGTCCGACGCGGTGTGCGGCCTCTGCCAGGGCACGGGTGCCAAGAACGGCACGACACCTCGCGTGTGCCCCACCTGCCAGGGCGTCGGTCAGGTCAACCGCAACCAGGGCGGATTCTCGATCCCCGAGACATGCCGCGAGTGCCACGGTCGCGGCCTCGTGGTCGACGACCCCTGCCCGCAGTGCCACGGCAGCGGCCACGCGCCGTCGACGCGCACGGTCCAGGCGCGCATCCCGGCCGGCGTGCGCAACGGTCAGAAGATCCGGCTGCGTGGCAAGGGCGTCGCCGGCGAGAACGGTGGCGAGGCGGGCGACCTGCTCGTGGTGGTCAACGTCTCGCAGCACCCCGTCTTCGGGCGTGATGGGGACAACCTCACCGTCACGTTGCCGGTGACGTTCGCCGAGGCTGCCCTCGGTGCCGACATCAGCGTCCCGGTGCCTGGTGGAGGCACCGTCAAGCTCCGGCTCGCCGAAGGCACGCAGAACGGCCGCCAGCTGCGCGTGCGCGGCAAGGGCGTACGACGCAAGGACGGCACGATGGGGGATCTGCTCGTCACGGTCGACGTCGCCGTTCCGCAGAAGCTCTCAGCGACGCAGCGGGATGCGTTGTCGGCGTACTCCGCCGCCTCGCAGGACCACGACCCTCGCGCCGAGCTCTTCGCCCGCGCGAAGGAGGATGGAGGCACGTCATGAACGACGATCGCCTGCGTCCCGACGACGGCGCACCCGTCTACGTGATCTCCGTCGCCGCCCAGATCACCGGCTTGCACCCGCAGACCCTGCGGCAGTACGACCGGCTCGGTCTGGTGTCGCCAGACCGCACCGGTGGTCGCAACCGGCTCTACTCGCTGCGCGACATCGCACGTCTGCGTGAAGTGTCACGTCTCTCGGCCGAGGGCGTCAACCTCGCCGGCATCCACCGGATCCTCGAGCTCGAGTCCGACAACGAACGCCTCCGTTCGCAGCTGGGCATCCTGCTCGCCGAGCTCCAGCGACTGCGACCAGGCATCGGCTCGCGCCCGGCCCCGGGCCCGAGCGAGCCCTCCAACGCTCTTGTCGTCTGGCGCCCCCGCCCCGCCGACCGCACCCGCTGACCCAGCCCACTCCCGGATGAAGGTGGCCCGTCGTGCGCTAGACGCAACCCAGGCGCCCCACCGACCCGCCACCTGACCGCTCTCCGGACATCGGGAGCGAGAAAGACCGTGTGAGACATGGACATTGCGTTCACCACCCGCAGTCAGGACGCGCTCAGCCGCGCCGTTCGCCGAGCCGCCACGGCCGGGCAGTCGCAGGTCGAGCCGCTGCACGTGCTCGGTGCCCTTCTCGCGCAGGGCGACGTCGGCGATGACATCGCTGCTGCCGTACTCGAGCGCGTCCACGTCGACCACGCGGCGCTCGCGCGCCAGGTCGAGGAGGAGCTGGCCGCCCTTCCGTCGGCGGTCGGTCAGACCGTGCAGGCGCCAGGACTGTCGCCCACGACCTTCCGCGTCGTCCAGGCAGCGCAAGAGCTCGCCACCGAGCGCGGCGACTCGTTCGTCTCGACGGAGCACCTCCTCGTCGGCCTCGCGCAGCAGGGTGGTCCCGGCGTCGCCGACTCCCTCGCTGCTGCCGGAGCCACTCCGGCTGCGCTCATCGACGCGATCTCTGCGGTGCGTCAGCGCCCGGTCACGACAGCCGACCCGGAGGGGTCGTTCAAGGCGCTCGAGAAGTACAGCGTCGACCTCACCGCTCTGGCTCGTGAAGGCCGGATCGACCCGGTCATCGGGCGCGACGCGGAGATCCGGCGCGTGGTGCAGGTGTTGTCGCGGCGTACGAAGAACAACCCCGTGCTCATCGGCGAGCCGGGTGTCGGCAAGACCGCCGTGGTCGAGGGGCTCGCACAGCGCATGGTCGCCGGCGATGTGCCGGAGTCCTTGCGCGGCAAGCGACTCGTGTCGCTCGACCTCGCCGCGATGCTCGCCGGCGCGCAGTTCCGCGGGCAGTTCGAGGAGCGGCTCAAGAGCGTGCTCGACGAGATCAAGGGCAGCGACGGTCAGGTCGTCACGTTCATCGACGAGCTGCACACGGTGGTCGGCGCCGGTGCGAGCGGCGACTCCGCGATGGACGCGGGCAACATGCTCAAGCCGATGCTCGCGCGCGGCGAGCTTCGGATGGTCGGCGCGACCACCCTCGATGAGTACCGCGAGCGGATCGAGAAGGACCCCGCGCTCGAGCGCCGCTTCCAGCAGGTGTTCGTGGGCGAGCCGAGCGTCGAGGACACCGTCGGGATCCTGCGAGGGATCAAGGAGAAGTACGAGGCGCACCACAAGGTCGCCATCGCCGACTCCGCGCTGGTGGCCGCCGCCACGCTGTCGGACCGCTACATCACGCACCGCTTCCTGCCCGACAAGGCCATCGATCTCATCGACGAGGCTGCGTCGCGCCTGCGCATGGAGATCGACTCGTCGCCCACCGAGATCGATGCGCTTCAACGTCAGGTCGACCGGATGCGGATGGAGGAGCTCGCACTCGTGCGCGAGACCGACGCTGCCTCTGTCGAGCGGCTCGCCAAGCTCCGCGCCGACCTTGCCGACAAGGGCGAGGAACTCATGGCGATGCGCGTGCGATGGGATGCGGAGAAGGAGGGCCTCGATCGCGTCGGAGACCTCAAGATCCGGATCGACGAGCTGCGCATGCTGGCCGAGCGCGCCCAGCGCGACGGCGACTTCGAGCAGGCCTCACGACTGCTGTACGCCGAGATCCCGCTGCTGGAATCGCAGCTGGCACAGGCGGTCACGACGACGAGCGACCGGGCACGCATGGTGCACGAAGAGGTCGGACCGGACGACATCGCCGAGGTCGTCGGCGCGTGGACGGGGATCCCGGCCGGGCGTCTGCTCGAGGGCGAGACCGCCAAGCTGCTGCGCATGGAGGACGAGCTCGCACAGCGCGTCGTGGGCCAACCCGAGGCGGTACGTGCCGTGAGCGATGCCGTTCGCCGGGCTCGCGCAGGGGTCTCTGACCCCGACCGGCCCACCGGATCGTTCCTGTTCCTCGGGCCCACTGGCGTTGGCAAGACGGAGCTCGCCAAGGCGCTCGCGGAGTTCCTCTTCGACGACGAGCGCGCGATGACTCGCATCGACATGAGCGAGTACGGCGAGAAGCACACCGTGGCGCGCCTCGTCGGAGCCCCTCCCGGCTACGTCGGCTACGAGGAGGGCGGGCAGCTCACCGAGGCCGTACGCCGCCGCCCGTACACCGTCGTGCTCCTCGACGAGGTCGAGAAGGCGCACCCCGAGGTCTTCGACGTCCTCCTGCAG
>JBBQUT010000046.1:0-27084 GCA_038212215.1 Mycobacteriales bacterium
TATAGGAACCACTTTTGCACAAACGGCCGAGGCGAGCGGGCGTAAGGAAGACTGGCGCGATGCTCCGCCAACCATTTCGTCGCGTGCCGGCCTGGGCGTGCGCGTTGCTGGGGCCGATCTCGGCCGCGGCGGCACTGATTCCTGCGCGCCCGCACGTGGCGACGGCGGTGATCGCGCAACCGCGTCGTCGTCTCGGTCCCGAGCTGGATTGTGCGGACGCGGCCTGACTTCGTGTCGTTCATGCTCGCCGTATAGCCCGCGGCCACGAGGGACCGTTGCACCACGAGGCAGGGGCGTTCGAGGTCAATGCCGGACCAGCGGAGCCCGAGGACCTCGCCGCGAAGTTTCAGCGTTAGAGCTGACTCACCCGAGGTTGACACAGAGGGCTGGACAAGAAATATTAGGACATGGCTGCTCCGCCAACCGCGACCTCGCCTCGCTCTCGGTTCTCCTCACGCGCGAAGTGGATCGCGACGGCGGTCACGGTATTTGTCGTGCTCGCCGCGGTCGGGATCGTGATTGGGCTGGTCACGCGGGAGAGCGGCTCGAACAAGGGCAACACGAAAGCTCCCGCCACAAGTGCTCCCGCACAGTTCTTCGGGGCAATGGACAACTTCGATCGGTCCGACAGTTCGACACGCCTCGGAACCTCCCAGAACAGAGAGCCATGGCTCGCGGCCGCGGGAACGTGGGGCGTGAAGGACCACCAGGCCTATGTCGTCAAACCGAAGGCCGAGGGTTACAGCCTGGCTGTTCTCAACACGCACACAGGAGACGGAACCGTCCAGGTCACGATGCCGAAGATCGCCGCAGGATCGGGGCTCGTGTTTCGCTATCGGAATGTCTTCAACTACTGGATCATTACGGCGAGTCCCAAGGTCGCGACTTGGGTGGTGCAGAAAGTCGTCGACGGCAAGCTCACGACCGTCGGCGGCATTGGTGTCGCCCCGGCCATAGGCGGAACTGTTATTAGCGTCGAGATGCGTGGTGGCGTCCTCTCGGTTTCGGTCAACGGCCAGCTCCGGAGGACATTTAGCGACGGCGACCTGCAGGGCGAACCTCGCGTCGGGCTCGTGGGCTTCGCCAAGGCCGCGGGGACCGCACGCTGGAGGAATTTCGTCGCGTCCGGTCAGGCGCCCGCGACGACTTCGGCGGGGCCGGCGCCGACATCGAACACGCCCTAGCCTCGATGCCGTCGATGCAGTCAGGACCGGGTCGGGACGACCAATCCCAAGCGGCCTGCGTGACGCCACCGGGGCAGAAGGCTTTGCGGGCGACTCCTGGAGCGGACATGACCGAAGCGCAGGCCGCATCAGCGGTTTCGGTGGGCGCGAGAAACTCTTCGGTGCAAGCTCCACGAGTGTCCGCCGAGCGCCTCTCGAGCCTCGACAGCTACCGGGCGCTCGCCGCGCTCGCCGTGCTCGTCTATCACGTGTGCGCCTCGCTCACGTTCAACCATAGGTTAGCGGCCGACGCGTACACCGCTCGACTCGGTGACTTGGCTGTCGCCGTGTTCTTCCTCCTCTCCGGTTTCCTCCTCTACCGGCCGTACGTCCTCGCGCACTTCGACGACGGCCCTCCTGACGATTGGCGGCGATTCCTGTGGCGCCGCGCGCTCCGAATTCTCCCGGCATACTGGGTGGCGCTCACTGCGCTGTTCTTCCTCTTCCGGTTCGCGGATGCACATGGGGCCGGGGGTTACCTCACGTTTTACGGGCTGGTGCAGACGTACCGGCGTGGCATTGCCTTCGCCGGCTTGAATGTCGCGTGGTCGTTGTGCATCGAGGTGTCGTTCTACCTCGCGCTTCCGGTGATTGCCTGGGGCGTCCGGCGACTGACGCGACCAGGCGCCTCGCCGGGAGCCCGGCTGCGCTTGCAGCTCATCGTGCTGATGGTGCTGTTCGTTACGGCCGTCGCGTACCGCTGGTACGTCCTTGCGACCTTGCCGCGAACGGGTTCGGAACTGCTCTGGTTGCCTGCGTACCTGGACTGGTTCGCCCTCGGAATGCTGCTCGCGGTTGGGCGGGCCTGGGTCGAGCGTGGGCGGCCACTCCCGAGCTTCGTCGAGCGGCTGGCGGCCGCGCCGGCCGTCTGTTGGCTCTTCGCGCTGGAGGTGTACTGGCTGCTCGTCCAAATGCATACCCCTCGCGGATTCAGCGGCGTGGACCCAACGACGTTCGAGGTTCAGGCCCGCTTCTTGCTCCCAGGCTTGGCGGCGTTGCTGCTGCTCGTACCGGGCGTGCTCGGCGATCAGAACCGCGGCACAGTCCGACGAGCCCTGAGGAGCGTGCCGCTCCGGTCGCTGGGGCTCGTCTCGTACGGCATCTACCTGTGGCACCCGATCGTGCTGGAACAGGTGATGCGCTGGGTGAACGACGGCCGCTTCGGGGGCGGCTTCGTCCCGGTGCTCCTGGTCGTGGCGTGCGCGACGATCGCCATCGCGACCGCCAGCTACTGGATCGTCGAAAAACCCGCATTGAGCCTCAAGAATCGCGGACCGGGCTCCCTCGCCCGACGCCATTCCGCCCGCCGGCTCCCGTCGGCGTCGAGTCCGGTTGCGGTTCCCGCCGGGCCGGGAGCGCCGATCGGAGACGGAGCGGTCGTCGCGCCCGAAAGCTGGTACCCGTAGCGAAGCATGAACGGCCATGTCATTCCGGTGACGACCGCCCGCCGCCAGGCCTGCATGCTGGAGACTCACGCCGTGTGCGACACGACCGGAATCACACCGCCCTCGAACCGACTGGGGTTCCCCCACGCGCTGTGCGTCAGTCGGACCGACACACCCGTCGGCGAACAGGTGTCGAATTCCTCTCCGACGAGGTCGCCGACCTCGATCTCGACCGGACGGGCGACGAAGTCCTCGTAACGAAGTCTCATGTAGCGGTCAGGTGACCGGCTCCAGAACGCCTCGGCGGCCGCATTCGAGACATCGAAATACGCGGCGCTCCGCGCGGTCGATGGCACGATCGACCTCCTGTTTATCGACGGCGCGCATCGCTACCGCGCCGTCGTGGCGGATCTCGACGGGTGGGGAAGGCGTGTGGCCGTCGGCGGCACGATGCTCATCCACGACGCCTTCAACTCGATCGGAGTGACACTGGCAGTGATGCGGCGGATGTTCCTCAACCGGGACTTTCGGTATGTGGGGCGCTGTCGGTCCCTGGCAGAGTACCGGCGCGAGCCAGTCTCAGGAGACCGTTTTGCCGGCAACGTCGCCCGGCAGATCGCCGACCTCCCCTGGTTCGTCCGAAACGCTACGATCAAGCTGCTGCTGGGGACAGGGCTGCGTCCGCTCACGCGACTGCTCGGCCATCGCGGCGGTTGTATTAACGACTGGCCACCAAGCGTCGGCGAATGGACGAGGACGAAGATGATTCATCGGCCATGTCGACGGGCTCTGGCGCTCACCGCGGCGTGCCTGGTGCTCGCGGCGGCCTGCTCGGGTGGTGGCGATCACGGCCGATCGTCGACACCGTCCTCGACGCAGAAGGCGAAGCCCGCCACCACCGGCGCAACCAGCACGACCGGCACGCCGCAGCGTCGACCAAACATCATCATGCTCATGACCGACGACCAGACCCTGGAGGCGATGCGTGTCCTGCCCAAAGTCAAGCGACTGCTTGCAGATGAGGGGACGACATTCACGCACAGCTTCGCGTCCTACCCCCTGTGCTGTCCGTCCCGGGCGACCTATCTCACCGGCCAGTACGCCCACAACCATGGTGTGCTTTTCAACTCCCCGCCGTATGGCGGCTTCCAGGAGTTTCACAACCAATCCACGACGTTGCCGGTCGCGTTGCAGCAGGCCGGCTACCGCACGATCCACATCGGGAAGTACCTCAACGGTTACGGGCGGGAGAACGCGACTGAGGTCCCACCTGGCTGGAGCGACTGGCACGCATCAGTGGACCCGTCCACGTACACGTACTTCGGCTACACACTCAACAACAACGGCAAGCTCCACAAGTACGGACATCGGGCACGCGACTATCAGACCGATGTGTACGCGGGGAAGGCGGAGGCCGCCATCAAGGACGCTGCTCACCGTAAGGAGCCGTTCTTCTTGAACGTCGCGTTTACGGCTCCCCACGGCGCGGTCGCCGAGACTGACGGTTGCAAGCTCGGTTTCGGCTGCGCGACGATTCCAACCCCGACTCCGGCCCCGCGTTACGAACACAAGTTTGACCACGAACGGCTCCCCCGACCGCCGTCCTTCGACGAGAAGGACATGTCCGACAAGCCGGCGATCATGCAGCGTCACCGCGTCTTCTACATCAAGACGGCCGAGCAGATCACCAACAACTATCGGCGTGAGTTGGACAGTCTCCAGTCGGTGGACGACGCGGTTGAGCGGGTCGTCAAGGCGCTGCGTGATACGAAGCAGCTGGACAACACGGTCATCATGTTCACGTCCGACAATGGGTTCTTCCACGGAGAGCAGAGGATCTCGTTCGGGAAGTTTTTGGTGTATGAGCCGTCGGTCCGGGTGCCGCTGGTCATCCGTGGACCGGGCCTGGGTCGCGGTCTCAGCAACGACACGCTCGTCGCCAACATCGACCTGGCGCCCACGATTCTCGAGCTTGCACAGGCGACTCCCTTGCGGCAAATGGATGGGCGCTCCCTGGTACCGCTGATGAACGGATCGGAGGCGCGCTTCGACCGCTCGATCCTGCTCGAGTCCGGCCCCGGCGGCGGGCCGTTTTCCCCCGTCTACCACGCCGTCAGGACGCCACGCTACGTCTACGTCGAGTACGACACGGGTGATCGGGAGCTCTACGACCTTCAGGCCGACCCTTACGAGCTCGATAACCGTGTGGCCGACCCCGCCATGGCGCAGGTCGAACTCGACCTCGCGGTTCAACTCGGCCGGCTCAAGAGCTGCGCGGGACCGAGCTGTTCATAAGCGGGGCAGCCCGCCCTCGTTCCAGAATGTATCGACCAGTCAGGTCGGCAGTCGCCGCCGCTCGATCAACAGCACACAGTTCCAGGTCGCCACTTCCCGGAGACCAGGAACTCGCAGAATCCAGCGTTGCGACGGGTAATACCGGGGAAAGGCGTCGAGAAGCCGAAGCCGCGGGCGTTCACGCACGAACTTCAGGATCCGCCCGATGTAGGTCGGCCACAACTTCTGAAAGGGAAGGTTCTTGCCTTTCGGCTCACCCAACATGGCACGGTACGCCTTGAGGCCAAGACGCGGACCCAGGTAATGGAATGGTGTAATCGCGTGACCGCCCCACGGCGAGTACCAGTTCGTCCAACTTAGATACGCCCAACCCCCAGGGCGCAGCACACGCTCAACCTCTCTGATGATCGATGTCGGATGCGGTGTGTGCTCAAGCAGATTCGAGCAGAAGACACCATCGAACGTCTCTGCCGCGAACGGTAGGCACCCTCCGTCCGAGATCAGCGCGCGCCGTAGCGCCCGAGCGTGCTGCTCGATTTCGCTCTGGTCCAGATCCGTCGGAATGACCACCGCGCCACGTTCGGCCATAGCGGACGTGTAGTAACCGGGACCGCAGGCAAGATCGAGAACAAGCGCCGATTGAACATCAAACGGAAATTGGGCGATGTCTCTGTGTGCGAGCCGAGTGTAGAAGGGCTCGGGGTCTTTCCGCTCGCTCAGGAAGAGTCGGAACAGTTCGCGCTTCGACGCGCCAGGTGCTCGTACCGTTGGCCGCGCTGTAACAGCTCTGGCGCTGCTGAACTGCTGTTTCGCACCCATCCCAGTCAGAGATTACTGGTACACGCAGAGTGCGTGTACCAGCGCGGAAATCGAGGAGCCGGTTCGAGATCCGGAGTATCAGACGGGGACCCATGCGCCGCGCTGCGGCCCTCAAGTGAGGAACCCGTCTGGCTGGTGGAAAGTGGTGAGCACCGCACTCGCCGGTGTTGTCACCGGGACCGGAGGACTGCGCGCACGCTAGGGCGGCGGCATGGAGTTTGCCAGTGGAGCAAAGAAGTGCGGTCCATAGGTCTGGCCGCTCAACGGCTGCGACGCCGGCGATGCGAGGTTCGTGCTGTACGCGACAGTCGGCGTGGATGTACCGGGTAGGGTCCCGGTCCAGGCGCCATAGGAAATGAGCCCGGGCGAGGAGGTCGTCGCGATTCTCCCGTAGTACGTCCAGGGCCCCTGCGGTGAGCGCGCGGTGAATACCGACACGTCGTCGGAGACGACGTCAGCCAGTTTCGCCGTAGCCAGGTATCCGGTCCCGTAGGGGCGCACCCACGGCTGTGCATTCGGCCCCTGGCCCGATCCGGTCCCCCAAACCGGAGGCATGTTCGTCCACTGCAGCGGTGTTGCGCTCGTTGCGTTCGGCGTCCAAGTAGGTCCGGCCCCGGCGTCGCCCCAGAACTGCCATGCCCCGGGCGTCATGACCTGGCCGAGCGGTGCACGCGCCACGAAGACATTCCGCTGCTTGGCCCCGTAGAGGTAGACGTAGCCGTCGCCGGGGACGAGCGCGGTCGCGCCGTACGGCTGGGTGTAGCTCGTCGGGAAGGGCAACGGCCGCACACCCTCAAACTGGAGTAGCGGAAGCGAAAACGTGGCTACTCGCATGTCGATGATGGTGAAGTCCCACTCGCCGGGACCCGTGCCCTGCACATGCCACAGGAAGACACGGAGCATGCCATTCTCGACGACCCCCGACGCGGGCCAATACCACTCCCCGGCAGCTGGCGCCGGGATAAGACTCGTCCGCGCTCCTGGCCGGCCGCCGGTGAGAGCGGTCAAACAGGCTCCGCTCTGCATCACAAGGCTGTTGCGCATGAACGGGCCGCTCGGATCAATGCTCCCGATGCTGGTGAGTCCGCCGATGTAGGTATCACCGAACAGCCACACGGTTCGTCCGTCGGGCAGCGCCACCGGGACGGCGGTGTCCGCTGAGAGCCAATCGGTTGAGTGACGGAGGCCGTCGAAGGCGGCCTGGTATCCGGCTGGCGAGTCAGGGGCACGGGACGCGCAGTACTGCGTGACCGGAGGAGCCACGCCCGGCGTTTTTTCTGACACCGCAGGTGGTCCCAGGCATGCCGCCGCAAGCAGGGCGACCCCTCCGGCGAGGGGTATGAGTCGAGTCCGCCGCATCGTCGGCCTCTACGGCGCCCGCGGGTCGAATCCGACGGCGCCACCCCGCGCGGGCAAGCACCAACCGCGAGCCGTACCGTCGTCGTGGTGAGCGCCGCTGCCTGCGGTTTGACCTGGCATTGGTGATGACCCTTTGTCGGACTCGGAGAACGCGGTGGTAGCGATCTCCTGAGCCCGATATCGGCCCGCAGAGTGGTGCTCTTAAGCCTTGATCCACCGATTCGGTCGGTGGATCAAGGCTAAGACCGAAGGGCTGCGCGTCGCCGACCCGAGCGGCGAAGCCGACGACGCCGCCGGCCCCGGCGGGCGACGCGTTCTACGCCCCGCCGTCATCGCCGGCGCGGTCACCAAGCGCGCCTACTGAGCGTTGGCGCGGCGCCGTTGACTCCGCACCGACGCGGACGATCGCTCCCCGTCACCGATTCCCTCGGTGGGAGCCACCGCGACGGCACGCCGGTCTCGATGCGACGCGGCGACGACTCCTAGCCCGAATGCTGGACTCCAGTAGGATCCCGGTGTCGTTCCCACCAGCGTTCGTGCAGGTAGAAGGCTGGGATCTGCACGGCGTTGTAGATCAGCGCGATCACCGTGGTCTGCACCGCTGAGCCTGTCACGGTCCAACCCAAGATCCCCAAGACGACGAGCGCCCACAGCCGCCAGGACACCGACTTCACCCACGCACGAGTCCGAGGGCGATGGTCGAGTCGGTTCACGGACGTACCAGCAAAATGGACCATCAAGCACCATAGCCCGACGCCGCCAGAATGTCTGCTGACGCGGGGAGTAGCGGCGTCGGACCAAGTTCCGGCGCCTTGTACATCGTTAAGGTGAAGTCGCCGACCACGTTGTGGGCTGAGCCGTTGACGCCGTAGGCACCAATCCCGTTCGGACCGAGGACGTGATGTGGCCCGGTGACCGTCACGGTGTTCGTCGAACTGTCGTAGTCCACGCTCGAGACCTGCTCGAAGCCTGAGTTCGAGTCGCGACGCGAGCCCCGCCATCCCGGCGCGCAAACCTCGCTGTTCCCGACGGGACGAGCGGACCCAATCAGGAGTCGCAAAGCGCTCCAAGGCCGCGCTCGTCCCAGAACCAGCATGAACTCCACCCGAAGGCCTTGACAACCGTTAGGAACTCAACGGCGCCTGTTACCGGTCCGGCCTCTGGCACCGGGCATGCGCCGCGCCCAACACCATCGTCAAAAAGACACGGCCGCGCCGACCCCAGACTAACGGCAAGGTCGAGCGTTACCACCGGATCCTGCTCGAGGAATGGGCCTACATCCGCCCGTGGCTCTCCGAAGCCGAACGCGCCGCCGGCTACACCGGGTTCATCCACTTCTACAATCACCACCGACCCCACGGCGCGCTCGGCTGGGCAACCCCCGCCAGCACCCTCAGGGACAACCTCCCCGCGGAGCACAACTAGCACCACGCCGAGCAACGTGAAGAACCGGGCCTGCGGGGCCAGTCGAGCACGCCATGATCCACCAGCACGTCCCGAATCAGCACGTGCGCGGCCTTACGTCCTGTAGTGCCGTGCGCGCTCTCCGTACTCTGCAGAGTGCCGACCGTTCTTCATTTCGCTCTTCCCCTGGCCACTCGCATCAACACCCAACCCCGTCCCACACGACTACTACACCTAGCTCATTACCGCGACCGAGCAGGGAGCTGAGGACCAAGCCAACGCCACACCTTCTGTGCTCCTTCGGGGGTGAGGTGGACGCCATCTGGGCGCATCTGCGTACCGTCGATTTTGCGTTGGTCGTGGCCGTCGGGGCAGATGTATCCGCCGTAGTCGATGAACTTCACGGCCGAACCGGCCCGCGCCGCCGCCTCCGCGAACACGCGATTGATCCATGCAATATCGTTCGACTTCGGCGGAGGTTCGGATCGGCCCGGTTGAGTGCTGAGGCAGGGAACGCTCAGGAGGGCGACCCGTCCGCCGCGAGAGGTCAAGATCCGGAGCCCTGTGTTGAGTTGATCGAGCAGGTGATGCGCGTATCGGGCAGAACCGACGGGGTATTTCCGGCCCTCGATCGTGCGGTCATGCAACTCCCAGATGCCCAAGACAGCGACCGTCGTGTCCGGGTCAACTTCATTGATCGAACGCTGCCAGAGGCCGAACACATCGCGACACCTCGCAGCGTCCGGGATCGGGACGCCACAGCCGAGAAGCGTACCGGCGCGCATCTCCGCTGGTCTCCCAATGATGCCTTGCTTGTACCCTTCAGCGAGAGTGAGCCCGACAGAGTCGCCGACGACGAGCAATCTCTCCGGAGAGCCTCGCCCACTCTCAGCGAGCCGAGAAGCAGTCTGGGCGGCGGCGAGGTGTTGGTCGGGGTTGGGTTGGACGGGGATGATCGCCAGGGTGAGCACGGCGACGGCGGCGAGCGCGGCGACGCTGGCGATGACTGCTTCGCGTACCGGCCAGCGTCGTTGCCGGATGGGCAGCTCGACGAGCTCGAACGACGCGATCGCGATCAGTAACGTCACCGCGACTCGCACGATGAACAACGACGCGCCGGAGAAGCCGGTGCGGTTCTCGTCCAGGAACACCAGGACCGGCCAGTGCCAGAGGTAGACGCCGTAGGAGATCCGGCCGAGCTCCGGTAGCGGCGGCAACGACAACACGGTCTTGGTCCAGCCTCGGGCCGGTCCGGCGGCGCCCCCGATCATCAGGACCGAGAACACGGCCATCAACCCCAAGCCACCCCGATACATCCACAGGTCCGCGGAGTCGACCAGGCCGAACATGGCGACGCAGCCGGCCAGGCCCGCCAGCCCGACCAGATCCCATCGCCGCTGCACCTCCTCGGAGAACGACCGGCCGTGGAACGCCATCGCCAGCGCGGCGCCGATCAGCAACGTCTGGGCCCGGGTATCGGTCCCGTAATAGACCCGGTTCACGTTCGTGTCGTCGACCAACACCGCCATCAACAGCATCGACGCGGCCGCGAGGCCCAACGTGATGCCCAGCCACATGCGCCGAGCCCGCGCCACCGGGGGACCCAACCACCCCAACAGGCCGATCACCACCAACGGCCAGACCAGATACCACTGCTCCTCGATCGCCAACGACCACAGGTGACTCACCGGCGACGGCGCTGAGAACTGGTCGAAATAGCTCGCTCCGCTGAAGATGAACCGCCAGTTCGCCACGTAGAGCAACGACGCCAACGTGTCGTCGCGCAGCTTCACCAGCTGCGTCTGGTCCGCGAAGAACTGCCCGTAGAGCGCCACCACGGCCAGCACCAAGAACACCGCCGGCAACAACCGGCGCGCCCGGCGCCCATAGAACGCCCCGACCCCCACCCGCCCCGACCCCACGAACTCCCGCAACAACAACGTCGTGATCAAGAACCCGCTCAGGGCCAGAAACACATCGACGCCCAAAAACCCGCCGCCCGCCGCCAACCAGCCGAAGTGGAACAACACCACCCCAGCCACCGCGACTGCCCGCACCCCGTCCAACGCAGGCTGATACGGGTACCGCTCCGGCTGATCCACCACCCCCGCCCGCTCCCGCCCCGACCCAACCACAGACGCAGGCGCGGAACCTCCCAAACCGTCCTCCGCTACCATCACCCCACCATCCACGAACGGCCCCAACAGGCCCACAAACACGCTGCGCCGGTCGACGCACACGGGACGAAACGGATGGAGCCTATGCCCCATGCCCCATCACAAACGGCGCGGCCGCAGCTTGAGGGGCGCTCCGGTCCGACAGGAGACGAGTACACCCGGCTAACCCCGATCGTTCACGAGGCTGACGAGGTTGTTGGTCGCCCAGCGCGACAGGAGCCCCTCTCGTGAGGCATTCTCGGTGTTGCGAAGCAACGAGAAGGCCGACGAGAAAGGGCACCTGACAAGTGAACGGTAACAGCACGTTGGCAGTGGGAGTCGAGGCGGGCGACCGGCAAGTCGTCGCGCATGTGGGGTTGCACGCGTTGGGTTCGTTGGCGGACCGGCTGGGCCTCGGTCGGCGCTTCTCGGAACAGATCGGCTGGGCGGGTGAACGCGCCCCGGTCTTGACCGCGGCACGGTGCTCACCCTGAAGATGTTGATGCTCGCGGGTAGCGGCGAGTCCTGCGCGGACATTGAACATCTCCGTTCCCAGGGCCGCCTGTTCGGGCCGGTCGCATCGGACTCGACCGTGTATCACACGATCCCGGCACTCGACGCGCCGACACTTGAACGGTTGCGTGACGCGACTGCCGCGACACGCGCACAGGTGTGGGCACGCACAGCTGCGACGACGAGCAATGCTCCGGTCGTGTGGGACATCGACGCGTCGCTCGTCGAAATCCACTCCGAGCACAAGACCGGGACCGCACCGCATTTCAAGGGCGGGTTCGGGTTCCATCCGAGGAACCGTCCCGGCGTGGCCCTGTTCCCTGTGCACGTCGGCCCGACGCTCCGCTTTGTCAAGGCTCGGCCCGGTCTCCGGGTCGACCGGGCCGAGCCGCGCTACTGGTCGTGAGCGTCGTTCCTTATGAGAGTGCCTGTCGCTCGCGAGCTGCTCTGCTGGAACTGCGTGACCCACATGAGGAGGGTCGGCCACAAACCACCCTCCAGCGCGATCGTTGGCGAGTGATTTCGGCAGGAACCGCCGTTCCCCAGATGAGGCAACGCGAACATGGTCGGATCGACCGACCCGGGTGAATGGGAACGCCGGGACTCGCTAGAGGGTCGTCCGGGCGCTCCGACGCCGGGCGCCTACGACCAGGCCAGCGCCCATCACCATCAAGGCCGCTACGATCCCGAGGAGCATCCCGGTACCGCCGTTGCCCGTGAATGGGAGACCCGTACCCGTTTCCGTACCCGTACCCGTACCCGTAGCGTTGCCACCGCTGGTGGCGTTGTTGCCGAGCACCTGCACGCCACCGATCGTCACTGGGTAGCTCAAGACCTGCTTGCCACTGAAAACGTTGGTCCCTGAAACCTTGATCGTGTGCTCACCGAGCGGGCAGTCGGACGGGATCGCGACGGTCGCGGTGAAGGTCGCGCCGGTTGCCGTGAAGGTCCCGAGGGAACTCGGGCTGCAATCGATCGTGACGTTCACCTGGCTGTTGGGCAGGAAGCAGTCTCCCACCGCACTGACGGTCACGTTCTGACCGGGTGCGGGAGTTGATGTCGAGATCGATTGCTGGCAGCCCTTGTAGTCTGCGCCGGCTGCCGGCGCGTACGCGACAATCGAGAGAGCAGGAGTAAACAAGAGCACCGCGCCCAGGACTCCGTGGCGAAAACGCCGATTACGCCTCAAGGCATCTCCCGAATTCCTCGTCCTAAATAAGTGTGTTTGACGCTACTGGATCGCGTTGACGAGTGCAAGGCTGCGGACAGCGCGACCGCTACTCGGGCCCCTGGCGGTCGGGCAGCACCAGCACCGGTGGCGCAATCGACGGGGCTCCGTTCAGGTCGCTCGCGCGTTTCCACCGACGGCGCGCAAGCAACCAGCCGACGGCGGCCATCGTCAAAGCATCGCCAGCGAGCACCACGACGGTGGGCCAATACCATACCGGCCCACTACCAGCTGGCAGGCGAAGGAGCCCGTCGCGGGTGGCGTGTGCTGGCTCCCAGCCTCGCATCCACCCGTACGCCGCGGGTCGGAACCACGTTGCGGCTCCCGACGCGTCGAGGTCGCCGAACGGCTCGGTGACGCTGCGCAGACTCACGGTCCCACCGGTGTCGTCCAAGACGGGTCCCCGCCAGGCGCGCACCCGCCACAGGTCGAGGGTCGAGCCCGATACCGTGCGCTCCAGGCCCGGGTCACGCGCGATCTCTCGATAGTCCTGCCAGTCGACCTCGTGCAGGACGACTATCCAGCGAACGCCGAGACGGGCGAGGTCCCTCGACACTCGATCCCCGGCGCGTATCCGACGCAGGATCTTGCGGACGGCTGGCTCCCGCGGGTCGGCGTGCTCCGGCTGTGAGACGAACCCGGGATCGGACGACGAAAGGACATCCCCGCCGAAGTAGATGGGTACAGGATTGAAGACGTTGCGAC
Source organism: Mycobacteriales bacterium (assembly GCA_038212215.1). GTDB lineage: Bacteria > Actinomycetota > Actinomycetes > Mycobacteriales > Jatrophihabitantaceae > JALZAI01. The sequence continues at coordinate 13,088 of JBBQUT010000046.1, forward strand.
CGCGGGCTAGCTGGATGTCCATGTACTGATGCCAGGGCAGCGCGAGAGTGGTACCCGGGTGGCGGGTGACTGTCTCCCGAGCGCGGCTCCACTCAGGTGGAAACGACACGGGAGCGAGTCGGGCGTCGATGCCGAGCAGACCGGGGCCTGCGAGCACGAGCGCGATTGCGAGTGGGAGGGTCGGCAGCAGGCCTTCGAACATCCCGGGCCGTAGGCGCGCGATCCGGGCGGCTCCGAACGCGGCGGCGGGAGCCATCCACACGAGGTACAGCGCCAGGAAGCGCTGTCCCTCGCGCAGAGGGGCGCCGAGCGGCGTTGCTGTCACCGCCTCGTAGCCGTCGCGTACCAACGGCATGGCGCTTGCCAGTGTGAGCGCAACTCCGACGGCGGCCGACCACGCCGCCGGGCCGCGCCATGCCGGCGGGAGGTCGCGGGCACCGACGACCGCGAGTACGCACAGGGCGATCCCGAGGAGCGCGATCACGGTCCCGCCCGTCCCGTTGCCCACCTCCAAGTGCGGCTGCCAGAAGCCGCGTCCGGCGAGCACGCGCAGGACGCCGCCGACTCCCTGGGCCTCAGTTGCGAAGAACGACGCGTCGGCCACGCGCCCGCTCTGCGCCAGTACGATCCCCCCCGGGACAAGCCAGGGAAGTTGCGCGACGACGAACGCGCCGAGCACGAGAAGCGCTCGTCTGCCACCCGACGCTCCGAGGCCGACGATGACGACCGGCAACGCCAGCAGGCCTCCGAAGACGCCAGCACACCCAAGTGCCGCGGACCAAAGGAACGTGCGGCCGGGATCGCGACTCGGCTGAAGGAGCGTTGGCAACGCCCACGGGAGCATGGCCATCGCGACCACCAGGCCGAGGTGTCCCACGCCAAGCCGTGTGAGCGTGAAGGGACTGAGTGCGTAGAGGAGGCCGGCCCCCACACGACAGATGCGCGGTGCACCCGCGGCGAGCCTCCATGCCCCCGCGCACGCCCCTGCGACCGCGGCGACCGCCGCGAGCTTCCATGCCGTCGGCCCACCGATGACCGTTGACATCCAGGCCAGCGCCGCGGTCAGTGGCACGCGCCGCGGCAGTTCCGGACCAAGACCCCAAACCCCTCGCGGCACGGGGATACGTGGTGTGACGACGAGGTCGAGACTCAACAGCGAGCCGCCGCGCAGCGCGGGTCCGAGCACGGCGAGTCCGGCTCCGACACCGACCGCCCATGGGAAGGCCGAACGCAAGGCACCGCGGACTGTTCGGACGGAGGTCGCCTCCCGCTTGAGCGCGGTAGCCGTCACCACGAGGCCATGTCAGCGACTCGGACGACGCGGAAACTCAAGAGAGACGGCACGGCCGCACCGCGAGTGCCGCGCGTCGCGGTTGTCATCGTGCGAGCTCGTGGAGCATACCGCTCGTCTGTCTTCACACGGCGCAAAGACCGGCGGGGGGCCGGTATTGGGGTCGGGGGTTCGCGAAACGTGGCGAACTCCGTCGCGCCGCCCGACACCAGTGGCAGGGGCGCCGTGCGCACTGCTGCGGACGGTCCCGAGGAGCCGTCGGCCTCGCATCGTGTACACGCACCACTTCTGTCTCGACCTTCCGAGGGGGAAGCATGCATCGCGAGCCTACGACCGCGTCCACAGCCGCCTTGCCCACTTGGCTGACAGCATCATCGTCAAAGGGGGCACCCGTCTGGGCGCCGCGGCGGGATCGCGGCACGCGTCGACTAGCGTTCGGGGGCCGTGGGGCTCCTCCGAGACACGTCGTCCCAGTAGCTAGGTCGCCGCGTGGTTGAGACCGAACTGGGGTTGAGGCACGAGGAGCATCAGCCCGACGGGGCTGACCCTCGGGCTGATGCCCACGGTCACGACCCCAGCGAGCACGCGCGGGTCGGTGTCGCAGGGGCGATCCTCGCGGTGGCCGCAGCCGTTGCCGTGTTGACGAACTCGCCTGGTTGGTATGTCGCCGACGCTCGCTTCGAGCAGTACTGGGCGCCCGGGCAGTTCCTCGCCCGCCACCAATGGATGTGGGACGGAGTGCGTGGGCTGGGGCGCCCCGCACCGTTCTTCTCGCCCGTCGTCGGTTCGTTCCTCTTTCTCTTGCACGAGCTTGGCGCGTCGCCGGCGCTGAGCGAGCGCGCCCTGCACGGTACCTACTTGCTCATCGCTGGCCTCGGCATGGTCCAGGTAATGCGACTCTTTCGACCCCACGTCGGCCCCGAGCACGTGCTCGCCGCGCTTGTCTTCATGTTCAGCCCGTACACGACGCAGTTCCTCCTACCGTCGGGCCTCTTTCTCCACTACGCGCTCTCGCCCTGGCTGCTGAGCGCGTTCGTGCTTGGTGTGCGCGGACCCGACCGCTGGAGATGGGCGGCGGTATTCGCGCTGGCGGTCTTTGCCGTCGGCGGCCTGAACACGCCCGCTCTGGCCTACGCGGCGCTGCCGCTGCTCCCCGCACTCTTGTACCTCGCCATTGTCGAGCGGTCGCTGCACTGGAGGGCGGTCGCCTCATGGGTGAGCCGGGCGGCGTTACTCACGCTTCTGATCTCGGCAGCGACGCTCGTGTACGTGCGTTCGAACATCGCCGCCGTCGCCGAGAACCTCGCGACGACCGAGCTATCTACGATCGTGAACCGCTTCTCGTCGTGGTCCGAGACGTGGCGCGGCCTCGGCAATTGGCTCACATACCTGCGCATCTCGACTGGACCGTTTCGCCCCGAGGCGGGGGCCTACTTCAGCGAGACGTGGGTGATCGTCGCTACATACATCGTCCCGGTCGTGGCGCTCGCAGCGCTCTGGCAGTCACGATGGCGTCCACGCCTCTTCTTCGCCGCGATCGCAGTCCTCTCCCTGATAGTCATGGTCGGCCTCTACCCGGTCAACCACCTAACCCCGGCTGGGCGTCTGCTGCGGACGGCATACGACCACAGCCTGCTGCTCCGGTCGTTCCGGAACACCTACAAGGCAGGTTCCGGGCTGGGGATCGGGATCGCGGGCTTGTTCGCGATCGCCATCGCCGACGCGACGAGGTGGCTCGGAAGCGCGTCGTTCCGGTGGATCCGGCCGGTCTGTTTCGGGCTGGCCGCACTCGTGATCGGAGTCGCTTCGTTCCCTTTCTGGACGGGCCAGTTGTACTCGCGCGCTGACCGCGTGAAGCAGGTTCCCGGGTACTGGCATACAGCGCTCGATTGGCTCGATGCCCGGCCCGAAGACGGCCGCGTGCTTGTCCTGCCAGGGTCGACGCGCACCCGCTACCGCTGGGGGTATGTCGGCGACGACATCTTCGACGCGCTGCTTGCACGTCCCCACCTCGTGCGCCAGTCGCTGTCGCAAGGCACGGCGGAAGCGGCGAACCTCCTCGTCGCTCTCGACGACGCCGCGCTCAGCCACAGCTACACGGCGGGCTCAATAGGGCCGATCGCCCGGCGCCTCGGGGTCCGCTGGGTTCTGATCCGAAATGACATCGCGTGGGAGACGAGCAACTGGCCCCGGCCGAGCGACTTGGCCGGCGTGCGTGCTGACCCTGGTCTCCAGCGCGTCGCGTCGTTCGGTCGGCGCGGCGAAAACGTCACCAACCCTCTCGACAGAAGTGCAACAGCGCTCGGCGAGGCCGAGCTGCCGCCGGTCGAGGTATATCGGGTGCGCGATGATCGCTCGCCCGTGCAGTTGCGTGCTTCACTGCCCCCTCTGCTCGTCTCGGGTGACGGCGCTGCGTGGCCCAGGCTTGCGAACGACGGAACTCTCAACACCGTCGGCCCCGTGCGCTACACGGCCGCTCTCTCGGGGGCCGAGCTGCGCAGCCTTGTCGCGCACCACGCGCCGATCGTGATCACCGACACGAACCGTCGACGCGTCACGCAAGTCACCACCAGCCGCAACGTCATCTCACACACCCTGGCTGTGGGCGAACGCCTTCAACGAGAACCTCGAGGCCTGTTCCACCGTGCGGGCAGTGAGACCGTCGCGACCTTCCCAGACGCTCGGCGCATCACGGCGTCTCGCTACGGAAGCCCGTTCGCCCCCTACCAGACCTGGGTGCGGCCCTCGAACGCGTTTGACGGCGACCCCGACACTGCGTGGCTCGTCGGAGGACTCGGCGTAACCGGCGAGTGGGTGCGCGTCGACTTCAAGCGGCCCGTCCGGCTCGACCATGTCGACATCAGCCGCGCCGCTACGGGCGCGCGAAGGGTCACGCGCGCCACTCTGCGGTTCTCGAACGGCACCGAGGTCCCGGCCGCGTTCCACGGAACCACGGAGACGAAACGCTTCCCAGCTCGCACGACGCGGTCGCTCGAGGTCCGCATCGACGCTGTCCGCGGCGTCGGACTCGACCCCGTCGGGTTCTCGGACATCTCGGTGCCAACGCTCGATCTCGCGGAGACCATCGCGCTCCCCACCGATCTCGCGCTCGCGGCGGCGCATGACCGACAGTTCGCGCGCGAGCTTGCATCGGCGCCGGTGAGGTTCTCGTTCGAGCGCCTGACGGGAGCAGGTCAGGCGGACGCCGAGATCGTCCTGCGCAGAAGATTCGAAACGAACGGCTCGCGGACCTACGAGTTGAACGGCACGCTGAAGCTCTCAGCCGCCACGCCCGCACGCGTCGTCGAGTCGATCCGGGCCGGCGCGCTGGACGCCGGTGCTTGCGCCGACAACCTGTTCAAAGTCGACGGGACCTCGGTACCCGTACGGATGGAGGAGCCGGGCGATGGGCTCCTCGGGCGTGCCACAGTCCGGTTCCAGGGCTGCGCTCCGGTTCACCTGGTGGCTGGTACCCACCGCCTGGACTCACAGCCCGGCGTTGCGGGTCTCGTGGACCGGGTCGAGCTCGCCACGGGATCGTCGGCGGGGCCCGCGCCCAACCAACGGCGCGGGACGGTACGCGTCCTCTCCGAGACCCCGACCAGCCTCCGGGTCCGGGTCGACGCGCCGGACGGCGGATACCTGATCACGGGGCAGTCCTTCACCACCGACTGGCACGCCTCGGCGAACGGGCACGATCTCGGGTCGCCGCAAGCGCTCGACACACTCACCGGATGGCGGCTTCCCAGGCCGGGTGTCTTCGAGGTCGTCGTGTCGTACCGGCCGCAGCGCCTGTGGAACGCCGCACTCGCCGTGACGGGCGGTACGGCGGCGCTCTGCCTTTGGCTCGTGCTGCGGCGTCCGCGTGAGCGCGCAGCGAAGAACACGGCATGACCATGGTTTCCACAGAGCGCCGCGGCGGGGCCCGAGCTGTGTCCGTCCGGACGCTGCGGGCGTCGGTCGCGCGTGCTGTGGTGCTCGCCGCAATCGGCTATCTGATCGCGGGTTCGAGAGGCGCTGTCATCGCCGGCCTCGCGACTCTGATCGGCGCGTTCGAGCCGCGCCTCGTGGCGCTCTATGCGCTGGTTGGAGTCGTACTGACGGGCCTGCTGACGGTCATCGATGATCCGCTGCAAGTCGACACTGGGCCCTTCGACCACCTGCCGGCGGCGGCGTTCGTCGGTCGGCTCGCGGCGCCCCTTTTCCTCGCGGCGGTCGTCGGCTTGTGGGCCGACGAGCGAAGTCGTTCGCCCGCCCCGGATCCGATGCCGGCCGCCGCTGCTTCGGTGGGTCCGACGCTCCGGTCTGGATGGTCTGGGCGTTTCGTGCCGGTCGCCGTCTTCTGTCTCGGTGCCGCGCTCGTCTTGAACGTCTCGGGCGATGGTTCGCTCCGCTGGGTCACGGCAGCCCTCGCAGGGATCGTACTCGTCGTGGGAATGTTGGCCGGTCACGAGCGCCGCACTCGGCGTGCTTCGTCGCCGAGTGCTGTCGGTGAGTCGGACCCATCGCCGCGTTAGCCGAGCAGCCGGGCACCGGATGGCTCTCCGCCGCAGCAGGATCCGATCGCCGCGCTTCGGATCGCAGAGGGGAGCGCGGGATCGCCTTCTTGCGTCCGACGGTGTAACTTCACCGATCTGGTGAGGGACGAGTTTGAGCGCACGCTCGCAGACATCGCCGACATCGAGGGATGGCTTCGGCCAGAGCAGGCGCGGGCGCTCTGGTCGGCAGCGTCAAAGGTTCGCGGACCGGGGCGAATTGTGGAGATCGGCAGTTATCGGGGCCGATCGACTGTGGTTCTGGCGCGCGCCATACACCCGGATGTGGAGTTCGTCGCGATCGATCCGCACGCTGGCAACGACCGCGGACCGGGGCAGTGGGATGGGGAAGCCGAGGAGGGGGGCGCCGATCAGCGCTCCTTCCGGGCGAACCTGGATCGAACGGGTGTCGCTGAGCGCATCCGGTACGTGCGCGCTCGATCGCAGGACGCCCTGGACGACGTCACGGGACCCATCGACTTGCTCTACATCGACGGTGCGCATCGGTATCGAGTCGTGGTCGGTGACCTCGCGGGATGGGGTAGCCGTGTGCGCCCCGGGGGCACACTCATGATCCATGATGCGTTCAACTCGGTCGGAGTTACGTCGGCACTGATGCGGCGAATGCTGCTCTCACCCGAATTCCGATATGTCCGCCGCTGCCAGTCGCTCGCCGAGTACCGACGTGAACCTGTGGGAGGAATCGCTCAACTTCGCAACGTCGCTCGGCAGTTGGCTGTGTTCCCATGGTTTCTTCGGAACGTCGCGATCAGAACTCTGAACGCCGTTGGCCTCGGTGGGGTGACGCGATTGCTTGGTTATCAGGGCGACGGCACGTACTAGTTGGTCGCGACGCCGCGTCCGTGGTCCTGCTCATTGGACGGCACCTGCTCGGAATCTGCCCGTCTGCTCATTGAATAGGTGGCCGCACGATGAAGCCGGTCGCACCGCGAGTTCAGTCGAGGTCCGCAATGAGTGCCTCCGGGTCTGCTCACTTCGACACGAAGAGGTGCTCAGATCTCCCGCCCGGACGGGAGCATCGGTCGAGGTCTCGGCAGTTGTCCGGCCCGAAGGGGGTACCCGTAGCGAAGCATGAGTGGCCAGGTCATTGCGGTAGTGACCGCCTGCCGCCATGCCGGCATTTCAGCGCGCCATGCGGCGTCGGGTGCGATCGGAATCAGGCCGCGCTCGAACCGGGTGGGGTTCCCCCACGCGCTGTGGGTCGGTCGAACGGACACAGATCCGTCGGCGAACAGCGGGCTGATGTCGAAGTCCTCCCCAACGAAGTCGCCGACGCTCTTGAGTGTCTCGATCGGGCGGGCAACAAAGTCCTCGTATCGGAGCCTCATATATCGGTCGGGTGATCGGCTCCAGAACACCTCGGCAGCCGTGTTCGAGACATCGAAGTACAGGGGGCTCGTCACCGCCGCGCGGCGCCGCATGAAACTTCCCGGGCCGAAGCCCAACTCTTCCCGCTTGCGCCGCCACGAGAAGGCGATCGCGCGGGGATCGCGCACGAGGTGCAGGAAGTAGAGGTCGAGCGCCGGCCGCGATCGCAGGATGTACGAGTAGTGAGGCTCTTTGGACGAATCGACGATGATCCGACTGCCGGTAACCGTCTGTATCGACCGGTAGAGCTGCTCGACAGTTTCGGGGAACGGTCCCAGCCGGCGCATGAACCGCCGGCGGATCCCCTTGGTGAGCATGAGCGGCAGATGGATGGAGTTGAAACGCTTCCTGAGTCGCACCATGTCCGCAGCGTCGACCTGATCGAACCCCCCGAAAGCGTCGGCGAAGATGGCCTGCCACACCGGGCAGTGCACGAGCTGGTTCCCGCAGCTGCAGCGGCCGCCTTCGGATATCCCGTGCTTCCACACGAAGGCGAGCTCGCCGCCGTTGAACACCCCGGCGAGCTGCCCGAGGACTCGTTCGATCAGGGTGCTCCCCGTGCGTCCGGTACCTCCGATGTAGAGGATCTTCACGGGCGCGTAGTCCGAGGCAGCACGTGGCGCGGAGCTCGACATCACTCGGCGCGTGGCTCGAAGACGAAGTTGTTGATGTATTGCAGGCTCCGGGGGTCGTGGGCGACCTGTCGCTGGTCGCGCTCGACGTCGAAGGTCGAGATTGGAGCCCAACTGCGGTTGCGGCGGACCTTGCCCCGGTATCCCTGCGCCTCGAGCCAGCTGAACAGTCCCTCAATTGGCTCATCGTGGAACATCTGCTCGATCTCGACGAGGATCACCGGCCGGCACCGAGCGATCGTGTTCTTCGCGCCGGCAAGTGCCTCGCGCTCGTGTGTCCCTCGACGTCGATCTTGATGAACCCGACGTCGGTCAACTCGTAGGAGTCGAGCGTGTGCAGCGCGACGGTGACGGGATTCGCGCCGGCCTTGCGGGGGTTAGGTTCGAACGCCCAGACGCTCGCGGCCCGACGCGTCAACCAGTACGTCCACGGACCCCACCACGCACCAATGTTCACGGCGGTGCACCCCCTTCGCACGAGGTCGTCGACGAAGAGCAGCCGCTGCTCCGAACGCAACCGGAACGACGCCGCGATGCTGCGGTAGAGCGGTGGGTCGGGCATCGACCCCGCGATGCGGCTCACGAGCTTCATGTGCTCTCCGACCTCCAACCGGCCGAGCAAGCGCAAGTCGCGCAGCCTACAGTCGGATGCGAAATTCCACCCTTCAGGATCGCGCGCGCCGCGTCACCCGCACCGACTTGGTGCGGCTCTTCGTGCGGGAACGGCGAGATCCCGGCGCGATCAACCCGAGACCCATCGCAGGTTCGACCCCGGTCGCGAGTACTGGGCTGTCGATTTGCCTCCGACGGCGATATGGGGCCACCCAGAGCGCGACGGCAATCGTTGCGGCGGTGATGTTCCCGACGATCCACGCGACACCCACCCCCTTGAGTGGATCGTTGCCCGCAAGCAGCGCGGCTGGTATGAGCGTTGCGGCGGCAAACGTCATGCTCACCACGATGACTGACAAGGCGTCTTCACGGATGCGAGCCAGGTTCAGACACGTTGAGGTCGCCGCCCACGCAATTGTCGCCACCATGAGCGTTGGAACCAACGACTCGGCGCGCTGGTAGCCATCTCCGTAGATCAGTGGCACGAGACTCGAACCTGCGTATGCTACCAAGGTGCTGACCACCGTGAATCCCAACGCGAGCATCAGCGCGACTCGAGCTTGCGCTTGAATCGAGGCATTTCCCTTGCCGCCTTCGGCGAGGAGCGCCTGGCCGAGCATCTGGGTCACGACGAAGACAACCGCCATGACGCTCCAAGAGACGTAGAACACCGCGTTCGTCTTGGGGTCCACGCGCAATAAGACGATCACCGGCACCACGAAGTACGGAGCCTGCACGGCGAGCTGCCCGAGATAGTTGACGGTGGCATACCGGATCGCGGCACCGGTCTGGCGGGGCAACGGGCGCAGTGAATTGAACGCTTGACCCCGGAGCACCGCCAGGCCGACCAGCCCGGAGACCGCTTGCGACCCAGCGATCAACAGGAACAACCACATCGCTGAGTCGCTCGTCGGCTGGAGCCACAGGAATGGAACTCTGACCAGCGCAACGAGTGCCGCGCGCACTAGGACCCAACCCCACCGGCGGAGCACCATCAGTCGCACATCGATCAATGCGGTTTGCGACATGCCGATGACGATCGCGCAGAAGATCACGACACCGAGCGGCGCGCCCCATTCGTTGAGTGGTGCTGTGACCGAATCCGGGGCCAGCGCGAAGAACACACCGCAACCGATCACGGAGCTGACGCCCGTGTAGAGCAGGGCCCAGCTGAAGATGGTGGCGGACTGAGTTGAGGCGTCCCGTGCATAGCGCGAGACGGCAACCGGCAGGCCCATGTTGGTTGCGTAGCCGAGGAAGAGCGCCAAGGTGAAGAGCGCGGATGCGCGTCCGACACTCTCCGTGGCGGTGACGTGGGCAGCGATGACCCAGAAGAGAAACCCCCCTCCGGCCGCAACGGCGGTTGCGGCGACGAGCCACACCGATCCGCGTACGAGGTGCTGATGGTGCGATGCAGCCCACCGGCCCCGAACCGTCTTCAGCGTATCCACCAGCCCTCCACGGCGTACCGTGACCAGACCGAGGAACACTAACAGTCACGGCGAATCGTGAGATCGTGCGCGCTGAACGCGCCCGCGTCGGCCGGGAGCTGAACCAGCCCGTTCTCAGTTGAGCCCGCGGCGCTCAGGCCACGCATCCATCCGTACGCTGCCGGGCGCGCCCATCGCGTTGGTCCCGACCGCTCCAACGTCGCGACGGGTTCGACATAGCTGTCGGGGAACAGCCCCCTGCCGGACTCGGTGACCACGGGCGCCTTCCATACTTCGACGACCCAAAGACGGCACCCTGCGCGGAGCTTGGGCCCTAGGCCCCAGACCCCCGTGTGGAACGGGGATGCGCGGAGTCACAACGAGATCTAGGTTCAGCAACGACTCAGCACCGATCGCGGGCCCCAATACAACGAGGCCGCCGACGAGGCCGAGGACCCACGGTGTCAGTCGTTCGAGCTGCTCCGACCACCGGCTGGGGGTGGGCAAGGATGCAGCGTCGGAGTTGCCGGTCATCCGGTCACGTCCGTCGATGGGGCGCATGGGCTCGATTTCGGCAATCTCGGATTTGCAGCGCGCAGGCGGAACGGTGCATGCTGCCGCGGTTGGCCAACTGCGGGCGGTTGGACAGCGGGGAACCACGGGTTGGGGGGGCAGCGTTGCATCCAGAGGCCTCGGATCGGGCGCGCCTGGCGCACAACACGTCGGCCGGCGGGCAGATCCGGCTCGTCACTTCGGAGGCTCCGCGGCCTGAGTCACCACCGCGGGTCTTGCTCATCGCCTCCGAGCAGCCACCATCGGCGACCGGGGTGGCACAGACCGTCGGCCGCCTTGCCTCAGGGTTGCGCAAACGCGGCTACGAGGTCGACACGCTCTCCGGCGCCGACAGCCGGTACCTAGTGCTCGGCGAGTTCCGCGTCAGCGGCCTCGTTGCGCGTTGGCCGCAGGTCGCGCGTGTTCTCGACTCCTACGACGTCGTCAACATTCACGGACCATGCCCCACGATCAGCGACGTGTATTTGCTGTTGATGCGCACCTTCAGGCGCGCTCAGCGGCCGGCCGTCGTGTACACGCATCACTTCACGATCGACTTGGGCGGGTGGCGCTTCCCGGGGTGGGTATACGACAAGCTTGCGCAGCGGCTGGGTCGGCTCGCCGATCGCGTGCTGGTGACGACCCACGCGTACCGGCGGCGCCTGCGGAGCAGGCACGGACCGCAGCCGATCGTTGTTCCCTGGGGTGTGGACCATTCCCGCTTTGCCGGATCGCGTCACGACAGCTATGACGCCAGCCGTCCACTCCGGGTGCTCTTCGTCGGTCAGTTCCGGCCGTACAAGGGCATTCCGAACTTGGTCGAGGCGGTGCGGAGTGACGATCGCCTCGAGCTGAGCATCGTCGGGTCGGGGCCGCTCGAGCCGCGGCTGCGCATGCTCACGGCTGACATTGCGAACGTGAGGTTGTTGGGCAAGCTCGACGAGCCGGCGTTGCGAGAGGCGTACCTCTCCCACGATGTTGTCGCCTTGCCATCGACGACCTTGCTCGAGGCATTCGGACTGGTGCTCTTGGAAGGAATGGCTTCGGGTTGCGTCCCGGTCGCGACGTCGTTGCCAGGTCTCGCTGAAGTCGCAGGGCCGAGCGGAATCGTGGTTCCACCTGGCGATGTGGGCGCCTTGCATGATGCACTCGCGAAGCTCGCAGCAGATCCGGAGCTCGTCGCCACGCTTCAGAAGCGATCCCGGGCGCGTGCTGCGGAGTTCGCGTGGGAGGTCACGCTCGAAGGCTACGAGGACGCGTTCGAAGCTGTGCGTAGCGGAATTCGGCGCCGGGCCGCTTCGCACGCCACCGGCGCTGTCGACCCGGGCTGGAGCGAGACGTGACCGCGCCGATGGGAGGGACAGCGGCACCTGCATCGCTTGGAAGGCCAAGCGCGCGGGTGCTGGTGGTCGCGCCGACATACGAAGAGGCGGAAAACATCGAAAAGTTCCTCCGCCTGGTTCGCAAGGCTGTTCCCGAGGCCGACATTCTCGTTGTCGACGACAACAGCAGCGACGGCACCCCCGAGATCGCGGCAGAGGTGGCGCGCGAACTCGGATGCATAGAGCTTCTGCACCGGCCGCGTAAGCAGGGCTTGGGCGTGGCGTACCGAGCCGGCCTCGCGCTCGGGATCGAGCGCGGGTACGACCGTCTGGTGCAGATCGACGTGGACCTGTCACACGACCCGGCGGTACTCCCCGCCCTGTTGGAAGAGCTGGACCGTGGTGCCGACCTTGCGATTGGCTCGCGGTATGTGGAAGGTGGCTCGATCTCTCACTGGCCGTGGGTTCGCCGCGTTCTGTCCCGCTACGGGAACCGCTACGCGGCGATCATGCTCGGGATGAGCGTTCGTGACGCGACATCGGGCTATCGAGCGTACGAGGCCGACGCGCTGAAAGCAGCCTCCTACGCAGAGACGCGCGCGAAGGGGTTCGGTTTCCAGATCGAGACCGTCTATCGCATCTGGCGGTGCGGCGGCGTGATCGTGGAGCACCCAATCGTGTTCGCCGATCGGGTGAGCGGCTGTTCGAAGTTGACTGCTTTCGTGTGCTCGGAGGAGCTGCTCCTCGTCACCGCGTGGGGTGTGCGCGACTTCGTGACCGGCCGCCGCTGGCGTAGGCGGCCACGGCTCCGAGGACGTACCCGGGCAGCCCGCTGATCACGGTGTGGGGTGTCTAAACGCGACGTGGTCATGCTGGAGGGCGGTATTCGTGGATGAGGCCGCCGAGTTGGTCTTGTCGTCGGACGGCGGGGGGATGTTTGAGTCGAAGTTCGAGTGATGTCGGACGGGCTCTCGGGTTTGGTGGTTGGAGTTCGAGGCTGCGATGTGAGCGGTGACCGTTGTAATGGGCAACGTAGGTTCCCAGGACGGCTTCGAGGTGGCGCCGTCCGAAGATGAGGATCCAGTCGAGGCATTCGCGTCGGATGGTGCCGATCCAGCGTTCGGCGTAGGCGTTGGCCTGGGGCGCGCGAACCGGGGTCTGACTGCACGCACGTGCGCTTCCGGCTACTGGCGTGCACGCGCTGCCATGAGAGAGGTCGGTCTGGGGGACCAAAGGTCGCGGGTTCGAGTCCCGCCAGCCCGACCACGAATGGGCCACCCCAGCGTTTGTGCAAAAGGGGTGTCTATAGGAACCACTTTTGCACAAACGGCCGAGGCGTCAACCGACCGCCTAGTCCGGCCCGATCCGGCCTGGTTCGGTGCTGTCCGTGACCATCGTGTGACCAAGGCCAGATCCGGGCGCAACGCGAGCGCCTGGCCGACCAGCTCGCCGGCGGGCTGTACGCGCCGTGACGCAACGCCGCCACGTTATTCGCCTTGCGGGGACAGTCTGAACTGACATTCCGCGGGGCTGTGCGCGAACTCCAGACACTGCGTGCACCCACCGAGTTGGAGGTTGTCGGGGCCGTAGGTCACCGAGATCGGACCGTTACCGTTATCGGGGTGGACGGTCGCTGCACCGTTCTGTCCGCTTCCCGAGAAACTGAACTCGGGCGCGGTCTGACCATCTTGGGCCAGGAAGTACACCTCGCCAGTTCAGCGTGGCGTCGGGTTGGCGTGTGACAGAGATGTAGTAGTGCGGTGTGCCGGACTGTCCGTTGACATAGATTCCGTTTGCTGGCTCGACTACCGCCGTTGGTGGTGGTGGTGGTGTCGTGGTGGCCGGGATCGTTGTGCTCGGTGGAAGGGTGGACGCTGTCGTGGGTGCAACGGTCGGCGCGGAGGTCACCGGTGAGGCAACCCCGGCGGGCGCGTGTACGCGCGCAGGGCGGAGGGAGACTCCGCGGTGATACGAGAAGAATTGTCGAGGCTCGTCACGCGTGAGGAACGGCACCGGCGGCTGCTCGCGCGCCTGCTGCTTGCGTTCGGACTGTCGATTGTGGTCTTCGCCGCCGGCACCGTGCTCATATGGGCACTTGAGAGCGGGCAGAAAGGCGGGGATATTCACGGATTCGGTGATGCAGCCTTCTTCTCCGCCGTGCAATTGCTGACCGTTTCGTCGCAGATGAAGAACCCGCTGACGTCGGCCGGCAAGATTGTCGATGTCGGCCTGGA
>JBBQUT010000047.1:0-26411 GCA_038212215.1 Mycobacteriales bacterium
TCGGCGGGGACCCAACTGACTGAGTCCACGGGTTCGTCACGGAATGGGCTGACGGTTGAGATCAGTTCCCGGACTGCGTTGAGTCGCTCCACCGTCTTGGGCACCGAACCCTCTCCTTCGAGCCAGCTGATCAGGTGCGCGGAGAGTGCATCTGGTACCTGCTCGCTCACGCCGCCACCTCGCGCATTCCGGTTTTGGGCAGGGCACGGCGTGCGGCCCTGGTTGCTGATGCCACGGGCTGGACGGTGCGCAGTGGACGCAGCATGGGTAGTGGACGCAGCATGGGTGGGTGGTCATGGCTGATCCATTCCGATGAGCTGCCGGGCTTCGGGTGTGAGCGCGTCAAGTGCGGCGCGGAGCGGGTTGCTTATCCCGAGCCGCCGGTGGTCCTCGGCGGCCTCGACTACGGCACGGATGCTGGCGCGTGCTTCGACTGCTAGGTGGACGTTGTTGTCGCTCATGCGCTGATCGTTTTCCCGCCGAGCCGGTTGCGGATCGCCCTGCGCTGCCGTGATGTCTGCCCGCCCCACAGCCCGTGGACGTCGTTCCGTTGGATGGCGTCGCGGAGGCATGCAACCCGGACTGGGCATTCCTGGCAGGTGCGTACGGCGGACGCCAGGTGCCGCTCCCCCACTTTGGCGTACCAGTCTTCGGGGTCGCCGCTGGCGCAGGCGGCTTGCTTCCGCCAGTCCGGGTCGTCTGGTGTGGCAAGGAGTTGGGCGATGAGCCCGAGCTTGGCGAGGGCCGGGCTGTTCTTCCGGCTGCGGTCGTAGCAGCGCCGGTCGTAGCAGCGGGAGCACATGCCCCGCGCGTAGTGGATGACCGGCTGCCGGCAGCCGGGGCAGGTGATGGTCTGGACGGCTAGTTGCCCGCTAGGGGTGCGCCTCCGTCGGCGAGCCGGACGGGCTGTAGTCCTCGTAGCCGTGGTGCGTAGCGGCTTGGGCGGGATCGGATGGTGCACGTCGAGGTCGCCGGCCCTCTGGTGGCGCGAGTAGCAGCCCGGGCAGAGCCCGCGGGCCTTGGCCGGCTTGGTCTCGCCGCAGGATCGGCAGTCACGCCTGGTTGCGATGCTCACGTTCGGTCCCCTCTCTCGGTCTCGCGCATTGGTCGCAGCCGGATGACTGCGCCGGGGTGTGGCATCGCGTCCCGGTCTTCGCCGGGAAACACTTTGGCCACCCGCTCGTACAAGACGACGCGGGCGTCGTCTTCCCACACGCCTGAATCTGTGAGCGCGTCTTCCGTGCTTCTCAACAGCTTGGAAATGTCTGGTGTGCGGTCGGGCCAGGTGCGGCGTCGCTTGGGCGCGGACTGCGGCTTCGGCATGGTGAACACCATCGAGGCGATGACCGGGCCGGCGATGTGCCCGCCGACGTCGAGCGCGGCAGCCTTGACGGCTTCCCGCCATGGCTTGACGGCCTTCGACGATTCGACCATGACGCCGCGCCCGAGGTGGCGCTTACTTCCTTGCGGAGCAGCCCGACCGTGGACGGTGATGACGATGTCCCAAAGCGGGGCGGTGGTCATGCCAGCTTCCCCACCAGGTCCGACCACCGCCCCGCCGTCTGTGTGGCCGCTCATCACGGCATCCCTCCGAGCGCGGCGAGCATGTCGTACCTGCCGGCTGCCAGCTGGTCGTACAGGTCGACCGTGAGTGGCATGGCGTGGATGCTGTTGCAGCCGTCGCGGCAGACCCACTCGAAAGTCCAGCCGTCTGGGGTGGCGTGGATCTGGCTGTCGTCCTCGCGGATCAGCACGCCCGCCGGGATGGTCGGGCACGGCGTCCGCAGATTGACGCTGCGCGGTGCGGTGCGATTCGGGCGGCGGTTCAGCATGAGTCCCCCGCCTTCGCAGTGAGCTTCCGCGCCGCGGTCCGGCTCTCCCGGCATCGCCGCTGGCAGAGCCGGGCGAGTCGGTGCTCACCGAGCCGGGTGCTGTCTGCGGCCATTGCGGCATAGCCGTTGGCGCTGCGGATCAGGGTGACGGCGGTCAGGTAGGCGAGCTCGTCGGGGCTGATCGGTGCGGTGTTCACCATGCCGCCCCGCCCCCCGCGACCCGCTCGTCAATGTCGCGCCCGTCGTCCATCAGGTCGACGCCGGCGCGGTCGAGTGCTTGGTCTTCGGATTCCTGCTGCTCGTGGACCCGCTGGCCGGGGCAGCCGAGAAGGTAGCGCTCGGCGTCTTGGCCTTGCAGGTTGAAGAACGAAACGTCCTCGGCGCAGTAGCGGCAGCTCATGATTCGGTTCCTCCCGGATCGCTGTGACGGTCCCCCCGCAAGGGCTCGTCGGCGCTTCCTGCGGGGGGACCGGGCTCGGTGTGGCGTTCCTCGATCGCCGCGTACAGGTCGGGGGCGAGCAGTGCGACGGTGCCGAGCATCAGCGACATCCGCTCGCGGCTCATGCTGCGACGGCGCAGCGCCTGACGTTCGACGACGCCCTCTTCCCAGCCGGCGAAGCCGAGTTCGGCGAGCGCGCTGAACTGGCGGTCGGTGATCCTCGCGGAGAGTTTCATGCCGGCACCCCGCACAGCGCCTCGAAGACGCTGAATCCGCGCTCTTCGAGGGTGCCGAGCAGCAGTTCGTTGAGCGGTTCGGCGTGGACGTCGTGGCATGCGCCGCAGTGCCAGGCGATCATCCATCCGGCTGGGTGAGGCACGAGGGTGAGGTCCCGCCCGTCGACTTCGGTCTCTTGCTCGGTGCGGTCGCAGCGGTAGGGGATCGTCATGAGGTCTCCTCGTGCAGGGCCTTCGCTTCGGTCCACAGGTCGCGCGGGTTCGCGCTGTCCGACGTGGCGAGCAGGTCGATGGCGGTGGCGCGGACATCAAAGTCGGTCATGAGATGCACTCCGGGTGGTTGGCGATGGCCTGCTGCAACGCGTCGAGTCCTTCGCTGACGCAGCGGTCGCAGATCCGGAGCGTCGTCGCCGGTGCGCGGTTCTGCGTGGCGAGTGGGCGTCCGCGTCGGGTGCAGCCGTTGCACCGCTCGGTGCCGGGCAGCCCGTTCAGTAGCGGCCATGCGGCGTCGTCGATGGCTTCGAGCAGGTCTTCTTCTTCATGCTCGTAGAAGTCGCTGCCTTCGCGCCACTGGCTGAGGGCGCGGGTGGCGTCGAGGAGGTCGACGAACAGCAGCTCCCGGTCTTCTTTGCCGAACTCACGGCCGATGAGCGCCCGCAGCTCCGCGTCGTGGAAGCTGCCGCCTTCGGAGACCCGCTCGGCGTAGGCGATGAGCGCGTTGGCGGTGGTCTGGCTGTGGATGGTGGCGGTCATGTCGCGGCCTCGACGAGTTGACCGAAGCCGTCGCAGCGGTAGGCGGTGTTCGCCTTGATGCCGCCCTCGCCGGCGTAGCCGACAGAAATGCGGTAGCGAGTGCCTTCCAACCAATGGATCAGGAGCGTGCCCTTATCCCCGGTGGTCGCGGTGCCGCGGTGCCCGGCGGTTGCGGTGCCGCCGTCCCCGGCGGTCGCCGTGCCGCGCTCCCCGGCGGTCGCGGTGCCGCAGGTCTCGGCGGTCGCGGTACCGCCGTCCCCGGCGGTCGCGGTGCCGCGATCCCCGGCGGTTGCGGTGCCGCGCTCCCCGGCGGTTGCGGTGCCGCCGTACCCGGCGGTTGCCGTGCCGCGCTCCCCGGCGGTCGCGGTGCCGCCGTACCCGGCGGTTGCGGTGCCGCAGTCCCCGGCGGTTCGTGTCGCGAAGGCCACCGGCTTGTCAGCGCAGCCATGCGCGTCGAGGAACGCCAGCGCACCGTCCTTCGGCCCGGAGAATGCAACGGAACCAGATGGCACCTTGACTTTCCTGCCGAGGTCGACGGCCGTGGCGGGGTCGACGGCGATAACCTGCCAGACCGCGTCGTCCTCTACGGACAGGAGTATCCCCGCACCAACGCCGTGTAGCAGGCCGTGTAGCCCACCGCCGCATTCCTTGGTCGGATCCCAGTCGGGGCATGAAACCGGGCCGGACTCCGGCCACTGGAAACCGCCGTAGCTCCGACGGTCCGCGTCGGAGGTGCGCAGCATGTACGCGACCTGGGCCTCGGTCGGGCTGGGGGTCATGCCGCGGCCTCGACGTTCAGCCAGTCGGGGCATTCGACGCCGAGGGCGCAGAGCACGTCGTGCGCGGCGCGGAGGTCGTCGGTCAGGTGCTGTTCGGCGGTGGCGGTGGTGGCGTTCATTCAGTGCGTCCCCTTTATCCTTGAGTTGGGCGTCCCTGCCTGCCCCCCGGCTGCCACCGGGGGGCGTCTTACGTTTAGGCGCGGCGGAGCGGTAGCCAGCGCCGGAATCGGCGGCACCAGCAGATCGAGCAGTCCGTCCCGCGACGCAGGTGCTCGTGCGCGTCGCGCGGGTGGGCGCACTTCCGGCAGTGGCTCATGCGGCGTTCTCTCCGGCGGCGGGGGTGTCCTGCTCGCCTGTGAGGAGTTCGACTGCGGAGCGGAGGAACCGGCGATGCCCGCCGGGGGTTCGGAAGTAGGGGAGTTTCCCTTCGTTGGCCCACCGGCTGACGGTCTTCGGGTCGACCGCGAATCGGGCGGCCACCTCCCGGGGTGACATCGCTGCTGGCTGTTCTGGTGTCCGCATGGGTGGGACGCTAGTCCGGGAAAACCGGACGGGCAATAGCCCCGACTTGATTATTTAGAGAAAATCTTGGCGGTAGCTCGGATTACGCCTATAACCTGTCGGTATGTCCGATCTAGTCGCCTCCACGGAGCGCAACATCCGCGAGACCGCGAAGATGTTGGCCCGGATCAACAGCACGCCCGTGGCAGCCCTGACCGAGCTGCCCGGCGTCACCCGAACCGGCTGGTACGACCGGTGTAACGGGAAGACACGGTTCGGCGCGGCCGAGCTGGCTGTCCTCGCCGACTTCTACAAGGTGCCGGTTCAGGTGTTCTTCGAAGGTCCGCAGACACTCATCGCCGTGCCGCTGCAACCACGCGACCAGCTGCGCCGTTCCACCGACCAGCCCAATGCGGCTACTGCGGACAGGCGAAGAAACAACTGGCCATCATGCCCCCCTAGCCGCGCGCGGAAGCTCTACGTGGGCGACGAACGGCGGCGGCAGACACGGCGGGAGGGCCGGCCGTTCACCTGTTCGGACCTGCGGCACGCAGCCTGATATGCCGAGACATTTCACCGTGACGCCACTGCCGGAGGTCTTGGCCGAGCACCTGGCCTGGCTGCGCCTACGCGGGATGCGCACCTCGACGTTGGCCAGCCGCCGGTACGCCATCAACCGACTGGCGCGCGCGCTGCCCGTCGACCTGCTCCAGGCGTCAGCAGATGACCTGGACCGGTGGCAGCGCAGCCTGCACCTGTCCGACGTGAGCCGCTCCAACGAGGTGGCGAACGTCGCCTGTTTCTACCAACCGTGAGCGCGGGAGTGCTCCCGCCTTCAGGCGGGAGGTGTGAGCGCGTCGCCCAGCAGCGTCACGCAGGTCGTTTCTGTTGGTCGATGTAGGCGCGGATCACTGACAGTGGTGCGCCGCCGGCGGTGCCGACGAAGTAGCTGCGGGACCAGAAATGGCCGCCCCACAGGTACTTGGCGATGTGCGCCGGGTATTCCTGGCGGAGCCGGCGGCTGGAGACCCCTTTGAGGGAGTTGACCAGTTTCGACAGCTGCACCGTCGGCGGGAAGTTGACCAAAAGGTGCACATGGTCGTCCTCACCGTTGAACTCCGACAACTCCACCCCGAAATCGGTGCACACATCCGACATCACCTCCCGGCACCTGGTCAGCATCGCATCGGTCAACGCACCCCGCCGATACTTCGTCACGAACACCAAGTGCGCATGACAAGCCCACACCGCATGCCTGCCAGGCCTTATATCCAATTCTGAACCCATGACACCAATACTACCATCTGGTACAATTGTGGTATGTTCAAGCGGAAGAAGCGGAAGGTCGCGGTCATCGAACGCGCCTGGAAATACCGCATCTACCCCACCGAACTCCAACAGTTCGCCATCACCGGGCAGGGGCACACCGCCCGGGCCCTGTGGAATCTGATCCACGACTACTACACCTTTCATCACCGCCGCCGGCCCACCGCCAAACAGTTGGCATCGGCGATCCAACAGGGCCGCCGGGACCTGCCCTGGCTCGCCGAACTGCCCGCCCAGGCGTGCCAACAGATCCAACGCACCTATCTGACGTCGTGGCAACGGTTCTTCGCCGGCACCTGCGGCCGACCCCAGTTCAAATCCCGCACCACCACGCGGGCCGGCTTCGACGTGCCGCAAGCCCGGGACCTGAACATCACCCGGACCTCCGACAAATGGGCGACGGTCAACATCGCCAAGGTCGGCGTCGTCCGCTACCGCAACCACCGTCCGCTACCCGCCGGAGCCGTCGTCTCCGGCGCCCGGATCGTCGCCGACGGCGACCACTGGCAACTGGTACTGCGGCTGACGCTGCCCCGGCCTACCCCGCTGGCCGTTGATCGGCCCCGCGAAGGCGCCGACCGCGGCACCGCTATCCCGCTGGCCATCTCCGACGGCAACACCTACACCCACGACAACTTCCTGACCCCCAGCGAAACCCGGCGGCTTAAACTGGCTGAACACCGCTCCGCCCGGATGCGGCAACAACGGCACCAGTTGCGCGGCAAGCGTTCCCGCCAGGGCGCCAACGAAATCAAGCAGTACCAGATCCTGGCGACCCTGCGGGCCCGGGCCACCCGACGCCGCGAAGACTGGCAACACCAAACGTCCCGGCACCTGGCCCAGGCCTACCAAGGCATGGCGTTCGAGAAACTGAACGTCAAGAACATGACCAGATCAGCGAAAGGAACCGCCGCCGAACCCGGTCGGAACGTCGCCCAGAAAGCCGGACTCAACCGGACCATTCTGAACGAGGGCTGGTCGGCGCACCTGTGGAAGATCAGCTACAAACTTGATGAGAGCGGAGGTGAAATAGTCTTCGTCCCCGCGCCCGGCACCTCCCGGACGTGCCACCGCTGCCAGTCCACGGCCCCCGGGCAACGTCAGAACCAAGCGTTGTTCAGCTGCCTCAACCTGGCCTGCGGATGGACCGGAAACGCCGACTACAACGCCGCCAACAACATCAAACACCGCGCCTACCAGCGCGGCAGCACCACCGCACCAAGCGGTGCCCCGGCAGAGGGCCTCAAACTCTGCCCGGCCGTGGGACTCACGGACGCTGACTGCCTCGGGTACGAACCGGGGAAACCGAAACCGGCACCACCGGCAACGGGGATTGATGCGCCCGCCACCAAGGGGACGCAACGGAGACAGGAAGAAAACACAGCCTTGCTCACGGCCGCATCATGACCGTCAGGAACGCTGGAAGCCACCCCGTTCACGGGGTGGTAGTTCACCGGCTCGCCATCCCAGCGAGCATGCCCGCCCCGATCTCCGTCACCACGTACGGCGCGCCCGGCGCGCACACCGTGTCGGGAATCATCGCGGCCAGCGTGTCCGGCCGGACGGTTCGCCTGTCGCTGCCGCCCGGCACCGTCGTGGTCGTATCCCCCCAGCGGGCCGCCGCTACCGCCCCAGTGGCCGCCTGATGGGCACGGCCACTGGGCTCCGCCGCAAGGCCACGCGGTATGCCGTCCGCCACGGCAGCCGCTACGCCGGCCACGACAGCCGGGTATGTCGCTTGGTCGCATTCGGCTGCGGCCGCTGCGGTGAACGCGCTGCCCTTTACAGCGCCCGCGTCGGCTGCGGCGTCCAGAACACCTGAGCCTCGGTCGGGGTCCGGTCGCCCACGTCCACCGTGCACCGGCCCTTGACTCCGTGGGGCACGCCCCTCCCGGCCTTCGAATCGCCGAAGATCATGCGGGCGTCGGTGTCGTCTTTCATCGGACCGCAGGCGATCCGCGCCCCGAAGTTCGACCGCACCGCACCCTCCATGATCTTGGCGTCGGGGCGCTGGATGCCTGCGACCTGATGCATCCGCGACGCCCGACCCAGCCGCACCAGCGACTCCCACTTCTCCACCACCGGATGCGTCGTGCCGGTCGCACCCTTCTCCTTGTTCCGCCGCCACCACTGGTTCACCAGATCGAAGAACTCGTGCAGCTCGTCAATGACGATGAGCACCGGCGGGAACACGTCCAGCGGCACCTCGTCCGGCGTCCAGTCGTTCTCCCGCAGCAGCCCGTTGCGCCGATCCATCTCGGCCCACAACGACTCGATGGCCTCGATCATCTGCGGCACTTCGTAGGCGACCGACTCCACCTGCGGGTCGTGCCGCCACCGGTTCAGCTCGAACTGCTTCGGGTCAATGAGGTGGGCGAGGAACCCGGCGTCGAGTGCCTCGCGGATCACCGTGTCAATGGTCCGGGTCTTGCCCGACCCGGTCTCGCCGACGACGAGAACATGAGGTGTGAGCCGCAGATCCACGACGGCCGCACCCGCCCCGGTCACCCCGAACCGCAGCTCATGCCACGGCAGATCAGCCGGTCGCGGGGGGCGATCGATCCGCTTGGGCAGCGTCCCCGGCACTTCCGGTTCTGGTCTGGCCGGAGATTGCTCGCGCCATTCGCGCCAGGACTGCGCCCCGGCTGCGGCGACCGCGGGGAGCATGACGAACGTGGTGAGGATCGCCCAATGCAGCTGCCACATCCGGGCCGGACCGACCAGCAGCAGCAGCCCAGCCAGGGCGAGGATCAGCAGCCCGGCGGTGATCTGAGCGGCCTGCCGTCGTCTGTCGATCATCCCAAAATCCAAGGTCCGACCGCCGCCACCGAACGGCGCGTAACAGCCTCGGGCACGGCCTGCGGGCGCGTGGTGCAACGCTCTGAGCAGGCCGTTTGGGGAGGGGTGTTATGCTCGGCGACAGCGCAGCGTAGCAAGTAGACGCCGAGGTAAAACAACCGGGACAGAACCGGACAGACACCCGTGCGGGAGCGCAGGCGTAGACCAGCCGAGAGGGTCTTGATCGGGGCTAGTTGCGTGCCGGGTGCGGGTGACCGGAAGGCGCCCGGCGCGGCGTCAGAACCTAACCTGGCCGCTCTCGATCCACACGTCCTGCAGTGGCCAGTGATGTACGTCGTACGGGCGGACAGCGTGTCCGTCGAAGCGGGCCTTGTACCAGCGGGACTCGGCGCAGACCGGGACGACGGGCCGGCCGTCCCGTCCGAGTGCGGCCTCGCCGGTGGCGCGGTAATCGGTCCACCAGCCGTCGGCGGTGGCGATGATGACCCGCCGCCCGGTGAGCGTCCCAGTCCATCCGAGTGCCGGTGCCGGGTCGTGGGATGGGGGCACGCCGAGGCCTGGCCACCGGGTCTGGCGGGTCTCCATGCGGTCAAGGCTACCGCCCGCCGTTGCGGAGGTTGTGATCGCGCACGGCCTGCCGGATCTTCGACTCGGTGGCCTGCCCGTTGAGTCGGCGGGCTAGTTCGGCGGGTGTGATCCCGGCGTTGACGGCGGCGTGAATCGCGGCGTCTCGTCGGTCGCGGGCGTCCTCCAGTCGGTGATGCAGGTCGGCGATCCGACGGAGCGTGGTGCGCACCGCGGTGATGAGGGAGTCCAGGGTCGGGGCGGTCACGGTGGCTCCCGTTGGTATGGCGGTGGTCACGACGGCCTGCCGAATGTAACCCCGGAGCGGTGGTAGGGGATCGTCTTTGAGACGTCCCCGGTGTGAGGCTCTTCGACGGCCAGCCCGGGGTCCCCGGGCGTGACGACGATCATGACATGCCCAGGGCCGCCGGGGCCGAACTCGGAGAACAGGAGATCGCCACTCTTCTCTTGTCCCGCCGCAACCCCGGGGAGGGCGGCGTACTGCGCGGCGGCTGTCCGCGGGATGGAGATGCCAGCCCCGAACCAGACCGCGGCCGAGGAGAACCCGGAGCAGTCGGAGGGCACCTTCTGATCAGCCGGACCGGAGCCACGCCCACAGCTTGGGACGCCCGGATAGCAGCCCCCCCACAGGTACGGAATGCCGAGGTGCCCGAGGGCCCAGGTGACCGCACCTGACCCGCCGGTGTCCGCCCCCACTGTCTCCGGCTGGCATGCTGCGGTGTCCGCCACAGGCACGATCGAGGAGTCGCCGGAGTGCCGGGCGTAGATCGCTTCGGCCTGCGTCACCCGGACGGGCTGTAGTCCTCCGGCGTGGCGTTCGTAGAGGGTTTCGAATGCGACGGCAGCCTCGGTGACGGTGGTGGCGCCGGCTAGGGCGAGCCCGGCTGCGCGTTCGCTCCCGGTGGTCAGCTGCTCGGTGAGCGCCGCGGACTCACTGGCGATCGACGGGGGCTGACCGTGGAGCAGCGGGATCAGCTTGGCCCCGGGCGTCCACTGGACGAGCCCGTAGCCGCCGGAGCCAGCGTCGGCCGGGTTGGTTGATTCTCCGCCACCCTGAACGATCAGCGGGTTGAAACCGGATTCGCTCTGCATGTTGCCCATGATCCCGGCGGCCTGGATCGGTGCCCATGTCTGCCGCAGCGCGTCCCACACCTGTTGCTCGCCGACGTTCGGCGTGTACGCCACGGGCACGGCGTTCGGCGTGGTCGGTGTCCCCGACGATGCCCCGGCCCACGCTCGTAACGCGGGCACAGCATCAGCGCCGATGACGAAGTCTCGGGCGTCGTACCAAAGGGTCGCCCGCAGCTCCGGCCACGACGTCGCGGTGGCCTGCGCCGCGGTGATCCACGCCGGACGGCCGGACTGTGCGCTCATGCCGACTTCGGCGACGATCGCAGGCTTGCCGTGGGCGACTGCGAACGTGTGCATCCCGGCGAACACCTCGGCGAAGCTGCGCCCCGCGCCCGGTCGCACGCCCTGCCAGTTGTAACCGTCCGCCGCAACCACGTTGATCATGTCGTCGCCCGGGTAGTAGGACGCGGCCCTCGTCCCACCGTTGTTGAACGAGTCGGCCATCATGATCCAGGTCCATTGGACGTTCGTGACCCCGGCCGCTCGGTACACCTCGACGTAGTGCCGCCAGGCCGCGACGTAGCTGGCCGGGCTGCCCGCGGCAGGGTCGTTCTCCGGCTCATGGTGGAACGCCAGATAGACAGTGCCAGGCAGCCTGGCGACCTCGGCAGCCTGCCGGCGGATCTGCGCGTCCTGCGCGCCGGATGCGATCGCGGCCCAGCTGGTGCCCGAGCTGTTGATGGAGAGCACGGTGGTGTGTCCGGCGACGGGCGTGACGGGGGAGGTCCATGACGGCACGTAGTCACGGGACCAGGCGAGCGGCGTCCCGAGCTTCGACTCGGCGTCGGCGACCTGGGAGCTGCCGAACTGGCCAGTGCTGCCGGCGGTTGGGTCGCACGCCGACGCAGTCCCGCCGAACCCGCCAGTGAGCATCATCGCCAGGATGACGACGACAAACATCACCCCGGCGAGCATTGCGACCACCCCGCCGGCCAGTACCTTACGCATCGGCCGTGTCGCGGGGCGCCTCCGTCGGCGAGCTGGGGCGGTAAATTCCGTACGCGCCGGACTCGTCCTGGGGCGTCTCGCGGAGCCCTTCGGGGGCGTTGCCGTGCGACCACTCGCCGGTCGCATGATCCGGTGATGGATCGACAGGGAGGGCACGCGCCTCGGCGCGTGGCGCCTCCACGGCGCCCGCAGGTTCCGGTCGCGACCGCTCCGCCCACATCTCGGCGCGCACCGGCCCAGTCGTAGGCTCATCCGACTGATGGCCGGCGGCCTTCGCCGCCGCACCGGCACCGGCGAACCCGCCGGCGGCCACGCCGATCCCAACCCCCACCGCGTCCTTCAGCAGCGAGCGGGTGCCTTCGCGGTCCCACGGCTCCCGGCTGGAATGCTCCCCGAATTTCATCCGCGATTTTGGCAACTTCCGGTGTGGCTTGAGCACTCGCCAGAGCACGACCTGCACAACGGCGCAAAGGATCAGCCGCAGCGGACCAGGCAGCGGCGTAGCTGGGTCGAGGATCGTCCCGACGACGAGCAGGTCAACCATCGCCCCGATGAAGAAAGCGACACCGTTGAGCACAGCCCACCCGGCGGTCGCCAGCGCCCCAGTGAACACGCCGCGAGTTTTCGGGAAGATGCCGATGGCACCGATGAGTGGGATGACCATGACAAGGACCCGACCGGCGAGAAACGCGAAGATCAGCAGCAGGCAGGCGACCATCAGGAACAGCATCGCTGCGCATCCACCGACGGTGGTGAGCCCGGCAGCAGCGAGTCGCTGCATTCCGTCCTCACCTTTCAGCACGTCGTAGGCGGATTGGTCTTCGTCGTGGACTTTCCCGGCGGCGTCGGTGAACGCCTTTCCCTTCTCGTCGGTGATCTTCTTAGCGGCGTCCCCACCGGCTTTGATCGTCGTGGCCTCGGCGAGCGTGTAGTGCGTGGCGTCCCACAGCCGCGCCCCATACTTCTGCGCGACCGCGCAGGTCTCCGGGGTGCAGCCTAATTCGCCGTTCAGCCACTGGCTGTAGTAGACGGATGAGTAGATGGCGCCGATGGACGCGACGGCGGGGTCGGTCTGTGATGACCCCGCGGTGGTGGTTTGCGCGGCGATGCCGGCGGCTGAGCCGATCCCATCATCGAACAGATGCCCGGCAGCGACCGGCCACGTCATGATCGACAGGGTTGCGGAGATGATGACGACAGCTCCGCCGAGCGCGACGAACACCCGCCGCAACGCCCAGCGGTACGACATCCACAGGATGAGTAGCCCTGTGAGCGCGACGGCGATCGGCGCCCACTGCGTGAACACCGGCGCGAGTATCGCGATCGCACGTTCGATGAGCGGGTCGAGTGCCGCCAGCCACGTCGGGTGGAGAGATGCGTCGAGGAGTGTTGATGCGATGGCGCCTTGGGCGAGGTTCCAGGTTTGGATCAGGTTGGCGATAAACCCGCCTGCGTTGGTCGCGATCGACGTGGCGCCGCCCGTCGCGGATGATGTGCAGCCCTGGTCGTAAGCAGACCAGCCGAACGACGACCATCCGTAGATCGCGTAGAAGTCGGCCGGCTTCGGATCAGGCGGTACCACGGCGTTGTGGACGGGCGGCGCCAGCCAGCCGGCGAACCCGCGGCCGGGGACGGCCGGCGTGGGTGCCGTCTTGCAGTCGGGGACGCCGGGGAACGCAGTCACGGCCACGGGGGATGCCTGCGCTGCTGCCGCACCGGTGATGCTGAACGCGGCGGCGAGTAGCAAGACAGCGAACATGCGCCTCACGTCGTGGCCAGCGTGTCGGCCCCCACGCGCGCGGTGGTGTCGATCGCTGCGTGCAGGTCGGCGGGCAGTGTGATCCGCACCCGCTCCACCTGACCGAAAACGTCCCGGATCACCCAGTCCCGGTAGCTGGCCTGCGCCGCGGTCCTAGTCCGGGTGGCGTTTGGGTTGAGCGACGCGAATGTGGCCTCGTATCCGGTGCCGCGCGGGATGCGCAGCAGGTCGCAGGCATCCCCGGCTGCGTCCGCGTGTTCCAGGTGTCCGATCATCACGGTGGACGCCAGCGCCTCCAAACCCATGCCCATGTGATGCTTCGGGATCTGCGTGGCCAACGGGACGGCCGCGTTCCATTTGCGGGAGTCGAAGCCGATCCGTGCGCCGAACGCCCGCGACGCCGAGTCGCCGTTGAACAGTCGAAGCTCGTCCATCAGGACCAGCTTCCGAGTCGTCATCGACCCGGTGTAGATCGCCCGGCTGGTGAACATCAGCGCCAGCTGCATGAGCACCGTGTCGCGACGTTCGGCGATCCGCCAGTACTTCCGGTCGGTGCCCTTGGCTGGGGTCTGTAGCCCAGGGAAGGTGATGACTGTCAGCAGGGAGGCGAAGTCCTCTTCGGCTGTGGTCAGCTCGTCGGCGTCGAGATGCCTCAGGTACAGTCCGCCGCGTGGCGCTTCGGATGCGGCGGACAGCTCATCGGCGAGCTGCTTGCCGTGCTCCCCCATCTGCGCCAGCTTGGCGATGACGATGCGGAACGATCCGCCGGGCGCGCCACCGGTTTCACGGATCGACTGCCGTAGCAGCGCCGGGGTCCGCTTGTCCTCCGCCAGCGACCACGGCAGGGTGCCGAGCGCGGCGTCCATCGCAGCTTCGAGCCGGTCTGAATGCACCTCGGCGATCGCATCCTGCCAGCGGCGATCCACCTCGGATGTGGGCACGCCATCCCGCTCGAAGTGATGCCGGCGCGGTTGTGGAATCAGCCGCCACGGGTTGAGTGTCCCCGCCGGGGCGGAATTCAGCGACAGGTGCCGCGACTGGTCGGGGAACAGTCCGCACAACCCGGCGAGCGGCCCGGACGGGTCAAGGATGGTGGTGCTGATCCCCCGATGCACAGCCGGAACGGCGAGCATCGATAGTAAGGCCGACTTCCCCGAGCCGTTTGCTCCGGCGATCAGCGACACACCGGAGGTCTCAGCAACCTCCGTTGCGTAGTGCGTGTCGACGGACGCGATCTGCCGGCCAGCACCCACGGTCACGCCGAGCACCGGGCCGCGGGCGTCGCCGACGCGAGCAGCAACGTGCGGCAGCCCAGCGGCGTGCATTAGTAGCGGCATCCGCCGCTTGTAGCCGGAGAACCGCTGGGGCTCACACGGCACCAACTGCCGGGTCAGCGCGTACTGCCCGTACGGATGCCCAACCCGCCACTGCCGGTCGGTGAACAGCCGGGCTGTCTCCCGCGCCCGTTCCAACGCCTGCTCGGCGGACACGCCCCAGACTGTGAGCGTGTACCAGCCGTGGGCCCGGGCGGCAATGATGTCCGACTCGTTCCGCATCGCATCCTCGGCGACCTTCGCTGCTTTCGCCTGCCGCTCGAACTCCAGCGGTTCGTCCATCTCGTGCTCGTGATAGGCGGCCTGCATGTCGCGGATCACTTTCAACTTACGGGATGCCTCACCGGCGGCGACTGGACCGGAAGACAGGTCGGTGACCGAGCACCATTCGACTGGGAACGGCAGCCGGTCGGTGAGCGTCATCCACGGCGGCTGCGCGGCGTCCGGAACGGTCATCTCCGGCGGCCGGCCGAGAGTCAGCGTGGTGACGAACCGGGTAGACACCCGGTCGGTCCCCGGATGAGTAGCGGTCACCTGCACGCATCGCTTATACGGCTCGGACGTCCAGCGCACTCCGTCGAGATCCTGCACGTCGAGCGGCGCGTCCTGCGGCAGCACCCAGCCAGGGAGCCCTACGCCGATAGACCTTGCCAGTAAGTGCCGCAGGTCGAGTTCGGTGGCGGCGGTGACATGCAGCCGGTCGGACAACTGACTGCCGATATCGGCCTCGGACTTGATGAGCCGGTCAATCTCGCGGTCTGTGGTGCGTCGCAGCGCCCACTCCGTCATGCGTCGGCCGGGCGTCCACAGCGGCAGGTCCACCCCGAGGTACACGGTCTTCTCAAGGCTGGCGTGATCCCTGATGCGCTCCTGCTCACCGACCAGCCAGTCATCCCATCCGGGCCCGCGATCCGGGCTGAGCGTGGTGAGGTTCTCGGCCCAGCCGTAGTGGTCGAACGGCCGGGTCGTGCCACGCAGGTACACACGGCGGCCGAGCAGCGGCAGCAATCCGGTGGCAAACGCCATGACCGTGGCCATGCGCTGCGGGTCGGAGCGATACGCCCACTGCTCCGGCGGCAGCAGATACCAGGCTGTGGCCTGCGTGTCGGAGATCGTGATGTTGCCGACGATGCGGCGCAGTGCCCACCGGTCGGGGTGGTCCTCGGGGTCGGTTTTGAGGCTGGTGTCAGTCCACGGGAGACGCACGGTGCATCCTCAAATGTTGGGTGCGGTCGATGCAGGGCAGGGGCTTCGGCAGTCGGATCTCACGCCAGCCGATGCCGATGACATGCCGAATGCCGATCTCGTCGGTGGACAGCCGGAGCAGCAACGCCCCGAACAGGACGGCGAATGTCAGGGTCCACATGGTCAGGGGCAGATGGCCGGGGATCAGCCCAATCAGGTAGTCGGCGGTCAGCGTCCCGATGATCAGGGATGACATCAGCGCCCAAGCGGTGTAGCGGGCGGCGAACGGAAACGTCCACGGTGGGCTGCCGAGCCAGCGGGACCGGACGTGCCACCAGTCGTCGTCGGCCCGGAGTCGGAGCGGCTGCGTCACCCGACGATGCCGCTGAAGATGTTCACCGTCGCCCACACGGTGGCGCCGACGATGAGACTGGCGCCGACGACGACCGCGAAGACCTTCTCCGCGATCTTCCGGCTGGCGCCACCGCGGGAGCCGAAGCCCATCGCGATGATGCTGAGCCCGACGACGGCGATGAGGATGGCCGCGATCGTTGCGATCCACGTGATCGCGTTGCTGGTGTTGATGGTGGCTGCGAGCTGCACGGGGGGCCTCCCGGGTTGGGGTGTCTGTGCAGGTCACCCTACACGTATCCCGTAACTGAGAACGGTTTTCAAGGTACACTGAGTCACATGATGGGCCAGTCGCATGGAATCTCGGGCATCGCCACCGGGCTGCTCGTGCTGCCACTGCTTCCGGTCGGCGGGCTCCAGCTCGCCACCGGAGTGGCCGTCGCGGCAGGCGCCGCACTGCTCCCGGACATCGACCAGCCGCAGTCGTCGATCGCGCACACCTTCTTCTTGCCGGGCAAGGTGATCGCGAAGTTCGTAGGCGACATCACGGGTGGCCATCGTCACGCGACTCATTCCCTGCTCGGCCTGCTCGCGTTCGCCGCTCTCGCAGCCCTCGGCGCCTACACCACCACCGGCCGCGAGATCATCCTGTTCCTGACGCTGGCCAGCGGGATGCACGCCCTGGCCGGAGAACGACTTGGGCGGCTGACGCTGCCAATCGCGTTCGGGCTGTGCTGGGTGCTCGGGCAGCACACCAACCCGCGGGTGCTCGTCACGGCCGTCGCAGTCGGCGTCGCCGCGCACATCATCGGCGACTGCCTCACCACCGGCGGATGCCCGCTGTTGTGGCCGCTACCCCAGCGCCTTGGAATCCCGATCCTCGGGAACACCGGAGGCGGCCCGGAAATCCTCCTCCGCTTCCTACTCGTCGTCGCTATCGCCGCGCTCATCTACCGACAGGTGGTTCCGCAATGGTCGTCCTGAACCGCAAGCTCGCAGTCATTGCCGCGGCATCCGTCGCCGTGGCTGGCCTCACTGGCTGCGGCGGTGGCGGTCACGCCGCTGCCGTTGCGTGCGTCCCGCTCGACGGCACCAACGTCGGCCATCGCCTCACCCTGCAGGAACAGCAGGCGGTGATGCTCGACGGCATTGCGCTCGCCCGTGCGCGGGCCGATGCCGGCGGCAGCTATTCCGGCACCAACGGTTCCGTCGATGTCCGCAGCGACGACTTGCGGGACCGGGTCGCGTCCCTCGCAGGCAACACCCCCACCTGCACCGCCTAAAGGAGGCCACCGATGGGACTGATTTACCGCAAGCGCATCCGCGTCAGCGACAGCGAACACGTCAACGTGTCCCGCTCCGGGTTGTCGCTGTCCAAGCGGTTCGGCAACCGAGTGACGGTGAACTCGCGCGGCAGGGTGAGCGTCCGCATCCTTCCGGGATTGTCCTGGCGGTCCGGCCGGTGAGCGACACCCGCGCCCCGTCCACCTTCAAACCACGCTTCCGCCCGCGCCGCGGGGACTGCCCACGCTGCCGTGTGCCAGAGACGGCGTGGTGTATCGACCGATGCCCGCTGATCGACCCAACAGAAAGCAGAGACCCATGGTGAAACGCACCCTCACCGCCGCGCTCACGACCGTCGCGCTGGCCGCCACGATTGCGCCAGCCAGCGCCTCAACCCACCACCGGACCGGTGGCCTCGCGAACGGTGACCGGCTGCCGCACTCGACTGCGACCCGGATCTACTCGACGTGGGGCGAGGACCTGGCCGGTCCGGCGCGTGACGCCCACCGCCACGGGCAGCTGCCGATCCTGTCGGTGAAAGACTCGACGCGGGATGCGAAGTGGATCGGCCCGTCATGGGCGCAGGTGTGCGCCGGGAAGGGCGCCGGCTACTGGAAGGCGCAGTCGTCGCGGCTCGGCAAGCTCGGCTTCACCGTGTGGCTGACGTTTGACCACGAGCCGAACGCGACGATCGGGAAGAACCGGAGCCTCACCCCCGGGCAGTTCGCCTGCGCCTTCCGCAAGGTCCAGTCCTGGGTCCACGCCCGCAACGTCCGGTGGTATTCAGCGCTGACCCTGGCTGCGTACCTGCCCGGGCAGACCCCGGCCGCCTACTACGTCGGAGCGCACCTCGACGCGGTGGGCATGGACGGCTACTCGTGGGGCGCGATGAACTCCGGCCCGCGCGCCTGCTTCGAAGGGATCATGCTGGCCGGCGCCCGCCGGGTTGCAGCCGCCCGACACATTCCGGTTGTCGTGCCCGAGTGGGGCGTCAGCCAGACAGGGATCACCGACCGGGACCGGGCCACCTGCATCACGCGGTTCTACTCGTGGACCCGGAGCAGCCCGTTCGTGATCTACTACAGCACGTCGCACCCGGCGTACATTTTGAACGTGAGACTCCAGCCGGGCACGCAGGCTTGGGCGGCGTACGTGCGGGCGACGCGCTAGGCCCGGACAGACAGAAAGCCCCTCCCGTCGAGCACGAGGCTCAAGGCGGGAGGGGCTTTCTTGTCGGGGGACTACTACAGATTACCGCGCGTCCCCCAAGTCCGGGGGGATCGGCGCCGGATCGACTGGCGGCGCAGGCTGGGGGTCCGCTACCGGAGCGGGCGGTGTTGACCGGGTCGATGCGAGCAGGGAGCTGAGCGCGCCGAGCGCGCCGCCGGTCAGTGTCCACAGCTCGCCCGGCACGGCACGCCCGACTGACACGAGGTAGATGGCCCCGACGCCGAAGGCGATCGCAGCCAGCCCGAGGATGCCGACGATGGCGAAGACAGTCTTGCGGTCGGTCAAAGACCCTTCGCCTCCCGCCATGCGGTCACAGCCTTGGCCGCCTTCGCGTTCGATCCGGTGTGCCGGGATGCCGACCAGGCGCGGGTGGCGCCGGCAAGAGCCTGGTCCGGATCGGCCGGGACGGGTACCGGGGCGGGCGCGGGTGAGTCGAGTCCGACGAGCACGGTCACGTCACCATCGCTGGCGAGCAGCCGGCGGAACGTAGCCCACGACCACCACGCCCGGCCGCCGATCCCCCACTGGTCGGACCAGCTGTTCACGGCCCACACGCGTTGCCGCTCGACGTCAATCTCGTCCAGGACAAGTTCATGCCCGCCGCGGACCTGCCCGTAGAACTGCATCTCACCCGTCGACGCCGGCCGGTCGAATCCCGCGTACCAGTCGACCCCGACCAGCACCGGCCCGGCCACGAGCGCCGCCAGCGCGTCGTCGGATGTGAACGCATGCCGGTAGCCGCTGATCAGCCCGAGGGACTGCGCGGCCTTCGCCACCCCGAGACCTGACGATCCGCTGTCCGTGGGCGGATACGTGCCGTCGAACTCATCATCGACGGTCGCCAGGTGGTACAGCACATCCCGGGCGAACGACACGCTCATATCGGACGGCACCCGGCCGGCCGCCTCTAGCTGGTCGTAGAGTCCGGAAGTGCCGAGCGCGCCGTCACAGGCCGCGCCGGTGCAGCAGCCGGTACCGCCCTGATCCAGGATCTCGATGTGCCGCTCATGGCGGACGGAGACGAGCGCCGCACCCGACGCGCGAAACGGGTAGCGCCTCGAGGCAGGATCGTGCCGGACATGGCGGCCTAGCCTGCCGGCACCGTACAGCTCCGGAATGCGGCGTACGTACGTCTCAGACATCAGTGCCTCTCAAAATCGGGACGTCAGGTAGGCGAGTCGGCCCAACACGTCCGGGCCGTAATCGCCGCCCGTGGTGCCGGCGGCCACCAGATATTGCGCCCCCAGCTGCGCCTCAGTGAGGCGCATTCATGGGGCGGCCGGGGGCTTCGCACCGAGCGCCGCGGTCAGGGCAGCCACAGCCGCAGTGAGCGCGTCGAGCTTGGCGTTGGCGTTGGCGATCGCCTTGTTGTTCGCGTGGGCGAATGTGCCCCATGCGTAGTCCTTGCCGTCGATCTCCGACTTGACCGGATGAGTGATCACGGCGTCGGAAACCTTCTGGATGATCTGATCGTCGCTGAGTGCCATGAGTACGGACCTTCCTGTCGAGGGTGTCGGCTGCGCCGCCTTGATCGCAGCCAGAGTCGAGGGGCCGGCCATCCCGTCGGCGGTCAGCTTGTGCGCGAGCTGGAATGCCCGGACCGCTGTCTCGGTGGCCGGGCCGTAGTCACCGTCGACGCTGAGATTCACCCCGAGCGCTGTCAGTTCGCGCTGTAATGCGGACACGCCCGGGCCAGTGTCTCCCGGCCCGAGCGCGTAAACACTAGGCGTGTCCAGCGCGAACAGTTTGCGCGGGTCGATAGCTCCCGGGTCGCCGTGGTCGTTTTCCGGCACTTGACTGTGCGAGAAATGACCAGCTTTTGCCCACGTCGCTGGAGAACGGTATCCGCCGTAACTCGCGGGGTAAGGCTTAGGGTTGCCAGCCGGCCAGACGTCAGGAATCCCCCACGACCGGATGGCAGTCATGATCGCGCCGCCACCCTTCAGCGGCGTGTCGGAGGTGAACGGATGCGCCGCCCGGCCGATGACCTCGATCTGGATATTGACCGATCCGTAGCGGTTCGTCTCCACTCCGCCCGCAGTGTTCTTCAGCCCCCGGCCGGAGACGTTCAACGGGTAGAGCTGCACAATCTCACCGGTGACCGGGTGCCAGACGACGTGAACCTCGTAGCCCATGCTGATCAGGTATCTGGCGAGGCTGTAGGCGCTTGCGGAGTAGTCGTTCTCCGTGGTGTGCCAGGTGGCGCGGGGGGCGCCGCCGGCCATCGAACCGCCGGCGTGACCCGCGGCGAGCCTGCGTGCGCCGGGAATCCAGAGGGTGCCGTCCATCAAGTCTCCTCCTGTCAGAACATTTAGGTGCACGATGCGGCGGGTGACATCGGCGAACGGCCTAACCCCCGGACGCCCCTTGCCAGCCGTTCGTGAACCAAAGCTCCGCCCAGTCGGCGGGTGTCGTCAGTGCCCACGGAAGCTTCGCCGGGTTGGTGAGCCCGGCCTTCTCGTACAGCCAGTCGGCGAGCGAGCTACAGACGACGTGCGCCGGTGGACCGTCTCCGCCGTTGTGCGTCCATGCCAGCCGGATGCGGGTGGCGGACACCGCATCGAGTCCGATCGCTTCCCAGTCGTAAGCAACGCCGAGCATGTGAACGGCCCCGTCGCAGACCTGTCGACGCTGCGTCCCGGTCTTTGGCTGCCCGACGTTGCTGATGGTGTGCGGGTCGTTGATGTACTTCCGGGCGTCAACCCATCCGACTCCGCCTGGCCGACCCTCGACCGCCCATGGAGTGCCGGCGTCGTCGGTGTGGTGCATAACCGCCACGTGGGACCAGCTCTCCAACTGCCCCCCGAGGAGCGCGCCGAGTCGGATCAATTTTCCGGCCCACCCCTTCGAGCGGGTGAGCATCAGGTCTCCTGGCTGCACGTTCACGGCCTCTCCACTCCCGCCTCAACCATCCGCCGCACGATGCGGGCGGAGATCTGGCTGACCCGTGATTCGGTGACGCCGAGGTCGTCTGCGATCTCCCGCTGGGAGCGTCCGGCGACCCGCTCGCGGAACACCCGGCCTTCGTTGATGCTGTGTCCTGCGGCGATGACCTGCTGTGCCTGCCGGTAAAGCGCCCGCGCGGTCTCGGCCGATTCGAACTCGGCGACCATCGGGTCTCCTACGGGTTCGGCTTGGGAGTCGAGCCACGGCATTTGATTCACGCCGGATGGCGCGAGACGCATCTGCGCCACCACCGAGCCGCCGCCTCGGTGGCCTTGCCGGTGTCGTATCCCGTTGACGATCGCGTTCCGCGACTGCAACCCGGCGTAGCTGGACCACGGCACGCCGCGGTCCGGGTCGAAGTCCCGAGCTGCGAGCGCCAGGCCGATGAGCGCGTCGGACATCGCATCACTGCGGATCATCGACCGGTTGTCAGCGGGGGCCCGGAGGACGAACGAGTGCGCTATCCGCCGGGCCCGGTCCACATCCGCGGCGGTGACCTCATGCCCGGTCACCAGTGGCCGCCGTCCACCGGGTGCGCCCTGATGAATGGGTCGACGAGTGTCAGCGGGTCGGGCAGCCGGTCATGGCACCGGTCGCAACGCAGCCAGATCGGGACCATCCGGTCGGGCGCGTGCGTGGACACCTCGCCGCCGCAGCCGCCGGGGCATGCCGTGAGTCGCAGTTTCATCGTGCGCCCTCCTTCAGCCGGTGCGCCGGATGCACACACCACGGGTCGGCCAGCTCACGGATCAGCATCCGGGAGCCGTCGTCGCGTTCAGCGAGCCTCGCGATCCGCCAGACACAGGTGCAGGCGACCGCGCCGTTCACAGCCCCCCGAGGTACGCGGCCAGCCCGTCGAGGTCGACCATGCGATGCAGCGGCGCAGGCTTCCACCCACTGCGGGCTTTGCTTTCGAGGAAGCGACAGGCGCCGATGATTTCGGCTTCGGAACGCGACGGGCTGAACCCGGCCGCGAGCCCGTCGAGGAAGCCGTGAATGTTGGCGTGGCCGACGTCGCAGCAGGCGACGGTCAGCGCGAGGGCCACCGTTCCCCACACCGCCTTCTGCGTCTCCTGCGGCAATACGTGATGGTTGACGGTTCGCGTGATTCGCGGGCTGTGCCCGGCGTGCATCACGCACGGGCGGGACGGCGCGGGCTGCATGGCCGGATGGACGGTCTCACTCATCCCGCTCATGCCACCTCTCGTGGAGAAGCTGGCCGCCACCGGTCGAGACCAGCGAGCCGCACTGGTCGCAGGCGACCAGTGTCCGCCCGGATTCCCACGCGTCATGGGTGGCTGACAGGTGCCCGACGACCAGCCAGCCGATGGATTCCACCTCAGCGGTACTGCTTCTCGCAGTCGACGCGCGCGTTGGCGAGCGCTTTCACCTCGGCGGTGTAGACGGCGATCCGGGGGGCGGTGACCACCTTGGAGTAGGGGCTGCCCCACTCGACCTTCGCCAACGCCTTGTCGCGAGCGATGAACGCATCGATCTGCGCGTTCCGCACATAGCAGGAGGAGGTGAGCGCGTCCCGCAGCTGGTTGGTGTTGTGGACCGAAACCCACGTCGACAGTCCGATCAGCGCCGACGTCACCAACAGCACTGCGGCCAGCGCCGCCAGCCAGCGGCTAGACGGCGACACACCGGTCTTGCCGCGAACGCCCCGCGCCCCGCGCTCGCCGACGCCGCCTTCACCACCGCTGCCGCCTTCACCACCGCTGCCGCCGGTCGATCCCTGACCTTCCTCGCCGGGGGCACCGGGGCGGCCCGGCTCTGGGGGGACGAATGTGCCGCTCACGGGTTCGCCTCAGCCATCACCTTGATCAAGCACGCGCGGACGTCGTGGACGGGGGGATCTTTCACGCACTGCCCGACAGCGATCGTCACCTGATTGATGCCAGCCACAGCTTTCCCGGTCCGCTGCTGGCCTCGCTTGAAACACTCCCCGGCCGGATCAGTGCAGCTTCTGATGCGGTCCCCTGTCTCCTGGTTCTGCTTGGCGACGCTGGCGAGCGAGACGAGTGTGGAATGCTGCCGCGCGAACGCCAGCACCGCCACTGCGGTCGCGGTGCAGCACACGGCGACCAGCAGCGCCAGCAACCCCAGCGCGGCGATCATCCTGCGATGCGCCATCTGGATAGCAGCGGCAGCCACCCTGGCCTCCGCGACCGCCTGTACCAACATTTCCTCAGGCACGATCCCTCTTCTCATGCTCGGCGAGCAGCCTCGCGACCTCGACCGCGACCGCCGCGGCCTGCCCGTTCCCATTGCGACGACGCCGCAAGGTGACGACACCCGCGACGACTGCGGAGATCATGCCCGTGAACGCCGTGAGCAGAGCGGCGAGGGCGGCGAGGGTTGCCCCTGCTGCATCCGACGGCGGCGTACTAGGCACATCTCGGCCCCACCCTCATCGTGCTGTCCGGTTGAGTGGGCATCATGCCGGGCCGATCGGGACCATCGCGCCTAATCCGGTGTTGCTCGCGTCCGACGCGATCGACAGGGAGCCGGTGGTGCCGGACGTCGACTGCGTCTTCGTCCAGATCGTCAGCTGCTGCCCGTTGGTGCCGTTATGCGCGTAGGTCGACGCACGGC
Source organism: Mycobacteriales bacterium (assembly GCA_038212215.1). Lineage (GTDB taxonomy): Bacteria > Actinomycetota > Actinomycetes > Mycobacteriales > Jatrophihabitantaceae > JALZAI01. The sequence continues at coordinate 24,017 of JBBQUT010000047.1, forward strand.
TGGTCCATCCGCTGGGGTTCGTGAAGACCTGTGCCGTGGTGTTGCCTTTCAACTGCATCGCGAGCGCAATGTTCAGCGTGTTCCCGACAGTCGTCGTCACCGCAGGGACATCGATCGACGACGCCGCCGGCTGAGTCTCCGACGCCAGCTCGCCCGACGCGGCCAGCGGCGCCGACGTGGAGACGCCTCGCAGGATGATGTAGCAAGCAGCGATGCTGTTGGTGACTGTCGGGTCGACCACCACCGACCCGCCGAGGTCGCCAGAGACCAGCGTCCGGCGGTAGATCGCAAGCTCCTGGTTCGTGCCGTCGAACACCTCGATGATCGACCAGCCGGCCGGCGTGTTCCACCCGCCGTTAACCCGGATGGTCGCCATGACCACCATCACGTCACCGGCCGCCGCACTGCTCGATATCGGCACCGACAGCGACCCGACCGCCGAAGTGGTCCCAACCGACCCGGAGGTGACCACAGTCGGTGGTGTCGTCGTCCCCGAGGTCACAGTCCACGCCACGCCAACCGACCCGGCCGTCGGGCCGACCGACGCGGTAGCCGTGATCGTGGACGAGTAGCTGGTTGCCGTCGTCGGCGTCCCGGAGATCACGCCAGTGGCGGAAGCGATCGACAGCCCGGCCGGCAGGCTCGAAGCCGTCCAGGTGAGCGTTCCGCCGGCAGTGTTCGTCGCGGTCAGCGTCCGCGAATACGCGGTGCCCACAACCGCCGCCAGCGCGCCCGGGTCGTTCACCGAGACGGCACCGCTCGAAGACGTCACCCACGAGATCCCGAGCGATGCGGACGGGCCAGTCGAAGACGTGACGCTGACCGTCGCCGACAACGTCCCCGCCGTTGTCGGCGTGCCTGACACGATCCCCGTAGACGACGCCATCGACAGGCCAGCCGGCAACCCCGACGCCGCCCAGGTGAGCGTCCCACCCGTCGTGTTCGTCGCCGCGACAGTCAGCGAGAACGCGGTCCCGACCGTCGCCGACTGCGAGCCCGGATCCGTGATCGACAGTGAGCCAACACCGCCGGCTACCAGTGTCTGAAGATACGCCTCGATCTTGTCGAGGTTCCCGTTGTAGATCGGCCTGAAGTCCGCGATCCGCAACTGGTCGTCCGGCGGGATGTACGTCAACCCGAGGTCAACCGTCGCCGGGGGCTGCACAGCCCCCGGAAGCGTCACAGTCAGGATCTTGGTCGCCACCGTGGACAGCCCGTTCGCGTCCGTCACAGTCAGCCGGACAGTCACGATCCCCGACGCCAGATAGGCATAAGTCACGGACTGCCCCGTGGCCGTGTAACCGTCGCCGAACTCCCAACCCCACGAGGTGATCGCCGAGTCCCCGGCCGTCGCAACCCCGCTGAACGTGTAGATCGACGTGTCCGAGCCGGAGACCGTCGCCGTGATCGACACCCCCGACGGGGCGGTGTGCGACGTGCCGCCGCCGCCGGCCGTCCCTTGGAACCACACATGGTTTGCCGCGAACTTGAAACCGTCGAGCATCGACGTGTCGACGTAGCCGGCGGAAGTGCCGCCCACAGACCACGCGGTGTGCGCCGTGGTGGGCGTGCTCACGTCCCCCGGCGCCCACGACTTCTGGTTGATCCACCTGGGCATCTTGTCCTCGGACGGCCACGCGTGTATCAACTTCAGCCGCTTCGCGCGCGCGTCGGCCGCGGACACGTTGATGGTGTTCACGCCGGATTCCGACGCAAGACCCTGACAGACGCGGGGAATCTGTCGGTACCACTCGCCGGCCGCAGTCGGGATGCCGGTGTGGACTTTCGGCGTGACCAACGTGCCCGAGCTGTTGACCGTCCAGCGGTCCACGTCGTGGGAAGTGGAGAACTCGCCGAGCCCGAGCAGGATGTCCGGATGGTTGTCCGACCATCCGAGGATGTTCTGGACCGTGTCCTTGAACGTCGCCCAGGACTGCGAGTAGTGACTGTTCGGCGTGTACCCGGCCGTGGTGATGTTGTCGCCCGGCTGCGCGATTTTCCCCGGCTTGCACACCTCGGCGTACTGTCCGCCGGCCCAGTTGTAAGGGTCGGCAAGACACCACGTGATATACGAGTCGCCCGGATAGAAGGCGTTCGTTCCGCCGGAAAAACTGGTGCCGATCCCAACGTAGCACCATTCGATCATGTCCAGCCATGGTGCGGATCCGGTGTAGCTCGATGGGCGCGGGCCCGCCCCGACGCCACCCTGGGACGCCATGTAGTCATGGATCGCCCGCATGAACGCAACGTACGTCGATGCCGGTTTGCCATCGTTTTCAGGCTCGTGATGAATACCATAGATTAGCTTCTTCACCGGGGCAGTGTTGCCCGAGTCGTTGTACCAGCGGCGCATGTTCGTCGCGATCTGCGCGACCCAGGTCTTCGTCTGGTTCGA
>JBBQUT010000048.1:0-25845 GCA_038212215.1 Mycobacteriales bacterium
AGCGACCAGACCGACGAGGGCGCCAGCCGATGACAGTGCATCGAGCCGTGAGTGCTTGGCGTCAGCGATCAGCGTGGCAGAGTTGATCCGGCTGCCGATGATCAGCTTGTAGCAGGCGACGATCTGATTGCCGAGGATTGCTTGAGCCGGCTCACCGAGCCGGCCGGCTTCCTGACGGTCGACGAGATGCAGTCAGTCGACGAGGCCCTCGCCCTGGTGCTCGATCTCTGATACGGGTGTAAATCGAACGCCTCACGGCTTGGTCTTCGCTAGGACTGCGGACCCGTGATTGTCGGGCTACAGCGTCGCAATGACGCGCAGCACGATCCGCAATCTTGGGGTTGGGCAACAACGGGAGACAGAACGGCGCCGCATCCGCGACAATCCGCAACTCTTGCCAATCGCCCGGTGCCTGCCTAGTGTGACCTGGGTCGCACCAGAGCGATATTGCGTCAGCTGGAGGACTGTGATGGCCCAGTCCCGTCATGTGGCCGTGCTCGGCCCGATTCCTCGGGACCGCATCGTCACTCATCGCGGTGAAACCTTTGAGAAGTACGGGTGCGCTCTCTACACCACGGTCGCGCTGTCGGCGCTGATGGGCGAGCGGGACGTCATCTACCCGATCGTCCATGTGCGCAGGGAGGACGAGTACGCGATCAAGGAGCTGTTCAGTGACCTGCCGAACGTCGACCTGACCGGAATCCGGTCGATGGCCGATCAGGGCGACGTTGTCGAGCTCACCTACCTCGACCAGAACACTCGAATCGAGACCCAGACCGGCTTCATGACGCCGATCCTGCCGGCCGACGTCGAGTTCGCTCTGGATGCCGACGCATTCGTGTGTGTGCCGATTACCGACTACGAGGTACCGCACGCCACCCTTGCCTACATTCGGGCGCACAGCAAAGGCAAGATTCTGCTTGACGGGCACGGCCCCACCACCACGCTGGTCCGTGGCGGCAAGCGGGAGCATCGCCTCTGGGTCGATCGTGATGTCTGGCTGCCCGAGGTCGATCTCCTCAAGATGAATCTGGAAGAGGCCGGGTGCAGCTGGTTTTCCGTCCCGCGCTCGCCCGGCGCCCCTGAGACCGGCGCGCCCATCGCGCCGGAGGAGTTGCCCGCCTTCGCCGAGCACTGCCTGCGACAAGGGGTCGAGGCCGTGTGCGTCACGGTGGATTCGGCGGGTTGCCTTGCGTACACCATCGACGAGTCGGGTGCACTCCAGGAGTACGTCATCCCACGCGTGCCCGTCGATCATGTGGTGGATACCACCGGGTGCGGCGATTCGTTCGCCGCTGGGATGGCCTTCGGGTATCTGGACGACGCGGACGTGGTGCGCGCGTGTCGATACGGCAACGCGATGGGGGCGCAGCGGTGCGCCGGTTCGGACTTGTTCATCTACCTACCGCTTGCCGAGACGGATGAACAGATCGCGCGGGCCTACGGGCGTGATTGCACATGACGTCGGTCCGCGCTGATCCGATGGCCGAGCGGGCCTGGCTGGTCGTCGAGGACGGATTCGTGCCGGAGAAGGCGAACGTCTATGAAACGTTGTTCACCGTCGGCAACGGCTACCTGGGCACGCGCGGTTCGCTCGAGGAAGGGCACGAGGGTGCGCTGCCCGGCACATTCTTGCGGGGCGTGTTCGACCACCATGATTCAGCCGTGATCGACCTGGTCCGAGCACCGGATTGGCTGAGCACGTCCGTCGTCGTCAACGGCACGCGCCTCGACGTCGATTCCGCCACGGTCGTCGAGCACCACCGCGTGTTGGATATGCGCGACGGCACGCTCGCCCGCACTACCGTGTTCGAGGATTCGGACGGGCGACGGACCCGGATCGAAACGATCCGGCTTGCCAGCCGGGCAGACGAGCACCTGTGCTGTCTACAGGTGCGGATCACCGCACTGAATCACACCGCAATAGCCGAGGTGCACAGCGGCATCGACGGCACCGGGTACAACCTCGACCGTCCGCCGGCCTATGCCACGGCACCGGTCCCGGACCCGCAGATGACCTGGCACAAATGGGCGAAGTCGAAGCATCTGGCCGAGACATCACGACGGGGGACCGAGCACGCCGTCTATCTCGAGACACGCACCATCGATACGGGAATCGCGGTCGGTTATGCCTCGACCACGACGACGTCGCCCCAGAGCGAGCGCTCGGCATCCGAGCGGCACAAGTACGTCGAGCAGTGCGTGCGGGTTCGGCTCGATGCCAACGAGACCTTCACGATGGAGAAGTTCGCCTGTATCTACACCTCGCGCGACATCGCGGCGGAGGCGGTGCGCGAAGCCTGCCTGAAGGAATTGACCCGCCATGCAACCGCCGGCTTCGAAGCGTGCCGTCAGGCACATCGCTCGGTATGGGACGCGTTATGGGCGGCAAGCGACGTCCGCATAGAGGGCGACGAGGCGGCGACCCTGGCCGTGCGCTTCGCCTGCTATCACCTCATGATCGCCGCCAACGAGCAGGACGAGCGCGCGAACATTGGCGCAAAGTCTCTTTCCGGCGAGGCGTACCGCGGACACACCTTCTGGGACACCGAGATCTTCCTGCTTCCGTTCTTCATTTACACACAACCCGCCACCGCTCGCGCACTGCTGATCTACCGGTTGCACACCTTGGCCGGCGCGAAGCAAAACGCTCGCGAGGGCAGTTTCCGTGGTGCGCGCTACGCGTGGGAGTCGGCTGACACTGGTGTGGAGACGACGCCGAAATGGTCGGTCGACGGCGCCCACCGGATCTGGATGGGCGAGGAAGAATTGCACGTCACGTCCGCGGTTGCCTACGGAGTGCTCGCGTATGTCGCGGCTACCGGCGATCAGGCCTTCATGGCCCGATATGGTGCGGAGATCTTGTTCGAGACGAGCCGGTTCTGGGCGTCCCGCCTCGAGGCGGGCACCGACGGTTCCTACCATCTGCGCGGTGTGGTGGGTCCGGATGAGTTCCACGAGCACGTCGACAACAACGCATACACGAACTACCAAGCGCGATGGCATCTGATCCAAACGGCGCGAGTGTTCACCGAGCTCGGCCGCACCCATCCCCACGAACTCAAGGAACTCTGCGAGCGGATCGCTCTGATGCCCGATGAGGTGGGCGGCTGGGTCGAGGCGGCCGGCCGGGTCCACGTCCCGCCGCATGACGCCGCCGGGGTCATCGAGCAGTTCGACGGCTACTTCGCACTGGACGATCTCGCCTTCACCACCGACGAGAACGACATGCCGGTCTACCCCGAGGGCTACCACCACTACAACCTGACCGGCACCAAGCTGTTGAAGCAGGCCGACGTGGTGATGATGACCTACGTCCTTCCTGACGAGTTCAGCGACGAGGTCAAGTTGGCCAACTACGAGTACTACGAGCCCCGCACCCTGCACAAGTCGTCACTCAGCCCGGCCGTCCACTCGATCATGGGGATCGAGGTGGGTGATCCCGCGCGTGCGGTGCAGTACTTCAGGCGGTCGGCGTTCGTCGATTTGATCGACAACCAAGGCAATACCTGCGAGGGCATGCACATTGCCTCGGCCGGCGGCACGTGGCAGACCGTCGTGTGCGGATTCGGTGGTTTCCGCGTGCGAAGCGGCACGATGACGTTCAAACCGTGGCTGCCGCCCGAATGGATCTCGATCGAGTTCAAGCTGATCTGGCGGGGTAACACCGTGGGTGTCCACATCGACCACCACACGGCAAGCTTCCGACTCCACGCTGCGGTAGGTGTGTGTCAGGACATTCACGTGGCCGGACGGCACGTTGCGCTGAGCGCTGGCGACACGGTGTCGGTCGAGCTTTCAGACTGAGCTGATCGCTCGGCCACGCTATCGGTATGTGGCGACGGGGATCCCCGGTGGAGTCCAGCGATCAGCGGACCACGGTGACTGGGCACTTGGCGTAGGCGGCAACGTGCTGGCTGACTGAGCCGAGCACCAGCCCGGCGAAGCCGCCGCGGCCGCGCGAGCCGACGACCAAGAGGTCGGCGTCCGCGGACTCCTGGATGAGTACTTCTGCCGGATTGCCCGGCTTGACCAGCGGCTGAACGACGACCGTCGGGTTCTCACCAAGTACCTCTTTGATGATCTTTACCAGGTTGTCGGCGGCGACGTCACTCGTGTCGGGCACATCGCTGTGCGGCACACTCGGGCTGCCTATCGGTGCCAGCAGTGCGCGTTCCCACGCCAGCAGTACGGTCAAATCCGCCCCGTGATCCGCGGCCTCGGTAGCAGCCCAACTCAACGCTACGCGGCTGCCGGGCGATCCATCGACACCGACCAGGATGCTCTTCCACTTACTCACCGTTGTCTCCCCTTCGGATGTGACGGACGACCCGCTCAATTGCAGCGCACGGCTCGCAATCGCTCACCAAAACGCTATTACCCACCAAGCGTCGCGTCGAGACGCGCAGTGCACGCTGGATGTCAGGATCTAGTCAGGAATTTCCGATTGCGGAGCACCCGAAGCGGGTATAAGCGCGAGCGAACTGCCCGACCTGACATCGCGACGGCGGAAGGCGTGACTATGACCACAAGCACCAAGACAGAGTTCGCACCGCCGGATCCCGGGCAGGTCGATCGCAAACCGCTTATGAGCAGCGGGAACCTTTTGTTGATGAACCTTGGGTTCTTTGGGGTTCAATTCAGCTTCGGCCTCACCCAATCGGCGGTAAATCCGCTGTTCCTGCTGATCGGGGCGAAACCCGACCAGCTCCCCATTCTTAATCTTGCGGGGCCGATCACGGGCCTGCTCATCCAGCCACTGATCGGTGCCATCAGCGACCGGACGTGGAGCCCCCGCTGGGGCAGGCGCCGCCCATTCGTGACTGCCGGCGCGATCCTCTGTGCGCTCATCCTATTCGCCTTCCCGTTCGTCGGGATCCTGTGGGCGGCGGTGATCTGCTTCTGGTTGCTGGACGCCGGCAACAACACTTCGATGGAGCCCTACCGGGCGTTCATTTCCGACCGGTTGCCCAAATCGCAGCTGGCACGCGGGTTCCTGACCCAGAGCATGTTCACCGGCGCCGGCGCGGTGCTCGCGAATGTGTCGCTGTTCTTGTTGCAAAAGGTGTCGTCGCTACAGAAGACCGCCGGCAACGACGTGCCTTACTGGATGTACGTGGTGTTCTGGATCGGGACCGTGTGCATCCTGGTGACCGTACTGACCGCCATGGCGCGTACCAAAGAATTGACCCCGTCGGACGAGGACCTCGCAGAGATGCGGGCCACACCCAAGGGTCTCCGCAACGCGGTGCGTGACATCAAAGACGCCGTCAACGCCATGCCGGTCGCCATGCACAAGATCGGCCTGGTCTTCATGTTCCAGTGGTACGCCATGTTCATCTACTGGCAGTTCCTGGCGCTCAGTCTCGGTGAGACCGTGTTCCACGCGACTCCGGAGCAGAAGAGTCCTGCCTGGGACCGCGCTATCGCATGGAGCGGTCTGGAAAACGGCGCGTACAACTTTGTCACCATGATTTCCGCGCTGTTCCTGGTGGGGTTCGCCCAACGGATCGGTGCCAAGCGGGTGCACGCGGTCGCCCTCGGCCTCGGCTCGTTGGGATTGATCTGGCTGGCGCACGTTCACAACCAGTACCTCGCACTCGTTCCCATGATCGGCCTGGGAATCTTTTGGGCGAGCGCGGTCGGCGTGCCTTACCTGATGGTCGCGAGCATGGTTCCGGCCAAGCGCACTGGCGTTTACATGGGCATCTTGAACATGATGATCGTGGTGCCAATGCTGCTCGAGACCGTCACGTTCGGCTGGATCTTCAAACACCTCCTGCACAACAAGGCCACCAGTGCGATTGTCCTGGCTGGCGTTCTGATGGCCATTGGCGCGGTGGCAATGCTGTGGGTGAATCCGCCGGACGAGGCGGACGAGTCGCCGATCGTGCCGCTCGGCGGCAAACGCAGCATCACCGTGTACGACCGGGTCGTCGTCGGTTCCGACGGCACGCCGACCAGTCTGTACGCAGTGGACCGGGCCGCGGAGGTAGCGCTGGCCGCCCAGGCCAAACTGGTCGTTGTCTCCGCCTATGAGCAGCACGATTCCAGCGCGGCTCCGGGCGCCGAGGGCGAGCACCGTTATATATACGGCGCCGACGCCGCTCGCAGGGCCCTGCAGAAGTCACTCACCGGACTGACGAGCGATCGAGCTCGATACATCGAGCAGCGACTGGTTCCTGGTGATCCGGCTCAGGCTTTGCTCGACGCCGTCGGCTCGAACCCGGCGAACCTTATCGTGGTCGGTAACCGCGGGCTCGGTGCACGGGAGGGACAGTTGCTGGGCTCCGTTCCCAGCAAGGTAGTCAAGCACGCCGTTTGTGACGTCCTAGTCGTCCAAACGTCCGCGCTGGACGAGGATCATGTACTGGGCGAACAACTGGTTGAGGGAGCCGGGCCGACCTAGCCGGTTCGGCCAGAGCTGGCAGTCGGCTTTGTTGCCAGGCGGGTGTCACTGCAAGGTATGGTCCTCCAGATTCTCCGTTTTTTCTCAAGGTCGCATGGACTTGGCCGATGGGGGTCGAACAGCGTCGCCCATCCGGGGCTGAACGCGGTCACACAACGGGCCGCGATCTAGGAAGGGAAGCCCCTGACCATGCGTGCCAAAATTCTCGTGCTCGTCAGTGCCCTCTTGTTCAGCACGGTGACGATTGCGCTGCCTGCCCGGGCAGGCAGCGCGCAGCCCGCAGCAGCATCGGCCGTCCCCAACTGTCTGGCGCTAGGCAGTATCAGCTCTGGACCGCACATGTTGGAGGACCCGCACAGCAACGAGGGTTCCGAATTGGCGCGCGGCATCAACGCGCTGATCTGTTCGGCGGCAGACGGCGCGACCATCGACATCAAGTCGTGGTTCATCACGCCTTGGGGTGCCGCGATGCACAACATGATCGGTGCCCTGCGGCTGATGCACTACTGGCATCACGTCAGGGTGAACGTGATCATTTCGCGCTCCTGGTACAGCCCGTCGGGATGGACAACGTTTAGGCGAGCCTTCTACTTCGCTTGGGTCGGCTCGTGCGTGGGAGCCTGCATGTCCGGTACTGCCGGCAGCATCGACCACAGCAAGTGGATCAGCGTTTCGCAGTTGCGTACCCGCAATGGCGGCGGCCAAGCGGTTCTGTCGACGTCGCTCAACCCGAGCCCCGAGCAGTTCTCTTCGGGGCAGTCGGGAATCCTGGTCGTCCGCAACTACCCGGTCTATGCAGCTTTCCTGCGCGAGTGGTACGCGTACGTCCGATGTGCAACCGGACGGGGCTGTGACCATCGGGTGCGGTTGGGGCGATGGGCCGGTTACGGCGACACACACGCGTGGTTCGAACCGTCGCTTGCCGACCCGACCTGGCGTGCCTTGGCCCCGCTCGATTGCAGTCATGGCGGCGTCGTCGACCTGATGTCGCTGTACCTGTTCCGAGTGTCGATCCTGCAGCAGTTGCTGCGGCTGCGGGCGACCGGATGCCTCGTGCACGTCCTGCTCGAGCACCCAGGAGACCCGTCCGGCCTGCTGCCCGGTCTGCACCCACGCTGCCTTTTCAACCATGACAAGCTCGTGATCATCAGCGTGGGCGGAAACCGGACGGTGATCGAGGGGTCGCAGGACCAGACGCCCAACGAAGTGCTCATCGACGACAACCAGATGGTGGAGACAACGAATCTCACCGTGTTTCGCCGATTTGTCTGGTATTTCAACCATGAATTTAGCCTGCCCGCGGCGACCAACTGCGGATTCGCGTGACTCGAGCGTATCGATCGGCCATTTATCTTGTGGCGTGGCATCCACGGCATTAGCGTGCCTCTTCGGGTGCGAAGAATCGGCTGTGCCTTTGCCGTCGCACCACGTCCAACCCATCATCTGGCTGGAGGCCGATGTAATGCCCAAACGCACCATCATGGCAGCGCTGACCACCGCGACAGCGCTCGCCGCGGGAGGCCTGGCAGGACTACCGTCCGCTCAGGCTGCCCCCACACCTGCCGTCATCGCGCACAGCAAGCCGAGTTGGGTGGGGCATGCCCCACACCTCGGCGCGCCCAACAGCCGAAGCGCTGTGCACGCCCGTGTTTACCTGGCTCCGCGTGGCGGCTTTGCCGCACTGCGCGACGCCGCGCTGGCCGCGTCCACGCCCGGTAGCGCCAGTTACCACCACTTCCTGAGCACCGCGCAGTACAACGCTCGCTTCGCTCCGTCGAGCTCAGCCGTGCACAGCGTCGAGTCCTGGCTTCGTTCAGCGGGCCTCAAGGTCGCCGGTGTCGCACCGCACAACCGCTACCTCACGATCGGCGGTTCGGTGGCGCAGGCCGACAAAGCGTTCGCCACGTCCATCCAGCGCTACCGGCACAACGGGCTCGACGTCCAAGCACCGTCGAGCGAGCTGAAGGTACCGGCATCGCTGGCGTCGTCGGTGTTGACGGTGACCGGGTTGAGCACCACGCCGCACCGCGTCGTCCCGAAGGCAACGGCGGCGATTCCGGCGCCGGGCGGGTTCCGCAATGCACGTCCCTGCTCGACGTACTTCGGCCAGGTCACCGCAAAATTCCAGGCGGACTTCCGCACACCGCTGCCGAAGTTCCAGGGCGCAACCCTGCCCTACGCGCCGTGCGGTTACACCGGCCCGCAGTACCGCGCCGCTTACGAGGGCGCCACCGCGCTCAGCGGTGCCGGCCAGACCGTCGCGATCACCGACGCCTACGCGTCGCCGACGATCGCGTCCGACGCGAACACCTATGCCGTCCGGCACGGGGACGGTTCCTACGCGCCCGGCCAGCTCACCCAGGTCCATCCGAGCAGCTTCAATCGCAAGAAGGCCTGCGGCCCCACCGGTTGGTTCGGCGAGGAAACGCTTGACGTCGAGGCCGTGCATGCCATGGCACCGGCGGCGAACATCCGCTACTACGCGTCCGCTAGCTGCTTTGACAATGACTTCCTCGACACCCTCGCTCGCGTCGTGGACGACAACCAGGCACAGCTGGTGTCGAACTCTTGGTCCGACATCGAAGCGGTAGAGACTCCGGACGTCGTCGCGGCCTACGAGATGGTCTTTCTCCAGGGCGCCATGCAGGGAATCAGCTTCATGTTCTCCTCCGGCGACAACGGTGACGAGCTTGCTCGCACGGCGATCAAGCAGGTCGACTACCCGGCGTCGGATCCCTTTGCCACCGCCGTCGGCGGAACGTCAGACGCGATCGGCGCGAACGGCAAGTTCCTCTTCCAGACCGGGTGGGGCACGCACAAGTTCGCCCTGTCCGCGGACGGTCAGAGCTGGACTCCGCTCGGTTTCCTCTACGGCGCAGGCGGTGGGCAGTCGGTGTTGTTCGACCAGCCGAGCTACCAGCGCGGTGTCACCCCGGCCGGCCCGCGTAGCGTCCCGGACGTCGGTCTCGACGGCGATCCGAACACCGGCATGCTGATCGGAGAAACACAGAAGTTCCCGGAGGGCACCCACTACGACGAGTTCCGCATCGGCGGAACCAGTCTCGCCTCCCCGCTGTTCGCCGGCATGACCGCCCTGTCGCTGCAGCGCGCAGGCGGCTCGGGCGCAGGCCTGCTGAACCCGATCATCTACGGTCGGGCCTCGACACGCGGCGCGTTCACCGACGTGCAGGGCAACCCGCCGGTCGCGGGTGTGGTCCGTGCCGACTTCGCCAACGGGTTGGATCCCGCTGACGGGATCCTGTACTCCGTCCGCACGTTCAACCAGGACTCCAGCCTGCACACCAACACCGGCTGGGACGACGTGACGGGCGTTGGGTCGCCGAACCACCGCTGGCTCTCGGCAATCCCCGCCAGCTAGCAGCCCGATGACTAGTGGGGCGCACCGCTTCGGCGGTGCGCCCAACTGTTTCGTTTCCGGCTAGCCTGAAATGCATCATGGACCTGCTCGCAGTCTGGCTCGGGAAGCTCACCCTCGCCGCATTGCGACTGCTGGGCCGGCACGGCAACGCCCTACCGGGTCTGGTCGTGGAGAAGGTGGTACCCGGGTACCTGGCGCGGGCGATGGCGCGACTACCCGAAGGGGTCGTCGTCGTCACCGGGACGAATGGCAAGACCACGACGACGAAGATGGTGGCGACGATCCTCACGCCGCGCTTTCGGGTGCTGACCAACGACACCGGCAGCAACTTTGTGCGCGGCGCCATCACTGCCACCGTCGAGCACTCGAGTTGGACCGGTCGGCTCGCCTACGACGTCGCTGTGTTCGAGCTGGACGAGGCGTGGGCGGTGCGCTTCGTGCAGGCGGTGCCGCCGCGGCGCGCGCTGCTGCTGAACGTGATGCGCGACCAGCTCGACCGCTTCGGCGAGATCGACACGACGGCCGCCCTACTCGGCAAGGTCGCGGCCGCGACCACCGGCTGGCTCGTGCTCAACCGAGACGACGAGCGGGTCGCCGCGCTCGCCCGCAACACCCACGCCGAGGTTGGCTATTACGGCGTTGCCCCGCAGCTGCGCGCGATGTTCCCGACCGACGAGGAGCTCTACGGCGGTCCGGTGCAAATCGCGGAGCAGGCCACCACGGCCGAACTGCAACGGCTGCCCAGCCGCGACGAGCCGCGCTTGGCGATGCGCATCGGCACCGGCGTCCACGAGATCACGCTGCGTGCCGAGGGGCCGCACAATGCGCAGAACGCGGCCGGAGCCGCCGCCCTCGCCCTCACCTTCGGCCTCGACTCGGACACCGTGGCGCGAGGACTGGCGGCGGTTTCGCCCGCGTTCGGCCGCGGCCAACGCTTTCGCGTCGGCGGCCGTGGCGTCGTCCTGCAGCTGGTGAAGAACCCGGCAGGGTTCCGGCAGACGCTTCGCACGCTCGACGAGGGCTTGCCCGAGGATCCCGTCGTGGTGGTCATCAACGACGACTACGCCGACGGACGAGACGTCTCCTGGCTCTGGGACGTTGACTTCACCGAGCTCGCCGCACGGCCCGGCCGGATCGCAACCTCGGGCACCCGGGCGGCCGACATGGCGCTGCGCTTGCACTACGACGGCGTGCGTAGCGAGGATGTGGAGCCCGATCCCGAACGCGCTGTTCGCGCTGCTGTCGCCGCGTGCCCTGCGGACCGGCAGGTCATCGTGTTCAGCACCTATACGGCGATGTGGGCGCTGCACGCCGTCCTGTTGCGGATCGGGGAGGTCGAATGACTCGCTCGCTGACCCTCGTACACCTCTATCCGCGCGAGATGAACATCTACGGCGACACCGGCAACGTCGTAGTGCTCCGGCGCCGGCTGCAATGGCGTGGGATGAGCGCCCGCATCGTGGCGGTCAGTGTGGGTGACCCGTTGCCCAGCGATGCGGACATCCTGCTCGGTGGCGGCGGCCAAGACGCCACCCAGGGCGAGATCGGTGCCGATTTCGCCTCCAGGGGAAGCGAGCTTCGGGCGATGGCCGACGACGGCGTCGTGATGCTGGCCATCTGCGGCAGTTACCAGATGCTGGGACACGCCTTCGTCACTCAGGACGGCCGGCGTATCGAGGGCGTCGGCGTGCTGGACGTGCTCACCCAGGGCCAGCCGGCCCGGCTCATCGGCAACAACTACGTCGACACGCCGGACGCCGGACGGCTGGTCGGCTACGAGAACCACAGCGGACTGACCGAACTGGGGCCAGGCGTGCGTCCGCTCGGCACCACTGCGGCCGGACGGGGCAACAACGGGCGCGACCGCACCGAGGGCGCGGTGCGCGACAACGTGATCGGCACCTACCTGCACGGCCCGGTGCTAGCGAAAAGCCCGCGCTTCGCCGACGATCTGCTTGTGCGCGCGCTGGCGCGCCGCGGTCAGCCCAGCGACCTCGAACCCCTCGACGACACGCTCGCCGAGTCAGCCGCGCGGGTCGCGGTCGCTCGCCCGCGCTGAACTCAGCTCAGTCGGTGGGGTTTCTTGTCGAGTCGGCTACGCCGCTCAGATCGTTCGTCGCATCGGCTATCGGGGCGCCGCTCGCGGGGTAGTCCGAAGCGACGCTCTTCTTACGCTGCGCGACTGTGCCGGCGACCGCAACCGTCGCGAGAAGCAGGCCGAATACGACCACGCGGCGGCGCTTGCGGCGCGGGTGCCGCCCAGCTTTCTCCTGCGCCAAGATGCTGAGCTCGTGCGCCTTCTTGGCCGCCCGCTTGCCGGCGACCTTGCGCACCTTGTTTGCCTTGTTGGCTGACTTGCTTGCCTTCTTCGCCGACTTGGCGGCCTGCTTCAGGGCGGCGTCACGGGCGTCCTGCTGCGCCTGACGACCGCGTTCCTTCGCGATGTCCAGCGCTGAGCTGACGGCTGAGCCGATTGTTTCACCGGCCGCCGCTGCCTGCGTACGTACGGCGTCCAACGTCGTTGCGGCACGTTCCTTGGTGTTCTGGCCCACGGTGGCACCGGCGCTCTGCACGGAGTTGCGGACGTCGGTCACATCGGTGTGGGACATGTGAGAGCCTCTTTCGCGTCAGGTTGCTGTTCGGCGGGGCCACGGGGTCCGGTTCGGCCGCTTCCCCCGCAAGCCGCCCAAGGTTACCAGCGGACCTCGCGTGGCAGGATGGGCAAGACGATCCTTCCCGACGAGCAGGAGCAGCAGTTGTCCGCCACTCAAATCGCCACCTTGCACACCAGCGCCGGTGACATCCGCGTCGAGCTGTTCGGCAACCACACGCCGAAAACGGTGCAGAACTTCGTCGAACTCGCCGAGGGGACCCGCGAATGGAAGCACCCGGGCACCGGAGCGACGAGCAAGGATCCGCTCTACAACGGCACGGTGTTTCACCGTGTGATCTCCGGATTCATGGTGCAGGGCGGCGATCCGCTCGGTGAGGGTTTCGGGGGTCCGGGTTACCAGTTCGCCGACGAGTTCCATCCCGAGCTGTCCTTCGACCGCCCTTATCTGCTTGCCATGGCCAACTCGGGCCCGAACACGAACGGCTCGCAGTTCTTCGTGACCGTCGGCCCGACACCGCATCTCAACCGCAAGCACACGATCTTCGGTGAAGTGGTCGACCCCGACAGCCGCGCCGTCGTCGACGCAATCGCAGCGTCAGCCACCGACCGGCGGGATCGCCCCGTGCAGCCGATCACGATCGATTCGGTCACCGTCGCTGCGGCCGAGTGACGTAGTTCGCAGGGTGAAGCAGCGACCCGGATGACCGGGGTGCCAGGTGGTCCCACCCGTGATCAGCGTGCGGACGAGCGGCGGCCCCCACGGTGCTATCGCCACCCCGATCGGGAGACGTTGGTGCGTTGCACGCGCTGCGACCGGCCGATCTGCCCGGAGTGCATGCGCGACGCCTCGGTCGGCTTCCAGTGCCCGGAGGACGCGAATGCCGGGGGCTCGACGCGCGCTCCGCGCACGTCGGTGGGCGCGGTGCTGCGCACTACGCAGCCCTACGCCACCGGGACTCTCGTCGCTCTCAACGTCGCGGTCTACGTGGTCACCGGACTGCAGTCCTCGGCCGGGCTGACCCAGCCCTTCGACGGGCCGATCCACGGGCTGTTCAACACCTGGCAGCTACAGCCTGACGTCGTCCACCAGGACGACTCGTACTGGCGGTTGATGACCTCGGCGTTCCTGCACATCAACCTGCTGCACCTGGGCGCGAACATGCTCGCACTGATCGTGATTGGTCCGCTGCTCGAACAATTGCTCGGGCGCGCCCGCTTCCTCGCCGTGTACCTGCTCGCTGCGCTCGGCGGGTCGGCCGCGATCTTCTGCATCGGTGCCGCCGGGCTCCCGGTGGTCGGAGCGTCCGGAGCGATCTTCGGTTTGTTCGGAGCCAGCCTCGTGCTGGTGCGCCGGCTGGGTTTGGACCTGCAATGGCTGGTCGGGATCATCGTGCTCAACTTCATCTTCACGTTCTCGGTCAACGGCATCTCCCGGCTGGGCCACCTGGGCGGCTTCGTGGTCGGCGCACTCGCCGCACTCGCGATCGGCGGGTTGCCGCCGCTGGTCCGCGGCCGGCCGACGTCGGTGCCCCCGCCGCGCGCACAGGCTGCCGGGTTGTCGGTCCTGCTGGGGGTGCTGCTGGTCGCGATCGCCGTTCGCAACGTCGTCGGTGGGTTTTAGCGGCGCTGCTACCGCCCGCGTGGGTCGAAAGCCTGGATCGCGGCGGCGACCGCCTCTGGCTGCGCTCCGAGCGCCCGCCGACTCAGGACGATCAGGGTCTGGCCTGCGTCGATCTCCAGCGCCACACTGCGCAGGCCGTAGCGCGTGTGCGAGTCGGCGCGGACCTCGTCCAACTGCGCCCACGACAACTGCGCCCGCGCCAGCGGCGAGCGCACCCGAAGCCCGGTGGAGTCGACCGCGAGGCGTGGGGTGAACAGCAGATCACTTAGCGCGTAGCCCGTCAGTAGGGCCGCGGCCAACCCGAACAGCACGCGACCTGGCGAGTCGTCGGCGTTGAGGGCGAGCGCGGCAGCGCCGAGCGCGGTAAGTGCGGCGAGGCCGGTGAGCCGACGATCCGGGCCGAAGCGCATGCTCGGACGCCGGGCGTCGGGTGTCAGCTCGTCGGAAGTCAGCTCGTCCACAGGGTTTTCCACACCTGGGGATGAACTACAGCAGTGTAATCACAGCGGTGGGAAAGCCTGTGGATGCCGGACCCGGCCGCGCTCACCGCCAGCGGACGGCCATGATCAGGCCGAGCAACATGACGCCGAACCCGACGGCGAAGTTCCACGCGCCGATGTCACCCATGAGCGGGATCTTGGGGCTGGTGCCGCTGTTGGTGAGGTAGTAGACGACCAGGTAGGCCAGGCCCAGGAGGAGCACGACGGCCATCACGATGGGGTACCAGCTGGGGCTCGGGGCCAGCGCCTTGCTCGGCGGGGTGAGCGACTGCGTGCGGGCGGGCGCGTCGGCCTTCTTGCGAACCTTGGACTTGGGCACGGTGCGTCTCCTGCTTCTGATGAACGCGCTGTCGTGAGCGGGCTGTGCTGAACGCGCTGCTATGAACAGCCCGGAACTGCTCCGGCGAGGGCCGCGGCAGGCGGCCAGGTGCGTCTAGCGTAGACGCAGCAGGCGCAGCAGACCTATGCGAGGACGGGACGGGTGATCGCGATGGCGGCAACCGGGCGCCCCCCGCGCCCGCTATGGCGGGTGCTCGTCCCGCTCGCCTGCCTCGTCGCCGGGTTCGGCTTCGCCGTCAGCGCGCGCGACTCTCGCGGAACGGACCTGCGCCCGCCCGGCACGTCCAATCTGACGGACCTGGTGCGTGCCGCCGAGGCGCAGGTACGAACGACCAGCCGCCGCCTCGACAGGCTGCAGGCCCAGGTGACCCGCGAGACCGACCAGGCGGGGCGCCGCGATGGCGCTGTTGCCAGGGCGCAGGCCATTTCGGCTCCGCTGCGTCAACCCGCTGGCCTGCGCCGGGTGCACGGACCGGGGATCACGGTCGTCCTCGACGACGCGCCGAGTACCGATGCGCTCGCCGGCGTGGACCCGAATCAGCTCGTGGTGCACCAGTCCGATCTGCAGGCGGTCGTGAATGCGTTGTGGGCCGGCGGGGCGGAGGCGATGACGATCGCCGGGCAACGGATCATCGCGACCAGTGCGGTCCGTTGCGTCGGCAACACCCTGCTGCTCAACGGCGAGGTGTTCTCGCCGCCGTTTCGCGTCCTGGCCATCGGTCCATACCGCACAATGGCACGAGAGCTCGACAAATCTCCGGGCGTGCAGTTGTTCAAACAAGCCGCGGGCTATTACGGCTTGGGCTATACCGTCGAGTCCAACGACGACCTGGCGCTGCCAGCGTTCCGGGGGTCGATCGGATTGAGTTTTGCCCACGCCGGGACGCGTTGAGCGCACTACCGCAGGCCGTGGTGCGAGGGGAGCAGATGAGCGGCGCAACCGCGACGAGGTACACCCTCGGCGACACGCTGCGCTTCGTCCTGCGCGCGATCGGGCAGACGCTGATCACTGCAGGTGTGGTCGTGTTGCTGTTCGTGGTCTATGAGGTGTACGTCACCAACTACTTCGCGCGGGAGGCTCAGACCAAGGTCAAGCACGCCCTGGCCAAGGAGTGGACTCAGGGCAAGGATCCGCTGTTGCCGCTTCCCGACGGATCGTTGCCGAAACTGGCGACGGGCAATGGTATTGCCAACCTCTACATCCCCCGCCTCGGACGCGACTACGCCTGGACCGTCGTGCAGGGCACGTCCGACGCCGACCTGGAGAAGGGCCCGGGACACTACGCTGCGACAGCTTTACCGGGCCGGCTCGGTAACTTCGCGGTCGCAGGGCACCGGGTCGGCAAGGGCGAGCCGTTCCTGAACCTGGATCACGTCCGCGCTGCCGACGCTGTGATCGTCGAGACCGAGTCGCACTGGTACATCTACCGGGTCAAGGGGGCCCACGGGGACATCACGGCCGCAGACTCCGACGGGCTCCCGGGGCGCGAAATCGTCACGCCGAGCGACGGCTCGGTGCTGCTCGCCGTCCCTGACCATCTGGACTCCCGTCCGAACGAGGCCTTGATGACGATGACGACGTGCCATCCGAAGTTCACCGCGGCCAAGCGGATGATCGTCTACGCGCGATTGCAGCGGGCCCTGCCGCGCGTGAGTTCGACGATGCCCGCCCAGGTCGCTGCGCTCTACAACGGGGTGAGTGGCTGATGTACACCTGGATCTGGCGACGGCTGCCGGGCACGCTCGCCGTGAAGCTGTTCGAGACGACCCTGCTGGTTGTGCTCATCGTGGCGCTGCTGTTCTTCGTCGTCTTCCCGTGGATCGAGCCCCATTTACCCATCAGCCAGGTCACCGTGCCCGGCCAGCCTTCTGGACACCAATGACACGCATACTGGTGCTCGACAACTACGACAGCTTCGTCTACAACCTCGTCCAATATCTGGGGCAGTTCGGTGCCGAGGTGCTGGTGCGCCGCAACGACGCGGTGTCGCCGAACGAACTCGACGACCTCGCGGTGGACGGGGTATTGCTCTCCCCAGGGCCGGGTGACCCCCACGACGCCGGCGCCTCGATGGCGTTCGTGGGCGAGTGCGCGGCGCGACGGTTGCCGCTGTTCGGGGTATGTCTCGGGCATCAGGCCATCGGCGCGGTGTTCGGCTCGCCGATCGTCCGTGCGCCGGAGTTGCTGCATGGCAAGACCAGCGAGGTCGTGCACGACGGCACCGGTGTGCTGGCCGGGCTCCCGTCGCCGTTCGTGGCCACGCGCTACCACTCGCTCGCGGTCACCGAGAGCGCGCTGCCGGCCGAGATCGTCGTCACCGGCCGCACGCCATCCGGTGTGGTGATGGCGATGCGGCATACTTCGCTTCCGATCGAAGGGGTGCAGTTCCACCCCGAGTCGGTGCTCACCCAGGGTGGCCACCGGATGGTTGCGAACTGGCTCATCCGCTGCGGGGCGCTGGTCGACGCCCAGCGCGTCGACGCGCTCGGCGCCGAGGTCGAGGCGATGCGCGCGGGCGCGTTCAGCGGGCTGTAGCGGATGCCGGGCTCAGCCGGTGGCGCGGGCCGCTGCCTTCTGTTCCTTCTTGAAGGCACGGACCCGTTGCAGTGAGGCTGCGTCGGTGACGTCGGCGACGGATCGATGTGCGTCGGCGTCTCCGTAGGCGCCGGCCGCGTCACGCCAGCCGTCCGGCCGAACGCCGAACTGCTTGCCGAGCAGGGCGGTGAAGATCTTGGCCTTCTGCGCGCCGAAGCCGGGTAGCGCCCCGATCCGGGTAACCAACTCGGCGCCGCTCGTCGCGGTGCGCCAAATCGATCCCGCGTCGCCGTCGTATCGCTCGGCGACGACGCGCCCCAATTCCTGAACCCGTTTCGCCATCGCTGCGGGAAAGCGGTGCAGAGCCGGTACCTGGCGAAATAGTGCCTCGAATTCGGTTGTGTCATAGGCGGCGATCTGTGCCGCGTCCAGACGCTGAACACCCATTCGCTCGGCGAGCACGTGCGGGGACGTGAACGCCTTCTCCATCGGGATCTGCTGGTCCAGCAGCATGCCGGCCAGCAGGGCGAACGGGTCGGCGGCGAGGAGTGCGTTCGCGGCGTCGGTCGTGGCAAGGTGCATGCGCGAATCCCACCATAGGTGTCGGGTGGACGGCGACGGGGTGCCCCCAGTTATTGCCGGGTCGCCAGCAGGATCGCCAGCGCGGCCACGACCGACCCGACAAGCACCGTCGACGCGATCACCGCAGCGGCGCCGCTCGCACCGACACCGAAGCGTCCCTGCTCGATATCAGCGCTCACCCGGCGGTAGCGGATCGTCCCGTATCCCACGCCGGACGCGCCGACAGCGACCAGCAGGACACCGGCGACGACCGAGCCCACCGAGGTGCTGTTCACGAACCTCGCCACCGCGAGGCCCAGCACCATCACGTTCGCCGCGGTGCGCACCCACGCGAGATAGGTGCGCTCATTGGCCAGATGGTCGCGCGCCCTGGTCTGCTCCTGAGCGCTGGAGCGCTCGGTGCCGTTGTCGTCCTGCGGGCTCATCGCGCGCTCAGCCGGGGACGCCGGTCGCGTTCACGCAGAACTGCCACAACCGTCGCGCGTCGGTCGAAGAGACGCGGTGCCAGCCCAGATAGCTCGTCGGACGCGGCACCCGATCGTGCCAGAACAGCCCGCTTCGCTCGCCAGCCTGCGCTGAGGCCAACAACCAGGCGACGGTGTCGGCGCCTTGGTCGGGGGTGCGCAGGATCGGGCCGGTGACACGGCCGAAGCCGGGCAGCGATTGGGTGATGCCCGGCGTCGCGGCCCAACCCGGATGCATGCTGTGCACGGTCGTCGCGTCGTCCTCGAGTTCGGTGGCCCACAGCTCGGCCAGCACGACCTGCATCCGCTTGGTGCGCGCGTACGCGCTGGCGCCACGGTAGGTGCCGTTCGCGTACTCACAATCGTCGACGGGCAGCGCCTGGGTGTACATGCCGCCGGAGGAGACGAACACGACGCGAGCATCGCCGTCGGCCGCCAGCGCCGTTCGTAGCAGGTGCGTGAGCAGGTGCGGCCCGAGGACGTGCGTGGCCAGCGTCAGCTCGTGCCCGTCCGCGGTCTCAGTGCGCTGCGGCGGCAAGACGCCGGCGTTGTGCACGAGCCCGTGCAGCGGCTGATCGCCGATCGCCGCGGCGCACGCGCGGACGGACGCCGGATCGCTCAGGTCGCAGCGCTGTACGTCGAATTGCGCGTCGGGGTGTGCTGCGAGCAGCTCGACCCGGGCCGACTCGCCGCGGGCGGCGTCGCGGCAGAGCAGCTGGACGTGCGCGCCGAGCCGGGCCGCGCCGGCAGCCGCAGCTTTGCCGAGACCGGAGTTGGCGCCGGTGATCGCGACCGTTCGCCCGCGCAGGCTGGCTTCGGGCAGCTCGTCCCACCGCCGTTGTCGCGCCAGGTAGCCCAATCGCGAGTAACCGGGCACGACGGCTCGGTCGAGCAGGGTGTCGAGAAGGCCGGTGAGCACGTGCTTGAGACTACGGAGGTGCTTGTCGTCGGCGCCGCCCTAGTCCGTGCCGGGCGGGTGCTGGCGGCGCGGCGCACCGCGCCCGCCGAGCTCGCCGGTCGCTGGGAGTTTCCGGGCGGCAAGGTGGAGGCGGGTGAATCCGTCGCCGCCGCGCTCGTGCGTGAGTGCGCAGAAGAGCTCGGCGTGCAGGTCGCTGCGCTGGCTGAGATCGCGGCGGCCGGGGACGGGCGGATCGAACTGCGGCTGTGGTCGGCGCACCTGCTATCCGGTGAGCCGGTTGCGCTCGCTGATCATGACGAGCTGCGCTGGCTCGCCGCGGACGAGCTCGACGCGGTGGACTGGTTGCCGGTCGACGTCACGCTGCTTCCGGCGGTGCGCGCGCTGCTGGGGTAGGCGGGCGCACGCTGTTGGGTGAGCGCGCCAGCGGATCCGAGGTCAGCCCTCGCGCATCGGCACCCGAACGTCGCGTTCCTGCGCTACCTCGCTAGCGCGCTCGTAGCCCGCGTCCACGTGCCGGATCACGCCCATGCCCGGGTCGTTGGTCAACACCCGCTCGAGCTTCTGCGTCGCTAGCTCGGTGCCGTCGGCGACGCTGACCTGCCCGGCGTGGATCGAGCGGCCCATGCCGACGCCACCGCCGTGGTGGATCGACACCCAGCTGGCGCCGCTGGCGACGTTGACCATCGCGTTGAGTAGGGGCCAGTCGGCGATCGCGTCCGAGCCGTCGGCCATCGCTTCGGTCTCGCGATAGGGCGACGCGACCGACCCGCAATCGAGATGATCGCGCCCGATGACGATCGGCGCGCTGATCTCGCCGTTGGCGACGAGTTGGTTGAACTCCAGACCGGCCTTGTCGCGTTCGCCGTAGCCGAGCCAGCAGATCCGCGCGGGCAGGCCCTGGAATTGCACCCGATCCTGCGCCAAGCGGATCCAGCGGGCGAGCGACTCGTTCTCCGGGAACAGGTCGAGCACCGCCTGGTCGGTGCGCGCGATGTCCTTCGGGTCGCCGGAGAGCGCCGCCCACCGGAACGGTCCTTTGCCCTCGCAGAACAGCGGCCGGATGTAGGCCGGGACGAAACCGGGGAAGTCGAACGCCCGGGTCAGCCCGGCGGTCCGGGCCTCGCCGCGGATCGAGTTGCCGTAGTCGAACACCTCGGCGCCCTTGTCCTGGAAACCGACCATCGCCTCGACATGGCGGGCCATCGACGCCCTGGCCCGTCCGGTAAATTCCTCGGGCTTGTTGGCGGCATACTCGTGCCAGTCGTCGAATTCGACGCCGATCGGGAGGTAGGACAGCGGATCGTGCGCGGACGTCTGGTCGGTGACGATGTCGATCGGGGCGTCGTCGGAGAGCAGTTGCGGCACGACCGACGCGGCATTGCCGAGCAGCCCGATGCTCAACGGCTTTCGCGCGTCGCGCGCCGCGGTGGCCTGCGCCAGCGCGTCCGCGATCGAGCTCGCCTGCACGTCCAGGTAGCCGTGCTCGATGCGCCGCCGGATGCGGGAGACGTCGACGTCGATGCAGATCGCCACGCCGTCGTTCATGGTGACCGCGAGCGGTTGCGCCCCGCCCATACCGCCGAGCCCTGCGGTGAGTGTGATCGTGCCGGCCAGCGTGCCGCCGAACTTCTTCGCGGCGACGGCGGCGAACGTTTCGTAAGTGCCCTGCAGGATGCCCTGAGTGCCGATGTAAATCCACGACCCGGCCGTCATCTGCCCATACATGATGAGGCCGAGCTGTTCGAGGCGGCGGAACTCCTCCCAGTTCGCCCAGTCGCCTACCAGGTTCGAGTTCGCGATCAGCACCCTTGGCGCCCACTCGTGGGTGCGCATCACGCCGACCGGACGGCCACTCTGCACGAGCAGCGTCTCGTCCGGCTGTAACCCGGTGAGCGTGCGGATGATCGCGTGGTAACTCGGCCAGTCGCGGGCCGCCTTGCCGGTGCCGCCGTACACGACGAGCTCGTCCGGGTGCTCGGCGACGTCCGGGTCGAGGTTGTTCTGCAGCATGCGCAGAGGCGCCTCGATCTGCCAGTTCTGGGCGGTGCGGGTCGTGCCGCGCGGCGCGCGAATCTCAGGCATGGGCTACATCTTGCTCGCCTCGTCCACTGCGGGGAGAACTCCTCACCCCAGCCGGGACGGTATCGCAGATTCCGCTGCTGCAACCGCGGTCCCTGATCGGACGAACTCGACCGCAGCCTCGATGTCAGGCGCCAGGAATCGGTCCGCGCCGGGCGGCGGGACCGTTTCGCGCAGCGCCGCCACCACCGCGCCGGTCGCTGGGCCGGGCAGCAGCGGCGCCCGAATGTCCAACGCCCGCGCCGCGGTGAACAGCTCGATCGCCAGCACCCTGGTCAGCCCGTCCACCGACCGGCGCAGCTTGCGCGCGGCCGACCAGCCCATCGAGACGTGGTCCTCTTGCATCGCGCTCGACGGGATGGAATCCACGCTCGCCGGCACGGCGAGGCGCTTGAGCTCGGAAACTACCGCAGCCTGCGTGTACTGCGCGATCATGTGCCCTGAATCGACCCCGGGGTCGTGGGCCAGGAACGGCGGCAGCCCGCGCGAGCGGCCGGCGTCCAGCATCCGGTCGGTGCGTCGCTCACTCATCGACGCGACGTCGGCCGCGACGATGGCCAGGAAGTCGAGCACGTACCCGACCGGCGCGCCGTGGAAGTTGCCGTTGGACTCCACCCGTCCGTCGCGAGTCACCACCGGATTGTCGATCGCGGAGCTGAGTTCGTAGCCCGCCACGGTTCGCGCATGCGCCAAGGTGTCGCGCGCCGCGCCGGCGACCTGCGGGGCGCAACGCATCGAGTACGCGTCCTGTACGTACACGCAGTCCGGTCCGGCGTGCGAGGCCATGATCGGTGAACCCGCCAACAGCGCGCGCATGTTCGCGGCAGCGACGGCCTGCCCTGGTTGCGGACGCAGCGCCTGCAGATCGGCGGCGAACACCGCCGACGTGCCCAGCATCGCCTCGACGCTCATCGCGGCGCTCAGGTCGACCGTTCGCAGCAATAGGTCGAGATCAGTGCAGGCGAGCAGCAACTGGCCGAGCATGCCGTCGGTCCCGTTGATCAGGGCGAGGCCCTCCTTCTCGGCAAGGACGAGCGGGGTGATGCCGTGCTCGGCGAGAACGTCGGCCGCGGGCCGCAGCGTGCCCGCGCGGTCGCGCACCGGTCCCTCGCCGAGCGTCGCCAACGCCACGTGCGCGAGCGGCGCGAGGTCGCCCGAACAGCCGAGCGAGCCGTACTCGTGCACGATCGGCGTGATGTCGTTCTCCAGCAGCGCGGCGAGCGTTGCGGCGGTCGCCGCCCGCACGCCGGTCCGTCCGGTCGCGAGCGTCGACAGGCGCAGCAGCATCAAGGCGCGGGTGACCTCGCGCTCGACCTCCGGCCCGCTGCCAGCCGCGTGGGAGCGGATCAGGGAGTGTTGCAGCAGTTCGCGCTGCGCGGTGGGAATGTGTTTGGTGGCGAGAGCCCCGAATCCGGTAGAGATGCCGTAGTGCGGTTCGACATCGCTGGCGTGCGCGTCGACGATCGAGCGGGACGTGGCAATCGCTTGCAGCGCTTGTGCCGAGAGCTCGACGCCCGCGCCGTGACGTGCGACGGCGATGACCTCGGCCTCGGTGAGTGGACCTACGCCTACCGTGATGCGTTGCATGGCAGTCACTCTGGTGGACGGCAGGGTCCGGGCGCCAGCTACGGTCTGGCAATGCGAGCTGTTGTCGTCACCGAACCCGGGCCTCCTGAGGTGCTGCGCGTCGAAACCGTGCCCGATGCCGTGCCGAAAGCCGGCGAGGTACTGGTCCGCGTTACCGCCACCGCCGTCAACCGCGCCGATCTGCTGCAGCGGCAGGGCAATTACCCGCCGCCGCGTGGCGCTTCCCCCTACCTTGGTCTGGAATGTTCGGGCACGGTCCAGGCGCTGGGCGAGTCTGTCGCAGGTTGGAACGTCGGCGATCCGGTCTGCGCCCTGCTGGCCGGCGGCGGATACGCCGAGCTGGTGGCGGTTCCGGTGGGTCAGCTGTCACCGGCTCCGTCCGGGATCTCGCTCGTCGACGCCGGTGCCCTGCCCGAGGCGGCGTGCACCGTGTGGTCGATGGTGTTCGGCTCCGAGGCGGGGCGGCTGCAGCCCGGTGAGAGCCTGCTGGTGCACGGCGGATCCAGCGGCATCGGGACGATGGCCATCCAGCTCGCGCACCAGCGCGGGTCGAGGGTGCTCACCACCGTCGGAACCGCACGCAAGGCAGCCTTCTGCCGCGACCTCGGCGCCGACATCGTGATCAATTACCGGGACGAGGTGTTCGACGAACGGGTGCTCGAGGCGACCGACAACGTCGGAGTCGATGTCATCCTGGACAACATGGGCGGCTCGTACCTGCCGCGCAATGTCGCGTCCTTGGCGCTCGGCGGTCGGCTGATCGTGCTCGGCATGCAGGGCGGGCGCAAAGGCGAACTCGATCTCGGAACACTGATGGCCAAGCGCGCGACAGTCCACACAGCGGGGCTGCGTGCTCGTCCGATTACCCAGAAGGCGGCCATCGTGGCCGAGACCTCGGCTGCGGTGTGGCCGTTGGTCGAGTCCGGCGCCGTCAAGCTGGTCATTGATCGGGTGCTCACCCTCGACGACGTGGTCGAGGCGCACCGCCTCGTCGAGTCCAGCGAGCACATCGGCAAAGTACTGATGCGGATCTGAGGGCGGCTCGGGCGTAGGTCAGACTGGAAGCCGTGAGCGAACGAAGTGAGCGAACCAGTGTGGTCGGGCTTGGCCGGTCGAACGAGCGAAGCGAGGCTCGGCCGTGAGCGAACGAAGTGAGCGAACCAGTGTGGTCGGGCTTGGCCGGTCGAACGAGCGAAGCGAGGCTCGGCCGTGAGCGAAGCTTGCGAGCGAACCAGTGTGATCGGGCTTGGCCGGTCGAACGAGCGAAGCGAGGCTCGGCCGTGAGCGAACGAAGTGAGCAGGAGCAGCCCGAGGCTGCGGCGACCGTAGTCGGCAAGGATGCCGGTCCACAGGATGCCGGTCCACAGGATGCCGGTCCCAAGGACGATAGGGAGACCATCACCAGCATGGTCGAACAGCCTGCCAAGGTCATGCGGATCGGCACCATGATCAAGCAACTGCTCGAGGAGGTGCGTGCCGCTCCGCTCGACGAGGCCGGACGGCAGCGGCTGCGCGAGATTCACGAAACCTCAGTCCACGAACTCGAGGACGGGCTGTCTGCGGAATTGCGGGCCGAACTCGACCGGCTGTCGCTGCCCTTTGGTGACGCGACTCCGTCCGAGGCGGAGCTCCGGATCGCCCAGGCGCAGCTCGTCGGCTGGCTCGAAGGGCTCTTTCACGGCATCCAGACCGCATTGTTCGCCCAGCAGATGGCCGCCCAGCAGCAGCTGGAGGAGATGCGCCGGCGGGCGCTGCCCGGCGGCGGTGCTCGGCCTGTCGTCATCGGACCCGGCGGGCAGATGATCGCTGCGCCGGGCAGTTCGCCGTTCGGTATGTCCGCAGGCGATGAGGACGACCCGCGCGGCACGGGCCAATACCTTTGACCAGCTAAGCCAACAGCGCTTCGAGAACGATCGCTACGGCGTCGTCTTCGTTGGTGCCGACGATGTGGTCGGCTGCTTGCTTGGCGCGCGGATGCCCGTTGCCGACCGCGTAGGACGTACCGGCCCACAGCAGCATCGGCACGTCGTTGGGCATGTCGCCGATGGCGACCACCTGCTCCGCCGCGATGTCGTGGCGCGCCGCGAGTTCGGCCAGGCCGCTCGCCTTGGTGATGCCCGGCGCGGCAATCTCCAACAGGCCGAAGCGCGACGAGTGCGTGACGGACGCGCGTCCGGCAAGCAGCAGTTCGGCCGAGGTCAGGAAGTCATCGACGTCGGCCTCGCGATCCTTCGCTAGCAATTTGACCGCAGGGCGGTGCGCAATTTCCTCGATCGTCCCGATTGAGTGCGCCGGGATCGTCTCACCGCGCCGTCCCAGCGGCGGATTGATCTCCCAGTCGTGCACATAGCCCGCTTCGGCGGCGAAACTGTCGGCGTACTCGACAGCGAAGTGGACGGCCGGGAAGGCGGCGCGTAGGTCGATCGCCAACGCCTGAACGATCTCGGGCTCGATTGCATGTACCGAGAGCACCTGCTCGGTGTGCAGGTCGTAGAGCACGGCGCCGTTCGCTCCGACGGCGATGCCGAGGTGGCCGGTGTCTTCGACGAGGGCGTCCAGCCAGCGCGGCGGGCGTCCGGTGACGAAGGCGACGATGAGCCCCGCGTCCTCGGCCGCCCGCAGGGCTTTGCGAGTTCGCGGCGAGATGGTTCCGTCGCGTCGAAGCAAGGTGCCGTCGAGATCGGTCGCCAACATCCGCACGTCGGTCATCGCGCGCTCAGCATCTCGTTGTCTTGAGGTCGATCACTGGTTCAGGTTACTGAGGTGGTGGTTGTCCACAGGTGTGGGTGATGGGGGGCGGGGGTGGTGGGTGGGTG
>JBBQUT010000049.1:0-24763 GCA_038212215.1 Mycobacteriales bacterium
GTCCAGCGTGGCGTCGTCCTCGTCGGTGTCAAGGCCAAGCCCTCGGGTTGGCCTTCGGCCAGCCTTGACACCGACTCCGGGCGCCGCCCTCTCGCAGCTGCTGGAAGCGGAGTCGATCCATACGTATGAAGGTAGGACGCAGTGACCACGCATGCAGACGGCCCGCCGCCGTCTTTCCCGAGCAGCTACCCGCCTGCCACACCGTCGCCGGCGCCAGCGCCGTTGCCGCCAGCTTCGCCGCCAGCGGTACCTGTCCGGTCCGCTGGGGCAGTGCGGCGTACGAGCCGGCGCGGGTTGATCATCAGCGTGCTCGTGGTGTTGCTCGGCGGCATGATCGCGTTCGCCGGCACCCAACTGCTGACCAAGCACACGGACGTGCTGGCGGTGGCGAACGACGTGCCGGTCGGGTCGACGATCACTGAAGACGATCTGGCGACTGCGAGCGTCGTGAAGGACGCGAACCTATCGCCGATCCCGGCGTCGGATCGTTCGCAGGTCGTCGGCATGGTCGCTCAGGTCGGGCTTGTGAAGGGGACGTTTCTGACGCGCGCTCAGGTCGGTCGGAGCAGCGGGTTCACTGTAGGGCAGCAGTTGGTGGCGTTGCCGTTGAAGCCGGGCCAGTACCCGGCTCGTGGGCTCGATCCCGGCCAGAAGGTGCTGATCGTGGCGACGCCGGGGCAGAACGGGTCGCCGCCGCCGACAGGCTCCTCGCCGAGCAGCGCGCCGGGTGGCGCCTCGTCCACGGGGTCGTCGGCCAGCGGCGGGACCGAGGCGACGGTCGTCGACGTGGGTGGTACCAACTCGGCGACGCAGGTGACGGTCGTGGACGTGAAGGTCGCCGCGGCAGACGGTGTGCAGGTGGCGCAGCTCGCGTCGACCGGCAACGTGGCGCTGATCCTGCTGCCGGCGGGGCGGTAGCGGCATGTTGACGGTAGTGACGTCGGGAAAGGCGGCGCCCGGGGTGACGACGTCGACGTGGGCACTGGCGATGACGTGGCCCCGGCCGGTGTTGGTGGCCGATTGCGACCCGGCCGGTGGCGACATGGCGCCGGGGCTGCTGGCCGGTCGGGTGAGCACCGCGCATGGGCTGCTGTCGTGGTCGACCTCGGCGCGGCGCGGTATCCCGGCCATGACGGCGGCGACCATGTTCGCCCAGCACGTGGTCGAACTGCCGGAGCGGCGGGAGACGTGGTTCATGCCGGGGTTCACCAATGCGACGCAGGGCTTCTCCTTCACCGAGGACATCTGGGAGCGGCTGGCGCTGGCGTTGGAGCGCAGCTGGGCCTCGATCGGCCGTGACACGGTAGTCGACGCGGGCAGGCTGGTCGGCGAGCGCGGCAACTGGCCGGTGCTGCAGGCGGCCGATCACGTGCTGTTGGCGGTGCGCCCGAGCGTGCGGTCAGTGCATGCGGCGCACGACGCCACGACCAAGCTGCGGTACGAGCTGGGTGACCTGGCAAAGGTGTCGGCGCTAGTGGTCGGTTCCGGCCCGTATTCGGCGGCGGAGGTGGCGGCCTCGCTGCAGGTCTCGCTAGGCGCCACGCTGCCCGAGGATCGAACGGTGGCTGCGATGTTGTCCGATGGGGCGAGCGGGTCAGTGGCGAGGGCGATGCAACGCTCGGCGCTGCTCAAAGCCGCGGCCGCGCTGGGTAAGCGCCTGGTCGCCGGGTCGTGCGAGCCGGATGCGTCGGCCTACGCCGCGGCGGGGCTGCAATGACCGACTACAGCCGTGCACCCTGGGCGAACGCGAACGGCAACCACCACCCACCGCCGCCGCCCGCGGCACTGATCGGGGCTAGTACGTTTCCCGGGCTCGGTGCGTCGCCGGATCGGCCACCGCTCCCGTCGTCCCCTCCAGCGCCGGCAGCGGCGCGCTCTCCGGCCGTGACTCCCGCGACGAGTCAGGCAACGCTGAACGAACAGGACTACCACGTCGTCGAAGAGCTGCGCGATTGCGTGTCTACCCGGCTGAGCATCGAGGACAAGAACTACCCTGCCGCGGGTCGCCGCGAGTTGACCAAGAAGCTGATCCGCGACGAATACGACCAGTGGCTGCTGCGCGAGGCGAACCGCGGGCGCCCCGCGCCGGCGGCGACGACGGAGGACCGCATCTTCGCCGCCGTGCTCGCCGAGCTCGACGGCTTGGGCCGGCTGGCCCCGCTGCTTGCCCGCACCGATCTGGAGGACATCCATTTCGAAGGCTCCGACCCGACGATGCTGCGGTTGGCGTCCGGGGAGCTGGTGCCGGGGCCACCGATCGCGAGCACCGACGCCGAGCTGGAGCAGCTGCTCCGCTCGATCGGCGCGCGGTCCGGCGACGGGCAGACCAGCCGTGAGCTGTCCTCGGCCAACCCGATACTGAATGTCCGGCTTAAGGGCGTCACCGAGCTCGGCGCCCGCCTGCAGGCGGCGATAGACGTAGTGCCCCGTCCGTGTGGCGTGATCCGGGTGCACCGCTACAGCGACCCGAGCCTGGACGACTTGCGCCGCATCGACATGATCGACACACCGGTGCACGCGTTCCTGCACTACGCGATCCTTGCGGGGGCGTCGATCCTGGTCAGCGGTAGTCCCGGCGTCGGAAAGACGACGCTGCTGCGCGGGCTCGGCAACGCGATTTTGTACAACAACGTCGTTATCTGCGTGGAAGACGAGCGGGAACTCGGGATGCACCTGCCACGCTGGGACGCGCAGCAGAAACAAATGGTGCGCCGTCACGCGGTGTCCCGGTCGTTCGAGTCGCGGCTGCCGAACGCCGAGGGTCGGGGCGGGTTCGACATGGGCGACGCGCTGCATCTGGCGCTGCGCGCGTCTCCGACGTGGGTGGTTGTGGGCGAGGTCCGCGGCGCCTATGTCATGTACCTGTTGGAGGCAGCAACCTCAGGTATCTCTTCGGTTATGTGTTCGATACATTCGCCTACCGCTGAGGGCATCTTCGACAAGGTGCTGATCAATGCCCTCAAAGCCGACCCAACGCCGTCACCGGAGCTGGTGACCCGCTCGCTGGCCGCGTTGGACCTGGTGGTGCACGTGCACCGCGATCGCCATTACAACCGCTACGTGTCGGGCATCTACGAGCTCGGCCCCGGCGGAGACTCGGGGAAACCGGCGATGACGCCCATCTTCGAACCCAGGCCCGACCGGCGCGCGGTCGCCAAGGGCGCCGGGATGCTCAGCGACACGCTGAAGGAACGGATGCACGATGTCGGTTTCAGCGCCGAGGAGTGGCTCAACCCGGCCGTGCGCCGCCCGGACTGGCATGACCTGCCGCGCAGGGCCTCATGAACCCGGCAGCGCTGTTGCTCACCGTCGCCGGGCTGCTGACCGCCGGCGGCATTGTCGGCGCGGTCGCCGCGTGGAGCGGCGTGTCGTTCCTGCCGCCCAAGTCGCCGGGAAAAAGCTATGGCGCGACGATCGGGGTGACCCCGCTGCACCTGGTCGCAGTGGCTGCTGGCGTCGTCGTGCTGCTGGTCACCGGATGGCTGGTGGCGGCCATCGGTAGCGCGGCCGCTGTGGTGTTCGTTCCCTCGGTGCTGGGCGGTGACAAGGCGGCCAAGCGACTCATCGCTAAGTCCGAGGCGCTGGCGGATTGGACCCGTCGCCTGGCTGACCTGATCAGCTCGGGAGCGGCGGGCTCGACGCGCGACGCGCTGCGCCGATCGCTGACCTCGGTCCCGGACGTGATCGCGCCAGAGGTGACCCGGCTGGTGCGCCGCATCGGGCCGCACGGCACCGAGGCGGCATTGCGCCTGTTCGCGCGCGAGGTCGACGACCCGGCCGGGGAGAAGATCGCCGGGGTGCTCATCCTGCGCGAACGCAACGGCGGCCCCGGCCTGGCCGACGTGCTGACCGCGCTAGCGCAAGACCTGGACGACCGGTCGCGGATGGTGCGCGAGGTAGAGGCCGAGCGGGCCAAGCCCCGCTCCAACATGCGCTTCATCATCGTCATCACCGCAGCGCTCATGGCCGCCATGATGCTTTCGCCCGGACGTTCCTGTCGAGCTACTCCAGCGCGCTCGGTCAACTGCTCCTGGTCGGCGTCGCCGCGATCTTCGCGGTGGCGCTGCGCTGGATGCGCAAGCTGTCTGATCCGCCTCAGTCGCCCCGCCTGCTGCGGATAGACCGGGTCGAAGCGGAGCCGCAGGCGGTGTCGCCGTGAGCGGGTTGCAGCTCGCCATTCTCGGCGGCATGGTGCTCGCGAGCGGGCTGGTGCTGGTGGTGAGGGCGTTGCAACCCGCGCCGCCGGCTCTCGAAGCGGCGCTGGCACAGCTGTCGGCCGAGCCGGCGACGGTGTCGCTGATGCCGCCGACAGCGTCCGCGCGGGACCGCCGCGACTGGCTGCCGCCCCGGCTGGCCGCCGCCCTCGACGGGCACCTCGGTGTCTGCGACGCCGACTTGAAAATCATCGGCTGGTCCCGCCCGCAACTGGCCACCCGCAAGGTGACCCTCGCGCTGGCCGGGCTGCTGGCGCCGACGCTGCTCAGCCTGCTGCTGCTGCTCGTCGGTCTCGGCAGGTTCGCCGCCTTCCCGGTCCTGGTCGGCATCGCGGTCGCCGCGGTCGCGTGGCTGCTGCCCACCCAGGAGGCTCGTGAGCTGGCCCGCAAGGCCCGGGTCGAGTTCCGCACCAACCTGGAGTTCTTCCTCACCCTGGTGGCAGGCGAACGCCGCTCCCGCGGCTCCGTGGAGCAGGCCCTCGAGGAGGCAGTTGAGATCTCGGACAGCATGCCTTTCGTGGCGATGCGCCGCGCGATCCGCCGCGCAATGCTGTCGGGCCAGAAGCCGTGGCGGGATCTGCGCGCGCTCGGCGAGGAGCTGGACGTTCCCGAGCTGCGCAACCTCGCCGACATCGCCGAGGTCGCCGCCGGAGGCGCGGCGGTCTACAACACGCTGCTGGCCACCGCGCGCACGTTGCGCCACGCCGAACTGTCCGACGCCCGCACGCAGGCCAACGAGGTCAGCGAGCGCATGTCACGGCCGTTGGCGCTGCTGGTGTTCGGGCTGACCGCGTTCGTGCTCGTCCCCTTCGCGCTACGCATGTTCGGAGCGGCCTGAGCCCGCTCACCCCGACGCACAACCGGCTCCACCACCCGAAAGGAACACGACATGTCGAACGCCAGCCTCCACCGTCCGCGGCGGGCCGCGGCCCGGCTCTACCTCGCAATGACCCTGACCGTGCTGGCCGCCGGCGCGTGGCTTCGCGGCGAGCATGCGATCGACGACCGCGGCTCGGACTCCTCGGAGAAGTCGCTGATGATCATCCTGGCGATCAGCATCGGCGGTGTCGTGACCGTGGCTGCGGGCGCCTTCATCGCCAACAAGACCGCCCTGTTCAAGTAGCAACCGAGAACATCACGAATGCCGATCGCACCGATGCGGGCAGACGCGGCGCAGCATCCGCCACGCCACTCCCCCGACGACGACACCACCAGGCCGCGGTGTCCTCGCCGCACGGCGCGAGCATTCCGCGACGACCGGGGATCGTCGTCGGTCGAGTTCACGATCCTGTTCCCGATCATCGTGGTTCTGCTGCTCGGCGGCCCGCAGCTGGGCATGTGGTACTTCGCCCGTGCGGCTGCGCAGTCCGCGGCGTCGTCCGCGGCCCGGGCCGCCTGCGTGCTCAACGCACCCGGCGGTGCGGGCAAGCAGGCCGCGGACACGTTCCTGTCCAAGGTCGGCACCGACACCATCAGCAGCTACACCTACCGCGAGCAGGACGCGGCGACGCAGGTGAGCGTGCACATTCACCTCACCGTGCCGCGGGTGATCCCGCTGCCGGGATTCTCCCCCTCGGCCGATGTGCACGTGAGCTGCGGCAAGGAACGATTCACAACACCGGACGCACCGTGACCGGACGCATCAGCCGCCGCGCGGTCCGCGCTCGACGAGACGACCGTGGTTCGGAGTCGGTGGAGCTGGCGATCCTGCTGCCGATCGGCATCCTGGTCCTCGCCTTCATCGTGGTCGGCGCTCGCATCGCGCTCGCCTCGGACCGCATCAGCGGCGTGGCCGGAATCGCCGCCCGCGACGCCTCGATCGCCCGGTCACCAGACAGCGCGCGACGCATCGCCGAATCGGCTGCGAAGCAAGCGTTGGCCAGCGACGACCTGCACTGCACCAACATCACCGTCCAAGTCGACACATCCGGCTTCAACGCGCCACCCGGCACGAACGCGGCCCTCCACGTCGACCTCTGGTGCACTGTCGACCTGTCCACCATTGGAGTGAGCGGTATGCCCGGCTCCAAGACGTTGCACGACAGCGCCACCAGTCCCCTGGATCCCGCGCGCGACCTGTCTCTCGGCCCCGGCTTACGCACCCGTGGCGCTGCCACGATCGGGGCGCCAGCATGACCGCGGGCGAGGTCGTGTGGCCCGGCCGGAATCGCCTGGACTCGGGTCCAGCGGGACCTGCTGACCGCCGGCGCGGGGGACGTCGATGACCGGGCGGGCCGACTCGACGCGGCTACGCGAGCACGTCGAGTCCCTCGCCAAGACGGCCCGCACGCAGCGACACGACCTCGACGGGATGAGCCGCGCCTGGTCGTACATCGCGGGCGAGCTGGTCGAGGAAGGCTGGGAGGTCGAGCAGCAGCCGTTGTCGTTGCGCTGGCGGATCGGGCTGGCCGATGACGTCACGCCCGGCGGCTGGTGGCCGATCCGCCTGCATCGGCGGCTACACGGCCAGAACCTGCTGGCCAGCCTGCCCAGCGCAGCCGCCGGTCCACCACAGGTGATCGCCGCGCACGTCGACATGGTCAAGGGCTCCCCTGGCGCCGACGACAACGCCTCCAGCGTCGCCGTGCTCCTCGAATTGGCGCCGCTGCTGCCCAGCCGTTCCGACGTGCTGGTGATGCTGGCGTTCCTCGATATGGAGGAAGTCGGCCACTTCGGCGGCCTCGCCCTAGCCAAACGCGTCGCCCGCGGCGGCGGCGCGATCGGTGGTCAACCTGGAGATGGTCGGCTACTTCAGCGACGAGCCCGGCTCGCAGGAACTGACGAAGGGCCTCCGCGAACTGTCCGCCGGCAAACCGGCAGGACTGGCCAATCTCGACGGCAAGTGCCGCGGCGACTTCCTGCTCGTGATGCACCGCAAGTCCTCGGCTTTCCTGGCCCAGCGCATCAGCGCCGGAGCACAAGGCCAGCTGCCCGTTGTCACGATGCAAGACCCACGACCGGAGAAGTGGGGCAGGCGACTGGCGACGTTCCTGGTGCCAACGACGTCGAACTTCGACCGCAGCGACCATGTGCCGTTCTGGAAGCGCGGCATCCCCGCGATCATGCTGTGCGACACCGCGCACCTGCGCACCAAGAACTACCACCGCCCCACCGACACGCTCGACTACGAGCGGACGGCGGCGGTCGCCGACGCGGTCGCGCACCTGGTCACCGCGACCACGCGGCTCGGGGCGGATGCCGAGCCTTCGGAAGACGTCGATGAGCAGGCGAGCTCGCGCTGCGAGCCGGTGTCGATGGGGGCTCCCCCACCCGCGGGCCAAGAAGGGCTCTTGCCGCGACGACCGAGGTTCGGTCGCCGTGCTGATGTGCTTCATCGTGCTGCTGGGTAGCAGCCTGGCGACGTTACTCGTTGACGCCGGCACCAACATCAAGGCCGCCAACCATGCCGACACATATTCTTCGGAAGCTGCCCGGTCGGCCAGCATCGCCGTCGGCCCCGTACCGAGTGCTGATGGAACATCGACCCTGCGGGCGGCCGCCGCCGCGCGGGCCTACCTCGTGCAGGCCGGCGTCACGGACAGTCACGTCACGGTGGTCGGGCCCGCGACGGTGCGGGTCAGCGTCACCGTCACCGAGTCGACCCCGATCCTCGGCTTCGCGGTGAGCCAGACGCGCACCCACACTGCCCAGCTGCAGGTCGGAGTGACCAGTGGCCAGGGAGTGAGATGACCATGCGCGGTGCGGGACCTACGCGCGGGCGGCTGCGGAGGCTAGCGCGGGGAATCGGCGCGCTGATCGTGCTGGTCGCGGTCGTCGTCGGAGTCCCGGCGCTGATGACCGGCATGCACATGCTGCCGCACAGCGTCCCGTCGCCGCACCAGCTGGGCCAGGACTTCAAACAGCGCGACAACGGGCCGATCGCGGTCGTAGTCATCGCCGCCGGGGTGTGGATTTGCTGGCTGCTGTTCACGGTCTCGCTCATCCCGGAGATCGCGGCCGCCATCCGGAAACGACCATCATTTGTGCTGCCAGGGCTGTCGGCGTTCCAACGCCCCGCTGGGTCGCTCGTCGCTGCGGTCGCGATCGCGTTCACCGTCGCGCCGATGATCGGCGCGCTGACCGTGATCCGCGCCGAGGCCGCGCCGCCCCCGCTGCCGGGTTCGCGCAACAGCGTCGCCATTGCTTTCGCGCCACTGCTGGCGGCTCCGGATCGCTCGATCAGTCGGTCGCATCCCGACCAGCACGGCATCAGTGGCGCTCATCCAAGGACCGTGCGGGAGCCGAATCCGACGTATGTGGTGCAGCGCCGCGACACGATGTGGAGGATCGCCGAGGACCACCTCGGCGATCCGATGCGCTACACCGAGATCGTCCAGCTCAACGCGCAGGTGATCGGTCCGGACAACGAGATCGCCACCGGGACGGTGCTGGTGATGCCGGCCGACGCGACCGGGCTGGCAGCGGGCCACCCTGACGGGTCCACTAAAGCGTCGACGACGCATGTTCGGGTCGAGCAGGGCGACACCCTGTGGTCGATCGAACAACGGATCACCGGCAACGGCGTCAACTGGCAGTCAGGATGGCAGGCGAACAAGGCCCGCGTAGAACCAGGCGGCGAGCGTTTCACCGACCAGGATTTGATCAAGCCTGGATGGGAACTGGACATCCCGACCAGCTCGACGGCTACCACGACGACACCCGCGACAACGCCACGGACGACGCCCTCGACGCATCCGCGCACGCCGCCGCCAGCGACGACCACGACGCACCCGCGCACAGCACCGACGCAGGGCGGCGAGCATTCGCCGTCGCCGCACGCCACGACCGCGACGCCCAGCGCCCCAGCCACTCTCGCCACGCCGCCCCCGGCCGCGACGACACCGGCGCACGCCAGCCCGGCACCGTCCCGACACGACCCTCACCAAGTCGCCGCATCCGCGCAGCACCGCTACCTGTCGCTCGAAGTCGGGGGTGGTTTGCTGGCAGCCACCACGTTCACGGCGCTGACGGGGCACCGTCGACGCAAGTTCCGCCACCGCCGGGCCGGCCACGTGGTGGCGTCGTTGCCGCCGGACTTGAAGCCGCTCGAACAGGCGTTGGCGGTCAACGGCCGGGCCGCGCTGGCCACGATGACCTTCCTCGATCTGGCGTTGCGCGACCTGGCCGAACGGGTCGCGCACCAGCCCGACGGCTCGCTACCCGACATCGCCGGCGCCGGCATCAACCACGAGCACCTCGAGCTGTACCTGACCAGCCCAGCCGGCCCGGCACCGCAGCCGTGGATCGCCACCGACGAGCGCCGCTGGACCCTCAACCGCGACGCTGACATCGACGCCGCCGCCGGGCGGCGGCTGGCCCCCTACCCGTGCCTGGTCAGCGTCGGCTACAGCGACGACGGCACCGAGTATCTGCTCGACCTCGAGCATGCCGGCGCGCTGCAGCTCATCGGCGAGGCCGGGCGGTGCGTGGACCTGGCCCGCCACATCGTGGCCGAGCTGGCCAACAACACCTGGTCGGACCACCTCACGGTGACCGTGGCCGGGTTTGGGCAGGAACTCATCGGGGCGAACCCGACCCGGTTGGCCTACACCGACGACCCGCACGCGGCGGCGGCCGAGCTCAGCAGGGTCGCCGCGGCGAACCGCCGGGTCGCGGGCGAGGCAGGCGTCGACGTGCTGGAAGGGCGGCTGCGCGGCACCGACGGCGACGTGTGGATGCCGCACGTGCTGTTGGCCGCGCCCGGCCTGCTGACCGACGACGGTGAGTTGCTGCAGGCCGCCGTCGGGCCTGGGCGAGCCGCGGTCGCTGTCGTGCTCGTCCGCGGCTGGGACGGCAACGACGCAGCGCTACCGGGCACGCGCGTCGAAGTCACCGACTCGGGCCAGCTGGTCACGCCGATGTTGCCGAGCACGGACATCGCCGCCTGCGGGCTGTCGGGCGACGTGGCCGCCGAGATCGCGCAGGCCATCGTGCTCGACCGTGACGGCGATCTGGACGAGCCCACGCCACCCTCGACAGGTAACCGTCCATGGGATGCGTTCACCGACGTCGCCGGAGCGCTGCTGCCGCAGTACTCGCTGCCGCGGACCGGCGGTGGGCCTGCGGCCGTCGGCCCGGCCGATGTGGTGACCTCGTCCGTACTGCCAGGCCGGGATGAGGTCTACCTGTCATCGGCCGCAACCACCGAGGAAGACCTCACGCTCCTGGCGCCCGCCGTCACCGCCGAGACCCGACACGCAGTCGAGACCGCCGACCCGGAGCTC
This sequence comes from Mycobacteriales bacterium, assembly GCA_038212215.1. Lineage (GTDB taxonomy): Bacteria > Actinomycetota > Actinomycetes > Mycobacteriales > Jatrophihabitantaceae > JALZAI01. Next base: position 10,439 of record JBBQUT010000049.1, read on the forward strand.
GACGAACTCGTCGCCGCGTGGAACGACCCCGGCGTCCGGCTGGCGAAACTTCAGGTCCTCGGCCCGGTGCAGCTGACCGCCTACGGACGCCCGCCGACGAAACCGGAGGCCAAGCTCACCGAGATCATCGCGTACCTATGGCACCAGCCCAACGGTGTCTCCACCGACCAATTCGCGAATGACCTGTGGCCGCACAAGAACTACACCGGCACCGACTCCGAACCCAAGACCATGGCGTCCCACGCCCGGCACTGGTTGGGCACCGACCCCCGTACCGGCGAGGAATACATGCCCCGCGCCCGGCGCGGGGACATGCAGGGCTACCGAATCAACGGCCTGCTCGTCGACTACGACCTTTTCCGGCGACTGCGGGTGCGCGGCGAAGCCCGCGGCGCAGACGGGCTGCCCGATCTGGTCGCCGCCCTGAACCTGGTCTCCGGCACCCCGTTGAGCAACCACGGTATGGGTTACGGATGGCTTCCGGCCGGTGAGGAACTGCTGTACCAAGGCGCGGTCGCCGAGGTCGCCCACCTGGTCGCGACCCGCGCGCTGGAGGCGGATGATGACGCCGAGGCGCTGCGTGCGTGCGACATTGCGCTCCAGTTCGACGAGGCCGACGATCGCGCGCTGCTCACGATGATCAAAGCGCACGAGAACGCCGGACGAGAAGCAGAGAAGAAAGCCACCATCCTGCGGCTCACGACACTCGAGGACCCGCCAGCCCGCACCGTGGAGGTCATGCGCCGAAACGGCTGGCTCGCGCGCGGCGCATGAGACGGCCCGACCAGCGAGCAGCTACACCGCAGTGTTCGTGGTAGCGAGTTCCGGTGCCTGTGCGTGACCGACGAGGGGCGCCCTGGCGCGGAACGAATCCCGATCGTTCCGACCGTGCCAGAAAGTGGATGGCGAGGCGCCGAGCCAGCGCCGCAAAACGGCGCGGTATCCGTCGATTTCGCGCACCTGGCCAGCGCCGGCCGAGCGTGCATCAGTACGTATGGCGGCAGTAGCGCCACTCACGCGGACTGACCTACTGCGGTGCGACGTCGAGCACGACCGGCTCCTCGCTGGGCGTCCGCAGGTCGCGCAGCCGGGTGGCGTGCAGCGGGATGGTGCGCCAGTGCGCTGTGAACGTCATCGAGCGGGTGTCGCAGACCAACGACAAGCGGTGCGGGGTGTCGGCGAAGACCGCGTCGAGCAGCAGCGTCTCGGCGTCGGCCCAGCCGGCGGCGACGACGACCGATGCGCCGCCGTCACCGACCCGAACCTCGACTACGTCGCCGGTGTCGTCGGTAAGGATGACCCGTCCGCCGGCACGGACGCCGGCCGAGGTGAGCCGCGCCAGGGCAGGACATGCACCGCCCAGCGGCCCGAAGTCCAGGTCGTCCCAGGCAGAAGTGTCTGGCGTCCAGGAGGTGCCGCGTTCGGGTTCGAGGGCAAGCGCGGCCAGCCGTGCAGCGAGCGCGTCGTCGGCGCTCGACGGTGGTGCCGGGTTCGTTCGCATCGCCGGCAGCAGGTGCGCGTACACCGCGTCGAGCACGTCCTGCATGTGCACCACGGCCGAGGTGATCGCCACGACCGCGTCCTGGTCGGGCAGCACCAGGCAGAACTGACCCCAGGCGCCATCGCCACGAAAGCCGTGGCGGGCACGCCAGAACCCGAGCCCATAGCCCTGCTGCCAGTCGGGGAACGGTTCACCCGACGTGTCGGAGTGCGCGCGGCTCGCGACCGCGGCCCAGCCGCTCGGCAGCAGTTGGCGGCCCGCCCACATGCCGTCGTCGAGATAGAGGAGACCGAGGCGGGCCACCGCGTCCGGCGTGGCGAACAAGCCGCTGAACGCGAGGTCGTCCCCAGCCGGGTACTGCAGCCAACCGATCGGTCCGGCGCCTAGTGGGTCGAGCACCCGGGTGCGTAGCAGATCGGACACCGTGGAGCCCGTCACCCGCCGCACGAGCGCGGCGATGGTCATCACCGGCGGCTGGTTGTAGGTGAACACAGTGCCCGGATCGTCCTCGACGGACATGCGCAGGAACGCCCCCACCGGGTCGGCGGCGTCGGTCGCGAGCGCACTCTCCCATGTCTCGTGCCGATGCCCGGTCCGCATTGAGGCGACGTGCCGCACGGTGCGTGCGCGCACGCGCGCGGGCACGTGGACGAGCGGGACCTCGGGAAAGTAATCGAGCACGGGCGCGTCGAGATCGACCAGCCCGTCGCCGACAGCAATGCCTAACGCAGTCGACGTGAACGACTTGCTCAACGAGTACAGAAGCCCCGCGCGATCGAGGCGGACGGGCCACCACGCGCCGGCGGCAACGACGTTACGGTGCCGGATCACGATGACGCTGTGCGCCTCGATACCAGTGTGGTCCTCTAAAGCGTCGAAGAACCCGGCAAGGCCGGCCGGGTCAACACCCTGCTCGGACGGCGTGCTACTCGGCAGTGGTGCACTCATACGAGGCACGCTAGCGCCAGAGGCGAGAGCCCGAGCGAAGACGCAACCACACACAAGTTCCGCGACAAGGCAGCCTCGCCCCCACAGCGGTCCTTCCGACTCGGACCGCAGGGCCGCGTTGTATCCATCCGCTCCATGCCGAAACACCATGCCGCGGACGAGGTGTAATCGTCGCCCGTAGCCGTCGATCTCGCGCAGGTTGGTCGCCGTGGGCGAACGCGCAGATCGGTCGTTCTCGTGCTTCAGACTCGTCTCTCGCGGGCAGGGCAAGCCGCTCAACCGGCCCCGACGCAAGATCGAAAGGCTGACGATCTGACCTCTCGCGCTATTCCCTTTCGAGGTGCACGCTCGACCAATGGCGGACACCAAGCTTACGAAGTCGGTCGGTGAGCATTGGGCATGTTCCGAGTTGGCTCGTTGGGGGTGGGCGGCCGCATTGACGAGGGACGGGCTTGAGCGCACCGATCTCCTTGCGGTGGGCACCCACCTGCCGGACCGGCCGACGATCGAGATACAGGTCAAGACCGCGCGGGGGTGACCAGCTGGCCGCTTGGTGAGAAGGCTCAGCTGCTGCGCTCTCGGAGCGAGAGTGGTTCGTCCTGGTGCTTGTCCCGCGCTTGAGGTCCGCCCCCGTTCGCGGCTTTGTCGTTCCTCGCGATCACGTCGCGGCCGCGGCTTGGATCGTGCATCAGAACTGGCTGACTGACCCCAACGCCCCGCTGGGGAAACGGAATGCACCTGTATCCCAAGCGCGAGTGAACAGCACTGTTTGGCAACGCTACGAGGGCCGCTGGGACCTTCTTGACCAGACGACGACCGCGGCACCCGTCCTCTTGCCGGTATTGCTGCGCGAGCGCGCCGCCGAGGCGCGGGTCGGCCTGCCAGCCACGCACCCCTGGGTGAGCTCGTTTCCTAAAGACTGGGACTGACGGCACCGACGAGCAACGAACTAACTTCTCGTTGATGATGAGGGGTACGGCCATGAAATCCGTCGTTCCAAGGCAGGGGCGCCAGTGACCGGGAGATCGTCGCCCTCAGCACCGGGGCGAATGAGGGTTGCTCGAGACAACGCGGTCCGCAGTCGGCGCCCGATGCGCACCTCGCTGCCAACGTGGCCGTCGTTCTGTCCGGCTCAGGTGATGTGCGGCCAGCGTGAAACTGCGCGCAGAATTAGGCGCTGTGTTGCTGCCAAAGCCCAGAATCACCAGCCGGCAAGGCACGCGTGACTAACCCGGCGAACACCTCCTGAGCTTGGTGCCGGCAGTCCATTCAGTGACTGATCCGACGCGTCGATCTTGCGGTTTGGTTCGGCCCCGCTGTCTTGAAACGATAGACTCGAAGTTGAGTAACCTCCGCAGTATGACAATTTGGGGCATCCACAACAACCGGCCGGAGATCGACCCGGTTTCAGACGGTGCCGTGCGAATCGGATGGGATGAGGTAGGCGACCTCACCAAGATCCCTTCCACGCGCGAGGCGTTCAAAAAGGTACTCGCGGAACGGATGCCCGACCTCGAAGAAGCCGCGATCCCAGCGAGCGCAGGGACGCTCTACCGCTTCGTTCACGCTATGGCCGAGGGCGACGTCGTGGTCTGTCCCAACCGGACGTCCAGCACCCTCGACATAGGTAACGTGTCGGGACCCTACGAGTACCACCCCGAAAGCCACCTGCACCAGCACTGGCGGCCGGTGACATGGGTCCGCACAGGCGTCCCCCGCAACGAACTGTCGCTGGCGGCGCAGAACGAAATCGGTTCCGCCACAACGCTCTTCGCTATCAAGACCGGCGAAGACGAGGTCATGCATCTCCTGACCTTGCCGCAGCCCAGTGCCGAGGCGGACTACTCATGGGCGGATTTTTACCCGCGCCTTGCCGACGCCCTCCTCACCTACCAAAACGACCACGACGCCCTTCTGGAGAAAGTGTGGGACGTCGCAAGGGCGTCAGGACGCCCAAAGCTGTTCAAGTATTTGCAGTCTGATCACCTCACTGACGGGACCAGCGGGCCCTTGCGCGACATCGACCCATTCACGGTGCTGGGCACCTTTAACCGCGGCATCCGGCATGAAGCCCGCGCGAGCGTGGCCCACGCTTACGGCCAGGAACTTGGCATGGAGCCGCCATACCCGGAGACTTTCGCCGGTGTGCCGGTACTCAATAATCTCAATTCATGGTTTGTGTCTTTCGAGAACGAGCGCGGTGACAACGACGTTGATTCCCTCTGGGACCTGTGCCAAGCCGCCGTCGACTACGCCACCGAAGCCACAGAAGAGACGCGTGAACGACTCGTCTCAACGTTCGACGCGTGCGCGAGCGGCGGCACCCGCAAGCTGACTATGGGCATCTACTGGATCCGCCCAAAAGTGTTCGCAGCTTACGACTCGACCAACACCACGTTCCTGAAGAAGCGTTTTCCGGATGTAGCGGCTGCGTTGTCGCTCAACCCCAAGATCAACGGCGAACAGTTCCTCGCCAACACTGAGGCGCTGAAAGCCTGGCTAGCGGACCCCCGGACCCCGTTCAACACGTTTCCTGAGCTTTCGCACGCTGCATGGAACGATTTGGCCGCATCAGCGCGGCGGGAGACGCCCCCGGAGGCACCAGCCGGCGAGGCAGTCGCCACCACAATCACCTCCGGTGACGCACTCCCCGAGCTCAGCGGCGAGACTTACGATGTCGACTCAATCCGCGACGACGGCTGCTTCATCCCCACGAGCGCCTTGGAACCGATGATTGAACGATTGCGCTCGCGCAAAAACGTCGTCCTACAGGGCCCGCCCGGCACCGGAAAGACCTGGCTCGCTCGGCGGCTCGGATGGGCTTTGTGCAACGAAAGAGGCAGCGCCCGAGTTCAAGTGTTGCAGTTTCACCCCTCACTGACCTACGAAGACTTCGTGCGGGGATGGCGTCCTTCGGCCATTGGCATTCAACTCGCAGATGGCCCGTTCCTCGACCTTTGCACCCTTGCTGCAAACGACCCTCAGAACGCATATGTCCTGGTCATCGAAGAAATCAACCGCGGTAACCCGGCGCAGGTGCTGGGAGAACTGTTGACACTCATCGAGGCAGACAAACGCTCAGCCGACCACGCCATGAGGCTTGCCTACCCCCGCGATAATGAACCTCCCTTCTTCGTCCCGCCCAACGTGCACGTCATCGGCACTATGAACGTTGCCGACCGCTCACTAGCCATCGTTGATATGGCTTTGCGTCGGCGATTCGCTTTCTTCGATTTGTCGCCGTCGTTCGGCGAGGACTGGGTACAGCACGTCAGCGGCCTGGGCTACGACCTCGACCTCCTCGAGACCTACAGCACCAGAGTGTCAGCGCTCAATGACGACATCGCCAAGGACAGTGCCCTAGGACGTCAGTACTGCATCGGGCACAGTTACTTCACCCCCTCGGTCCGCATCGAAGAAGCCGGGCTCGACACGGACGCTTGGTGGCGTCGCGTCGTGGAGACCGACGTGCGACCCCTGCTTGAGGAGTACTGGTTCGATCGTCCTGAGGTTGCCCAATCGGCGTACCAAAAACTGCTCGGCCTATAGCCGTGCAGATCCCGATCCGAAATGTATGGTTGCTCCAGCTCTTCGCTTCGACGCTTTACCGCAGCTCGGGCGCCGGACTCGTAGCGGCCGAGGACAACCCCGAAGACTTGCCCGACCTCGTGGCCCGAATCCTCGCCGATGAGGTGTCTTCCCGGCTCCACACCGGACTTTCGGTCGGCTTCCAGGGGGCCACGCGTGCCGTGACCAGGGTCCGGGGCCGAATTAACACGCTGTCTACCGAGCGCCATCAGCTGCTCCAGCGTGGTCAGGTGAATTGCACGTTCGATGAGATTGTCACCGACACTACGGCCAACCGCCTGGCGAAGGCTGCGCTCGAGAAGGCCGCGATACTCGTCCCCAGAGAGCCCCGATACCGCTCCCTAGCCCTCCAGATGGCTGCCGCCGGCGTGCGCGGCCCGAGCCCGTCGGCCAGCGCGGTGCCCGCAATGCAACGCCAACGGCTCCTCATTCGCGACCGGCTCATGATCGCCGCTGCCGAACTGCTCTTGACCCTCGCCATCCCCACGACCAGCTCCGGGAACGGCCTATTGCCGATCCCCGACACCGACGATGTGTACCTTCGCAAGCTGTTCGAGAACGCGGTGTGCGGCTTCTATCGACACCGGCTCACGTCAGACGGCTGGACAGTCGTGCACGGCCGGCGCCTGACCTGGGACACGTTTATGGCTTCCCCCGGCATGGCAGCGATCCTCCCCGGCATGCAACTCGACGTGCAGTTACAGCACCCGAACCCCACGGGTGCAGGGCCGCGCAGCATCGTTATCGACACCAAGTTCACCTCGGTGACTAAAAAACGGGACAGTTTGGAAAGTCGGGCCTCAAGACTGACTACGTGTACCAGATCTACGCCTACCTAATGTCCCAGGACGCTCGCGAGCCCTACAACAAATCCGAAGGGCTCATGCTGCATCCGAGTCTCGGGGAGCACCTCGACGAGGAGGTGGTCATCCAAGGTCACCGCATTCGCTTTGCCACAGTCGACCTGATGGCCAGCCCTCGCAGGATCGCAAACGAGCTGCTTACCGCCATCTCCGAAGCGAAATTTGCGACGCCACAAACGAGCTGCGGCGTTGCGCGCTGAACCGTCGATCTGGCGCTCGATTCGTGCGATGAGCGGGCGCCCAGATGGGACGGTACGCGCGGCGGGCAGTGGGACATCTCGCCCCTGATGCCACCCGATGTCACCCCGCGCTGCCCCTCGGCAAGGGGTTCGTGCTCCTACTTGGTGCACGGCTGATCGCCGATCTTCGCCCAAGGCCGATCGCGGGGACGCGGACGAACTGCGCGCCCTCAACGCGCCAATGTCGAGGCAGCGCTCCGTCGTCGCTGAGGTAGTCCTACCTCTCCAACGGTCCGGGCCAAGTCTTGATGATCCGTTCGACCATTACGTCGCTTCGCCTCCGGATGTCATCTGGACGCCAGTGGTGCTTCTTGGTGATCTCCTTGGTCATCTGGAGCCCGGATCCGTGCTTGGCGAGGATTGCCTTCTTGTCCGCGAAGCTCTTATTACCCATCTGCGAGTTCCTACCGGAACGTGCCAGCGTCAGATTTCCGAGTGTGTTGACCAAGCCGGAATACAGAAGGTCAACATTCTCACCAGCTGCCGCTCCGCTCTTTACCTCGGCGCGCCAGGCGGGTGTTGGCGTTTGCGGCATCACGTGCTCAACGGTGAAGTCATCGGCCAACACGTACTCCCCACCGGCCAGATCGAGTTCCAACCATGAGAGGATGAGCGTTTTCTGAAAAGCTTTGCCGTGATTGTAGAACGCCTTTGCTCCTACTTCTCGACGAAGCTCGTCGTCGGTGGCCCAGTGCTTGTCATCACCGGAGAGGTAGCGCCTTAGGGCGGTGTCGACAGAGTCCGCATTCCCTCTTATCGACTGCGGAGCCGCGAGGAGCACTCGGTTCATGTTGTCGGTAGCGCGGCCAATCACAACCCTTCGAACGAAGTAGCTCTCTAGATACAGCATTGCGCGAGCCACCTCGGCGCTCGTGGCATCGCCTAGCTCACGTTGCTCGAGTAGGAACATCAGGACCGGCCAGGCCGTGGTGGTTTTCCACTCCTTCAGACGCTCCAGTCGGTTCCGCACGGGCTTGCTCGGTTCCCCCACGGGGCGGAGTATTCGTTCCCACAGCGCACCCGCTCGAACGACCTCATCGATCGCCCGCTTGAGTCCGATCGTCGTGACCTTGTGCAGCTTCTTCTGCTGCTCCACGTACGTCTGTCGTTGCGTGATCGTCGGTCGAGTTCGCACGAGGTCCAGCCAGAAGAGCTGGGTCAACTCGTCCGCGGAGAACTTCTCCTCCAATGGCTTCCACGTGTACTCATGAAAATCCTCTGCGTTGGAGCTCAATCGCATGAAGACGTAGTTTCGAATCAGATCAGCCTGTGTGAGCGGCTGACCGCGGTTGTTGAGGGACTCAAAGATGCTGTGAACGTTGTCACTGTCATCAGCCACCACTGCGACGCACTCAAGGCCGTCCAGCACGGCTCGCACTACCTCAGCCGTCGTTACGCCGTCGACGTGCTCGTCCGTTCCCTGTTGCATCGCGGCCAACCGCTTCAGAAAAAAGTCGTACGCCTTCGACACCTGATGTGCGGGTTCAAGGTCCTGACGATGCACGACTCTGGAAAATGCAGTCTGGTCGAACTGGGTAGGTAGTAACTTCAGACGGTTCAGCGGTCCGCCTTTGCCAGCAACCGTGAGCAGACACCGGTCGACGCGGGCGCGCAGCGCCGCCGGGCACGGCGATTCATCGTTGCGTAAGGCACACAGGAGCAGGCTGGCAGTCAGTAGCCGCTGTTGACCGTCGATCACCAGACGGGCATCAGCGGCGCCGTTGGGGGTAGGCGCCAAGACAACAGATCCGAGAAAATGTCGTGCGCTTGGGTCGCTCTTTCGCTCAAGTGCGAGGTGCAGCACGTCGTCCCACAGAGCTGTCCACTCCTCACGCCTCCACGCGTAGCGACGCTGGTACAAGGGAACCCGCAACTGATTCTTGCCGGACAGGACCGATGCGATTCTGGTCTGGTTCGCGGCAACCATTACCGTTTCCCTTCTCGCTGCGGCCGGCGGGTCGCCCAACGCGCATCGGGGAGCCTATCTGTGACGGCTTGAGGTCGCCGCACCTTCCAGCGGTGACACTGTGTCCATGTGGCCAGTTTGCGGCTCGTGCGTCTGCCATACGAGGACCTGGCGTGGCAGCTACCCCGCGTGTTTGTCCATCTCCCTCCCCAAGGCCCTTGGCATGACGGTGGATGAGCGAGGTCGATTCCACCTCGAGCAGGTGCAGTGCCAGGGCATAGACCTACACGCGAACCCGAATCGGGCGACTATCACCGCCGAGTCGTCAGTGAACGTCGTGTCGGGCGGTGTTGGCCGGACCCCGAGAACTGATCCACTGGTTGCGAGAGTCGTTCATCGGTGGGGGCTGCTGCACGAATAGGTGACATCTGATCTGTGGTGCCGTGAGGTGTGCCGCTGGAAGGATGTGCACCGTGCCCAAGCCCTATCCCAGAGAGTTCCGCGACGACGTGATCGCGGTGGCCCGGCGCCGCGAGGGCGGCGTCACGCTTTCCCAGATCGCGAAGGATTTCGGGATCAGCGAGTCGTGTCTGAATCTGTGGCTCAAGGCTGGCGACATCGAGGCCGGCGTGAAGCCCGGGAGCACCGACCTTGAGCGAGGCGAGCTGCGCGAGCTCAAGCGCCGCAACCGGCTGCTGGAGCAGGAGAACGAAGTGTTGCGCCGTGCGGCGGCGTATCTGTCGCAGGCGAACCTGCCGGGAAAATGATGTACCCGCTCGTCCGTGACCTTGCCGCGGCCGGCGCCCTTGTGCGGGTGCCGGTCGCGGTGACGTGTCGGGTTCTGAAGATCGCCAGGCAGCCCTACTACCGGTTGCTCGCTGATGAGGCCCGCGACGCCGGGCAGGTGATGGCTGATCGGACGGCGTGGCGGATCTGTTCGGCCAACGGCTGGTGGAGCGTGTTCGGCAAGCCCAAGGGCTACTCCACGGCGCGCCGCGCCGGGGCGGCGCCGGCGCACGATGATCTGGTCGCCCGCGACTTCACCGCCGACCAGGCGAACCGGCTGTGGCTGACCGACATCACCGAACACTGGACTGGTGAGGGCAAGCTCTATCTCTGCGCGGTCAACGACGTCTGGTCGAACCGCATCGTGGCTACTCCATCGACTCGCGGATGAAGTCTCGCCTGGCCGTCGCCGCGCTGGGCAACGCCGTCGCCCGCCGCCGCGTGGACGGCAGCGAGGTCGCCGGCTGCGTGGTTCACAGCGATCGCGGAAGCCAATTTCGATCAAGAAAGATGCAACGCGCGCTGACCCGCCACGCGATGGTCGGCTCGATGGGCCAGGTCGGCTCCGCCGCGGACAACGCAGCCATGGAGAGCTTCTTCGCGCTGCTGCAACGCAACGTCCTGGACCGCCGCCGCTGGGCCACCCGCGACGAGCTGCGCATCGCCATCGTCACCTGGATCGAACGCACCTACCACCGCCGACGTCGCCAAGCCCCACTCGGCCGATTGACCCCGATCGAATGGGAGACGATCATGACCAACACCGCCGCCTGCGCGGCATAACCGAACTGTCACCAGTCCGTGCAGCATCCCCATCCCACAAACGAGTGGGTTACGCAGCAAACCCGCAACCTGTTGATGGACCTGCAGGATCGGCACGCGCATTTCAACTTCTTGATCCGCGACCGCGACGCGAACTTCAGGACCGCCTTCGACACGGTGTTTTTACCTCAAGCGGCCTGCGCATCATCAAGACACCGATCCAGGCCCCGCGAGCGAACGCCTACGCGGAGCGGTTCGTCGGCACCGCGCGCCGAGAATGCCTGGACCACCTGGTCATCGTGGGAAGCCGACATCTGCGCGCTGTGCTGGCTGTATCCAGACGCACTCCAACGAGCATCGGCCGCACCAGGGCCGGCAGCAACTGCCACCAAACCACATTCCAGATCGGGACCGACCGCACGACACGAATCCGCCGTAAGCAGGTGCTCGGCGGGCTGATCAACGAGTACCACCGAGTCGCATGATCCGCCCTCTCGGTCGCGATGAGCTATGGATGAGTATTGGCACTGGACAGGCTTCAAGTAAGGTCAGCACCCGCTTATCAACAGCGGTGTCCCTCAGCGGAACGCCGCTGTTTTCATGTCCGGCCCACAGCAGCGAAGGGCTACGGCGCTCAGCTCTGAGCATCGGCACGGGTGACTTTGCCGCAGTTGGTAGACGACGGTGGCGAACGGTTCAAGCAGCTGGTGACCCGTGACCAGGGCGTCGCCGTCGACGATAATGTCGATCTTGAGCTTGTGGGTGGAACAGCAACCGGTTCACGCTTCGCCCGGTCGGCGCGAGCGGCCTGCAGCACATGCGGGCGTTCCAGGTAGTCCAGCATCCGCCGGGCAATGGCGTGACCACGGACAAGCTCCTGGCCAGTATCGTTCAACGACCGTTTCAACCGGGCTCGTTCGTCGCGGATGTCGCGCAGCTTCTCGACCAGCTTGGCTTTCGCCCAGTCCGGGTCGACGGCCAGCTCGATGTAGCGGTCTTCCTGGCGTTCGAGCTCAACCAGTCGCTTCCGGAGCTGTAGCTTGCCGCGCTCGGTCGGGCCGGCGTGCTGCTGTAGCGCCAGGTCGAACAGTTCGACCAGTTTGCGGCTGAACTCGGCGGGCAAGGTCACCGTGCGGTAGTGGAGCCACGGCTTCCTCGAGCTGTCAGACGCGGTCGACGAGCACCTGATCCAGCAGTTGGCCGAGCGCGCCCGCGCTCAGGGTCTGCAGTGACCGGGGAGGGCCGGCTGCTGGCCCGGTTGACGAAGACGCTGGTCGATTCCGCGCTCGAGGATGAAATGGATGATCACCTGGGCTCTTCCAAGCATGATCCGGCCAGCGGTATCGGCGGCAACTCCCGCAACGGGCGGCGCGGCCGTCTGCTAGGACTGTCGGGGTCGCCGGACTCGTTGGAGGAGGGTCGTGGACGTGCTTGCGCTGATCGGAACGGCCGCCGGAGTGGTCTCGGCTGTTGGTGGTGTGGTGTTCGGGTTCCTGCAGTGGCGGGCACACCGCAGCGAGCGGCGGGACCGCGAGTTTGCCGCCGTGATCGAGGATTCCGGCCTGTTCGCGCCGACCGCGCGGGCGTTGGGTCGTGACGCCGGGTTGATCGATCGGGACGCGGAGCTGGCGACGCTGACGCGCTACGTCGGCGAGGGCCGTTCGCTGCTTGTCATCGAAGGCGTCGCCGGTCAGGGAAAGACGGCGCTCGCGGCGCGGCTGTGTCGCCAGGTTCAGCGCGAGCGTCAGCTGCGCTGGGTGTTCTGTGAGGAGAAGGCGGCGGCGTGCACCCTCGTCGCAGTGGCCAAGGCGCTCGCGGCGGTCGTCGGCCCGCGGGCCGGCAGGCGGCTGCGCGCCGCTCTCACCGGGCGGATCGACACGGCACGGCTCATCGACGCGGTGATCGACCTGCTCGACGTGACACCGATGCTCCTCGTGCTCGACGACGTCCACCTGGTCAGCGACCCAAACCTGGCCACTCTGATGAAGCGCCTGGAATATAGTCGGACAGCCTCGCTCATCGTAGCGACCAGCCGGGTGCGGGTGGACGACGCGCATTCCGCTCCACTGGCGGAATGCCTGGTGCTGTACGGCCTGGCCGAGCAGGACACGAGCGCCCTGCTGCGCGAGCGCAACGTCCAAGTCTCCCCCGAGGCAGCGCGGTTGGTCTGGCAGCGCGCTGCCGGCAACCCGCTCGCGCTCAAGCTCTTCGCGGGCGCCGCCGCCGACGCAGATCCGGAACGACTGGCGCGCGAGCTGCCGAACTCGGTGGGGAACTTCGATGGGTGGATTGCGTTGTCCTTCGACGGGCTGCCCGCGGACGATCAGGCGGTCGCCAAGATCATCGCATTCGAGTACGAGCCGGTGTCCAGGGACGTCGTCGGGACGATCGCCGCGCCGCTCGACCCGGCCCCTGCGCTCGCCGACCTCAGGAGGCGGCTCCTCGTCACGGTGAACGACGATAGTTTCGAGATGCACGGCGCGGTGCGCGATTACATCATGCGGACAATGACCGACGCCGAGCAGGCCGCGTTGGCGGCACGCTTCACCGACTTCTACCGTCGGCAGGCGCGCACACTTTTCCTCGAGGGCGTTGGCCAGGACGAACCGTCCTACGGAAAGCTGTACCTAGAAAGCTTTCCCGACTACGTCGCGGCGACGCAGCAGCACATCCGTTTCGTCGCTGACCTGCTCGAGCGCCTGGCCGACAACGGATACCGGTTGATGCGTGGCGAACCGATATTGGTGCTCGGCTGCGGTGACGGAACCCACGATCCCGCCTTCGCGGCCCACGGCTTCGACGTCACGAACGTCGAGATCCAACCGGAGATCGCCGAACTCGGCCGCGCGAAGGCCGCCGCGCTGGATGTGCGCATCAGGTACGTGGTGGCGGACATGACCAAGCCTCTTCCGGCCGAGATTACGAACAAGTCGATGAGCGCGGTATTCAATATCGGCTCGTCATTCGGCTACGAAAGCATCGACGCCGCCAACGCGGCGGTGTTTCTCAATGCCGCGAACGCGCTGCACGACGACGCGCCGTTCGTCTTCGAATACGTCAATGGCCCGCACTGGGAGAACAAGCGCGTCCAACGCCAGGTCGACGTCACGCCGCTACCCAACGGATCGACCCGCACCGAAGTGTCCATCATCAACCCGGAAGCGCGAACCACCATGACGCTCATCCGCCTGCAACGCCCGGACGGGACCGGCGGGTGGTTCCGGCACTTCATGCGGTACTACCGGCTCAACGAGATCGTCGCAATGATGGCCCAGGCCGGCCTGCGACCCGTTGCCGTCTACGGCGCGAACGGTGGCCGTGTCAGTGGTGAACCATTCGACGAACGCCGTTCCGAAGCCATGGTCATCATCGCCGCGCAGACACGGCAATAACAACGACCGGGGCCTTTTGGCCCAGCCACGCTGACATACCCGCGAGGAGCTTGGCGGGGTCTGCCGCGTTGGTCGATCGTCGTTGGGTCCGCAGACTGATCGAATGATCACTTCGAGGTCTGCCTCCTCCGCACCGGCCGGCTACAGCTTCCCGCGGGAGATCAACGCAACAGACCCGACAGGCATAGTGCGACGTGATGACAGGCTGATGCTGTTGTCAAGCTACTTTGGGCGCTCGAGGTTGGTAGGGCTGCCGGTCGCGGAGCATTGCGTAGAGGACGTTGATCCGGCGGCGGGCCAGCGCGATGAGGGCCTGGTGGTGCCGCTTTCCCTCGGTTCG
>JBBQUT010000050.1:0-23893 GCA_038212215.1 Mycobacteriales bacterium
CCGACGCTGTTCGAGCTGATCGAGGCCGGGCCGCACGAGGTCGGCGAGTTCAGGACACGACCGCAGGGCGAGCACCAGGGGCACGGTCATCGTGCCCGAGGGCATGTCGCACCCCACCGGCTTGCCCAGCAGCTCGGTGCTAGAGACGAGGTCGAGGACGTCGTCGACGATCTGCAACGCGACCCCGAAGGCCATGCCGAACTCGGCGAGTCCGGTCTGCACCGCGGGTGGCAGGTCGGACGCGTGCGCGCCGAGCAGGCAGGCGGTCCGTAGCAGGCTGCCCGTCTTGCCGCGCGCTACCGACAGCGCATCGTCCACCGTCGTCATCGTGCTGAAGCGATGGTGATTCTCCCACGCCTGCCCTGCGCACAGCTCGGCGAGCGTTGACATCACCAGCGCGCCCGCCGCCGGGCTTACCCACGCCGCTGCGGAGTGGGCCGCCGCGATGAGCAGATCGCCGGTGACGATCGCCGTCGCCATGCCCTCTACGGCGTTGATCGTCGCGATCCCGCGCCGCTCACGGGCATCGTCGATCACGTCGTCGTGCACCAGAGTGGCGCAGTGCAAAAACTCCACAGCGGCGGCGGCCGACACCGCGGCATCGCCGTGTGGCGCTGCGAGCGAGGCCGCGGCGAACGTCAGGCCTGGACGCAGCAACTTGCCGGGCGCATGGACGATCCGGTCGGCGGCCACGGCGAGCGGGCCCGCGAGCTGTACCAGCAGATGGTCCATGCGCCGTAGCACCGCGCGTCGCTGGTGCCGCGATAGCGGGGTGGGCGAGCCAACGGCATCCGCCGCCGCGAACCGCCGGCGCCTGCTGATTATCTCGGTCCTGATCACCGTGTCCTCTCATTCGGTTGCCGCGTTGGATGCGTCGTTGGTTCCCGGTTTGCTGGTCGCCCTGGGGCGGTGCGGGCGGCCCAGCGGTCCATCCCGGCGATCGTGCGCATGTGCGGGAAGGTCAGCGCGAGCAGCAGGACGAACAGCGACGTGATCACCGTGCGCGAGCCGGTGGCCCAAACGATGGGCAGCGCAACGGCAACGGCCACCGTCGGAAGGGCTGCGTGCCACGCGTACCGCGCGATGGCTGCGCGCGTCGACAGCCGCGCCGAGCCGAGACCGGGGAGCGCGAGCACCCGTCCGATGTGGCGCAGAGAGTGCCAGAACCCGAAGTAGACAGCGAAAGCGGCCAACGGCGGGGCCACGACGAACACCACCACCAGCAGCGTCGTCTGCGCCGACTCCCACAGCCTGCCAGCGCGCAGGGCCGCCAGCGCGACCGCTGCGTTGAGGGTGAGCACCACGCCGGCCGCTGCGCTGAGCAGCCAGCCGCTGGATTCGCCCGCGAACCACGGCGCGAGCCGCCCTAGAACGACGGCCACCTGGTGGTGCCACAGGCTCAACGGCAAGCCGACCACCGCGGTACCGTGTGCGATCGCTCGAACGGCGTGCAGGCCGGTGGCCGACCCGGCGTCGGAGGCCCGCGCGAACTGCGCCTCCCCCCACCCGAAGTGCAGGGCCGAGGCAACAAGAAAGACGGTGACCGCGACGTTGGGAACCAGGTACAGCGCCACGCCGGCGACGGCCGCGATGCAGACGTACTGTACGAGAATCCCCGCCATCACAGTCGCCCGAGGCTTGGTGGAGCTTGTCCAGAACGGGACCATGTGGTCAACCGCCCCGTGTGGGATGCCGATCAGGATCCCGACGACCGCAAGGCCGACCGACGCGCGCTGGAGCACATCAGGCGCCACCGCCTGCGCGCCGAGCACAGCGAGCAACGCGAGGACGCCGACGACGGACAAGCCGTGCATCAGACCCTTGGCAGCGATCGGCGACTGCGCCGTGGTCGGCGTCGCCCGAACGGGGGTCCACGGAGGGACAGCGGACCCCCAGAGGCCCACGCCAGGGGCGTCCAGGCTCATTGGTCTCAGGCTGCCTTGACACGGCTCGCCGACGTGCGAGCACCGGCCTCGACCTCGACCTCGTCGTCGTAGGCGGAGTCCTCGAGCCGGCTCTTCACCCGAGCGATCTTGTAGATCCCGAGGCCGTACGCGGCCTTGGCCAGGATGTCCGCGATCGAGTAGCCGCCCTGCCGCAACACGAAGCCACCCTCGCCGCCGAAGAAGGTGCCACCGAAGATCGGGAACATGTACGCAATCGGGTAGACGCCCCAAAGGCCGACCAGCGAGATTCGCAGCATCTTGATCGTATGGACGACCTCGGAAGGCTGACGCACCAGCGACTTCGACAGCTCGACGAACAGGATGTAGAGCAGGTAAAGGAACGGGATCGTGGACGCGACGCCCCACAGAACGCGAGCCGTCGTGCTTGTGGCGATCTCACCCGGGTAGCCCAGGCCGATCATCAGGGCCGACGCCGGGACGAGGCGGAATAGCAGCCTTCGGGACTCGCTGCGACGAAGCGCCATGACCGCGACGGTCTCGATGAGCAGCAGCGGCACGGTCAGGAACCAGTCGACGTAGCGATATGCCTCGTTGAAGGCGACGTTGGACAGCTTGTGGACCGAGTCGACCGTCGCGCCGGCAGGGTAGCTGGCCTTCAGATTGTCGAAGATCCGGAAGTAGTGGTACGCGGCGATCCCGCACACAACTGCGGAGACGACCAGCGCATTGCGATATCGCGGCGCTACTCGTCGCTGGGATACCAGCAGGAACAGCGCGGTGAACACCATGCTCGCGATGACCAGCGAGAACAAGTTGTACACGGTCGCAAAATTGTTGGCCGTCAGCGAGCCGATGGTGACGGCGCTTGCCAGAGCCATGAGGAACCTCTTTCCGGTGGGGCGACCGACCTTGGGAGTCGGCGCGGAGGGTGCAGCCGACCTGGCAGGTATAACTCGCCCCACGACGATTCAGCAACTTGCACAAGTTTGTGGCGGCGCCCTATCTCGGTGCGGCGCGCAACACGGCCACGGCCTCGGCCAGGTCTGCAACCCGACGCGTCCGCGCCGGCAGATCTACCTCGTCCCAGCCTGGGCCGCCCACGACAGCCAGGACGGGCGGGCGGGTCGGCGCCAACTCCAACCGGTACTCGTCGCGGTGCTCGACCTCGGCGGGCTTGACCTGGCGCCAGACGAACACCGCGGACGCACCGGTCCGGCGAACGGCCGCAGTCAGGGTCGTCAGCGGTACGCGTGCCCCGAGCACCCGCAGCGGCACCCGGTGCTCGCTCAGCGCCGCGGCGATGATGTACAGAGGCAGCACGTGCAGGTCCTCGGCCGAGCAGGCGAGCAGGACCGGGCGGCCTGGTAGTGCGTGCACCTGGCACTGCCGGTGCGCGCGCAATGCCTCGACCGTCGCCTCGCTCAGCAGGTGCTCGACCTCGATGCCGTCGCCGGTGCGCTCCCACTTGCGGCCCACCGCGACGAGAACCGGACGCAACACCTGATTCCATGTGGCGACAGCCCCTTGTTCGGCGAGCAGGTCACCGAGCATGCCGCCGACCGCGTCGACATCGAGTCGGCCAGCGGCACGCGCCAGGCCGCGCGCCTCCGGCGAGCCGTCGCGGATCGCCAGCACATGGCCGCCAGGACCACCGCGGCGGCGCCGATGTGCTGGCCACGGCGGGTGCACCGCCGACCCGGCGTCGTCCTCACTGGCCAGGGTGAGAACGGCGCCGGAGCCGTCCTCGGGGGTTGCGAGCGCCTGCTGGGCGGCGCGCGCCGGCGCCATCCCATCGCCGACGAGCCGCTGCATGCGCATCAGCCGCGTCAGGTCGGCGGCAGAGTAACGGCGGTGACCGCCGCCTGTTCGCGACGACGGGACCAAGCCGTAGCGGGTACCCCAGCTGCGCACGGTTTCCGGCGCGACCCCGAGCCGAGCCGCGACGGCGCCGACGGACAAGGCCTCCCGGCCCGCGCCGTCGGCGCCTGAAGTCCCGCTGGTCACACCACCACCGTAGACCAATTTTGCACAGATTTTAGTGAAGCGTGCGGACGGCGGTCGTCACCCGGCACCACCGGGCCGTCCCGAAAAGTGCCGCCTCGTCGAAGGCGCCCAGGGCATCGAACGAGCGGCATTTGTGATCCCTCGACAGCGCGAGATCGACTCGTACACCCCGGTAATCGTTATGGCGTGTACCGGTTGTCCGAAGGCCCTCCCGCGCCGTCTACGGCTGCACCATGGCGGACGGAACTGTAGCTGGGAGCTCTGTAACATGCACAGTTTAGTCCGCATAGCCACGTCGAACGGTGATCGTCAGATCGCGGCGACCGTCGCCCGTGGGCCACGCTGCTGGCGCTGCGCCGCGCGCGCGCGGCGACGAGCCACACCCTCGCGGTGTCGCAGCTCGGCGTAGCGGAAATCGTACTTCGTGCCGATGAGCGGGTGATCCCACGAATGAGCAGGGCCTAGCAGGAGGATAAAGAATGCGTGCACAGGGTTTATATAGCGACACGGTTGCTGCGTTGCGGTAGGAGTCATGGTCGTCATGAGAGTTCACCTGGATCTTGAGTCGGGTTCCTGACCTGCTCCGCCGGCGCCACGCTGCACCGTCGGGCCAATGCACAATGTCTAGACGACGAGACTCGCAATTAGCAACTTGCACAGGTTTACAAGAATGCCAGCTGGCGTCCGATGTTGCGCTGCGGACCAGCGTTGACGCGCGAGGTGGACCCGTCAGACGAGCGGCCGCGTGGGCGGTGTGGGGCAAGTCGGTTCGATTCGTGCGACAGGCGTTGGGCTTTGGCCGGGTCGAGGGCGCATGGGTGACGCCGCCGGCCCAGCGGAACGGCGAGGGCGACCTCGGCGCACACGACGGCCGGAGCGCGCGGTCTCGATAGCGATCCCACTGGCACCGCCGGTGATGACTGCCCGCTGCCCGGACAGGTCGATATTGGCGACGACCTGAGCAGCGGTCGAGCTGAACCCGGCCGGGCAACAGGCGCGCGCAATGATCACCTGAGCCGATCGATCCGGGCGACCGGCTCGGTTGGCACGTAAGGTCCGGGCGTGGAACTGCGTCAACTTGAGGCGTTCGTGGCAGTGGCCGCTGAGTTGCATTTCGGGCGGGCGGCGGAGCGCCTGCACCTGGCTCAGCCGACTCTGAGCGAGCTTGTGCGGCGGTTGGAGCGGGAGCTGGGCACGCCGCTGTTCACCCGCACGACGCGCCGGGTGGCGTTGACGGGCGCTGGGGTCGAACTTCTTGGCCGGGCGAAGGTCATCCTGGACGATGTCGCATCGGCGACGGCGGCTGTGCGCCGGATCGCGCACGGCGACGCCGGTTCGGTGCGGGTAGGGATCACGCCACCGGTCGCACCGATCCTGGCCGTGCACCTGCGGGACGCCCTCACCGCCAAAGCGCCCGATGTCGAGTTGGTCGTAGAGCGGATGTGGCTACCCGACCTTGCGCGTTCGGTGGCCCAAGGCAGCATCGATGTCGCCCTCACCTGCGGACTGGTGTTCGAGCCGGACGGGGTGGTCGGTGAGGTGTTCTGCGGCGAACCGCTGCTGGTCGGGCTCAGGAGCGATCATCGTCTCGCCGCTAGCGACACGGTGGCCTTGGCCGATCTGGCTTATGACGTGCTCGGCGTGCCCAATGAGTCTCTGTTCCCGGCGTGGGCGCTAGCCCAACGCCAAGCCCTCAGCGCCGCCGGTGTCGCCCCGCCCAGCGTCGTGCTCGATGCGACCGATCTGGCGGCCACGGCGTGGACCAGCCAGCCCGATGTCGCATGGGTCCTGATGAGCCCGTCCGTCTTGGCCGCCGCACCTGGCACGGTGGCTGTGCCAGTCTCGCCGGAACAACTGGTCCCCTACACGCTCCAGTGGAACCCCGACCGGGCCCAGACGGCTACCGTGGCCCGCTTCGTGCGCCTGGCACTTACCTCCGACGTTCCGCCGGGCTGGCGCAGCCAGCCCGGTCACCTACGCCACGCCACCTGACCAGCCCGCGCTTTGACGGCTGGGATTGATCGCGGGGAGCTATCAGAGTGAACGCGGACTGCCCCTTTATCGAGTCGGCACGTCGCAGCAAGGTAGGTGAGAAAGCATCGCCGACCTGTAGGAGCACGCCATGACCATCCTCGCCACCCACCCACAGGATCATCACGCGCCCACCGCCACCACAGCGGCGGCCGCATCGGAAGTGGTCGACTCGCCCGCGTACGGCGCGGTGACCGCCTCGGCGCGAAGGGCGACGGGGGGCACGGGCGCCTTGGTCGTGATCGGCGTGATCGGTGGCGTGCTGTCCGGACTGTTCGCTATCGGCGGCGGCATCTTGATGGTTCCGCTGCTGGTGTGGCGGGTCGGGATGGATCAGCGCCGCGCCGCCGCGACCTCGCTTGTGGCGATCATCCCGACCGCTGCCATCAGTTCAGCCGCCTACTTACTGCACGGCGATGTGGACGTGGTCGCGGGTGTGTTCGTCGCCGCCGGGGCGGTTCTGGGGGCCGTGATCGGCAGCCGACTCCTGCGCAGGCTGTCGGTGAGCTGGCTTCAGGGGATGTTCATCGTCTTCCTCATCGCCGTCGCTATCCGGCTGCTGCTGGTCGCGCCGGGCCGGGGCCACTCGATCCCGCTCACCCCGCTGGTCATGCTCGGCTACCTCGCCCTCGGGCTGGCGATGGGCATCGCCTCGGGTTTGTTCGGCATCGGCGGCGGCATCATCGCCGTGCCGCTGCTGGTGTCGGTGTTCGCCGTCGGCGAGCTGGTCGCCAAAGGCACCGCGCTGCTGGTCAGCATCCCGACCAGCGTCGTCGGCACGACCAGCAACCGCCGACACGGTCTGCTTGACTCAGCCGATGTCGGCACCGGGCTGATCGTCGGGACCGCCGCCGCGCTGGCGTCGGTGCCCGCCGTGTACGTCGCCGTCGCCATCCCCGCCACGGTCTCCGGGATCATGTTCGCCGTCCTGCTGCTGGCCGTGGCCGCACAGCTCACCGTCAAAGCGTTACAGCACCCGCACCCGGACACCAGCGCAGCATGATCACCGCCCTGCTCGCCGCCACAACCTTCGCCTCAACCCTGGCCGGCGGGCGGTTCGCACTGCACAACCGGGACAAGCTGCACCGCATTCTCGGCTTCACCGCCGGAGTCCTGTTAGGGGTGGTCGCCTTCGACCTGCTCCCGGAGATACACCGTCTCACGATCTCCACGAGGACCGATTTCACGGCACCGATGATCGCCCTCACCGCGGGGTTCCTGGCCTTCCACATCATCGAGAAACTCACGGCGATCCACACCGCCCACGAGAGCGAATACGCCTCCAACCACACCCATCCCCAACTCGGCGTCGTGTCAGCCCTGGCCCTCTCGGCGCACTCCTTCTTCGACGGGATCGGCATCGGCCTGGCGTTTCAGGTCTCCAAGTCAGTCGGGCTCGCCGTCGCGATCGCCGTCATCGCCCACGACTTCTCCGACGGCCTGAACACCGTCACGCTGATGTTGCTCAACGGCAACACCTCCGCCCGCAGCCAGCGGCTGCTGCTCCTCGACGCGACGACCCCGCTATTAGGTGCGGCGTCGACCCTGCTGTTCCACGTGCCCGACCGTGAACTCCTGCTCTACCTCGGCTTCTTCACCGGATTCCTTCTCTACATCGGCGGATCCGACATCCTGCCCGAGGCCCACGCCAACCATCCCTCCCGTCTCGCCTTGGTCCTCACAATCACCGGAACCGCGCTCATCTACCTCGTCACCCAAGTCGGCCTCTGAACCACGACACGTCCCTAGCTCCTGGCCTGCGGACTGCCGCGCAACCCCACGGCCCCTCTGGATTCAGTCGGCAGCACGTGATAACTATCGTCGGAGTTCTTCCCTACCGCAACGCGGGAACGTCGATGTGTCTCTACTCGCGGTCGCCCCGGCCGAGGCCGAAGTGGCTGCCGATCAACCGTTCGGCGACTCCCCCCGTCCTGACAATTCCGATCCACCCGCAACGTTTGCATTTCGCAAGTACCGGAGTGCATACTCGCAGAATGGCCACTCGACGACTCTCAAGCGCCGCCGCTGAGGCAACGCCGGCGTCGACCGGTGAAGACGTCGATGCAGTGTTGGACGCATGCCGTTCGCTGGTCGCGATCTCGGCCTGGTCGGTCGAGGCGGTCGCCGACCAGGTCGACCTCGTGCAGTTGCGGGTACTCGTGGTGTTGGCGACCCGCGGCGCGTCGAGCCTGAAAGATCTGGCCGATGCCACGCACCTGCATCTGTCCCGGGCCAGCCGGGCGTGCGAGCGACTAGTGGGCAAGAACCTCATCACGCGCAGCGACGACCCTGGTGATCGGCGCGTGCTGCAGCTCGGTCTTACGCCTGACGGCGAGGCCATCGTGCGCAAGGTCCAAGACTCGCGACGTGAAGCCGTCGCTCCGGTGTTGGCGGTGATGAGCGCGACCCGGCGTACCGAACTGGTGCGCGCGCTGCGCGCGTTCGCGTCCGCTACCGGCGAGGTCGGCCACGGCGACGTGTCCGCATTGGCCTGGACGCAGTAGACCGCACCATCACTTGCATCTTGGTGAGACGGACCCTCCCCACCGTGGGCGCGTGGGCAGGTCGGAACAGCGCGTGGGCCGACGTCGTCTACCACGTGGCTACCGCACACAACTTCAAGGAGGAAGCCGATATGAGTCCAACAGTTGTCGTCACCGGCGCCAGTGGGGGGATCGGGCGCGCCAGCGCGGTCGCCGCCGCTCGCCGGGGTGACACCGTGGTGCTGATCGCGCGCGGCCGTAAGGGTCTGGAAGGCGCGGCGGCTGAGATCGAGCGCGCCGGCGGACGGGCGGTGCCGATGCAGGTGGACGTGGCCGATGCGGACGCAGTCGCCGCAGCCGCCGACAAGGTCGAAGCCGACATCGGGGCGATTGACGTGTGGATCAACGTCGCGTTCACGTCGGTCTTCGCGCCGTTCGACCAGATCAAGCCCGAGGAGTTCCGCCGGGTCACCGAGGTCAGCTATCTGGGCTACGTCTACGCCACGATGGCCGTGCTCAAGCACATGAAGGCACGCGACCGCGGCACGATCGTGCAGGTCGGTTCGGCGCTGGCCTACCGCGGCATCCCTCTGCAGTCGGCCTACTGCGGCGCCAAACACGCGATCCAAGGCTTTCACGAGTCGCTGCGTTGCGAACTGCTGCACGACAAGAGCAACGTGCACGTGACGATGGTGCAGATGCCGGCGGTCAACACCCCGCAGTTCTCCTGGGTGTTGTCGCGGCTGCCGAACCACGCTCAGCCGGTCCCGCCGATCTACCAGCCCGAGGTCGCCGCCCGCGCGGTCCTGTTCGCCAGCGATCATCCGCGGCGTCGGGAGTACTGGGTCGGGTCGAGCACCGCCGCTACCCTCGCTGCGAACGCCATCGCGCCGGGTTTGCTGGACCGCTATCTCGGCCGGACCGGGTTCGCCTCCCAGCAGACCAAACACCGCCAAGACCCCGACGCACCGGTGAACCTGTGGAAAGCGGCCGACGGTGCGGACGGGCACGACTTCGGATCGCACGGCGTGTTCGACTCCAAGGCGATCTCCCACGACCCGCAGCTGTGGGTGTCACGCCATCACGGGGTGCTCGGCGCGGTAGGCGCGGCCGCCGGCATCGCCTTGACCACGGCGACATGCTCGCTCCCGCGTACACGATCACCGGCGACCGTGTTCCCGACCAGCGCCACCTCGACCTACCCGGCTACCCGGGCGGTGCAGACATCGTCGGCAACTGGGTCAACCAGCAGTTCCAGCTCGACGCCCACGGCGAGGCGCTGCTGCTCTTCGCCGCCGCCGCCCGACAGGACCGCCTCGACGCCGCTAGCTGGAAGGCGGCCGAGACCGCGGCCCGAACGACGGGAAACGATGGAGCGAGCCCGACGCCGGCATCTGGGAAATCGGACCGCGCGCCTGGACCCACTCCCGCTTGACCGCGGTCGCAGGCCTACGAGCTGCCGCGGCGGCGGCGCCCGCCGCCCAGGCGGGGGAGTGGCTCGGCCTGGCCGACCACATCATGGCCGACACCACCGCACACGCACTGCATGCAGACGGGCGGTGGCAACGCGCCGCCGACGACCCGGGTCTGGACGCGGCGTTGCTGCTTCCCCCCTTGCGTGGGGCGATCCCCGCCGCCGACCCGCGCAGCACTGCAACCTTCGCCGCCTACCTCAACAAGCTGACCCGCGACGGCTACGCCTACCGCTTCCGCCACGACGGCCGGCCCCTTCCCGACGCCGAAGGCGCGTTCCTGCTGTGCGGGTTCCTCGTCGCGCTCACCCACCACGAGCTCGGCAACCCCGTCGAAGCCCGCAGCTGGTACGACACCACCCGCGCCGCCACCGGCCCCCCGCAACTCTTCAGCGAGGAATACGACGCCGTGCAGCACCAAATGCGCGGCAACCTCCCGCAGGCGTTCGTCCACGCGCTGCACCTGGAAACCGCCAGCCGACTCGTCGCCCCGCCAATGCACACCGCCCGCTGAAGTCGGCAACAGCAGACATCGACATCAACGACATCGAAGAGGACACCGTGTACGAGATCCCGAAACCGGAACTGCTCGATCCGGATCGCGTCGACCGCGACGACCGCGAGCACTTCACCGCCGAAGACCACCGATCCCAGGCGCAACTGCTCGCCAAAGCCCTCGGCGAGTCCTGCGCGTACGCCGACCAACTCTGGGCGCAGGTCAACGCCCTACGCGGTTACCTACTTGACAGCCTGCCGCCCGACCCGCGCACCCCCGGCCCACTCGCCACTGCAGCAGCGTCCCCCACCGGCCCCGACGACGAGGACGGCTGGGCAAGGTGGATCGCGGCCTTCGCCACTACGACGTCGGTCCTCTGCGGCTCCCATGGCGACTCCGGATTCGGCCTGTCCCGCGCCCGCGAGGAAGCTCGGCTGCGGCGCACCGCTCCCGTGCTTGCGCTGCCCGACCAGCACCCCCACCTCGGCGAGCCCGAGCCCGCATCGGCTGAGCCGCACGACGCTCCTCCCTCGACGCAATCACCGCCGGCCAGCCAGACGATCGCCTGGTCGGTCGGCAAAGCCATGGCCGGCGGCGCAGTCGCAGTGCTCGCCCTGCGGGGGTTGCGCACCCTGCCGGGCCTTCACCGCTACCCGGTCGAGCGCACCTGATGCCACACCACCCCAGACCTTCGATACCTGGGTCGGCCGACCGCCGAAATCGGGTCGCGCCGGCCGCCACTCCAGCCGCGGACGTGCACGGGTTGGGACAGGTGGCGCGTGCTTTTAGCGTGCGGGCTCGTCGGCACGACCGCCATGACCGCCACCATGGACCTGCAACAGCGTGCCCGCCGGGCGACGCGCAGCAGTCGACTACGACGCCAGCGACCACGTCATCACTGCAGCGTCCACCGTGGTCCGATTCGAACCGCGCAGCCCCGCCGGACGAACAGCACTGTTCCTACTCGTGCACTGGGGTTTCGGCTCGGCCGTGGCAGCCGTCTACCCAACCTTGCGCCTGCCACGCGCGGCCGCGCTCGCGCTCTTCCACGGCGGATGCCAGGTCATGGCGCTGACACTGTTCCCCACCCTCGGGGGCACCCCGCCGCCCTGGCGCTGGCGACGCTCGATGCTGAACAGCTCTTCTGCCCGGCACGCCGTCTACGCCGTCGCAGTCGACGCCACCGACCGCATGCTGGGGGCACGGGCCGCTGCCCTCGCCCAGCTCGCGTCTCGGCCGGTGCATCGCGGGCCACGACCGTCCGGACGGCGTGATCAGGCACCGACAAACACCACAACCTGAAAGAGAAACGAGACCGTGTCCACCCTGGCCCTGCCCCTGCTCATAGCTGTGTTCGTTGGCTGCGCCGCGATCATCTGGGTCGCCGGAATCCACCTGTCGAACACCACCGACGTGCTCGATGACCGGCTGCACCTCGGATCGGCGCTCGGCGGTGTCGTCCTACTGGCGATAGCCACCAACTTGCCCGAAATCGCGATCACGGTCGCCGCCGCAGCTTCGCACCACATCGGCGTGGCGGTCGGCAACATCCTCGGTGGCATCGCCATCCAAACCCTGGTCCTGGTCGCGTTGGACGCGTTCGGTGGCGACCGGCGTCGATCGTTGACCTACCGCGCCGCCAGTCTCGGGCTCGTCCTGGAAGGCGGCCTGGTCATCGCGGTGCTGACGGTGGTCGTGATGGGCACCCAGCTGCCCGCAGGTCTGCACGCCGGACGGTTCGCCCCAGCGTCGGTGCTGATCGCCCTGATCTGGGTGGGCGGAGTGTTGCTGCTCAGCAAGACCCAAGGCCACCTGCCGTGGCAGGAGTCCGGCGAAGCCCCGGACAACCAGAAGCCACCCAAGGGTCACTCGAAACATCAGAAGAATCAGCAGGCGACCAACCGCAAGGTGTCGACCGCCCGCGCCGCTACTGTGTTCGCGGTCGCGGCGCTGGCCACCCTCGCCGCTGGTTACTACCTTGAACAGTCCGGGGACGCGATCGCCGGACACATCGGCCTGACCGGCGTGCTGTTTGGCTCCACCGTGCTGGCCGCCGCCACGTCCCTGCCCGAATTGTCGACCGGCCTAACCAGCGTCAAACTCGGCGACACGCAGCTGGCCATCAGCGACATTTTCGGCGGCAACGCGTTCCTGCCCGTGCTGTTCCTCGTCGCCACGTTGATCTCCGGAACGCCGGTTCTCCCACAGGCACAGAACACCGACATCTACCTGACCGGTCTCGGCATCCTGCTCACCGCCGTCTACGTCATCGGACTCATCCTGCGGCCACGCCGCACCATCGGCCGCCTCGGACCAGATTCGCTCGCCGTGCTGATTCTGTACGCCGCCGGGATCGCCGGCCTCGTCGCCATAGCCACCACCTGATGAACCGTGCGACCGGCCGCACCGCGCCGCACCGACCGTCGTACCTAGAGGACCCGACATGGGCATACATCGCAACCGCATCGACATACCCTGGGACGGCGGCCGTCCCGCCCACTACTGCGCGGCCGAGATCAGGGGTTAAATCCGTGCATGTGGTTCGGGGTGCTCGGCTCCCTAGAAGTCCGCGACGACAGCGGGCAATCGCTGCGGGTCGGTGGGCCGATGCGCCGCGCGCTGCTGGCCGCGTTGCTGTGCCGGTGGCCGCGCACGGTGCCGCCTGACCTGCTGATCGAGGACCTCTGGGGGGTGTTGCCGCCGCGCAGCGCGGCGAAGACGCTGCAGAGCCACGTCGTCCGGCTGCGCGACGACCTCGGTCGCGGCGCAGGTTCGGTGATCGTGACCGACGGGATGGGCTACCGAGTCGAGCTCCCGACTGATGGGCTCGACGTCGCTAGCTTCGAGCGCGCCCTTCATCACGGTGTTGACGCCCAGCGCGCTGGCGACGCGCGACGGGCGGTGGCGCGGCTCGACGAGGCGCTGTCCTGGTGGCGGGACGAGGCGTACCTCGATTTCGGCGACGCGGCATTTGCGGCTGCCGAACGGATGCGGCTGGCCGAACTCCGGGCGCTCGCGACAGAGACCCGCACTGACGCGGCCCTGCGTCTGGGCGAGTCCGCGACGCTGGTCAGCGAGCTCCATGCGCGGGTCGCTCGTGAGCCGTATCGCGAACGAGCGTGGGAGCAGCTGATCATCGCGCTGTACCGCTCGGGGCGGCAGGCGCAGGCCCTGTCCGTGTACCGCACCGCGCACGACCGGCTGGCCGCCGACCTCGGCGTCGACCCCGGACCGGCCCTGCGCGCGTTGGAGGGCCAGATCCTGCGGCAGGACCCGATCCTGCTCGTTGACGCCACCGCGGTTCGGGTGTCGCGGGTCGCGGCGGCTGCACACGAGGCCTGCCCCTACCGGGGGCTCAACGGGTACGGGGCGCAGGATGCACCGGTGTTCGTGGGCCGCGAGCGGCTGTGCGCCCAGCTGGTCGGTCGACTCGCCGATGTCGGCACCGGTGTCGTGGTCGTGACCGGGGCGAGCGGGTCGGGCAAGTCCTCTCTCGTTCGCGCGGGACTCGTCCCGTCGCTGCGGTCCGGTGGGCTTCCGGGCAGCGCCGGCTGGCGGGTCCAGGTGGCGACGGTGGCCGATCCCGTCAACGCCGACCTGGATGTGCTGGTGCTCGACCAGGCCGAGGAGCTTTTCACACTCTTCAGTGTCGAGGATCGCGTTCATCGCGTCGCGCGGCTGGCGTCCTTCGTGGCCCGGGGCGGCCGACTCGTGCTGGTGCTGCGCGGGGACTTCTACGCGCGCCTGGCCGAGCTGCCGTGGCTGGCCGAGTGCGCGCAACGCTCACCGCTGCTCGTCGGGTCGATGCACGAGAGCGAGCTCGCTCGAGTGGTGACCGAGCCCGCTCGCCGCGCCGGGATCGGCGTCGAGCCGGAGGTCGTTGACGCGGTGCTGGAGGACGCCGCCGGACAACCCCAGCCGCTGCCGTTGATCTCGTTGGCCCTGGTGCGCGCGTGGGAGCACCGAGTCGGGGACGCGATCACGCTGGCGTCCTACGAGGCGGGGCACCGCGTCGCGGGAGCGATCGAGGCGACGGCCGAGGCGATCTACCAGGCGATGGACGCCGAACGGCGCACCGAGGCGCGACGGCTCCTCGTCCGGCTGGCCGCGCGGGAGGGCTCGACGTGGGTCCGGCACCCGCTGATCCGTCCGAGCGAGCCGAGCCCGGAGTTCACGGCGGCCGCCGACGCGCTGGCCACCGGCCGGCTGGTCACCGTGACGCCGAACCGGATCGAGCTGAGCCACGACGCGCTGCTTGAGCGGTGGCCGCGACTGCGCGGGTGGCTGGACGAGCGCGCGGCCGTGGTCGAGCTGCTCGAGCATCTGGTCGCCGCGTCAGGAGCGTGGTCGGCGGCGGGACGCCTCGGCGCGGACCTGTACCGCGGGCCGCGGCTGCAGGCGGCGCTCGACTGGCGATCCGAGCACCCGGCCGACCTGTCCCCAGCCGAAGTCGAGTTCCTCGACGCGTCTGCGCAGGCGGCGGAGTCCGACCTCGCGGCCGCCCGCGCACAGGTGGTGCGTGAGGTCCGCGGCCGACGCCGGCTGCGGCTCGTCGCTGTCGGTCTGGCGTTCGTCCTGGTGCTCGCCGGCGTGGCGGCGCTGGTCGCCGCACGCGAACGCACGACCGCCCGCCAGTCCGCGGCCCGAGCGCAGCAGTCCGCGCTCGCGGCCGACGCGCGCCGGCTCGCGGCCCTGTCCGGGAACGCGCCGGACATCGCCACGTCGAGCCTGCTCGCCGCCGCCGCGTACCGGCTGCAGGACTCGCCCGATACACGCGGCGCCTTGCTGGACGCGGTGGAGCGCAACCAGTCGGCGCTGTGGCGCATCCAGTTGAAGCACCGTCCGCAGCGCATCGCGGCCACGCCGGACAGTTCCCGGCTGGCCGTGAACGACTTCGAGAACCAGGTAACCGTCATAGATCCGCGTACCCGTAAGCAGGTGGCGAGCTTTCCGGCCGCGGGCTGGGTCGAAGGGATCACCACCGGTGGCCGGCAGGTGGTGACCTACGGCGCCACAAACTCCGCCAACCCAGTCGGTCGGCTTGCCGCGTACGACGTGCCCAGCGGCCGGGAACGGGTTCTCACCGACGCCGTCGACCAGGATCTCCCCGAACCGGTCACGACGACCGACGGCCGTTGGGTCGCAGCAATCACCACCCGCCACGTCCGAGCAGGCAGTGTGGTGCAACTCTTCGACTCCGCGAACTGGAACGCCCCGCCTCGCCAGTTCGCCACGAACGATCCACCCAGCGCGATGGCGGCCAGTCGGTCAGCGGTGGCCGTCGAGCATCCGGACGGCTCCGTCGAAGTTCGTGCGCTCCCGTCCCTTCGCCTGTTGGGCAGCCTGCCGGCCACGAAGGTGCCGGCGACTGACGCGAGCCAGGTTGCGGTCTCGCCGGACGGCTCGCAGGTCGCCCGGGTGGACCCGGCCCAACCCGCTGAGGCGGTCCTGTACCGCGTACGAGGTGCCCCGACAGGCACGCCACTGCCGGTGCAGCCGCTCGGCATTGCCGTGATGGCGTTCGGCCCGGACGGGTCCGAGCTGGCCGTTGCTTCCGAGAGCGGGTCACTGAACGTCTACCGCACGTCTGACGGGGCAGCGGTGCAATCGTTCACCGGTCATGCCGGCGCGTTGCACGGCATCGCGTGGACCGGCACGTCGGCACCCACCGGTCTATACACCATCGGCCTGGACGGCCAACTCGTCTCGTGGGATCTGAGCAGCGGACCGCGCACCATCAGCCAATCGGGGGCCAATCGCATCGTGCCCAACCGCGCCGAACGATTCGGTCCGCTCGTCATCGGGCACACCCAGCCGCCGAACACGTCGAACTCGCACAGGCTGCTCTACACGATCGACGTCCGCACCGGCGCGTACACGAACTGGCCGGCTGGCCTGCGCGATGACGAGGGCATCGGCCAGGTCGTCTCGAGCCTCGACGGGCGCCGAGGACTGGTCTGCATCACCGGCATCAGCGGAAAGGCCGCCGGACAGAACCGCATCGAGATCTTCGACCTTCGCACCCACCACCATCTCGGACACCTCGCCCTGCCGACAGGCACCGCGTTCTTCGTCGACGGCCTCACCGCGGCGATCAGCCCGGATGCACGCCTCGCATACTCCTCACTCGGCCGGCAGCGGATCGGCGTCTTCGCGCTGCCCTCCGGGCGCTACCTGCGCAGCTTCATCGTGCACTACGCCGACCCGGACGGCGGGCGCGTCGAGGTGATCCCGTGGCAGTTCGATCCCGTCGGGCGGCTCATCCTGGGCGGCTACGACCCCGGACCGCAGGGCGCGCCGTGGTCCAAGTCGTACCCGGCGTTGCCGGCCGACCAGCGGCTGGGACTGCTCGACGTCTCCTCCGGGCGACTGCTCGCCCAGACCGGCCTCGGTGACGTCGCGTACCCGACGGCGCTGGCCTGGACGCCGGACGCCCGATCGCTCGCCATCGCCACCTACGACGGCACACTCGCGCTCTATGACGCGGCCACCTTCGCGGTCCGGGCCAACGCTGGAATCGTCGCTGCGGGGCCGATCCAAACCGTCGACTTCGCCTCGGATGGCCGCACCCTGATCACCGCCGGTGGCGCGCTGAACTTCTGGCAGGTGCCTAACCTCGCTCCCGAGGGCCGGGGGGTCCTCATCGGCAGCAGCCAGAGCAGCGGCAGCGACTGGGCGTGGTACGCCCGGGACGGTGACGTCGTCGGCCTATCCCAGGACGAGCGGCAACCCAACGACAACCTGGTGCGCTGGTTCACCTTCCACGGCCAACCGGCCGAACTGGCCACCGTGGCGTGTCAACTCGCCGGATCGGACATCACCAGGGCGCAATGGCTGCGCTATGTGGGTACGCGCCCGTATCAGCATGTCTGCCCGGAATCGCACTAGTCTGGCCCGCGGCTGACCCGTGCTTCAACCACGCTTCAACCTCGCTCCGCGATCGTTGCGCACGCTCAAGGTGACGCCAAGCGACGATCGAGGAGAGCCCCGTGCGAAATCCAGTGACCGTTCTGTTGACGATCCTCGCGACGTGCGCCGTGGCAGTCCTCGCCGGTCCGAGACGAATCGTCATGCACCCCCGAAAGCCGTCCATCACGATCATGGTGGCGCTGGGTGCCCTCGTCCTCGGCGCCCCGGCCCTGGCCTCGGCAGCGAAATCCGCACCGTCCGCGCATCACACTCCGACCCGCCCGACTGACCGGGCCACGCTCGGGCCGCGGTTGACGAGCCACCGGCTGAACCGGCCGCGGGCCGCCCCAACGGCGGCGGCACGGCCGTCCCCGGGCGTCGTGTCCATCGCGCTCCCGGTCGACGGGGTGAACGACTTCCCGACGACCGAGTTCGCCGCCTTCGGTTCGGTGTGGATCCTCACGCAGGGCAACTTCAGCACCCTGCAACGCCTCGACCCGCGCACTAACCGGGTCACCGGCGCGGTCCCGTTGGGCTACGGGGACACCAGCGGCAATGATTCCGGCGAGGGTGCCATTGCCGCAGCGGACGGCTCGCTATGGGTGGCCGAGTACTTCTACAACACTGTCCTGCGCATCGACCCGGTCCGGCTCGTCGTCACCCACACGATCAAGGTCGGCCGCTCACC
This sequence comes from Mycobacteriales bacterium, assembly GCA_038212215.1. Classification (GTDB taxonomy): domain Bacteria; phylum Actinomycetota; class Actinomycetes; order Mycobacteriales; family Jatrophihabitantaceae; genus JALZAI01. The sequence goes on from JBBQUT010000050.1 coordinate 17,991, forward strand.
AAGCGGCGTGGTCGCAGCCGCCGGCTCGATCTTCATCTCGGACTCGCACGCCAGCGCGGTGTCGCGGATCGACCCGCGGACGAACCGGGTGGTGGCCACGATCGCTGTCGGCGACCCGGCTGATTTCAACGGCGGACCGCTCTACCTCACCTACACCGCGGGACGGGTCTGGACGATCGTCCCGGCCCAGAAACGGCTCTACGCCATCGACCCGCGCACCAACCGCGTGGTGGCCCGTCCGAGCGTCGCGCCCGCGTTCGCGTGCGGGCGTCTCGATCCAGTACCGGGAGCGATCTGGATCGACGACCAGAACTGCTCGAACACGTTCGCCCGCTACGACCTGGCCACCGGCCACGTCACCCAGATCCAGGAGCCGTCGACGTTGTGTCTGCTCGGCATCGCCGTCCTGCACGACCGCCTCTACAGCGACGAGATGGGATTCGACCCGTTGACCGGCTGCACTCCAGGCTCGTTCGTGCCACGCGACCTGACCACCGGAGCCGTCCTCGGTGCCGGCACCCCGATCGAGGTCGTCGGCTTCGAAGTCGTCGGCCTCGACGGCAGCCTCTGGACCAATGACTTCAGCACCGGTAACCACGTTCTGCGCATCACCCCGGAGCGAACCTCATGACCAGAACCGCATTCCGGACCCTCGCCGCTGCCGCGGCGCTCCTTCTCGTACCCATGGCCGCCGCCCCGACGAGCGCGTCGGCAGACTCGCCGGTCGTCGCCCGGATTTCCGTCCCGGCAAATCACCTCTACGAACTTGCAGGCGGAATGGGCGCGGTCTGGCTGGCGTCCGTGGACGGGGGCGGCGGCAACCCGTCCTACTCCACGCTGCGCCGCATCGACCCGAGAACCAACCGGATCAGCGCGAGCTACCCGCTCGACTCCGCCGCCGCCGGGTTGGCAATCGCTGACGGCTCGATCTGGGTCTCCATGTACTACGACAACGTCGTCGAACGCCTCGACGCCCGCGGGCACGTGCTGGCCCGCATCCATGTAGGCCTCCAACCGATATGGTTGCACCGCGCCTTCGGCTCGGTATGGGTGTCCAACCACCACGGCCGCTCGGTGACCCGCATCGACCCGCGCACCAACCGCGTCATCGCGACACTGCCGGCCGGCGACCAGCACATGTTCCGCAGCGGCCCGCAGCAGATGACCGACGACGGCCACTACCTCTACATCTACTCGAGCAACGGCACGCAACCATTCGAGCGGATCGACCCGCGCACCAACACGGTGTCAACCCACGCAGCCCCCGTCAACTGCGGCGACATCGTCGCGATCGCCGGATCCGTGTGGACGACCAATTGCAGCGACACCGTCACCATCAACCAGCTCGATTCGGCCACCGGCGCGGTACGGCACACCATCACCTTCGCGTTCCCGCAGAGCCAACCGTCCATGACCGCGCACCACGGCGCACTATGGGTCGTCTTCGACACCGCCTTCGACGACCAGACCGGCATCGGATCCGGCGGCACGATCAACGAGCTGAACCCGCGCACCGGCGCCGTCGAACGGCAGCTCACCATCGGCGGCGACGCGTCGACGATCCGCAGCGCAGACGGCGACCTGTGGGTGCTCGACAACACCAACGGCATGATCACCCGACTGCATCCCGCCTAGGCGCCCTGACCCAACCGCGGACAACAAGAAAGGAATCCAGATGTACACACGCATGAACGCCGCTGTGCTCGCAGCGGCCACGGCGGCCTGCGCGCTCGTCGGTGCCGGCAGCACAGCTGCCGATGCCGTCGTGGCGCATCCCACGTCGGCCTGCATCCGCGCCTTCGACCCGCCGCCGAACACTGGCGATGCTCCGTTCGGCGTCACTGCAGGCCCGGGAGGGACGTGGTACGGCGATGGCACGACCATCAACCGGATCCACGACGGGCGCACCACGACCTGGGTCGTCCCAGGCGTGGACACCAGCAATTCGCCCGGCGTCGGCTGGCTCACCTGGGACGGCGGTAACCGGATCTGGTTCGCGGTACGCAGCGACGGCCAGCTCGGCACGATTACCGGCAACGGCACCATCAGCACGGTCCAGGTGCCGGACGGCCCAGACGGGCAGGCTGTTCCGCAGGGCATCGTCGTCCACCCCGGACGCGACCTCTGGTTCACCGACCAGGCGAACAACCGAATCGGTGATCTGTCGCTTCGATCGGGAGGCTTCACCTTCTATACCGTGCCGTCGGAATTCCCTCTTGGCCTCGTCGAGGGTACTGATCACGATCTGTACTTCACCGAGCGCAGCGTCGACAAGGTGGCCCGGCTCGATCCACGCACCGGTCTGTTCACGGAATGGACGCTGCCGACCGGCGCATTCCCTAACCGCCTCGCCGTCACGCCTGACGGCGCGGTGTGGTTCACCGCGCTCTTCGGCGGGTTCCTCGGTCGCATCAAGGGCGGCGAGCTGCGGATGTACCCGATCGCAGGCGGCCCAGTCGGGCTGACCTACTACCGCGGTCGGCTCTGGGCATCGTTGTTCACCGCCGGCGGACTGGCCGAGATTTCCCTGCACGGCACGGTGCTCCGGACCTGGACGATCCCCGACAAGCCGCTACAGGTGGCCGGCAGCCACGGGAGACTCTGGCTGACCGGTGAGGTGAGCGTCTGGAGTGTCAACCCCGATTGCCGCTGATCGAATGCGCGGCGGTGCGGGCGCACGCGCATCCGCACCGCCGCGCCCGCTACGCCCTATGGAAGAACCCCGACAACCTCACCGACCGGCAACGGGACAAGCTGGCCTGGATCGCGACAACCGACCCGCGACTGCCCCGCGCCTACCTGCTCAAGGAAGGCCTGCGCTACGTCTTCATCGCGAAGGGTGAGGCCGGCAAAACGGCGCTGGACCGATGGCTGTCCTAGGCCCGCCGCTGCCGCATCCCGGCCTTCGTCCGCCTCGCCCGTCGCATCACAGCCGTCCGCGACAAGATCGACGCAACACTGAAGCATGGCCTGTCCAACGCCCTGATTGAGTCGGTCAACACCAAGATCCGGCTACTCGCCCGCATCGCATTCGGCTTCCGATCCGCCCAGGCACTCATCGCACTCGCACTACTCAGCCTCGGCGGCCATCGACCGGTGCATCTGGATCCTGCGAGACGACTGCGAAGGATCGAGTGCCGGCAGGGACAGCACTGCAACTCAACCGCGGCGAGATACCTGCACCACCGTTGCCCACGTCGTCAGGCATCGGTTCCCCGTGGACGGAGTCCGCGCTGGCGCAATTAGTCGTGCAGGACTTATCTTCAACACGTCACCGCCTCGCGGTCCCGGCGCGCTCGTATCTCGTCACTTGGTCAGCAACCCGGCGTCGATCGGCAGCGCGACACCTGTGATGTAGCGGGCCTCATCCGATGACATCCGTTGCTGATATCGGCCACGTCGACCCACGGCAGATCCGGCAGCAGATGCATGTCTCTCATCGACTCAGCGAGATGCCCCGATCGGGTGCAGGTTCCTCGGGGCGGAACAGCCGATATACCGCGTCGTTCTGGATCGTCTTCGTATCCACATTCGTCGGGCAGACGCAATTCACTCGGATGCGGTGCTGACGGCGGATTCCAGCGAACGTCGCAACGCGACGTCTGCTTGACGCTAGTCGCCGGGCAGGCATTGAGCACGCGGACGGCGGCATGTCCGTGCGTTAGGAAATGTCGTTCGGGTTAGCCGACGCGCTCTGAGGTTGGTCAGAGATCGAGCACTAGACGCAGCGCAGCATCAACCTGGCGGAGTTCGTCGAAGCTCAATCGGCCGATCTGGTCTCCGAGCCGATTCGGGTCAATGGCTGCGGTTTGCTCGGCGAGGACACGGGTGCGCTGCCCGGCGAGGTCGATCTCGGGGCGAAAGCTTGCGGGCTGCGCTGAGGTCGAGGTGGGTGCGACGAGCCAGGTCGACAGAGGGAGGTCATCGGATTGGACCACAACGGCGTACCTGTGGCCGGCCTGCTCGTGACCGCTGGCCTGACGGGGTGCGCGGAGCCGGAAGACGTCACCACGCACGCAGGGTCTCCATATCGCGCAACACCTGCGCTGCTTCCGCGCGGTCCTGCTCGTCCGATGCCAAAGCTTCGGCTTCAGCGCGTAGGCGTGCACGAGCCCGCTGACGGGCCGCGTCGATCAGTGCTGCCCGGACTGCCGCCGATATCGGGGTCCCGTCGCTGGTCAGCACAGCGAGCGCGCGAGCAGCGTCCTCGTCTGGACGAAACGTAATCGTGTCTGCCATGAGGTCAGTGTCGCACAAATTGTAAGACACTGCGTCGCTGATCAAACCTGTCCGCGCGACGCGCGACGCGCGACGCGCGACCGACAGGTGAGCGCCGGATCGCGGCATGACGGTGCGTCGTTAGCCCTCGGTCCTGGGCGGCATGCCAGGGGTAAGAATTGGCATCGACCTGCGCCACTCTTGCCATCGCGGCGACTTCCTGTTCGTCCAGCCGAAAACACCACCCGCGACAGCGCCGGTCACCATTGCGCCCGCCATCAGCACCAGTGGGATGACAACTGACTAGTGCTGGACCGCGTCATAGCCGAGCAAAATGCCTGCTGCTACTGCTACGGCAATGAGGAGAACGATGATGCCGAAGGCCGCTCGGCGCACCGCCAGGTATGGCTGAGGCACATCATCGAGGTGCCATCGGAGCGATCCCACATCACGGTCTTACCCAACAAGACGTGCGCGCACATCGGCATGTCCGGATCGTTGGTCGGGTCACGCGAGCTTCAGCTCGCTTTGGAACAGGTCGGCGGGTGTGGACCAGTCGAGTGTCTTTCGTGGCCGGGTGTTGATCTCTGCGGCGACGGCGATAAGCCGTTCGGCGCTGTGGCCGCGCAGGTCGGTGTGTTTGGGGAAGTAGTCGCGCAGCAGGCCGTTCATGTGCTCGATGCTGCCGCGCTGCCACGGGCTGTGCGCGTGGCAGAAGTAGACCGGTATGCCGGTCGCTGCAGTGAGTTCGCGGTGACCGGCCCAGGTCAGCGAGCGGCGCAGAGCTGGGGGCATTACGGCAGAGACGCGGATCAGCGCCTCGCGTAGCGCGATTGCTGAGCGGTCGTGCCCCGAGGTGGACGAGGACGAGTTGGCGGGTGGTGCGCTCGACGAGGGTGCCGATCGCCGAACGGTTGCCGGTGCCGACTATGTAGTCGCCTTCCCAATGCCCGACCTCGACACGGTCAGCTGCAGCCGCGGGCCGCTCGTCGATCATGGTCATAGACACCCGCTGCCCACGACGCCGCGCGTCCGGGCGACGATGCGGTTTGCATCGTCGCCGCCGGGTGCGTAGCGGCATGCTCGTGCGGTCACGGACGACGCCGCTGCGCGGGTCATAGAGCGCTTGATAGAACGACTCGCTGACCAGTCGGCGGGCGGGGTCGTCTGCGTATTCGACGGACAGTGCACGGCTGATCTGCTCCGGGCTCCACCGCTTGGCGAACAACTGCTGAATCCTGGCTCGCAGGACGTCGTCCAGATCAACTCGGCGGATGCGGCGGCGAGTTCTGCGTTCAGCGGCAGATCGGTGCGCGGCCGACGGTCGGTAGCGACCAGCCGGGTCGAGGTTGCGGCGCAGGTCGCGACTGATCGTGGATGGGCTGCGCCCAAGGTCATAGGCGATCGCTCGCAGTGTCGCACCAGCCTGTCGCAGATCTGAGATCGTGATGCGTTCGTCCTCGGACAGGTAGGAGCCGTTGACCAGGAACGGGTTGAGGGACAGCTGGTTGGCGTGGCGTTTCCCGACGATGCCAGCGGGCAGGAACGCCTTCACGATCGGGGTTGCGGCGCTCGGTGCCCGCAGGTAGCCGGTGGCGCGATCGGCGCCTGGGCGGTACCCGAACCCCGTTTTGTGCATGCCGGTCGGCTCGGGGACGGCCGAGTGGACGTAGTCCTCGAATGAC
>JBBQUT010000051.1:0-23401 GCA_038212215.1 Mycobacteriales bacterium
ACGCTGTGAGCCGCGGCCACCGCGGCGTTCTCGTTGTTCCACACAAACAATCGATGCTCGCCCGGTGGCCGCCTCACACCCGGCAGAAACGCTGATCACCGCGGCTCCAACATCAAAAATCACGATCTACGGCTGCAGTACTAGCCCCGCACGGGGGGCGAGGTCAGGATCCAGGGGATGCGGAGTTACTGCTCAGCGGGGGGCGGGGCATGTCGTGTGGCGTTGATTTCGGCGCCGAGGAACAGGCTCAGGGCCATCAGGTACAGCCAGGCCAGCACGATCAGCCCGCCGCCGAGGGATCCCAGGGTGGGACTGACGTGGGCCGCGACCGCGACGTAGACGGGGAGCAGCCCGGTGGCGGCGCTCCACCCGAGCACGGTCAGGACGGCTCCGGGGGCGTTGGCCCGCCAGCGCCGTGGTTGGCGCGGGCTCTCCTGGGCCAGAAGCAGTGTTGCGAACAGAACGATTATCAGGGCGCTGAGTGGCCAGCGGGCCCATACCCAGACGGTGTGGAGCGCGCTGTCGGCGGTGTCCCCGCCTATTCGCCGGCTGTGGCCCAGCAGAGGTCCCAAAGTGAACGCGGCCAGCAGCATGCTGCCCAGAGTCAGCACTGTCACCGCCAGTAGGACGGCGCGAAGCCACTCGCGCCGGGCGTTGCGTGCCGGGATATCGGAAATGGCGGTGAGGCCACGTTGGATGGACCGCATGCCGCGGGCCAGGACGAGCACGGCGACCAGGGTCCCCACGCCCAGCAGTCCCCGACTCGAAGTGCGCAGGAGCGCGTCGGCTGAATCTGCGGCGACCCCTCCGCGTGCGGTGAGCACAATGCGCAGCAATCTGGCCAGGTCAGCCGACACGTGCGGGGCAGCGTCGCCGCCGAAGGCGGGTCGTTCAGCGCGCAGCACCGCGACCAGGGTGAGCACGGTAGGCAGCAGCGCGAGCGCTGCGAAGAATGCCGCCTCGGCCGCTCGGCCGGTGAGGTCGTGACCGGCGGCCGCGCGCAGCACCCGACGTGAGCTCGTGGCTATGCGCCGCGGCCGCGACGCCCGGACGGGAATGCTGTGTCGTTCGACCGAGGGCTCGTCAGCGCGACGCGGGGCAGCGCCATCGGTCTGGATCGGCTGGGGGTGTGCGCCGTGTCGGAGCACCGCGTGCATTAGCTGCCGTGCTGTGCTCATCGCTCGGGCGGGGGAAGGTCGCGGGGGTCAGGCAACGCGACATCGTCTGGATGTGCGCGCAGCGTGTGCCCAGTCGCGAACGCCACGGCAATGCCGCCGTCGTCGCCGCGGGTGACCACGACACCAGACGCGCCGCGACGCCCTGGTCGGCGAACGGTACCGCCTAGATGATGTACAGCTAGTAGGTGCTCGCCGACGTCAACCTCGGGTGGCCGGTCAGCTGGGAATCCTGCCTTCACCTGACACCCCGTCCTTCCGCGCCGCTCATTCAGCATGTTTGGGTCCACCGACATCGCGGCTGTCGCCTCCTTCATGACCTTCAACCCGGTCGCGCACACCGCAGCCTCTGCTATGCGACGACCGGCCGTCCGCCGTACCCGTCTGCGCCGCCGACCATCATCACACTCATCGTCGGGTGACCGGCCGCGAGCTCCGAGTGCCACAGAACCTTCCCCGTACTTCGGATCTGCGATAGACGCTGAGGGGCCGATGGAGGGTGGAGGATTCGAGCATGCGATAACAATGTTTCCGGCCGCGAGCGGCTGGCCGACCGTATTGCGGGCACTGCCGAGGCCGGGTTGGCGCGTTTCGGCGACTACCTCACGCGTGTCGAGGTCCACCTCGCCGACGAGAGCGCTGGTCGAGCGACCGGGGCGGACAAACGGTGCACGATAGAGGCGAGACCGGCCGGGCGCCAGCCTGTCGTTGTGACCAGCCACGCGGCGACGATCGAAGGGGCGGTGGCCGCGGCGGTCCGCAAGTTCGAGACCGGGCTCGCGCGAGAGCGCGGTCGGCGCGATCAGCGCAGGGATTCGGCATCGATCCGTGCCGGAGCCGGTGAGGACGACGCGCCCGTGACAACGATCGAGCACGATGGGGTTGAGGCTGAGCGTCGCACCGAGTCCGCCTTGGGCGATGAATGACCCTGGACGGCCTGTGACGAGTTGCAGTGGCAGCGGCGTGTCGTGCTCGATCACCGGTTCGCCCGAATCGAGGGATCCGTTCGCGCCAGCACTGCCAGTTCGGCCATCAGCACGGCGAACGCTGCGGCGACGATAGAACGGCCCCTGCCCCGCGAAGGCCGAGGCGGCGCCGGCGGTGCTGGTTCGCAACGGCTGGATGAGGACCAAGCCGAACGCGAGGCAGAACCCGACGCCGGCGGAGCCGGCCGTCATGGCGATCAGCCATCGTCGCCGCGATCCGTCGCCCGCACGTGAAGTAGGGATCCACGCGGCATCGGTGGTGTCTGCGGTCAGCACGGTCACGATGGCGGCGATTCCCGCCCACGCCCCGACCACGAGGAATGCCGCGATTGAATCACCAGCCCGATGCCCACCAGTGGACATGGTGGGACAACGCCGTGACCACAGCCCCCGCGCCGACGGTGATCGCGATCTGGGGGCGCGGGGGTGTTGGAACGACGACCAGCACCGCGACTACGACCGAGAACACCGCCGTGGTGTGTCCGCTGGGCAGGCTGTTGTGGGTCGCCGGCGTGACCTCGCGTAGGCCGAGATCGGGCCGGTCAGCAAGTGTGTCTTCAGTAGCCAACACCGTGAGCGCGCCGGGGCCCCGCGCACCCGCTACCTTGTTGTGCAATGCTCGCCGGCGGGTCATGCTGCCACTGTCGCACCGAACTAATCTCGGCGTCAGACAATTCGATCCGCGGGCCGGCCTGGGAGTTCGCCGCGAGTGTGCAACGACCTGGCCCGAGGAGAACTTCGTGAGCAGCGGCCGCGGTGTCGATCAGGCGTCCGATCATCCGTCCTAGTCAGGCCTGCTGGGGACACCGGGAGTTTGGCGTGCCGACCCGGCCCACTCGGTCGTGTCCGTCGTCGAGCTGAGATCCGATCTGCCGGCCACGGTTGTGAGTTCGCTCGGCACACCAGCACGGTGGAACTCGACTCGCGTACGGAGGCGCACACCTCCCTCGACCTGTGCGTTGAACTCGAATCGGTCGCGTGCGCGCACCGCGGAACACCGCTGCTCGAGCGGCCTGCGCGAGATCCCGTCCTGCGTTGGAGCGCGGGCCACTGCGTGATGGCCTCAGAAGCGCACCCCAACCTTCTCGTTGCCGCCGGCACACTGTCCCTTGGCTTGATCGGACGTCCGGTCGAACTCTTTCGGATCGGCCACGGTCCGCAACGAATTGCTCTTCCTGCACGTCACCGGAACGCTGTCGGCCGGTGCCTTGGTCACCGACGCCAGACAGGGTGCCGCAACCGTCACTTCCAACTTCGGCGCAGCCTCGGCAGCCAGCATCACGCTCACCGCTCAACTGCAACGGCGCATGTGATGGTGACTACGCCGGAGCCTAAGTCAGGCCGCCGCGGCCAACGCTGGTAGCACGGCGATGAAGATCGGCACGGACCAGTAGCTCGGTTGCCCGATGCCTCGAGCATGCTCGTCGGCCGAACGGACGACTCTCAACGCGACCTGTGGCGGCTCACGTCGTCGAGTGCAGATTCGCATTCGTGAAAACCGCAGCGACTCGATCGCCTAGAGCTCGGTCGGCGAGAACGGTCACCTGGTCACCGTGTTGTAGTTCGGTTGTGCTGCTGATGCTCAGCAGCGTGTTGGCGCGCACGGCCAGGCTGATCCACGCATCCTCGGGGAAGCTGGCCAATTCACCGATCGGGGTGCCGTCGGCGGGTGACCCGGCGGCAACGGTGAACTGGTGTACGCCTTCGGGTTCCTCCCGCAGACGAACGCCTAGCGACCAGGGTTCGGGTTCGACCGTGCGCATCGGCAGCCGCAAGTGATGGGCCACGGCTGGCACGAGCGTGCCCTGGACCGCGACGGAAACGACGACGACTACGACGATGATGCCGTAGAGGCGTTCGGCGTGGGGCACGTGTGCGGCGAGGATCAGGTTGCCGAGCAGGATCGGCACCGCGCCCTTGAGCCCTGCGAACAGGACGAAGCTCCGCTCGTTGGACTGCAGGCGTGCGGGCAGCAGACAGAGCGCGACCGCGATCGGCCGGATCACCGCGGCGAGCACCAGACCGACCAGCACGGCGGGTACCCACACGTCGGCGTGAGTGAGCTCGTCGAGATTGACCGTCAAACCCAGGACGACGAACGCCAGCACTTCCCCGAGGCTGGCCAGCGCGGCTTGGAAGCGTTTGACTTCGGCCTTGTAGGGGGCACGTTGGTCACCGAGCAGGATGCCCGCGACAAAGACGGCCAGGAAGCCCGACCCGTGCGTGATCGTAGCGACCCCGAAGACGAGAAACGCGCCTGCGGTGGTGCGCAGCGGGTAGAGCGCCTCGCTGGGCAGGGGCACCGCGGTGACGAACCACAGCAGCGCCGACCCGCCGAGAAGCCCGATCGCGCCGCCGACGCCCATCTGCAACAGGAACTGCCCGCCGACGGTACCCACCGCGCTGCCGGACAGCTCGCCCGCCGCGAGCAGGCTGATCATCAGCGCGATCCCGACGGGGTCGTTCGCTCCGGACTCACCCTCGAGGATGGTGCCGGCGCGGCCGGCGATCTCCCGTTTGCCGAGCACAGAAAACACGACGGCCGGGTCCGTTGGGGCAATGGCGGTCGCGACCAGCAAGGACAGGTACCAGCTAATCCCGAACGCCGCGTGGATAAACACACCCGCGCCGGCGACGGTGAGGAAGGTGCCCAGCACCCCGACCAGCGCCACCGGCGCCGCGGCAGCCCGCAGTCGCCCCCAACCGATGTGCAGCCCTCCGTCGAACAGGATGCAGATCAGCGCCACCGTGACCAACCGCTCAACCGTCTGCTCCGGCGGCTCGTGCAGATCGGGGAACAGCTTCACCGCCACCGCCGCAGCAACAAGCACCAACAGCGGCGCCGGCACACGGGTCCGTTCGGTCACACGGTTGGACAGCAGCGCCGCCATGCCCACCGCCGCGGTCAACAGCACCGATTCTCCGAAGGCGATCGTCTCCGACATACCGTCCCCGTCCCGTAGCTAAGGCGAGCGAGCGGGTGGAGGCCGTCGCTCCTCCGGCCGTGGGAACGTGACCGCCATCACGTCGCGACTGAGAACGATCCGATCATGGCTCAGCTCTAGGCCATTCCGCCGCGGTTTCTGGCCGCGCGAGCGCAGCAGGACCCGAGACTGCGTTGAGCAGTACGCCTCGTCCGCGTGCAGCCCGGCGGAACAGGCCCGGCGCCTACGCCGCCGCGGCTCGCAGTTCGCAGTTCGCAGTTCGAAAGCATCGAGAGCACGGGACTCTCGCCGGCGCGGCCCGTCCGACGATCAGGGTGACCAGTCGAACCGTGCCGTCAACCAGAGCGCGGGCTCTGGTGCTAAGCCCGACACGGGAGCGACTATGCCGTGATCGACCGGTTCGCACGACCCCATCAGCCCGGACTCGATCGAGGTCTCCACCCTCTGCGCCGTCGTGGGGAGCGTGGTAGTGCGTCGGGCTGTCGATCGATCCCCGAGCAGTATTCGAGAGCGGCGCGCGACGAACATGCCGGGACTCGAGCGATATCCGTACGCCGGTACGGACTTCTGTTTGAGAGCCGTATCGGCGTAGACCAACCCGGCGATGTCGAACCCGATCACCAACTCGCGTCAGGTCGGTGGATCGTGTACCTCGACGCGTCGCCCGAGCCCCGGCGGCGACGCAGGCGCCGGGATGGACCGTTCCTGGCGATCATCAACTTCGTCTGCTCGGTCGAGAATGCGCCGTTGTAGGCGGCTGTGAAAGGGCGGCATTAGCTTCGGCGGGGTCGTTCGTGTTCGCCGACTTGATCACCCGCCGCTGCTGTCGCTCTATCGCAACTATTACGGCACCGCGATCACGCTGCGCATCCTTGGCGTTCTGGGCGACGATGAGCGTCGCCGGTCTCGTCGTCGAGTACCTCTTCCACGGCGTCGGCATCCCCGAGCCGCCGCGGCCGACCCGTGTCGTGCACGCGGGCTTTCAGCCGAACGACACCAGCATGCTGAACGTCATGACCCTGCTCGGTTTTGCCGTTTGTCTACTGGCACTTCGGCCATCGCGACACCGACGGGGGTCGCTTCGCCAGGATCCCGTGTGTGGCGTGCGGGTCGCGATCGTGCACGCCCCGCGACACGCTTGGACGACCGGGCGCGGGTCTACTTCTGCTCCGATCAGTGCGCGCATCACTTCGACGCCGTCGACTGTGCGGACGAGGCCGGGCACGCGGCAGGGCGCGAGGCGACCCGCGGATGAGCGTCCCCAGCCATAGCCACCCGATCGATCCACGATCGATCCCGAACGGGTCGCCCCCTTCCGGTCGGGGCTGCCCTCGGCCCACGACGCAGCACGGCTGACGGGTCTGTTGTTGTTGATGGCCGACCCGTCTGCCTGCGTCTGATCTACGCACTCGACGGCGCCAAGGAAGTGTGCGTAGACGATCTCGCCTCGCGCTCTCGAGGGCAGCGAGGACTCGGTGTCCTACGCGCTGCGCCTGCTGCGGGCCCGGCGGACTCCTGGTGACGCGGAAGTCCGGGCGGGTCGTGCATTGCCGCCTCGCCGACGACTTCTTCCCGGCACCGTTGCGCGATCAGTGCGTGCGGCAGCTCATCGGCCTCACCCGCACCGCTGACGATGAGCGACCGCGTCTCCCGCTGCCGCAGGTGGATGCCTAGCCCCGTCGCTTCCGGGGGTCTCGAACACGGCTGTCCAGCGGCGTCCGAGGACCCGTAGGATTCGCACACCGGCGCTACCGGCAATGATTCTGCGGAGGTACTGCGCTTGCCAGCGGTCACGGAGCCTGACTGGGGTGTGCGGTGAGGGGCGCGCTGCTGAACGCGGTCCGCGACACCGTCCGCACGCAGCTGTGGCCCGTTCCCGTGGTTGCAGTGGTGGTGGCGCTGGTCGTCGGCGTGGCGGTTCCGCGCATCGACCGGGCCGTCGACGGGTCGTTGCCGTCCTGGGTGCGTGCGGTGTTGTTCTCCGGTGATCCCGGTGCAGCTCGCACGGTCCTGGACGCGGTGTCGAGCTCGCTGATCACGGTCACCTCGCTGACCTTCTCCCTGACGGTCGTGACGCTCCAGCTGGCCAGCAGCCAGTTTTCGCCGCGGCTGCTGCGTACCTTCACCAGCGACGTGTTCGTGCAGGCCACGCTCGGGTTGTTCCTCGCAACGTTCACATTCTCGCTCACGGTGCTGCGCAGCGTCCGCAGCGCCGGGCAAGCGCAGTTAGTGTTCGTGCCACGAATCGCGGTAACCCTGTCGTTTGTGCTCGCGATCGCCAGCGTCCTCGGACTGGTGGTCTTCCTCGCTCATCTCGCCCGCCAGATCCGTGTCGAGACGATGCTGCGCGACGTCCACGACGACGCTACCGCGACCATCGAGTCTGTCCTAGAGCCCTACGACTCCGGTTCCACCGCTCATCGCGGGGAGCAACTGTCGCCGCCGCAGGACGCGCACACGGTGTTCGCCATGTCGTCGGGATTCCTCGTCCGCGTCGAGGAAAACGACCTGCTCCGCTGCGCGGTCGAGGACGACATCTACCTCGTCCTCGATCGCCACCCCGGCGCCTCGCTGATCGCAGGCACACCCATCGGGTCGCTGTGGTCGCTGGCCGGCCCGCTCAGCAGGGCGGACGTCACCCGTCTGGGGGACCGGATCGCCGCCGCGATCCACATCGGGTTCGAACGGACCGCAGCCCAGGACGTCGGGTACGGACTGCGCCAACTCACCGACGTCGCCAACAAGGCTCTCTCGCCCGGCATCAACGACCCGACAACAGCCGTGCATGCTCTCGGGCACATCTCGGCGGTGCTGTGCGAACTCGCCGACCGCGACCTCGGCCCGGCGAAACTTCGTGACAGCGACGGTTACGTGCGCGTCATGCTGCGCCGCCCCGATCTGGCGGACCTTGTCGAGGCGGCGATCACCCAACCACGCCGTTACGGCGCCTCGGACCTCGAGGTCATGGCCCGGATCTTCCGGCTGCTCGAGGAACTTGCCTGGCACGCACCTGCTCGAGAGGGCGTCGTCGTCTCGTCCCATCTCGAACGCTTGAACGCCACGGTCAGGGCCGGCGACTTCGATGGTGTCGAATCCGGACGACTGGCCCGCGCAGCCGCGGATGTCGTCACCGCTCTAGCCCGACAACCCCGGCGGCACATCGACCTCACCTGAGCCACCAGCCGGGATCAGGCCCGATCACTCCGGTCAGCGGCCGCGCGCGGACGATGCCGACGGTCATGCTCACCGCGCCCGACAGCGGTCCGGCGCTTGTTGGGTAGCAGTCGTCGGGAGCCTTATCTGACTGCGGGCGGTATGCAGCCGCTACCCGGTGCGGCCGGCGATGTGCTGGGCCACCCGAACGGCGTTGGCAGTCATGGTCAGGGTGGGGTTGACCGCGCCGATCAAGGGCATGAACGCGCCGTCGACGACGTCGAGCTGACCAGGTCGTGCAGGTAGAGGCTGCGTTCGAACGTCTTTGAGTGCAGACCGAGGTACCGTCGCGATCAACGTAGCGGAAAACCGGCTGCCTGCGCCTCTAAATTGGGTGCAGCGACAGGATCACCAATATAACGAGGCGGATCTCGGGCGGTCAGGCTGCGCCTGTCGGGCTGGAGATCGCGACCTGCGCGGAGGCTTGCGTCGTTATCCGAATTTATCAGGGTATCTGATCGGGTACACCACTGATCGCCGGACGGAGGCCAGCGGTAACCAGCCGGCGCAGACGAAGCAGACCGCGAATTGATCACCTGATCAGTCTCCTCGCAAACGGGCGGTCACGACCAACGCAACAGACCCCCGGGGCGCCCTGCTGCGCGATGGTATCCGATCGGATACTCTCCTCTTGGAGGTGTGGGGTGACTGGTGCGGAGTTGTTGGGTTGGGTGCGGCGGTCGGCCGGGTTGAGCCAGGCTGCTTTTGCTGGCCGTGCTGAGACGTCTCGGACGGCAGTGTCGGCGTACGAGCATGGCCGCAAATCGCCGTCGCTGGATACGGTCGAGCGTTTGCTTGCCGGTGCCGGTTTCGAGCTGGATGCACGACCAATGGTCAACTTTGTCCGGATCGACGGCGCGCGAGGTCGAGCGATCCTGGTCCCGGACCGGCTTCCGCAGCTGCGCCCCGAGCAGGCGTTGGCGACGGTCGAGGTGCCAGTGACGGTCAACTGGTCGCAGCCGGGCCGGGTGTTTCGGCTGTCCGAGCGTGGTGACCGGGCTCGGGTTTACGAACTGGTGCTGCGCGAGGGCAGCGCAGACGATCTGTTGCGATACGTCGACGGCGCGTTGTTAGTCGATCTGTGGAATGAGTTGGTGCTGCCCCGCGCGGTGCGCGCGGCTTGGGCCCCGTTGATTGAGCAGGTCCTCGCCTCGGCGGACACGCCGAGCGTCGCGTAATGCCCGACCAGGTTCCGCTGCTGACCGCGTTCCAGATCGAGGTCTCGCGCCTGTTCTTCGGTCTGCCGGCCAGCGACGGGTTCCTGCTCGCTGGGGGCGGGGCACTGCTTGCCCAAGGTCTGACGGCGCGGCCGACTCAGGATCTTGACTTCTTCACCCGTCCCGATGGTGGCGATGTCCGTCGCGTTCGTGATGAGTTCATCGCCGCCGCGGGCGAGCGTGGCTGGAGTATCGATCACGTTCAGGACGGCGGAACCTTCTGCCGGCTGTTGGTACATGGGCCGGAGGATCTGCTTGTCGACCTTGCGCTGGACTCCGCGCCCGGGCGGCCGGCGAGCGCAAGCATCGTCGGGCCGACGTTCGCACCCGATGAACTCGCTGGCCGCAAGGTGGTCGCGTTGTTCGATCGTGCGGCCGCGCGCGACTTCGTCGACGTCTACGCGCTGAGCCGGACGTTCGCCAAGACCGAACTTCTCGAGTTGGCGCGAGAGGTCGATGCGGGGTTTCTTATCTCCGTGTTCGTCGACATGATCGGGCATCTGACCCGCTACCGCGACGTCGATCTAATGCTCGGCGACGTGGACGTCGCTGCGCTGCGCGAGTTCTTCGACGAGTGGGCAGGCGAGCTGCACTCCGATGATGACTGAACCGATCGAAGCACCTCGGTGCTTCCGACTCGTGAGTTTCCGGCACGATGGAAGGCCGGTGACTATCGTCGGCAGAGCACTGCGGTTTCAAAACCGTACGACGGGCGACTGGGCGTGGGTCGTCGACGTCTCGATGAGGTGCCGGCCGGTCGGGGCGCGAACCCTGCCAAAGCACGGGACGTGCAACGGTCGTGCAACACCACGACCGCAAACAACCGTCGCAGCCAACCTGGCCAACGCACGCGAGCCCCGTGAGCCAACAGATCCAAGGCTTACCAACGCAGCCAACGCCGGGCGGAAACGTTGACACGGCAGGGGTGGGTCACTGGTTCAATCCCAGTATCGCCGACCATCGGAGGCCCCGTATTCCGGGGCCTTCAGTCATTTCCGGATCCTTCTCGGGCCGTTCTGGGGCCACACGAGCGTTGGTTGCGTTGGTTAGTTGCAGTTCGGGTGTGGCCCCGATGTGGCCCGGCCATCACGACGAGACCGTCGTGCACCCGGGCATCGGGCCCGCTCCATGCCGCGATCGCCGCTGTTGGCGACCTGATCGTGAGGAACTGCAGCGGGTAGCCTGCTGGGAGACGAGTGAGCACTGCATCGAATCCGCAGTGGTCATGAGCGATTCGATTAGATGCGAGGGCGCTTCTCGATAGCCCGCAACTCATGTGTGGTTCGAGCTGTCGGTCTCTCGATGCCCCCGGATGCAGGGCCGGCTTCGAAGGTCTCCGCGACTCCCGCACACGGCCCGCTAGCCCCATCGGTGTGCTCGATCCTTTTGCAATCGAATACCTGAGCGGGTCGGTTCAGCTGGAGGTCGCGAGAACACGTTGCAGGACGGCAGCCAGTCTTTGCAGTTCTCGATCTGAGAGTGCCTGTGCGAAGTGCTCCTCGATGCCGGCGAGATAGGTCGGGGCGGCCTGCCGGTAGCGCTGGAGTCCCAGGTCGGTGAGGGCGGCATAAGCGGACCGGCCGTCCTTCGGGTTCTGCTCACGGATGAGCAGGCCGGCAGCAACCATCTCCTCGACCAGTCGGCTGACGCGCGTCCGGCTCAGGACGACACGCTCAGCGAGTTCGGTCATTAGTAGCTTGCGCTCGGGTGCGGCCGCCAGTTCCAGCAGCACGTCGTAGATGCGCAACGGCATGCCGG
Source organism: Mycobacteriales bacterium (assembly GCA_038212215.1). Classification (GTDB taxonomy): domain Bacteria; phylum Actinomycetota; class Actinomycetes; order Mycobacteriales; family Jatrophihabitantaceae; genus JALZAI01. The sequence continues at coordinate 11,295 of JBBQUT010000051.1, forward strand.
CCTCTGCCATGAGCGTGCGGTCGAGCACGGGCACCACGGCGGCATGCACCTGGAGCAGCGCACCCCACGCGCTCGTTGAGAGGTGCTTCCGATTCTCCGTCACTCCGACAGTCTAACCCCTACTTGCGTGCGCGCGCACCTAGATGTAGCTTGTGTGCACACGCACATAACCAGGAGGATCTCCATGACACGACTGCTGCACATCTCCGCCTCACCCCGGGGCGGAGCCTCCGAGTCGCTCGCGATCGCCGAACATTTCCTAGCCGCTGTCCGCGACGTCCGGCCCCAGGTACAGATCGACACCTTCGACCTGTGGGACGGGACGCTGCCTGAGTTCGGTCCGGCAGCCGCGGGCGCGAAGATGTCCGTCTTCGCCGGCATGACGCCCACCGGCGAGCAGGCCGCCGCCTGGCAGGCCGCGAAGTCAACGTTCGAGCGGTTCGCCGCAGCGGACGAGTACCTGTTCACGGTGCCGATGTGGAACCACGGCATCCCCTACATCCTCAAGCAGTTCATCGACGTCGTCAGCCAGCCAGGCATGGTCTTCTCCTTTGACCCTGAAGCCGGTTACACCGGCCTGCTCACCGGCAAGAAGGCCGCCGTCATCTACACGAGCGCGGTCTACGGCGCCGGCCGGCCACCGTCGTTCGGCACCGACTTCCAGGCCCCGTACCTGGACAGCTGGCTGCGATGGACCGGCATCGACGACATCACCACCGTCGAGTTCCGGCCGAACCTGGCTACCGGCGACGCGGACAGCGACAGGCAGCGCGCTCAAGCCGACGCACGTGACGCCGGCAAGACCTTCTAACCCGACAGCGCGTAAACCCAACCCAGCTCAACCCAGCAAAGGACAGAACATGACCACCATCATCGACCGCGCCGAGCTTCAGACTCTCCTAGGAGCAGGCACCGTCACCCTCGTCGACGCGCTCCCGCAGAGCTACTACGACCAGCAGCACCTTCCCGGCGCCATCAACCTCCTCGACAGCGACGTCGACAACCGCGCAGCCACGCTCCTGCCAGACCGCAACGCGACGATCGTCACCTACTGCTCCAACCCTGCCTGCGGCAACAGCAAGGCTGTCGCCCGCCGGCTCGAGAAGCTCGGCTACGCCGACGTCCGCACCTACCCCGGCGGCATCCAGGACTGGACCGAAGCTGGACTGTCAACTCAGACGAGCGAGTCGCCCGCGGCGTGACTCTGTGACCTGATTCAATCGCTTCCGGCCATTCGCCGACTCGGCCAGGGCCGGACGCGCTCAGCCGCAGCCCCGTGTCTTGACGAGGCGCGGATGCCATGCACTGGCCACGAGGCCATGTCGCTCACGGCTGCGGGCTGGCCCTGCGCGCGACAGGACGCTTCTGTCGCGACCCCCGCCGGCTCCAGCCGGCCAGCGTCGCCCGTAGTGCGATGTCGAGGACCTCTTGTCCGTCGGTTTCGGCGAGGGCTGGGTGGGCCAGCGGACTACGGCTGGCGTGCGAGAGCTCCAGGCTCACCAGCCCGTGGGTGAGCGCCCATAGGGCATACGCCAGTTCGCGGGACGCCACCTCCTGCGAGTGGGCTGCGAGCAGCCGCCCTGCCTGGCTTGCGAGCAGCCCGAACGTGGTGTCCAGCGCGATGCTGCGCACCTCCGGGCTGGGGTCGAAGCCGGGCAGAACCCGCTCGAACAACAGTCCGTACAGGCCGGGGTTAGCCAGTGCGAAGGCCCGGTACGCGGCCAGCAGCGCCAGCACGGCCTCCGTCGGATCGGCCAGCGCCGCTGAGGGCGCCATGCGCAGGCGCAGTTGTTCAAAGCCCTCGGCGTACACGACGTCCAGCAGGCCGTCACGGCTCCCGAAGCCGGTGTAGAGGGCCATCGTCGTGGTGCCGGCGGCGGTTGCGATCCGCCGGACAGTCAAGTCAGTCGGTACCTCCGCACGCAGCAGCTGCAACGTCGCCTCAACGAGTCGCTCGTTGACCGTGCTCGCAGATGGACGTACAACCCGGGACTTCGAAAGGCTTGCCATGCCGACAAGCCTACTATAACGTCTGCAATAACAAACGTTATAACTACAACTCGGAGGACATCACATGGCCATCTCTACGCACTGCCGAGCGACCGCCCAGCCGCCAGCTCCTCCTGTTGAGAGCGACGCAAGACTCCCGGTCGGACACCGCACAGCCAGAGCAGCCGCCGGATCGACATCATGATCACCGCGACCGCTCTCAGCAAGACCTACGGAAACACCCGTGTCGTCAATGAGGTATCCCTGCACTGCGATCCCGGCACCATCACCGGCTTCCTCGGGCCCAACGGCGCAGGGAAGTCCACGACCCTGAAGATGATCGTCGGACTGGCCCGACCTGACCACGGGACCTCGACCGTCGGAGGTCACCCCTTCGTCGAGCTCCCGAACCCGACCCGCGTCGTCGGCACCTTGCTCGACCCTTCCGCGATGCACGCGGGCCGCACGGGCCGCGCCACCCTGATGATCGCCGCGAGAATGGCAGGAGTCCCGAGCGCCCGCGTGGACGCACTGCTCGAGCGCGTTGGACTCACCGACGCCGCCGACCGACGCGTCGGCGGGTACTCCCTCGGCATGCAACAGCGCCTCGGCATCGCCCAGACACTTGTGGGCGACCCGCAGGTGCTGATCCTCGACGAGCCAGCCAACGGACTCGACCCCGAGGGCATCGCGTGGATGCGCGGACTGCTCCGCGACTTCGCCGAGCAGGGCGGCACGGTGCTGCTGTCCAGTCATCTGCTGCACGAGGTACAAGCCACCGCCGACCACCTCGTCGTCATCTCCCACGGCACGGTCGTCGCTTCCGGCCCGCTGACAGAGCTCCTCGCCACCTCCAGCCTGGTGCTCCGCACGCCGCAGTCTGCAGATCTCGCCCGCGCCCTGCGCGCGGCCGGGATCGACTTCCGGCTGGCTCCCGACCAGAGCTTCACGGTGGACGGCCTCGACGGCCGAGTCGACGCCGCAATGATCGCGCGCATCGCGCTCGAGCACCACGTGCTACTCACCGAGCTGCGCCAATCCGACTCCGGCGGCCTCGAGCAGCTCTTCTTCTCACTCACCGCCACTAACCCGGCGCAGCCGCAAGGAGCAGCAGCATGAGCAGCAGCACGATCACCCGCCCCGCCTTCAACCTGAAGGGTGCGCCGCAGGCCGCCCGCCCCGGCATTCCGTTCGGCCGACTCGTGCGTGTCGAATGGAGAAAGGCAACCGATACCCGAGCCGCCCGCTGGCTCCTGATCGGGGTCGCGGCAACAACGGTCGGCCTGATGCTGTCCCCGGTCCTGTCCCCGTCCAGCGTCGAGCAGTCCTACACCAGCTACCTCAACTTCGCCGCCGTCGCCTTGAGCATCCTGCTCCCCGTGGTCTCGATCCTCACACTGACCAGCGAGTGGAGTCAGCGCACAGCCCTGACCACCTTCACGCAAGAACCGCGACGGATGCGAGTCGTCAACGCCAAGGTCGTGGTCTCACTGATGGTGGGCGCTGCTGCGGCAGGGTTCGGCGGGCTTGTCACCGCCGTCGCAGTCGGCCTGGAAGCAGCCTCCGGCCGAACCCTGAACGCGAACCTCAGCGCCGGGCTGCTGGCCGCCTACGTGCTCTACGTCCTCCTCAACGTCATGACCGGAGTCGCGCTCGGGGCACTCGTCCATAACTCGGCGGCCGCGATCGTCGCGTCCTTCGCGCTCCCCATCGGATTCGGCTTGCTCGGCCGCACGTCCCACCTCGCTGCACAATGGCTCGACTACACGACCACCCTGGGGTGGTTGCGAGACGGCCAGTGGTCGGCTCACACCGCCCAGATCCTCGTTTCGATACTCCTTTGGATCGCGACACCACTAGTCGCAGGACTCCTCCGAATAGCGCGCCGAGAGGTCAACTGAACACGAGCATGAGTAGACCGGACAGGCCGGTCGGCGGATCAGAACCTCCGGCGACCGGTCTTGTCGGGCATTCCGCTCATGCCGCGTAGCGGCACCTCGTCGCCGCGGGATGTCCGGCGTTCTGAGGAGGTGAGCAGCGGCGGTTCCGGTCGACGCGGCGACCTCCACCGCGCAGGGCTCACCAACCCGCAACCGCCCGAACCGCCAGCACTTTAACGAGAAGAGAGTAAATGCGCCCCAGTCCGGCCGCCGCGGTGGCCAACAGAACGGCGAACAGGCATCGCACCGCCTCACGGTTGGCCGGGGTCGTCGCGGTCACGGGCCTGACAGCAATCAGCGCCTACCAGATCGCGCTCGCTGTCGGGGCACCACTAGGCGGCGCAGCGTGGGGCGGCAGTCACACCGGCCGGCTACCTGCCGACCTGCGGGTTGCCAGTGCAGTCTCCTTCGCGTTGTGGGTTGCCGCGGCCGTGACCATCGCCGCCCGGGTTCGCCAACCCGCGTCACGCGTCGCAAGTGCGGCTAGCCGCTGGGGCAACTGGGTGGTCGTCGCGAAACTCAGCCTCGGAACAATGCGCCGGCGGTGCGTCGCTGCTTCGCGCGAGCGGCTCGACCCGGGACCGCGATGACCGCGGCGAAGGCTGTTAGTCACCGCGGGATGCGGGCCGGCCCAAACAATCGCCTGCGCCGTTCACGACAATCGGCGCAGGATCAGCATGACCGCGAAGGTGCCGATCGGGCTGGGATGGCTGCTCGGGCGCGGCCACCAGGGCACACGTTTTTCCGAGCTGCCCCATAAATATGCCAAATCGGTAGACATACCGTCAGATCGCGCGCATATGAATTCGGGTCGGGTCTTACGTCGTTTGGCCCAGAATCAGGACGCGGGCGGATACTTCCGGCATGAACCAAAAGGAAATTGATCCGGACTTAGCCAAGGAGCCGCGGTCCGACTCGCAGCGGGTTCAAGCGGCTGCCTGAGCGCGTCAAGTTGGAAGACACCGTGGAGAGCCAGGAAACAGACTCCGCCCGCGACCCCGAGGGGGGACGCGATACCGACCGCGACTTCATGATTCGTTACTCCGGCGGCTGATCACCGGGGTCGCACCGTTTGTCTACCCGCTGGCATCCCTCCTCCCGTGATCGTTGAGCCCTCCGAACTGGCCCATCACCTACCCGCCGTGGGACTCGGCTATGTCGACATGATGCACGGGATCGACTGCTAGGCGTGCGGTTTCGAGCTGAGGGCTTCGGGTGTCGTTCGGGCGGTCATATGTTCCCCGGGTCGTCCGAAGATGCTGACGATCTCGGTCGGTTCGTCGCCGGTGCTACCGAACCAGTGCAGCGTCGTGGTGTCGAACTCGGCGATCTCGCCGGGTCCGAGGGTCCAGTCGTTGTCGCCGAGGACGAGTCGCATGTGCCCGGACAGGACGTAGATCCATTCGTAGCCGTCGTGGGCTCGCGGTTCCGGGGTGACCTTGCTGGTCGGGATGACGATCTTCCAGGCCTGCATCCCGTCGGGTTGTCGGGTGAGGGGGATGACCGTGCGGCCCTTGACCCGCCCGGGCTTGAGCTGGAGGCGCGGATCGCCCTCCTCGGGTGCAGCCACGAGAGCGTCCAGGGGCACCCGGTAGGCGTGCGATAGGGCGAGGAGAAGTTCCAGGGTGGGGCGCCGCTGCCCGGTTTCGAGCCGCGACATCGTGCTCTTGGAGATGCCGGTCGCCGTCGCAACCCCGGTGAGCGTCATCCGGCGTTGCAGACGCAGCCGCTTGAGCCGCGCCCCGACCTGGTCGAGGGTGGCGGCGATGTTCGATGCCGAGGTGTCCTGCACCGGGCTCATCTGACTCCCGTTTCCCACAAACGGCAACGATCGTAGGAAAACCCGCCGCGCAACTCCAGCCTGGGGTAATGAGTCAATACGACGTAGTAGTCATCGGTGCAGGCGCCGCAGGCCTGTCCGCCGCCCTGGTCCTGTCCCGCGCCCGCCGCAGCGTGGTCGTGGTGGACGCCGGTCAGCCGCGCAACGCACCCGCCGCCCATATGCACGGCTATCTGTCACGCGATGGCATCACGCCGGGCGACTTCACGGCCGCCGCCCGTGACGAGGTGATCGGCTACGGCGCTCAGATCGTTGAGGGCACTGTCACCGACCTCGTCCCCGATGGCGACGCAGGGTTCTGGGCGCTGCTCGCTGACGGCCGGCGAATCTGGGCCCGCCGTCTGTTGGTCACGACCGGCTTGCGGGACGAGCTGCCCGATGTTCCCGGCCTGCGCGAGCGGTGGGCGAAAGACGTCCTGCACTGCCCGTACTGCCACGGCTACGAGGTTCGTGACCGCCCGCTCGGCGTGATCGGCGGCACGGCTGGCGCGGTCCGTTACGCCCAGATCGTGCGGCAGTGGACCCACGACCTCGTCTACTTCACCCCACCCGGCCTGCTCACCGCCACCGAGCGGAACCACCTGCTGGCCCGCGCCATCGGCGTCGTCGAAGGCACCATCGACCAGCTCGTCATCGACGACACAGATCACCTGCGCGGCGTCCAGATGCACGACGGCTGCGTCATACCCCGCGACGCGCTGTTCGTGCCGCCCCGCTTCATCGCGAACAGCAACCTGCTCATCGACCTCGCCGCCGCGGTCGACGCCGACGGCTGGGTGACAACAGACCCGACCGGACGCACCAGCGTCCCCGGAGTCTGGGCCGCCGGCAACGTCACCGACCCGCGCGCCCAAGTCATCACCGCCGCCGGTGCCGGCTCCGCGGCCGCCATCGCCCTGAACGCCGACCTCGTCGAGCAAGACGTGCGCAACGCCGTCCGCGACCTCGACCACGGCCTCCTGCCCCGACAAACCGCAAGCACCAACCCGAAGGAATCATCATGACCACCGCATCAACCGACCCAAACCCCGACATGAATGCCCGACCCGCCGTGGCCGGGCCACCGACCAAACATCAGCTGGCCCTGATGATCTGGCTGGCCGTCTTCCCCACCCTCACCGTCCTCAACCTCGCCCTCGGCGACTGGCTCCGCACGCTCACACCGGTCGTGCGCACCTTCGTCCTCGCGACCATCGCCGTCCCGATCGTCATCTACGGGTTGATGCCCCAACTACACCAGGCCCGCCGACGACTGCTGACCCGCACCGCGACCGATTAGACCGACATCGACGTCTCGGTCGACTGCCTCACCTACAGCTCCTAGCGATGACACCGCTAGAAGTACTCGATCCGAGCATGGAAACGAGGAGCCTCCCGGCCGGCAGGACGCCACATTCACACTCCACCAGAGAAGGGAGCTCGTTATGAGCCCACCAGATGCGACCACCGACGCAATGACCCACGCAACGCCAGCGGGGGAGGAGCCCGAGCGGCCGCTACCCGCACACCAACTTCAACCTCAACGGTCCAGTGCGGCGAGAGTGGAGACTCGGACGATGCGAGCAATCGTGCAGCACGGATACGGCTCCGCCGAAACTTGGCGGGTCGCCGAGATCGATCGGCCAGATGTCGGACCGGACGAGGTGCTGATCGGCGTGCACAGCGCCGGGATCGATCGCGGCACGTGGCACGCCATGACCGGCCTGCCGTACTTGGGCCGTCTGTACTTCGGGTTGACTAAGCCGAGGCGGCCGGTTCCCGGACTCGATGTCGCTGGAACGGTCGTGGCGATCGGTGCGGACGTGCGAAGGTTTGCCGTTGGCGACCAAGTGTTCGGCATCGGCAAGGGTTCGTTCGCCGAGTACGCAGCGGCGCGCGAGGACAAGCTCGTCCACAAGCCGGCCAACGTTGGCTTCGAGCAGGCCGCGGTCGTCGCGATCTCCGGGCTAACCGCGCTGCAGAGCCTTCGCGACGCGGGGCGCGTCAAGCAAGGACAACACGTGCTGATCATCGGCGCGTCCGGCGGCGTCGGCACATTTGCCGTACAGATCGCCAAGTCCCTCGGAGCACACGTCACCGGCGTGTGCAGCACCGCCAAGATCGATCTCGTGTCCTCGATCGGTGCCGATCGGGTCATCGACTACACCCAAGGCGACTTTGCCAACGGCTCGGACCGCTACGACCTCATCCTCGACATCGGCGGCAATACGCCGCTGTCCCGCCTCCGCAGCACACTCGCCCCGCGCGGAACGCTAGTCATCGTCGGCGGTGAAGACAGCGGCCGCTGGACGGGCCTGAGCCGCCAACTACGCGCATTAGCAATGTCTCCGTTCGTGCGCCAACGGCTCACCATCAGAATCCCGAAAGAAACCCACGTCGACATCCAACGTCTCGCAGAACTCATCGACGCCGGTCAACTCACACCGGTGATCGACAGGACCTACCAGCTGGCCGACGCAGCCGACGCCATGGGCCACCTCGAAGCGGGACGTGCCCGAGGAAAGATCGCCATCGCCGTCTGACCCGAAGCGCGAGGGAGGAGCCCGGGGATAGCCCGAGGAGGAGGATTCACATGACAGCACCCCAGCATCTGGACCGGCCGGCGACCGGATGGCGAGTCGTGGCATCAGCCACGCTGCACTGCCTCGCCGGCTGTGCCATCGGCGAGATCCTCGGAATGGTGCTCGCCACCTGGGGCGTTCCGGGCCGGCAAGGCGAGCGACCAGGTGCAGTGCCATGTCGATACCGGCGCTGACGCCGGCAGACGTGATGAGGTCGCCGTCGTCGACCCATCGGTCGGCTGGGCGGACCTGCACGGTGGGGTCAAGCCCGCGCAGCTCGTCCATCACAGCCCAGTAGGTCGTCGCCGGCCGCTCGCGGAGCAGTCCCGCGGCGGCATAGACCAGAGCGCCGGTGCAGACACTGGTCATCAACGGGACGGTGGCGCGTTGGGCGCGGACCCAATCGAGGTGTTTGGGGTCGCGCAGAAGCCTCCGGGTGCCGTCGCCGCCGGGGTATATGAGCACCTGCAGGGGTGGTGCGTCCGCGATGGCGTGGTGTGCGCCCAGAACCAGGCCCTTGGCTGCGGTCACCGGCAGACCGTCCTGGGACATGCAGGACACGGCCCAGCCGTCGTTTGGGTGGTTGCGGGTCCAGTGCGCCAGTACTTCCCACGGGCCGACGGCGTCGAGCTCTTCGACGCCGTCGAATAGCAGGATGGCGATGTGGTGTGGGAACGTGCTGGGCTCGTTGGTCATGTTCTCAGCGTGCCTTTGGGGAGGAGAGCGGTCCGGGGTTTTCCGATCTGGAGAACCATCGCCCACTGAAGAGTTCATTCTCTGGCGGCGTGGGCGAGTGCCGAGGGCGTCTGGCGGCCGACGATCGCCGGGGCCTCGTGGACGAGCTCGTCGTTCTCGAGGGCCTCCACCATGAACAGGGCAAAGTCCACTCGACGCGTGAGGTTGCTCGCCAGGATTGGATCGCCTACGTGCTCGCTCCACACCGGCAGGCCCTGGCTTTCGCCCTCTTCGAGGTCGCTGCCGCGCACGACTGTCCACCGCGTGTCGCTGGCAAACACCCGCCGGGCTGCCTCCACCTGGTCGTCGAGGTCGACCTTTCGAGCGAGTCGCGCAAGCCGTCCGAAGACGTTCACCATCACCTTGAGCTTCCACGAGTACACGTCCTGGCCGTCGCGGGTGATGTGCCACCCGCACGAGAACACAAGGCGCGCGCCCGGAGGTGCATAGTCGAGCACCGCCTGGGTCGTTCCCGTCGAGTACCCGTGGACGCCAACCGGAGTCATCACGACGAGCACCCCGTCGCACCCCGCGACCGCGCGCTTGATGACCTCGCGATCGTCCGTTGCTCCCGGGATCACGGTGATACGCCCCTTGAACCGGTCGAGTTTCCCCACGCTTTCCTGCCGGCACACGCCGACCACCTCGTAGCCCCGATCCAACGCGTGCTGCACCAGGTACAGCCCGAGTTTGCCGGACGCTCCGACGATGCAGACCCTCATCGAGTGCCTCCCATAGCAGCTTGGACATCGGCAGAGCCGAACGTGTCCTGTACGACCGCTTGCATCGTGCTCTCCGCCGTCGCCGGACTGCTAGTGTCGCCGCCTGTCGCAGCGTGTTTCCTTCCTCGTTGGGTGATCGCCTGCGGCCAGACGGCCGCGATCGCCTCGGGCACCCCCTTCAGCCCGTCGCAGACCACCAGGCACACATCCTGGGTGCCGCGGTTCTTGATCTCAGCCAGCACCCGCAGCCAATACTTGGCGCCCTCCCCGTCGCCGTGCTCGCCGGCCCACAACCCGAGAATGTCGCGGGTGCCCTCCACCGTGACCGCCAGCGCGACGTAGATCGGCCGGTTGGCCACGTTCCCGTCGCGGATCTTGACGTGGATCGCGTCGATGAACACCACCGGATACAACCACGTCCAGCGGCCGCGACTGCCACTCACCCAACCCCTCGGGCCCAGCGGCGACGGACAATGTCGCGACGCCAGCGCAAGACGGTCTGCGGTGTAACCATCAGACGCAAGGCGTGCCCGGCGGCGTTTGGGGGTGGCGTCGAGCAGGAGCGCGATGAACGCCCGATCCGCCCAGCTCAGCTTCGGCCGCGGCCCGACCTGGCGCTGCAACACCGCGAGTTGGTGGCGGAGCAGCAAGATCTCGGCGGACTTCCACGATTCGCAACGGCGCGACAGTCGCAGCCACGCGAACAGTCGACTGACGGTCAAGTAGACCAGACTCAGACCCACAGCCCAAGATCATTCCAGGGCGGCGAGACCGGTGGACAAGAGGCCGATCAGCGCGGATGAGGTTTCCGGCACGCACACCTGACCGCGTTCTTCGCGGCCAACGGGCTGCTCGCACTGGTCAGCCACCTCATCCACGTCGACGGCTCGGCCAGTTCGGTGATGCTGCTCATGGGTCTCGCGGTGGGCGTGGACTACTGCCTGTTCTATCTGCGCCGCGAACGCGAGGAGCGCGCCGCCGGCCAGGACCGGTCAACGGCGTTGCGGATCGCGGCGGCCACGTCCGGGCGCTCGGTGCTTATCTCCGGGCTGACGGTCATGGTGGCGATGGCGGGAATGTTCCTGTCCGGGATGTAATTGTTCGCAGGCTTCGCCGTAGCGACCATCTCGGTGGTGCTCATCGCCATGGTCGGCTCGGTCACCGTCCTTCCGGCGGTGATGTCACTGCTGGGCGACAAGGTCGACTCGGGTCGGGTGCCGTGGCTGGCCAAGAGACGCCGCGTCGCGGGTGGGAGCCGAGTGTGGAATTTTGTTCTGGGCAAGGTCCTTGCCCGTCCGTTGCTCTCTGCCGGGCTCGCCGGCGGATTCCTGTTGATCCTGGCGGCCCCGGCGGTGGGCATGCACACCGAACAGTTGAGCGTCGAGAAGGTCCTGCCCGCCACGACCCCCATCGTCCGCAGCTACACCCACATCATGAGCGCATTCCCAGGCGGGCCAGCCCCGGCGGTCGTCGTGGTCCAAGTCGCTGATATCAACGCCGCCGAGGTGGGACGGGCCTTCGCAGCGTTTCGGCACGCGGCGCAGGGCAGCGGTGAGTTCGGGCAGCCGATCCAGGTGAGGATGCACCCGACGGTGAATCTTGCCGAGATCTCGGTTCCGCTGGCCGGCACCGGTTCGGATGCTGTCTCGCGGCATGCGCTGCAGACCTTGCACGACAAACTTGTGCCAACCACACTAGGCGTCCTTGTCGGTAGTCAGGCGCTCGTCGGAGGCGGCCTCGCGTCGTCGATCGACTTCAACAACCAGCTCAGCAAGGGCATCGTCCCCGTCTTCCTGTTCGTCATGGGCATCACCTTCCTCCTGATGCTGGTGGCCTTCGGCTCACTCGTCATCTCCGCCACCGCGATCGGACTCAATTTGCTGTCGGTCGGCGCCGCTTACGGAGTCATGGTCGCGGTGTTCCAGCACGGGTGGGGCGACGCACTGATCGGCACCACGGCGCCGGGGGCCATCGAGTCGTGGATCCCGCTCTTCGTGTTCGTCGTGCTCTTCGGATTGTCGATGGATTACAACGTCTTCGTCGTCTCGCGGATCAAAGAAGCTCACGATGGCGGGTCCAGCACCCAGGACGCGATCGCCCACGGGATCCGAGCCACCGCCGCAGTCGTGACCAGCGCAGCAGCCATCATGGTCGCCGTGTTCGCCGTGTTCGGCACACCCTCGCTCCAGCAGTTCAAGCAGCTCAGTGTCGGGTTAGCGGTCGCGGTGCTGCTGGACGCGACGATCGTGCGGGGAGTGCTGCTCCCCTCGGTCATGAGCGTGCTCGGTGACCGCAACTGGTACCTGCCGCGCTGGCTGGG
>JBBQUT010000052.1:0-20869 GCA_038212215.1 Mycobacteriales bacterium
GGTGTCCAGCCCGAACTGCAGGGACAGCACCGGGGCGGTGACGCGCTGGGCGCTCGACGTGCGCGCGCCGGACAGGGTGCGCGGGCTGCGCGCGTTCGCCAGACTCGGCGCGCCGAAGGCGGCCAGACCCACACCCGCGACGCTGGCGACGCTGGCGCCGAGGAAGCCGCGCCGGCCCAAGCGGTGCGCGGAGCCGACCACGCTGCGCGGCGCGCCGGCGGTGCGCGAGACAGTGTTGCGCGAGACAGTGCTGCGCGAGACAGTGCTGCGCGAGACAGTGCTGGATGTCGAGGGTACGGAGCTGGTGATCATCGGGGGCGACCTTTGCTGAGGTAGATCGGGTGGTACAGGCACGGCCCCCGCGTGTTCCGTTCACCCGTACCTTCGGTCGCCCCTAACTGATCTTGAGGAAATATTGAACCTAAGCCGAGTCAAAGTTGCGATCCGGCTCACACCTTGAGGCTCGCAGTGGTCGACAAGCGCTTGGTGGGGCGGCCGGGGCTCGAGTCCCGCCCGCTCACACTCGAGCCGGGCCAGATGGTGGTTGGGTCGTGCGCCTGCACCGATATCGAAGTTGAGCCGTCTGTCGGAGGGGATGTCGGTCGTCGCGGGGACTCGGCGAACCAGGAAAAACGCCGCCCACCTACCGATATGCCGACGCCATTCAACGGTCGGACTCGGACATTGACGTAACGATTCGGCGACGACCGTTTCGCGACCAAGGCTCGGTGGGCACATTGCGGCTTACGCCACCACGGCCGAGTGACTGGATCGTCTGACACGGAGGATGACATGCGCATCGGAGCGAGCCTCGTCTTGATAGCCATCGGAGCGATTCTCAAGTTTGCAGTCACCAAGCACGTCAGCGGCGTCAACCTGTCCACTGTCGGCGTCGTGCTGATGGTCATTGGCGCCATCGGGCTGGTAATCACGCTGATCATGATGAGCATGCGCCGCCGTACCGACGTCGTTTACGACCGAGGAGGCGCTAGCGTCACCGAACCGCCGGCTGGAACGAATCCGCGTTACTGACCGGTACGACCCGGCCGACCCGCTCTTTCCGGGAGTCTCTGCATTCCATGAAAACCGCCGGAAAGCTGTGGCAATGCGCGGACCAGCAGGACGGGACGTCATAAGGGACATCCGATCCGGCGCCGGCAACTGAGGATTGCGGTGCTGCGGAGCGTGTCCTAGGTTGGGCACGCGCGGCGCCATCGTCCGCGTGTCTTTGGCTCACTATTGAGACGTCCAGGAGTAACAGAATGCCTTCTTTGTCAACGATGAAGCGCAATTTGCTTTGACCGGAATCGCGACACTTTCTGTATTGGGCCTCAGCGGGCTGGCCGCGTCGGCGTCGACGCCCGGCGGCGATCGACGCCTGACTCATGACAACCGGCAGCTCGGGATATGTGTCGAACTACAATCTCAACAACCCGGGGTCGGCTGTGGCCAAGGATGCGACGCTGCGTGAGTGTTCACGCTCGCGTGGCCGGCAGAACGAACCGTCCGTGGCGCTGGACCCGCGCAACCCGCAGGTCATCGTCGGCAGTTCCAACGACTACTGCGGCGTCTTCAACGATGGCGTGGACGCCGACGGCGCCCCGATTCCGTCCGGACCGATCTGGCTCGGTTACTACCGCTCGCAGAACGGGGGGTCGTCCTTCCAGTCGTCACTGGTCCCCGGCTACCCCGGGGACAGCACCCCTTACGCCGCGCGAGCCCATATCCGCACCGCCAGCTCTGGTGATCCGGTGTTGGCGTGGGACGCTCAGGGACGGCTGTTCGCAGGCTCGGAAAGTTCTGACGACCCGGCTGGGTCGCCGAAGGGCTTCGGTGACGTTTATGTCGCCACCTACGTCAACCCAGGTGGTTCAAACGCGGCGACGGTCAACGACGGCAAGGAATTCGCGCGGTCGGTGATCGTTGCGAAGGGTTCGTCAGCTCCGAACCTGGGCGGAAAGTTCAATGACAAGACCGCGATCGAGGTTGACCGTACGTCCTCAGCGTGCGCCGGCAATGTCTATTTCGCCTATTCACGATTCACCGGTAACGGCGGGGTGGCAATTTACCTTTCGCGCTCCATCGATCACGGCGTCACATTCTCGACGCCGGCGAAGGTCAGCGCTGGCGTTCACGACGTGCAATTCCCCGACATCTCGGTGACCAGCAACGGGCACGTGTACATCACCTTCCGCCAGATCGAGTCTCAGGGTCACCTGTCGGACGCTGTCGACGTGGTCAAGTCGAGTGACTGCGGCGGGTCCTTCACGATGCCTCGCGTGTTGACGACCTTCAGCGCCATGGGAGTGACGGACCTCGACACCTCTGGCGGTGGGGCACGCGACTGCGGAGACGCCCCGCCGTGCCAGTCGGGCTACACTTTCTTCCGGGCTGACACCGGTCCGCGGTCCACCGCTGATCAGGCTGCGCCAGGCGAGGTGGTCCACGTTGCCTACGAGGCGATCGTGCCGGGCAGCGAGGTGCCGACCGGCACAACCTTCGGATGGGCCGACGCGCCGGGAGCAGGTGGCCAGTCCGCGATCTACTACCTCAGCCTCAACGGGGCTACCGGCGCGGTATCGACACCGTCGCGGATCGCGGCCGCGCCAGCCGCCCAGCAGCTCGTCCCGGATCTCAGTGTCGACGCAGGTGTCGTCCACGCGCTGTGGTGGGACAGCCGCAACGACTTGAACAACGACGCCAGTTCATTCCGGCAGCGCCCGGTGGGCAACGACGCGGCGGGCAACTCCGGCCCCGCGCTCGACGTCTACGCCGCCACCCGCCCAGCGGCGGGCGGCACATGGACGACCGCCACGCGGTTGTCGGATGTGACGACCAACCCGAACTACGAGCAGTTCGGCGGTCGGACGGTGCCTTTCGCCGGCGACTACCTGTGGATCGATTCGAAGGCCGGAGTCACCTACGGGGCATGGACGGATTGGCGCAACACCGTTGCCGGCGTCGACCAGCGCGAGACGACTCAGGACGAAACGGGAGCCGACGTGCTGCAATGCCGCGTGCGGCTGCCTGACGGCAGCGCCGCCGGTGACACCTGCCCACGTGCTGGCGGCCTGGACCAGAACATCTACGGCGATTTCGCGCCCTGAGCCGCACACGCAGCACGCCCGCGCCAGCCGAGGAACTACGCGGCACCCGATTGTCGAAGCTGACCGGTCGGCCGGATCAGGAGGTTGCGGCTGCCGAGGGCGACTGCTTGGCGGCCGGAGTGGGCGTGACTGCTTTGCTTGTGGGGTCTACGAGCTTCGGGTTGAGCGTGATCGCGAGCTTGACTTCTTTGTTTCCCGCCGCTTTCTGACCGCTGGACCTGAGCAATAAGCCTAGGTTCAGGTGAGCGCTCGCGTCTTTCGGTGCGGCGTTGATAGCCCGGCGGTATAGCGCAATCGCGCCAGCATTGTCGCCGTTGGACTGCACGAGGATGGCGAGATTGAACAGCGCCGGCTCGTACGCGGCATCAACGCCGAGGACCTGCCGATATTTCGCGCTCGTGCAGCTGGTGGGCGAGGTCATGTAGCGAAGTGCGCCGGTGCTCTGCGCGTAGCAGACATTGATGGCGACACTCGTTGCGGCGGATGAGACTCCGCCGCCTAACAGGCTGAGGACTGCGGCGGGCGCGACCACGCTCGCCCCTCGGCGCGCACTTCGGCTGGATATGATTCTACGGCGATTCGACATGCTTCATTTCCCCGCTTGCAGATTCTGGAAACGCCATAGACGGACCCCAAGCAGCGCCAAAAAATGATTTGGTTCCCCCCGAAACCCGCCAGCTCGATGGTGACCCCATGGGTCTAGGCGGGACGTTACATCAGGTTCCGGACAGCCACCACTCGAAACCCCTGCCAGCAGGCGCGCCACATCAAAAATGGAAACAAGCAAGAGATTCCTCAAGTCGACTCCCGCATGCGGGCCATGTAGAGGTATTTCCCAGCACGATTTGGCGGTCAAAAACCTGCGCGGATTGCTGCGGGTTTTTCATCCGAGTTCATACGTGGCCGGGATCACTGGCTGGAAAGAGTCTCCCTGCGGCCTGCGAGGCAGTGAACTGAGCGAAGCGGTTCGGGTGGCGGGTCCAGAACCTCCGGTAGTGACGCAAGTCTCGCGAACTGTCGACTACCTTGGCGGGATTCGTGGCTCAAACGGTAGAAAGTCTCCCCGGTTTGACTTCACGCGAATCGGCCGCATACTTCGGATGATCAACTCGGCCGTGCCGAGTTTTCGAACTCGCTGGGTGAGGGGAATTTTCCTCGCAGTTCTGAGTAGTTTCCTCGATTTGAGTGATCTCAGGATCGGCGCGAGTGATCACCAGTCGTGCCCGAACCGCAGGTTGTTGTCCCCGACCGATAAATGGTCCTGGCCGTCAATCTGCGGGCGGGGCGCTGGGAACGTCGGAAATAATTCCCGGGGGGGAACATGTCAAGAATTCTCGAGGTCACGACCGCGCGACCGCGTGGGGCTGCGCCGACTCCGGCCAAGATCGTCCATTCCTCAGCGCGCACCACACCGATCCGGTTGTTGATCGTCGACGGGCACCCGCTGGTGCGCTGGGCGCTGTCTCATATCGCGTTCGACGCGCCAGACCTGCACAAAGTAGGGGAAGTCTCGAACGCGGTCGACGCAATGAACCTGGCTCGGGCGATGAGCGCCGACGTCGTAACCATCGACTGTGCGCTGCCGGACGGAACGGGCTGGCCGCTCGCCCGCGATCTGCGCAACCGTCATCCAGACCTAGGCATTGTCATGCTGACCTCGTCGGACTCTGACAATCTGGTCTTCCGTGCGCTTGACAGCGGCGCATCCGCGTTCCTGTCCAACACTGCCTCCGCGGATGAGGTTCACGGCGCGATACGGCATTCCGCCGTGGCCCCGAACTCGTTCAACGCCAGCGGACTCGCCCAGGCGATGCGCCGTCGAAACCACATCGCAGATCGCTTGGTCCTGAGTGGACGCGAGCGACAGGTCTCACACTGCTTCGAGACGGACGCTCCGTTCCACAGGTAGCCGCTGAGCTCTATGTCAGCCTGTCCACTGCGAAGACCTATGTCGCGCGACTCTACGACAAACTTGGTGCCAACAACCGCGCCCAGGCGCTGATGACCGCCGTACGCCTCGGCCCCTTCGACAGCCAACACGCCGCCTGATTCTCAGCGTCATTGTCACGCGTGGCCGATCACGTTGAGATAGGCGTCGGCGACCGAGTTTCCGACGAGCAACGCGAGAAAGGCCGCCACAATCATGAACGGACCGAACGGGATCGCGGTCTTGCGTCCACCGCGACCGATCGCCATCACTGCGATGCCACCGACCGCGCCGAGCAAGAATCCGCCGAACGCCCCGACGGCCAGCGTTGACCAGGACAGGTAGGCGAGGGCGCCACCAAGGATTCCGGACAGCTTCACATCACCGAACCCCATACCGGCCGGGTAGGCAAAGGCAACCGTGAAATAGAAGGCGAACAACGCGGCACCGCCGATGCCGGCTCGCGCTAGTGCGGACCAGTTGCCATCACCGATTGCAGCCACGGTAAGCAGGACGGCCACCACCACGTAGGACGGCAGCACGATAGCGTCGGGCAGCCGTTTGTGGTCGAGGTCGATCATGGCAAGGGCGATACCCATCGCGGCGAAGTAGAGATACGCGGGAATGACCCACGGCTGATCAAGGTCGATCAGTCGCATCGTGAGCAGCGCGAACACAATTCCGGTTATCGCCTCGATTAGCGGATACCGCGGGCTGATCGGCGCCTGGCAGTCGTAACACCGGCCGCGTAACACCAGCCAGCCCAACACCGGGACGTTGTGCCGGTTACGGATCGGCGCCCCACAGGACGGGCACTTGGACGGCGGGCTGACCACTGACTCGCCGACCGGGACGCGGTAGATCACGACGTTCAGGAAGGACCCCACCGCCAGCCCGAGGATCCCTGCGATGATCGCCCAGACCGCGGTACTCATATCGGTCATTCTGCCCGGATCTTGTCGCTGACCGGGCGCGCAGCCTCGTCGGCGCTCCCGGCCCTGCGCCCGGCACGGTCAGAAGTGGTTCCGAAACCGCTGCGCCTGAAGTGTAATCGGCGTATCGGCGATGACCGTCGTGGGCAGACATGTTGCTACCGGTCTCGCTTGGGCTGTTCAGCCGCAGCTGCCGTGCAGTGGTGAGCGGGCGCGGTCGCGCTCCGTCGGCAAGCCAAGTGCTGCGCGCAGCGAGGAGCCAACGATGGACGCCGAACGCAGCGCACACGTCCGCCGCAGGGACGATCGCGTCCTGATCGCGTGCATTGCCGCAAGCGAGCGATGGGGCCGTACGAGCGACCGCAGCGCCGCGACCGCGCCAGGCCGGCGCGGGCTTCGAGCGAAGTTCAAACGAGAGGCCGACCCGGATGGCGCACTGTGACGGCTAGGACTCCGCGGCGTCATGACGGCTCGAAAGCGCAGGTCGGTGGGGCGGGTGGGACTCGAACCCACGACCCAGGGATTATGAGTCCCCTGCTCTAACCGGCTGAGCTACCGCCCCGACGGACAACCTACGGTAGCGGCGTGGGCTAGCCCACGAGCGCGGCGTAGCGGCCGGCGTCGGCGAGCAGGCGATCATGTGTGCCCGCCTCGACCACCCTTCCCTGATCGATCACCGCGATCTGGTCGGCGTGGCGGATCGTGGACAGCCGGTGCGCGATCGTGACCGTCGTGCGTCCCACCGAAAGGTCGTCGAACGCCTGTTGGACGGCGCGTTCGGTCTCGGTGTCCAGGGCGCTCGTCGCCTCGTCTAGGACGAGGATGCGCGGGTTGCGCAGCAGCGTGCGCGCGATGGCGATGCGCTGCTTCTCCCCACCCGAGAAGCGGTGCCCGCGGGAGCCGACGACGGTGTCATACCCGTCGGGCAGCCCGGCGATCAAGTCGTGAATCCGGGCCGCTCGCGCGGCGCTTTCGATCTCGGCGTCGGAGGCGTCCGGCTTCGCATAGCGCAGGTTCTCGCGGACGCTCGTGTGCAGCAGGTAGGTGTCCTGGCTGACCACGCCGACGATCGACGCGAGATCGCCGAGCGCCAGCTCGCGCAGGTCGACGCCGTCGATGGTGACCCTCCCGCCGGTTGGGTCGTACAGCCGGGCGATGAGCGCAGCGAGCGTGCTCTTTCCCGACCCCGTCTCGCCGACGAGCGCAAGACTGGTGCCGGCAGGAACGTCGAGGTCGATGCCGGCGACGGCCGCGGTGTCACTGCCCGGGTAGGCGAAGGTGACGTCCTCGAAGCGCAGGTGCCCGGTAATCCGTGCCGGGACGAGCGCGACCGGCTGGGCCGGGTCGGCCACCTCCACCGGCAGATCGAGGTATTCGAAGATGCGTGCGAACAGTGCCAGGCTGCTGGTGAGCGACACCCCGACTCCGAGCAGGCCCATCAGCGGACGGAAGAGCCCCGACTGCAACGCGGTGAAGGCGACGAGCGTGCCGATGCTCATCCGTCCTGCGGTGAACGGCAGGCCGGCGCTGAGGTAGATGACTGCGGGGATCGCGGCGAAAAGCACGCTCATCGAGGCCATCCGCCAGCGTCCGGCGAGTTCCGAGCGCAGCTCCAGATCGATCAGCCGGGCCGACGACGCGGTGAAGCGTGCGATGAGTGACGGTGCCGCGCCCATCGTCTTGGCCAGGAGCACGCCGTCGATCGACAGACCCTCCTCGATCGTGACATTCAGATCGGCGAGCTCGCGTTGGCGCTGGGCAGTGATTGCGCGGCGCATGCCGGCGACCTTGCGGGTCAGGTAGATCGCCGGCGGCATCACGACGAGCGAGACGAGCGAAAGCTGCCAGGACAGTGCGGCCATGGCGGTGGCGGTGGCGACGGCGGTGGTGAGGTTCGACGCGATCGACGTGGCGGTCGAGGTCACGACCGCTTCCATGCCGCCGATGTCGTTGGTGATGCGCGACTGGACTTCCCCGGTACGGGTGCGCGTGAAGAACGCCATCGATTGACGCTGCAGGTGGGTGAACACGTCGGTGCGCAGTCGGTGCATGACCTGCTGGCCGATTTTGGTGCTGATCCATGTCTGGAACACGCCGAGCGCCGCGGTCACGGCGGCGACCGCGACCATGCCGATGACGAGCGCGACCAGCAGCCGCAGATCCTGTCTCGGTAGGGCGGTGTCAATGACCGCTCGCAGCAGGAACGGTGTGGCCATCGCCACGATCGACGACACCACGATGATGGCGACGACGAATGCGAGCTGGCGGCGGTAGGCGGTGAACAGGCGCCCGATTCGGCGCAGCGACACCTCGCGCGCCTGCGCCTTCTCGACGGCCGTGGGCTTGCCTGGGGTACGGGACGGGCGTCCGCGATTCATGGTGGTGTTATCCAACGGGGTTCTCGACTTTCTGCTCTGTGATCCTTATGCTGAGGTTACCTCAAGATGAGGCTACAACAGGATTTGCTGATACGCTATTCCCGTGGTCGAGGATCAACCCGCCGACCAGATCGAATCCCTCACAGATTCCTTCTGGCGGGTCGCCCGGACACTGCGGCACATGTCGCGGGCGAGCCTGGCGCCGTGGGATATCAACCCGTCCCATGCGCGCGCTCTGGGCGTGCTGCGCCGCGACGGCGAGATGCGCCTGAGCAAGCTTTCCGACCACCTGCACATCGCCGCGCGCTCGGCGACCGAGGTGGTCGACGCGCTGCAGGAGCGCGGACTCGTCGAGCGCCGGCCTGATTCGCAGGACCGGCGGGCGACCCTCGTCGCGCTCACCGATCGCGGCCGGGGCGTCGCCGAGGCGATCCGGGCGGCGCGGGACGTCGACGCCGAGCGGCTTTTCGGTGCGCTGAGCGAGACCGAGCGTGCCCGCCTGGCCCCCATCCTGCGCAAACTCGCCGAACAGCCGGGGTACGGTCAG
The DNA here is from genome assembly GCA_038212215.1 of Mycobacteriales bacterium. Lineage (GTDB taxonomy): Bacteria > Actinomycetota > Actinomycetes > Mycobacteriales > Jatrophihabitantaceae > JALZAI01. The sequence goes on from JBBQUT010000052.1 coordinate 8,892, forward strand.
CACTCATGAGCGAGGAGCCGGACGAGCACCGGATCGACGGACGCGCCACGCTTACCCCCGAGGAGCGCTCGGCCGGCAGCGACGATGCGCGTCGGCAGGCGGAGATCATCCTGGAGGACTCCGACGAGCGCACGGAGGACCCGGTGGGGACCAAGCACGCGTCCAGTCAGACGCCTGATGACCAGGATCAACATGTCGACTGATGCGCAACGCGCAATGCTGAGCGAAGTGCACAATGGGGTACTCGTCACGATCAAGACCGACGGTCGGCCGCAGCTGTCGAACGTGAGCCATACCTACGACGCCGGCGCCGGCTTGATCCGAGTGTCGATCACCGCCGACCGCGCGAAGGCACGCAATCTGGCTCGGGACGCGAGAGCGAGCTACCACGTCACCAGCGCGGACTTCTGGCGGTGGGCGGTCGCCGAGGGCACCACCGAGCTGACGCCGGTTGCCTCCGATCCGCACGATGCGACCGTCGAGGAACTCATCGAGGTGTACCGCCTGATCAGCGGGAGCGAGCATTCCGACTGGAACGAGTACCGCGCGGCGATGGTGCGCGATCGCCGCCTCGTGGTCCGCCTGTCCATCGAGCGGAGCTACGGCTCGGGCTGATCGTCGGTTGCGATCTCATCGAGGGTGCGCCCGGACAGCACGGACTCCGGGAACTGCGCAACCGGGTCGTAGGACGGATCGGCGTACGCGTCGGCCTTTTTGATCAGCAGCCAGGTCTCGTGCTGCTGGTCGGGTAGCCGGATCAGCGTCCATCCGCCGCGCAGTTTCTGGCCGTTCAGCTGCACCGATAGCCGCCCGCGCGCCAATGCAGCCGCCGCGACGATCGGATCGCCGGCGACGCGGCTGGTGGTTGTATAGTCGCCCCGATCCCATACGAGGACGGTGCTACGTCCGAACGCCCCTTCCACCGTTTCGTGGCTGAGGTCGTGGTCGTCGGTGCGGATCGCCATGCGCCGCACCCGCGAATCGGTTGACGGTCCCTTCGGCACCGCCCACGACACAAGCACGCCCTCGATCTCGAGCCGGAAGTCGAAGTGATCGGCCGTGGCGAGATGGTGCTGCACGACGAACCGTCCGGTCATGGCGTCAAGTGTCTGATATCGCTTGATCATTGGCCGCAGTGCAGCGCCGGGCCGCTGCAGAAGGGGCAACGATCACGTCAGTTCGGCGTGGACGGGGTCGCCGGACGCGAGTCCCCGCAGATAGCTGGATAAGCCGTGCGGCGCGCGAGCGTGCAGCCGGACGCTGGTGAGCACCGGCAGCCGCGCCGTGCTGACGATGCGCACATCGCTTTCGGCCTCCGCCCGGGCGGCAAGAGCGACATCCTCGCTGTGGACGAGCTCGGGCCACCCGCCCAGGCGCAGGTAGACGTCGCCGCGGATGCCGAAGTTCGCGCCATGAACGTGCGGGTGCCCTTCGACAAGCAGGTGCGCGGCGTGCCACGCGGCGGCGATGGCCGGACGTAATCCGGGCCCGGGCGTCACCGTTCCCAGCAGCACCTGCGTGCCGCTGACGGCCTGCTCGAGCATGCCGCTCAACCAATGTGACGGCACGTAGGTGTCGGCGTCGGTGTTGGCCAGCCAGATCCGTTCCGGCGCGCTACTGCCGCGCAGCACGTGGTCGGCACCGGCCCGGCGCGCCGACCCGACCGAATGCGCGGCGATCCGGACGATCTCGACCCCGGCCGCGCCGGCCGCGATCTGCTCGCTGGCGTCGCGGCAGTCATCGAGCACCACGACGACACGAACCACGATTCCTGGCGAGCTGTGCAGCACTTTCGTGCGGGCCGCGGCGATGTGCTCCAGGCACCGTCCCAGATGGTCGGCTTCGTTGGCGACCGGGACGACGACGGCGATTTCGGTGATCACGTCACGATTCCTTCCAGACCGGCGACGGAGACCGGCGCGAGCGACCACACGTCCAGCAGGAAGTCGTCCTCTTCGTGGCGGACGAGCCGGTGCAGACCCGCGCCGAGGGCGGTATGCACCTCGGGGGCGCTGTGCGGGTGATCGGCAGCGGCGTGGCGCCAGTGACACGCGACGACGAACCCGTCCCTCGTGAGCGAGCCCGACACGCGGCGGGCGAGCACGTCGAGATCGGCACAGTAGTAGCCGACCTCGCTGAGCACGACGAGATCGAACGACCCGTCGGGCCAGTCGTCGGGGATGCGCCGCTGTTCGACCGACGTTGCTCCGAGCCGCGCACGTGCCTGCCGGACGGCGGCCGCCGCGCCGTCCCAGGCGACCAGTTCGGTGCATCGCTCGCGCAGCAGCACCGAAAGTTCGCCGGTAGCGCAGCCGGGTTCGAAGACGCGCTGGAAGTGCCGTCGTGGCAGCACTCCCATGAGCAGGTTGCGCTTGCGCTGCTCGTAAAAGCGCTCGGCCAGTCCCCACGGGTCGTTGGATTGCGCGTAGAGCCGATCGAAATAGGCTGCCTCAGCCGCTGGCGCCGCCTGGATGACAAAGCACTCGAAATCGCGCTCGAAGTGGCGCAACATCGGGGCCGGCAAGATCGCCTCGTCGCCTGGGGCGTCGGACAACGGTGTGTGCTGGGAGACGTGCTCGGCCAGGGCAGCCTGCTTCGCGGCCAACGATTCGGCATCGAGGTCGATGCGGGCCAGCCGGTCCCAGGGCAGGTCGGCACCCGTCGGGTCGGCCCAGTGCCACGCCCAGATCGGGTACTGCCAGTGCGCGACGCTGTACTCGCGAGCGAGTTCAGCCGTTACCGCCGCGCACGCCGCATGATCGCGATGCCGGTCCTCGAGCCACGGGGACGCGACCAGCGCACGTCCCGCGACGGCGTCGCGCAGACCGTCGGTGAGCGCACCCGCGACGGACGCAAGCCCGCCGTCGGGCAGACCGAGGAAGACGACTCGGGCGGACGGCGCGAGCCGCTCGATCGCCCGCCGCACCTCCGCGCGCCGAAGCACAGCGAGGTCCGCCGGCCGACGCGTCGGGGAGTCCGGATGTGAGGCTTCGCCGTCGCTGGCCACCACCACGGTGATGTCGGCACCCCGCGTGGCGGCAGCGGCCATCAGCCCGCCGGCACCGAGCGATTCGTCGTCCGGGTGCGCGGCAATGACGGTGAGCCGATCGCCCGCGCCGGGCAACGACACGCGGGGCAGGTCCGCGAGCCGCTCGCCGCGCCACGCCCGTTCCGGGGTTCCGGCCGCACGGTGGTCGAAAGTCAGGGTCACGACGGATCCGCGGTCAAGACGGTGCGGCCCAGCTCAGCCAGATCCCGTTCGGCATGGTGCTGGCGCACGTACAGTTCCAGATCGGCGACCCGGCGCGCGTGTTGCTCGTCGAATGCGAGCGGAGCCGGGCCGAGAGCATGACCGACCTGCCGGATCGTCCGCTCGACGGCGTCGGCAACCACCGCGCGGACGCGCAGCGCCAGCAGCGCGCCGGCGGGGCCGTCGGCCGCGCCGGCGTCGACCGCAGTGGCGGCCTGTGCCAATACCGCGGCCGCGCCGTGCAGGGCGGCGTCGACGATGCCCACGTGCAGGCCCGCAAGCTCGCCCGCCCGGCCGGTAGCGAAGTGTCGCAGCGAGTTCAGCAGGCCCAGCGCCCCGCCGTACCAGCACGCAGCCACGCCCATACCGCCCCAGGCGAAACCGGAGCGCCGCAGGTACCAGCCGGGCTCGCCGACCGGCGTCGCAGGTGTCCCCGCGAAGTGGACGGGCGCGCTGGTGATCTTGGCCAGGCCGCGCGCGACCCAGCGGCTGGGCGGGTCGACCCGCACGGCGGCATCGTGCAGATTGACGGCGTAGAGGCGGCGCTCAGCGCCGGCGTGTGCCGTGACGAGCGCGCTGTCCAGCGATCCCGCCAGCGAGCACCACGGCTTGGTGCCGGTGAGAGTCGTCGGCGCGCCCGATTCGTCGGCGTCCAGGCGCACGCCCGCAGCTTCGGCGGCGAACACCCCCCAGGTCCCGGGTGGCGGTGGTGCGCCGGACTCGTGCAGGACCGCGAGCGCGTCGCTGTGCGCCTCCAGGACGCGCGCGGCGCTCAGATCCTGCTCACCGGCGGCCGCGAGCAGCGCCCAGCGCACTCCGGTGGCGCCACCGCCTGGCATCGGCAGGTCGTTCCCGAACCGCTCGGCGAAGTCCAGCGCGGCGTTGACATCGTTCGCGGCCGTCGTCGCAGCAACGACGAAGTCAGCCGTCCAGGCCGGCATGGCAAGACCGCCGGCGACGGCGTCGAACGGGCGCGCGGGCGTCGCGCACGAATCCTTGATCATGTTTCCGCACACCCGAGCGTCGCTTCGCTCGTTCGGGCAGCCAAGCTCGATAACATTGGTTCGCTCACTGCGTTCGCTTACTGGTCGCGGGGACTCTGACGTCGCCTGCAACGGTTGTTCCGCCGGGCGCAACACTGATTCCGGTACCTGCAGAACACCCTTCCCAGGAGTGCGGTGTGCTGAACAGGTGTGCTCAGGCCTGCGCGGCGCCCAGCTGGTGCGCGTCCTGCGGGACCGGTTCGGTACGGAACTCGAGCGCGTCGTCGGCGATTCTGCGCCGCCGGAGCATGGGAGCGTCACGGAAGTAGTCGTTGTGCACGAGCCACGGCCCGCTCGTCCCCTGCCGCGGCATCTGGTCGTCGCCGCGCCGCACGTACCCCGCGTTCAGGCTGCTCAGCACCGAACTCTTGCCCCGCACGCCGTCTCCGGCGCGTGCGACGACCTGCGTGTAGCCGTGCTCGTCCATATGGGTGAGCAGTCGGCACACGTACTCGGAGGCGATGTCGGCCTTCAGCGTCCACGACGCATTCGTGTAGCCGAACACCATGGCCGCATTGGGCACGTTCTCGATCAGCACGGCCTTGTAGGTGACCAGGTTGGTGAGCCGAACAGGTTCCCCGTCGACGACCAGCTCGGCACCGCCGAACATCTGCACGTCCAACCCGGTTGCGGACACGATGATGTCGGCTGCCAGTTCGGCTCCGGAGTGCAGCCGGATCCCGGTCTCGGTGAAGGTGTCGATCCGGTCAGTGACCACCGACGCGCGTCCGGTACGAATCGCGGTGAACAGGTCGCCGTCGGGGACGACGCACAGCCGCTGGTCCCATGGGTCATAGCTCGGGTCGAAATGCCGCACAAGCTCGGGTCCGCCGAGATGTTTGCGTGCGCCGGCAAGAAAAATCCGCCGGGCCGCTCGCGGCCAACGCTTCGCGAACCTGTACATCCCGCGCTGCATCGCAATATTGCGCCAACGGGCGAGCTTGTAGACGACATCGTCCGGCAGCACCTTGCGCAAGCCCGCGGAGATCTTGTCCAGCGCCGGCAATGAGACGACGTAGCTGGGTGAGCGCTGCAGCATCGTGACGTGCGCTGCCGAGCCGGCCATCGCCGGGACGAGGGTGACGGCGGTCGCGCCGCTGCCGATGACGACCACCCGCTTGCCCGTATAGTCCAGGTCCTCGGGCCAGAATTGTGGATGGACGACGGGGCCGCCGAAGCGCTCCTGACCAGGGAATTCGGGCCGGTGCCCGGTGTCGTAGTTGTAGTAGCCGGTGGCGCCGACGAGGAAGGTGCAGGTGTACTGCTTCCGCTCGCCGTTCTGCTCGTCGAGCGTGTCGAGCGTCCACCGCCCGGACGTGCTCGACCACGAGGCGCGCTGCACCTTGAGCCCGAAGCGGATGTGCTTGCGGACACCGTACTCGGCCGCGGTGTCCTCCAGATAGCCGCGGATCGACGGCCCGTCGGCCAGCACCCGGGTGTCGCTCCATGGCCGGAAGTTGAAGCCGAAGGTGAACATATCCGAGTCCGACCGCACGCCCGGGTAGCGAAACAGGTCCCACGTGCCACCGATCGCCTGGCGTCGCTCCAGGATCAGATACGTCCGCTGCGGATGCTCGCGCGTCAGCCGGCAGGCCGCGCCGATCCCGGACAGTCCGGCGCCCACGATCAGGACATCGACGTGCTCGACGCTCATCCGGGCGTCCTTCCAGCCTCGTCGGTCAGGGTCCGCACCACCTTAGGCGTGAAGCCAGAGCCCGGAAACGCGGCAAGAGTCGAGAGCGGGAAGTTGCCGATCATCTTCAGTTGCTCCGCGTGAGCGAGGATGCCGATCGGCCGGCCGTGCTCGTCGACGCCGACCGCCGCGCGCACCCGCGCTGCGCCGTCCGGATCGGCGAGCCACTCGTGCAGCGTGGACATGCCGTCCAAGACAGTGCGCGGTGGCGTGGCGTCGATATCGAACGTCGCATCGAGTCGGGTGTCGCGCGAGGACGCACCGACCCGCACGCTGAACCGGCCACCTTCGAGTACCCACTGCGAGTGGTGCGTGGACCAGTAGCAGAGATCGCGCGAGTCGAGTCGCACCTCGACCCGCTGCGTCTCGCCGGGTTGCAGGCTCACCTTGGTGAAAGCGCGCAACTCCTGCGGTGGACGGGCGACGCTACAGTCGGGATCGCCGACATAGAACTGCACGACCTCGTGCCCGGCCCGATCACCGACATTGCTGACGGTGCAGGTGACGGTGACGGCGAGGTCCCCGCCATCGTGCGTGCCGGAGACCACGACGTCGAGATCGGCGTAGTCGAAGTGCGTGTAGGACAGCCCGTGCCCGAAGGGGTAGGCGACGTCGACGTCGGCGGCGTCGTAGCCCCGGTAGCCGACGAAGATTCCCTCGCCGTAGCGCACATGCCCGTCCTCGCCCGGAAAGTTCAGGTAGGACGGGTTGTCCTGCAGCCGCAGCGGGATAGTCTCCGCCAGCCGGCCGGACGGGTTCACTGCGCCGCCGAGCACGTCAGCGACCGCACCGCCCGCCGCCTGCCCACCGAGCCAGCACTCGAGGATCGCCGCCGCCCGCTCGCGCCATTGCGACACCAGGACCGCGGAGCCGTTGCTGAGCACGACGACGACCGGAGCGTCACCGCTGAGCAACCGCTCGAGCAGGGCGGTCTGGGCAGGCGGCAGATCCAGGTGCATGCGGTCGAAGCCCTCGGACTCAGCCGCCGACGGCAACCCGAGGAAGGCGAGCACCACGTCGGCGCCCGCCGCGGCTTCGACAGCTCGATCGCCTAGTTCGGTGTCGGCGTCGGACCCCTCGTCGAGGCCGAACCCCGGGGCGAAGTCGATGCTCGCCTGCGGCAAGCTCGCGCGCAGTTCCTCGAGCGGGACGTCCACCCGAGTGGGGTTGACCTGCGAGCTACCGGCGCCTTGATATCGCGGAGTGCGGGCGAATTCGCCGACGACGCAGATCCGCAGACCGGCGCGATCGCGCAGCGGCAGCACATCGCGATCGTTCTTCAGCAGCACCATCCCCTGTGCCGCAGCGCGCCGCGCCAGCGCGTGATGGGAGTCGACGTCGAAGTCGGCGGGCTCACGTCCCCGCGCCCGCTGCACCAGTTGCAGCACCCGCGCGACCGCCTGGTCGAGCGTTGCGGTATCCAGTGCACCGGATTCGGCAGCGGCGACGATCGCGGCGTCGCTCACCCCGAGATTCGGCGGCATCTCCAGGTCCAAGCCAGCGCGCAGCGCGGCGACCCGGTCATGCACCGCCCCCCAGTCCGACATCACCAGCCCGTCGTAGCCCCACTCACCCCGCAGCACGTCCGTGAGCAGCCACCGGCTCTGCGACGCGTGCACGCCGTTGATCCGGTTGTAGGAGCACATCACCGTCCACGGCCGGGCTGTCGTCACGACGTGCTCGAACGCGGACAGGTAGATCTCGCGCAGCGTCCGCTCGTCCACGTCGGCGCTCACGCAGACCCGATCGGTTTCCTGGTTGTTGGCGGCAAAGTGCTTGACCGATGTCCCGACACCCTGCGATTGGACGCCGTCGACGAACGCGGCACCGAGCCGTCCGGACAGATGTGGATCCTCGGAGAGGTACTCGAAGTTCCGCCCGCACAGCGGCGAGCGCTTGATGTTAATGCCCGGGCCGAGGACGACGGCGACGTCCTGTGCACGAGCCTCCATGCCGATCGCCGCGCCCACCTCGCGCGCCAGATCCACGTCCCACGTGGAGCCGAGCGTCGCCGCGGGGGGAAAGCACGTAGCGGGCAGGCTGTTGGAGAAGGCGAGATGATCATCGTGCGCCGACTGTTTGCGCAGGCCGTGCGGGCCGTCGGCCACCGCGATCGACTCGATGCCGGCGCGCTCGACCGCGGCGGTGTGCCAGAAGTCCGCGCCGAGGCACAGCGATGCCTTCTCGGTTGTTGTCAGCTCGGCAATGTCGTCGGTGGCCATGTGCAAATTGTTGCGGGGACGGATTTCGCAGTTCAACCCGCCCCGGCCACATCGATCAGCACCTTGCCGACAATCTAGTTCTCCACGGCCGCGTGAGCCGCGGCCGCCTGCTCCAGTGGAAAGTGGTGTACCGGCAGGCCCGCCTCGCGTCCGACCCGGGCGGCGCCGTCCAGCACTGCCGCGGCCACGTCCTCGAGCGCACGTCCCTTCGCTGGCGCGGGCGCCGTGTAGAGCAGCACAAACTGCCAGCGCGCGTTGGTCATCATCGACGCCCGGACCGGCAGCGTGACCTCGTCACCGCCGTCGTTGGCGTACATCGCCACTGAACCGTGGTTAGCGATCAGCTGTGCGTCCAGCGCGGCATTCGCCTTCGGTGCCACCTCCACGATCGAGTGGACGCCGTGGGGGGCGATGCGCCGGACCTCGGCGACGACGTCCTGCTCGCGGTAGTTCACGACATGATCGGCGCCGGCGGCCGCCGCCAGCAGCGCCTTCTCGGCGTTGCTGACGGTGCTGACGATGGTTGCATCCGACCAGCGGGCGAGCTGGATGGCGGCGTTGCCGACCGCACCGGCCCCGCCAGCGACCAGCACAACCCGCCCTTGCAACGCGCCGGGGCCGAGCCGGGTGGGGCCGTCCTCGGCGACGGTGAGGCACCGGTGCGCGGTGATGAACGGAACGCCTAGGGCCGCACCGAGATCGAATGACGCGCTGTCCGGCAGGGTTACGAGGTGCTTGACAGCGACGATCGCGTACTCCTGCGCCGTGCCCTCCGGCCGCTGGTACGCGGCTTCCCAGATCCATACCCGCAGCCCCGCCAGCGCGGCTTGCACGCCGGGGCCGACAGCGTCAACGACCCCGGACCCGTCCTGGTTGGGCACCTGGGCGGGCTCGACCGGCGTACCCGGCTCGCTGCCGCGCCGCGATTTCCAGTCCGTCGGGTTGACGCCCGAACGGTGGATGCGCACGCGGACCTCGCCGGGCCCGGGCTCGCGCCTGTCCTTCTCGACCAGGGTGAGCACGTCCGGTTCGCCGGTGCGGGTGTAGGTGATGGCGCGCATGCATCGACCGTACGAGGCTGTTGTGCTGCGGCCGACAGCGGGCGTTCGCAAGCGTCAGCCCAGGCGGATAGCCGCCAGCTGGGTTCCCTGCGCCACCAATCGACCCGCGCAATCCCAGACGTAGCACGTTTCGTCCACCAACTGCCCGCTCACTAGTTGCGCCCGGTGCAGTACCCGGACGGGTCCTGGCGCCGGGAGCGCCCGCACGTACGCCGTGAGTTCCAGGGTCGGTACCCAGCCGGTCAGCTCGATGTCGAATGTCGCCGGCGGGAAAGCGTCGACGGCGTAAAGCAGCGAGACGGGGTCGAACGGCTCGGCGGCGGGCAGGCTGAGCCAGCCGCGCAGCAGGCCCGCGCCGCTCGGGCGCCCAGATGCGAAGCCGAGCGTGGCCGGGTCGATGCGAAGCTCGACCTGGTCCATGATGGCGATCGGCGTTCCCATCGGATTGACCGACGGAATGCGGACCGCGTGCTCGTGCGCGCCAGTTCCGGGCTCGGGCAACCCGCAATCCCAGTACGGTTCGACGTCCGCGTCCAACACGCTCGTGGTGATCAGAGCCTCGACGCAGGGACGCCCGTCCTGAGCCATCCACGCCCGCAGCTGGCTGGCCGATCGTCCGCCGCGCAGCACCTCGACGTTGACCGTGACCGGTCCCGGTTCCGGGGAGCGGAGGTAGTGCGCGCTCGCCGCGATCACGTGGGGGTGCGTGTCGAGCGATACCGCCGCCTTGCCGAGCAACGCGAGCAGGTACCCACCGTTCGGCTTGCCGGCGATGGTCCACCGGTCACTGAGCTGCGCGGCGAAGCAACCGGGTGCCAGTTCGGTGAGCTCGGTAACGGTGGAAAACGGAATCGGCGACGCGGCGGACATGCGTCGATTCAACCGTGCGCCCGCTCAAGTCCGTCGGTCGGCGGCCGAATGACCTGATGACGGCTATCGCCGAGGCAATCCGGGTAAGCATCGATCCGGCCATGCCTGGCGGTGCTGTTACAGAGCGTCCGGCCACCACTCGGCCGGCGGCGGCGGACCGAATCCGCGGCGTGGAAGGGACGTCGCGGCTTCGGGTGGTGCGGCGCTCGCGCCGTTGGATGAATGTGAAAATGATGGTTTCATGACCCGGATAAACGCTGGGCCCAGGACTCTCTGGGCCCGGTGTTTGCGGACGGTGCGATCAGTTCGCGGTGGTGTCGTACGTGTTGACGCCGAGTCCTCGCCAAGCCTCGAGCAGCTCACGGTCACCGGACCCGGCGACCACGCCATCGCCGTTGACGATCTCCGCGCTCGCTGCATGCACTGCGTCGTAACCACGCAGCGCGAACTGCTGCGCCAGTTCGGCAGCTCGCTCGACCAGCGTTTGATCAATCTCGGCAATCTGCATCTGGGACCAGAGGCCGTCCAGTCCGCGAAGCGCTGAATTGTGCTCCCTCGGTGTCAGGCGCTCGAGCCTGCGCGCCTGGGCGAGTGCCGCCGCGACCTCGACGTAGCCGAGCCGACTCGACACCACGTCGTCGGCCTCATCCCACAATCGCCGGCAAGCGTCGGAGCTCGGCTCCTCGATCACGAGCGGCACCAAGGCAGAGGTGTCAAGGTAGACGATCAACGGCGCTGGTCACCGATGAGGTCGCTCACCGTCGACCCGGTCTTGAGGGGCTTCGGAGCCGAGCGCTTCTTGGTGCCGGCCAACTCCACCCGCCCTTCGTCGATGAGGCGCTCCAGCGCGTTAGGTGCGTCCACCGGGACGATGCGGGCCACCGGCCGACCATGATCCGTGATCGTCACAGTGTGGCCAGCGCGCACCTCGGCCAGATGACGACTCAACCCGTCGCGCAACTCGCGGACCCCGACGTTCATTCTTTCGGCCTCCTTGTAGCCACTTCGATTGTACCGAATATAGCCACAGCGGCTACCGCTGACGCCCTCGAAGAGACGGGGCACCTGCTCCGGTCGCCCGCCAACGCCCGCCGCCTGCTCGAGAGCCTCGCCCAAGCCCAGCGCGGCGAACGCGAGGGACACCCGCTCGAACGCTGACCGGACATGCGTGTCGTCTTCACCCCGCACGGCTGGGCCGACTACACCCACTGGCTGACCGCCGACCGCAACAACGTCAAACGCATCAATCGACTCATCGACGCCGCACTTCGCGACCCGTTCACTGCCATAGGCAAACCCGAACAACTCCGCGACGCCCTCACCGGCGCCTGGTCGCGCCGCATCACCGAGGAACACCGCCTCGTCTACCTCGTCGACGGTGATGACCTCGTGATTCTCCAAGCTCGGTACCGCTACGGCTAACGTCGGACGACGGGGCATACCCCGGACATACCGTGCAACGACCGGGGCCGCAGAGTTGCCCGGACTGCCATGCCGGGCCGAAGCGCCCTCAAGGCGCACGTTCTGCCGCGCTGAGGCGACGTTCGGCTTGACCGCATCGAGCACGGCGACCTGCAGGCCTGGTGGCGGATATGGCGAAGGACGGAATGTCTAGCGCCACTGTGCGCAAGAACCACGGACCGCTCCGCTCGATCCTGCAGCGTGCCGTCCGCGAGAAGCGGATTCGACGGCGCTCAAGGCGAACGCGGTGAACACGCGGTGCGGCGCGGCGGCGTAGGTGCGGTCGATGACGAAGGTGTCGTGCGAGACGGTGCGGGTTGCGGTGCTGGTCATGGTTGTTCCTTGTCTGTGGTGGTGGACGTGGCGGTCTGCGGCGGG
>JBBQUT010000053.1:0-19861 GCA_038212215.1 Mycobacteriales bacterium
GAACCACGGCCGGCAACATCATCGGCACCCCCAGCATCCCCGGCACCTACCAATTCACCTTGCGCGTCACCGACCAGATCGGCGCCACCGACCAGGCAAACGTCACCATCACCGTCGTGTAACCCCCACCACCCACCACCAGCAGCGGCGACGGCAAGCGGCGGCGGCGGCGGCGGCGGCAAGACGTCACCAGAACCAGTCGCCCGTCCCCAACACCGACCATGATCACGCCGCCAGCGACGACTCCCCGCTGGCGCTCGGTTGAGCGTCGTGAAGCGGTCACCACAAGGGAGAACAGCCGGCGGAGCGATCACCAGCGGGGAAACGACCGGCAGAGCGCGCAAACGCGGCTGTCTATGACCGCGACGAGGTGGCACACGTCCTTGACCTCACTGTCACCGTCGACGACAACGACATTGACGGCACGTCCGCCACGTAGAAACCCTGGGTGTCGGCAACAAATCCTGGCTTGATTAGCGCGTGGACAAACTCTGAGATATCTTCCGAACAGGGAGTGTGGTCGGGGGGGCCATGGGGGGCTGCGCGGACTATGTCCGCCCTCCTCCTGCGGACATGAGTTGATCCTAATTGTGGGGAATTAGGGTTGATCTATCCTTCGTACGGTCGCCTCAGAACGTGTCAATTGGAGGCAGGCGCTCTACCGCTTGCCCGGGTCTGAGGAGACCAGTGTGAAGCGTCTAACGATTGTCCTATCCGTTGCGGCGGCGATGACTGCGACGGTAACGGCGGTCCTGCCGTCCGCCACAGCGGCGGCCCCCAGCACGATTCCCGCAGTCGGCGGAGCAACCGTCTCCGCGACTGCGGCGACGTGGACGCCGCTGCTCGCCACGAGTGGTATCGACGGCTCGGTCGAGCAGATTCGGCAATTGACCCAGTGCGGAAGCACGATGTATGCGGTCGGCCGATTCAGTTCGATCAAGCGGCAGAGCATCACGGTCACCCGCAACAATGCATTCAGCTTCGACGCCACGACCGGCGTCATCAGTTCGTGGGACCCCAATGTCAACGGTCAGGTCAACTCGGTCGCCCTGTCGCCTGACTGTTCGACGGCCTATCTCGGTGGCACCTTCACCACCGTGAACGCGACAACGGTGAAGAACATCGCCGCGGTGTCGACGACGACGGGCGCGGTGATCAGCGCGTTCGCACACAGTGCAGCGGGGAAGGTCAACACCCTGGCGCTGTCGGGGTCACACCTGCTGACAGGCGGGCTGTTCACCGGCATCAACGGCTCCACCAAGAAGTTCTTCGTGAGCCTGAACTCCACCACCGGCAAGGACGACGGTTACCTGAATCTGAACATTTCCGGCAACTACGTGTACACCCAGGACGACGGTCGCCAATCCGGGAGCAACGCCACCCAGGTCTTCAACACCGAACTCAGCCCGGACGGCGCGAAGCTGCTCGCAATGGGCGTCTTCACCTCGGTTGGTAGCCAGCCTCGCCGCCAGATCTTCATGCTCGATCTAGGCGCGACTGCGACGATCGATCCCTGGTACTCCCCGGAGTTCGACCAGAACTGCCACGCTGTAGAGCCGTTCTGGCTGCAGGCTGCGAGCTGGTCTCCGGACATGAGCACGGTCTACGTCGCCACGACCGGTTACAAGCCGGCAACCGGCGTCGGCTACGACACCCGCGGCCCGCGCGGCGGTCTCTGCGATGCTGCCGCTGCGTTCCCGTCCGGCGCCTCGTCCACCCAGACCCACCTGTGGGTCAACTACACCGGCTGCGACTCGCTGTACTCGACCGCGGCCGACAACAATGCCGTCTACGTCGGCGGGCACGAGCGGTGGCTGGACAGCCCGATTCAGTGCGACGGCAACGGCACCGGCACCAAGGTGGACTCGCCCGGGATGGGCGGCATCAACCCCGCGTCCGGTCTGCTGATCCAGGACGGACTGGGAGTCAACTCAGCGACCGGAGACCTCGTGGGCAAGTACAGTCGCGCCCGCGGACTCGGGGCCGACGACATGTTGCTGACGCCTGCCGGGCTATGGATCGCCAGCGACAACGCGCAGAACTCCGACAGCTGCGGGAAGACCGCCGCCGGCAAACCTGCCTACGGACGCAAGGGGCTCTGCTTCCTGCCGTACTAGCTACTTCGACCTGAAGAAGTAGGAGCACTATCTTCTGCGATATAGGGGTTTCGCTGCGTGCGGCACCGCTTCGAAACCGCGGAGCATCCGTACTCGACCTTCCGGCAACCAGGCGAATGGGCTCAGCGGGACTGACCTGGCGCGCCAGCGTGTCGTTGCCGCGCCAGCGTCGACAGTGTCTACCGGCTGCGGCACCGAGCCTGACCCGGTATCAACAGTCACGGTGGCCAACTCGCACTGTTGCCGTGCTTCGAAGCGGGCCTCGCCTACTCGCCCCAGGTCGTGCAAAATTCCGTGGCTACAGTCGGGCTTATGAGGCGCCGAAGGCGGCGCCGAGTCCAGTCAGGTCGACGTGGCGCCGGGCGTGGTCAGGAACGTGATCGACCAGGGAGCGCATCACTTCCAGTGCGATGAGGATCTCGCGGCCAACCGCTTCTGCCGAACGCATGGCATCGACCGAAACCAGGATCCCGCGCTTTCCATACCAAGCGACGATCGGATGGGTCACCTCGCGATAGATCTCGAGCCGCTTTCGGATTACGTCTTCAGTGTCATCGGAACGACCTTCCAGCACCGCCCGGGCGAGCAACCTTCGGATGAGTTCGCCATCTTCGGCCTGCAAATGCAAAGCGACGTTCGCCGTCATCTCGAGCTCAAGGCCGATGCCATAGGTGGCGCGGGCTTGCTCGATGTTTCGAGGGATGCCGTCAAGGACGTAACCAGTCCCCGCCGCCTTGGCTGCCATGAACGCCTCGCGCACCATGCCGAGGACGATCTCGTCAGGCACCAACTCGCCGCGCGCTAAGCAGGCTTGTACCTGGCGGCCAAGGGGTGTCGCGCGCGCGACATGATCGCGGAGCAGGTCACCGGTCGCCACATGCGGGATGTTGAAATGGGTGGCGATCAGCGCGCCCTGCGTGCCCTTACCGGCACCAGGGGGCGCAATCATGAGTACTCGCATACGGACCTACTCCAGCTCGCCGTGGTTGCCCTTGGCCTAGGATCTTACTCAAGATTGATTGTTTACAGTGTGGGCGCCGCCGCCTCCGACCCTCGGGCCGCTGTGCGACGGCTTAGCTAAGTGTGACGCGCACAGTCAGCGAACCGTTCGCCCCCCGCACCGCGACGGCGTGGCCGTCGTATTCGTCGCTGCCCAAACGCAGGTGCATCGGCGCGCCGTCGCCGGTGAAGTTACGCCACCATGTCTTCGCATCCGCTGCCATCACGCCGATGACGACCGTCTTGGGCCCCTCGCGGCGGTAGTTCACCGGGAACGTGACCTGGTTGCCCGACTTACGGCCGCTGTAGCTCACGGTGGCCATCGATCCGCCGAGCAGGTGTCGGCCTGGGCCCGCATGCAGCATCGGCAGGACGGCTCTGTTCAGGATCGCGGCGGTGCGTCGGAACAGAGCTGACTTGTCCATCCGATCATCATTTCAGTCTCGCGATCCGCCGGGACAGGGGCGTAACCAGTCGATCACCTAAACGCTGGACGGCGTTTGTCAGCGCTGTCGTCGGCCGTCCGGCTTGCCGGCGGGCAGACCACGCAGCCCCGGCGGTCGGGGATAGACGCGCCGGGGCTGCAACTTTAGGCGTGTCGACTGAATATCTTCAGCGACACGGGTTCCACCGCGCTGGTTGGTCCCGAACTGCGATCGCCAGCTCGAGTACGCGGCGTGATGACATGTCACCTCCCTGACGTTGAACCGCCTTCACGTTGAAGAGGCCGTCACCCCTGCACAATGACGTGCGCTGACCTACCAAACTCCGACGCGGCGATCGCTGCTGCACCGCGTCTTGCCCCGTCCCGGTTGGTCCGGCGCGACCGGACGTTCGGGAAAGGCAGCATTTTTAGTCGATCACCCTCCGATGCGCCGCGTCATTCAGAGTGCGCCAAAGCGTCCGCGTCGAGTGCACCGTGTCGTACCGGGCTTTCATGTGCCAGGCCGCCGGTAGCGAGCAGCCCCGCGCGACCCGGGTGGGCGACGGGCAACTTCGTCGCGTAGGACCTGGTCTATGAACGCCGGCGTCTCAGTGCTCTCGCCGATGACCTTTGCGGCGTGGCTGCCGGGCCAGAGTGCTTCCCTGTCCGCGGCGGCCACCAGGGGTCACCTGGCATCCTCGAGAAAGCGACGTTGGGTCATGTCATAGGTGGCGAGCACCTCGAGGAAGAATTCCGACGCTGCCGTCGCCGTTCGCTCCAAGTCGTCGGGTCGCGTATCCCGGAGAACCTCGAGGAGTATGGCGTGGTGAACTTGCGCCAGATCGAGGATGCTGACGCCGTCAGCTACGGCGGCTCTGCCCAACTCGTATGCGCTGTGTAGCGCAGCCTCCTCCCGGCGCGGGATGTAGCGGAGGAATGCTGGACGGTAATTCCGTTCCAGTTGCTCAACGGTATTCATGGAGGCCCTGGGCGCCAGCGGCCTGCCGTGGTGGGCGGCCGCGGCGAGATCGTCGCATTGAGGTAGTCAAGACCCTCCTCAAGGTCGAGGGCGGTCCGGACCGATCCGGTGCCCATCCCCAGGGTGACCATCGCAAAGGCCACGTCGGGCTGGATACCAACGATTACCGTCACTGCCCCTCGCAACCTCGCCATCTCCGCGACATTGCGCAGCGTGCGGGACGCGAATGAGTCGAGCACGTCCAGGGCCGCGACGTCGATGATGACGCCTCGACAGCGGTGGTGGCCGATGCGGTGGATGAGATCTGTTTGAAACCGGAGAAGTTGCGAGTCGTCGAGGGCGGTGTGGATCGAGGCGATCAGGTACGCGCCCTGACGCAGAATCGAAACCAGCGGCGGCTCAGCGTCCATCAGCCCGCCGCGTCGTCCTGGCTCATCGTCGAGTATCCGAGCACACGCTCCGCCTCTTCCAAACCGCCCTGCAAGTCGCCGATCGTGTTCATCTTGCTGAGATCGACACCGATCGTCACCAACGTCTGCGCGATCTCTGGCGACAACCCCGTAATGATGACACTCGCGCCCATCAACCGTGACGCGTCCACCGTCTGCACGAGGTGATTTGCGACGGATTCATCGACGTCAGGAACGCCGGTGATGTCGATGACCACTACTTTCGCGCGGTGAGTCCGAATTCCGGTCAGGAGCTGCTCGGTTACCTGCCGCGCGCGCTCCCTATCGAGGACGCCGATGATCGGCAAGATCAGAAGTCGCTCGCGAACCGGCAATACCGGGGTTGATAACTCCCTGATTGCGTCCTGCTGTTGGCGGATGATCCGTTCCCGTTCGTCTACGAAGCTAACCGCGACGGTGTTCGCGATACGGTTCGCGGCCGGCTCGTAGGAGTCCAGTACGCGATTGAGCAACGCGAAGTCGAGTTGGTACTTCTCAAACAGTGAGCGAGCGAGTACGTCGCGCAACAGCAGCACGATGCCGACGACCTCATGAGTTTCGACACCTCGCGGAATGATCCGCTCGGAAAGGTCTCGGGCGTAGTGTTGCAACGCCTCGACACTTCCGGTTTCGAGCACTTCGACGTAGTTGTCATACACCGACTTCGTTTCGGCTGCCATCTCCTCAGGGGTCATCGCTTGGAGTAGGTGGGCGTCGTTGATTCTTCCTGCCCACTCCTGCCGCAGCTTCGTACGGTGTTCCCGAAGATGCGCGACCAACTGCGGCAACATCTGATTTTCGTCGTGCCCATCGGAGTGTGGCAAGCCTGTTTGGACCTGCGGGCCCGAATTTACGTCCATGATCAACCTTCCTATCGCCACTTTGTCATCGTCACCGTCGTGCCGCGGCCTAGCTCGGAGGCCACCGTGAATTCATCCATCAACCGCCGAGCACCCGGCAGACCGACTCCTAGACCGTTATAGGTGCTGTAGCCGTCCGTAAGCGCCTGCGCCACATCCACGATGCCGGGTCCGGTGTCCCGCGCGACGACGCGCAGGCCCGGTCGCGGCCGGTCGACCAATTCGACGGTGACTTCGCCGGAATCAGCGAACCGCACGATATTTCGGGCCACCTCCGACACAGCGGTGGCGATAACTGTGAGGTCAGTTCGCGAAAATCCCAGCCGCGCCGCCATCTCACGGACGCTCTGGCGGGCGACGACGATATCGGCGTCACCGCGGATCTCGATCCGACGCTGATCATCCTGGCGGCGACCCCGATCAAATAGGGGCGTACTCAGTCGGGCGCACAGGTCGCATTCGAGGAGGTGCCTGCCGACGTCAATCTCCCGTTGCCGACGGCGATCGCCGCCGGACACGGCGAGCAACACCGCACGACACACTTCTGTTGCCGGCTCGGCGCACTCCAGCGCAAGCAAGTACTCAACACGTAGGCGGGCTCGAATCCGACTGAGCTGCGCAGCAACCGCGCCCGGGTTCGACCCGACATCCTGGGCCAGCGAGGTTGTGTCTCTGCCGGACACCTCGTGGTCCAAGAGCATCTGCTGGTCACGCTCACTGAGCCGCCTAAGGGCACGCGCAACGGCGTTGCGCTCCTCGAGCGCCAGCACCGAGTGGTCGGGCGTCTCAACTGGAACGAGGTCGACGACGCGGTGTTGATTGCGTCGATGCCGATCCTGCTCCTTCCACATCGAGGCCACCAAGTTACGTGCCGTCGCGATCGCGTACGGCTCATACATCATCGGTTGGACCCGGTCTGCGGCCGCCAGGACACGAACCAACGTCTCCTGAACAAGGTCCTCGGCCATCGCGCGTTCGGAAACCCTTGAACGAATCACCCGGCGGACGATGGGAAGCAACGCCTCGACGTCCGGACCTTCGACAGCACCAGATCGTCGGGCAGTTCCACCCCCGGCGTCATGACGGTCGACGGCGCTCACAACCTGGACCGTACGCGCTGGGCGCGCCAGCCTGTGCCTCGTCCTTAGCGGACAAGCACGCTTCGAAGCAACGCCCACCATTACCGCACGTCCCCGCTCGACGGTGTAGTCAGGGTGCTGGGCCCTATCCGCCGCCACCCCCGCTGAGGGAACCGACGGCGCGAGCGATGACCAGCAGCGAGGTGAGCAGGGCAGCGGTGGCCTGGATACCCATCAGCACCTTCGCTCGGCTGGTCAGCGGCATCGTGTCGGTCGGGCTGAACGCGCTCGAATTGGTCAACGACACATACAGATAGTCGACGAAGATCGGTACCCACCCGGACGTGACGCTCGATGTCGCCGCAACCTCGACCACGGCGTCGTCGTCCTCGTCATGGGAAAAGCGCCAATCCGCAGCCGGAATCTCATCACGGCGCGCTTCACCGCGGGTCACCGGGCCGCCGCGGTCAAGTTCCCAATACAGCAGGGCGAATCCGATCACGTTCGTCAGCCACACCTGCATGCCAGCAACCAGCAGGCCGGCGCCTGAGGTGTTCTTCGCGTTGAGGGTATGCACGAGCAGGCCCAGCGCGACAAGGTTCGATGCGATGACCACGCTGACCAACCCGACAGAGGCACGGCGTGACCATCGCGTCTGACGAACCATCCGCCGCGGATTGGTCATGACCAGGGCGACGAGCAATGCCATCTCGATCGACGGAATGAGCAGCCGCGGGACGAAGAGGACCGACTCCGGCAGCAGCGCGTACACACCGGCGGCAACGAGCACCGCCGCCGCAGCCGGCAGGCGGTTCTCACCATGCGCGACCCGACGCCACGACGCCTCCTCATCAAGCCAGCCCGCATCCTGCGCCATGTCCGACATGATGACCCCGCCCCGGCAGCGCAGCCGCCAGGCGCGCTGCCCGGACGACTTCACACCACGATGCGAGGTACGTCCACCTGATCGAAGTGCATCACCAAGCGCGCCGCGGCAACGGCTCGTCCAGCTGTACTTGGCTGCTACCGACACAGCCAGCTGCCCGGCGATATCGCCGTTCCGGCAGGCCGTACTGGAACGCGTCGACTTCGGCTCACAGATCGCGATGCGACAGTGGCTGAACGCTATGCGCTCTGAGCGCACATCACGATCGTCGACGGCCTCGACCTATCTCCCCAGTAGCGGACGCGCGGTGGACCAACGGTCCGATACGACGCGCCTGCCTGCACGGGGGACCGCGGCGGCCGTGGCGGTTGGCGCGTCTGCGGGCGGAACTTGTCCTTGTCGGGGTTTTGTGCTGGGCTTTGTCGAGACGCCGCTGCGCCCGATCGACGAGATAGTGCCAACGGCGAATCACCCTCCCAACTCATGACGGGACGGCCCTTATGGTCGAACACGACACCCACCGCCACTTGGAAGTCACCGACGGCGCCCGCGCGGTCGCGTCCGCCGAAATTCATGCCCCTGCCGATACAGAGCAACCAGTGCACGCCGTATTGCACGCCGTGTCGGGTCACATCCCGGCGGGCAGCCGCTCCGAACTGGTCGACGCGATGCTCGACCTGCCCGAGGTCAAGGACAAAGATCGCCTCACCGCGACGGTGCCGCTGGGAGACGCCGAGTCACTGCAGCGGCTGCAGCACCGATGCGCGGACGTCACCAGCAGAGCGGCCGGGTCCAGCGCCCTCATCGACGCCGAACTGCGTCACGACGGTCCCGACAGGCATCACTGAATCGACGTCACCGGCGGCGCAGCGGTAGGCGCGGCGACAGATGCTTCGGTCCCCGACAGACGCGTCGGCGCCGACGTCAACCCGGGGCCGACTCGGCTGACGGATCACGGCCAAGGTCCGGGTCGCCGTGCGGGCCCAGCTTCCGCGTCTCGCGCGGCCGATCGGTCAGCGGTCACTAGCGGGGGTCGGCGGGCGGCTCGATGACCAAGGCCCGGTCCTCGCGGTAGACGACATCGGTGCGCCGACCCACGCTCATCATCACCACGCGATGCCGAGACCGACGAAACTCGCTCCGATCCGCAGCACGCCTCCGCGGCCCCTGGTGCCGAGCCCGGCGCTCTGCCCCTGACGACTGTGCGCGGGCGGATTTCTGGGGCTCGAACATGCGCCGTCGTCAACGCAACAACGCCGCTGTACCAACTACGACGGCTACTTCGGGCCGCCAGCACGAGCATGACGGCGAGCCCGGTTCGCGAGCGTCACGGTGCGTGGTGAGTCCGTCCCGGATTTGGGGTACGCAGTCCATGGTCCGACCGGTGAGCCGGTCCGAAGCAGGGCCTTTGTTGTTTGGAGACTCGGTGACGGTTCGGGCCGCGCTCGACGTTTGTGATGCCAATTCGGTCGGCGCGATCCGCGTCGCGTCGGTTCCGGCTGGGCATGTCTACGTCCGTCACCTCGCGTCGTTGGACGGCGACGCCGGGGTCATTCGACTTCCCGATCCGAGGCCTGTTCACCCGGCGCCGGAGGTCGATCAGTGGTGGCCGCCAGCGATGCTCGATCCGGAATGGGTGCGCTGCCACGCTAGCGAGTTCGACGTCTTCCACGTGCACTTCGGCTTCGACGCGCTGGCCGAAGCGGAACTCACTGCTGTGCTTGACGAACTGGCCCGGCAAGGCAAGCCCCTCGTGTATACGGTGCACGACCTGCGCAACCCGCATCATCGCGACCGCGCCGCGCACGACGCGCACCTTGATGTTCTGGTTCCCCGCGCGGACGAACTGATCACCCTCACTGAGGGCGCGGCCCGCACGGTGCAACGCCGTTGGGGACGCCGTCCGGTGGTGCTGCCACATCCACACGTCGTCGAGTTCGATCGGATGCGACCACGACCCCGACGGGCACCCGACGACGTCTTCACGGTTGGCGTTCACGCCAAGAGCGTTCGTCCAAGCATGGATCCTGGCGCTGTGGTGACGGCGTTGTTGCCGCTCGTGCGCGAACTGGCTGATCTACGTCTGATCGTCGATGCGCACCACGACGTCGCCGACGCCGACGGCGCCCGCCACGATGCAGCGCTCATGCACCTGTTGTTCGATGCCGAAGCCGCGGGAGCGATCGTGCTGTCGGTGCACGACTGCTACACCGACGACGAGCTGTGGGACTACCTCGAAGGCCTCGACCTCTCGGTGTTGCCCTACCGGTTCGGGACGCACTCCGGCTGGCTTGAGGCATGCCACGATCTCGGAACCGCAGTCCTGGCTCCGAGTTGCGGCTACTACGCAGAACAGCGGCCATGCCTCAGCTACCGCCACGACGAGAACGGCGTGGACGCGCCGTCGCTACGCGCGGCCGTCCGGTTGGCCTACGAGCAGCGTCCGCGCTGGCAGGCCGACCCGGCGCAGCGGGCCAAAGAGCGCATTGAACTCGCCGCCACGCACCGCCGCCTGTACGACGCGGTGCTGCGGTGACCGCTGAAAAGCTGCGCATCGCTTTGATCGCTTCAGCGCGTTATGCCATCACCGAGCCGTTCGCGGGCGGTCTCGAAGCCCACACGTGGATGCTCGCAGACGGCCTACGACGGCGCGGTCATCACGTCTCGTTGTTCGCCGCACCCGGCAGCGACCCTCGGTTGACGACGCATTTGCTCGAGGTGCCGTACCTGCACGTGAGCGAGACGGCCACGCGCGACGCCAGCATGCCCGCGATGGCGTGGTTGCGCGAACATCACGCTTATCTGAGCTTGATGCTGGACTTGATGTGCGACGGCGCCCGGCGCTACGACGTCGTGCACAACAACAGCCTGCATCACCTGCCGGTGGCCATGGCTCGTGCGTTGCCGGTTCCGGTGGTAAGCACGCTGCACACTCCACCGACGCCGTGGCTCGAATCGGCTATCGCCAGCGGTCCCTGCCCGGTGGCGTTCACGGCGGTGAGCGCGCAAACGGCGGCGGCGTGGGCGGCGACTGTCCCGAACGCGCAGGTCGTGCTCAACGGCGTCGACCTCACCACGTGGCGGGCGGGGGCCGGCGGCGGCCCGCTCGTGTTTTTCGGCCGCTTGGTGCCGGAGAAAGGCCCCGACCTGGCCGTGCGAGCTGCGCGGCAGGCCGGCCTGCCGCTGCAATTGGTGGGGCCGATATCTGATCGCGCGTACTTCGACGACCAGATTCGGCCCCTGCTCGGCAAGGACATCGAATATCTGGGGCACCTCTCCCACCGCGAACTCGTCTCGGTGGTCGGCCGAGCATGCGCCACGCTCGTCACGCCGCGCTGGGACGAACCGTACGGGCTCGTGGCGGCCGAGTCTCTCGCCTGCGCTACTCCGGTCATCGGCTTCGCCCGCGGTGGGCTGCCCGAAGTCGTCGACGACCGCTGCGCCCGGCTCGTCGTTCCCGACGACGTCGACGCACTCGCAGCGGCCGTCTCCGAGTGGCCGGCGCTGAGCCGACAAGCCGCTCGTGCCCGCGCCGTGCGGCACTGCTCGGCGCAACGGATGATCGATGAGTACGAATGCCTGTATCAGGCTCTCGTCCTCGAGCGCGCGGCATGAGCGGCATGATCGGCTACTACGTTCATCACGTAGGGCAGGGACACCTGCACAGCGCCCTCGCGGTGGCCCAGCACCTGACCGGTCCCGTGACCGTGTTGTCGTCGCTACCGCGCCCGGCGGCATGGATTCAGGACTGGCTCGTGCTGCCGCGCGACGATGACGGCGAGCGATCCGAGGACCCGACCGCCGGCGGCGTGCTGCATTGGGTACCCAGGCACAGCCGCGGGCTGCAGAGCCGCATGGCCGTGCTGGCCGCATGGTTCGCCGAACACGACCCGGCAGTGCTCGTCAGCGACGTGTCCGTCGAGGTCATCGCGTTGGCTCGCCTGTTCGGCATACCGGCCGTCACGTTTGCGCTGCCGGGAACCCGCGACGATCCAGCGCATCAGCTCGGCTACGACCTGGCCGACGCGATCATCGCTGCGTGGCCGCTTCTCGACCCGCAAATGTGCGTCGGCCTCGAGCGGCACGTCGAGAAGGTGCACCATGTCGGCGGCCTGTCGCGCTTCGACGGGCGGCGCCTGGAGCCGGCAAGTACCCGCAACGGGCGGACCGTTCTCGCTCTCGGCGGTGCCGGCGGCCCGAGCATCGGGCGCCGCGCACCCGACACCACTGAATGGCACTGGACGGTACGCGGCCCCGGTCACTGGGTGTCAGACCCGTGGCCGGACCTCTGCCGCGCCGACGTCGTCGTCACACACTGCGGACTCGGCGCCTTGGCCGACGTCGCCGCAGCCCGACGGCCAGCGGTCCTGATACCCGAGGACCGACCCCACGACGAGCAGCGCCGCACCGCTCGTGCTGTCGCGGCAGCCAGCCTCGCCCTCGTGCTCGACCACGAACCGACCGCCGCGCAGTGGCCCGCTATCCTCGCCGAGGCCGCCCGCCGCGACGGCACGCACTGGTCCGCGTGGTCACCCGGCGACTCTGCCAAACGAGCCGCACAGGTGATCGCGAGCGTGGCCGCAGCATGAAGCTCGCTGTCATCACCATCGTCTCCGGCCGCCACCAGCACCTGCGCCTGCAACTCGCCGCACTGGCTCGTTGCGTTCGTCGTGCCGACCTGCACATCGTCGTGTCCATGGACGACCCGCAGGTCGCCGGCATCTGCGGTTCGGCGGCGACCGTGGTGCCCGTCCACTGTCCGAACCAGCGGCTGCCGTTGGCCGCGGCACGCAACGCCGGAGCCAGCCAGGCGATCGCTCGCGACGCCGAAGTCCTAGTGTTCCTGGACGTCGACTGCCTGCCCGACGTCACGCTGCTCACCCGATACGCCGATGTCGCGGCGCAGCAACCCGCTGCCCTGCTCAGCGGCCCCGTCGCCTACCTACCGCCACCCCCGCCCGGCGGCTACGTCCTCGACGACGTGGCGCGCTCCGCCAAGCCGCATCCCGGTCGCCCGGTCCCCGAGACCGACGAGGTAATACCGCTCGACCACACCCTGTTCTGGTCGTTGTCGTTCGCGCTACGCGCAAGCACCTGGTCGCGCATCGGCGGATTCTATGGCGGCTACACCGGTTACGGCGGCGAGGACACCGACTATGCCGAGTTGGCCCGTTCGCGCGGCGTACCGCACCTCAACGTAGGAGCAGCCTGGGCCTACCACCAGTGGCATCCCAGCACCGACCCGCCGCTCCGGCACCTAGCCGACATCGTGCGCAACGGCCGGATCTTTCGGGACCGCTGGGGATGGTGGCCGATGACCGGCTGGCTCCAGGCATTCGCTCGAATGGGACTTCTCATCCACGACCCCGTATCCGACGACTGGCTGATAATCCAACGGAGCGCGACTCGACCGGCACGTATCCGACGCGACGACGACGACCAGCGGACAGCGGCGACCCTCCGGCTGCAGTAGATGTTTTCAGAGCCACCGGAATCGGGCGAACCGAACGACTTCGCGGACGGGCGTTCCATGGCACGGGTTGATACGGGTGGGTAGGGGAAGCCATGCGTCAGGACGCTGAGGTCTGGTCGCCGTCGCAGTGGGTTGCCCACCATTGCAGTGACGATCATCGCCGGTCCGCTCGAGCACATCGGTGCCAACCCGAAGGTGCACATACCGTCCGTCGGGTGTGTGTGTGTGTGTGGGTTGTCTGAGAGCCGGCGGGTCAGCGTGGGAAAGCCAAGTCGGCACCACGTTTGACGGCACGGCATCCGGGTAAGCCGGATACGGCGGTGGGAGCACAGCTTCCTCACTGCGTGCCTGCAGCGTCCCGGAGGTCGGTCCTGTGCTCAGACGCATCGTCCCTGCAGTTCTCACCGTGCTGACCTTGGGCGGGATCGTTGCAGCCCTGCTGTGGAGCGCGGCCTGGTGGGTCGCCGTAGGCATCGTCGGGGCTCTCGCCGGGCTCGCCTGGTATGACGTCGCGCAGCGGCGTCACTCGATACTGCGCAACTACCCCGTCGCGGGACACCTGCGGTTCCTGCTGGAGAAGATCCGTCCGGAGATGCAGCAGTACTTCATCGAGCGCAACTTCGATGGTCGTCCCTACGACCGCGACACACGCAGCGTGATCTATGAGCGGGCGAAGGGCATCCACGGCGAGAAGGCTTACGGGACCGAGTTGGACGTCAACGAGGTCGGATACGAGTTCGTGCTGCACTCCTCCGCACCCCGCGAGCCGGACAAGGAGCAACCGCGTGTCCGCATCGGTGGCCCCGACTGCACGAAGCCCTACGACATGGCGCTTCTCAACGTCTCCGCGATGAGCTTCGGCGCGCTGTCCGCCAACGCAATCCGGGCCTTGAACGCCGGCGCCCTGCGCGGCGGATTCGCTCACGACACCGGTGAAGGCGGCCTCACCGAGTATCACCTGGAGAACGGCGGTGATCTGATCTGGGAGATCGGCAGCGGCTACTTCGGCGCTCGGAGGAAGAACGGCGATTTCGATCCCGACATGTTCCGCGACAAGGCCGCGCAGGACCAGGTCAAATGCGTGTCGCTCAAGTTGAGCCAAGGGGCCAAACCTGGCGTCGGCGGTGTGCTGCCGGCAGCCAAGGTCACCGACGAGATCGCCAAGGCACGCAATGTCCCCAAGGGTGAGAAATGCGTGAGCCCGGCCTCACACCGCGTGTTTCACACCCCGCGCGAACTCGTCCATTTCCTAGCCCGCATGCGCGAACTCGCCGACGGCAAGCCCACCGGTTTCAAACTCTGCGTGGGTTACCGCCACGAGCTGCTTGCGATCTGCAAGGCGATGGCCGAGGAGCAGATCGCGCCGGACTTCATCGTGATCGACGGATCGGAGGGCGGCACGGGAGCCGCACCCCTCGAGTACGAGGACCACGTCGGGATGCCGCTCACCGACGGGCTCATCACGCTGCACAACGCACTGGTCGGCACCGGGTTGCGCGATCGCATCAAGATCGGTGCGAGCGGCAAGGTTGCCACCGGGATCGATATCGTCAAACGCCTCATCCAGGGCGCCGACTACACCAACGCCGCCCGCGCGATGATGCAGGCCGTCGGGTGCATCCAGTCGCAGCGCTGCCACACGAACCAGTGCCCGGTGGGCGTCGCGACGCAGGACCCGAAACGCGCGAAGGCGCTCGTCGTCGCCGACAAGACCACGCGGGTAACCAACTACCAGGCGGCCACCGTTGCGCAGGCCCAGCAGATGATCGGCTCACTCGGCCTGTCCGGCCCGCACGAGCTGCACCCGGCGATGTTGATGCGCCGCATAGATCACGTGCACACGCGGTCCTATCTCGAGCTGTATGACTGGTTGCAGCCCGGTGAGCTTCTCGCCGACGCACCTGCAGACTGGGCCGAGGATTGGGCCGCCGCCAGCCCCGACAGCTTCCAACGTCACACGAAGGGACGCCGCGAATGAGCGCCACAGTTGCCGCGATGATCGTCAAGGCACTTGCCGATCAGGGCGTGCGCACGATCTGGGGCGTCGTGGGGGACGCACTCAACCCTGTCACCGACGCGATCCGGCAGGAGGAGCGTCTCGAGTGGATCGGCGTGCGCCATGAAGAGGTCGCCGCGTTCGCTGCCGGTGCCCAGGCGCAACTGCGGGGGGGCCTCGGGGTGTGCATGGGTACGGTGGGCCCGGGGTCGATCCACCTGCTCAATGGTCTTTACGACGCGAAGAAGTCGCACGCCCCCGTCCTCGCGATCTGCGGTCAGGTACCGCTGGCGGAGATGGGTACCGATTTCTTCCAGGAGGTGGACAACGACGCGCTCTTCCGCGACGTTGCGCTGTTCACCCGCACCATCACCTCGCCGGAACAAGCTGTGACGCTGCTGGAACAGGCCATCCAGGCGGCGTTGAACGGACCGGGGGTCTCGGTGCTGACTCTGCCCGGCGACGTCGGCGGGCTCAAACTGCCCAAGGGAGCCAGCGCGCCGTCCGTCTTCGCGGCCCACCCACCGACCGTGCCCGATCCGGCCGCAGTCGACCGTGCCGCGGCGCTCATTGACGAGGCCGAGACCGTCACCCTGCTGGTCGGCATCGGTGCCCGCGAAGCGCGTGATGAGGTTCTTGCATTCGCCGACAAAATCAAGGCGCCGATGGTGCTCAGTCTCAAGGCCAAGGAGGGCCTCGAGAAGGACAACCGGTTTCAGGTCGGCCAGAGCGGCTTGATCGGCAACCCAGCGTCCAAAGTCGCCTTCGACGGCGGTGAGGTGCTGCTGATGGTGGGGACGGATTTCCCGTACCGTGACTGGTTTCCCGAAGGGAAGACGGTAATCCAGATCGATGCTCGGGCCGAGCATATCGGGCGCCGCACACACGTCACGCTCGGGCTGGTCGGTCATGCGGCACCGACCGTGCGGGCGCTGCTCGATCGGGTAGCCACCAAGGAATCCTCCGCTCATCTCGACAAGAGTCGGGACGCCTACGACGCGTGGAGCAAGCGCCAGAGCTCGCTCACCGACCCCAACTTCGACGACAGCCTGATCGGGCGCATCCGGGAGAAATTCGACAACACCTCTGAGCGCATCCGGCCCGAGGCGCTCGCGAAGGCCATCGACCGGCACGCGGGCGCCGACGCCGTGTTCACCTGCGACACCGGGATGTCGACCGTGTGGCTGTCGCGCTTCGTCACGATGACCGGCCGGCGAGCGCTGCTCGGCTCGTTCAACCTCGGTTCGATGGCCAACGCCATGCCGCAAGCACTCGGCGCGCAGGCCCTCGACCGCACCCGCCAGGTAATTGCCTTCTGCGGCGACGGCGGCCTGTCGATGCTGCTCGGCGACCTGATCACCGCAGCGACCTACCAACTGCCGGTCAAACTTGTCGTTTTCGACAACGGCCGCCTCGGCATGGTCAAACTCGAGCAGGAACAGGGCGGACTGCCGGAGTTCGGCACCGTATTGCCGAATCCGGACTTCGCCGCGCTCGCCCGGACGATCGGCCTGCACGGGATCCGCGTCGACGATCCCGACTCCCTCGACGACGCCGTCCGCGACGCGCTCACCCATCCCGGCCCGGCGCTGCTCGACGTTCTCACCAATCCCGAGGAAATCTCGCTGCCCGGCAAGGTAAAGGCCAACCAGGCCTGGGGTTTTGCAATCGCGAAGGTGCGCGAGACCGTCCTGAGCCAGGGCGACAGCTGAACCTCCACCCCGCACTGAGGTCCTCAGCACGGTGAAGAGCGCGCGGTGCGGGCGGTGCACGCTGTCGCGAGCCCCGCCATCGGCGCACGCGGAGGGCGCCCGAACCTCCCACTGAACTTCGTATCACGATCGCGGACCAGCAACCGGAAACCGTCAATCCGCTCCCCCACGGCATACATGAGGTTGCGAGCTTGCTGCGTGACCCGCTCCCGTGTTGGATGCCGCGTCCACTGCGAGGATGCGGACCCTCGCGCCTGCAGGTCTCCACCCGCAAACAGTGTGCCTCGTGACCAGACCGACGGGTGTCGTCTGCGGGCTATTGGACGGCCGGGACGGCCAGCGTAAACCACACGGTCTTGCCGACTTCAACGGATGAGGAGATGACACCCCATTGCGTGGACATGGTGTCGACGATGCGCAGCCCTCGTCCGCGCGGTTGGTTTGGTCCTGGCGATTGGAGTCGGGCGGCGCCCCCTCCGGTGTCGCTGACCTGGACACGTACCGTGTGTTCGATTTGTTCCACGCTGATTTCGAAGCTGCTGTCGGCATGGAGCACGGAATTGGTCGCGAGCTCGGAAACCATCAGAGCGATCGCATCCAACAACGCGTGCGGCAGTCCGGATAGGGCTTCCAGAACAAAGCGTCGGGCTGCTGGTACCGATTCCGGTGCGGCGGGAAGGACCGTCAAGTTCATGGCGTCATTCGTAGCGTGCTGGATAGTCCGGTGAGCTCGATGACGCGGCGGACGATATCCGATGGGTTCGCGATTTCGACCGTCGCGATCTGTTGGGCGGTGGTGAGCAGCACCGCAAGGCCGGAACTGTCCATGAACGCCAGCGCGCTGAGCTCGAAGATGATCTTGTTCGGACCCGTTGCGACGATGCTGTCGATGGTCGCGCGCAGCGAGTCGGCGCTGGACAGGTCGAGCTCCCCGGTTAGCGCGACGACGGGGGTTCCCGCCGAATCCCGCTTCTGTTCGATACTCACGCGCGAGCCGACGGCCGCGGCGAGGCGAGTCGGGTCATCGGGTTGCTCTAGGCCAGCCATCTCACTCCTAGGACTGCCGTGTCGTCGTCGGACCCGCCGTGCGTGAGGTCAGTCACGATGGTGTCGAGCAGCCCTTCGAGCGACCCCGCCGCGGACGCAGAGTCGTAGAGGCGCTGTAACCCTACGTCCAGACTCTCCCGGCGACGTTCCACCAGCCCATCGGTGTAGGCCAGCAGCGTCGCGCCAGAGGGCACCGTGATGGTCACAGTTTCATATGGCGGGGTGCAGGGGGAGATCCCGATCGGCGGCCCGCGCAGGGTCTGCACAAACTCGGCCCGCTGCTGGTTGGTGAGCAGAGGCGGGAGGTGTCCGGCGTTCGCGATGGTTATTTCATGTCGGGCGACATCGGCGACGCCACAGAGCACCGTGGCAAAGTGGTGGTCGGTGCGTAGACTCAGCAGACCGGTCAACCTGTCGAGAACCTTGGCGGGTGAGTGGCCTTCACTGACGAAGCCGCGGATCGCGAAGCGCAGCGAGGCCATCACTGACCCCGCGCCAACCCCGCGACCGGACACGTCGCCGATGGCGAAGAAGAACCGTTGATCGTCCAGCGCGATGACGTCGTACCAGTCGCCGCCGATCTCGACGCCGTTCACGCCAGACACATAGCGGACCGCGAACTCCATGCCGAGGACCGCTGGCAGCGTTTTGGGCAGCAGGGCGTGCTGCAGCGATTCGGCGATGTTGCGTTGCTGGCCGAGTAGGTCCTGCACCTCGGCGGTGAGTCGCTCCGCCGCGCGGCGGCGCCTGATCAGTCGCTCCGCGACAAGTGCGGCCGCCACCGAGATGATCCCGCCGAGAATTGCTACAACCCACCACAATGCCGCCGACAACGCCCCCCCGAGCCGGGCGGCCGGGGCGGCGACCAGCGTGAGAAAACTGTTACCGAAGGGCACGACGACGATGGCGGACCGCCCGGTGATCGGCAGCCGGGGCGCGTTCGTCTCTAACAGCATGGTCGGCGTCGCGGCGCGGCCGAGATACAGGGCGAAGTTCAGATCAGCAAACGGTGACCCTTTCTGCACGATTGCCCGTCGATCCGCCGGCAGCGCACCTTCGGCATAGACGACATACGTCGGTGACTGACGGGCCGCGGCAAACGCATAACCCAGGCGCGGCTGCGGCCCGTTCAGCAAACCGATGACACTCAGCTTCGGTGTCCGCGCCGCGCCGAGCACAAACGATTCGCCCCGCCGGGAACCGCTACCGACCCTCTCAGGTTGTCCGACTACCGAAACCTCGCGGAGCGTGCCACCAGCCAACTTCCACAGTGACGCGGACACGAACGGTTTAGTCGCGCCGAGGTAGGAGGCCATGTAGGCATGGAAGCGGGTCACGTCCCCGTCACTGGTGGCAGCGATCTCGGCGGCCGAAGCCAGCGGCGTCTGGATCGTGGGCAGAACAACCTGTAATACGGTGCCGGTTTGCTTGGTCTGCAATCGCAGCAGCCTCGACTCATCGCGGTCATTCACGACATAGCACACCCTCGACAACGCGACGCTGATGACCAGTCCCAATAACAGCGTCAGGAGACCGGCCCGGGCTTGCCACACCCGTCGGGGCACCGCGGGCCGCGCACCCGAAGTACTCTCGCTCGAGCGCGGCATGATAAGCGCCTCTGCCTCGGCGGCGCCGACCATGCGACCTCCAAACGCGAGTGACCTACCGGTGCAAATCCGCCGCGAAAGGGCAGGCACGGAAGGCCGGACGGGCACACGACGCTGGCGCAAAATATCAGACGCTGCGAGCTCTGTGCGGTGCGGCTCCCCCGAAGCCCGCCCTCGGTAGACGTGCCGATTGGACGCGCTCGCCATACGCCTACGTTCCGAGGCGTCCTTTG
>JBBQUT010000054.1:0-19762 GCA_038212215.1 Mycobacteriales bacterium
GTAATCCAAACGCGGTCGCCGCACATGCACCGCGGGTGAGTGCTCGAGCAGTTCCTCCTCCACGGCGTAGCGGTAGAACCCGGAGATCGTGCACAACCTGCGCGCGATCGTCGCCCGCGCCCGGCCCCGTGATTCCATGTCGCGGCCGAAGCACTCGATGTCCGAGCGCCGGGCTAAGAACAGGTGCAGCCCGCGCTGCTGACACCAGGCCGTGAACATCCGAAGATCGAGGGCGTACGCGTCGCGGGTCAGCCCGCTGTAGCCGGCGAGGAACCCGGCTGACGCGCTCCGCTCGTCCGGAGTTAACAGCGGCTCGACCGACACAACGGTGTCAGTCGAGGCGATGGTGGTGGTCATGGCGACCTCCAGGACTCAGGCCAGAGCCCGGCGTCCTCGGAGCGTCGACGCTCCAGCAGTGGATGAAGGCACCAGGCTAGATCCGGATCGGGCACCCGGCGGTCAAGACCGGCGCGTAACCGCCGACTATGCGCGCTGCCTCGGGGAGCCACGCGCGGGACGTCGCGAGCGAAATGCGCTCCCGAGCAAGCCCGTGCCATATGGCGGTCAAGCCTGGTGAGTGTCACTGGGCGCTGGGCAGACGTTTACGCATTCCATCGCACCGGCATCTCCCGAGGCGGTCGGGCTGTCGCGGCGAAGCTCGCCCCGAGCGCGCGTTCATTCACGGATGGTGAAGGTCGGTGTTTAGGTCAGCTTCCCCCCCGGGGGGCTGTCGCCGAGCTCGACCGTGACAGCGTCGAACCCGACCGCCTCGCGGGGCGAGGTCCGCGGCAGCTCCGGCGGTGGTTCGTCGACATCGGCGGTCATCACGGTCGACACCTCGTTTTCCTCGTCGACCTCCGGCCGGCCGGGCCGGTCGGTCGGGCGGTCGGGCGGTCGGGCGGTCGGGACGGTCATCTACTGGGCACGGGCTCGTCAACCTCGAGAAGTGGGCCGCGACGAAATCGCACGAGCCGCCGTCGGGTTCTCACCGGTGGCGCGGTCGAGGAAGTCGATCACGGCGTCGGTGACCAATGTGTATGTCGGTTCCTCGTTGAAGGCGTGGGCGACGTCGAACTCGGCGAACTCTGCTTTCAAGGACTCGGCGAGCGGCTGGAGCACGCCGGTGGGCGTGAACCCGTCCTGGGCACCCGCGACGAGCAGGGTCGGCACGCCGAGCGGGTGCACCGCTCGGCGCGAGCCGATGGCCAGTGCGGCCAGGACCAGCCATGATTCGTCGGTGCGGTAGGCGGCTCCGCGAACCTTGTCCTGCTCGGTGGCGCGGTCGGAGTAGAGCCCGGCCGGGGCTCCGACGCCGAGTCGGTCGCCGAGGGTGACGCGACGCCGTCCGCGACCTCGACCACGGTCTCCGGCCCCGCACCACCGTGACCGTCAACCCGAAGGAGTCATCATGACCACCGCATCAGCCGACCCCGGTCCCGATACAAGACCTCGCCCCGCCCAGCCCGGACCGCAGACCAAACACCAGCTGGCAGTGATCTGGCTCGCCGTCTTCCCGACCCTCACCGTGCTTAACCTCGCCCTCGGTGACTGGCTCGGCACCCTGACGCCGGTCGTACGCACCTCCGTGCTCGCGACCATCGCCGTGCCGATCGTGATCTACGGGTTGATGCCCCAGCTGCACAAGCTCCGCCGACGACTGCTGACCCGCGCTGCAAGCAGCTAGACCACATCGACGTCTCGATCGACTGCAGCGTGGGTCGTGCGCAGCGCCGACACACCGGCACGCGACTCGTCGGCTTCGTCGACACTGACTCTGATGGTCAGCCGCCGGTTGAGACGGGCAAACACACGAAGCCGCGATGTTGCGATACCGACAACCTGCTAACTGGCGAGGTCAGCAGACGCGGACTGGTTTCGGCGGGGTTGTTGCACCCCCGTTGCACGCGGGCCGACTCGGCGGCTCAGACGAGCCTGTCCGAAGCGGGCCGGCAGCGTTGCCACGGTGACGGCTCGTGAGGTCATGCGTTGATGGAAGCGCATACTTCTGCCACCGCCACGTCAAGGCCGTCCATGGTGCCGGAAAATGTTGAAGCCACAGGACGGTCTAAGCTAAGCCGTCTAACGCCCCTTGCCGGCAGCGTGCGTGTCGGGGACCGGGTCGCGGTATGGGCCAATCCGCCAGGGCAGGAAATGTGGCGTGCCACCGATGACGACTATTGGCGAGGGTGGTAAAGGCCCCGCCCGGGTGCAGGTGATCTCAGCGCGCGCGATTGCCCTCGACCTGCGCATTGGCCCCGCGCCCGTCCGACTCGACATTGGCTTCTCGCGCGAAACTGCCTCCGGCGCGGGAGGGCTTGAACCGCCCGGAGTACACAGGACGGATGAGCGCTCCTGCGTCGGCCCGGCCGTTTGCCACTATCAACCCCTACACCGGCATAGTGGAGCAGGAGTTCCCGTTTCTCGACAGTGAGGATGTCGCCCGCGTAGTGGACGCCGCGCATCAGGCCTTCCTACAGTGGCGGCGTCGTAGCGTCGAGGAGCGCGCGGAGATCATCGGCCGCGCGGCTGATCTAATGCTCGAACGCTGCGACCAGCTCGCGGCGCTGATCACTACCGAGATGGGTAAGCGGATCCAGGAGGCCGCGGGCGAGGTACAGCTCGCGGCGAGCATCCTGCGCTATTACGCGGACAACGCCGCGAAGTTCCTCGCGCCGCGCACCATCGAGGTGATGAAGGGCCTCGCGGTCGTGCTCAACGAGCCGGTCGGCGTGCTGCTCGCGATCGAGCCGTGGAACTACCCGCTGTACCAGGTCGTGCGCGTCGTGGCGCCGAACCTGCCGCTGGGCAATGTCGTTCTGCTCAAGCACAGCGAGCTCAACCCGCAGACCGCCCTGGCGCTGGAGCAGCTGTTCCACGACGCCGGCGTGCCCGAGGGCGTCTACACCAACGTGTTCCTGCAGATCTCCGACGTTGAGCAGGTCATTGCCCACCCGGCCGTGCAGGGAGTGACCCTCACCGGCAGCGAGCGGGCCGGGGCCAGCGTCGCGTCGCTCGCCGGGAAGCATTTGAAGAAGTCGGTGCTCGAGCTCGGCGGCAGCGACCCATTCGTCGTGCTCGACACGCCCGATCTCGCCCGCACCGTCAAGGCCGCGACCATGGGACGGATGGCCAACACCGGCCAGGCCTGCATCGCCGCGAAGCGGATCATCGTGCTCGACGACGTCTACGACGACGTCGTGGCGGGCCTGCAGCAGTCCTTCGGCGCCTTCACACCGGGCGACCCGAGGGACCCGGCGACCACGCTCGGCCCACTGTCGAGCGAGGGCGCCGCAACGGAACTCGCCGCGCAGATCCAAGACGCCGTTGACAAGGGCGCGACAGTGCTCGCCGGCGGCGGGCGGCCCGAGCACGCAGGCGCGTTCGTCTACGCGACGCTGCTCGCCGACGTCACCCCTGACATGCGCGCGTATTCCGAAGAGCTCTTCGGCCCGGCCGCCGTGGTCTACCGGGCGGCCGACGAGGCCGACGCGATCCGCCTCGCCAACGACAGCACCTACGGGCTGTCGGCGGTCGTCTACAGCGGCGACACTGAACGCGCTCGAGCGGTGGCCGACCAACTCGAATCGGGGATGGTCTGGATCAACCAACCCTCAGGATCATCACCCGAACTGCCCTTCGGCGGGGTCAAACGTTCCGGCTACGGACGCGAACTGTCCGAGCTCGGCATGTTCGAGTTCGCCAACCGTCGACTCGTCCGCACGCTGCCCCCCGCCGCACCGAAAACTACGGATTGATGTTTTCCACGGGGTGATTTCCGTCCCGACCCGGCCCCGACCTCGGCGAGGCCTCACGAGTCACGAGCTGTCGGCCTGTGGCGCTCAAGAACGTCAGGCCGACCGTGTCGGGCCGTCAGTCGGGCGGCGCGACCGTATCCGTTGATCAAACCGGCAAGGATCTGTTGACGCTGGACCAAGTCACCGATGCCAGGTAGTCGACGTACGTTCGCGGCGATCGGCGCGCGGTGCTCAAGAGCCCGAGGGGGACGGCGCGTGGTGTAGTGGTCCTCGTTGCGGTCAGGACGTGCACAAGTTGCCGCTCACCAAAGATCAACATCCGATCCCGACACTCGCGGCCGATCGTGCTGACCCACCGCTCGGCATCAGCGGTGGCCTTCGGCGCGCGAGGCGGACTGCGCAACACGTCGAGGCCAGCATCAGCGGACACGGCATCAAAGCATGCCGTGAACTTCGTGGCGATCGCGGGCGAAAAACCGCAAACGGTTAACATGCATGCGAAGGGTCATGCACCGTGTCGACGGTGAACAAGTCACCGGCGAGCATCGCGCTCGCTCGGGCGCGGCAGGATTTCCGCCACGACGGTCCTCTACGACACGGGCCGGATCCAGACCCACCTTCCGCAGGATGTTCCAGACAGTCGCCGCAGCGACTGGTCAGCCAACCCTGACAGCTCGCAACTCGTCCCGGAAACAACTACGGCGTACCGCACTTATGCCCGAGAAAGCGGCGCAGACCTCGCGCGCGTACGCCGCGACCCCCGTGAACTTTCAGCGCTTGTTCTTGAAAGCGCCGGACTGACCGATGATGCCAGCCTCGTAGAGCGGCAGCAGATGAACTGACCGCGCAAGGTTGATGCACTCGTGGGTGCAATCAAACTGGATTGGCGTAGGCCGCGTCCACTGGCGAAGGGTCCGACACGTATGGCTCGATCCGCACGTACCTCGCGGACACGAAGACGCTGTAAGCGGCAATGTCGCCAATGGACCTGGCCGACCTCAGCAATCCGGTCGACGCCGCAGAGTGCGATGCGCAGCGACGTCAGCCTGTCCGAGTACGTTGCCATCCGGCCGGTCGGCGGCAGTATTACGTCGCTCCCGCGACGATGGGGCCATCATCGCGGGAAGTTCTTGCCCGGCCCGGCGCGCGGGTCGATACTGCATGGGAGGTCGGTCAGGCTGGTGGGTCGGCTTCGTGAACAGGAGTAATCATGCCAACTCTGGCCATCGACATTACCGTGCCTCCAACCGGCGAGCTCGAGATCTCCGGTGACGGCACCGCTCCGACCGACGCGCAGGCGGAGGAGGAGAGCCGCGTACGACAGGAGTTCCTCGACCTAGTGGCGCCGTACCTCGCCTCGCTGCCGGCGCGGCCGCCCCATCGCGCGGGAAACGTTTCCCGTGTCGAACTGCTCGGCGAGGGCGTGTGGTCACAGCTGAATCACTACCTGCTGCTCGTCACGATCGACATCGGTGAAGGCGGGGTCGGCATCGACGCCGGCTTGCTCGACCTGCTGCCGGCCGGGAGCAGGGTGGACGTTGTGGGGACCTTCGCCGGACCGCTGGGGCAGTGGCCGACCTCCACGGCGGAGTAGCCGATCTCTCGGGAGATATGGCAGTGGCGCCGCACGGCACGGTGCTCGCGGCGTCTGTTGTTCTAGGCGGAGCGACAGGTTTGGCGGTCTGCGAGGGCTGGGCCCGGCACACCGAGCGCAGCACCCGGTACACGTCCACCACGCAGTTCCAGGTGTGGGCGCTGGTCATCGTTGCCATTTGGGCGAGCCTGCCGTTGGTGTGGGTGACCGGCGGAACCATCGTCGGCGAGCTCGGCGCGGGCGGGCAACGCAACGCACCGGTCGCGATCGCCACGGTCCTCGGCGTCGTTGTGGTGGGATGGCTCGGGTCTCGCGGCGCCTATAGCGAGGGAGGGGGATCGTTCTACTACCTCGGGTTGCCTCGGCTCGTCCTCACCTACGCCGGCGCCGCGATCGCTCTTGTCCCGACGGTGCTCGTGTTCGCCCGAATAGCGGCCGACCCCGTCCTGCCGCCACCGGACACGCGGGACGACCCGGCCGCACTACTGGCATTGGTGCAACGTTTGATCGCGCAGCGCCGGGCGTTCACGCGCGCTCTCGCCGTCGCCGGCGGGGTCGTTAGCGCTGGGGTCCTGGCCACGGGCGCCCAACGGCAGGCATTCCTCGCCGTGCACACCGACAATGCCACCTATCCCCCGGTGTTCGTCGTGGTCTGGGGCGTTGCGGCGAGTGCGTTGCTGATCGCGATCGCACTGCCCGGCTATCGGCGCCTTGTCCGGGCCGGGGAGCAGATAGTCGAGACGACGTTCCCGCTGCTGGCACCGGGGCAGGACTGCTGGCGCGAGCGCCTAGGCGAACGCGAGGACCTCGCGGGACTGCTTGATCTCTCGCGATCAGGCCGTGGCGTCTTCCAATCCGCCGTCGTCGTGGCGGGACCGCTCGCGTCCGCGGGGATCTCACTGCTCCTGCCGGGTGCGGGGTGAGGTCGTGCGCCCTCCCGTGCCCTGCAGGTCGAAGAAAGAGCGGCGCCGAGTGCGGCGCTCGGGAAGGTTGTTATGTCCTTTCGCAGTACGAGAATCCACGTTCACAACGACACCGGGGTCGACCTGAACCTCGTCTCGGCGGAGGTCACCAGCGGGCAGTGGGGTGACGACGAACGACAGCGGCCGCCGGCGACGATTCCGGGGCACACGACATCGAGCTTCCGCTCGGAGTCGAACGGATTCCTCACCGGCACCGAAGGCAATGTCCGCTTCCGCATCGGTGGGCCCGGCGCACAGGAGGTGTATCTCCACTGGGACAACCCGGCACAGGGCGGCAACAGCTACCACCAACACCCGGGGCCGGACTTCGACGTCGTGCGTCGCGGCGGTGGCGGCAATGATGCGACCGTCGATTTTTTCGTGCGCGAGTCCGTGCTGCACTCGACCGGTTTTTTGCCCAGCCGGGACGCATTCCGGTTCACCAACAAGTGGGGCGACGCCCCATACAGCCTCCCGCCGTTGGCGGGGACACCCTTGGATTTCAAGTACGGGAACGCCGCGAACGGACTCTGCGGCGGAATGGTGTTCGCTGCACGCGACTACTTCGAGCACGGTTGGCTTATCCCGGACGGGCCGCAACCTCCGCCGGGTGAACAGGATCCGTTGTTCCGCTACCTCGTCCAGCGGTTGTTCGACTCGTTCGACCTCGACTCGGTCACGCTGATGATCAAGCTGATGGATCCGATTTACCCCGACACGGACGAGAACCCGCTGTCGGCGCTGGGCCTTGCGAGTGGCCGGGCCGCGGTCATGGCCGAGATCGAGTGGCCCGCGATCCGCGACGACATCGACAGTGGACATCCCTCGCCGATGACCCTGATCACGATCAAGTCGCTGCTCCCGACAGACCTCGGCCAATGCCATCAGGTCCTCGCGTACGCGTACCAGGTACGCGGTGAGGACGTCGAACTTCGTGTGTATGACCCGAACAATCCCCACGACGATGTCGCGCTCCGATTCAGCATCCGCACCACCGCCGACCGCATCGTCGTCTCGCACAACGTGGACGTGACCGACGAGAATCACTTGCTTCGGCCGATCTATTGCTTCCTGCGGATGAACTACCGCTCGACCGTGCCGAGCGTGCCGACGGCGACCCGGCCGGTGACGAATGTCCCGCCCCAGGTGTGGTTGGACGTCGCCGAACAACTGACTGGGACGACTGTCGTTGAACACGGGCGCAAGGTCTTTCCCGTCTTGGACGGGACGTGCGGCGAGGCCGAGTTCGACTACGAGATCCACAGTCAACGCGAGCGGGTCGTAGCAAGTGTGCGCACGCGCGGCTTCGTCCGACCGGTGACGACGTGGCGGGTGGCCGGGGTCGACGCGCCCGCAGGCACCCGCCAACTCGCCGTGACCGTCGAGCCGACTGGCATCGACGCCGACCCCACCGCGCCCGCCGTGCTGACGACCACGACGGGTGCGGCGACACTGTCTATCGACAATCGCCCTGAGGACGGCAACTTCTCCTTCCTGCTCGAGGCTTTCGTTACCGAGCAAACGGGCGGGGCACTTGTGCGCACGGTCCAGGCGGTTGGCTTCAGCGGGACCCGATTCGTCAGCCCCGACAAGCTGGACGCCGACAACGCCTGCCTGGCAAAGATGCTCGACGAACTGCATCAGCAGCTGCCGACCGAGGCCGAGATGGTAGCCGCGATCCTCGCCCAGCTAGGGCACCCGCCAGACCCACTGTGGGACCCGGATCCGTTGCTGCAGCATGACGCCTGGGCGGACCTGACCGTGTCTCCGCTCGTGGGAGGCGAACTCGGCGAGGTCGGCACATTCCAGATCGGCGGCGTCGATATCGCCGAGATCGACACGACCGGACTCGGCCAGATGGCAACCGGCCCTACCGGCGACATCGGCCAGGTCGCCGTCGATGCCACCGGTGGCGCCGCACTGCCGACGGGAGGTGACCTTGCCCAAGGTGCGGCGGCGGCGAAAGTACGCGCTGTCATGACCGCCACCCGTCATCTCGACGCCGTCGACCCCGAGGCGGCGACGCGGCTGCGCGCCGTCGCCGACACGCAGTTCAGACTGCCACCAGGGTCACGGTAGGGCGACGTCGCAAGATGCTGAACCTAAGAGCCACGCCTCACCAGTCGGCCCGTCGACGCCAAAACGGTCCGGCCCTCCGCACGCCGGATATCGACCTTCGCGCGGCTCACCGGCGCAAGGACGTCAGCGGCCCGGGCATCGCATGACGTCCACGCGCTCCAAGCTCGGCCCACCGCCATGGACCAGTGAAAGGCGATGATCATCCGGGTCGCCCAGGTCGGTCCGAAGGGTCTCGTCGGCTATCGAGCCCTCGGCGTAGGAGGGTCTCAGGGACGTGCTTGACCTGTGGGTGCCGAATACTCATCCGCTGCCTTCACGCTGCCTTGTATTCGTAGATGCGTCCGCCGAGCACGGTTTGCCACGGATGGTGATGCCAGCGGGTGCCCGGATAGTCGGCGCTGGTCGTAGAGGGGCGGCTTGGTTGAGAGCACGGTGGGGTCGGCGCGTGTTGTCGTGCTCGACGTAAGTCTCACGCACGCGGCGTAGCTCGGTCGGCTCCAGGATGAGCATCTGGTCGAGGCACTCGCGGCGGACGGTCGCGATGCAGCGTTCGGCGTAGGCGTTCGTGACGGGCGCACGGACGGGTGTCTTGATCACCCGGACACCCTCGCTGCTGAACACGGCATCGAACGCAGCGCTGAACTTCACGTCGCGGTCACGGATCAGGATGCGCCAGCCACCACGACCAGAACCGTCGCTGCCGGCGGGGGCGGTCGTCGATGTCCTCGGCCAGATCCGCCACCAGGTTCCGGGCTTGCTGCGCGACCCAGTCCCCGGTCGGGTTCTCGGTGATCCCGGCCAGGCGCACGCGGCGAGTTTCGCAGCTCAACGAAGAACAGCACGTAGAGGTGGCGCAGACCGATCGTGTCGACGGTGAACAAGTCGCACGCCACGATGCCGCTGACCTGCGGGTCGATGCCCGCACGCTTCAGGATCGCCCACACGGTGCTCGGCGCGACCCGACAGCCGAGACCACCAAGCTCGCCATGGATGCGGCGGTAGCCCCAGGTCGGGTTCTCCCCAGTCATCCGCAGGACCAGCTGGCGGACCTCGTCAGCTACTCGCGGCCGCCCGGGCCTGCGGTGCGGGAACGTCCAGCATCGGGCGACAAGCTGGCGATGCCACTGCAACACGGTGGCGGGCTTCACCAGGATCAGCCCACGCATGGCGCCCAGGGACAGTTGCGTGAGAACCGCCAACACCGCGCGATCCGCGGTATCGAAGCGTGGCCGACCGGACTGCCGCTGCAACACGAGTAGTTGATGTCGAAGCACCAGGATTTCGGCCTCCTTACTGAGGTCGCGGCGTAGCACCAACGGCACCAGTTCGGCCACGCGCCTCAGGTCTCGATAGACAAGCCGTCCAAACATCGCAAGATCATCTCAGACGCCTCTGTCAGCGGCGGATGAATATTCGGCACCCACAGGCGGGCGCGGCGCGGCAAGGTGCTTCCGGTTCCCGGCATGTTCGCTGCGCCGGCCCGGACGGACTCAGCCGATCACCGTCGAGTTCGGGAGATCAACGTGCGGGCCCAGCACCCGCATTTCCGCGCGGCCGATCGGCAGCGGTCAGTAGCGGGGGTCGGCGGGCGGCTCGATGACCAAGGCCCGGTCGTCTCGGTAGACGACATCGGTGCGCCGACGCACGCACCATCACCAACGCGATGATGAGACCGACGATCAACAGGCGTGTTCGTCGACCGTAGTGAGCTCGTGTCCGAGCACCGGAAACGGGGTTGGCGGCGGTATTCGCTATACCCGGTAGGGCTCTTCCTCGCCGTTGAGGATGGCCCACCGCTCGGCGGCGTCCATGTCGTTGCTCCGCGCCGCCTTCGGCGTCTGCGGGGCTCCACCTGGACGAAATAGGGGAGGCGCTCCTTGTCAGCCGTTGGCGACGTGGCTGGTGTAGAGCTGGCGTTGCACCGATTTGGGGCTGGCGGGGTTCCAGTAGGGCGTCTGCCAGCTGTCGTTCTCGGTGAGGAAGCTGTGGTCATCGGCCGCGGGGACGGGGCTGCCCGTCGCGGCGGGGGGCTTCGCCTGGGCGGGGCTCGTCGTGCCGGTCGTGCCGGTCGTGCCGGTCGTGCTGGTGGCGGCGGCGGGGGGTGGGGTGTGCAGTTTGGCGGCCCACCAGCGTGCGTAGAAGTGTTGGAAGATTCGGGTGTATTCGGTGAAGTAGACGTCGGCGACGTCGCGGTCGCCGGTGATGATGAGCATGTTCTCGTCGTTGGCGCTGGTGGATGCCTCGGAGAAATTGGCTGATCCGCAGATGGTAATCGGGGTGGGGCCGAGGGCGCCGACGAGCAGGATCTTGGTGTGCAGGTAGTCGACGGCGTGGTTGAACCCGGTCAGGGTTTCGTGAGCCCAGCGAGACAGGGTGTCGGGGCCGCCGGTGGCGCCGACGGCGATCTGGATGGCGGGGTCGCGGCCCCAGACGTCTTGGTTGTTGTCGGCCTTGTTGAGCATCACGAAGCGCAGCGGGCCGCCGGCCGGCATGGCCGCGATCGCTGGTTCGAAGTGGTGACCGTCCATGCCGAACGGCAGCGTGATGTGCGCCGTGCTCGCGGCATCGGTGAAGGCTTGCGCGTACCAGTCCAGCGGCGCCAGGCCGGTGCGCGGGCTGAACACGGTCGCGATGCCAGGCGGCGACGGGTCGGCGGGGATGAAGACGCTGTGGGTGGACACCCACGATTTGAACGCCGCGGCGAGAGGGTCGCCCGCCAACTCGGCCCAGTATTCGAGGTAGGCGTCGGCGACGTGCGGGGCGCGCACAGCGTGTCCGACGTTGGAGTGGCCGAAGATGCCGCCGCGGCTCATGTTCGTCGATCCGCTCCAGACCTGCTGGCCGTGCAGGGTGCCGTCGGCGGTGCGGGTGGCGCGGACGATGAACTTGTTGTGCGCGATGACCGGGTGGTGGCGGGCCACCAGCACCGCAGCAGGCAGCCCGGCGGTGGTGATGGCCTGCTCGTTGGCGTTGCTCTGCGGGTCGCCGGGTTTGTCGTGATAGACGATCTGCACGTCGGCGCCGGCGGCGTGGGCCTGAGCGAACGCGGCCAGCACGGACGGCTCGGTGAACTCATACGCCGCCGCGCGCAAGACCAGGCCGGGTCCGGCGTCGGTGGTGATAAACGCCAGCATCGCCTCCTGCAGGCCGCGCGACAACCACGTCATCGCTTCGGCCTGCTTGTCCGGGGGCAGGTCGGTCGGTTTCAGCCCGAACTTGGTGGTGTAGGCCTGGCTGGCCGCGACGCCACGATTGAAGTAGATGCCGTGCACCCCGCTGCTCGGGTCGCCGGTGCTCACGTCCACACTCACCGCCCGCGTGTCCTGCACCAGCGGGCTGGCCGGCGTCCCGTACACCGCCACGATCTTGTACGTGTAACTGTGGGCGGGTTTAGCGCTGTAGTCGCCCCACCACATCGACTGCACCGGATGCTGATCGGTGGTATAGACGACCGTCGCCGCCGGGTCCGGCACGACCGAGCGGAACGTTTTGAAACCCGGGATCCAGTACGCCTCATCCTCGCTGTGATCCACGCGGTGCACCGCGAACCCGAGACACCCGGGCCGGGCTGACGCGTCCAGATCGAACCCGAAAAACACGGCGTGATCGCCCGCGATGACCTGCACCGTCACACCACCGTGCACCGCCGACTTCCG
This sequence comes from Mycobacteriales bacterium, assembly GCA_038212215.1. Taxonomy (GTDB): domain Bacteria; phylum Actinomycetota; class Actinomycetes; order Mycobacteriales; family Jatrophihabitantaceae; genus JALZAI01. Next base: position 12,047 of record JBBQUT010000054.1, read on the forward strand.
CACAACCCCACCCCTCATCCCGCCCGCGCTCGACGCCCCGGATCGCGGCGACCGGGCCCTCGACAGCAACCCAGCCATCGAACCGCATCCACACCCGAAAGCCCAGACCCGAAGCCCTCCGCACAAACGAACAGCCGCTTAAACGGGCTGTTGCGTCGACGGTCGTTCGGGCGCGCCGAATCGAGCTGGTGTCGTCACGCCGGAGTCAGAGACAGGATGCGAGTTCGGCGAACGCGACACGGACCCGATCACGTGCTGGCAGGTCGGTCGTGATCGCATAGTGGCCGCGGCGCAGGTTCTGCACGAAGGGGCGCCCGCTCGAAACGCTGCGCACGGAACTCAGCTGTTTCAGTCCGCGCATCGGCCGCACCCGAGCCTTGAGCCGACCGTGACCGCCTTCTACCGCGTTGGAGGCCTACTGCTCGGTGACATGCCGAGCCGCCGGGGGGGCTGCTCGATGATGCCCGGATACACCGGCGCCCGGTCGGTCGGCACCTCGACCGGGGTTGGCCCGAGGCGCCGGGCTGAGCGAAGGACTCCCGTGCCGCAGCGCCGTCGCGGCAGGTCGAGACCAGCACGTCGACTACTTGGCCGTGGTGACCGACCGCCCGATAGAGGTAACTCCAACGGCCCGCGACCCTTGACCTAGGTCTCATCCACGAACCACGGCTCAGCACTCGCGTGCCGGGCCGGGCGGGCGGCGTCAATGCACTCCGCGTGAACGTCTGCACCCACCGGTACACAGTTAGGTGATCGACGACGAAGCCGCGCTCAGCCAATAGCTCCTCGACGTCGCGGGAGGACAGTTCGTGACGCTGCTACCAGCACACCGCGACCGCGATCACCTCACGCGGGAACCGGTACCCCCTGGTGCAGACGTCAACCTAGAGCTGATCATCCGACCATTGTCCCGACCCGCAGACTCTCGACCAACGCAACGCTGCCGGGTCGTCCGGTGGCAATCGCCACTGCAAGGGCGGGTCGGGCGTTGCTAGGTCAGAAGGCTGGCAACGTGTCGTAGCTGTAGCGGCTGCCGACGTTAAGCATTTGTTCCGGGCTGGTGGTCGCCGTGGTGATCAGCGAGGCGATCGTGTCATTTAGCCGGTGCCCAGCGGGGGCATCTGGCAGCATCGGTCCGGGTTCATAGAGGCGCCCGTAGCTCGTCATCCAGGACTCCCAGATCCGGTCGACGTTGCAGTGGTTAAGGTAGAAGGCAGGATCGTTCGGAGACGTGCCCGGGCCCATGTCGCCGCCGATCCACACGTGTACACGGTTGTGCAGTCCGCTGCCCGCGGTGGGCGGCGAATAGGACCAGCCCTCGACCACGTTGCGGAAGCCCGGCGAGGCAGAGTCCCAATCGCTGCTGTCGTAGCTTGTCTGGCTCTGCAGGGCGTCAATCACTTCCGCGGTCTTGGGCAGGGAATCCGCGCTGCCCAGTTGGCGGAACAGCGCGCGGCCTGCCTGGTCATACATGAATTGGCCGGTCCGGAGGTCTTGGTAGAAGTGCAGTCGGAAGCTCTGGAGATCGTCGGCGATGAAGGCGAACGGGCCGCTGTTAACCGACCCGTCGCCACCGATCCCGGTGTCCATCCACAACCCTGAGTTAGATTGATCGGGCGGGTCCAAGTCTCCGTCGGCCGCCCAGTCCCAGTAGGGCAGGCCGAATGTCGGGTCCATCAGGATGCGTTGCAGGTGCCCCTCGAACAGCAGCAGCATGAACCTGTGCCAGGGCAGAAACACCGACCCGCGGTGTGCCGCGTTGCGCCCGCGAGGATTCGGTGCGTTCTCCGGCGTCGGGGTGTTCATCGCGACGAAGTGCCAGATGACGAACTGGTCATAGGTGGACACTGGAAACGCCGGGCCGCTGAACGCCAAGGTCTGGGTGGTGACACCGGCGGCGAAGTCCTGCTTGAGCAGCTTGACGCCCTGCCCGAACTTCGCGCGGGCCGCGTCGTCGGCGAGAATGTTGGGGCGGATGACAGCCATAATCACACGGTGTCCGGCTGGCCATGGTGATCACCATGGTTCCCCATCGGTGCAGGCTCGGGGAACTGCTCCGGAGCCAGATCGATCATGCGCTTGACCATGTCGACAGCTGACGCGAACTCCTGATTGGGAATCGCGTGATAGTGAACGGTCCCCTCGTTGGTCACCAGCAAATGGCCAGTGACAGGCAGGCAGTCGACCTCGATGTCATAACTCGTCACGACGCGGATCGAGTGACCCCGATAGCTGGCCGAACGCACCGTCGTGTTGCCATGCTGGTGCGGCTCATGCAGCCGCCGCAGATCCGTTTGGTAACGCTCGACCGCCGCCGCCTGCTCGCCGGGCGAGACCGCCTCGTCCACTCGATCCAAATCCATGGCGACAGCGTGTCGCGGATCGCCGATGCAAGCAAGCTCTGGACCAGCGGCCTGTTCGACCGGCTGCATGCGTGCGTTGTGGATCGTCACCTTAACCGTTGTCTGGTGCCGGATCTGGACGCCGGTGGCCGCCGGGACGACAGCGGCACGCAGCGCTACGGTGCCGGTGAACTTGACCGCGATGGACACGGAATCGTCGCCTTCACCACTCCCGAACATGACCAACATCGGTAGCACAGCGCGATCCGGGTCGGGGTCGGGTCGTTCACGCGGATGCGGTTTCGGGCTCCGGCGTCTGGCATCTCCGGCGGCGCTGGCCGAGCCGTCGCCAGCGTGTCGAGGTCGCCTGATTCTCAATCGGCGGATTCCCGCGAACATCGCAACACCTGAGGTCAGGAGTGCAGATGGGTGCCAGCCAGCGCGGTCGTACCGGGGTACCGGCGTCCGACGGGCGTTCGAGCGGCTGACTGTGCAGGGCGTGAGCAACAGTGCGGCGTGCTTGGCTCACCTCGGCGACCGCGGTCTCGGAGCCAACTCGACCCAAAGTGCTCGCGGCGAGGAGACCATTGCGCAGATCTGGACTCTGCGGGGGACCTACGACCTGAATCCCGTTACGAAACTGGGTTGTTCGTGCTTCGAGCCAGTCCTTGAACAGCTGTTTCCAACGGCCCTCGACCATGTCCAACAGCCGCCACGGCTCGGTGCCATCGCGCACCGGCGTCAGGTCAATGATCACGGTGACGTACTTGTCGCCGCGGCGGGTGTGACGCCACACGTGCTCGTCGACCCCGATGACCCGCACCCCGTCCAGACGGGTCGGATCCTCGATCAGTAACTGTCGGTCGGCGGCCAGGACGGCGTCGTTGACGGTATGCCATGAAGCGCCGAGCCCGGCCACGAGCCGGGCGATCGACAGCCGATCGATGACCACGCCTCTCAGTGCCCACAGCACCGTGTGGCGTGACAGTTTCGCCCGCGGTGCCGCAGCCTGCTCCGTGTTCTGCCGCCAGACATGTCCGCAGCCGGTACAGCGGTAGCGGCGAACTCGGACCTGCAAGATCGTCGTTCGCCAACCCAACGGGACACGCGCCACTTCGCGTAGCACGGTGTCGCGGGGCGGCCCGCTCGCCGGACTGGTGACACCAGTCGTCAGGCGCGAGCACCCGGCAGGCCGGCACCGCGTGGTCCTTGAGCACCTGCTGGCCTGTCACGGAAAGGCCAAGACGATCGAGTAGGCAGTAGCTGTCGAGATCAGGGCAGGAGAAAGCACCGTTAGGCACGTCCAGGTCTTTCCATGTGGATGGCGTCAGAACTTTCCTCATCGGAAGACCTCGACCCTCACCCCAGCACCGACGCGTCGACCGGTACACCCTCTTCTGCGATGCGCCAGATTAGGGACGACGATAACCCTCGTCTTCGGCTGCGTAAATAGCCGTTACGCGTACTGTGCGACTCCAACGCATTCTCGCCCGGCTAGTGGGCTGAGTGCACCGTCCTGGGATTCCTGGAGACTCCGGACCTGGAAAGGCTGGGGTCATGGAGTCCAAGCACCCGTCCTCGAGGCGGTATCCGATTGAGTTGAAACAGCGGGCGGTGCGGCTGCTCGCGCGCAGGGGTGCCGAATCCGGCGGTGATGAGTCGGGCATCGTCGCCCGGGGTCGCCCGTCAGCCCGGTGTCGGTGATCAGTCGCTGCGTAACTGGGTCCACCAAGCCGAGATCGACTCCGACCGTCGGCAGGGGCTGCCCTCGTGATGAGCGGGCGGTTGAAAGCATTGGAGAAGGAAAACCGGGAGCTGCGGAAGGCTAAGAAATCGGTCCATCCGCTGATGAGCGCGGATGTTTCCGGTCGGAGTTCTGGTGTCTAATGATCGTTGAGGTGACGGTCTCGCTGCGAGCCGACTCTGGGACTTACGAATGCGGCCGATCCTGAACAGTCCGTCTCGATAGCGCTCATGACATACCGACCGACGCGGCCCGCCAGATAGGCTTTGACGCATCACAAGAAGGCGTCGACTCCCGCGGCCTCGGGAGCAGCCTCACCTTCAACTGTGCAACACGGACGCCGCAGCTGACGAACACCGTTGGCTGTGTCCGCCAACTGCTCGTTCATTAGATTTCGCTCGCCTCAGGGGGATCGATCCATGGACAGTCTCATTCTGCAGACCGCGATCGGGCTCGTGTTTATCTTTGCGACCATCGCGGCGCTGGTTTCGGTTATCACCGAGTCCGTCTCGCGCTACATCGGCCTGCGCGCTGAATACCTCCTGCGCGGCCTGCGCACACTCCTCGACGGCGGCGGCGAATTCAGAATGCCGTTCTTCCAGACCGTCTTCGGCACCGTAACGGCCAGCCGCAAAAAGGCGGTGGCGGCCAAAGCTGCGGCCAATGCGGTTCCGTCCGCAGCGGCTCAGGTCGTCAAAGCCGCAACAACCGTCCGCGCTGCGGCAGCGGCCAAGTCCCACCAGGCGGCTGAGTCGCTGGAGGCAGCGCTAGGAACCGCGGGCGAGCAGTCCGCGCAGCAGACACTGAAGGAGAAGACCGCGGCCGCTACCGCCGCGGATCTTGCCCTGCGGGCCGCCACGGTCGCGGCCCATTCCGCCAACAATGACGCCGGTAGCAGCGGGCCGGCCATCGTGTCCCGGGTGATGGCGCACCCGTTGGTTGCGGCGACCGCGAACATCAAGGTGGTGACCGCCGGGACATCCTGGACTCCCTTCCGGAGACGTCCGACGGAGAATGTCGTCGCGCTGACGGCCCCCGCCGGCGACGCGCCCCTGAGCAACAAGCAACGCCGGCAACTGCCGTCCTACGTCTCGGCCCGATCGTTCTCCACAGCGCTCATCGACCTGCTCGTGCCAGACAGTTCCGGCGTTACCACCATGACCAAAATCCGCACCGGCATCGCGAGCCTCCCTGCCGATTTCCCGACCCATCTCAAGGACGCGCTGCTGGCACTGGACGACCGCGTCACTGAGGACGTCACTCGGTTCCGCACGAACATCGAACACTGGTACGACGACCAGATGTCACGGGTGTCCGGCTGGTACAAACGCCATGTCCGGTGGGTGTCGCTCGGGATAGGGCTCGTTTTGATCATCGTGTTCAACTTGAACGTGCTTACCATCGCACGCAGCCTCTACACCGATCAAGGCGTCCGTGGTTCGGTCGTCACGCAGGCGACGAGCGCCTCCGCGTGTGGGACAAAGACTCCGGCGCAGTGCCTGCAAGATGTCCGGGACGAGATCGGCACTATCCGTGCGTCCGGTCTTCCGCTGGGATGGACCACCGTCCCCGCCTGCTACTCGGAGAAGACATGCAGCTGGGCCGAACAGCGGGGCTTCTGGCGTCCAGGCGGAAGCTTCTGGCGCGACGCCGGCGACGGGGGCCTGTTCCTGCTCGGCTGGGGCCTAATGGTGATCGCGTTGCTCCCCGGGGCCCGGTTCTGGTTCGACATCCTCGGGCGGCTCGGCAGCCTGCGGTCTACCGGCCCTAAACCCGCCACGACCGCATAACCCGGCGCCTCGACACCCGGCTGACGAAGGCCACACAGGCGATCATCCCGCTCATCCGCGCCTACCAACCGCAGTTGATCTCCCTCGATGAACTCCAGACCCCGCTTGCCCGATCTGGGCAGGATGACCCGGACATCTCGCCGTACGAAGCGAATATGGCAGGTCACGAACACGAAATTGCATTTCCGCACGACCGCGGCGCCGCCGCCGGAAGAATCAACGCCAGGAAACTGTCCTGCACGACAGTCAGATGTCCTCTGAAAGCCAGCGGTCTGCTTCGGCAAGCCCACCGCTCTCGCACCTTGTCGGCCGGGACGAGAACCAGCAGGCGTTGGTCCGACGTCAGCACGATCAGCCCGCCATCGCTCGTGCTCAAAACGTAACCGACGACGACTCGACGATAGTTGTCGGTCACCCTGTCGTGGGGTAATCACACCGCCGATACGAGCTGGGCGTACACCAGCACGGCTACTTTCCATCGCCGCACGTGTCCGGTTCCTGTCCACGCAGCTTGCCGAGCTCGACCCTCAACTGCTGACGCTGATCACGCAGCACCCGGCCGGACCAGCCGTGCTGGCCGAGCCCGGCGTCGGCCCGGTCGTCGCCGCGCAGCTGTTGATCTCCTGGTCACACCACGGGCGCGTTCGAAGCGAGGCTGCGTTCGCGTCGCTGGCCGGTGTCGCGCCCATCGAGACCAGCAGCGGTCAACGCTCCCGCCACCGGCTCAACCGTGGCGGAGACCGCGCGCTCAACCGCGCCCTGCACACGGTCGCCATCACCCGGATGAGATGCCACCCCGAAACCCGCGCCTACGAGATCAAGCGAACCGCCCAAGGCAGGACCCACCGCGACGTCCGACGCTCCGTCAAGCGCGCGCTGGCCCGACGCCTCTACCGCCGAATCGAGGCTGCGGTTCGACTGAACCAACTCACCGACGCGGCTTGACAAACATAGGAGCGTCCAACGGGCTGCGCCAGTACTTCCCCAAGGGCACCGACCTGCGCGTGCACGGCGCCGTCCGGCTGGCAGCAGTGGCCGTCGAGTTGAACGAGCGGCCTCGTAAGACTCTGGGCTGGGACAACCCGGCCGTCCGACTCGCCACGATGCTGCAGGCCGGCGCCGACCGGCAGTGAGCCGCGCATCTGCGGAGCCGGGTGCTGACAGGATGGGCCGATGGCTGACATGCGTCGGCGCAGCCCGCAACTGCGGCCCGGGCCGCCGCAGATCGAGTTCAAGCCCGGAATCGCCAACGAGATGCTGCGCGAACTCGCGCCGCTGCTGGCCGAGGAAGGCATCGACGTCGACAACATCGATGTCCCCGACCTCGACACCCTGCAGGCGGCGATGAACCGTGCCGTCGAGCGGCACAATATGGCACGGTTCACGCCCATGGGGCCGGCCCGCGACCTCGCCGTCACCACACTGCGGTTGGCGGTCGAGGCCATCACCGACGGCGACACGGCGCTCGCCGGCACGATCCTCGAGCAGGTGCAGCCCGAGTCGCCGGACAACACCGTCGCGACCGTCGCCGCCTGCATCGGCCTAACCCTCGGCCTGCTCGATGACTGGTTCACCGGCAACGACCCACACGCACCGAGGGACCTCGGCCAGCAAGTGCGCCTTCCCGCCGGACACTGGCACGGCGAACACGCCGCAAACGACATTCTCGTGCTCGCCCACAAGGGCCGCGCCTTCCGCTCTCTGCACACCCTGATCACCCGACAAGGAGGCGAACAAGTCCTCTACGGCAGCGCACTCGCCCTCGCCGCCGCCACCCAGACCTGGGCAGCCGCTACCGACACACCCGTCACAGAACTCGCTCGCACCGCCCTGCACTGAA
>JBBQUT010000055.1:0-19698 GCA_038212215.1 Mycobacteriales bacterium
GATCGGCCTCTGGCGGCCGAACGAGCGCAGCGAGGCTCGGCCGTGAGTGAGCGAAGCGAGCGAACCAGTGTGATCGGCCTCTGGCGGCCGAACGAGCGCAGCGAGGCTCGGCCGTGAGTGAGCGAAGCGAGCGAGATCAGCCGTGACTGAATCGAGCATGAGCGCAAGCGCGGCGGAAGGCCTCATTGCGGTCCACGAGCTGACGAAGGTCTTCCGCGGCAACATCCGCGCCGTCGACCGGCTCAGCTTCACCGTCGAACCCGGCTCGGTGACCGGGTTCCTCGGCCCGAACGGGGCGGGCAAGACGACTACGCTGCGCATGCTGCTCGGCCTGGTCGCGCCGACGTCCGGCCATGCAACCATCGGTGGCCTCGACTACCGCCACATCCGGGCGCCACTCACGGTCGTCGGCGCCGGTCTGGAGTCCTCCGGATTCCATCCGGCCCGCACCGGCCGCAACCACTTGCTCATCCAGTGTCGCGTCGCCGGCTTTCCGGACGGCAACGCCGACCACGTGTTGTCGATGGTCGGCCTCGGCGACGCCGCCAAGCGCAAGGTCAAGGGTTACTCGCTCGGCATGAAGCAACGCCTCGCCCTGGCCACGGCGCTGTTGGGTAACCCGCGGGTGCTCATCCTGGACGAGCCGGCAAACGGACTGGATCCGGACGGCATCCGCTGGCAGCGCGGCTTCTTCCGGCACATGGCGTCCGAGGGACGCACCGTCCTGGTCTCCAGCCACCAACTCAACGAGGTGCAGGAAATCGCCGATCGGGTGGTGATCCTCAACCGCGGCCAGCTGGTCCGCTCGGGTTCCATCGCGGAACTGCGAGCCGGTTCGGACGCGGTCCACGTCCGCACCCCGAACCCTGGCCCGCTGATCGCCGGTCTCGCCGGAACCGGCGCACATGCCGAGCAGGTCGGTCCAGGGTCACTGCGGATCAGCGGGATGTCCGTCGCGCAGGTCGGGCACGTCGCCTTCGTGTGCGGCGTCGAACTGCACGAACTGCAACAGGTCAGCTTCAACCTCGAAGAGCTGTTCTTCGCTCTCACGCAGGGCAGCCCGACAGGCCAACGACCCGGGCCCGGCACGGCGCCGATCATCACCGGAGGCAAGCCGTGATCAACCTCATCCGCGCCGAGTTCCTCAAGATCCGCACTACCCAGGTGTGGTTCTGGCTCCTGCTCGCCGCCGTCGCCCTGACCGCGCTGCTGGTCATCGCACCGCTCGCCTCGACCGGCCAAGTCTCCAGCCCCCGCGACGTCTTCGACCTGTTCACCGCGTCCGGCACCTCGTATGTGGTGGTGTTCGTCCTCGGCGTGCTGGGCGTGACCACCGAGTACCGCTACCAAACGATCACGCCGACTGTGCTGGCGACGCCCTCGCGCTGGACCCTCGTCACCGGGAAGATGATCGTCTACGCATTGCTCGGGGCGCTTTACGCACTGATCTGCATCATTGTCCAGCTGGCGATCGCGCTGCCTTGGTTATCTGCCAAGAACGTCCACATCACCGGCGAGAGCCACCTCGTGCGTGCACTGGTCGGCGTCTTCGTCGTCGTGACGCTTTTCGGGATCATCGGTCTCGGCTTCGGTGCGCTGATAAAGAACCAGATCGTGGCGGTGTCCGTCGGCGTCATCTTCCTGCTGATCCTGCAGAACATCCTGTCCGTGATCCCCCGGGTGAAAGTGGTCTATCCGTTCACACCGGGCGGTGCCGTTGCCGGCATCCTGTCGCTCCGGCGGAACGCATTCGACGGCGTCACGCTACTGCCGTTCGCCGGCGGCGTAGTGGTACTTCTGCTGTGGGCCTTCATCCCGGCCATCCTCGGCGCGATGTTCACGCTCACCCGCGACATCACCTGACCCGGCGTAACCTCTATTCTCGGACGGCGACAATTTTGCGAGGATGACCGAAACGTGGCAACGATCGAGGCACATACCAGCACTGATGACACGAACGCCGGCGACTCCAGTGCGCCGGTAGGGAACTTCGGCGCGAACGAGTGGCTCGTCGAGGACATGTACGAGCGCTACCTGGCCGACCCGTCCAGCGTCGACGCCGCGTGGCACGACTTCTTCGCCGACTATGGCCCGGTGCCCGCGAGTGCGCAGCCCGACGCCGCGGACGCCGACGCCGACGCTGCGGACGAGACAGTTGAGGACGACACACCGGTCGCCGCCACTACGAACGGACGCTCGGCACCGACCACCCCGGAGACGACGGTCAAAGATGCCGCCGCGAAGACGGGCAGCGGCGACGACAGCCCCAAGGCGGAGGCGAAGACTGGCCCGCGGGCCCCGAGCGTGCCAGCCCAGCCGAAGACCGCACAGTCCGAGACCAAACAGCCCGAGACCAAGCAGCCCGAGGCGAAGAAGGACGAGACCCAGCAGCTACGCGGCGCCGCCGCGCGGGTCGTGGCGAACATGCAGGCCTCGCTCGGCGTGCCCACTGCGACAAGTGTGCGCGCAGTTCCCGCGAAGCTGATCGGCGACAACCGGGTCGTGATCAACAACCATCTGCGACGCGCCCGTGGCGGAAAGGTGAGCTTCACGCACCTGCTCGGCTTCGCCGTCGTGCGGGCCCTGCAGGAGCACCCGGAGATGAACAATTCCTTCGCCGAGCTCGACGGCAAGCCGGCGCTGCGCATCCCCGAACACGTCAACCTTGGCATCGCAATCGATCTCGTCGGCAAGGGCGGGGCGCGCTCGCTGGTGGTCGCCGCGATAAGACAAGCGCAGGCGATGGACTTCGCGCAGTTCTGGGCGGCGTATGAGGACATCATCCGGCGAGCCCGCAACAACAAGCTCGGCCCGGACGACTTCGCTGGGACGACGATCAGCCTCACCAATCCGGGCACGATCGGCACCAACCACTCCGTCCCGCGTCTGATGGCGGGCCAAGGCACCATCGTGGGCGTCGGTGCGATGGAGTATCCCGCCGAATTCAGCGGCATGAGTGAGGAACAACTCACCGATCAGGCGATCAGCAAGATCATGACGTTGACCTCGACCTACGACCACCGCATCATTCAGGGTGCGCAGTCAGGTGAATTTCTGCGCCGTATCCACCAGTTGTTGCTTTCCGACGACTTCTACGACGACATCTTCGCGGCGCTGCGGATTCCGTACGAGCCGGTGCGCTGGCTGGTTGACCGCGAATTCAGCCACGAGGGGCAGATCGACAAGAGTGCGCGCGTCATCGAACTGATCAACGCGTACCGCACGAACGGCCACCTGATGGCCGACACCGATCCGCTCGAGTTCACGGTGCGCACTCACCCGGACCTCGACATCACCCGGCACGGCCTCACCCTCTGGGATCTCGACCGCGAATTTCCGGTGGACGGTTTCGCCGGTGCCAAGCTGATGAAGCTGCGCGAGATCCTGGGTGTCCTGCGCGATGCCTATTGCCGGCGGGTCGGCGTCGAATACATGCACATCACCGACCCCGATCAGCGCCGGTGGCTACAGCAGCGCGTCGAGCAGAAGACCACCGCGCCCAACCGTGACGAGCAGTTGCACATCCTCGGTCGGCTCAACGTGGCCGAGGCCTTCGAAACGTTCCTGCAGACCAAGTACGTCGGGCAGAAGCGCTTCAGTCTCGAAGGTGCGGAAACCGTGATCGCATTGCTGGACGCGGTGCTGGCGGGCGCGACTGAGCACGACCTCGACGAGGTCGTGGTCGGCATGCCGCACCGCGGCCGGCTCAACGTCCTCGCCAACATCGTGGGCAAGCCGTATTCGAGGATTTTCAACGAGTTCGAGGGCAACATCGACCCCGGCACCGCCCAGGGTTCCGGCGACGTCAAGTACCATCTGGGGGCCGAGGGCACCTTCCACGCGACGAGCGGCAAGGACATCGCCGTCACACTGACCGCCAACCCCTCCCACCTGGAAGCTGTCAATCCGGTGCTGGAAGGGATCGTGCGCGCCAAGCAGGACATCCTGAACAGGGGAGCGAGCGGCTACAGCGTGCTACCCGTCCTCATGCACGGCGACGCCGCGTTCGCCGGCCAAGGCGTCGTGGCAGAGACGTTGAACCTTTCGCAACTGCGCGGTTACCGCACCGGCGGCACCGTGCACGTCATCGTCAACAACCAGGTGGGATTCACAACGTCGCCGTCCGCGTCACGGTCCTCGCTGTACTGCACAGACATCGCGCGGATGATTTCGGCGCCGATCTTCCACGTCAACGGCGACGATCCCGAGGCGTGCGTGCGGGTGGCGAAGCTGGCTGTGGAGTTCCGCCAGGAATTCCGCAAGGACGTCGTCGTCGACATGGTCTGCTACCGCCGCCGCGGTCACAATGAGGCGGACAACCCGTCGTTCACGCAGCCGCTGATGTACGACATCATCGACGGCAAGCGCAGCGTCCGAAAGCTTTACACCGAAGCCCTCGTCGGCCGCGGCGACATCACCCTCGACGACGCCGAGCACGCGCTCAAGGACTTCCAGGCACAGCTGGAAAAGGTGTTCGTCGAGACGCGCAACGCCTCTAGCACGGCGCGTCCACCACGCGACATGGAGCACGAGACCCCGACGCAGCAAGTGACCACGGCGGTCGGCGTCGAGGTCGTTAAGCGCATCGCCGACGCCTACGCCAATCCACCCGACGGATTCACGATGCACCCGCGGCTCAAGCCGCAGATCGACCGGCGCATCGCGATGGCGAGTTCGGGTCGAGTCGACTGGGCGACGGCGGAACTGTTCGCATTCGGTTCGCTGGTCATGCAGGGACGCATCGTGCGGCTCTCCGGGCAGGACTCCAGCCGCGGCACGTTCACGCAGCGACACGCGACGCTCATCGACCGCAAAACCGGTGTGGAATACACCCCCCTGAAGAACCTGAGCGAGGATCAGGCACCGTTCTGGTCCTATGACTCGCTGCTGTCGGAGTTCGCGGCGATGGGCTTCGAGTACGGCTACTCCGTCGTGCGTGAGGACGCTCTGGTGTGCTGGGAGGCGCAGTTCGGCGACTTCGCCGACGGCGCCCAGACGATCATCGACGAATTCATCGCCTCCGGCGAGGCGAAATGGGGGCAGCGCTCGGCGGTCACCCTGCTGCTGCCGCACGGGTACGAAGGGCAGGGCCCCGATCACTCGTCCGGACGCCCTGAGCGTTTCCTGCAGCTGGCCGCGGAGAACAACATGACCGTGGCGATGTGCTCGTCGCCGGCCAACTACTTCCACCTGTTGCGCCGGCAGGGCCTCTCACCGGTGCGCCGCCCGCTGATCGCGTTCACGCCCAAGTCGCTGCTCCGCCTCAAGGCTGCGGTCAGCGAGATCGACGACTTCACCGGGGGAACGAGCTTCCAGACGGTACTGGGTGACCACGTCGTCACGGACCAGAACGCGGTACGGCGCGTGCTGTTGTGCAGCGGCAAGGTCTACTACGACCTAGCTGCCGCCCGCACCGAGCAGCAACGCGAGGACATCGCGATCGTTCGGCTGGAGCAGCTGTATCCACTGCCTGTAGACAGCCTGCAGGCGGAGCTGGCCCGCTTCCCCGACGCCGAGCTCGTCTGGGTGCAGGAAGAGCCGGCGAACCAAGGCCCGTGGCCGTTCCTGGCGCTGAATCTGCCCGAGCATCTCGGCGGGCGCCCATTGCTGCGAGCCACCCGGCGCGCGTCGGCATCTCCCGCAGTCGGTTCGCATGCCGTGCACGATGCGCAGCAGCGCGAGGTCGTCGCGACGGCCTTCGCCTAGCGCGGGTGCGTGTGTACTTCACCGACCGTGGCATCGAGGAGCTGGTCGAGCGCCGCGGCGAGGAATTGGTCGCACTGGAGTGGCTCGCCGCCCGGTTACAAGTCTTCGTCGACGCGCACCCGGAGTTCGACACCGCGATCGACCGCTTCGCGACCTGGCTCGCTCGCGACGACGAACCGGATTAGTCGGCGAACAGCGGCTCGGTGACCGGTTTCGCCACGGTCGCCGGGCGCCCGTTCTCGAAAATCGGCAGGAACAGCTGGGCGAGCGGCCCGATCGTGAGCGCGAACAGCACCGTGCCGATGCCCACCGTGCCACCGAGCAACCAGCCCGCGACGAGCACGGTGACCTCGATGCCGGTGCGCACCAGGCGAATCGAGCGGCCGCTTCGCGCGGCGAACCCGGTCATCAGGCCGTCGCGCGGGCCAGGCCCATAGCTAGCCCCGATATACATCCCGGTCGCGACGGCGCACAGCACGATGCCGCCGACCAGATCCGCGCTGCGCCACCAGATCGCATGCACGTGCGGCAGCACCTGCAGCGCGATATTGAGGGACACGCCGATGAGCACCGCATTGCTCACGGTCCCGAATCCCGGACGCTGGCGCAGCGGTATCCACAGCAGCAGCACGGCCGCGCCGACCAGGATGACCACCGTGCCGATCGCCAGGCCCAGGTGCCGCGCGAAGCCTTGGTGGAACACGTCCCACGGGTCGAGGCCGAGCCCGGAGCGCACCTGGAGTGCGGCTGCGAGGCCGTACAGAACCAGGCCAATGAAGAGCTGCGGGAGACGCACACCGTGCGATGACCGGGCCACTCGCCCATTCTGACGCGTCCGACAGCTCACTTTCCAGTGCCAATCCCAGAAGATTGGCTTCCTAACCCACCAATGGCGTGCGACGATCGCTGCCATGGCTCCAGTCTCGCGGATCGGCGGCCGCGCGCTGGCCGTCCTGCTGCCCGATCTGCACACCCAGCACGGGCCGGTGTACTCGGCCCTGTCCGATGCGGTCACCGCGCTCGTCCTGGACGGGCGGGTGGCGACCGAGACCCGGCTGCCGTCCGAGCGCGAACTCGCGAGCGCGCTGCAGCTCTCCCGCGCGACCGTCACCGCCGCGTATGACGCACTGCGGGCGAACGGATACCTCGACAGTCGCACCGGCTCGGGCAGCTTCGTCACCGTGCCGCCGGGTTCGCAGCTTCGTCCGTCCCTGGCCCGCTGGCGCACCGGCGACACCGGTGCGGACGTGCTCGATCTGTCGTGCGCCGCGCTGCCGGCACCCGCCGGGCTGTTGCAGGCCGTCGTGCCGGTTGCGACGGCAGAATTGCCGCGCTATGCCGAAGGCGAGGGCTACGAGCCAGCCGGGCTACAGGTGTTGCGTGCGGCGATCGCTGCCCGCTTCGCGGCGCGCGGCGTGCCGACCACCACCGAGCAGATCATGGTGACCGGCGGCGCCTCGCACGCCATCGATCTGCTGCTTCGCCTGCTGGCCACACCAGGTGACCGGATGCTCGTCGAACTGCCCACCTATCCCGGTGCGTTCGACGCGGCACAACGTGCCGGCGCGCGGCCGGTCCCGGTCCCGATGGCACCCGCCGGTGGCTGGGACGTCTCGGCGATGCGCACGGCACTGCGGCAGAGCTCACCCCGCCTCGCCTACCTCGTCCCGGACTTCCACAACCCGACCGGCGCGCTCGTCGACGACGAGGCACGCCACAGCGTGCTGCGTGCCGCCCGCCAGAGCGGAACAATCGTCGTGGTCGACGAAAGCTTCGTCGAGCTCGGCTTCACCGCCCCGGCACGACCGGTGGCGGCGATTGATTCGAGCGTGCTCACGATCGGTTCGCTGTCCAAACCGGTGTGGGGTGGGCTGCGGATCGGCTGGATTCGCGCGTCCGCCGACCTGGTGCAGCGCCTGGCGGGCCTGCGCGCGTCGATCGATATCGGCGGTGCAGTGCTCGAGCAGCTTGTCGGAGCAGAAATCCTGCCACAACTCGATGCGCTGATGCCCGCGCGATTGCGGTCGCTGCGCGAACAACGCGATGCCTTGTTGGCGGCGCTCGGCCGCGAGTTACCGCAATGGCGGGTCGCGCAACCGCAAGGCGGATTGTCGTTGTGGGCCGAGCTCGACGCACCGCTGTCAACGTCGCTGTGCATGCTCAGCGCGCCTGCTGGCGTGCTACTGGTGCCCGGCTCGCGCTTCGGGGTCGACGGAACGCTCGAGCGATTCCTGCGACTCCCGTTCGCGCTGCCGCCGGCCCGCCTGGACGAGGCCGTGCAGCGCATCGCCGCCGCGTGGCGACGCCTCGATCATTGCGGGCTGGCGGCCCGCCGGCTCGTGGTGGCTTGAGCAACCGGCTCGCGCGCCACGCCCTCGACGCGGGCCTGCGCCGCCACCGCCGCTGCCACCGCCGGCGCGACGCGCTTGTCGAACGGCGAAGGGACGATGCAGTCACGGGCCAGCGCGGCGGCGACCACGTCGCCGAGGGCGCCTGCCGCCGCCAGCTTCATGCCTTCGGTGATGGTGCGGGCGTCCGCATCGAAGGCCCCGGCGAACACGCCGGGAAAGGCGAGCACGTTGTTGATCTGATTCGGGTAGTCGCTGCGACCCGTCGCCACGACCGCGGCGTGCCTGTGCGCCACGTCCATCGCGACCTCCGGGTGCGGGTTCGCGAGCGCAAAGATGATCGCGTGTGGCGCCATCCGCTCGACCGACTCCTCCCCCACGGTTCCAGCGCTCAGCCCGATGAACACGTCGGCGCCGGCTAACCCGTCGTGCAGCGACCCGCGCAGATTCATCCGGTTGGTGTCGCGCGCGAGCTCGTCCTTGATCGCCGTGAGGCCCTCGCGGCCGGGGTGCAGCAGACCGCGCGAGTCGGCGACGGCGATGTCGCCGATTCCCGCCGCCAGCAGGATTCGAGTGCACGCGACCCCGGCCGCACCGGCACCGGACACGACGACCCGCAGCTGCGACAACTCGCGGCCGGTGACGTGGGCGGCGTTGCGCAGCGCCGCCAGAACCACTATCGCCGTGCCGTGCTGGTCGTCGTGAAAGACCGGTATCGGCAGTCTGGCCCGTAGCCGCTCCTCGATCTCGAAGCACCGCGGCGCCGAGATGTCCTCCAGGTTGATCCCGCCGAAGGACGGCGCAATTCGCACGACCGTCTCGACGATCTCGTCCGGATCGGTGGTGTCGAGCACTATCGGCACGCAGTTCAGCCCGGCAAACTCACGAAACAGTGCCGCTTTGCCCTCCATCACCGGCAGCGCCGCCGCGGGGCCGATATTGCCGAGCCCGAGCACGGCCGTCCCGTCGCTCACGACCGCGACCAGGCGCGCGCGCCAGGTGTAGCGGCGCGCGAGCGACTCATCCTCGTGGATGGCTGTGCAGATCTCCGCGACGCCGGGCGTGTAGGCGAGCGACAGCGAGGCTCGGTCCACCAACGCAATCGTGCTGTTGATGACGAGCTTGCCGCCCTCATGCGCACGGAACACGGCCCTATCCGGATCGAACCCCACTACGTGACGCCTTTCGCTAGCTCGGAAGTTCACCGCGTCCAGGTCGTGGTCGGATGCTCGATGGCTCGGGGGTCGCCCGCGTCCCAGAGTCTGACACGACCCGCGCCAGTCAGCCACCGAGGCCGGCTCAGCGTACGCGGCGGACGCGTCCGCGGCGGATCCGTGCTACGACGCGGGCGTGCACGTCTGCGACGCCGTGCGACGAGCTGTCACTGCCGGCGGCCACGTTATCCGAACTGAGCCACCAGCCACCGTCCTGCTCATGCACTGCACGCTTGAGGACGTATCGCGAGGGCAACTCGCGAAACCTGGCGAGCACGACGTCCCCCGGCCGGATTCGGGCACCGTGCCGCACGATCACCACGTCGCCGTCGCGCACAGTGGGGACCATGGAAGGACCCGAAACGCGCACGCGCTGCCACGGGATCAGCACTCGTTGCATCCCACACATGGTGCACAATGGCGCTCGAACATCCGGGAGTAGGGTCCGAATGACTTAGCGACTTTCTGGTTGGAGGCCAACGTTATGCGTCTGTTCCACTCTGCCATCACTGCCTACGCGCACTGCGATCTGCCGTGCGGCGTGTACGACCCGGCTCAGGCCCGCATCGAGGCCGAATCGGTCAAGGCGATCATGGAGAAGTACCAGGGCAACGAGGATCCGGTGTTCCGCACGCGCGCGCTGCTGATCAAGGAGCAGCGCGCCGAGCTGGTCAAGCACCACCTCTGGGTGCTGTGGACCGACTACTTCAAGGCGCCGCACTTCGAGAAGTACCCGGAACTGCACGCACTGTTCAACAAAGCAACCAAGGCGGCGGGCGCCGCGGGCGGCAAGGGCGAGATCGACCCCGCGAAGGGCCAGGAACTGCTGGACATGATCGCGCAGATCGACACCATCTTCTGGGAAACCAAGAAAGCCGCTTGATGAACTGGTGACCCCAGAACACACCGACGGGCAGGCGGAGGCCGGCGAAGTGCCGGCCTTCGTCATGCCTGCGTCCGTTCCTGACGGTGCGCAGCTCTGGCTGGTCCGCCACGGCGAGACCGAGTGGAGCAAGAGCGGCCAGCACACGGGGAAAACCGACGTGGCGCTCACCCCGCACGGCGAGCGCGAGGCGGCGGCATTGGCGCCGCTGCTGGCGGCGGTCGAGCCGTACCAGGTGTTCTGCAGCCCGCGCCAGCGTGCTCGGGCGACCGCGGAACTAGCCGGGTTGCACATCAACGAGGTGCTCGAAGATCTCGCGGAGTGGGACTACGGCGACTACGAAGGTCGCACGAGCAAGGACATCCGGGCGGCGGAGCCGGACTGGACGATCTTCACGCACGGCGCGCCGGGCGGCGAAACCCCTGCCCATGTCGGCGTACGAGCCGACCGAGTGCTCGAGCGCGCCGCGGCGGCGCTGCCCGGCGGCGCGGTGATCCTTGTCGCCCACGGCCATATCAGTCGGGTATTGGGCGCGCGGTGGATAGGGCAACCCGTTCTGAGCGGACGTAACCTGTTGCTGAACTCGGCAGCACCGTGTTTGCTCGGCGCCCAGTACGGCGTCCCCGTCATTGACCAATGGAACCGGCCCAACCCGGCGTTGCCCCAGGGAGACCCATCGTGAGTGCTCAGATCGACCTCCCGGACGGCGATGTCGTCGAGGTGCGGGTTCCGGCTGTCGGGGCGTACGTCGCTACTTTGCGCATCACCGCTGCGAGTCTGGCCGCGCGCTGCGACCTCACCATCGACGACATCGAGGACCTGCGCCTGGCTGTCGACGAGGCGTGCGCGTTGCTGCTGCCGCATGCGGCGCCAAGCTCGATGCTCACCGCTGTGTTCGAGCTGCGCCCCGAGGATCTGAGCGTCACTGCGTCGGTCAGTTCGGGGACCCAGGCGCGGCTCAGTCCTGACCGCAGTAGCTTCGCATGGAGTGTGCTGTCCGCGCTCGCCACCGAGGTCGACGTGGCCGGATCGTCGGGGCAGTTGGCGATCACCGTCACCAAGCGCCGAGAGGCTGCAACACCGTGACCCAGTCGGCGCGGCCGTCCGGGCCGGGCGACGGTCCCAGCGCGCGCACGTTGTTGGCCGAGCTGCATGCGCTAGCGCAGGACAGTCCGAGGCGGCGAGCGCTGCGCGATCGACTCGTCGAACTGCATATGCCACTCGTGGTGTACCTCGCCCGGCGCTTCTCCGGACGCAACGAACCGATGAACGACCTGATCCAAGTCGGTTCGATCGGGCTGATCAAGGCGATCGACCGGTTCGATCCGGAGCGTGGGCTGGAGTTTTCGACCTACGCCACGCCGACCATCCTCGGCGAACTCAAGCGGCACTTCCGCGACACCGGCTGGCTGATCCACGTACCGCGCCGCGCCCAGGAGCTGCAAACCACGCTGAACACCGCTCGCGCCGAGTTGAGCCAGGAGCTGGGCCGGGGCCCGACGGTCAAGGAGCTGGCAAAGCGCATCGACATCGACGAAGACGCGGTCATCGAGGCGATCGACGCGGCCCGTGCGTACTCCGGCGTCCCGCTCGATGTGCTCGCCCCGCCGGGTGAGAGCGTTCCCGAACACCCGATGCTCGGGATAATCGAGGACGGCTATGAGCAGGTCGAGCAACGCGCTGTGCTGCGCGACGTCATCGCCCAGCTCCCCGAAGCCGAACGCGAAATCCTGCTGCTTCGGTTTGTCGCCAACAAGACGCAGACCGAGATCGCCGGCATCGTCGGCGTGTCGCAGATGCAGGTCTCCCGACTCGTCGCGCGTGGGCTGAAGAAGCTGCGGGCGAGCATTGGCGCCCCTGAGGCCTGAGCGCGGATCAACTCGGCGGGCGGTCCAGCGCTGCCCGCGCCGGCGGGGTAAACAACAGATACAGCACCGCCACCGCGACGAGCAGGATAGGCCCGCCGTACTCGATCCGTGCCGCCTGGAAAGCCAGACTGTAGGCGACAGGCAAGGCGAGCAGCTGCAGCACCACGATCGGCGTGCGCGCCGCCGGGCGAAGGCGCAGCAGCCCCCGCGCGGCGAGCGCGAGTGCCACGGCGCCGGCAACGGCGAAGGCCGTGCCCGACACTGCGCGCGCCACCAGATCGGGATGCCCGGTGAGCGTCTTTGCCACGAGCACCGCCCCCGCTGCGAGCAGGCCGAGGCATTCCAGCACGACCAGCCCGGCCGCCGCGCGCAGCTGTCCGGGGACGCGATCGGGGTCCGCAGCCACGACCACGACGCTAGTGGACGCGTAAACTGCGCCGATGCGCGTTCTCGTGGTCACCAACCCGCAGGCGACCGCAACGACCGAGCGCGAACGTGACGTGCTGGTCAACGCTCTCGGTGCCCAAACCCAGCTAGAGGTGGCCGAGACGGCTAACCGGGGCCACGCTGCCGCGCTCGCCTGCCGCGCGATGCGAAACGGCACCGACGTGGTCGTCGCCTTCGGCGGCGACGGCACCGTGAACGAGGTCGTGAACGGGCTGCTCACCGACGGGGTGCACCAGCGCATCCCGGCGCTCGGCGTAGTTCCGGTCGGCTCGACAAACGTGTTCGCGCGGGCCCTCGGCCTGCCCGACACGCCCATTGAGGCAACTGGACTCGTGCTCGCTGCGCTGCGCAGCGGTGCTCGGCGCGCCGTGAGCATGGGCCGGGTCGACGATCGCTGGTTCGTGTTTGCGGCCGGAATGGGCTTTGACGCGGCGATCGTCGCCGGAGTGGAGCGGCAGCGGCGCAAAGGGGTGAAATCGACGCATCTGCTGTATGCCCGCGTCGGGGTGCGCGAATTCTTCGCCTCGGATCGGCGGCGTCCGAAGCTGCACGTTGAACTGCCCGACGGGACACGCTACGACGACATCCATTTCATGGTCGTCACCAACACCGATCCGTGGACCTTCGTCGGCCGTCGTGCGCTGCGTCCGACGCCGAACACCAGCTTCGACACCGGGCTCGGGCTCTACGCGCGGCGCAGGATGGGGGCGGTGGGCACGCTGATAGGCATGGCCCGCATGGCGGGCAGGAATCCGCGAATCGGCGCGCGGGGGGCGTTAGTGATCGAGGACCTGGACGGCCTGATCGTCCTCGCGGACGAGCCGATGCCGGTGCAAGTGGACGGCGAATATCTCGGGCTTCGCGAGAAGTTGACCTTTGCCACCGCGCGTGCCTCGATCCAGGTCCTCGCCTGAGCCAGCGCTTACCAGTGCATTTGCCCGCTTTGCCATCGACGCGCGGCTCCATCTCGCGTAACCTGACTCAAGTGTCTCGCGCCAAGGTGGTGGAGCGCGCAATATTCTCAAGTTCGTGCAATTGCATGGTCGTGCATTCCTAATACCGGCCAATGTAGATTTGGTAGCACGGTGGGGTAAGACAGCGCAGAGCAATCACTTGCCGCGCACGCGCGCTCGTGAAAGGATTCACAAGCTAGTTCGGGGGTTTACCTCGAGCGCTCGCCTACACGACTGAAGGAGAACCACCGATGGATTGGCGTCACCGCGCGATCTGCCGTGACGAGGACCCGGAGCTGTTCTTCCCGATCGGGAACACCGGGCCCGCGCTGATGCAGATTGAGCAGGCTAAGGCTGTGTGCCGGCGTTGCCCGGTCATGCAGCAATGCCTGACCTGGGCTTTGGAGAGCGGGCAGGACGCTGGCGTCTGGGGCGGCTTGTCAGAAGACGAGCGGCGCGCGCTGAAGCGTCGCAACGCACGAGCCCGCGCGCGGATGCTCTGACCGCTCGACTGCTGATCGCTCACTGGCCTGATCGCTAGACCGCTCTGATGACTAGACAGGCGGGTCATCCGCCCACCCGCGGGCGCCGCCCGAGCGGCATCCGGACCACCGCCTGAGTACCGGCTCGGCCGGCACGCGCCCCGTACTCGACCGAACCGTTGAGTTCGGCCGACACGAGCGTCCGCACGATCTGCAGGCCGAGTTGCCCGGTGCCGTCCTCGGCGAAGTTCGGAGGCAGGCCGGCCCCGTCGTCCAGGACCGAGAGCGTCAGCTCGCCGCGACCCCGTTCGGCCGACACGATCACTTCGCCGGACGCGGTGTCGGGGAATGCGTGTTCGAGAGCGTTCTGCACGAGTTCGGTGATGACGAGGACCATCGGCGTCGCGATCTCGACGGGAATCTCGCCGAAGGTGCCTTCGCGCCGCAGCCGCAGCCGGTCTGCTGAACCCATCACGTCGCCGAGCATGCCTAGCAGGCGGTCGACAATTGCATCGAAGTCAATCTCTTCGTCGATCGAGCCCGACAGTGTCTCGTGCACGAGGGCGATCGAACTTACCCGCCGCATCGACTCTTCCAGCGCCTCGCGCGCCTCCGGCGCGCTCACCCGCCTGGCTTGCAGCCGCAACAGCGCGGCGACGGTCTGCAGGTTGTTCTTCACCCGGTGATGAATCTCGCGGATGGTGGCGTCCTTGCTCATGATCTGGCGATCGCGCCGGCGGAGCTCGGTGACGTCCTGCATCAGCAGCAGCGCGCCGAGCATCTCTCCGCGCGGACGCAGCGGTAGCGCGCGAAACAAGATGATCGCCCCGCCGCCTTCCACCTCGATCGTGGCGGGTTGCCCGCCGTCGATCGCGGCGCCCACAGCCTCGGCTAGATCGCTGGCATCGAACGGGTCGTCGGCGACCGTACTGGCAAGTTCATTCATCGGCTCACCGATTACCGGGCCGGTCACGCCGAGCCGGTTGAACGCGGACAGCGCGTTCGGGCTGGCGTAGATGATCGTGTTGTCGGACTCGAGTCGGGTCAGGCCGTCGCCGACACGCGGCCCGGCGCTTTCCTCTGCGGTGGCGTCCGGATTGGGAAACGTACCGTCCACGATCATCGCCGACAGATCCGCGGCTGATTGCAGGTACACAAGCTCCAACTGGCTCGGTGTCCGGACACTGGCCAAATTCGCGTCCTTGCCCAGGACGGCAATCACCGCACCGTCCAGGCGCACCGGGATGGCCTCCCGGCGGCGGGGCAGGTCACCCTCCCAGTTCGGCTCGCTCTCGCGGTAGGTGCGGCCTTCGCGAAACGCCACGTACAGCGGGGTGGCGCGGTCCCCGAACTGCACCATGCCAACCTGATCGTGCTGGTACGCCGTCGGCCCGGTCGTCGGTCGGCACTGCGCTGCACACAGGAAGGCGAGCGTGCTGCCCGCGTCGCCCTCGGCCAGCGTGATCGGCACCCAGAGCAGCAGATCGGCGAAGGACAGGTCCGACACCAGCTGCCACTCCCCCACCAGCCGCTGCAGGTGGTTGACCTGGGCCTCGCTCAGCTCGGTGCGGGCCGCGAGCAGATCCGAGAGAGCCGACACGCGCCCAGCCTGCCACGCTTCGCGGGGCTAGAACATTTGGGTATCGGCCGGTCGAATCTGGCCATCTGACGAGCGCTTTCCGAGCGGCAAGAGGTCGCTATTCCGCCCGGAACTCGCGGTGGCTGGACTCCACGGTCAGCTCGGTGATCCGCACCCGCACCCGCGCGTGCAGGCTGGGCGGCGCGACGTCGCCGCCGCAGCATCGGGCGATCAACGCGCGGACGTCCTGCTCCAAACCGTACTGGCGCAGACACGGGGCGCACGCTTCCAGATGCTGGCGGATGCGACCCCTGGTGGCGTCGTCGGTCTCGGCGTCGATGTAGAGATAGAGCTCTTCGAGGACGTCGTCGCAATCGATGTTGCCGGGTCCGAATCCCAACTTGTTCATGCCTCGCCCCCGACGGTGGCTGGGATCAGCCCACGATCGCGAGCGTAATCGCCGAGCGAGACCTGTAGTTGCTTGCGACCGCGGTGCAGCCGGGACATGACCGTCCCGATCGGCGTACCCATGATGTCGGCGATCTCCTTGTACGCGAAGCCCTCGACGTCGGCGAGGTAAACGGCCAGGCGGAAGTCCTCCGGAAGCGCCTGCAGCGCGTCCTTGACGTCCGAGTCGGGCAGGTGGTCCAAAGCTTCCATCTCTGCCGAGCGCAGCCCGCGCGAGGTGTGTGACTCGGCGCGCGCGAGCTGCCAGTCCTCGACGTCCTGGTTGCCCGACTCGAGTGGCTGGCGTTGCTTCTTACGGTAGTTATTGATGAACGTATTGGTCAGGATGCGGTACAGCCACGCCTTGAGGTTGGTGCCCTCGGTGAACTGATGGAACGCGGCGTATGCCTTGACAAAGGTCTCTTGGACGAGGTCCTCGGCGTCGGCGGGGTTGCGTGTCATGCGCATGCCCGCTGCGTAGAGCTGGTCCAGGAACGGCATGGCGTCGCGCTCGAAGCGAGCTCGGCGCTGCTCGACCGTCTCTTCTGCCACCGTGCTCCTCTCGGTGCCGACGCTCTTGTCGGCACCAGTGCTCTCGTCGGTGACGGGGCGTGCGGTCGCAAACCCAGGCGTCGACGATAGTGAGCTTGAGGATATCGCGCCCGGTGGCAGCGGCCGGACTGCCCGCAGGACGCGGGGTCCGCGGCGTTCGCGGGTCAGTGACGTGATCATCGGGTAGCGGCTCCTCCGGCGTTAGGTGCACTGGGCACAACTCGCTCGCTCCCGGGCGCATTCCGCTGCGTTCGCAACCGTAGCGCTCGACGCGCGCTAGCCTGTTCGTTCGTGGCAACCGGAACGCCGGCGACGGTGCTGCTGGACAGGCGTGGCATCGCCTTCGAGTTGCATCCTTACGCACACGACCCGCGCGCGGATGGCTACGGCGAGGAGGCAGCCACCGCGCTGGGCGTCGACCAGCACCGCATCTTCAAGACCCTCGTCGCGACGGTCGACGCAACGCTCATCTGCGCGGTCGTGCCGGTCGCGGGTCGCCTCGACCTCAAGGCGCTGGCCGCAGCTGTCGGCGCCAAACGCGCTGCGATGGCCGAACCTGCAGCGGCCGCCCGCGCGACGGGCTACGTCATCGGCGGCATCTCACCGCTCGGGCACCGCTCGCGGCTGAGGGTCGTCGTGGACGAGTCGGCGACCACCTTCGCGACGGTGTTCGTGTCGGCCGGCAAGCGCGGCCTGCAGGTCGAACTCGCACCGGCCGACCTTATCGCTGCCTGCGGCGGGCAGACCGCGGCGATAGCCGCTCAGTGACATGCGCGGCGATAGCCGCTCAGTGACATCCGCGGCGATAGCCGCTCAGTGACATCCGCGGCGAGGTCGGGTCCGGTCAGAGCTCGATGTGCGAACCCATCACGACCGTCCGTTCATCGGGCAGCAGGAAGTAGTCGGCCGGGTTGGCGGCGTTGTGCGCGAGGCCGATGAACAGCTTCTTGCGCCACCGGTTCATCCCCGGACGGTCGCTCGGATGAATAGTGATCCGCGACAGGAAGTAGTGCGCGTCGTCCGGGTCGACATCCAGCTCGGGGCTGAGGCCACGCGCCGCGCCGATAGCCGCCGGGACGTCCTGCTCGTCCTGGAATCCGTAGCGCACTGTCAGGTGCACGATGCCGTCGTCGCGATAGCCGAGATCGTCGAAGGTGAACCGGTCGTCGGCGTGGACGTAGGGGATGTTCTCCGACTTGACCGAGATGATGACGACGTGCTCGTGCAGAACGTGATTGAACTCGGCGTTGGCTCGCAGGGCCAGCGGCGTGGTCTCGCTGGTGGGGTGCGGGAACACTGCCGCACCTGGCACGCGCGTCAGCTGACGCGTGCGGACGTCCTCGACGAAGTCGTCCAGCGGACCCTCGAGATCCTCACGGCGGCCGGTGACGATGCGCCGGCCCTGCTGCCAGGTGGTCATCACCGTGATCACTGCCGCCGCGATCACCAACGGCAACCAGCCGCCGTGCACGACCTTGGTGAGGTTGGCGCTGAAGTAGGTGATCTCGACCCCGAGGAACACCACACCGGTCAGCACGAGCTGCCACCTTGCCCAATGCCAGACAGCGGCAGCAACAATGAGGAACAAACTGGTGGTCAGCACCAGCGTTCCGGTAACGGCGAGCCCGTACGCAGTCGCGAGTTTCTCCGACGACCGAAAGCTGACCATGATCAGGAGCACGCCGCCGAACAGCAGCCAGTTCACGGCGGGGACGTAGATTTGCCCGCTCTCCTTCGTCGATGTGTGCCGGACGTTGAGATGCGGCAGGAAACCGAGGCGGACCGCCTGGCGCGACACCGAGAACGCCCCCGAGATCACCGCCTGCGACGCGATCACGGTGGCGAGCGTCGCCAGCGCCACCATCGGCACCCGCGCCCAGTGCGGCACCATCAGGAAGAACGGCGACGCCACTGCCGACGGCCGGTCGAGGATCAGCGCACCCTGCCCCATGTAGTCGATGATCAAAGCCGGGAACACGACAGCGAACCAGGCACAACGGATCGGCGCTCGACCAAAGTGACCCATGTCTGCGTACAGCGCCTCGGCGCCGGTAATGACAAGCACGACCGCGCCCATTGCGATGAACGAGATGTAGGGGTGAACGGCAATGAAGCTGATCAGGTAGGTAGGTGACATGCTCCGCAGGATGCCGGGCGCCCGGACGATCTGCGGCGCGCCGATCGCGGCGATGCAGACGAACCACAGCACCATCACCGGGCCGAACAGCCGGCCCACCAGGTGCGTGCCCCACCGTTGCACGACGAACAGCACGCTGAGGATCGCGACGCCGATCGGGAGGACGAAGTTCGACAAGCTAGGCGCCGCGACCTTGAGTCCTTCGACGGAGGACAGCACCGAGATCGCTGGCGTGATGACGCTGTCACCGTAGAACAACGACGCGCCGACCACGCCCAGCATCAGCGCGACGCGGGGAATCCGTCCCTCGCCCTGGACCCGCTGGCGAGCCAGCGCCGCCAGTGCCATGATCCCGCCCTCACCGTCGTTGTCGGCACGCAGAATGAAGACCACATACTTGATCGAGACGATCAGGGTCACCGACCAGAACACCAGCGAGATAACGCCATACACGTCAGCGTCGGTCGGACGCACTACGTTGTGATCAGCGGAGAACACGGTCTGCAGCGCATACAGCGGACTCGTTCCGATGTCGCCGTACACGATGCCGAGTGCCCCGAGCGCGAGTCCGAACATTGCGTCGCTGTGGGCCGCGGGGTGAGCAGGATTGCCGAGGGGGCGCTCGCTCACGTCCGAGCCTCGCTTCGCTCGTTCGGCCGGCACAGCCCGATCACACTTGTTCGCTCGCTGCGCTCGCTCACGTCCGAGCCTCGCTTCGCTCGTTCGGCCGGCACAGCCCGATCACACTTGTTCGCTCGCTGCGCTCGCTCACGCGACGATTGTGTCTGATCCGCCCACGCACCCGAATTGCGGCTAGTGCTGCAGCAGAATCGGACGACCGGATCCCGGACCAGGGCGGCGCAGCCCCAGACCGGAGTGCGCAGGGCGACCGGCACGGCGCAGCCAGTCGTGGATTCTGCAACAGCTCTCGCCGGCCAGGCGCCTAGTACTGCAGCCGTAGATCGTGATTTTTGATGTTGGAGCCGCGGTGATCAGCGTTTCTGCCGGGTGTGAGGCGGCCACCGGGCGAGCATCGATTGTTTGTGTGGAACAACGAGAACGCCGCGGTGGCCGCGGCTCAC
>JBBQUT010000056.1:0-19562 GCA_038212215.1 Mycobacteriales bacterium
GACCAGATCGCTGACCGGGGTGAACGTGCAGACCCTGACCAGCGGTCAGGAATTCCCGATCGCTGAGCTGCAGTGACCTCAAAGTCGCCGACAAGTCCCAGGACCGACAGTCGACATCACCCACTCCCGTCACGAACGGAACCCGTCATGACCACCGACGCAATGACCCACCCAGCACCCACCGCCCAGGAGCCCGAGCTCATCGGATTCGTCCTGAGCCACGCTGCCTTCCGCGCCGAACTACCGCGACTGAGCGCCGCACTCGCCGCACCCATGACCGAGTCGATCCACGCCCTCGCCGAAGATCACCTCCGGCTCGTCACCGACCATCTGCTGCGTCACCACGAAGAAGAAGACACCTTCCACTGGCCACTGCTCATCGCCCGCGACCGAACAGCACAGATGCCCGTCCGGGCCGCCGCGGTGAGCCGGCTCGAACGCCTCGTTCACGACCACACCGCCCAAGAAGACCTACACGTGGTCCCTCTGTTGCGCCGCCACATCACCGCCGCCGAGCAAGCAGACTCCATGGCCCGCAGCCGCGCGAAGATCCCCGCCGACGACGAGCTCCCCGTCCTGGCGATCATGCTCGACGCCGCCACCCCCGACGAACGCGACCGGATGCTCGCACCCCTGCCCGACTTCGTCATCGACCTCTGGCAGCACCAGGCCGCACCCGCCCTGCACGCCATCCACACCCACCTCACCGAAACCACCACGACCTTGGACTCTCAGCCCGCAGGCGTAGCCCGCGCGAGTGAGGTGTGACCATGTCTCGGGCCGCGAGAATGAGCCGAGCGGTCGGCTCCCAGGCTGACGCGCGAAACCGCACGACATCCCAAACCTGGCTCATGACAACAACGCGAGGTCGAAGCGATGCACCCAGCATCTCGTTTCACCACGTGACCAAACGCTACGGGGCCGTGACGGCACTCGACGACTTTTCGGCCGACGTCTCGCCCGGGCGCATCACGGCGTTCCTCGGGGCCAACGGCTCGGGCAAGACCACCAGCATGCGCGTCCTGCTGGGCCTCGCCGAGCCGACCTCGGGCGCCGCCCTCATCGGCGGCCGGCGCCACGCCGACGTGCAGCACCCGCTCCGCACCGTCGGTGCCGTCCTGGACCAGGGTTTCCAACCCAACCGCAGCGCGCGTAACCATCTGCGCATCACCGCAGCACAGGCCGGCGTCCCGCAAGCCCGAGTCGAGGACGTGCTGGAACTCGTCGGGCTGACGCCGGCGGCGCGGCGGCGGGTCGGTGGGTTCTCCCTCGGCATGCGGCAGCGTCTCGCGCTCGCCTCGGCCCTCATCGGCGACCCGGCAATACTAGTGATGGACGAGCCGTTCAACGGCCTCGATCCCGGCGGCATCTCGACGATGCGGACATTCCTTCGCCAGTTCGCCGACAACGGCGGCACCGTGTTCCTTTCCAGCCATCTGCTCGCAGAAGTGGCCCACAGTGCCGACGACGCGATCATCATCGACCACGGGCGCCTCGTCACCGCAGGCCCCATAGCCGGGTTACTGCCCGAGTCGAACGCGATCACTGTGACCAGCCCGGACGCCGAGCGGCTCGCGGTCGCGCTGAACCGGCGCGGAGCCGCCGTCCGGCGGACTGCCGCAGACCGGCTCAGCGTGCAACACCTGTCCGCCGAGCTCATCGGACGCACGGCCATCGAGGCGGGCGCGGTGATCGTCGAACTGCGCACCGCCGGCCCCGACCTGGAAACCATCTTCGAGAGCCACATCCACCCGAAGGAGCACGTCTCATGATCAGCTCGATCCGACTGGAAATCCTCAAGCTGCGGACGACCCCGTCCTTCTACGTCACCGTCGTCGCGGCCTTCGCCCTGAGCCTCGCCTCAGCGGTGACCACCGTCCTGCTGCCGGTGAAGGCGGGCGACCCGCCGGTAAGCAGCCGGGCCAATGTCGCGCACGTCCTCACCCAACCCGGCGCGGTCACGTCGGTGGCCATGTTCATCCTCGGCGTGCTCGTCGTCGCCGGCGAGTACCGGCAGCGCACCATCCTGCAGACGTTTCTGGCCGAGCCACGGCGCGGGCGAGTCGTCTTCGCCAAACTGATCACTACCGGCGTCCTCGGCGCCCTCGTCGCTGCGGTCGTGTACACGGTCACAGTCGCGGCCGTCGTTCCGCTATACGCGGGTAAAGGGGTGCACCACCTGCCGGTCAATGTCACTTCACTTGGGCTGGGCACCGTACTCAGCGGAGCCTGCTACGGGTTGCTAGGAGTCGCGATCGGCGCACTCACTCGCAATACCGTCGCCGCAATCATCGCCGGGCTGATCTGGATCCAGCTGGTCGAGGTCGGCATCCTTGAGAACGCGGTGCCCTCAATAGCGAAATGGCTGCCGGTCGGAGCGGCCCAGGGCTTGACCGCAGTCGAAAGATCCTCACACCTGCTGTCACAGGGTGCAGCGGCGATCGTGCTGGTCGGCTGGGCCACCGTGCTCGTCGCGGCCGCGACACGGCTCACTATTCGACGCGAACTGCGGTGAGCGAGCAGCGAGACAAGGGGCGGCCGTCCGAGCCTTCGCAGCCCTTGCGCGCCCTGCGCTCGGGGTCGTACACCGCACGACTGATGTCCTGTGCATTCGTGGAAACTACGGTGGACGCGTGCTGAGGACGCGAGCGGCGATCCATCGCCGCCTTCGGCATGTGCCGTGGATGCTTGATGGCCTGATCGCCGCCGTTCTGCTGTCGTGATGTTGGCAACGATCGCCACCAATAACGCCGTGCCAAGACAAACACGCCAACAACATGTCGACCTATCTGTTGGCGGTCACGATGGCCCTGCCGTTCGTCTTCCACCGCCGGTTCCCGATCCTTGCGCTCGCTGTCGTGCTCGGCTCGCGGCTCGCCTTCGCCGCACAGGACTCCGCCGCCTACCCTGGCATCAACGCCTTCGTCCTGCTCGGTGCGATAGCGGTGCACAGTGACCGTCGCCGATCCCTCGACGCGTTCCTCGCCACCGCTGCTGTTATGACAATCGCAGTCCTCATTCAACCCGCCGGCGTCGTCGACCGCGCCTCGGCGCTCTCGACCGCCTTGGCGACCATCGGGTTCTGGCTTCTCGGAGCGAACGCGCGGCGGCGTCGCGCCCGCTGGGAGGCCTTGCGCGAACGCAACGCGTCCCTGGAGCGAGAACGCGAGGAGCGAGCCCTAAGTGTGGGTGGGCGTCTTGTTAGCGCAGTGGGAGTCCTCGGAGTTGAGGACTCTGCGTAGAGCGATGAGAGCGCAGTCGATGATGGCCCTGATGCCAAGCCCGCCGATGGTGAGCAGCTTCGCCAGGCCGACGTTTGTACCCTCAGTAGAAGCCGTTGTCCGAGAACGGCCACGGAATCTCCTTGATTCGAACGGTGCGCCGCCGTCGGTGCCTGGACCAAAGGATTTCTAATGGGCCGGCTCCAGCTTGCCTGCGAGTTCGCACAGCCGCGGATTCAGCGTGGCCTCGCCGGTGCGGGCCGCGACGGCTCGAGACTCGGCGATGAGGGTGCGTGCAATGTCCAGCTGTCCGTAGTGGGCGTGCGCCTCGGCTCGCAGGACAAGGTTGGTCGTGACCTGGTGGAGCAGGCCCATGGCGACGTAGCGCTCGAAGGCGGCTTGCGCGTCGTCGAGACCGAGTGGGTCGCCCTGTACCGCAGCTGACCATCCGATGATCACCTCGCAGCCAGGCACATAGAAGGTCTCGCCCAGGCCCTCGGCTCTCGCGATGCAGGTCGTCGCAAGCTCAGCTGCGACGCGCGCGTCGCCCCGCTGGGCGGCCGCCCAAGCGCTCCAGAACTCGATCGTTACCGACTGCATGAGACTCAAGCCAGGCATTCCCGACGCGGCCGCCAGCAGTGCCTTCGCTTGAGCGTCCGCCCCCCGAACCGTCGCGGAGCATCCCTGCAACACCGTTGCGCTGCCGGCGAAGGAGAAGGTCGCCTCGCCGGGGGAGTCGCCGCCGTCGGACGCGAGCAGCTGTTCGGTGCGGGCGAAATGAAGTTCGCATCGCTCGTTCTGACCGAGCTCGAAGCTCGCCAGCCCGAGCATGAAGTGGAGGACAGCGGAAGCCGGCGCCGGCAGGTCGTCGCGCATCGCGAGTTCGGCCGCCTCGAGCGCCCGGGCGTTGTGGCCGCCGGCGATCAGAAGTGCGGTGGCGCTCCACCATGCGGTGGGCTCGGCCGGATCGAAGGCGCCGACCACATCCGGCGCGGGAATCTGCCGGGTATCGGAGACACCGGACCCGCGGACGATGAGCTGGCCCACCGCGCGTCGGGCGTCGAGTTCGGCGAGGCGGGTGACCCGCTGGGCTCGGTCAGGAATCTGGTCGACTAGACCCGAAGCGACGGCGAGGAAATGGTCGGCTTGGTCCGGGGCGAGTTGGGCGAGGGCGTGATCGGCCGCCGCGGTCAGGTACGGCACCGCGGCGAGCGGGCCGACGACCGGTGCGGCCCGGGTGAGATGGTGGGCCACCTCGACCGCTCGCTCGGAGGACACGGTCGCCCGGCCCGCGTTGGTCGGGGCCAGGGCGCTCCCGATCCGGGCGTGCAGACGAACCCGGCGCGCCGTCGAGAGCGCCTCGTCCAGGGTCTGGCGCACAAGGTCATGGCTGAGCCCGAAGTCGCCACCGGAGTCCTCGACGAGCAGCCCGGACAACATCGCTGCCTCACACCCGTCCAGCACAGCATTCTCGCTCGACCCGCTGATGCGGGTGAGCAGCTCGACCGGGGTAGGGCGGCCAAGCAGCGCGACGATGCTGAGCAACGCGAGCGTCTGGTCGGGCAGCCGGTCGAGTCGGCGGCGGAGCACGTCGCGGATGCCGTCCGGGAGCACGTCGTTCACCCCGGCTGCGTCCAACCGCCGCTCGCTGACCAGCAGTTGGACGAGCTCAACGACGAAGAACGGGTTACCACCGGTACGGGTGCGGATCGCCGCGGCGATCCCGGGTTCGGCGTCCTCACCGTTGATGCCAGCGATCATTGTTCCCACGTCGTCGGTGTCAAGGCCGGTCAACGGCAGCCGAACGACCGCGTCGGAGAATCGGCTGCCGAGAGAGGCCAACATGGTCGAGGCACCCTCGCTGCCCGGTTCGTCCGGACGCAACGCGACAGCGAAGAGCACCCCGACCGGGAGGAGCGCGTCCACGGCCAGGGAGAGCAGGTCGAGTGTCTCTGCATCGAGCCAGTGCGCGTCGTCCAGGATCACCGCCAGCGGGCCTTGCTCGCGTGTGGCTGTTAACAGGTCAATCACCGCTCGGTACAGATGGGTGCGGGCCAGCGAAGACTCGGCCTGCAGTGGTTCGGGGCCGCAGCCCAGCGACGGGTCGAGCAGAGCCAGCGGCTGACCGGCGGGACCATCCAAGATGGTATGGACCAGGTCGGGGCGCTGGGTCGCAAGAGCCCGCACGATCGTCACCCACGGCCAGAGCGCCGGCATGGCTCCGGTGCCGATGCCCGTGGCCCGCAGCGTGATCCCGTCGACGGCAGCAACGCTGGCCGCTAGCCGCTGCAGCAGTGTGGACTTCCCCATCCCGGCCGGTCCGTCCACGATCATCAGCCGACCGGCTCCCCGGTGCGCGGCCCGGACGGCTGTGACGATGCGGTCTAGTTCGCCGCGGCGCCCGACAACGAGGCCGTCGACGGTTGGAGTGGAACGACGAACGTCCGGGGCGGCCCTTGCGAGACGTGTCGGAGCGGGCGCAAGGAGCAGCTCCGGGTCGTGGCGCAGGATCATCGCCTCGAGTCTCTGGGCGTCGGGCGACGGGTCGAGTCCGAGACCCTCGGCCAGTTTCTCGCGCAGGTCGCGGACGGCGCGGAGCGCGTCGGCCTGGCGTCCCGATCGGTAGAGGGCGGCGATCAGCGCGCACCACGCTCGCTCACGAAAGGGGTGTTCGTCGACGAACACACGCGCCGCCTTGATCACGTCCGAGTCCGCGCCACAGGCAAGGTCGGCCTCGAACATCAATTCGGCCGCTTCGAGTCGGCTTTCCTGCAGGCGTGCGACGTCTTCGGTGGCCACGCGGTCGTCGAGGTCGGCCAGCGGTTGGCCGGACCATAGCCCGAGGGCGCTGCGCAGTCGATCCGCGGCCTCGTCAACAGCGCCAGCGGACATCCACGCCCGCGCCTCGCTCACCATCTCATCGAACCGGAAGACGTCGATCTGCCGGGCCGGGATCTCCAGCACCCACCCGGGCGCACGGGTCAGGATCTTTGTCGGCTCGCCGGTGTCGGTCAGCAGCCGGCGCAGGCGAGAGATGTAGGCCTGCAGCGCGACGGTGGCGCGCGCGGGCGGTTCGTCGCGCCAGATCTCATACACAAGCCGATCGAGTGAGACCGGTCGGTTGGCGCTGAGGGCCAGTAAGGCGAACACGGCTCGCTGCTTGCGTCCGCCCAGTGCCAGTCGCAGGCCGCCGGCCTCCAGCGACACCGGGCCCAGCAGGGTCACGTGCATTGAGGGAGTGTGCCACGCGCGATCTTCCCAGCAGAATGGGTTACCGCGCCCGGGTTTCCGTGACTCCGAGATGTATTAGCGCGGTTTGGCTCGGGTTTCTACCCTTGGTCGAGGCGGCCCTTTCCCGTGCCCAACGTGTGGTCCTGCACGGCGTACACCGAGCCGCCGATCCGGGCGGTGCCTGAGCCCGGCTCAGCGCGGCCGAGCACTACCCGCATGGTCGTCGTCCTGCCAGAACCGTTCGCTTCCGGGAACGGGGTGATGGGGCCAGGCGTGATGTAGGCGCTGAATTCGCCGAGGGCTGACCTCGTGGCCTGAACAGGGCGACGGCGACAATCCACTGCACGAGGAGCGGGCCGAGAACCTGCTGCTTGACATCTGGGTAGATAGCCGTCCTGGGAGGTCCCGACGCCCGCCACAGCGGCCATGACGGCGGCCGGAATGCACGCCCCTGGTATCAGCGCGCCACGTGTGGCCGCCGCCCGGGCGCGAGGATCGCCGCGGCGAGCAGCGGACCTTGCATCGTGAGCGAGACGAAGTCGAGCACAAACAGCGATTTCGCGATGGCGGGGCGATGTCGCAGCGATCTGCCGGCTCAGAGCGGCGTAACTCACTTGGGGGATTCATCTCGGTACCTTTCTCGGTTGTTGATCATGCAGCGGATGCAGCGGATGCTGCCGTTCGGTGAGTGCTTCGAGTGCGGTGCGGTCGCGGAGGCTGGAGTGCAGTCAGCGTCGTGACAGGACCTTGATGTAGGGACGAGTCGTCGTGACAGGGACGGCGGCTTGAATGTCGGCAGTCGTGGTCAACTCGTTTCGTGTGCATTGCTCGCTGATTGGCTCGGGCCACATGGGGGCCACACCGCAACCGAAACAGACCATCGCCAGTAACGGCAACCAACGTCGGAGGTCGAGGACATCAGGGATATTCAACGCCCGTAGGAGCAACCAACGTTCCGGGGAAGGCATTGACGCGGTAGGGGTCACTGGTTCAATCCCAGTATCTGCCGGTGTTAGCGTCCGAGGGTGTCGAGCCAGCTGATCAGGGAGGTGTCGGAGGTCCAGTCGGGCAGGACGTCTGGGGTGAGTGGCTGGTAGGCGTTCTCGATCGCTTTGCGTTTGGTCTCGGTGTCGGCGCGGGCGTAGATCTCGGTGGTTGCGACGTCGGCGTGGCCGAGCAGGTCGCGGATGTAGATGAGGTTGACGCCGGCTTGGATCAGGTGCATCGCCCGGCTGCGCCGCAGGGTGTGGGGCGTGACCGGTAGGCCGGGAGCCCAGTTGGGGTCGCGGGCCCGGACCGCTCGCACGTGGCGCAGCGGGTAGGTCCACCTCGTGGCGACCAGGTGACGATGCCAGCGCAGGATCGTCGTCGGCGTGACGGGGCGATGTCGGAGTATGCCTTGGGGGAGATGTCGGCATAGCACGCTGAACATGGCTCGGTCGGCCCAGTCCAGCCGCGGCTTCGGGTGGGTTCGCCTTAACACTGCGACTTCGTGGCGCAGCGCGAGCAGTTCGACGTCCTTCGACGCTGATGACCTGGCAAGCAAGGTAAGCCAGCCGCTGAGCCGGACCAAGACCAGGTAAAGCAGCCGCGTCGACATGGACACGACCATGCTCAGCCACGTCCGAGTCGCTGCGCGCAGCCTTTTGGAACCCTTCAGCCTCCCATCACAGACATCCACATTGGTAGCGGCGGCACCGCAGCTGCCGAGCGGTCAGAGATCCTCGGCGGTCTCATCAACGAATACCGTCACGCCGGCTGAACTCACAGTGGAGCACGGCGACCGAGGTTATTGAGCCCCACAAGCTCTCGTCCTGTGTGCTGTTCTGGTCTCGTCGAGCCATACGTGCCTGATCGGCTGCGCCGGCAAGCGCTAGGGCTCGCCGACCGAACGTCGATAGCGGAAGGTGCGGAGGTCAGCCGAGGGCGCAGCTGATATTCAATTGCGGTCGGTATCGATGACAGCTTCAGCGAAGGCTTGCGGGGCTTCTTGGGGGAGGTTGTGCCCAATGCCGTGGCCGATCGTGCGGTGCGAATAGTTGCCGGTGAATTTGTTGGCGTACGCGCTTGGTTCCGGGTGGGCCGCACCGTTGGCGTCACCCTCGAGCGTGATGGTGGGCACGGTGATGCACGGGGCGTCGGCAAGCCGTTGCTCCAGCTGGTCGTACTGAGCTTCGCCTGCTGTCCCTAGTCGCCAACGATAGTTGTGAACGACCACCGCGACGTGATCCGGGTTGTCGAAGGCCGAGGCGCTGCGATTGAACGAGGCGTCATCGAAGGCCCATTCCGGCGATGCCGTGCGCCAGATGAGCTTCGCGAACTCGCGCCGGTATTTGTCGTACCCGGCCTGCCCGCGCTCGGTGGCGAAGTAGTACTGGTACCACCACTGACGCTCGGCCTCCGGCGGCAACGGCAGCCGGCCAGCCTGTTGGTTGCCGATCAGGTAGCCACTCACCGAGACGAGGCTCCGGCACCGCTTCGGCCACAGCGCCGCCAGGATGCAGGCCGTACGCGCGCCCCAGTCGAAACCCGCGACGACTGCGTCGTCGATCCCGAGCGCGTCCATCAACGCGATCGTATCGACCGCGAGGACCGATTGCTGGCCGTTCCGCATCGTCGAATCAGACAGAAATCGGGTGGTGCCGTAGCCCCGCACGTAGGGCACGATCACCCGATACCCGGCCGCTGCGAGCAACGGCGAGGCCTCCGCGAAGCTGTGGATGTCGTAGGGCCAGCCATGCAGAAGCACGACGGCAGGGCCGTCGGTGGGCCCTATATCGGCGTACCCAATGTCGAGTAGGCCCGCCGGGATTTGCTTTATCACTTCGAACGAATGCACGTTCGCCTCCGTCGCGCTGGACCGCTATCAGCTCCGGCATTACCGACCACATCGTCGCCGTCGGCGGATGCGCCGACGGCGGCTCTCTTGCCAGCGTTTCGCTGCCGCCGACGCCGGGGCGGAGACCCAAACCCTACGTCGCTGCCGCGTGCCGGTTCGAGGATCTCACGCCCAGCGTACGAATAACACGCTCAAATATGGCAGTCTGTAGCAAGCGTCTTCCGCCTCCATCAAAGGATGCTCATGACCGGCTTGAATCCCGGATCGCCCACCGTTGTCCTCATCCATGGCGCGTTCGCCGACGCGGGAAGTTGGGCCGCTGTCGTTGAGCGCCTCCTCGCCGCCGACGTTAAGGTCCAAGCCCTCGCCATCGGAATGCGTGGCCTCGCTAGTGACTCGGCCTATGTCGCCAGTGCGATCTCCCAGATCGAGGGCCCGGTACTGGCAGTCGGGCACTCCTACGGCGGCGCCGTCATCAGCAATGCCTGCACCAACGCCGCCAACGTCGTCGGCCTCGTATTCGTCAACGGCTTCGCCACCGAACTGGACGAAGTCCTCAGCGCGGTCGAAGGCACGTCGCGTGACAGCGCGCTCGGACCCGCCCTCCTCACCCGCCAATACCCGACCGGATCAGGTGACGAGACGGCCGTTGAGCTCTACGTCAACCCGGCGAACTTCAACGACGTGTTCGGCGGCGACCTACCCGAAGCGCAGGCATCCATCCTCGGCGCCTCGCAGCGACCGATCGCCGCGACCGCCTTCGACGAGAAGTCGGGCGCGCCCGCGTGGAAGACCCTGCCCTCGTGGGCGGTGGTAGCGACCGGCGACAAAGCGGCCGGCACCGACATCACCCTCTCGCAGGCCAAGCGCGCCAACGCAGACATTGTCGAGGTCGACGGCTCACACCTCATCATGGTGTCGCAACCCCAAGTGGTCGCTGACCACATCCTCAAGGCCCTGCGCTCGATCGGCTGAGTCATGATCGGCGACCGGCCGGCCGACGAATTGGCCGGCAAGCTCAGGCGCACCGAGGTGCAGCACCGCCCGTCCTCGATCCCCGGGCGCGAAATCGTAGTGGTGCTGACCGAGATCCCGTGCGGAGTCGAGTCCGGCTGGCACATCCACCCCGGTGAAGAGGTCGGCTACATCCTCGCCGGCACCGTGCAGATGATGATCCGCGATCAGCACACCTTGCACCTGAATGCAGGCGACCCGTTCCTCATCCCGCCACGCACCCCGCACAACGCACTCGACCTCGGGCCCGACACCGGCCGGATGTTGTCGACCTACATCGTTGAGATCGGCGAACCACTCTCGACATTCGTTGACTGAACGCGTTGTAGGGGACGGCTTCGCATGGCCACAGATGTCTACGTAGACGCCATCACCACGAGAGTGCATAGCCCTTGATGCGTCGGGGGCGCCGTCTCCGCTCGCCATCTCGGACGGTTGTGCCCGGCGTAGCCCTTAGTCACCGACTCGGTCAGTCAACCAGGTCCGCAGTTCCGTGGGGAGTTGGTGGGCGCGAACGACCGTCGGTATGAGGGCGTGGTCGCGCAGGATGGCGTCGGACACCATCCGGCTCGTAATTCCGTGGTTGGGTCGCCTGATGACTTCGATCCGATCTTGCGCGCCAATGTCGCCTTCCTCGATGATGCGCAGGTACGCCCCCGGACGCGAGGCCTGCGCGAACTGCTTCACGAACCCAGGGGTACCGATCCGGAGTCCGAGCTTGAAACACGGCAGCCGAGGCTGGGCGACCTCAAGCAGAGAGCTTCCGACCGACCACTGTTCACCGATGAGGGCTCCCGAGACGTCAATCCCTTGCGTGGTCAGGTTTTGACCAAACGCGGCCTCACCCAAATCGCGTCCGAGTTCGTTCTCCCAGGCACGCACCTCTTCGAGAGCGTAGGTGTAGACCGCCTTGTCGGGACCGCCGTGGACTGATCGGTCGGCCTGGTCGTCGCCGTCCAGGTTGACACCCCGGACCGCGACACGGCCCTCTACGAGGTTCTTCCAGATCGCGGTCGTGACGGTGGTGTGGCGCGACGGCACCGTGCGCGGCCGCCCAACATGCACGCTGACGACAACGGCACGGACGTCAGGAGCGCGGTCGGACACGGTCATTCACTCATTATCGACTAGCAACCCGCATGGTCCCTCCGGACATGTCATGGGAGCTTCGGGGCGGAGCGGCTGAGCTGCCACTCGGCATAGCGTGCGTTCGGGCTCGCGGGACGAATCCATCGGCGCGGCAAGTCCGGGCTGGGTCCACGATGAGTTGACCGCGCAGATCGGAAATCGGGTGGTGCGGATGTCGCTGGCGCGTCGGGTGCATCTGTTCCGCGGCGAGGGGGTCCAGTACCAATCCTGCTGGGGTGTCTGATCGAATACACACTGCGGGAGTGCCGCGAGTGTCATGCACGAAACGGCGACAGCGTCACCGCGGCCGACGTACGCATACGTTCTGGCCTGCGCGCCAATGCTTTGACGCAATGGTTCGCCTCATTGCGGGCAAGATCGACGGTTCGTGCTCGGCGGCACCGCTGAGCCGGTCTTCGGCCGGACATGTCAACCGGTGGCTACTCCACCGATGATGAGGTCGACCATAGCGTTGACGAACGCGCCGTCGATCGGCCGGCGCGTCAGCAACAGCCGGTGGTGGATTGCGCCGTACGTCGCGTCGACCACCACCTCGAGGTCGATAGTCGCCCGTACCTGCCCCTGCGGCGGCCGGCCTTGAGGACGTCGAGAAGTGCCTGCCGACGTTCCCGCAGCAGCGTGTTGCGGTACAGGGCGCCGAAGGCGTCGTCCTTTGCCGCAGCCAGGGTGATGGCGGCGACCGCGCGTGCCGACCCGAGCTCGGTCAATGCGAAGGCTATGTGCCCGACATGGTTGACCAGGTCCGGTCGGAGGTCGCCGGTCACCACATCATCGATGTCGCGCGCCGACTTCGACCGGTAGGCGTCGAGCACGAGGTGGGCCTTGTCGGGCCACCACCGGTACAGCGTCGCGTTGCTCACCCCTGCGCGCTGGGCGAAGCCCTGCATCGTCAGGCGCCGCAACCCGTTTTGCGGGTCGTCCAGCAGTTGTACCGCCGCCCGCAACACCGCCCCGCCGCGTCGGCGTTTCGCCGGCGCCCGGCTGCGCGCCGGGCGGCACCTCCAGGCGGCGCGACGAAACCGTTTCGCGGGCCAACGTTTCGACTGGTCGCCATAGCGGCGCAGCCTCCCGCATCGTCGACGTGACCACGACGGATTGGGGACGACATGACGACGATGCGCGCACTCCGGGCACACGCCCGCGGCGGCCCGGATCGGCTGCACGTCGAGCAGGTACCGGTTCCGGTGCCGGCCGCGGACTAGGCCCTCGTCAGCGTGCATGCAGCCGCCATCACCTTCGACGAGCTGCTCTGGGACGAGTCGTGAACGCGCGACGGCGTCGATCGGACGCCGGTCATCCCGTCGCACGAGGTGCCGGGCATCGTCCACTGGGTCGGCGACGGCGTTGCCGATCTGGTGCCGGGCCAGGAGGTCTACGCCCTGATCGCGTCCGACCGCGACGGCGCGGCGGCGGAGTACGTCGCGGTCCGCGCGACCGACCTCGCGCCCCAGCCCGCGAGCGTCGGCCACGCCGGCGCTTACGTGGTGCAGCTCGCCCATCAATTCGGCGCGCGGGTGACGGCGACGACGACCAGCAGGGACCTCACCGACTATGTCGAGGCGCTGGGGGCCGACGAGGTGCTGATCGGAGACCTCCACGGGAGCTAAGACGTCGTCGTCGACACGGTTGGGGGTCCGGCGCTGGCCGCGGCTTAGTCCCAGGTGCGCGACGGCGGGCGAGTCATCACGCTCGGCGCGCCGCCGGACGCCGGCCTCGCCGGCGGCCGCGACGTGCGCGACGAGTTCTTCGTCGTCCGTCCCGATCGGGCCCAGCTGGAGCAACTGGGGGCGCTCGTCGACGCGGGCGCCGTCCGGCCGCTGGTCGGCGACTGCTATCGCCTCTCCGAGGGCGCCGACGCCTACCGGGCCCGGGGCCGTCGCGGTGGTCCGGGCAAGACCGTGCTCATGGTGCGCTGACGGCGCGGAGCATCTCGGTGTCGGGCGACGCCCCCGCGAGGCGAACGGCGATCTGCCCGCGTGCGGAGATGCCAAGCTTCGGAAAGATCCGGTACAGGTGCGAGCTCACCGTGCGCTGCGCTCTATTGACGGCGCCGTGGTCGAGCTGAAGGAGAAGGCGTTCGCGCTGTTGGCGCCCCGACCATTTGCGCCGCGGCCCGCTAGTGATCAACAGGCCCATCTCGCCTCTTCCGGTCGGTCTCGATCATATGACTCGCGGCAGCACACGGTTGGGATGTCGCGCGACCAACACGGACCCGGCCGCCAAGGGTGGCAGACGTGCGCAGGCGTGTCCGGATTGGGTGAAGGGGCGTAGAACGCGACGTCTCCGCGCGCTGGAGCGGCTTGTTGATGTCGATCCGCGATGACGCCGCGGTCACGTTGGGATCGAACAGGTGGGCCGGCCGGTGAGCACGACGTCGTGGTGACGACAAGCGTGATGTGATCGGCCGAACCGGCGCGGGCACGCCTGAACGTACCTACCTAGGGGTGTGTTGCGCCCCCCGAAGGGGTGGTTGAGTTCGGCATACCGAGCACAAGCAGGAGTGCATCGCCCGCCTGGCCGGACGCGAGGTCGCCGGACGCAGACAGTCGGTATTTGAGTGGGTATTGAGTGCTGACGCCGGCCTGCGCTCTCCCGGGCGCTGCGAATGGCGCGGTGCCGGGTGGTAACGCGTCAGTTGGGAGAGGTCTCGGCTCGCTACTCGTCCGGGGTCGCCGGAGGTAAGGCACGGCAGCTTGCAACGGTGCGGGCATGGCGTCGCCATGACGTGCCGCACTGACGCGGCCGGGTTGGAAACGATCGTTTAGTCCGCCGGATGAGGGAGCGCGCGATGAGCACCGTCGCTGGTCAGGTACCGAGTGCTGACGTGGACGAGAGCAGCGGCAGCCGAGCCGCCGATCGCGTCGAGGCGCAGGAGGCTTCGGCCGAAGCCCAGCGAGCCCGCGCTGACGCTCAGCGCGCCGGCGCGGACGCGAAACAGGCCGAGCATGGCGCACAGAAGGCAGAGGCTGGCGCCCAGGACACGCGGGAGTGTGCGGATGGCGCGGCCGAGGAGGCGACCCGGGCCGCTTTGGAAGCGGACGCGTTGTTGCTGGATGAGCAGGCGCAGAAGCTCGCCGCGCAGGCCGGCGAGGACCATCCGTTCGGGCTCCCGGGCCGTTCCGTGAGTCGGCAGGGCCTCGTCCGGGTCGGGTTCACCGTCACCTTCGGGGGGCTGCTTGCGCTCGCCCTGGGCGCTGCGATCGTCGCGATGGAGCAGGCTCTAGCCATGCTGGCGGTGGCTGCGTTCATCGCGATCGGACTGGAGCCAGCGGTCAGTTGGCTGGTCCGCCACGGGCTGCGTCGCGGCTTCGCGGTCCTGATCGTCAGCGTCCTGGCCTTCAGCGCGATCACTGGGTTCATCTCCGCCGCCATTCCACCGATCGCCAACGAGGCGATCCACCTCACTCACGACGCACCCAGTTACCTGCAGAAATTGCAGGACAAACACACCACCATCGGCCGCCTCAACTCGCAGTTCCACCTCGAGGACAAGCTGACGGCCGCGGCCAGCAAGAAGCTGTCCGTCGACGCCCTCGGCGGCCTGTTGAGCGTCGGGACCGCGATCGTCTCTTTCACCTTCGAACTCGTGCTGGTGTGTGTGCTGACCCTGTATTTCCTAGCCGACTTTGAGCGCATCAAGCGCCTGTTCTACCGCCTGGCACCGCTTCCTCGCCGTCCCCGGGTCGGATTGCTAGGTGATGAGATCATCGCCCGCACCGGCGGCTACCTCCTGGGCAACCTATTCACCTCCTTGATCGCGGTCATCTGCCAATACATCATTCTGCGCGCGCTCGGCGTGCCCTACGCACTGATGCTGTCGCTGTTCGTCGGGCTGCTCGACCTAGTCCCCTTGGTGGGATCAACGATCGCCGGAATCTTCGTCACCCTGGTCACCCTGGCTACCGTCTCGCTCACCGCCGCGATCATCAACATCGTCTTCACGATTGCCTACCGGCTCGCCGAGGACTACCTGATCAACCCGCGCATCCTGAAACGCACCGTCGACGTGCGACCAGCCGTTACGGTCGTCGCGGTGTTGCTCGGCGGCACCCTGTTCGGGATCATCGGCGCGCTGCTCGCCGTTCCGGTCGCCGCCGCCGTCCAATTGATGCTGACCGAAATGGTGTTCCCGCGAACTGATGCCGCCA
Organism: Mycobacteriales bacterium; assembly: GCA_038212215.1. Taxonomy (GTDB): domain Bacteria; phylum Actinomycetota; class Actinomycetes; order Mycobacteriales; family Jatrophihabitantaceae; genus JALZAI01. The sequence goes on from JBBQUT010000056.1 coordinate 15,603, forward strand.
CCGACATGGCATAGCCCCCGCCAGGAGTCGCCCACGGGCGGGCCCCGAACGGAGGAAGTGGAGATTCGGCACGGTGGCGCTGGTGCGGTGGTCGCTCGCTCGAGCCGAGACACTGATCTGGTGGGCTCGAAATGTGTATCGTGGTCCGCCCAGGCCGATGGCGATGCGCACGCTGCAGCGCTGCCGCGATCTTCGCCTTCGACAGGCCGGGTCGCGCGGACGGGATCGAGGGGCAACGGCGAGCAACTCCATCGCCTGTCCCGAATCCAGGTCCGCAAAGGGCTACCGAAGCGGCCAGGAAGTACTCCGCAGCGTGCAAGCCGCAGCACGTGGCGAGTGCGTTCCCAGATCAGGCTCTGGTGGCTGCGGGCGACCAGCTTCATCGCCTGAGTGAGCGTCGAGTCCAACGCAACCGGCCCGTGATGGGCCTGCCGGCGAGGTCCGGGAGGGGGCAAGGCCGTTGTCGTGCGGGAGGGTGGCCTGCTTCGGGTGGGTCGGGTCAGGGGCCGCCCTTCCAGTGGTCGATGCGGTGGTGATCGGGAGTGAATCCGTGCTTGACACCCCACAGCACCGCTTGGGTGCGGCTGGCGACGTCGATCTTGCGGTAGACGGAGCGGATGTAGGACTTGACGGTGTTCGGGCTCAGGAAGGTCAGTGCGGCGACCTCGGCGTTGCTCTTGCCCTGCGTGATCAGGGCAAGGATTTCGGCCTCGCGATCGGTGAGGCCCTCGTGCCGGCCGGGCCAGTCGAGGCTCGTTGCTGAACGTGACCGCCTGGGCGCTTGGCTGACGATTCTCTCGCCGGCGTGCACGGCTTCCAGGGCCTCGACCAGTTCGCGGGCCGGGAGCGTCTTGGACAGGTAGCCGTGCGCGCCACGCCGGCGCGCGCTGTCGATCAGATCCGGGGCGAAGTTCCACGTGTAGACCACAACGCGTTTCGCGCGGGGACTGCGCACGAGCACGTCGATCTCGTCGTGGTCGGACTCGGGTTGGGCGAAGGAGTCGTAGAGCGCGATGTCGACGGTGTCGACCAACGGCTTGTTCGCGTCAATCTCGGCGACAAGTACCCGGTCGCGGTAGGGATCGAGCATGCTCGCGACACCGGTCAACACCACGTCATAGTCGTCGATCAAGGCGATCAGAACCGGAGACGACGCGGCTGCCATGCTTCGACGCTAACCCTCCTTAGGGGTGTACTGCACCAGCCCTAGGGGTGCTTCGGTGGAGGAATCGAGTCGCCGGCCCGTCGGCACCCCGTCCGACGCGACCAGCTCGCGTCCCATCGAAAGGAGCACGTCAATGCTCGGTCTCGTCCTCACGCTGATCATCGTCGGACTCATTGCCGGCGCGCTGGCACGTCTGCTCATTCCTGGTAAGCAGGACATCGGCCTACTCATGACGATCGTGCTCGGCGTCGTCGGCTCATTCATCGGCGGCTTCCTCGGCTACCTGATCTTCCACAAGGACGCCTCGGACGGCTTCTTCCAACCGGCAGGCCTCATCGGCTCTACTATCGGTGCGATCATTGCGCTGCTGGCCTACACCCGCATGGGCAGCCGGCACACCGTCCGCCACTGAACCGTCGCGCTGGCGTTGCGCCCAGCCCGGATTGCGACACCATCGCTCCGCCGCCGCCCCGGTGGCACAGCTGCCCTGCCGCGCGGTGGTTCAACAATCCGACCGGGAGCAACACCGCATCACGGACGACCGGACCAATCGATCACGCACACGCCGACGTCTCGTCAACGCCGGCGAGCGCCCCACGGGCACAGCCTGCGCCAACCCGCGGGGCAAGGCCGCTGACGACCAGGCGGGCGCCGAGCAACGACGCAAGCACAGTTGCCGGTGATGTTTGTGACGGCACCGACCGGGTACTGCGCACGCCTCCGTATTTTCTTCAGCTGCGCGGCGGGACACCGCTCAGCGGGACAGCCGTCTGATATAGAGCGCGAGGGCGGCACCGGGGTTGCGCAGACCGATTGTTCTTCAGCGACCACGCGCCGGCGCCGTAAAAGGCAATTCACCCGCGCGCTACTCGACCCGCTCGGCTACGCTGCATGAGCACACCGACAGTGCGCCGGCGCGTCCCAACGACTCGCTGTGCGGCCAGTCGCCCCGAGATGAGAACCATCGGCACGCCCACCCCCGGCTGTGTGTTCGAGCCGGTGAAAACCAGGTTCTCAATTCGCCGGTCCAGCGTAGGCGTCCGAAACGGTCCGGTCTGCATGAAGGTGTGCGCGGCCGCGAAGGGCGTGCCAGCGGCCATCCCTTGGGCCAGCCAGTCGGCCGGCGTGGTGAGCCGCTCGACCTCGATGTCCGTGCCGAACCCGGCGAAGCCGCGCTGCTCGAGCGTGTCGAGCATGTGCTCGCGATACCGCCCGGCCCGGCTCGTCCAGTCGATTGGCGAACGGTGGTCGAGGTTCGGCGCTGGGAACAGGGTGTAAAAGGTGTTCCGTCCCGGCGGCGCGAGTGACGGGTCGGTGCGCGTCGCCATCGTCACCAAGAACGACGGATCCTTCATGACGCCGCCGGCGCCGATGATCTCCGTGAAGGTGGAGTCCCACGCGTTGCCGAAGGAGACGGTGTGGTGCGCGGCCTCCGGGTAGTGCGCGGCCGAGCCCGCGTGCATGACGACACATGACGGCGAATAGGACAGTCGGCGCACGCGGCGCGGGGTGAATTCGGCCGGAAGCAACTCGCGGTAGGCCGTCGGCAGGTCGGCGTTGACGACTACCGCGTCGGCGGGGATCCGCTCACCGTCGCTGGTGATGACCGCGGTCGCCCGGCCGCGGGACAGTTCGATGCGCGCCGCCCGCACGCCGTAGCGCAGGTCGGCGCCGTGCTTGCCGGCCGCACCGGCCAGTGCGCGTGGCACGGCATGCATGCCACCTTCGGGGAAGTAGACCCCGGCTACGCAGTCCATGTACGTGATCACCGCGTAGATGGCAAGCGCCTGCGCGGGGGCCAGCCCTGCGTACATCGCCTGGAAGGAGAACAGCCGCTGCAGGCGCGTGTCGTTCATGAACGAGGCGACCATCGGGGCGAGCCGCCCGAATGCGCCCAGCCTGAGCAGGCCGAGCGCGGGGCGTCCCACCAATTGGAGCGCAGAGTCCAGGTTGCGGTCGATGAAGTGGTCCATCTCCAGCGTGTAGAGCTCGCGCAGGTGGGCGATGAAGCGGCGGTATCCGTCCGCATCACGGGCGCCGCAGTTCGCTGCGATCGTGTCGGCCATGACGTCGACGTCGGTGTGGACGTCCAACGACGAGCCGTCGGCGAAGCGCGCGCGGTAGGCCGGGTCGAGGCGCCGCAAGGTCAGCCAGTCCTCCAGCCGTTCACCCACTGCGGCGAGCACGTCGGCGACGATTCCCGGCATGGTCAGCACGCTCGGACCGGTGTCGAACGTGTAGCCCGACTCTGTGAAGATGCCGGCGCGTCCACCGGGGACGTCGGACTGCTCGAGCACTGTCACCCGCCGTCCGGCACCCAGCAGGTTGAGCGTTGCCGACAGACCACCGAGCCCGGCGCCGATGACGACGACGTGCTCGTTGTGTCCTGGGACGTCGCTCTCCGGTTCGATCCGGTTCACGCTCGAGGTGCTGCTCACGACTTGCTCCACTGGTTGTTGACCTCGAGGGGTGCCACTAGCCTGCGCAACTCCGGGACCACCTTTGCCGGCACTGCCGACCGGACGTAGCGGCGTGGCCAGTCGGCCAGCCTCGCGATGCTCACCGCATCGACCATCCCACCGGCTGCGGGCCGTGTGGCGCGCAACGCGTCGCCCGCGATGCGCACCTGCTCGTCCGCGATCGCGAGCGCGGCACCGATCGCCCCGCTGCGCCGCACGAGGGTGCGCGCCCGACGCTGTTCGAGCTGATCGAGGCCGGGCCGCACGAGGTCGGCGAGTTCAGGACACGACCGCAGGGCGAGCACCAGGGGCACGGTCATCGTGCCCGAGGGCATG
>JBBQUT010000057.1:0-19198 GCA_038212215.1 Mycobacteriales bacterium
TCCGGTCTGCGGGTTGTGGCAGCCGGAGAGCAAAGCGTGTCCATCGGGAGACCAGACCGGCTTGAAGAACCGCAGATCCTTGCTGGGTCCGTGAAGCGTGCGAAGTCCTCGGCTAGTGGGGTGAACTGTGATGATTGCACCTGAAGGGTTCCAAAAGCCTGCGCGCACCGGCTCGGACGCGGTTGGGCATGATCACCTCCCGTGTCGATGCGGCTGTTCTATCTGGTCTTGGTCCGGCTCAGCGGCTGGCTTGCGCTATTGGCCCGGTCGCCGGCGGCGAAGGACGCCGAGCTGCTCGTGCTGCGCCATGAGGTCGCGGTGTTGAGGCGAACCAATCCGAAACCGCGGCTGGACTGGGCCGACCGGGCGGCGTTCAGCGCGCTGTGCCGGCACCTCCCTCGCCACATACTCAGCCATCGGCTGGTCACGCCTGCGACGATCTTGCGGTGGCATCGTCGCCTAGTGGCCAAGAAGTGGACCTATCCGCACCGCACTGGCCGCCCGCCGATCGACCCCGAACTTGCGACGCTGATCGGCCAACTTGCGAGACAAATCCGACCTGGGGCTACCAACGCATCCATGGTGAGCTGCTCAAGGTCGGCCGCAAAGTCGGAGCTTCGACGATCCGACGGGTCCTCACGTCCCTTCGGATACCCCCGGCGCCAACCAGAGCCGAGCAGGCGTCCTGGCGGCAGTTCCTGCGCGCCCAAGCCTCGACGATGCTGGCCTGCGACTTCTTCCACGTTGACTGCGCGGTCACGCTTCAGCGGATCTACGTGTTCTTCGTGATCCAGATCAACACCCGCGACGTCCACGTACTCGGCACCACGCCCAACCCCGACGGGCCGTGGACCACTCAGCAGGCCCGCAACCTGATCGCCGATCTCGGTGAGTGTGCAGCCGAGTTCCGGTTCCTGATCCGCGACCGCGCCGGCCAGTTCACCGCAAGTTTTGACACCGTCTTCGCCGACGCCGGCATCCAGGTGGTGAAGATCCCGCCCCGATGCCCACAGGCCAACGGCTACGCCGAACGATTCGTCCGCACAGTCACGGCAGAGCTGACCGACCGGATGCTGATCTTCGGACAACGCCACCTACGCCGGGTGCTCGCCGAATATGTCTCCCACTACAACCAGCAGCGTCCTCACCGAGGCCGCGGCCTTCGACCGCCGTCACCCGTCCAGCCAGCCCCGATCGATGCACAACCGGCGGTTGTGCGCCATCCGATCCTCGGCGGCCTCATAAACGAGTACCACCAAGCCGCGTAGCCGTCGGACAATGCGACCCACCGAGTTTTGGAACCTCACAGGCCTTCGAGCACCGCTGGGTTGCTCCACGAGACACGCTCTGAGCCCACCCGCACTGCGGCTGGCAGCCGATTGACTGCGCAACCCGAGAGTGCGTGGCACGCTCCCCGAACCCGTCCGCGTGCGTTACGACAGAATCGAACGGGGTGACTAACTGAGTGACAACCGACCCGCATCAGCGCGTACTGACGCACACCATCAACCTCAAGTTCCCCCAGAATTACTCGGGATTCTGCCGTCCCGATTGACGCCCTCGCTGCTTCGGGACGAAGAGGCCGTGGGTTCGAATCCCGCCACCCCGACCAGCAATTACGGGCCCTCTAGGTCGTTCCCCGTCTCCATCGAAGGGCCTGGGTGTCTATCTGGGTGACTATCGATTTCGATCTCATCGAAGATGCGGTCCATCGTCGCTGCCTAGCTGCAGGACTGTCCTGATCTGCTTTCGGTACACCGCATATGTGACGGGTCGAGGGGAGTGCCCACCTTCGTGACCAAAACCAGGCCGTGTTCGCGCCACCTGTCGCCGGCGTCAGCACGGTCGCGCTGTTGCCGGGCGTGCTTCTCGATCAGGGCGTCGATGCACTGCTCGTGCGGGGCGAGAGTTCGCCGGGATTTACGCGTCTTGGTGTCGCCACCTTTGCGAACCGAGCGCCATACGGCGACATGCGCTGGCACGGGCGGGTTCGCCTCCGGTTGGCCGGACAGTTCCACATCCTCCCAGCGCAGCGCGCGCAACTCTTCCGTTCGCGCACCGGTGAGCAGCGACATCACGATGTACGCGTGCAGGGGTGGGCGAGCGTCAGGGACTTCGAGGGGCGCCCGCCTGGCTAGTGGGGATGGGCACAGCACGACGACGTTGCGCTTGATCTTGTCGCGCGCCATGGCTCACTTGACCGCCCGGTTCAGGCAGGAGTGCAGCGGCTGCAGCGTGCGGGTGCTCAGCGTGACGGCCTCGGCGGCAAGCCACCGGTCGACGTCCTTAGCCGTCAGGTCGCGCAATCGCCGTCGGCCCAAGGCGTGAATCAGATGGGAGCGGCACAGGTAGGTGCACGTTTCGACAGTTGCGGGATCACGGCTGTTGATCCCGAAAGCGAGCCAGTCGTGGACCGCGTACTGCTCGGGGGCCATCGCGAGCCGTCAGAAACGGCCCGTCGTGCTCGCGTTCACGGGGTAGGCCCGGACGATTCGGCGCGCGACTGTCCAGATAGAGGTTGCGTCGGTGAGATCGAGGCACTGGCTGCGTTGCCGTGGAAGCCCTCGTTGTCGTTGTCGCTTGCGCTGTCTTGGCACGGGGTGTCGTTGTTCGCGCTTCCCGGGTCTGGCGCTGGCGGTGCGACCCGCTCCGCAGTGGACGTCAACCATCGTCTGCGGCGCTGCCGGGCGGCGTGGCCGCGCTGGTGGTGGCATGACCGCACGTCCGGTCGGCACCGGCGCAGTCTTCTTCATCGGCGACGGCAGGAGTTCTGCATATGGCCGGGGTCGGCGCTGTTATCGGGCGCGGGCGCGGGTTCGCGATAATGGTTTAGTGCGCGCCGCTGTGATCACTACCCTGTCCGGTCCGGCTGCCGTCGAGTTCCAGGAGGTCGCTGAGCCGCAGGCCACGGCCGGTCAGGCCTTGATCGATGTCATGTACGCGGGAGTTGTGTTTCCCGATGTACTCCAGACCCGCGGGCAGTACCAGCGACGCCCGCAACTGCCATTTATCCCAGGGTGGGAAGTGTCTGGAGTGGTGCGTGCCGATTCCGGCGGCTTCCGGGCCGGCGACCGGGTCGCGGCCATGCCGGTGATCGGCGGTTTCGCCGAGTCGGTCGCGGTAGACACGGGCATGGTGTTCCCGCTACCGGACGACGTGCCGTTCGACAAAGCCGCCGCCCTACCGCTCAACTACTTGACCGCGCAGTTTGCGCTGGTCCGCCGCGCGCACCTGACCGCCGGCGAGACGGTGCTGGTGCACGGCGCGGCCGGCGGCGTCGGTATCGCGTGCTGCCAGTTAGCCGCGAGCCTCGGGGCGCGAGTGCTCGCGGTGGTGTCGTCGCCAGCCAAGGCCGATATCGCTCGAGCCGCCGGGGCCGACGAGATATTGCCCGTGATCGGCTTCCTTGACGCTGCCCGTCAAATCACCGGCGGCGCAGGCGTCGACGTTGTCGTTGACCCGGTCGGCGGTGACCGATTCACCGATTCGCTTCGATCTCTGGCCGCCGAGGGCAGGCTGCTCGTGATCGGCTTCACCGACGGCCAGATCCCGACGGTCCGGGTAAACCGGCTCCTGCTGACCAACACGACGGTCATCGGCGTGGCCGCGGCCGAATTCTGGCAAAGCCACCCGGACTACGCCAGCCAACAGTGGCGCGAACTGCTTCCACTATTGCGATCCGGCAAGATCGACCCACCCATTGCCGCGGTGTACCCGCTCGATCAAACCGCGACCGCGATAAGCGAGCTGGACGAACGCCGCGCGGCCGGCAGGATCCTCATCCAGATCCGCGACCGAGCACGTCCTGGCCACGCAGCGGAACGCTCTCACGACCACGGACGAACACATCCGGAACGCGCCTAGGACTCGAAACCCACATGCGCACCGGGCGGCCGCGACCACCGAAGACCGCTCAGGTGACGCTGGCCGGTCCGGTGCAACGGACCGCCGAACCGGCCGACCCGTTCGAACGGCGCCCCCCACGCCGAGGCCAACACCGGTGCGGCGCCGCGGCCGAAGCAGGCACGACGTCAACGTCTTGACAGCCCGAAGTCGATCCCCGGCAGCGACGCGCAGCTTTCAACTGACAACGCGACTTCCCCTGCAAGTCTCACCCGGACAGCGCAGCTCGACCCGGACCGGACTACGACGACTCGACAGGCGTTCCGGACCACCTCCGTTCTCCCGGCGATTACACCTCTTGCATCGGGCCTACACCCGTCGTTCGTCGGTCGTCTGCACCCACGATGGGCCGTGCCGATAGTCGGTGTTCGGACCGTGGGCTGGACTCTCCGGGAATCGTGCACTCGCTTCTGATGATCAATAGTCAGGTCGCGGCCCTCTGGCATGCCAATACACGCGGGCCAGTGCGCGTGCCCAACCTTGCCGCCGCACAAACCAATGGCTGCCTGAACCCCACTCATCGCAGGCAAGGGTGGACGCTAATGGAGATCGACATTCCCGGTCGGCAGGCTGACGGGGCATCAAATTCGCAGTACCAGCTCACCGCTCTGACGGCTCACGCCGAGGCGGTCGCGCGGTAGCCGTCCGCCGCACCTACGTCCAGGCACGCGGACGCGGCACGGATTCCGGCTGAGGTGTGCGTACTGCGCACGCACGTCCCGGCTGACGCCGCCCCGAGTTGCAGGCACTGGTCCACCGACCAGCCGTCGTGCAGCCCCAACAGCACCCCGGCCGCGAAAGCATCCCCGGCACCTGTCGTACTGCGCACCTGATCCCGCGGCACGCGCACCGATCCCTGCCGCCACGTCCGGCCGTCAGGTGCTGCAGCTACGCAGCCGGCCGGGAAGTGCACGACGGCGAGCGACGACACGCCACGCCTGGCCACACCGATCGCCGTCTGCTCCAGGCCGTCCCAGTCGACAGAATCGACAGCGCACGGAGCGGCTTCACGACCGAGGATCGCGCTCGCTTCGAGTTCGTTGACGACGATGGTGTCGAGGTGCCGCAGGCACGGCTGGGCGAGTTCGGCCACCCGGGCGGGATCGATGCTCACCAGCTCCAGATTCGTCCACAGCCCGGCCGCCTGCGCCCGTGCGAGCAGTGCCGACCAGCCGTTGCCACCGTCGCTCCGCGGGCCGTCCATGAGGGCATGGATACCCGGCGCCCCGACATGCAGGATCCGGGCCGTCGAGGACTCGAGATCGATCAATTCCCCATCGAACAGGGCATTGGCGCCGCTGTGGTGGAAGAAAGTCCGCCGTCCACCGTCGGACTCGACCATCGCGTCGGTGAATGCCGTGACGGCGCCCGCCGTCCGCAGCACACCGGAGGTGTCGATCCGCAGCCGCCCGCACTCGCCGAGGACGAATGATCCGTTCGCGTCGTCGCCGACGGCGCCTGCGACGCCGACCGGCCACCCGGATCCGAGCATGCGCAGGTCGACCGCCATGTTCAGTGCCGGGCCGCCCGTGCTCGACGAGATTTCCTCGATGACGGCGAGGTGTTCGCGCTCGGGGTAACTGTCGATCACCTTGCCGACGTCGACGATGATCGATCCGGCACAAAGGACACCGGACCGCGAGCGGTCGATGTCGTTCATCGCCCGAGCAGGACCGGGTCGCTCGGTTCCCGGTCGACGGCCAGCGGACGATGCGGCGTCTTGTCCGCCTTCGCCAGCGCATCGTGATAGACGCGGACGGCGTCCTCCGGCGTGAGCTCGCCGCGCAGCACCGGACGCATGAGAGCGACGAGGTCGAGCTGCGACTCCGCCTGTTGAATCTTTCGGCCGAACAGCGCGACGCGCGCACCGTGACGCTGCGCCTGGTGCAGTAGCTCGAAGGTGTCGCGGGTCGTACCGGCCGAGCCGCCGAGGATGCCGACCACCAGCGACGGGTCGTGGTTGACCAACTCGGTCAGCGACTCCGCGCCGCCGTACGCCATCTTCAGAAACAGCGGCCGCTCTGCGCTCGTCACGCCGGCCAGCGTGCGCACGATCGAGTCGGTCACGAAGGCACCGACCTGTTCGGGCGCCAGGTTGCTCGCAGCGTTCGGGTTGAACACCTCGAGGAAGTGGCGGATGCCGAGCTCGGAGGCTTCGTGACGGAACGCCCGGTAGGCCTCGACGGTCGCGAGGTCGTGATCGAGGTCGTTGTTGAACGTGACCGAATAGAGCACGAGATCGCAGAACGAGCGGACAGCCGGCAGCTGCGCGGTGCGGAACGGGCGCGAGGGATGCGACACGTATTCGCTCCCCCGCACGTTCCAGATGTCGGTCGTGTCGTTCGCCCGGACGGCCAGCGTGACGTAGACGTCGAGCGATCCGTCTGAGCTGAGTCGCTCACCGTTGGCGGCCGAGGTCAGCATGACGTCGACGACCCCGCCGGCGATCATGCTTCGCATGTCCTCGAGATACTCGGGACGCGAGCGATACCGAACCGAGTCGCCAGCGCCGTCCGACGGGTCCTGACGCTTCCCCGCTGCGGCGGCACCGAAGGCCATGTCCGCGTCCTTCGCGTCGGCGATCACGAAGTCGTCCGGGACGTAACGGCCGGACGCGATGTGGTCCAGCTTGCGGTCCAACCTCCGGCTCGGCGTCGCCATGGGATGTGACCCTAGCGCCACGGGCGCGCGTAACGGGTGGGCGACGGCGACCGCCCTGCCACGACGGTCCGACATTTACGGGAATCGTCGCGGGCGGACGGTGGGCAGGTCGGCGGCTTCGGCTGCGGTGTTCAGTCGGTTGTCGTAGGCGACAAACGCGGTGAGGTGCGCGGCGATGCTCAACGCACTGGCCAGGTGGATCGCGTCCAGGCTCCGCAGCCCGCAGTCGCCAACGTCGGCGGCTTCGTCGAGCAAGGCTGCGCGCAGCGGGATCAGATCGAGTTGTGCCAACAACGACCGCGCTGCCGGCACAACCTGCTCGTCGAGTCGTCGCGTCGCGCGCACCACCTCGAGCTTGGCCAGCTCACTGCTCACCGCCGGTATGCTGGCCCGCTCGGCTAGCCAGCTGGCGAGCGCGGCACTGTCCAGCTCCTCGAACAGCAACTTCAGCAGCGCGGAGGAATCGAGGTAGATCACCGCTCAGCGCGAAGCTCGTCGAGCACCGCGCCGGACGGCTGGGCAACCGCCTTTCGTGGCGGCAGGCGCAGCGGGCCGGCAGCCGGAATCAGCTGACCCGTAGCGATCAGCTTCTCCCGCGCGTCCCCAGCCGGGCCCGGGGGCACTAGCAAGGCGATGAGGTGTCCGCGTTCGGTGACTTCCACGGTCTCGCCTGATTTCACGCGGGCCAGGTAGCGGCTGGCATGCTGGCGAAGCTCACGCACCCCAATCCGTTCCACGCCCCGACAGTAGCACTCTAGATGCTACCGAAAAGCACCAACGAGCGAGACCGCTTACCTGACCCGCCGCCGCGCCGGCTGCGGTAGCGCCCGCGCTTGCGACGCGCACCTCTTACTCCGATGAAAGAGTACGCGGACCCAACTCCCACGCGGCGTCGTCCTGTGCCGTACTCGGATCCCGGACGGCTCCTATCGCTACGCGTCCGCCTCAATCACGCTGCCGGTGAGGCGTCTCGGGATCGGTCCAGCCGCTGAGGAAGTTGCTGGAAACCGGCCGCCTCGTAGGTGGCGACCGCAGCAGCAAGAGAACTCTTGGTACAGACCAGCGCGCTCGACGAACCGAGCTTCTTGAGCTCGGCCGCCGCGGCAACGCAGATCGCCGCGCCGTAGCCGCGCCCGCGATGTTCGGCGTGGACGCCCATCGGCTCGAGTAGCCCCGGCTTCCCCGGACCGGCCGCCCAAACCGTTACCCCCGCTACCGCAACGCCCTGATCGTCGTAGGCAAGCAGGCACCGTGCGTCGGCGTACGGCAATCCGGCCGCCATCGCGTGCCACCTCTCATCGGTGAACCGAGTACTGCCCCATGCTGACCTATGGACGGCTGCAAATTCGGGCACCCGCGCCGGACCGACCACCTCAATCCGCATGTCTGCTGTTCTCGCCGGCGCCGTGAGGTCGTGGCGCAGCGGCGTCCACGGCTCGCCAGCGCTCCAGCCAACGTCGGACAACAGATCCTGCACTCGGGTGCCGTCCGGCGTCTCGACGGACACCTTTCCCGCCGGCAGGACGCCACGCTGCGGTTCGGACACGTCCGCAACCACCTGGTCAGCGAGCTCCTTCTCGCGCCAAACCTGAGGCGCGACAGTCATCCGCAATACCTCAGGACCGTCGCGGAATCCGATGGCGAGAATCTGTCCGGCCCGGCTCCAGATCCGAAGCGCCGCGGCCGTCGCGTCCACGCCGAACTGCCAATTCCAGCCCAGATCGCCCGGGTGCAGCTGCATCGGCGAGCCGTCGTGCTGCCAGTCACGCAGCGCGCTAACGACGTCGCCGAGCTGGCCGACGTCGGGGGTGCTCAACTCGATAGCCACACTTGTGATCCCGCTACGGCACGAATTTCGGGTTTCCCACTAGCATCCAGGCGCACGCGCAACCATAGCGGCCGCCCCTGGTGGTATGTCGACAAAGGGCTCCACTGTCAGGAGACCGCGCCCGTTACCAGTTCGGCGACCTGCTTCTCCACCGCCGGGCTCCACCTAAAGAGGGCGAACGACACCGGCCAGATCTCACCGTCGTCGAGGTGCGCAGCGTCCTGAAACTCCAGGGTCGAGAAGCGAGTGTTGAACTTGCCCGCATTCTTGAAACAGACCACGACCTTCCCGTCCGCGTCAGCGTAGGCAGGCATCCCGTACCAGGTCTTCGGCGCCAGTGTCGGGCCGTTCGCGGTCACCAGCACGTGCACGCGCTCGGCCAGAGCACGATCTTCCGGCGCCATCTTCGCGATGCTGTCGAGGACCGCTGACAGCCCGTCCGCCTTCTTGGCGCCGTTCTTGCCCTCAGCGCGTAGCTCCGCGGCTCGTGACTTCATCGCGGCGCGCTCTTCGACGGTGAAGCCGGTTGGCGTGGACTCAGGCATTTTTTGGCTCTTCTCTCGTGTTGTGAGTTCGACGGTGAGGACGCGGTCAGCTTGCCGGGAGATCGGTGAAGGCCTTCTTCGTGTCGCGATACCAGCCCAGCGATTTCCTCGGGTGCAGCCAGCGACCTTTCATCGCGTCGCGCGCCTCTTGATGGTCGCCGCTCTTGTCAGTCTCCTTGAGGTGGCGGTCCTGGGCCTTGATGACGTCGTCGGCGGTCTCGCCGCGGTGCTCCAGGTCGCACGGCCCGCCGAGTTGGCGGCAAGTCATGGTCTTCATGCTCGGTTCCTCTCCTATGATCCGGTCCCGTGTTCGTTGGGTTCGTCTATCTGACGATCGGCACACAACGGGTGTGACCTCCGCCGTGCTCAGCCGCGGCGTTGCTTCCCGTCGCGTCGCACCACTTGGGCCAACAGCTCAGGCTCGGCGCAGAACCTGATGCGGCGCACGAGGCCGTCCGAGACGGCGAAGTCAAAGAGCACCTTCGCCTCACCACGGTGGAACCAGGCGGCTCCGGGCCGATTACCGGCGAACACCGCGAGCGCGGACTGGGCGCTGCCGTTGAAGAACGTTGCGACTTCGCGAGCGCCTTCGATCCGCTCCGGGGTGCCGGCCATGGCGGCGGCGTCGTCGGCCGTAACGACAGCGTCGGGGGCCAGGAGCAGCAGCAACCGGTCGAAGTCGCCTTCCTTCGCGGCTGCCATAAACGCATCGACGACCTCCCAGTCGGCTAGTTCATCCTGGCGAGCAGGTTGGCCGACCTTGGCGCGGGCGCGGGAAGCAAGCTTGCGCGCGGCGACCGGGGTGGTGTTGAGGATGGCGGCGATGGTGGAGAACTCGAAGCCGAAGCTGTCATGCAGCACGAACGCGATCCGCTCCTGGGGTGAAAGACGGTCAAGGACCACATAGAGGGCGGCTCCTACCATCTCGGCAAGCGCGAAGTCGTCAGCCGGGTCCGGTGCACTCTCATCGACCACAATTTCGGCCACGGGCGCGGGTATCCGTAATCGCAGCCGGTCCAAGCACAGCCGGGTCGTGACCGTGGTCAGCCAGGCCGGCAGGCTCTCGATCTCGTCGTCCGTCCTGTGCAGCCGCAGCCACGCCTGCTGCACCACGTCCTCGGCCTCGGTTCGATCACCCAGCACCCGCGCGGCGATGCTTAACAGGCGCGCTCGCTCAAGCTCGAAAATCTCCGTCTGCCCCACGGCCCTCACCCTTCACTGCAGCCGACTTTTCCTGATTGACGATCCGTCGTCGTCGAGTGTGACCACCCGTCACAGCTCCACGTTGCCCTTGACGACACGTTGTCGGCTCGTTCGAGGCGGCGGACGCACTGCCTGGTCGTGGACTCTGAACAGTAAGCACATCCGGGCGGATCGCTCGCGTCAGCGGCGCGCGGTGAGTGAACGCGCGGCAGCGTGCTTCATCGACGCGACGTCCAACGGGCGCCGAGCTCTTCGTCGGATGGCGGGCGTCCGGGAAGCTGCGTCTTGCGGCGTTGTGGTCGTAGGCCGTCGAGGAGCAGCTCGAGGTATCGGCGTCGCAGGGCGCGGTCGCGGTCATCGCCGGTAAGCGAGATTGACGCGAGCTGCTCGAGCATCATCGCCAGGTCGTTGACATCCGCGTCGGGACGGATCGCTCCGGCGGCCTTCGCGCCGTCGAACAGCTCAACACCGAGCGCGCCGGCACGAACCGAGGCCTCGAACATCGCCGGCGTCGGAGTGAACATGCCCGCGAGGCGGATCGTCAGGCCACTCGTATCGGCCTCCACCGACGCGCGCATGAACGCCGCCAGACGCTCCCACGGATCTTTGTGCTCCCTGTGCGCGACCGAAGCGTCGTCGACGGTGTCAGCGTGGATCATCGCGCACTGCTGGGCGTGCTGCGCGAATCCGGCGGCGAAGGCTGCTATGTATACGCCGCAGCCACCCACCTCGTCACCGACGCCGATGGCGACTGCGCACACGCCTACGCGCGGTTTTTCAATCCCACGGTGGGGATCACCGAAGACCCCGCGACCGGCACGGCCGCCGGTCCGCTCGCGGCGGCGTTGGTCCGCGCCGGCCGCGTCCCGATGACTCGGTGGTACAGATCCAGCAGGGAAACCCGGTGGGCCGGCCCAGCACGCTGCGGGTCGAGGTGTGCGGGGAGGTAGTGCGACTGTCCGGTTCCGGGCTGGTCGTCGGCGAGGGGTGGCTGACAGCATGACGGGCAGGGCCATGGACATCACCGACGCCGACTCGCATCACGTGCGCGCGGCGATCCATCTTGCTGAGCTCGCAGCCGCTGGCGGTGACCTCCCCTACGGCTCGTTATTGGTCGACGCAGCGGGAATCGTGCTGGGACGCGAGCACAACACCGTGCACAGCACTGGGGACATCACCGCCCACCCGGAACTGAGGCTTGCGCGCTACGCCGCGCTGACGCATTCGGTTGACGAGCGAGCCCGTTTCACGCTGTACACCAGCTGCCAGCCGTGCGCGATGTGCACCAACGTGATCGCCCGTGCCGGCCTCGGCCGCGTGGTGTACGCGCTGTCCACCGAGCAGCTCCACGACCTCCAACCGGCTGGTCTGTCCCGCCCGGACGCCGCACCGGTCCGCTACGACGGGCCAACCCTGCTCGCAGCTGCGACCACACCGGCCCGCTCCTACTACCACCAATGACCCGCCCCACAGCACACGGAGATTGGCCATGAAGCCGTACACCTTCACGATCGATGAAAGCGCCATCTGCACGCTCATAGCGCAACGAAAGCGCTCGTAGCGTTAGCGGATCGGCCGTAGAGCGATCGTCAAAATGAAGACGCGTGCGCCTGTGTCGCCCTCGAAAAGCCTTTGCGTCGACGTGTGACGGCACGGAAGTGTTCGGAAGGTGGCAGCTTTTCGTATCGCACACGACCATCGATTGCGCAGACGTCTACACGCTTTCGGAGTGGTGGAAGACCGTGCTCGGCTACGCGGACATCGAGGACGATCCCAACGAGCCCGGCGATCAGGAGTGCATGATCCGGGACGCCACGACCAACCATCAGCTGCGGTTCGTTGAGGTGCCCGACGCCCCCGAGACCAAGCATCGCGCCGGAAACAACCGTCTTCATCTCGACCTGCGCCCTCGCCATCGCACCCGTGACGAGGAACTCGACGTACTCGTCCACCTGGGCGCGACGTTGGTGGCCGACCTTCGAGCAACGCACGGTCCCGGAACTGGATGGGTAGTGCTCGCCGTCCCGGCGAGGTAACGAATTCTGCATCCTGCGGTCGGAGAGCGAGCTAGACAGCTGACGCTGTTTGGTGCCCGCTCACGCAGTTGAGTAGGTGTTCGACGGCTTCGCACTCGACTACCTTGAAGTTGGACAGGTCACCCTCCGGGTCCGCTACGGGGGCACTGGCACCCCTGTTGTTCTGCTGCACGGACATCCCCGGACACACACCACTTGGCATGCGGTCGCCCCGAGGCTGGCCGCGCACCACTCGGTGGTGACACCTGATCTGCGTGGATACGGTCGATCGACGCTGCCTCCGGACGCTCCTGGGCACGCTCAATCAAGCAAGCGAGCGATGGCGAACGATGTCGCCGGCCTCATGACGCAGCTTGGGCATGAGCAGTTCGCCGAGGTGGGCCACGATCGAGGTTCCCTCGTGGCCTTTCGCGCCGCGATGGATCACCCAAGCCGTGTCACTCACCTCGTCATCATGGACGGCCTGCCCGTGATCGAACACCTCGAACGAACCGACGCGCGGTTCGCGAGCGAGTGGTGGCACCGGTGGTTCCTCGGTCAAACACAAACAAGCCGGCCGAGCGCGTGATCAACGCTGATCCGGACGCTTGGTACAGCACTGCCATCGGCAGAGCTCATCGGCGAGGAGAACCATGCCGACATGTGGGCTGCATTCCACGACCACCGAGTTGTTCACGCAATGGCGGAGGACTACCGCGCAGGGCTTGGTATCGACCGCGATCACGACGCCGCTGATCGCGACGCCGGACGTCGAGTCGCATGCCCGATGCTCCTCCTGGAATCCGCCCAGGACGATCTGGACATCCACGGCGACCCCGCAGCGATATGGATGCCGTGGGTAGACGGCACGGTCACCCACCGAATTATCGACAGCGGCCACCACCAGGCCGAGGAAGCACCCGAGGCGGTCTCCGAGGCAATCCGTTGGCATCTGACAACAAGCGCGAACTGACCGGTGGGTCAGCACTCCCGAGTTGCATAAGGTCTGGCGCGGCCCACTCCGGGTGACCTCGAGCAGGATCTCCCCAATCGAGATCGATAAATCCCGGCCCGACCGTACGGCTGATGTGGCAGAGTCATGGTCGACCGTACGAGTGGGAAGGAGGTGCGACGTTCTGTGTCGATGACCGTTTCCGCGCCTCCTGGAGTTTGCTGACCTGAGGGCAGCTCGCCCGGTGGCGCCACCTGTAAGGGGTGGCCTTGTGGCCGTAGCCAATGAAATCCAACTCGACCAACTCGCTCGTTCGTTCGTCGCAGTCGGCGAGCTGATCGATGCGATCCAGCCCGGCCAGTGGTCCGCGCCGACTCAGTGCATGGACTGGACCGTGCACCGGCTCGTCGAGCATCTGGTCGGCAAGAATCTGGTGTTCGCCGCGGTGCTCGCCGAGCTTCCGCTGCCGCAGCGGGGTAATGGGATGCCGAGCGACATGCTCGCCCGCGACTATCGTGAATCGGCTGCCGTGCTGTGCGACGCGTTTGGGCAGCCAGGCGTTCTCGATCGCTCCTACCAGGGTCCGCTCGGTGCCGCCACCGGCGCGGAGCGGCTGAAGATCCGCATGTACGACCTGCTGGCCCACGGCTGGGACCTCGCCCAGGCTCTTGGACGACCGGCTGATCTGCCGGAGGATGCCGCCGAAGAATCGCTGGCGTTCGCCCGCGCAGATGGGCGAGCAGTACGTCCCGGCGGCGGCTGTTTCGGCCCGGCCCGGCACGTCGCCGACGCTGCCCCGGCGATCGTCAGGTTGGTCGCGTTCCTCGGCCGCGACGTGCCGGCAGGTTGAGCGCTTCCGGTGCGGCAAGCTGCTGCGCCGTTTCTCATGGCGACACCGCATTCGGTCTCGACCGCCGGGGCGGCAGCGCAGCTAGCTACGGCATCAGCAAGGCCGCACTGCTCGCTCTGACGAGCACGCTCGCCGCGAAACTGGCTTTCTCCCTGGCCTAGCGGATCGGCGGACCGGTCTTCCGCCCGGTAGCTTGGCCCGTGGAGCGTTTGCGCAGCCCGGGCTGCGGCTTCGGAGAGGGCTAGGCATGGACGGTCAGTGGCTGACGGACGCCGTTCTGTACGAGGTGTACCCGCAGTCCTTCGCCGACTCCAACGGTGACGGAGTCGGCGATCTGCGCGGTGTGATCGACCGGCTCGATCACATCGCGTCGTTGGGTGTCGACGCCATCTGGTTCAACCCGTGTTTCGAGTCGCCGTTCGTCGACGCCGGGTATGACGTCTCGGACTATCTTAAAATCGCGCCTCGATACGGCACTAACGAAGACATGGCCGAGCTCGTCGCCCGGGCAGCCGACCAGAGCATCCGGGTGATCCTCGATCTCGTCGCCGGCCATACCTCGATCGAGCACCCGTGGTTCCAGCGAGAACTCGCTGCCGACGGGCGCGACCCGGACGGCGACCGGTACATCTGGCGTACGGACTCGCCGACGCGCGGCTGGGTCGCGGAGATCCCCGGAACTCCCGCCTGGGTGCCGTCGCCCGGACCCAGGGTGGGCTGGTATCTGAAGAATTTCTACGACGAGCAGCCGGCCCTGAACTTCGGCTGGTCCTCCCTGAACTCCGGCGAGCCGTGGCGCGACGGCGTCGATGCGCCGGGGCCCCGCCGCAACCGCCAGGCGCTGCGGGACGTGATCGAGTTCTGGTTGGCGAAGGGAGTGTCGGGCTTTCGGGTCGACATGGCGTTCTCCCTGGTCAAGGACTACAGCGTCGACGAAGGAGAGGCAGCTTCGACGGAGATCTGGCGTGAATTTCGTCAGTGGATGGACACCGCCTACCCCGATGCCGTCCTCATCCCCGAGGGGATTGAGCCGCGCACCGCGTCTCCGCTGGCGTTCCACGCCGACTTCGCCCTGGTCATCGAAGAGGCCCATGCGAGTCTCTTCGACAACCACGCCGCGGGGGTGTTGCCGTTTCAAGCACCCCAGGTGCCCTTCTTCGACGCCGCCGGCCAGGGCAGCACGCGGACGTTCCTCGACGCCTGGTCCGGCCTACGTGAAGGTGACCGGGCCCGGCCGATCGTTCTGAGCACGGCCGACCACGACTTCGACCGCCTCCGCTGCGGGCCGCGCACTCCCGAGCAGCTGGGCGCGGCGCTCACGTTCCTGTTCACCTGGGGCAGCGTTCCCTGCCCTTATTACGGCGACGAGATCGGCATGCGTTACCTGCCCAGGATGCCCGACGTCGAGGGCGCGGTGTGTAACCCCTCCTACAACCGTGCCGGCTGCCGGACGCCGATGCAGTGGGACGACGGGCCGAACGCCGGCTTCTCCACCGCAGATCCCGCCCGGTTGTATCTGCCCGTGGACCCCGACCCGCTGCGACCGACGGTCGCGGACCAGGTGAGCGACCCCGCCTCGACCCTGAACCTCGTGCGCCGACTCTCCGCACTGCGTCGAGCCACCCCGGCCCTGCAAGGACACGCCTCGACCCGCGTGGTCAACGAGGGTTACCCCTTCGCTTACCTGCGTGGCGACACCCACCTGGTCGTGGTCAACCCGCGTCGCGAGCGGGCCACCCTAGCCGCGCAGGCAACTTTGCTTTGGGGCTCAGGAGTCGAGACGGAAGCCCACGAGCTCCGCATCGAAGGCTTCGGCTACGGCATTTTGAGTGTTGGGCGATGAGCGCCACTCGTGACAGATTCCGGGCTCTGCATGGGGCGGGGACCTTCCTGCTACCAAACCCGTGGGACGTCGGTTCGGCGCGCCTGCTGGAGCATCTCGGCTTTCCGGCTCTGGCGACGACTTCTTCCGGGCTGGCGGCAGGCCTGGGTAAGCTCGATCAACAGGTCACCCGCGACGAACTCGTCGCGCATGTGGCCGCGGTGACGGCCGCGGTCGGAGTGCCATTGAACGTTGACGCCGAACGTTGCTTCGCCGACTCGGCGGCGGGGATCGCGGAAACGGTGGATCTGCTTGCCGAGGCGGGGGCGGCCGGCATCTCGATCGAGGACTACGACCCGATCGCCAGACAGGTCGAGACCCTGACGGTGGGCACGGAGCGGGTGGCCGCTGCGGCTGATGCCTGCCGGAAGTACGGCATCGTGCTGACGGCACGCGCCGAAAATCATCTTTACGGCCACGACGATCTGGACAACACGATCGAGCGGCTTCGCGCCTATCGAAGCGCAGGGGCCGATGTCGTGTACGCGCCGGGATTGCGCGCGGCAGCGGACATCGCCCGAGTTGTCGAGTCGGTGCGAGCGCCGGTGAACGTGCTGGCCGTCGCCGGCGTTCCACCGGTCTCGGAGCTGGCTGCTCTGAATGTTCGCCGGGTGTCGACCGGCGGGGCTCTTGCGTGGGCTGCGTTCGGAGCGCTTCGCGACGCGGCGCGCGAGCTGCTGGAGGCCGGTACGACGACGTTCCGGAGCAAGGCGCTGACCAGTGCCGAGGCGGAGGCCGCCTTCGGTCATCCATAGCAGCCTGCCAATCGTCCGTGCTTGCTGGGCGGCTTGGGCGGTGACCTCGGCGCACGTGTATTGTCATCATTTGATGCCGCCAAATGTGCCTAGGAGGCCGAAGTGAGAACAACGCTCGCCCTGGATGACGATCTCGTCCTGGAAGCTCAGCGTCTGACAGGGACGAAGGAGAAGAGCGCGCTGGTACGCCAGGCCCTGCGTGCACTGATCGAGCGCGAAAGCGCGCGGCGCTTGGCTCAACTGGCCGGCAGTGAGCCGGGCGGGAAGGCAATCCCGCGACGGCAGACGACGCCTACGTGATTCTCGTCGACACCTCGATTTGGATCGACCATCTCCGCAGCGGTGACCCGGAACTCGCCTCCCTACTCCAGCACGGTCAGGTGCTCGCCCACCCTTGGGTAACTGGTGAACTTGCACTCGGCCAGCTTTCGCGTCGCCGCGAGATCCTCGGGCTGCTCCTTGACCTCCCGCAGGCGACGGCCGCGACAGACGTGGAGGTGCGCACCCTGATCGACAACCGTCAGCTGTACGGACTCGGCATCGGCTACGTCGACGCACATCTGCTCGCCTCGACGATGCTGACGACCGCCGCCCGACTATGGACGCGCGACAAGCGACTCGCGGCGGTCGCTACCCAATGCGGCCTCACCAGCGAAAGTTTCTCCCTGTAGTGCGCAAATTTTCGCCTCATCGCTGCGCGCCGGCAGGCGGAGGGTGTCAGTGATGGAACGAGGCGGACCCGGTGTTGCCCGCTGCGGCGACGTCGTGTTGCAGGGTGTCGCTGACGTGGTTGAGGTCACGCAGGAACAGGTCGGCGAGGTCGCGGGAGAAGCCGTTGCGGCATACAACCCTGAGCACCGTGAGGTCGGTGCGATCGGCGGGGAAGGTGTAAGCCGGGACCTGCCAGCCGCGTTCGCGCAGTCCGCGGGACACGGCGAAGACGTCCCAGTCGGTGATGTGGTTCGCGGTTGTGAACGCGAAGACCGGCAATTGGTCGCCGTTGGTGATTAACCGGTAGGGCCCAAGTTCGGCGATCTGGCGTGCCAGTGAGGTTGCGACGCCGCGGGCGGCCTGCTGGACGGCGACGTAACCGTCGAAACCGAGCCGGCAGAACGTGTAGTACTGCGCGATGACCTGAGCCCCGGGACGGGAGAAGTTCAGGGCGAAGGTCGGCATGTCGCCGCCTAGGTAGTTGACGTTGAACACCAGTTCCTTGGGCAACGCGTCAGCATCGCGCCAGATCGCCCAGCCCACTCCCGGATACACCAGGCCGTACTTGTGACCGGAGGTGTTGATCGAGGCAACCCGCGGGATCCGGAAGTCCCAGACCAGCTCGGGGTCGAGGAATGGGGCGATCATTCCGCCGGATGCGGCGTCGACATGCAGCGCGACGTCGGGGCCGCCGCCTGCGGCGAGTTCGTCGAGGGCGGCCGCGATCTCGGCCACCGGTTCGTAACTGCCGTCGAAGGTCGAACCGAGGATTGCCACCACGCCGATCGTGTTCTCATCGCACTGCGCGACGGCCTCGGCTGCACCCAGGTGCAGACGGTCACCCTCGACCGGGACCAGTCGCGCCTCGACGTCCCAATAACGGCAGAACTTCTCCCAGCAGACCTGCACGTTCGCGCCCATCACCAGATTCGGTTTGCGCGCCGGATCGTTGCCGGTTCGCGACGCCCAGCGGCGCTTGAGGGCCAGGCCGGCGAGCATGCACGCCTCGCTGGATCCCGTCGTCGAACACCCCGTCGCGACGTCGCCGTCCGGAGCGTGCCACAGGTCGGCGAGGATCGCGACGCACCGGTTCTCAATGTCCGCAGTCTGCGGGTACTCGTCCTTGTCGATCATGTTCTTGTCCAGCGACTCGGCCATCAGCCGCGCGGCTTGGGGCTCCATCCACGTCGTGACGAAGGTGGCCAGGTTCAGCCGGGCGCTGCCGTCGAGCAGCAACTCGTCGCGCACCAACTGGTACGCCACATCGGCCGGGACCGCCTTCCTGGCCAACGACCGCAGCGGCGCGCTCACAACACGCTCCATCGCCGGATTTGCCGCACCAAGGAACGGGTTCGCGTCCCAAGACGACTCGGTGGGTCGAGCGGGAACCTCGCCAGCATAAAGGGCCACGCACCCACTATCGCAGCACGTGAACATCACCAGTGCCGACCATGATCGCGGGCCGAGCGAAGGCGTGCGCCGACGGCGGACGGGCCGCGTCGAGGGTTGTACCGAAGATCAATTCTCTGCCTGGAATGGTGTCGTCGGCACGGTGATGCTGCCGCCCGCGCTGCTCCTGATCGTCACCTTGACGGGGTCGTAGAACTGATGGGGTGCGATGGTGCCGCCGTAGCGGTTGCCGCCACCGTTCTGCACTTCACCGATGAAGGTTCCGTCCGGGCGGTAGGCGAGCAAGCGCGCCGTCTTGTCCGAGCTCTGCGCCTTGATCAGCAACTCACCTCCGCGACTTGTCGTCGCATTGGTCCAGCACTTGCTGACCTGCAGGATGTCGACCGAGTGCCCAGGGACCTGAGTTGTCGACGGGGCGGAAGTGTCGCTCGGCTGGGTACTTGACACACCAGATGCACTTGACCCACCCGATTCCCCGCCTCG
>JBBQUT010000058.1:0-18176 GCA_038212215.1 Mycobacteriales bacterium
GCTGCGGGCTCTGGCGCGACTTGAGCGGCCCAGAGGTCGGGTCCGAATACTTCGTAGCGGATTCGTGATGCCGGCACGCCGCGCTTGATGAGGGTTGCCTGGACGTGGTGCATGAACGGTAGCGGGCCGCAGGTGAATACCTGGACGTTCTCGGGTAGCGGCACCTCGGAGAGGTCCATCAGCCCTTGGGTGGAGCGTTTGTCTTCGGCGCTGACGGTCTGGTACCAGGTGTAGGCGGTGAAGTCATCGATCTGGCGCCCGACATGCAGGACGGTCTCGCGCAGCGCGTGGTCCTGAGCGGTGCGGTCGGCGTGCGCGACGATGACCTTGCGCTCGGGCTGGGTGCGGGCGATGTGCTCCACGATCGGCAGCACGGTGGTGATTCCTGCCCCGGCAGTGGCCAGCAGCAGCGGGCCCTCTGGTGATTGGACGACGAAGTCGCCGGCCGGGGCGCTGACCTCGAGCAGGTCGCCAACCGTGGTCTGGTCGTGCAGGAACGAGGAGACCTGACCGTCCGGGGCGCCGTCTATGCCTGTCACTCGGCGCACGGTGATCTGCATCCGGGTACCCAACGCGGTGGAGGACACGGTGTACTGGCGGGGTTGCCGCTCGCCGGTGGGCAGGTCGACGAACACCGAGACGTATTGTCCGGGGCTGATGCTCGGCAGCTCGCCGTCGTCGGCTGGTTCCAGGACCAGCGAGACCACGTCGGCGGTCTCTTCGATGCGCCGGACCACCTGGTACGGGCGGGTCGGCTGGGCCGGGTCGACGCCGGCCTGCAGGTAGAGCCGGGCCTCCTCGGCAATCAGTTGCGCGGCGAAGAGCCAGTAGACCTCATTCCACGCGTCGGCGATCTCCGGGGTGACCGCGTCGCCCAGCACCTCGGCCACTGCGGCCAGCAGGTGGTGACCGACGATGGTGTACTGCTCGGGGCGGATCCCGAGCGACATGTGCTTACCGGCGATCCGTTTCATCACCGGCGCAAAGGACGGCGCGGCCGGGTCGATCAGCTGCACGGCGTAGGCCACGACCGAGCCCGCGAGCGCGCGGCTCTGTTCACCGGTGGCCTGGTTGCCCTGGTTGAACACCCGGAGCAACTGCGGGTGCTCGGCGAACATGCGGGGATAGAAGCAGGCAGTGATCTGCTCGGCGTGCTCAGCCACCACCGCCGCGGTCGCTCGCACCACGGCCCCTGAACGCGAAGACAGCAAGGAGGAGGAACTCTCTGACGGCGTCGAGGACATCGGCTCTCCAAAGGGTCGCAGCACAAACGGGAATCCGTGGTGAGCGCGTAGGCCCGCTGCACTGCGAATCCGTCGGTGATTCGCACCCTATGCTCCCTCGTGCAGCATCGAGCACGCGGTCGATGACATCAGCGTGCCGGCGCTAACCGGGGGGCGTGCTCATCGGCCAGCCTCGCGGCCTCGGTTTCGGCGATGAGCGACTGCAGCGTGGCAACGTGCTGCTCGCCCGAGCCGGTGACCAGGACGGTGCGCGGCGGGGTGAGGTCGGTGTCGCCGGGCGGGTCGAAACCCATGATCGTGCAGCGGCGGCCCACGATTTTCAGCACCACCTCGGCGGCGTGGTAATCGCCGGCCAACGTCAGATCCCAGAAGGCGGCCTGTATCTGGTCGAGCCGGTCCAGTTCGAGCTGTAATGCCCCGCGGCGCTGGCCTGGCGCCTGCTCGATGGCAATCTTCTGCAACCAGGCGGTCACGGCCATCGACGCGATCCGGCCGTCGAGGTAACCGGTGCGCTCGGCGATCTCCGTCCAGTCGACACCGCCGAGCCGAAGCTGGTGCGCGGTGTAGGCGCGGTCCTGGGCGTGCACCTCGATGTCGTCGTCGGTGCGCTGTGCCGGCCGTAGGCGCACCGGCTCAGCCGTGCGGACTGCAGCGCTACCCATGCCCCTAGTTTCGCGCGGGCGTCACGTCACTCCCGCGATGCAGTTAGGCCCGGCCGATGCCAGGTGCGTGCTGCCGGTCCTGTTACCCGCACTGCCGCGTTGGAGGTCTGCTCGGCGTTGACCAGCATCCGTTCGGCGCCAGCGTGGTCACCCCGATCGCACAAAGCGACGGCACGCCGACGCCGGTACCCCGCTGCACTATGCGCAGCTCGGCGGGCGCGCCGCTCGGCGTCAGACCACAGCCGCGGTCGCCCGCATGGGCCTCAGTGTTCGGCGAGGTGGGCGTGCAGTCGGGCGACCGCCGCGGCGTCGTACACCGGGACGACGAGGTTCCCGGGCGGCGGGGCCGAACCGGGTGGGGTTGACGACGGCGAGTCGGCGCATGGTCGCGGGTGAGGTCTCGAGGGCGTTCGCGACCTCGGCCCGGAGGTAGAACTCTCCGGGTAGGCAGCGGACTCGCCCAGTGGGCAAGGTCGCGGTGCCGCGACATCCAGGGCGCTTGGCCCGAGCGGTCACTGCATGCGCCGACGACGGTCAGCACTAATGACCGGGATGACCGTGGCGTTGTGCATGAACCTGCTCGCCAACCGATCGCCGACGGCGTTCGCTACGTCGCTCGGCGTGACGTTGCTTGTGATGGTGGGCTTCATCTCGTTGTAGCGGCTGTTCATGATTGTGGTCAGCTGCTCGAGCCCCCAGTCGGTCAACTTGTCGGCGCCGAAGTCGTCGAGCAGCAGCAGGTCCGCCCGACACACGTCGTGGAAGTGATCAACGGTCGTCGCCGGCTGGAAGTCCCCGTACGTCCCGTGGCTCGCAGGAATGACGACCGCGTTCCCCGGCCGAAGCAGGTGGATCAGGTGCCCGACGTAGAACGCATGGAAGTTGGGAATGGGGCGGGTCCCCGCGACGTGTCGAAACCACTGCTTGGCAAGGGCCCACGCGAGATGCGTTTTGCCCGCCCCGACTGGCCCGGAAATGTAGCAGATGTCGTAAGCAACGAGATCGGCGACATCACCACGCTGGGTGATCATTCGGCCGTCGCAACGCTGCAGGCGCAGCTCACCGCGAAAGATTCAGATTGCTGATCCGAGGGGACGTCAGCGCCCGGCTGTGACATCATCGAAACACCGCGCGCCCGGCACCGTCGCCGTTGCGCTCGCTGTCGGGCCTGCAGCGTATCTGTAGCGCTCGCCATTCAAACCTGGGGGGGCCCGAGCTCGTCAGGCTGGCGAGCGTGCTACGTGTACGCGGAGGCCGTCAATGACCATCTATTCATCCCCAGGATCAGCCGATAGCTCGGTGTCGGTCGAAAGCCGATACGGCAACTTCATCGGCGGCGAGTGGGTGCCCCCCAGCAAGGGCGACTACTTCGAAAATCCGTCGCCGGTCAACGGCAAGTCGTTCACCGAGATCGCTCGCAGTACTGCCGAAGACGTCGAGCTCGCCCTTGATGCGGCCCACGCGGCGAAGCGCGCGTGGGGTCGTACCTCACCCGCCGAACGTGCCGTGATCCTCAACAAAATCGCCGACGCGATCGAGCAGAATCTGGAAATGCTGGCGATTGCCGAAACATGGGACAACGGCAAGCCGGTCCGCGAGACGCTGGCCGCCGACCTGCCACTAGCGGTGGATCATTTCCGTTACTTCGCCGGCGCAATCCGTGCACAGGAAGGTGGCGTTTCTGAGATCGACGCCGACACGGTCGCGTACCACCTGCACGAACCGCTCGGCGTGGTCGCGCTGATCATTCCGTGGAACTTTCCCCTGCTGATGGCTGTGTGGAAACTCGCTCCTGCCCTGGCTGCCGGAAACTGCATCGTCCTCAAGCCCGCAGAGCAGACGCCCTGGTCGATCCTGAAACTGATCGAAGTCATCGCCGAATTCCTACCGCCGGGCGTGCTCAATGTCGTGAACGGATTCGGGGTCGAGGCCGGCAAGCCGCTTGCCTCCTCGAGCCGCATCCACAAGGTGGCATTCACCGGCGAGACGACGACCGGACGGCTGATCATGCAATACGCGAGCCAGAACCTGATTCCGGTGACTCTCGAGCTGGGCGGCAAGAGCCCGAACATCTTCTTCGAAGACGTCGCCTCGAGCCGGGACGACTTCTACGACAAGGCGCTCGAGGGCTTCACGATGTTCGCCCTGAACCAGGGCGAGGTATGCACCTCCCCGTCGCGTGCGCTCATCCAGTCCTCGATCTATGACCAGTTCCTCGGCGAGGGCGTCGAACGAGTCAACAAGATCAAGCAGGGCAATCCGCTCGACCTGACCACGATGCTCGGCGCGCAGGCGTCCAACGACCAGCTAGAGAAGATCCTGTCCTACATCGAGATCGGCAAGGCGGAAGGCGCGAAGGTGCTCTCCGGCGGGCTGCGTGTCGACCCCGGCGGCGACCTTTCCGACGGGTACTACTGCTCTCCGACAGTCTTCGAGGGCAACAACTCGATGCGGATCTTCCAGGAAGAGATCTTTGGGCCGGTGGTTTCAGTTGCGCGATTCGAAGACGAGGACGAGGCACTGGGGATCGCCAACGACACCCTCTATGGCCTGGGCGCCGGCGTCTGGACTCGCGACGGCTCGCGGGCCTACCGAGCGGGGCGCGAGATCCAGGCGGGACGGGTGTGGACGAACTGCTACCACGCCTATCCCGCACACGCCGCCTTTGGCGGATACAAGCAGTCCGGCATCGGGCGCGAGAACCACAAGATGATGCTCGACCACTACCAGAATACGAAGAATCTTCTGGTGAGCTACTCACCCAAGGCTCTCGGATTCTTCTAGATCGACTCGAGGAGCAAGGTATTGCTGGTGGCCGGCGCCGAGCGTGTGGCGATCACAGACGAGGCGGCGGAGTTTCTCCGCCGCCTGACCGGGCGCCACGGTCCCTTGATGTTCCACCAGTCCGGCGGATGTTGCGACGGCTCGTCACCCATGTGTTATCCGGCGGGTGAGTTCCTGACCGGAGATGCAGATATCCAACTCGCAGACCTGATCATCGACGGGCTACCGGAGCCCGTGCCGTTCTGGATGTCGGTCAGCCAGTTCGCATACTGGAGACACACTCATCTCACCGTCGATGTGGTTCCCGGGCGGGGTAGCGGATTCTCCGTGGAGGCGCCCGAGGGCGTGCGTTTCCTCATCCGCTCCCGCCTGTTCAGCGACGCGGAGAGCGCCGTCCTCAATCCGTCTGAGAGCTAGGTCGAGCCCACCCTGGTGTCAGGCGTGCGACGCCGTTCTGTGGCCGAGGTCGCGAGTGAATCCAGGTGGCATAACGATGTCGTCGCGGCTGAGATCGTGGATCGAGGAATGCCCCAGTCCCAGCACCGCCGAGTCGATGCCGCCGCGCAGGATGTCGAGCACGTTCTCCACCCCGGCCTGCCCGTTGGCCGCCAGGCCCCACAGGTAGGCACGACCGATCAGGACCGCGCGCGCTCCCAGCGCCACCGCCTTCACCACGTCGCTGCCGCGGCGCACACCACCGTCGAGCAGCACCTCGACCTGTTCGCCTACCGCTTCGGCGATTCCCGGCAACGCACGGATCGAGGCTGGTGTCCCATCGAGGTTATTGCCCCCGTGGTTGGACACCGAGATAGCCGTAACGCCGGCGTCGACTGCGCGCTTGGCGTCGTCCACCCGCATGACGCCCTTGAGCATGAACGGCCCGCCCCACAACTCACGCAGCCAGGCCACGTCCTCCCACGTCGGCAGCGGCGTCTGCATCCACTCGCCGTAGGCGGTGAAGAAGGTCGGCGGCACCCCACCGGGAGCTGTCAGGTTCGGCGTCGTGAGGTCAGGGATGAAGCCGGTCTTGGCGAATTCCAGCAGCCAGGGGATCCGGATCAGGGTCTCCGGGGCCATGCGCACCATGGTCTTGAGGTCCACCTTCTCAGGGATGGTGGGACTGCCCCAGTCGCGCCCGTTGGAAAATGACCAATCCAGCGTCATGATCAATCCGACGGCTCCGGCCTTACGAGCGCGCTCCATGCGCTGCACCAGGACCTCGCGAGTGCCCACCCAGTACATCTGGAAGAACGTCTGCGAGTTGGCCGCAGCCACTTCCTCGACTGGTTTGCTCGCGAAGGAGCTCAGCCCCATCGCCGTGCCGCGCGCAGCGGCGGCGCGGGCGACCGCCACCTCGCCGTCTGGGTGCACGGCCTGAACGCCGGTCGGCGAGATGACAACCGGCATCGAGATCGGCTGGCCCATCACGGTGGTTGCCAGGTCGCGGCTGTCCGACAGCCCGGCTACATGTGGGGCGAAACCCAACTCGCTGAAGGCCGCGGTGTTGTCATCGATCGTCACGCCATGCTCCGAACCGGCCACCAGAGCGCTGTACACCGACTTGGGTAACCGCTTCTTCGCGCGCCGCTGCGCCTCGGCAACTGTTTCGAACCATGTCCTGCTCATCAATGCACTCCTCTGTAGGGCAAGAACTGGCGTCACAGCGCCAAGGCGAAATGCGTCATGTCACTGGGTGACAAGTACTGGTTCTATCGTGCTGCTGCACCGGAGATCAGGCTGATCCGGTCCGGTGGTGCAGCGGTGCTGGCTAGCCACCGCGGCGTGCCGGCGTGAATCCTGCCAGCGGACTCTCATCGCAGCCGCGGTCGCTCAACCCGTTGACCGGTGGGGTCAGCGGCCGGGCGCCGATCGTGAGCGGGACCAGCTTCAGCGTTCGCGGCGGTGTCGGGAGAACCCGGTGCGAGTGGTCGAGTACCGGGCGAGGCGTGGTGTCGGCGTCAACCGCAGCGAGCGCTGTCTCGCCATGCCCCTTGACACATTCTGGATCGGGACCATCCAGAGGCAGCCCGGTGAAGAACTTCGCCGCCATGCACCCGCCGCGACACGAGTCGAAGGCCGAACAGGACATGCATGCACCGCCGGTCTGCGGCTTGCGCAGATCGGCGAACAGCTCCGACTCCCGCCAGACGGCGGCGAAGCCTTTCTCGCGAATGTTGCCGGCCAGGAAAGAGTCGTGGATCGCGAACGGGCAGGCGTAGACGTCGCCCACCGGGTCGATCAGGCACACCACCCGGCCGGCTCCGCACAGGTTCAGTCCGGGTAGCGCCTCACCGAACGCGGCGAGGTGGAAGAACGAGTCGCCGGTCAGCACCTGCTCGCCGTGCTCGACCAGCCAGTCGTAGAGCTTGCGCTGTTGGACGGCAGTCGGATGAAGCTGATCCCATACATCCGCACCACGTCCGGACGGCCTCAGCCGGGTCAGTCGAAGCTGGGCCGAGTAGCGATCCGCGATGGCCTTGAAGGCGTCGAGCTGGCCGATGTTCTTGCTGGTCATCACCACGGAGATCTTGAAACCCTTGAAGCCCGCCGCGGCGAGGTTCTCCATCGCCAGCAGTGCCATATCGTAGGAACCTGGGCCGCGGATCGCGTCGTTGACCTCGGCGGTAGCCCCGTCCAGGGAGATCTGCACGTCGACGTAATCACTTCCCGCCAGCCGTGTCGCCGCCGCAGGCGTGATCTTGACACCGTTGGTCGAGAACTTGACGCCGACGCTGTGAGCTGTCGCGTAGTCGACCAGCTCCCAGAAGTCGGGGCGGACGGTCGGCTCGCCGCCACCGATGTTGACGTAGAACACTTGCATCCGCTGGAGTTCGTCGATGATCGCCTTGCACTCAGCGGTCGACAGCTCGTTAGGGTCACGCCGTCCTGAGCTGGACAAGCAGTGCACGCAGGCGAGGTTGCACGCGTAGGTCAGCTCCCACGTCAGGCAGATCGGCGCGTCGAGGCCCAGCTGAAACTGGTCGACAAGGCGTCCGACCTTTGCCGGCCGGGCGTCGGCCGCTGTGCTGACGGGCGTGTCAATCATGGTCATTGAGTGTCATCCTCCGCGGGCGTGATGATCATGTTGGAGGCGGCCAGCGTGGCGAGTGCATGTTCGAACGCGACCAGCTCGGCCGTGTCGATGCCAACGGCTGTGCACGCATGCCGGGCGGTGGGGTGCTCGGAGAGACTGCGCACCACCGATAGGACCGCGGGACTCTTCAGAAACGACAACCGCCGGGTCCCGAAGTGATACAGCAGGGCACCGAATGCCTCAGGTCGCACCGCGACCTGAGGATGCAGCCGCCAGGCACGGTCAAGGTCGAAACCGCGTGTCAGCGCATCGTCCGCCATGCTGGCGGCCGAGGTCAGTAGACGCCGCACATACCGTCGATGGAAACCTCTTCAACGAGGACTTCCTCCACCATGCCTGCATCGTCAGGCGACGACGCCGACGGTGAACCGACGGTCACCGACTCGTGCGGGGCAGGGGATTCCTTTGTCGTCGCGATGTCTGTCACGCGGGTACCTCCGCAGGGAGTGGGCGTAGGCCACGGGTTGTGGTGTGCCGGGAAAACGACAGACGCAGTCGGGAATCTGGCGCCAATAGCATTCTAGACCCTAGGCCGGCCAATCGGTGAGGTAGCACCCCAATCGGGCGGAACATCGCCAAAGGCTTTCCCAAGCGCTCCAGCCGGTCTAGCGTCCACATCGCGGCACAAGCATTCAACTCAGGCGGACTGGGCATCATCCACTCGACGTCGCACGCAATCAGCGCGTTCTACGACACCCACCACGGCCTGAACAATGCGATCGAATTGCCGCGCGTGTGGGCGTTCAACCTGCCAGTGCACTACAAGCGATTTTCCGAAATCGCCCAGGCCATGGGCGTCGACACCCACGGCATGACCGACGTCCAAGGCGCCGAGGCTGCGTTGGCAGCGGGGATCCGGCTGCTGCGCGATGTCGGTATCCCGCAGCGGTTCGTCGATGTCACCAAGGACAGCTACTCGAAGAACCGGCTCGGCCAGGGCCCGACGGACTACTACAAGAACGCCCCCGTCATCAAGGGCGACAAGGCTGACGTGGACCGCATCACCAATCACGTGTTGGGCGACGCCTGCACGCCGGGCAATCCGAAGGAGTGCACGTTCGAGACCGTGCGCCCGGTCATCGAGCACTGCATGACGGGGGACCTGGACGACCTGCTCAGCTAACGATCCCCCACGTCCCGGGCGGCATGAAGGCAGAGCTGCTGTCCGGGAGAAGTCAAGGAGAACCGTGACCACCTTCGCAAGCGTCGACGAGGTCAGCTCCGCATTGGCCGAGCATGGCGGTAGGCCCACGGATTGTCTGAGCGCCGGACCCGATGCTCGAGGTTCATCGACTCGTACTTCGTGCCGCCGCGCTGGCCGGTCGGACTCACTTCGGCCATTCGCAGATTCAGCCCGCCGCTCTTGCCGACCTGCGCGTCACCGGAGGCGAGTAGCTGCCGCTCGATCCTGGCCAGGTCGGGGTTGAGTCGCGGATTGCGCAGCCGCCGCCACACGCCGGCCCGAACGAGGTCGAAGTCGCCTTCGCTCAGCGTGCGCGCCTCCCGTAGCAGCTGATTGGCCAGGTCGCGCTGAACCGGCGTCAACCGGCCGGTCGGGCCGAACTGGTTGCGCAACTGGTCGAACTGCGTCCTGATCTGGGCCAGCCTCGTCCGGGGCGGCGTCGTGCCCTGCCCCTGGAGCACGTTCTGGATGGTGGCGGACAGGCGCTCGTTGACGAGCTGCTCGTACTGCGCGATCAGCTCTGGTCGACTCACCGCCAGCACGCGTGTCTGCGGCATGGACACCTCGGCTGCCGCGGCCTGCACCCGCGCGACCGCCTCCCCCGCGCTGTGTGCCGTCGCGTTCACCAGCGCCTCGTCGGCCGCGACCCCTTCGGAGCCGGCGAGGTCGCGCAGTGCCTGCTGCACCGCGGCCTCGGTCTCCTCCGCGTTGCCGAACTGCCCGGACCGCGCAAGCGGTGCCATCAGCTCGTCAGAGACCTTGCCGGTCGTGCGCACGTCACTGAGCAGCTGGGCGAGGAAGTCCTGACTGGTCAGCTGCGAACCGCCCGAGGTGAGCTCGACCTCGAGCCGTCCCGTCCCGGAGAGCGCAATGCCCTCGAACGCGACGCCGGCGGCCCCCACCTCGCCGAGCACCGAGCGCAGCGACGCCATCTCCTCCTCGGTGAGGCTGCCGCCCTTCTGCCGCGCCCGTGTCGCCTTCGCCACCACCTCGGCATCCGACCCGGAGACCGACGTGGCGACCCGGGCCAGCACGGTCTCCAGTTCCTCGGCACGCATGCCCCACTGCGCCGCGAACTCGACAACGCGGGTCATTTCGACGGCGCCGGTGATCAGCCGAGAGACACCCCCGACTAGCGGAATGATGCTCAACACGGCGCCCACACCCATGAGCACCTTGCCGCCGTCGTCGACCTCGTTGCCCCACCAGTCGTGACCGGTCGCCGCCGTGTACGCGAATTCGCCTATCGTGTAGAGCGCACCAACGATCGGGATCATGCTGACGACAGCATCGAAGGTGCCGGTCGCCATGCGCACCGACGCATCGTCGGTGTTGAGCCAGGAATGTTGATCGGGCTCGCGAATCGATCCGAAGCCGAGCAGATACTCGATGTTGAGCGGCGTGCCCTGCACAGGCACCTTGGCTGGATCGGCGACCTCGACCAGTGTGAACTCGAACGACTCGGTGGCCAGCCCTGCGCCGGCGCTCGCGTTGCCGGGCTTGCGTGACTCCGTGGGTCCGCCGTCGTGCGATCGCAGCCGATACGGGACGGGCTCGGCGACCGACACCGTGACGCCGGGCCCCACTACGGCGCGGATCGCCCCCTGCTGACCGTCTTGCGGTGCGATGACCTGCCAGGCATAGGCCGCGCCCACCGAGGCATGGTAGGACGCAGCTGCACCCGCGCGCCGCTGTACGGATGGACGATCGTGACCCCGACCAGCCCCGTCCCGACGTTGACAGCATCGCGGTGCTGGCACGTGTCCTCCGGACCCAAGCCGGGCAGCCCCGGAACCCGATTGGCCGCCTGCGGATCGATCGTGTCGACACCGACGAAGTCCTGCAGGCCGAACCGCGTGCCTGTCCAGGAACCAGTGCGCGGTGCGGCACGCGCACGACGTCGAAGGCAAGCGAGCGACCGTACTTGATCACCGCCACGCGGTCCGTCGAGCTGGTCTTCACCCGGACGCCGGGCGCGACGACGATGGTGACGTGCCGCTGGTCGGCGTGCGCGCCGGTCCACTCCGGATCGATCCAGTACGCGAAGGGCGCTCGCTCTGACTCGGCGTGGTCGTCGCCGCCTTCGGGCGCGTCTATCTCGAGCAACGACTCCTCGAGCTGTAGCTGGGCGTGGTGACCGTCGGCGAACTCGATCACCTCGAACATGCTCGGGATTTCGGGATTAGTGTCGCGGACCTGCTCGGCGCTGACAATCCGGGTCTGGACGGCCAGTGGTGCGACACGAGCCGACTCGTCGATCTGCTGGCACAGCGGTGAGCAGGTCGGCGGGACGGCGCACCTGCAGGGTCGGGTCGTTGGGGCTGGGCATGGCGGGAATCTCCTTCGTAGGGACAGCAAGAAGCCCCCGACCGGGTGGTCAGGGGCCGCGGGTCATCGGCGCACGCCGGACAGTCGATACCGGGGCTCGGTGCGGAAGGTCAGGTGAACGGGTCGAACGGGTCGTCGTGCCAGCGGCTCGCGTGCTCGGTGCAGCGCTGGCGCCCGGTGCCGTGGACGACCGAGCGGCGCGGACAGCACCGTGGCCAGCCGTCGCACACCGGGAGGCCGCCGCCGACCCACACCGGCCACGACGGGGCGGTGGCAGCTGCGTAGGCTGCGTCGCTGACGACCCGCGACCCGTGCCGCCGCAACGCCCGACGAAGTCACTCACCCGCCCGCCGGACGGCATCCAGCGCCGTTCGTACGCTTTCTTGTAGACCCGAACCGGGCAGCGCAGCATCATCTATCCCCTCTTCACTGGGGGAAACGAAGAATGTGCTTTGAGTGAACCAGATCGGTGGCTCAGCAAAGGATGGTGCCATGCACTGAACTATCGATTCGTGTGAATGCGGATAACAGCTCAGGCAGGGCCATCTTTGGGCGCACGTCTTCCAAGCCGCTGCGACCATTATCTCACATTCCAGCGTTGGGCAAAAGCCGAAGCAATACATTGTAGGAAGTAGTCGCGATAGCGCCGCCTATATAACGCCACCGGTACGGCGCCGCGTTCAGCAGTGACGAGGAGCTCGAACTGATCACGGCAATCGTGCTTGAGCACGACCGACCGAGGCCGCTGCCCGGAGGGATCGCGGCTGGGCGATTGCGGTGTTGACGTCCAGGGGTTACAGCCCGACGGCCTTTGCTTGGGTTCTGGGTGTACGGACGACCTTGATCAGATCGAAACGCTCCAGCGCCGAGGCGTCACGGCGGTGCGCACCTACCGGGTTTCACCGGGATGAGGGTGAGGTTCGGGCATGACTGGTGCTGAAGCACGCAGCCCGATCCTCGACATCGTCCTACAGCATTGGACGGTTACGCCGAGTTGCTGCTGATCGGTGAACTGGATATCGCCGCGGCGCCGATCCTGCACGCCACGCTCGAGCGACTGGTGGACGAGGGGCACCGCGATGTGTACTTGAACCTGTCGGCGCTGACGTTTCTCGACGTCGCCGGGCTCAGGGCCCTCACCCTCGCCCGCAGCCGCCTTGGCGCGCTAGGGGGAAGCATGAGCGTGACCGCGGTGC
Organism: Mycobacteriales bacterium; assembly: GCA_038212215.1. Classification (GTDB taxonomy): domain Bacteria; phylum Actinomycetota; class Actinomycetes; order Mycobacteriales; family Jatrophihabitantaceae; genus JALZAI01. Next base: position 12,492 of record JBBQUT010000058.1, read on the forward strand.
CCTCCATCCCGCTGCGGGTCTTGACGATGTGCGGCATGCTCGACGCGTTGACCGCCGGCGACGGGTCCAGCACCCCGGAAAGTGCCGCGGCGTCCAGCCCCGAGACCGCAGCGCCGGTGTGACCGAGAACGGCCGGCAGGGGAGCTGTTCTTGTGAGCCCAGTGTCGCCGACGCGGGGCAGGCGGGCGGGGGCAGCTCAACAGCCGAGCAGGGTCACTCAACGCCCGCTCGGCAACGTCGGGGTAGCACGGTTCGGCATTCGCGTCCATACTGACCCGCACGATCGGATGGCGGCACCCGCCTCGATGGATTCAGCGTCGAAGCATGCCAGCCTGTCGAATAACGGATTGGGTGCTACGTGAGATTGCCGTTGATTCTCGGGTCGAAGGTCGCGACCATCGTGGTCGCTGGTGTGGTCGTAGCGGCCGGTGTTGGGACTGTTGCTGCGCTCGGTCCCTCCAGCACCACGACGGGGACTGGTGTCTCCGTTGGTGCTCACATCGTTGTTGGTTTCGGCGACTCAGTCGCTGCGGGGTATGGCCTCTCTCGGGCGGCCGAGTGGCCCGTGTCGCGAATCAGCCGGCGGTTTCCCGGCGGGGACGCGACCTGTCCCGCCACGACGCCGCGGGCGTATCCATGTCTACTCGCTGCCAGCATCGGCGACCTGGTGGCCGCCAGTCGGAACTATTCGGTGCAGAATGCGTCCAGCTCTGATGTTCTGACCCAGTTGGATTGGGCGACGAGGGATATGCCGGCCCAGGCGAGGGAACGGGTCGATGTTGTCACGCTTACTGTGGGGGCGGACGACATCAACTTCGCGGATTGCCTGACTGCCGAGATTCAATTCGAGCGCGATCCGTGCCTGGCTGGGGATATTAATAACCTTAAGGCGAGTGACGCCACTAGGACGCAGCTATCGAACCTCAGCACCACCCTGACGCAGCCGGCCGGTCCTGCCCAGCCAACGACTGAACCGCAGTCGCCTGCGGTCTTGTCGAGCTTGGCGCAGGCATATCCGAACGCCCACATACTTGTCACCGGTTATTACGACCCGTTTCCTGACCCGGTGCAGGCAGGTCGTTCAGCGTGTCGGCTCTTCGTCTTTCCGGCATTAGCTGCATTTATGAGCAACCTAGACGGTGTAGGCCTTCTCGGTAAAGCGTCCGCGTTCAATAACTACGCGGGTAGCCTCCCGAATACAGAGTCGCTTTTTCAAACCCGGTTCCACCGAGTGTCCAGCTTCCTCGCCAGCCAACTGAACGACACCCTATCGGCCGCTGTAGGCAATTCGGGGGGACGCGCAACCTTCGTAAGTTTGGACTCGTTCGAAGGCCACGACATGTGTGCGGCAGACCCGTGGGTCTACTCGCTCACCAGCCACGGCGGGATCAAAGGCCTTGGTGACATACGCGCGCTCGGCGCCGATTGCCCGTTTCCGCTCCCATACGATGACTCCGAACCAAGCGAGACGAAACTGTCGTTCGACCTCGGGCCATTGGGATCGGTCGTGATCCTAAGCAACTGCGTGCCTCACCCCACTCCGTTAGGGCAGGCACAGATCGCGGCAGCGATTATCCAAACCCAGGTCGCCGACCCGTCCGGCTCAACCAATCCCCCCGGCCCGACCCGGCCGCCGCAAGTCACGGTGCTCAAGACATTCGAGCCGTGGGTCGCAACCGGACCTTCCAGCGGCGCCCCGGCACCGGGTCTCTCAGTAGCGGACGGAGGAGCTGCGGCCTGTGACGGCGGGTCTTCCGACGATCCCGGATCACCGCTGGCCGTACGGTGCTCCCCTCCGGGCAATGGGACACCATGCTTCATCGACGACACGGGAGGCGGAGACCCGGGAGCTCCCGTCCTATGCTCGAGCGACCCGACCTCTAATCAGCTCATTATGGTCCGGCCAGACAACTCCAATGGCATCCCGACGGACCAGCTGAACCACGAAAACGTCACCGCACCCGCCTGGTTCCTAGTCCTGGCGGACGGCCGCCAATGCCGATTCCTCGGCTACGGCACCAACACAAGCGTCCTGAGCTACGACTGCGGCGGCGACATCGGCGCGACCCTGCCCGACCGCTCCCAGCCAACGTGGACAGTGCAAGAAGGCGCCCTCAAAAATGGCGCCAAACCGTCATCTGTCCGGGTAGCAGTGATAACGGCTTACCGCTGAAGCACGGCGGCCTTCAGCGCGGCGTCCCGGGGTCGCTTCATCGTCGGCATCCCGGCCCCCAGCCGCGCCGACCTCGCGCGCGGCCCTGGCAGCACCAACGAGCCGGGCGGGACACCTCGGGCCGATGCTGCGCCAGCGCATGGCCGGCGGCCGTCGTCCCCGTGTCGAACAAATAGTTGATCATCGCGCCCAGCGCGCCGGTAACTGTCCAGCATCGCTACCTGACGGCGAGGGTGAGCGCCGAGCCGATGACCAGCTGCAGCCGTCCTGGACGGCGCAGCAGCAGGCCCGCCATCGGCGCGACCGGCCACACCTTGGCCAGCACGCCCAGCATCCACAACGCGCCACCGGTGACGGTGCCCCGTTCGGCGGTGACGAGGAAGCCCTGACCGCCGTGCTGATCCTGCTGGCACGCCACCGATACCTCGAACGTGCCGAGATCGACGCACACGACCTGCACATCGCATAGGCCATGGGCGATCCATTAGGTGAATCGGGTGCTCGACGAGCTGGAGTCCATCGGGGCGCCGCACAGCCCAGGCGATCGCAAGACCTACGAGCAACGCCGCGCCGAACTGCTAAGCCGGGCGCTGTACGCCAGCCGACGCGGCGTGCAGGCGCTCATGGACGAACCCTGGGTGCAAAACCCGAACGAGCTGCTCGGGGGTACCCCGGGCTGGTACCCGATCGACACCGCGCTGCGCCTCGCCGAGGAGTTGCGCCAGGACGACGCGCTGCTGCGCGCGTTCGTGACCGCTGAGTGCCGACTGATGAGCGACCTCGGGGTCGACGTCAGCGCAGTCGAACGCCTGCGCGGCATGCTTACCTACGTGTTGCTGGAAGCACCGTCGTTCGGCGAGCCGGCCTGCCCGCAAATGCGCGAACTGCTCGACAAGCTGGAACACGAAATCCGCGAGGCCACTGACCGGCCAGGGTGTCGACGGCTAGGCATTCCTGCTCCCAGGAAATTATCCGAACCCATCAACTTCTACTCGGAGCCTGACAGCACCAGTGCGGCGTCACGCTCACCAGGGCGCCGGGGCCCGTGTCGCGAGCGAGCTTGCGCGCAGGCACCGGCGTATTGCTGATGTGTACGACCGACGTGTGTAGCTCGGTGACGATGGGTACTTGGATTCCTTGCATTCCCACCGCGGCGGCACCCATGCGACCGCCTCCGCCCAGCTGGCCGCCGTCCACCGCCAGCCAGACCATGTCGCGCACGGCGTAGGACTGCAAGGCGACCCGGGCCGCCCGCTCGGTGGTGGGCATCGCGGCGGCCTGTGCGGCCCGCTGCGCCGCAAACAGCGCCCGGACGACCGGAACCCTTGCATACCGGTTCTTGTGTCCGTTGAGGATGGCGGTGAGATGGTTCGCCCTTGTGCCGCGGTAGCTCGACGGTGAGTTCATCGGAGCAGGGCAGCGGCGTGAACACAATGGTCAGCGCGTCCCGGTTGGGCAGCACGCTCAACCTGGCGTAGGTGGCCGCCGCGTAGAGCCGGCCGGGGTGAGCTTCGCCGTTGCCCTCCGGGTAGGCAGCACTGCGGGCTGTCGCAGCTCAGTGATCGCCACCGCCCGTCGATCACGACGAAGGTGTCCAGCAGTTCGAGGTCGGCCCGGCGCGCCTCGTCGGTGAAGCACAGCGCGATCACCTCGATGTCGGTGTGCTGCTCGCTGAGGATGGCGCCGAACACGGCGGTGGCGTTGCCGCGCTTGATCGCCTCGAGCGTGTCGGCGGCGACCGGGGTGTCGGCTAGGTCGGCGAGGTCGAGGCGCGCGGTGACAACGATCCTCGACTCGTGCAGGCCGATGATCACCAGGCTGTCCTCCGGGTGGATCCGAGCAGGTAAGGCGCCGCGCCCAGCAGGTCGGCGAGAACCGTGACCCGCACCCGGGCATCTCACAATCCGGCCTGACTGTTCCTTCGTAGAAAGCAGAACGCCCCCACCGGATCGCCGAGGGACTTGGGTGCCCGGCGCGGGCCGACGCTCCAGTGCGTTTGGGTCAGTCAAAATTCCACTCGTGATCACCGGTGGGCCTCGCGGCCGCGGTCTTGCCGTCCGCTCGTGTGCCCGCCCCGCGTGCGGCGGGCCTCGCAGCGAGGTGGTGCTTGAGCGGCACCAGACCGAACAATCCACCGAGCACGCCGACGCATAGCGCCAGTACGGGTCGTGGCGGTCACGATCCCGCGCGTGGGCTTAGCTCTCTCCAACGCGCGGACCGATGATCATGGCGTCGGTCACCAATTGGTCACACACGAGCAAGTGCGATCCGCAATGAGGTAGGACGAGTAGTGACGACGAACTATGCAAATGCCCAGAGAACGGGGCCTGCCGGGATCACCGGCCTTCAGGTACGACCAGTTCGACGGGACTCTTAATCAGCGGGTTGGGGGTTCGATTCCCTCACGGCGCACAATCCAGGTCATCAATCTCAGGGCTTCCATAGTTCGCGTTGGGGCCTTTTCCGATTTCTGGACGTCATGGTCACCGATTTGGTCACCCGAGCCCGCCTCCGCCTCGCCTGCGCGGGGCACGAGCGCCGGAGCACGGGTTGCCGAACATCTGGTGGAGGATCGAAGAGAGGACGTGTCAGGAGGCGGCGAAGATGAAGTGCGGCACCGAGACGCAGGCGCGCATTGTCGTTGGGCTCCACGGGGCGCGCACTCCGCAAGCTTGCCACCCACCGCCGGCGGCAGCGAGGTGGTCGAACGGACGCTGCTCGACGACAGCCAGTTCCACATCGTCAAGAATTTCATCGATCCAGACCCGAGCAATAAAACACCACACCGCCGCCCTACGCGCGGCGGCCGCACACCGTGAGGAATACACCCAGATACTCTGCTCGCTTCCGGGCAAGGAGTGTCAGTCTGCGATCCGCTTGCGGGGCTGTCCGATCAGCCGCGCGACTTGTCGGTGAAGCGTTGGCGGGCTGCTTGACGGGAGACGCCGAGGGCGGTGGCGAGCTGGTTCCAGGAGCGGCCCTGTTCGCGAGCGGCGCGCACAGCCATGTGGAGGCAGGCTTCATCGTCCTGCGCGGCTTGCGATGCGGCGGCGACGACGTAGAGGTCGCTCAGGTCGTCGGCTTCGATAGTTTGCGGGTCAAGAGCGTCGGCGAGTTGCTCATATCGTCGAGCGGCCTGCTGGACCTGTGTGTCGCTGTGTCGCATGTTCATCACCTCGTCTAGTCATCTCAGGAATCGACGGAATTTTTCTCGTAGCGGCATTGCGTGGATGACGACGGGGTCCTCGCCGTCAAAGGTCGAGGACTCGGTCGGCTGGGCGCTGCAGACGGACCCCGAGACGCTCGCGGCCACTCATCGGGCGCCGTTTCTCGGCGATGGTTCCGGCAGGTCCGAGCCGACGGTGTCCGAGCTGGCCGCGCGGGTCCGGTGTCCTGCTCTGGTGATCCACGGGAGCGTCGATCGGATCGTCGACCACCGCACCGGCCTAGCTTTGGCCGAGGCGCTCGGCTGCCCGGTCGAGGTCTTCGAGGGCGGGGGGCACTGCGTGCAC
>JBBQUT010000059.1:0-16903 GCA_038212215.1 Mycobacteriales bacterium
GGTATTCACCTGCGGCCCGCTACCGTTCATGCACCACGTCCAGGCAACCCTCATCAAGCGCGGCGTGCCGGCATCACGAATCCGCTACGAAGTATTCGGACCCGACCTCTGGGCCGCTCAAGTCGCGCCAGAGCCCGCAGCGTCCGACTGACGACGACGATCGCGGCGGTGGCAGGACGCGCTCCGCGCGGGAGCCAGCGGATTTCTGCTCAAGCCATTAGCACCGGCTTGCCGCCGCGGAACCCCTTGACGTCTTCGGCCCTGGGGCGCCGGCGTCCCGCCGACGTCGACGAGCAACGTCGTGGCGCTTACGGTGGGCGCGGTCATCGGCCAGCCTCGCGGTCTTCGGTTTCGGCGATGAGTGACTGCAGCGTGGCGATGTATTGCTCGCTCGACCCGGTGACCAGGACGGTGCGCGCTGGGGCGAGGTCGGTGTCGCCGGGCGGGTCGAAACCCATGATCTTGCAGCGGCGGCCCACGATTTTCAGCACCACCTCGGCCTCAACCTGGCGGTGGCGGTGAACCTGTCCGTCGGCTCCTTGATCGACTCGGGTTTCCCGGATACGCTCGAACGCCTCTGCAGACGCCATCGTGTTCCATTGAGCGCGCTGGAGCTAGAGGTAACCGAGTCCGGAGTAATGGTCGATCCACAACAGGCCATCCGGGTCCTCGGGAACTTGGCTGCTAAGGGCTTCACCCTGGCCATCGACGACTTCGGCACCGGCTTCTCCTCACTCGCCTACCTCCGCAACCTCCCCGTCTCCATAGTCAAGATCGACAAATCGTTCGTCCTGGACCTCCCGCACAGCGACCCCGATGCGCGCATCGTTCGGGGCACCATCGAACTGGTACACGGGCTCGGCAAACGCGTGATCGCCGAGGGCGTGGAAACGCCCGAGGCCCTGGCATTTCTCGCTCGAGTCGGATGCGATGCCGGCCAAGGCTACCTCTGGAGTCCAGCCCTGCCCGCCACCGACCTCGACCTGTGGCTTCAGCAACGCAACGTCCCAAACCCCCAAGATGGGCTCGCCATCCACGACTAACGTTATACAGATCGCCATCACGCCGATACGCGGCAGATCGTTGCCACCAGGCACACGCGACGCTGGCCTGCGGCCTGCTCGACGGCGAGCCGAGCCGGAGCTGATGCGCGATGCAGGCGCGGTCCGGCGCGTGCACCTCGACGTCGACGGCGCGGCACTGGGCCGGCCGTAGGTGCATCGGCTCAGCCGTGCGGACTGCAGCGCTACCCATGCATCTAATTTCGCGCGCGCGTCCCGGCAGTTGATCTGGTCACGCCGACCACGCGCCGGTGCTCTGTCAGCACGTCTCGGACGTGCGGCACGGGAGTGAAATAAGAGGTGGCCGAACGGGGAAGTACCTTGTTGTCACCTGTCACAACCGCCCTGAGGATGAGCCATGAACTTCGATCAGCTTGTACAGAAGGCTAAGACGATCGTGAATGACCCGGCCAACCGCGCCAAGGCGCAGAGTGCCTTGGATAAGGCGCAGAGCGGCATCGGCAAGGCAGCCAGCAAGGCGCAGCAAAAGGCGAACGACCCGGCGACGCGCGCCAAGATCAACCAAGCTGTCGGTAGTGCAAAATCGAAGCTCGGCAAAAAGCCGGGGCCCGCGACGTCGCCCGCTACTGCGCCCAGCTCGTTCAACGATGTGCCGCCCATGCCGCCGCCTACTACGCTGCCGATGACGCCGCCGCCAACTGAACCGCCGGGGATCGTGACACCGCCGATCGTCTAGTTGTCATTGCCCAGAGAGGATTCGGCTAATGGCCAGCGTCGTACGCTGCCGCGGGCCGTCGCGGGGCGGTGGCTGCTGCCGGTCCTGGCACGCGCACTGCAATGCGGCGGAGATGCGCTTCGTCTGCGCAGAAACCCTGGGCAGTCGACAATGACCGTCCGCGAGTCGGTTCGGCTCGTGCCGACTATGGACCAGCCGCCGCCATGGCTGTCCGCTGGGAGCGTTGCAGGGCCTACTTGCTCGGCTGCGGGACCTTACAGTGCACCTTCGGGTTGGCACCGATGTAGTTGAGCGGACCGGCGATGATCGTCACTGCAATGGTCGCGAAGGACGCGCAATTGGCGCTCGCCGAGCTGTAGTAGTTGCGCTGCCCCGCGGCGATCGCGCCGATGACCAGCCACACCACCAGCAAGATGGCCACAATACGGGGCAAGCCACTCCTGCGACGGCGACCGGACCCCAGCGTCATAACGCTGGTCTACCCCCTACCCACCCATGTCAACCAGTGCCACGGAAAGCCCGGCGCGAATTCGGCTGGTTCGCCCGATTCCGTAGCTCTGAAAAAATCCTCTCTCTGGATACTTGATCTCCTGTCCCCGCTAGCCTTGTGCCGGCTGTCCCAAAAGTCGAGGGCGTCGCGCCGGTCGGACGTACGCTTTCGCGGCACCGTACCCACGACCATGTCGGCTGACCAAGCGACGGGCACCGGTGTCACCCGATCCGTCCACCACACGCAGCTAGGTACGGATCGATGTGCGCGTCGAACCACACGATCGCGCGGGCGCGAGATCGGCGGCTCGGGGCGCGCGCTGCGCGATATAGTCGCGCTTCTGCGACAGAACGCTCAGCCGGTGGGCGGGTTCGGGCTGATCGCGACGATGGCGATGTCGTCGCGGGGGGTGTCGGCGACGGCGCCGTGCAACTTGGCCACGATTTGGGTGGGCGTCATGGCCTGGCAGGTGGCGAGGAGCCGGCGTAACCCGTCCTCCTCGAGCCGGTGTGGCTGGCCGGAGTCGGTCAGTCCGTCGGTGTAGAGGACCAGGGTGTCACCGGTGACGAGCTCGATGGTGGTGTCGTTGGTCTGGATGTCGGGCAGTACTCCGAGGAGCTGTCCGGGTCGTCCGACCGAGCGGACCTCGCCGTTGGCACGCAGCAGCAGCGGCAGCGGATGGCCCGCGACGGCGAGATGAACGACCGCGCGGTCGGGATGGGGCTCGATTCGGGTCATGGTGGCGGTGATGAAGCGCCGTTGGGTGTCGTCGTCCCGGGTCAAGGCGTGGTTGGTGTAGCGCAGCACGTCACTGGGCGAGTAGTGCTGGATCGCGTTCGCCCGGATGCTGTAGCGGGCAGAGCTTGTCCGAGCCGCGGCTGCAGGGCCGGTTCCGCACACATCGCCGATCGCGATGCCCCATGCCCGGTCATCGATGGGGAAGGTGTCGTAGAAGTCGCCGCCGACTTGATAGCGGTTGAGGGGCTCGTAGATCGCGGCGAGTTGCAGGTGTGGGATGTCGGGTAACCGGGGTGGCAGCAGACTCGACTGCAGCGCCTCCGCAAGATGCTCGACCTCGTCCAGGCGCTGCTGCGCAGCGGCGAGGGCAGAACGCGCGCTGAGCCGAAGTTCCAACTCATCCATGACGAGAGCTGCGAGGTCGGTCAGGATCGCGGTCTGCCGGTCGGTGATGAGACGAGGGGCCAGATCAATCGCGCACAAGGTGCCCAGATTGTGCCCGTCGTGGGTGGTCAACGGGGCACCGGCGTAAAAGCGCAGACCGAAGTCGCCGGCCACCAACGGGTTGCTGAGGGTGCGCGGGTCATGCGCGGCGTCGGTGACCAGCCACGGCTCCGAGCCGAGAATGGCCGAGGCGCACAAGCCGGGATCGCGGCCGATCTCGCTGACCTCGATTCCGTGATGAGACTTGAACCAGATCCGGTCGGTGTCCACCACGCTCACGATCGCGATCGGAACATCGAGCAGACGCGCCGCCAACGCCGCGATCCGGTCAAAGGCGCCATCGGGAGGCGTGTCCAGTATGTCGTAGCGGCGCACGGCGACCATCCGGTGCTGCTCCCGGACCGCTTGGTCCCCGGCATCCGGGGAGCTCTGCGTTATCGGCTCCGCCACAGCTGCAGCCTACTTCGCGCAATCGCCATCGCACTGTGCGCAACTGACTCAGGACGGGCAGAAGGGCAGGGCCCTGCAGTTGATCTGAGCGTGAGCTGAGTCGTATCAGTCTTGATCGTATGGCTCGCGGCAGCCCGCGGTTGGGATGTCGCGCGACCAAACACGGTTCGGCGCAGCGGCCGGCCGGACAAGGTAGCAGTCGATGCGCACAGTGCTCGGTGCAATCACAGTGGTGAACCCGACGTCCCGATGACATCAGCGTGCCGGCGCTGACGGTGGGCGCGGTCATCGGCCAGCCTCGCGGTCTTCGGTTTCGGCGATGAGCGACTGCAGCGTGGCAACGTACTGCTCGCTCGACCCGGTGACCAGGACGGTGCGCGGCGGGGTGAGGTCGGTGTCGCCGGGCGGGTCGAAACCCATGATCGTGCAGCGGCGGCCCACGATTTTCAGCACCACCTCGGCGGCGTGGTAATCGCCGGCCAACGTCAGATCCCAGAGTCGTGACCAAACACGAAGCGCGACGGCAGGCGCCACCCGGATGAGTGCGTCCGTGGCTGTCGCTTGCGGCACTCCCTCTGGTGGTCACCCGTGCCCACGCCGGGTCTCCGAGCTTCGCCCAGTTCGGCGGGTCCTCCCCCCAACGTGAGCCGGGCACGATCGAACGGCCGGTCACCCGTCGATCCAGGCACGCACTGTGGCGCGGTCGACCCCATGGTCCTTGTAGGACGGAGCGGCCATCACCCGTTCGAGGTCGCTGCGCAGGTAGAGGAACATGGTCGGGGCTCAGGCGCTTCGTCGCGGGAAGCAGCCCCGCTCGGCGCCACTGTCCGAGCGTGCTCCTGGCGATCCCGCCGGCCAGCCTGCGCGCCTCGCCGGCGTAGAGACAGTCCCGCTGCTCGACCGGCACCTTCTGCAACGGGACCGGTCGCTCGATCCTCGGCGGAGCGGCCATGTCCAGCCCGCTCCACTGTGTGCTGGTGCGCCGCCGGTCGACACGGTTCTGCACTGCCCCCACGGCTGATGCCGAGGACCGGCCCCAGCTCGGCTGCGCTCCACCCGACATCGCGCGCAGCGGCCAGCAGTGCAGCGGTGCCCTGGCGCGCGCGGGTGAGCTGATCCCACGAGCCCGCAGCCAGCTCCACAGCGTGGACGAGGCGCAGCGCCTGGGCCAGTTCGCCGGGCAACTCACGCGGAGGCACGGGTACGGCCTACTCCCATCGCGCCAGTACCCGACGTGCTGGACCGCCAGTCGGCGGCCTCGACGGCCAAGTCCCGGCCCTGTCGGCGAGACGCCACGGGATCGGCCCGGGCATCAGACTCGGCGGGTCGACCGTGACGACGTACTCCGTTCCCGGGTCCAGCAACCGCTGCCGCTGCGATGGACGCAACAGATCGGCCGAGCGTTGTCGGCCGAGTTCGTCGATGACCCGTCGCGGCGGCTAGGCACCCCTCAGATCGACAGCAACAGCCACCGCCGCGGGGCGCGCCGGTGACCGCGAAACTTTCGTGAAGATGGGTAATGAGTTTGAAGCCCACCTCTCACGTCGCTAGGAGAAATTTTAATGGCTCGTAACACTGTGTCCCGGTCGCTGCACGACGTCGGTCTCGCGGCGTGGTTCGGGGGCACCCTCGCGAACGCGGTAGCGCTCAACGCTGCCGCGGGGGAGGCCACCAGGCCCAGCGATAGCGGCGCCGTGGTCAACACCGGGTGGGACCGGTGGACGCCGGTGAACGCCGCAGCGATCGGCGTGCATCTGCTCGGCAGCGTAGGTCAGCTCGCTGGCAACGCCGATCGCGTGCGGGCACAGCAGGGTGTGGCAACGATGGTGGTGGTGAAGACAGGGTTGACCGCCGCCGCGCTTGGTGTGACGGCGTGGTCTCGGGTACTGGGTAAGAGGGTGTCGGCTGCGCAGCGGGTGCCGGTGGCTGATGGCACCTCCCCGACACCGGAGACCCCACAGGACGCCGCGGCGGCGCAGAAGCAGCTCGCGGTGTTGCAGTGGGCGGTGCCGGCGTTGACCGGGGCGCTGGTAGCGGTGTCCGCGTTCGCCGGCGAACAGCAGCGCCCAGCAAGCGTGCTGGCCGGGCTGAAATCCCGGCTGCAGCCCTGACGGGCAACCACCGACACAACTCTGGGCCCGCGCGCGCAGCACACCCAATTCCTGACACGGCGCACCGGTGACCCGGGTGCCGGGTCAGTTTGGGGCCCCGTCCCAACGCAGATACAGCATGCTCGCGTCGTCGCGGAGGTGGTTGGCGGCGTGCTCGACGGTGGTGCCAACTCCACCATCAGATGCGGCAGACAGCTCGACAGTCGGCAACGGGCGGTTCAGGTCGCTCGTCACCGCCGGCCGGCGGCTCAGCCGCCGCTGCCGCTGCTGGTCGATAGGCCGGCGATGAGGTTGATGGTAGCGGCGAGGATGACGGCGCCGAAGAGATAGGCCAGGAGCGCCTGCCGCAGCGCTGTGGCGCGGATGGATGGCGTCTGCAGGTCGGTGTCCGATACCTGAAATGTCATGCCGATAGTGAAGGCGAGGTAGGCGAAGTCGAGATAGCGCGGCGCGGCGTCCTGGTTGAAGTCCACGCCGCCGTCCTTGCCGGTGTAGTACAGCTTGGCGTAGCGCAGCGTGAACAGCGTGTGCACAGCGAACCAGGACAGGGCGACACTGCCGACTCCCACTGCGGCAAGGACGTCCTGCGATGCCCCATTGGCGGAGGTCGCCCCGATGAGCACGACGCCGACCGCGGCCAGGCTCGCCACAGCAGCGGTGAGCACGATCAGGTCGGTGGCGGCGGTACCCGGATCTTCGCGAGTGGCGTGCGCCGCCGTCTGGGCCGACGACATCGGGGCTATCACGGCCGACCAGACCCAGCTGATGAAGATCGCGGCCGCAACGTCCCACCCGACCAGCGGCGCGTAGCGCCACCCGCCCAACAGCCCGGCAACAACAGCGGCGCCGAGCCCGAACATGATCATCACGCCCACCCGAGCCCGCGAACTCGTCCACCCCCAGAACCGGTTCCCGACCGGCGCCGCCGCGCCGCCAGCTCTGCTGTTCCCGCTTGTGGACCGCATCCGCTCAGTGAAGCAGCGTCCGCCGTCTCCGCTGCGCCGCCGCGCGACGCCCATACTTCGGCAATCCTTATCGATCCTGCGCACGCAACGCGCGTGCAGGAATATTGCGCTGATCGACGTTCCCGGGTGCATGAATTTACCCAGCTATCTCGGACAGTATTCGGAATACACTCCGATTCTGAGTTCCGGAAAGCTAAACAATGTGAGATAACGGTCGCAGCGGCTTGGAAGACGTGCGCCCAAAGATGGCCCTGCTGAGTTGTTATCCGCATTTACACGAATCGATAGTTCAGTGAATGGCACCATCCTTTGCTGAGCCACCGATCTGGTTCACTCAAAGCACATCGAATGCCCGGTTCCGCGATAGCGGCGCCGGGCATTCTTCGTTTCCCCCAATGAAGAGGGGATAGATGATGCCGCGCTGCGCTGCCCGGTTCGGGTCTACAAGAAAGCGTACGAACGGCGCTGGATGCCCACGTCCGGCGGGCGGGTAACTGACTTGGTCGGGTGTGGCGGCGGCGGGGGTCGCGGGTCCGCAGCCTACGCAGCGGCCGCCGCCGTGGGCAGCGTTCGCGGCGGGCTCCCGATGGGCGCCGTGCTGGCCACGGTGCTGTCCGCGCCGCGCGGTCGTCCACGGCACCGAGCGCCAGCGCCGCACCGAGCACGCGAGCCGCTGGCACGACGACCCGTTCGACCCGTTCACCTGACCTTCCACAACCCGGTATCACCAGTTCTGCGCGCGCCGATGACCCGCGGCCCCTGACCACCCGGTCGGGGGCTTCTTGCTGTCCCCACGAAGGAGATTCCCAACCATGCCCAGCACCAACGACCCGATCCGGCAGGTGCGCGGTCCCGCCGACCTGCTCACCGCTGTGCCCTACCTGCTCGGATTCCACCCCCACGAAAGCCTGGTGATCATCGGCCTCAACGACAAACGGGTCATCGTCACCGCACGCCTCGACCTCACCGACCTCCCCGATGCCTTGGACGTCACCGATTCCCGGGTCCTGGCGGACACAATGGCAGCGATCGAGCGCGGCGAGGCCACCGCAATCGTCGGGGCGGTGTTCACCGACGACGCCACACCGAACGACGCCGTCGCGCGCCAGCTCGCCGATCAGGCGCGCACGGCGGGACTCGACCTGCTCGACACGTTGCGCGTCACCCACGGCCGGTGGCGCTCGCTCTCATGCCCCGACACTTCCTGCTGCCCGCCCGAGGGCACTCCGATGCCCGCGACACCCAGCGTCCTCGACGCCGCGGCCACCTACGCCGGGCTGACCGCCCTCCCCAGCCGGGACGCGCTCGCTGCGATATTCACCCCGCTGACCCACCCCAGGGACCTGGCAGTGCAACTCGAGGATCACCACCACAACCAGCTGAGCGCGGTAGGTACCGATCGTTTGGGACACAACCTCGCCATGCTCGACGTGAAACTGACTGGTGCCGCCTTTGCCGACGAGCTGGCGCCAGCCGACGACATGTGTGGGCACCACCGAGCGCCCACGCTGCATCACCGCGCCGTCCGGGGGCCTATGTGACCGGCGTGCGACGGTGCGGGCAGATTGCCGCCTTGAGGCGCCGCAAGCGTCGGCAGGCGGAGCAGCGAACCAGATCTTGGACACTAATTCCGAACAACGCCCAAGCCAATAGCAAATCGTGGCGACGGCGTTCATCCGTCGTCCCTGCTGGGTTCACAGATGTCATCCTGGACGCCTGGTTTGCATCGTCGACTGCCCAACCGTCGGCCGCGACTTGCATGTCGAGAGCGGTCACGGTGGTGGCTTGTTTCATGGTTGGGTCGACAGGCCGGTGACGATGCCGAAGCCGACGATGAACCGGACCGGGCTGATGCGGTTGACCGCGGCGAGGTGGGACCAGGATGGCCTAGGGCGGTGAGTGGCAGGTCAGACTCGCCGGTTATGAGGCTTAGGGATGTCTGGTGCGGTAGGCCGATTGGGCGAGTTCGAAGAGCCGCTCGGTGTCGTGCATCGCGTCGGCCACCGCGGCGGCGGTGGCCGCGAGCAGGCCGATCAGCAAAGCCACCCGCCACAGTATGAGGCGGGGCGCCGGGCGTCGCAGCGCGCCGACCCGGTCGGCGACGTCGGTGACGGCGGCGGCGAGAACGGCGGCCGAGCCAGCGATGCGGGTGCCGATGGCGGCGCGGGTGAGCGCGTCGGCGACGGTGTCACGGCGGCAGATGCCTGCGGCGTCCTCGTCGGCCCATCGCTCACACGACAGTTCGGCGGCCGCGGGCACCCGGTGCAGCAGTGGATTCACGGCCGCGGCCAGGTGCGCCACGCTCTGGTGGATGTGGTGGCGGTGGTTGAGGTGCGCCCGTTCGTGGGCGAGCAGCGCCCGTCGCTCGGCCGGGTCAAGGCTGCGCAACATACCGGTAGTGACGACGATGCGCCCGGGCCGACCGGGCACGGCGAACGCGTGGAGCTCGCCGGTGTCGAGCACGGTGAGTTCGCTGCCCGTGTGTGGCAGCGAATTGGCGAGATGGTAAGCGTCGCGGACCGCGGTCAGGCGCCGGGTGGCAGCGCGTAGGAACCGGGCGGCGAGCAGCACGACCGCGACAGCGGCCAGGACGCCGACCGGTAGGGCGACCGGGTCGTGGTGGCGCAGTACCGCATCCGACCATCGGCCCCGCGCGGCAAGCACGGGTGTCCGGGCGATCAGCGGGAACGCGAGCAGTGCCAGCGACGCGCTGGAGCCGGCGGCCGCCAGCAACCCGCCTCCGGACAGCAGCCACGTCGACACTGCGGGCGGCAGTGTGCGGGCCAGCGCGGGAGCGGCCAGGCCGAAGGCGGCAGTAAAAGCCAGCGGCAGATACACCGACAGCGACATCAGGACTCACCGCTGGTTCGTTGCTGATCCAGCAGCCCGGCCAGGGTGGCTTCGTCCTCCGGTGTCAGGGTGCGCAGGAATCGGGTCAGCACCGCCGCGTGGTCGGCGCCCTTTTCGAGCATCGCCCTCATCCGGTCCGCGGCCAGGCCGGCGTCGTCCAGGACTGGGGTGTAGGCGTGTGCGCGTCCGGTCAGTTCGCGGCGCACCGCGCCCTTGCCGTGCAGCCTGGTGAGGATGGTCTGCACGGTGGTGTAGGCCAGGTCCCCTTCGAGTGTGTCGGCGACATCGCCAGCGGTCAGCGGACCGTCGGCGGCCCACAGTGCGGCGAGCACCTCGGACTCCAGGCTGCCTTTCGCGCGTCGCATCGCCACGTCCCGCTGTGCTCCTTGCTCGATGGAGGGGGTCGCCGGCCGCGTTACGCCTCAGGGGGGAGCGGGCGTCTTGGCCGGCGACTCCTACAGCATAGTAGGTGTAGGCTCCTACATGCATGTAGGAGCCAGGAAGGGTGCTGAGGGTGGAGATCCGCGACGAGACGCACGTCCTCGGGCGTCCGGTGGGCAACGGACGGGGACGCCGGATGGGCCGGACTGTCGCAATGGACTGCGGACCGGACTGCGCACCGCAGCCATCCACCGCCGCCCGGCTCGTCGCAGGCGAACTGAACGCGTTCTACGCGCAGGTAGCCCGGTGAACGTTGCGCAAGCGCACCTTGCGGTGAATCTCCTAGACCCCCATTCGCTGCTGTCCTCATTCGGCCCGGTCGGTGTGGGCGTCGTGCTTTTCGCGGAGACTGGTCTGTTGATCGGGTTCTTCCTGCCGGGTGACTCGCTGCTGTTCACTGCGGGAGTTCTTGCGGCCGCGCCTGCGTCGGCGGCGCTGCACCTGCCGCTCGTCGGCGTGCTGGTCGCGGCCGCGATCGGTGCCTGCCTCGGCGCGCAGACCGGCTATCTGATCGGCCGACAGGCCGGGCCGCCGCTGTTCGACTCGCCGGGCCGGCCACGACTGCGGGAAGGTCGCGACCGGGCTGAGAACTATTTGAAGAGCTACGGCTACGCCCGGGCGATCGTGCTGGCCCGGTTCATCCCGGTGGTGCGGACGGTGCTCAACCCGCTGGCCGGCATCGTCGCCGTCCCGGCGCGGGTGTTCGCGCTCTGGCAGGTCATCGGCGGCCTGCTCTGGTCGCTCGGCGTGACGCTGGCCGGGTACTGGCTCGGCGCCAGCATCCACAACGTGGATCACTACCTGCTGCCGATCATCGCGGTCATCATCCTCATCTCGCTGCTACCGCTGCTGATAGACGCGCTGCGATCGCGCCGCCGGCCAGACAGCAGCATGCCGTCAACGACGACAACCGAAGTGGAGCCCTAAATGGCGTTTCCGCTGGCCGAGCAGTACCTCGGCGACGCAGGCGACTTCCTGCTGATCAACCGCTTCGCCCAGCGCACCGGCTGGCTACACGGGCTGATGACGTTCTACGCGGGCACCCTCGGCATTGTGCTGCTGGTGCCGCTGCTCCTGGCCGGGTGGTGGCTCGCCCGCCAGCGTCGCGACCCGGCAGTGCTGGCCGCTGCCGTGTGGGCCGCCCTGGGCACCCTCGTCGCGGTCGGGGTCAACCAACCGATCGTCAACGCCGTCGCTGAGAAGCGCCCATACGCCAGCATCCCGCATGTGCTGCTGCTCGTCGGCCGCTCCGCAGACTACGGATTCCCCTCGGATCACGCGACGATGGCCGGAGCGGTCGCGGCCGGGTTGTATTACGTCAACCGGCGCCTCGGTCTTATCGCGTGGGTCGTCGCCGTGCTGCTGGCGTTCTCGCGCGTCTATGTCGGCGCGCACTACCCGCACGACGTCGCCGCGGGCCTGGCGCTGGGCGCCGCCGTCATCGTCGTCGGCCAGTTCGCCGCCCGCCCGCTGCTGACCTGGCTGATCACGCGCCTGGCCGCCACCCCGCTCCGACCGCTGCTCACGGCCGCCCCGGCGGGTGAGCCCGCGACGACAAGCCCGGCGACGCTGGCCACCGACGCAATCACGTCACGATCCTCGGACCGGACGGTTGCGCCGAACACACCCGACGCCGCCCGGTAGGCCCGCAGGATGACCGGCCACTGAACCACGTGTTCACGCTCAACCCGGTCCTGGTCGACGTCGTGATTGCAGCGTCAGTGTTCACAGCGTCCAGCCTGTGGATGTCGGGGCCGCCGTTTCAGCTCGGTTCGGCGCAGCGGCCGGTCGGACAAGGTAGAAGTCGGTGCGCACGGTGCCCGGTGCAATCACGGTGATGGATCGCTGTCTGCGGCGGCGCGCTCCGCGCGGGAGCACGCCTCGCCGACCGTCCGCACCGCACCGCACCGCGCGCCGCGTCGACCGACCGCCGCCACGGATCCCTGGAACGCCTTCGCCCTGGGCCGTCGGCGTCGCGATGACGTCGACGAGCAACGTCGCGGCGTTGACGGTAGGCGTGGTCATCGGCCAGTCCTAGTCGTCGGTTTCGGGGATGAGCGACTGGAGCGTGGCGATGTACTGCTTGCTCGGCCCGGTGACCAGGACGGTGCGCGCCGCGACGAGGTCGGTGTCGGCGGGCCTGTCGAAACCCATGATCGTGCAGCGGCGGCCCACGATTTTCAGCACCACCTCGGCCGCGTGATAATCGCCGGCCAACGTCCGATCCCAGAACGCGGACTGCAGCTTGTCGAGGCGGTCCAGTTCGAGCTGCAATGCCGCGCGACGCTGGCCTGGCGCCTGCTCGATGGCGATCTTCTGCAGCCAGGCGGTCACGGCCATCGCGGCGATCCGCGCGTCGAGGTAACCGGTGCGCCGCGCGATCTCGCACCAGTCGACACCGCCGAGCTGGAGCTGGTGCGCGGTGTAGGCGCGGTCCTGGGCGTGCACCTCGCTACCCATACATCTAGTTTCGCGCGGGCGTCACGTCACTCTCGTCAATATCATCGGGCCCGGCAGGTGCGAGATTGTGCTGCCGATCCCGGTACCCGCACTGCAGCGCGGTGGAGATCTGCTCGGCGTCGACCAGCATCCGTTCGGCGCCGGTGTGGTCACCCCGCTCACGTAAATTCACGGCACGCCGACGCCGGTACTCCGCAGTACTATGCGCAGCTCGGCGGGCGCTGCGTTCGGCGTCAGACCACAACCGGGGCCGGCCCCGCGGAGAGCGGTGCTCTGCAAGGTGCGCGTGCAGCCGGGCGACGGTTTCCGCGTCGTACACCGGTACCGCGAGCATGCTGCGCACCGGCCGCGCAGGCGAGCTGGTGCGAGCGACGAGCAACGTCGTGAAGCTGACGGTGGTCGTGGTCATCGGCCAGCCAACCGTCGCGGCATGGTGCTCGGCCTGAGGCAGGAGCCTGGCCTGCAGTTTCTAGATCCCAGTATCGACCTAGACAACGGATGTGAGTCCCCAGGCGAGAGGACAAGTACTGCCCTGTCCGCGGGCGGCGTCGTGCCTGGATGGCCTCGTCTTCTCACACGACTCCGTTGACGTAGGCGAAGATTACGAGTTGCACGCGGTCTCGTTGGTCGAGCTTGGTGAGGAGGTGCGCTACGTGGGTTTTGACGGTGGCGTGCGACAGGTGCAGTTGGGTGGCGATCTCGGCGTTGGAGCCGCCCGCCGCGACCGCCTGCAGCACCTCACGTTCGCGGTTGGTCAATGTCGCCAGTTCAGGTGCGGGGGTTTGTGATCGAGCGCGCAGTCTGGCCACGAGCCGACGGGTAGCGGTCGCCGGGAGTAGCACCTGGTCGGCGGCGACGGTGCGGATGCCGTGGAGGAGCGCCGCTCGCGGAGAGTCTTTGAGCAGGAAGCCGGTGGCGCCCGCGTCGAGGGCGTGCAAGACGTAGTCGTCGTCGTCGTAGGTGGTGAGGATCAGGATGCGCGCGGTGTGTGCGGCGGCGCGCAGTCGTCGCGTTGCCTCGATGCCGTCAATCTTGGGCATCCGCACGTCCATAAGCACCACGTCGGGTCTGCACGCCTCGGTGAGGCGGATTGCTTCCTGCCCGTCGGGGGCTTGGCCGACGACCTCGATGTCCGCCTGAGCGTCGAGGATCAACGCGAGGCCTTCGCGGACCATTTCCTGGTCATCGGCGAGCAGCACCCGAATCATGGTCAGGGAGTCGCGGCGAGCGGGAAGCGGGCCCGAACGGCGAAACCGCCGACCTCACGCGGTCCTGCGATGACGGAGCCACCGCACGCCGCGACCCGTTCCTGAATGCCGATCAGTCCATGCCCTTCGACCGCGGCCGCGGCCGTTGGCGGAGCCAACGCCCCGTCGTTCTCCACGTCGACGGCGGCCTCGTCTGGCGTGATGGAGACCACTACCCTGGTCGGTGCGGCCCCGCCGTGGCGGATGACGTTGGTGAGCGCTTCCTGTGCGAGGCGGTAGACGGCTCGTGCCACTGGGCGTGGTACGGGCCCGATCCCGATCCGCTCAAGGGTGACCGGTAGCCCGGTTTCGCGGAACTGCGCCACCAACGGTTCGAGATCAGGCAAATCGCTCACATCGCTGTCCTCAACTGCCGTCGACGAGGCGTCAGTCCGCAGCACTACGAGCAGGTCACGGATCTCTTGCAGCGCTTCCCGCCCAGCTCCCTGAATGCGGTTTAGCGGGCGGCGCACCCGCTGCGGTTCGCGGTCGAGCAGCTCCTCGGCGGCCTCGGCCTGCAGCACCATCGCACCGAGGCTGTGCGCGAGTATGTCATGCAACTCCCTGGCTATCCGGGTCCGTTCCTCGGCGAGGGCGGCACGCTGGCGCTGAGTGCGCTCCGCATCCCGGCGCCGCTCCAGTTCAGCGCGTTGACGCATCCACGCCCCGGCACCCCAGAACGCGGCGCCGTACAGCGTCCACCCCCACGACCCGGCGAGATCATTCTGCAGGGGGTCGAGGACGAGCTGCAGCTCGATCGCCCCGACCGCAATCGGCGCGCCCACAAAGGCGGCAGGGCGGCGGCCGTAGCGGCCCACCGAGTAAGTGGCGACGGTGAGGGCGAGCAGCGGTCCCGCGGCCTGCGACGCGCCCCAGCGCGCCCAGGGTGTGACCGTAACCGCCACCACCAGAGCCTGGACCAGCAGCGGGTACCGGCACCGCCACGCCAGCAGGAGCGCGGAGCAGGCGACGGACACGGCCAGGCCCCCGAGTGGCCCGACCAGGTGCTCGGGGTGCAGCAGCCACACCTCGAGCTGCCCGTACGCCCCGACCGCTAAAGCGACCAACAATTCGCCGCGTCTCAGCGGCCCGCCCGTCAGCACGCACCGACGATAACGCCACCCGGCGCCCCGGCTCATCCGCGCGGCTACCCTCACTCATCCGCGCGGCGGCCCAGATCACCCGAGAGACCGATGCACCAGGGGTCGCCGCTGCATAACATGACGGTCCTCAACACCCCAATGGAGGCCGCAGATGAGCGCTCGAAGGCTTGCCCCGATGCTGATGCTGGCGCTCCTAGCCGCCGCCACCCCCGCAGTCGCCGCGGCTCCCTCGCAGGTGCACGACAGCGCCATCGGTCACGCAGGGCGCACCGTTTTGCTGATCAGCGACGACACTTCCGTGCGCGCCCCGCGTAGCGTTCAGGCCGGCACCATGACCGTCACCCTGGTGAACCGCGGCCACGAGGTGCACATCGGCAGCCTGCTGCGGCTGTCGGGCGGAAAGACGCTCGCCGACTTTCGCGCCGTTCTGCGTCACCCGCCGCACGCCGCTCCCCCCTGGATCCACAACGTGCCCTTCGGCAGCTTTTCGCCGCTGTCTCCCGAGCACCGGGCGGGCATCGTCGCGGACTTCGAGGCGACAGGCACCTATATCTACTTCTGCCTGCTGACCACCCCATCGGGCCAGCAGCATGCGCTCGCGGGCGAGCTCACATCCTTCCGCGTCGTCGCCCCGGAAACCCCCGAGCAGAGCGTCCGCGCCGACGCGAACTTCGTGGCCACCGATGGCGCGTTCCAGTTACCTGTCCTGACGCAGGGACCGCACGTGCTGCGGCTCCACAACCAGGGCACCGCACCTCACGAATTCGCGATCCTACAACTGCACCCCGGCGCGACTCTCAAGCAGACAGACGCCTGGCTGCAAGGCGGCCAACCCGGCCCCGCTCCCGCCACGTTCTTCGGCGGCGTCCAGCGCGTCGATCCCGGGCACTCCGCGCTGCTCAACATCCGCTTGGCGCGCGGCCGGTACCTCGTCGGCGATGGAGAGACCGGCGTCTTCGGCCACCTAACAGTGCGCGCCCACGGGTAGAGGGACATCCCCCGCGCCCTGTGGCGGCATGGCGACAGAATTCCCGTTCACCATCCGGAACCTGGACAAAGACGTCCGACCGAACGCGCTACAAACCAGCATCGGCGCCGTTCACGATCGGGCAACCGACCTGTCTCGAACACGCACTCCGTACCACCCAGTCGCGCCGCGACGTCCCCCATGCGTCACAACAGAAACTCGCGATTTCATGGCCGTCGTCCTCCGCGAGACCGCAGCGCCGCCGCCGATTGCGTCGGTTGCCGGGGAGGCCGTCGCGCTGACAAACGCTCCCCTTATTGAATGTCAGTCAGGCCGGTGCGCGGGCCTCGCCTACCGGCGGATGAGACCCTGCCGCCACATTGACCCTCACGACTGGCATCGACGATGCGGGTGAGCGACGCCAGGCCAACCGTAACCCGGCTGATCGAGTTTGCAATCGCGGTGTTGTCCGGCTCAGTCGTGCTGCTCGGTGACGCCTTGCACAACCTGTCCGATGTCTCCACCAGCGCGGTGGTATTCATCGGGTTCCGGGCTTCCCGCAAGAGCGCCACCGAGCGCTACCCCTACGGCTTCGAGCGGGCCGAAGACCTCGCCGGTGTCGGAATCGCGGTCGTCATCTGGGCCAGCGCCGTGTTCGCCGGGATCGAGAGCATCCGCAAGCTGCTCGAGCACGGCCACACCACCCCCCTGAGCATCGGGATTGTCGGTGCGGTAGTCGCAATCCTCGGCAATCAGATCGTCGCCTGCTACAAGCTGATCATCGGCAGCCGGATCAACTCTGCCACGCTGATCGCTGACGCCAAGCACTCACGGCTCGATGCACTGTCATCGGCTGGCGCCCTCGTCGGTCTGGTCGCT
>JBBQUT010000060.1:0-16648 GCA_038212215.1 Mycobacteriales bacterium
TCCCGCCGCCGAGGAGGATCTCGCGCGCCTCGACGCCGACGATCTCTCGATCGGGGAACAGTCCCGCGAGGACCCCGATCGCAGCGTCGTCGGTGGCCCGGTCGAGGAGCGGCACGATGACCCGACCGGTCGCCGGGTAGAAGTTGACGTATGACGCAGCGAGCCGCTCCCCTGCTCGGCGCGGCTGGGTTCCGGGCACCTCCTGCACCCCGGCCGCTTCCTCGTCCGTGACCGTCAGGGGCCCGGGCTGATGCAGGAGATGCACCTCGAACCTACGGCCGCGCGCATCGGTCGCGGCTTCTAGCCGCCGGCGTGCATCCAACGACCGTTCGTACTGCGGGTCGGTGCGGTCATCGGTCCACGTGAGCGCGACGACCCCGGGGCGAACGAAACAGCAGAGGTTGTCGACGTGACCGTCGGTCTCGTCGTTCACGACACCGAGGCCGAGCCACACCACCCGCTCCGTGCCCGTGTACTCCCGGAGCAACCCTTCGATGTCGGCTCGGGAGAGGTCGGGATTCCGATTGGGATTGAGCAGACACTCCTCGGTCACGAGCAGGGTGCCCTCACCATCCGAGTGGATCGCGCCACCCTCCAACACGAACGGCGCCCGGTACCGGTCCACGCCTTCGTACCCGCACACGGCCGCGGCCATTGCGTCGTCCTGCGCCCACGGCGAGTAGAGCCCGCCGAGCTCGCCGCCCCACGCATTGAACCGCCAATCGACACCACGACGTTCGCCCGCGTCGTCGACCACGAAGGTCGGTCCGATGTCTCGCATCCACGCGTCATCACTCGGAATCGCGATCACGCTCACCCGCTCGCCCAGCCGGGCCCGAGCACCCTCGGTGTCAGCGGGATTCACCGCAACCACGACAGGTTCCGACCCGGCGATCGCATTCGCCACCGCCGCAAACGCTTCCCGAGCCGGGCCGGCGTCAGCGCGCCAGTTGTCGGGCCGCGCCGGCCACGCCATCCAGCACGCATCGTGGCGTTCGAACTCGCCCGGCATCCGAAACCCGTCGGTCGCAGGCGTTCCGAGCCTGGGCGTGAGTACCGGCGCCGTCATCCGCCGAAGATATCTCCAGCGTCTGGGTGTGGGGCCCTCCCGAGGCCACGAGAGCCGCAGCGCCGGACGTGCAATGAGGAAGGTGGACAGGAACCGCGAGGTCTGCGAAAATGGAACAGGTTTCATTTTTGCCGTCGCCGCGTTCACGAAGCGACGGCCCGTCGACCACCGGAGGATCAACATGGAGTTCGGCTTGTTCATGGGTGGGTTCATCCACGAGGACACGATGGCCGCGGACCCGGACGCGGAACACCACCGCCTCATGAGCGAAGTCGACCTCGCCGTCGTCGGTGATCGCAGCAACTGGAAGTACTCGTGGTGGACCGAGCACCACTTCCTCTGGGAGTACTCACACATCTCTGCGAACGAGACGATCATGCCCTACGTCGCCGCGAAGACGAATCGTATGCACATCGGATCCGGCATCATCAACATCACTCCCCCGGTGAACCACCCGGCTCGGGTCGCCGAGCGCGTCGCGATGATGGACCATCTCTCCGAGGGTCGGTTCGAGTTCGGGACCGGTCGTGGTTCGTCAAGCACCGAACAAGCCGGCTTCGGCATCACCGATCCTGAACTCACCAAGGACATGTACGACGAAGTCATCGGCGAGTTCAAGTACATGTGGCGTGACGGCACCTACTCCCACGATGGCACGTACTTCCAACTGCCCGAGCGCAACGTGTTGCCGAAGCCGTACGTGAAGCCTCATCCGCCGATGTGGGTCGCGGCCGGGAACCCGGGCACGTTCGAGAAGGCTGGGAAGATGGGGCTCGGCGTCCTGTGCTTCACCGGTGGCTCGCCGGAGAAGATGAAGCCGCTGATCGAGATGTACAAGGAAGCCATCAAGGACGCCGATCCCGTCGGCGAGTTCGTGAACGACAACGTCGCCATCACGTCGAGTTTCATGTGCCTCGAAGACGGCGACGCCGCGATCGACTGGACCACACGCTCGGGCAACGGTCGTCAACAGAGTCTCGTCTTCAAATACCTGGACACCTTCCCCAAGCCGGGTTGGGTTCCGGAATGGCCCGCACTCATCCCGGACCCGACGCGCGAGCAGGTGATCGCCGGCCGTGAGATCGGCGCGAGCATCGTCGGTACTCCGGAACAGTGCGCCGGGGCGTTGCGACTGTGGTCCGACAGCGGCGTCGACCAGCTGATCCTCGGCCCGTCAGGCTCGGTGTACCCGCACGACGTGCTCGTCGAGACCGTTGAACTCTTCGGGAACAAAGTGATCCCCGAGTTCGATACCGACCCCGAGTTCTCGACCAACCGCTACCGAGCGGGCGCGCTCAAACACTGAGCGCGGTCGTGACCCGGGTCACCCGGTCCCGGGAACACAAACGATCTCATCGTCGTTATGAAGGGGACGGTCGACTTCCCCCCAGCCGACCCCTTCTGACGCCGGTTGAGGCGCAGGACCAGCCCCCTGCCCCGGGTCCCCTGCGCCTCCCGGCGTCAGTATCTTCCGCGCTTGGCCCTGCGGGCCGGGCCGCTCGGGCCACGCTCCGCCTGTGTGCCGCTACGACCCGTCCGCGTCAGGTCGGCGTCGCTCTCGATCTCCGCGCTTGGCCCTGCGGGCCGGGCCGCTCGGGCCACGCTCCGCCGGTGCGCCGCTACGACCCGTCCGCGTCAGGTCGGCGTCGCTCTCGATCTCCGATCAGCGGTTGATCCACTCCTCGGACTTGGCCCAGAGCGCGGACGCACGGTCGGGATCGATCGCGTAGGACTTGATGCCGCCGCGCGCGTCCGGTACGTCGTTGCGTTCGGCCACCTGGCAGTCCTCGAGGTACGCGCCGCCGTGCGCGTCCAACTCCGGTGCCGTCGCAGCCCAGACCGATGTCGCCGCGCCCTGCGGAACGGTCTTCCATTCCATGGCCTGACCCGCCGGCATCGAGTCGGTGAGCACGGCGAGCGTCTCCTCGGTGAGGTGCCGACCCAGTTCGGTGACGATCCCCCCGGGATGCAACGAGTACGCGTGCGCGCCGCGATCGGCAAGCCGACGGTCCAGTTCAACGGCGAAGAGTGCGTTGGCCGTCTTGGACCGACCGTAGGCAACCCACGGGTCGTACTCGGTGGCCTCGAAGTTCGGATCGTCGAGGTCCACGTCACTGAATCGGTGACCCGCCGAACTCAACGCAACCACCCGCGAGCCGGCGGCGATCGCCGGCAGCAACTCCCGGGTCAACAAGAAGTGGCCGACATGGTTCGTACCGATCTGCATCTCGAAGCCGTCGGACGTCGTGGCGCGGGGACAGGCCATCACGCCCGCGTTGTTGATCAGCACGTCGATGCGATCGTGGTCGGCAAGAAACTCTTGTGCGAACACGCGAACACTGGCGAGCGATGCGAGGTCGAGCGTCCGAAGCTCGAGGTTCGCGTCGGGGACCGACTCACGTATCCGTGCGGCGGCTGCCGCATTGCGTTCGGGGTCTCGGGCGGCCATCGTGACCGACGCTCCGTGCGCCGCGAGGGACCGAGTCGTCTCCTCCCCCAACCCGGCCGACGCACCGGTGACCACAATGCGTTTGCCAGTCAGGTCCACCCCGTCGAGGACGTCGTCAGTAGTCGAGGTCGCGTCATAGCTCATGCCCGACATCATGGCTCGTTCGCTCGATCTCGACCAACGCGTGCCGCGTCGGGTCGCCTACTTGATGAGCTTGATGATGTTGAACGTCCCCGAAGGCGGTCCGTCGGGACGCCATCAGTGCCCTGGCCTGCGGTTTCTCGTCTGCCCTGTCCGCACAATGCCACCCGATCGCACGTGCTTGAGTGACATTTGTGTTGACAGGGCGAGATTGTCAACACGCGCATACGTTCGTCTCAGCATGAACGCCGCGCCCCGACACCGCGCGGCCAGATCTTTTCGGCCATGCCGGATTGGTTCGTGTCTCGATGGTGAGCGGTGCGCCGTCTCGCAATCGAGGAAAAGCATTCCTATGCGCCGAGCGAGGTGCAGACCGCGACGGCTACCAATTGACGGAACGCTCGCTGGAGTTGGATCAGCGGAGTTGTCTAGCTCTGATCAGCCCGACGAACGCGCGCGGGCCGCGGTTGGCGACGGGCGGACTGAACTCTCCTCGAAGCGGTGATGGCTGATGTTGGCCGATGTCGTTCAGGCCGCTGACAGGGTTTGGGCGGCGGCGGTGTGCGCCAAGTCACTCCGCTGACGGGTGAAATAATGCGGTTCGTGTCGTCGTAAACAAACGATGACGTGCCCGCGCCAGCGGTAGCGCCGAGCAGGAGATTGCGGTCGTCCCAGGTCAGGTTGATGGTGCCATTCGAATGCGACGCGCTCGTGGACGCAAGGCCATAACCGAACGCGTTCCTGATGTTCGTCTGGCCGGGTGGGACCCCAGTCTCGGTGCTCATCCGTCCGATAGTTCGCCGTCGAGCGGATCCTCGAGTTCGAAAACGATCGGCGTCGAATCTGGGGCCAGAAAGAAATGACCAGGAACGTGTTCCATGTGCCAATGGTCGCCTGGAGTGTTCCGATGCGCGAGCTCGCGGAGATTGTCGGCAACGAGATTGAGCACTGATTCGTCGCCGGCGAGCTCCAGGACTCCCGCCGAGCGATCCAGAGAAACTCGCACATTTTGATCAGTCAGTACTCGAACGTGGAACGCGGCGATCGAGGCGCAGTAGTTCGCGATAGATCGAGTGCTGACTGCTGCGGTCGCGGCGGCGCCGCCGATGAACTCGGCGAGCTGGAAGATCCCCTCCCGCGTTCCAAGAACGCAAACCTCAGGGGACGGCGAATCGACGTAGGCCGCCGCGACACGCAGTGGCTCATTCATGGAACGTCACCCGGTCGAACGGTTCTTGGGTCGACTGGGACATGGGGATCGGCTCCTGAGCCCGACCTGATCGTCCGACCGTTGACCTGGGTCTCAAGGTTGAGGTGCGGGCCACCTCGCTGAACGTGCGCGCTGTCGGGGTTGACGTCGAAGCGCGCATTCTTAGTAATCACATCGCCGTTCGGAAGCGTCTCAGTTCGCGTGAACTGATATCCACCGCTACTCGACTGAGTCATCGTTCCTTCGCCTCCGACAAACTCGGCACCTCGCGCTACGGCTTCGTCCATTGAGATGGGCGCAGGCCCCTTGCCCCCAAGCCGGACCGCGCCTTCTTCACCGAATGCAAGCCGTGCGCTGAGCCGACTCCATAGGCCGCCCTCTCCGGCGGCTCCTTCGGCGGGCCGGAGTGTCTGAGCGGCTTTGCTGCCTACCCCGGCGATGACCGCTCCGGTGAGGGTGGCGACGGCGAGGCTTTTGGCGTCGAAGTGGCCGGCGACGAGTTGGTTGAAGGATTCGCCGAGGAACCCGGCTCCGGCTCCTTGGACTGCGGCACCGGCGCCGACGGCGGAGAGCATGCCGACGCCGAGGCCTGCGGCTGCACCGCCGAGGATGCCCATGCCGGTGCTTCGGGTTACGCAAGCGGTGTCGCCCCCACAGGTTGCGAGGCCGATTCCGCCGCCGATGAGTCCGCCGCCAAGGGCGCCCCAGAGCATGGGGGCGACACATGCGGCGCACACGGCTGCGCCGACGACGAGGGCGGTCGCGCCGAGGATGGTCCGGCAGCCGCTGCTGCCCATGCAGCTGTTCCACGTGTTGGTGATGCCGCTGGCGATTCCGCCTCCGGCGCGTTTCGCGAATGAGATCGCGGCTGCGGTGGCGCGCATGCCGAATCGTCCGGCTGCGCTGAGGCCGCCTTTGATGAAGGCATAGGAACGGCTCGTCGCGGCGCTCACGTAGTGGACTGCGCTGCGGGCGTAACGGGCGACGGGCCGGGCGATGTGGTCGCGTCCCCAGTTGACAGCACCGCTGACGGTGTCGGAGACGAACTTGGTGACTGCGCGTTCGGCGTGGCGGATGAACTTCGCACAGGAGTGACATCCGATGTCATCGGCGAGGTCGGCGACCCAGCCGAACATGCGGCCGTCGGGGTCCATGTAGCTGAGGGGACTGTTCGCGGCGTAGGTATACATGTTGAGCGACACCGGCGTGCGCAACATTGGCGTGATGGTGTCGCGAGAGAGGAAATTGTCGGTGCTGGGTTCGTACCAGCGGGCGCCCATGTCGACGAGGCTGCTCGTCGGGTCCGTGTAGTCGCTCTGGAATCCGACGGGTGGGGTGAGGGTGCCGGTCGTACCGGTCGATTGTCCGAACGGGTTGAACGCTCGAGTGTCGGTGACGGCAGCAGCCGGGCCGTTGAGAAGCCAGGCAAGATCACCGTGTCGGTCTTGACCAACAACCCTCGGATTGGTCCCGTCGGTAAGGCCGATGAGATCGCCGCTCGGACTGTGCGCGTAGGTGTAGGGACTGCCGGTGGTGACCGGATCGAGTTCACGGCCCGCGTACGTGAAGTTCGCGCCGGCACGTGATGCGATGCGGTCGTACGCGTCGTAGCCGTAGGCGACCGTGCCGTTGTAGTTGCTGAGCCGGTCAAAGGCGTCGAATGTGTAGTTGGTTGTCGTTGAGCCGACGAGTCTCGTCGCGCGCGTTCCTCGGGCCGTATAGGTGTAGCTGGTGGTGCTGGGCGCGGTGAGGAGCCGGTTCCGCGCGTCGAACGTCGACGTCGCGGTTCCGACCTTGGTGCGGTTCCCAGAGTTGTCCCACGTGTAGGCGGTGTTGACGGCTGCTGGGTTGGTCCAGGACGCGAGCCGTTCTTTGCGGTCGTAGGTGTAGACGTTCGCTCCCGCGCCGGCATTGCCGGTGAGGGTCGTTGTCTTGTTGGTGACGTTGCCCGACGGGTCGTAGCCGTAGGTGATTCCGGCGAGGGTGGTGTTCGCCGCGTTCTTCAGGGTGTCGCCCGTGAGCCGGTGATAGGGGTCGTATCCGTAGGTGCGGGTTTCGCCACCGGGCGCGAGGGCGACGGTCGAGAGCCGGCCGGAATCATCCCAGGTGTTGGTGCGCGTCACTCCGGTGAGTGGATCGGCTTCGGTTTGGAGTTCGTCGCGGTTCGTCCACCCGAAGGTCCCGGTCCCGGCACCGTCGGTGCGTGCGGTCATGCGGTTCGCGTCGTCGTAGACGAACGATGAGGTGCCCGCGCCGCCGGTGGTGCCGAGCAGGAGGTTCCGGTCGTCCCAGGTCAGGTTGATGGTGCCGTTCGGATGCGAGGCGCTGGTCTGGCGTGACGCGAGGTCATAACCGAACGTCTTGGTGATGTTCCCCTGGCCGGGCTGGATGCCGGTCTCGGCGTTCATGCGTCCGAGTTCGTTGTAGGCGCGTTGCCGATTCACACCAGCGGGGAGTGACACGTTGGTGGTGAGACCGCCCGCGTCGTACGTGTTGCGGTACGTACGGTCGGTGGCTGCGGGATACGCCGTGGTGGAGGGTTCGACGATGTCTTCGCGTAGGTTCCACGGCTGGTAGGTCGCTACGGTGATGTTCGACCGACCGTCCGTGGACCGAGTTGCGTTGCCGGCGGCGTCGTACCCGTAGCTGGTGGTGATCGACGTCGTCGATGTGACGGGCTCGACGACGGTGCGGAGTTGGTTGAGTGGGTCGTAGGTCGAGGTCGTCGCGAACCCGCGCGGTGAGGTTCGGGTGGTGATGTTGTCGTTTTCGTCGCGCCCGTAGCTGGTGACGATGTCGGTGGATCCGGTCTTGCGTTGGATCGTCGACGCGAGGCGTTCTGCGTTGTCGTAGGTGTTGACGAGCTGGAAGTTCATCGGGTCGGTGGTCGAGGTGAGTTTGCCGGCGACGTCGTAGGTGTAGCTCGTTACCTTGGAGAGCGCGTCGACACTGGTCTTCATCTCCGACGCGGCGTCATAGGTCGCAGTCTGGCCGTGACCGAGCGGATCGGTTTGGAGAATCGGGTGGCCGAGATCGTCGTAGTCGAAGGCCGTTGTGAGTGTCTTCAGTGTCGGTTGGCGGACGATCTGACGTCGGGAACGGACCCGGTTGAGGTCGTCGTAGGTGGCTTCGCTGCGCGCGCCGGTTTGGTCCACGGTGGCGGTCTGGTTGCCTGCGTCGTCCCATTCGGTGCTGAGGACTCCACGTTGGGTTTGGCCCGTGACGAGTGGGTCGGTCTGGCGCCTGACCCGGTTGAGCGTGTCGAACACATTGTCGGTCCGTTGCCCGCGCCGGTCGACTTGCGCAGTCAGATTCCCCGCGGAGTCGAACGCGAACGCTTCGGTCGGTGTGAGTGTCCCACCGCCGGGGATCGTGTAGGCGGGGTAGGTGATGCCGGTCCGGCGGCTGAGTTTGTCGAACGCGGAACTCGTCGTGTTGTTTCTCGGGTCTTTCACGTTCGTGCGGTTGCCGTAGGTGTCATAGCCATAGGTAGTGACCGGTCGGCTGTTCGTGGCGGTGCCGCCGTTCGATTCGATCGAGACGGTCGGCGCGGTGATGGTCTTGGGTCGGCCGAGTTCGTCGCTCGCGTAGTCGGTCCTGAAGTTCGCGGGGGTGCCCCCCGAGACGTTGCCGCGTGGGTCGACGATCGTGGTCATGAGACCCCGTTTGTCGAAGCCGTAGGTCGTGATCAGGTCCGCGGTCCCGTACTCGACGGTGCGGGTGGTCATCCGGTCGTTCGCATCGAAGGCGAATCGGGTCTCATCGGTGCGGGCCGCGTCCGCGAGGAGCGTTTTCGTGATGTTGCCGTTCGCGTCAAACGTGTAGCTCGTTGTCCGGTTGAGTTTCGGAGCGGTCCCCGGATCCAGGGTGCTCGAGGTCATACGCCGGGCCGCGTCCCACACGTTCGTGGTCACCTTGAGGCCACCGCCGGACTTCTCGGTCGTCACCTGTCCCGCCGCGTCGTAGATCCACTCGTTGAGCGTGATCGTGCGCGTGGAACCGTCGGGATTGTGGTATCCGACCAGGTCGACTTTGGTGGGTCGGTTGTCTTTGTCGTAGGAGGACACCTGTTGTCGGCCGAGCGCGTCGGTGTCGGTCGCTTGTCGCCGAGCCGGGTCGTAGGTGAAGACGTGTTGGATGATCGTGTGCGGCGCGCTCGGCGCGAGCGGATCGTCGACGACGTTGCGAGCGATCGTCGACGTCGGGAGATTCCGAGGGTCATACGTTGACTCGATCGTGTGACCGTTCTGGTCGGTGACGAGAACCGCATTGCCAGTCGGATCGAACACGCGGGTCATCCGTCCGTTCTCCGGATCGGTCATCGTGACTTCGCGGTCGTTGTTGTCGAACTCGTAACTGCTGGTCCGGGCCGCGTCGGTGCCGACGATGTCCGCGCCGACCGAGGTCACCCGGTTTTCGTTCGCGTCGTACGTGTTCGTCACCTTCAACCGATGCGCGGCGCTCGTCACCCCGTTGGTCACGGACGGGCCGGTCACCATCAGCGGTTGCCCCAACTCGTCGTAGGTGGTGGTCGTGGTCAGACCGGCGGGATAGGTGTCTGACGTTTGGGTCTCGGTGAGGCGGCGGCCGAGTTCGTCGTAGGTGTAGTCAGTCTGAAGACCAGCCCGATCGACGACGCGGCGCAGATCACCCTTCGAGTCGTACGAGTTTGTGGTCACACCGCTACGTGCGTCGGTTTCGGTTTTGACGAGACCCGCCGGCATCGTTCCGCCGCCGATCGCGGTCTCCGTACCCAGTGTGTACGCCCAAGTGACCGTGTTGCCACTCGGGAAATCGGTCGTCGGTGGCGACGTCTGGGTGAGTTTGTTGCGGGAAGAGCTGTACGTGAACGCGGACTTGTAGGTGTTGTCGGCACTCGAGGCCGACCGAGGATCGCGCACCGCGGTCATGTTGTCGGCGGCATCGAACGTGAAGTAACTGATCTTGCCTTCGGCGTCGGTCTGCTGAGTGACGTTTCGTCGGGCGTCGAAGACCATGGTCGTCACGCCGAGGTTCGGGTCAGTGATCTGGTCTCGGTTGTCGCCGGCGTCGTAGCGGTACAGGGTCACAGCCCCAGATGGGTCGGTCTCTTTCGTCTCGAAGAACTTCGTGACGTCGTACTCGCGTTTCGTCACCGCTCCGCGCGGATCGATCACGCGAACCACTCCGGGAGACGGATACAGGAACCGCGTGAGATGACCCAGGCCGTCTTTGCGCCAATCGACCTTCCCGTCCGGGGCGTAATGGATCTCGACCGACGTATTGCCTCTGGGTTTCGTGATCGTAGATAGGCGACCGACCGTGTACGTGTAGGTCGTGCAATACGGAGGATTCGGGGCGGTGTCGCGTGGATTGCAGACCTTCGTCAACGACGCGCCGCTGTAGGTGTAGTTCCACGTCAAGACATGGCCGTACGCGGCGACCGACTGCGTACTGACCGAACTCACACGTCCGGCGGACCAGGTAAACGTGAGGACCCGACCGCTGGGTGCGCTCGTCGCCGTACTTAGAAAACCGCTGCCGTCATAGGCAAGCGTGACCGACTTGCCGTTCGCGTCAGTGATCGACGTCACCTTGCCCGACGCGTTGAACGCGACGACCTGACCGTCTTTCTGGGTCAGCGTGTACCCGCCCGAACCATTCGAGACCAGCTTCGAGTAATACGACGGCGGCGGAGTAAAGGACCCGTCACCGTTCTTGGTGTGGACCTCTCGTCGACCATCCGGATAGATCACCGACACGTTCCCCGCAGGGTCGGCGAGCCACGTCATGTCGTAGTTGAACGACCAGCCCTGCCCGAACGCGGCGATACGCGGATCGAGACTGTTGTAGGTGCGAGTGACACCAAGCTCCGGCCCGATCCCGGCGACACTCACATCCGTCTCCGCGGTAACGAAGTTACCGAGGCCGACGTTGACGTCGTCGCTCCACGCCCCGTACTGGTCGAAACCGAAACGCGAGGACTGCGGATCGAAGAACTGCAGATCGTCGACGACGCGGAGACGATGGTTGCCACTGTCATTGATCCAGAGGCGCTTGCCGTCGGAGGAAATCCCGTTGATGCTTTTGAACCGGGCTGCGCGACCGACGTCTTCGACATAACCGCCCTGAAAAAAGGATGGGTCCCCGGCGATGTCGAGAAAGGTTCCGTCCACCTTCGAGAACCGCCGGACGGTCGTGCCAAGTTCGTCAGCCGAATACAAGTAGCTGCCAGTGGAGGTGAGGATGTCCTTGTTGAGATCCAACGTCGGAATACCAGAACGGATCGTGGTGACCGAACCGTCGGCCAGCGAGATCTTCAAGAGCGACTTCGAGTTGTCAGGGGGAATGTATTCAGCCCACAGCGAAGTGCCATCCGCCGCCAACGCGCCTACGGAGTCGGACGACCCGAATGCCTTGAACGTGGAAGTCACGCCGGTCGCAGGATCCACGCGATAGATCACAGTGCCAGATGGCGCTGCCGCGACGTAGAGATAGCCGTCCGGCGCGAATGTTATGTACGCCGCTGTGAAGATGTCCGCGATCATCGACGTCGCGCCCGTCGCAATCGAGATGCGGCGTACCTTGTGGCAGAGGCGGTCGGCGAGGTAGAGGAATGTTCCGTCGGTTGTGAGTTGACCGTCGTCGGCGCTCATGAACCGCACCGACGCGGGATTGGGACTATCGATACACCCTGTCGGGGTTACCGGCGACCCGGCGAGTGTCGTAACGACGCCGGTCTTGAGGTTGACCTTCCTGATCGAAGCGGTCGTGCCCACATAGGCATAGTCGCCGACGACGACCGCGTTCCCCATGTCCATGAAGGATGCGGTCGGGCCGATGCCGTCGACCGTCGCGTTAGTACCGTCGCCAGCAAACGTCACGGCAGCGCCCTGCTGCGCTGCGACTGTCTGAGTTGCGGTCGGCGACTGCGCTGCCGGGTACGGCGCGGCAGGCGTGATCCGGCGGACTCGCAAGTTGCCGCTGTCGGCGGCGATAAGCGTCGAACCGTCACTCGCCAACCCGGTGATCGCGTCGCGGAACCACGCCTCAGGCCCGACCCCGTCCTGATACTCGGTTGCACCGGAGTAGATGTCGGCGCCCGCGACCGCGTTCATCGAGCCGTCGGTCGTGGACCACCGTCGCAGCACCGAGTTATTCGATCCCGACGACCCGTACAAGTAGTTCCCGATGCCAACCAGCGCGCCCTCGTTCGGGCAAAGACAGGGGGCGCCCCCGACGGTCGCGCCGGCCGCGAGGGTGGTCACGGCGGCGGTTGCGAGGTCGACGCGTTGGATCGAGTGGGTCGTCGGGGCTCCGCCAGTCGATTCTTCCAACACGTACAATGCGCTGGCGTCCGATGTCACTGGACCTGCGAAGTTGTACGTCGAGCCCGGGTTCGCCGGCAGGGTTGCGAACGCTGTCGCTGATCCGGTTGCTGGATCAACCCTCGAGATTATCGGCCCAGAAGTATTGGAACCAGCGGAGACGTAGAGGAAGCCACCGGCATACACGAGGTGGTACTGGTACGACAAGAACCCAGAACCGATCGACGTCGTCGCACCGGTCGCGATATCGATCTTCCGGATCTTCCCGCAGTCCAGGATGAAGAGCGACGTGCCGTCGGTGGCGACGCCCGACAATGTCGACGACGAGAACCGAACCAGCGTGGGATCAATGTTGTCGGTACACCCCGAAGCAGTCGCGTGGCCCGCGAGCGTGGTGACGACACCGTCGGCGAGACGAACCTTGCGCATCGAGCCGTACGTGAACTGGTAGGCGTAGCCGTTGACGACGGCGGTACCGCCGAGGTCGCGGAAGCTCGCGCCGCTACCGGTGCCGTCGAGCGTTGCGTTTGCTCCGTTGCCCGCGACGGTCGTGACCGCAGCAGGAACGAAACTCAAGCCCGCGTATCCGTAGTCGACGTTCGATACGACCTGACCATCAGCGAGGATGACGGGAGCCGACGCGTTACCGGTCGTGTTCGTGGCACCGGGAGGCGCCGTCGCGACCACGGTGTACGAGCCCGCGGGGAGAAACGTGAAGAGGTATGCGCCCGTCAGGTCCGTGCGCGTCGTCGTCAGAAGAGTCGGTCCCTGGAAGAGCGACAGCGAGAGATTCGCCAGCGGCGGCTCGCCAGCATCGGCGACACCATTGCCATTGAGGTCGTTGAACGCGTAGTCCCCGATCGAGGCTCCGACGCTTCGAACGCCGAAATCGGCGACCGCGTTGTGCTCCCCAGCTCCCAGCTCAACTGGAAACGGGTTCAACACTGTCGTCAGGTCCGATCCAGATGGCAGCGTCGCGGTCACCGTGTACGAGCCAGCGGGCAGGTTCGGAAAGCTGTACGAACCGTCCGACAAGCTGGTCGCCGTCGCGACGACCGTGGATCCCCGCCTCAGCGTCAACGACACACCACCGACACCGAGCTCAGCGCCGTCACGGACACCGCTCGAATCTGCGTCGCCAAAAACAGCGTCGCCGATCGACGCGTCGCCTTCTCGTACGCCGAAGTCCGCGGTCGTGTAGGCCTGCGCGGCGGCGAGGGTCACATCGAAGGACGACACCGTCGTCGCTGCGAAACCGGGCGGGGCCGACACCGAAACCCGGAACAGTCCGGCATCCAAACTCGAGAACAAATACGCGCCACTCGCGCCCGACAACACCGGGGTGAACAACACGTCATCGCCGTTGCCGAGCAGGCCGTCCGGCCCCGCACCAGCCAACGCGACCCGCACACCCGCGCGTCCCGGCTCGCCCGTATCAGCCACGCCGTCGCCCGAGAAGTCTTCGAAGACACGATCCCCGATCGACGCGGTGCCGACCGCACCGACCGTCGACGCGCGACGGATACCGTCCAGAACGACGAGACCAGACGTCGAGATGGCGACAACCACGACCGCAACGGCGAGCCCGTGAAGGTGTGGCCCTAGCCGCCGAAAAAACCCAACGAAGCCCATCCGAAGCATATGAACCCCGGCCCACGAACGACCACCGCGCGCACGCGCGTCCACCGTTCTCATCTCCGCCACACTGTCGTCGGTCAAGGTCCGCCCCTTTGGGTCGAACCAGCCCCGTCCCAAGCGGGACGGAATATTGCAGGCATCACCGCGCACGTCAAGCGATTCGCGTCTCTCCGTTCAACCGACCATGGCCTGCGCCACGCTCGCTGCGCAGAATCGCCAATGACGACGGCGCGGTTCCCGAGTCGGCAGGCTCAGACCGGAAACCTGCTGCCTGGCCTACGGCGGCGTTGGCATCTGCGAATTGGCCGCGGCGCGCGCCAAGCAGTCAGGCCTCACCGCAATCGCACCCCCGAAGTGTTCTAAGGCGACACGGAGCCAACGTCGGAGCCTCACCCAGAGCTCGATTTCGAGACCGCGTTCCAGGCCGCGCTCGGGCTGACGGCTGGCTGCGCGTTCGAGTTGCTGACCAACGTCGATCTGGCGGTCCAGGGTCGCGAGCCGGCCGAGCTCGGCACTGTGCTCGGCTTCCCAACTGCTGCGGGTACGCATCTCGGGAGTGATCGCTTCGAGCTCGGTCTCAAGCTTCGCGAGCTTCTTGTCGTGGCCGTCGATCTCGGCCTGGAAGGCGGTGATGCGCCGTTCGTATTCGCGTCGTTCGGCCCGGTGGGTTCTGCGGCCGATGGGTCCGAGCTGGTCGAGGGACGTCCGTGCCTTGTCGAGGCGCCATTGGGCGTTAGCTCGGTAGTTGGTTTCGCGAGCGAACGTTTCGGTGAGTTGGCGCCACTCTCGGGACAGATCCGCGGGCCCGTGGCCGATGCGGACGCAAAGCGTGTCTCGTTCCCAACGGAGTTGTTCGAGCGAACCCGGCAGCGGGTCGAGCTGGTCGATGGCCATGGTCTTGCTCGCGCTTCGTGCGATGGCCCGGCGGACCAAGTCGAGCGGATCGTGCTCGAGTTCGGTGGTGTGTCTTGCTTCTTCGCGTCGATCTTCGGCGACGATGAACAGTTCGTTGTGGTGTCGGCCTCGGGAGAGGGCGGTGTAGGCGTGTTCGCGGGTCAGGGTGTCGTCGGCGAGGATGTAGCACCGGTCGACGGTCGCGCCTTGCGCTTTGTGGATGGTCGTCGCATACCCGTCCGCAAGATGCCCCGCCTCCGCGTACCCGAACCGTACGACGAGCGTCTCTCGGCTGGTGGTGGTGAGGGTCATCTCGTGTCGGCTCGTATCGATCCGTTCAACCACGGCACGGGTGCCGTTGAGGAGACTGAGCGGGTAATCGTTGCGTAATGCGAGGACAGTGTCGCGTTCGGCGAACGGTCGACCGCCGAGCACGACCAGGTCGTCACCGAGGTGACCCTCGTCCCAGAGGACGTGTCGGGCACGACGGTTGAGGTCATCGACATCCGTGAGACGCCCGGCGACCATGAGCACGTCGCCACCGTCGACGCGGGCGTTCATCCATTCGTCGACGAGCCGATCACGGCTTTCGTCGTCGGTGTTGGAGTGGTGAACTCGGTCGTGACCGAGGTACGCGTCGAGGGCCCGGTCTGGATCACCGGCTCGGAGTTCGGCGAGCGTCGCCCGCTCCCACACTTCTGTTTGTCGTCGGTTGTCGCGCAACTGGCTGGCACCGAGCCGGTCCTGAAGACCGGCGAAGCTGCCGCCGGCTTCGATCTCGGGCAACTGGCACGGATCACCGACGAGAACAACCTTCGCCCCGCCCGTGGTCGCGTGGGCGAGGAGTCGGGCGAGTTTGCGGGTGCCGACTATCGCGGCTTCATCAACGACGAGCACGGTCATGTCGTCGAGTGTCGTCCTGTGCCGGTCGATACGGGCGAGGAGCCGATCGATCGTCGACGCGGGTATCCCCGCGTCGTCTCCGAGTTGTTTCGCGGCTCGGGCCGCGAGCGAGCAACCGACGACGTGGTATCCGGATGTGGTCCAGGCTTCGCGGGCGGCGGCGAGCGCGAACGTTTTCCCGGCGCCGGCGACGCCTTCCACGATCTCGACCCCGTCGCCGGAGGCACAGATCGCCCGCACCATCTCCCGTTGCTCCCCGGCGAGGGAGGGCCTCCCCCCGATCGCGCCGTCGATCGGCATGGTGTCGGCCACTCCGACTCCGGTCGCCCGCGGGGTCAAGGCTGAGGCGAGGAGCCGGCGTTCGGTGTCGAGCATCTCTGGGGTGGTCCACCGATATTCGTCGGTCCGCGCCCCGACGACGGCGCCGTCCTGGCGGTAGATGACCGCAGCCCGTGCGTCGATCCGGACCGCGACGACATGCCCGGACTCTAAGAACCCGTTGACGAGGTCGAGGACCTGATCGACCCGACCCCCACCCGGGAGCGCGTTACAGACGGCTTTGATGACGTCGCGTTGACCGAACGTACTCACCGACCGGGTCAACCCGTCAGGAGACGCCAACCACCGATACAACCGTTCCGCAGCTGGCGTCCCGACCGCCGGCGGATCAATGACCGTCGTCCGATCCACAACCCCGGCCAGTGTCTCGTCGGTGAGACCGAACCTCTCGGCGCGTTCCCGCCATGCGGGGAGCAGCCCGGCCGGATCGGCGGCGGTCTTGGCTTTGCGGGTGGCGTAGGTCGCGACCTGTGCCGCTCGGGCGCTGTGTTGGCCGTGCTCATCGAGATGGGCTTCGATCTCGCGTCGGCGGGTCGAGAACTCCCGCAACACCGGCCGGTCGAAGCCCGCAATGTCGGCGATACCGTTCCGGACTGGTCCCCACTCGACACCAAGCCGCTGGGTCAGTTCCCACCGCAGATGAGCTTCATAGAGGTAGCCGACGGGAGCGGACCACGCGTACAACGGGCGAGCATCCA
>JBBQUT010000061.1:0-15992 GCA_038212215.1 Mycobacteriales bacterium
CGAACCGAGGGAAAGCGGCACCACCAGGCCCTCATCGCGCTGGCCCGCCGCCGGATCAACGTCCTCTACGCAATGCTCCGCGACCGGCAGCCCTACCAACCTCGAGCGCCCAAAGTAGCTTGACAACAGCATCAGCCTGTCTCCTGACGTCGTGTGGTCCTGACCTCAAGAGTTCTATCGAGCCGGAGGTGACATCCTGCTAACAGCCATCCGCAGACACAATTCCAGCCCGCCTGTGGGGCGGGCTGTCGCGGTGAGTTCGGCGCCGTGGGCTTCGGCCACAGCTCGTGAGATCGCCAGCCCAAGTCCCAAGTGGACGTCGTCGCCGTGTCCGCGCCCCTCGAGTCGCTGGAACGGCTCAAACAGGTCAGCTACCTGCTCGGCGGCAATCGGCACGCCGTCATTCGCGATCATCAGCGTGACAGTGTCGGTGTCGACCACCAGACGAGCATCGAGGCGCCCGTTGGCGACGTTGTGGTCGATCGCGTTCGCGACGAGGTTGGACACCAACCGTTCCAGCAGCTGCCGATCACCATCCACTAGCGCCTCCGGCAGCTGCGTGGTCAGGTCAATTCCGTGGGCTGCAATGGCGGCCCGGCGGTCATCGAGGGCGTCTTCGACGACCGCGCTCAGCTCGACGATGTCGTGCCGGCGATCCAGGTTCTGGCTCTGCGTCAGGGTAAGCAGACTGTCGATCACGTCGTTGGCACGGCGCACCGCCGAGCGAACATCGACCGCCATGGCCTCCAGTTGCGCGCTGCTGCGGTCAGCCTTGGCAAGGACGACCTCGACTGCGGTCGTCGCAACCGTCAGCGGAGTACGCAGCTCGTGCGAGGCATTTGCGACGAACTGGCGCTGGGCGTCGAAGGCGTGTTCGAGTCGGTCCATCATCGCGTCGAACGTGGCTGCCAAGTCATTGATCTCATCCGCCGGGCCGTCGAGCGCGAGCCGTTCAGAGAGTTGGTTCGCCGATACCCGCCGTGCGGCCGCCGTGACATCGCGGACTGGCTGTAACGCACGATGGGACAGTCGCCAGCCGATGAGCGCCGAGACCGGAACAAGCACGAGCCCGGCGAGGATGGACCAGAGCTCGATTCCGTGGACCGCGGATGACCCAGTCGCGGCCGCGTACCGCTTGTTGGCCGCGAGGAGCTTCCCCTTGGCGGCCGCCGCTGCATTCGAGTCGGTCGCACCAGGCTCCGCCTCGCTCGTCTTGAGCGGGTTGCCGTCGGGCGTTGGACTCGGTGAAGGTGAGTTCTTGGAGGGGCTCGGCGACGACGAGTCGAGGATGTCGTTGATCGCGCTGCTCAAGCTCTGGCGCGCGGGCGCATTGACCGCATTCGCTCGATCAATGCTGTGCTGAGCCAGCCCGACAGTGATCGCAATTAGCGTTGCGCCGGACACAACGAAAATCAGCGCGAATGTAAACGTCAGCCGCACGCGGACGGTCAGGCGAGTCGTCACAGCCGGTACCCGACACCGATCACGGTCTCGATCAGCGCCGGTACGCCAAGTTTGCGTCGCAGTCGGCCTACCGTGACGGCCACGACATTGCTGAACGGGTCGAGGTGTTCGTCCCACACTCGCTCGATGAGGTGTTCTGCACTGACAACGCCACCGTTCTCGAGAAGCAGTACCTCCAGGATGCTGAACTCCTTGCGGTTCAAGGCAATGGTGCGTCCATTTCGAGAGATGCTCCGACGAGCCAGATCGACAACAAGGTCGCCGCGGCTCACCGTTGGCGGCCCGGAGGGCTGCCGCCGGCACAGCGCCCGGACCCTGGCGACCAGTTCGGCAAAGGCAAAGGGTTTGGGTAGATAGTCATCGGCGCCGAGTTCGAGGCCATCGACACGATCCGCTACGCCACCTGCCGCGGTCAGAATCAACACCCGCGGGCCCCGACCTGAAATCGCACGGCACACATCGTCACCATGCGCTCCCGGCAGATTGCGGTCGAGCACGACGACGTCGTATTCCTGCGTCTGGAACTTGTCCAAAGCCATCGTTCCGTCAACCGCCAAGTCGACCGCGAAGCCCGCGTCGCGCAGGCCGTCACAGATATGACGAGCCAACACAGGCTCGTCCTCGACGACCAACAGCCTCACCCGGCAAGTTTGCCCCAGGCTGCAGGACACTGGAATAACACCAGCGAGACTGCCGCTCTCGAGCTGGATCGTGTGGGACGCTGTTCCACCGTCGAGCGACCAGAGTCACGGTCCTTGATCAGGCGGGTCGATCGGGCGATCAGCGGCGCAACCAGTCTCGAATCAACGGCACACGCCTACCAGCCACCACGGCTCCGATGACCACAAGAATGCACCCGATCGCCACAATCACATGGCGTGCACCCCGGTTGCCCACGAAGGGATGACGACCGCCAGCGCCACGACTCCGACGATGAGCCGGTAGAGGTTCATTCTCCAGGTGAACAGGTGACGGATCATCATTCCTCAGCCTGCCAAGACCGTTTCGCTATGCGACCGTTTACATCGCCAATGCAGGCGAACACGGGAACCTGCCACGAGATCACACCCACGACCCTAGTGCGGCTCCCGACCCCGGAGGGATTGGCGGTGGGAGTTGCAGCATAGTTGAGGACCGGTGCGCGATATCGGAGGACTCTAGCTATAGACGCGGTCTATAGCCGTGTTCTATAGTCCCGCGTATGACGGTGCCGTTTGCGCTTTTGGGGTTGGTGGGGCGGGAGCCTTCCTACGGTTACGAGCTCAAGCAGGAGTACGACAGCCATCTCGGTCGTGGGCGTCCTTTGCAGGTGAGTCAGGTGTATTCGACGTTGGGTCGACTCGCTCGTGACGGCAAAGTGACAGTGGGTCCGGCGGAATCGGGCGCCGGTCCTGACCGTAAGCGGTACAGCATCACCGAGACCGGCGTGAAGGATTTCGCGGCCTGGCTCGCGCAGCCGGTCGAGCCGGAGCCGCATCTGCAGACCGTGCTGTTCGTGAAGGTTGTGCTGGCGCTTCTGGTGGGCCGCTCGGCGCAGACGTATCTTTCGACCCAACGTGCCGCGCACCTGAAACGGATGCGGGAGCTGACGGCCGCGCGACGCAAAGCGACGTTGATCGACACGCTGCTGGCTGATCACGCGATATTCCGGATTGAGGCCGATCTTCGGTGGATCGACATGACCGAGGCGCGTCTGGATGAACTCGCGAAGGAGCTCGCATCGTGACGCTGAATTCTTTAACTGCCGCGCCATCGTCGCCGACCGATTTCATCTTGGTGGCGCGCGATGTGCACAAGTCCTTCGGTCAGACTCCCGCGCTGACGGGTGCGGACCTGTCGGTCGCTGCGGGGGAGATGGTGGCGGTGATGGGCCCGAGCGGTTCGGGAAAGTCGACGCTGCTGCATTGTCTGGCCGGGGTACTGCGTCCTGACCGCGGTGAGGTGTGGTTCGACGGGCGCCGGGTGGATGAGTTGAAGGATTCCGCGCGTACCGAACTGCGGCGCCGCTCGTTCGGGTTCGTGTTCCAGTTCGGGCAGCTCGTCCCCGAACTCACCGCCGAAGAGAACGTCGCGCTGCCGCTGATCCTCGGCGGGACCCGACGGGCACCGGCTGTCCGGGCCGCCCGGCAGTGGTTGACCCGACTGGGCTTGGACGGGCTCGGTGAGCGTCGCTCCGGGGAACTGTCCGGAGGGCAGGCCCAACGCGTCGCGCTCGCCCGCGGCCTGATCACCGCACCGAAGGTGCTGTTCGCTGACGAGCCGACCGGGTCGCTCGACTCACTCACCGGCGTGCACGTCATGGACCTACTGGTCGACACGGCCAAAGCCGAAGGCACCACCGTGGTACTGGTCACGCACGAGCCCCGTATCGCCGCCTACGCCGACCGGGAAGTTGTCGTCCGCGACGGCAAAGTCACCGCGTCCCAGCCTGAACTCGTCTGATGATCGCCCTCGGACTGCGAGTAGTGCTGCGCGGCGGTCGCGAATCCGCGACCCGTATCGCCGCGATCGCTGCTGGCGTCGCGGTGGGTGTCGTCCTGATCCTGCTCGCGATCGCGACCCTCAACGGCCTGCACGCCCGCGACCTGCACTCGGGTTGGTTGGCCACCTCGACACATAACCGCCAACCCAGCACCAGTCCTGCTGCAGATGGGTTGCTGTGGCGCAAGACTTCAGACCAGT
Organism: Mycobacteriales bacterium; assembly: GCA_038212215.1. GTDB lineage: Bacteria > Actinomycetota > Actinomycetes > Mycobacteriales > Jatrophihabitantaceae > JALZAI01. The sequence continues at coordinate 4,147 of JBBQUT010000061.1, forward strand.
TCGGCTCCCAGAGCATCGCCCGTGTCGATGTCGCTGCCACCGGACCGAGCAGCCCCGTCCCACCCGGGATACCAACACTTCCCGCTACAGGGCAGTTCTACGCGTCACCTGCCCTCGCCACGCTTCTCCGAGCAACCCCCGCAGACCAGCTCGGTGACCGGATTCCCGGACACATGGTCGGGACCATCACCCGAGCCGGGCTCCCGTCCCCGAATGCTCTGATCAGCGTCGTTGGCTATGACCGTAGCCAGCTCGCGGCTGAGCCGGGCGTGATCACCGTGCGCAGCATTGAGACCGCACCGACCAAGCACACCCACACGACGTTTCAAGCCGTGGCGCTGGGCATCGGCGCGGCCGGTCTGCTGATCCCAGTGTTGATATTCGTTGGGATGGCGACCCGGATCGCGGCAGCCCGCCGCGAACAACGACTGGCGGCAATGCGACTCGTCGGCGCCACCGTTACCCAGGTCGCGGTCCTTGCCGCGATCGAGGCCGCCGGCGCCGCGCTGATCGGCACCACGACCGGGGTCGGCCTGTTCTACGCCCTGCGCCCCACGCTGGCCCGTATCCAACTCACCGGAGACTCGTGGTTCACCAGCGACCTGTCACTGGGCTGGATCGCGCTCACCCTCACCACCGTTGGGGTGCCCCTCGCCGCGGCAGCCGCCGCGGTCGGCGCCTTGACCCGGGTACGCGTCTCACCACTCGGGATGACCCGCCGCGCAACACCGATCCCGCCGAAAGCAACCCGGCTGATCCCACTCGGACTCGGCGTACTGCTCCTGGCCGTGTTCGCGCTGGCCGGGCACCCCTACTCCCGCGGCGCCAGCAGCACCTACGCCCCCACCATCGTCGCCGCCTTCATCCTCATCATTGTCGGCATCGTTGTCGCTGGCCCCTGGCTGACCCGAGCGTTCACGCGACTGCTCGCGATCCGATCCGCCCGACCGGCCACCCTGATCGCCAGCCGCCGCCTTGCCGACAACCCGGCAGCGGCATTCCGCGCCGTGAGCGGGCTGATCCTCGCTGTCTTCGTCGGCAGCGTCTTCGCCGGCGCCGCCGCGACCGCATCCAGCCCGACCTCCCTGGGCGATGACCCCGGCGCAGACGCCACCGCCATCAGTCGACCCACCACCACACCACTACCTGCTCGGCTGGCTCACCGGATCACCACGCAGCTCCGCTCCCTACAGGGCGTCACCGCCGTCACCCTGATCCACGAAGATCCCCGCGGCAACGCCAACGGCTTCCCGCAAGGCCTGATCGCCTGCACCGATCTCAGCGCGACCCCCGAGATCGGCCGATGCGCCACCAGCGGTGTCATCAGCCTTCCGCTCTACGCCCTCGACGCCGGCCACAGCCAACCGACCACCACCTGGCCGGCCGCCACCAACCTTCACACGACCATCAGCGCAGTGCCGGTGCAGGGGATCGTCATCGCCACCGACCTAGCACCGGCCACCCTCGAACGCATCCGCACCACCGTCGAGACTGCGGCGCCTACCGCGCTCAGCGTCCCGAAAACACTCAGCCAGCTCAGCGCCGCCACGCTGCGCGACGTCAGCCAGCTTCAACGCCTCGCCGACCTAGCCATCCTGCTCAGCGTCCTCATCGCCGGCTGCAGCCTCGCCGTCGCCGTCGTCGGCGGCCTCCTCGAACGTCAACGACCCTTCAGTCAACTCCGCCTCAACGGCACCCCCCTGAAGGTCCTGCGACGCGTCGTCCTGCTCGAGGCCGCAGTACCCCTCATTGGACTCGCGATCGTCTCCGCCGCCGGAGGCCTGCTTACCGCGACCCTGCTGTTACGAGCAGTCCGCGGCACCACCATTCGCCTGCCCGGCAGCGGCTACTACCTCACCCTCCTCGCCGGTGTCGCCATCGCCCTCGCACTCGTCGCAGCGACAATGCCGCTACTGCAACGCATCAGCTCACCAGAAAACGCGCGAACCGAATAGGCTAGATGTCCAGAGGCGTGGGTACGTCGCCCGCCGTCGCGGCCGGTCCTGAGTCGGATGAATCCCCACCGGCAACTCCTTCGAATATCGAGCCGCGAGGCACGGTGACCCAAGCCGGCGGGCGTTTGGGTCTGGGCCGGGAGGACTGGACGGGGCGCGTGACTTCGCGCTCAACACGTCTTCTCTTTACGCCGTGCGCCGGTCGAGCGCGCCCGCCTATCCGTCCGCGCCCGTGGAGGCGTCGTGGTCCGCGGTTAGGGGATTTCGGCGACCCCGATGAGGTGGCCCTCGGGGTCGGTGAACTGGCCGACGACTAGACCGGTTGGCGCTCGATCCGGACCTATTACACGGCTCCCGCCGAGGCTCTCGGCTTTCTGCAGTGCGTCTTCTACGTTGGGCACGCCGACGTAGAAGATGACGTGGGCGTCGTAGCCGTCGCCTCCGCCGACGCCACCCGGGATGCCGACGGCCTCGCCGGCCGTGGAGGCCTCGACGAACCCGTAGTCGTCGGGTCGCGAGATCGCTTGTGAGACCGAGTTGCTGGTGTCGAACTCCCACCCGAACAGCTCACCGAAGTAGCGGCGCAGCCGTGACGGGTCGGCCCCAATGATTTCGAAATGGACGACTGGTTGTCCCATGGTTTGTCTCCTCGGCGCCAGCAGCTCTGATGCGGCTGATCGGCGACGCTGCTTGTGACTCACCGCAACTCATCGGTGGTCGGGATTGGCATCGGCTGGTTTCACGACTCGTGTCCGGCTCCTTGGGTGCGGTACGGCCCTCTCTGTATGTTGTTGTGCGCTACGTGCGCGATTGTCGGGATCCAGCTCTTGCTGAGTCCCAGTGTTGATTGACCCGACGGCAGCTTGGGGCGATCCGCAGGTCGGGACGGGGTGAGCGACCGCATCCAGGAGCCGGCGTAGTGCCAGCTGGTCGCCTCTGAGGGCGACGCTCCCGTCGGCCACGGCGGCGTCGAACTTTCCGGGGTCCTGGAGAAGGGCATTGAGCGTTCGGGGGTCGGTGCGCAGCGATGCGTCCGGCCTGCTGGGTTCGCCAGATTCGACCTGTACTTGCCCGTCCTCGGATCGGACCGTCCATACCCGCTCGTCGAGATCGAGACGGCAGACGGTGGGGGCGGCCTTGGGGTCCGGGCGGGCTGCGGCGCGCAGAAAGAGGAGGACGGAGGTGGCGCCCAGCGTCGTTGGGGTTGCCGGCAACGGCACGCGAATACCCCAGTTGCCCAGCGCAAGGACGATCGGTTCCAGCTCTTGTCCCCACTCGGTGAGTTCGTACACCGACGAACCGGCCGGGCGCGGCAGCGTGCGGCGGGCGACTACGCCGCGGTCCTCAAGTTCGCGAAGCCGATCTGCGATGAGATTTGAACTCGCATTGGGCAACGCGCGGCGCAGGTCGGAGAAACGCAGCGGCCCGAGCAGGAGCTCACGGACCACCAGCAGCGCCCACCGCTCGCCCACCACGTCAAGCGCGCGCGCGATCCCACAGGCGTCCCCATAGCTCCGTCTCGTCGGCATGTGTTCACTCTACGCCGATAGTGCGAAAGTACAACCAAAAGATTGTTTTTAACAACCGACGGTGTTAGCTTCGTTCATGCACACAAACTCGGTCCTCGCCGCGATGTGCGGTGTTGCCGCGATGGCCGCGCTCGACCTGTCCGTCGTCAACGTCGCGCTGCCCTCCATTCAGAGCGACCTCCACGCTGCCCCGGCCGACCTGCAGTGGGTGGTCGTCATCTATGGGGTGGTCGTGGCAGGCTTCCTGATGCTGGGTGGGCGCACGGGCGACCTCGCCGGTCATCGAAGAGTCCTCGCGACCGGCATCGGCGTGCTGGTCGCCGCGTCCTTCGTCGGCGGTCTATCCGGCACGCTCGGTGTCCTCATCCCGGCTCGTGCCGGCCAGGGCCTCGGTGCGGCGCTCGCCGTGCCGAATGCGCTCGCCATCTTGTCGCGGACGTTCGCCGAGGGGCCGCAGCGCAACCGCGCGATCGGCCTTTTCGGCGCGACCGCCGGCACCGCCGCAGCAGCCGGGTCGATTTTCGGTGGCCTACTCGTGCAGGGACCAGGTTGGCAGTGGGTGTTCTTCCTCAACGTGCCCCTGGGCGTCGTCTTGGCCGGCCTGGTGCTGGCGCGGGTGCCGGCCGATGAGGCACGTTCGAAACGCGCCAAGACTGACGTCCTCGGAGCCGCAACGCTCACCGCCGGCCTGCTCGCCGCGACCCTCGGAGAACACGAAAGCATCGGCGCCGGCTGGCTGTCCGCGCGCACGCTCCTCCCGCTACTCGGCGGCCTCGGGCTGCTCGCAACCTTTCTGGTTGTTGAAGCGCACGTCGCCTCGCCGCTCATCTCCCTCGCCACACTGCGCAAGCGATCCTTGCTGGCTGCCAACATCGCCGCCGCGCTGATGTGGGCGAGCTTTCTCGGCCTCATCTACGAGGCGACACTGTTCACCCAGCAGGTGCTGCACTACTCGCCGCTCGCCGCAGGATCGGCCACCATTCCGATAGCGGTGCTCTCGCTGATCATTTCGGCACGGGTGGCACCGGGTCTGATCACCCGCCTCGGCGCAGCGAACACTCTCGCGATCGGCATGGCCGGACAGGCGGCTGGCCTGCTGCTGCTCGTACGGATACCGACCGACGCCACCTACATCCTCGACATCGCTCCGGCATTCTCAATCATCGGCGTCGGAGTCGGCTTCGCGCAGGTCGCCATGCAGATCGCAGCCTTCGCCGGCATCGACAAAGACGAAGCCGGGCTCGCCGGCGGCGCGGTCGAAACCTCCCGCGAAATGGGCGGAGCACTCGGATTGGCGGTGCTTGTATCTGTTGCATTAGCCGGTACGACCAACGTCACCGAAGCGTTCCACCGCAGCGTTCTCGGAGCTGCGATCTTTGCCGGAGCAAGCGCAATCGTCGCAATCACACTGCTGCGGCCGACCGAAAACCACTCTGAACACACGCAGGCGCGCCGCGAGACCCCCGACGGTCTACAGCACACTCGATGACACACGATCATGGTGCCCCGAGCCCGGCCCACGACCAGGCGCCCATCCGCCAACGTCCCCAAGGGCGGTCGAAGCAGCCCGACAGCCGACCCGCGTACGACAGCGCCGGCATCGGCATCTTCGACTAGGCCAGACTCCGCGCACCGGCACCTCTTGTGCCGGTCGACGCCTGTCATCGGGCAGCTGGCGCCAACCTGCCCGGATGGGAAACCTCCGTGGACGGGTCGTGATGCTCCGATCGGATCAAGCTGATCTTGGTCCCCTTAGCCGGATCGTTGAGCGGGGCGCTTGCCGCAAGGCGAGATAGCGGCGCATTGTGCTCTCGTGGGCGCGAGATGGCAGGAGTTTGACTCGACGTTGCACGTGTGCCGCGCGGGGGTCGAGGTGAACCGCCCGATCGACGACCCGGCTCGTCAGGACGATCGCTCGCGGTTGCAGGACGAGGTGCAAGATACGGTCGACTGCCGGGTCTCCTCGGGACAGGAGGTCGGTCTGCAGATTGTCGTCTTCCAGCACGGGACGCTGGTGGTTGACGTGTGCGGCGGCACGTCGGATTCGCGGCGCGAGCGCTCGGTAAGCCCGGGGGACCTGTTCTTCGCTGCGTCCACGGCCAAGGGCGTGCTTAGTTCTCTGGCGCACGTGCTTGCCGCTCGCGGGGAGCTTGACTACGACATGCCTCTTGCGCGCGTTTGGCCGGAGTTCGCCGCGCACGGAAAGGCCGACGTGACAGTGCGGAACGTGCTGATGCACCAAGCTGGTGTACCAAGTCTGCCGGCCGAGCTCACCACCGAACAGTTGTGTGACTGGCCCTACATGTGCTCGGTGATCGCACAGGAGCGTTCGTGGTGGCCGGCGGGCACGAAGTTCGGCTACCACGCTCTGACCTTCGGGTTCTTGCTGGGTGAGACTCTGCAGCGGCTGACCGGCGAGTCGTTGCCGGACCTCCTTCGGCGAGCGGTGACCGGGCCGGTCGGTATCGCGGACGAGGTGTACTTCGGTGTGCCGGAGCGCATGTTGGACCGCGTGGTGCACCAACAGCCGTTTTTGGGCGGCCGGCTGCCCGTGCCTGAGCCTGACTCGGCGGCGGCGCGTGCCATACCGCCAGGGGCGCGCGCGGACGCTGCTTTCGCGAACCGGCGCGACGTGCTGAGGGCGCAGATCCCGTCGATGGGGACGATGAGCGCCCGCGCTGCTGCACAGTTGTACGCGGCGCTGCTCGGCCACGTCGACGCAGCGCTGTTGTTGCCGGCCGACCGGTTGGCCGCGATCGCGACGGTGGCGTTCAGTGGCCATGACGAGGTGATGGACATGCCGACCTCGTGGGCGTTCGGGTATAGCGTCGAACGGCCCGGCGCCCGCGGGTCACGACCCGGGTCGACGTTCGGGATGCTCGGCGCCAACGGGTCGGCCGCGTACGCCGACATCGACACCGGAGTCGCCGTCGCTGTGATGCGCAATCGGTTCAGCCCTGACTTCAGCACCGCAGCGATGATCGACGACCTCGTTTACACGGCCTATCCACCCCGAGCCTGACCAAGGGAGTACAGCCCGTGTCCGAACCAGACGTCGAACTCGATCTTCGCTTCAGCGACCCCGACACCTCGCCGACGAGCTGGGCGCAGACCATGCAGGTTATCGGCGATGCCGAGGTGTTCTGGATCTCGACCACCCGCGCCGGCGGGCGGCCACACGTCAGCCCCTTGGTGGCCGTGTGGGTCGATGACGCGCTGCACTTTTCCACCGGGGCGACCGAACAAAAGGCACTGAATATCCAGAGCAACCCCGACGTCGTGCTCACCACCGGCGCGAACGCGTGGGACGACGGGCTCGACGTTGTCGTTGAGGGAGCCAGCCGGCGAGTCGTCGGACGAGCCAACCTCGAGCGACTTGCCGCCGCCTGGACCCACAAGTGGGACGGACGCTGGCAGTTCGACGTCACCGACGCGGGCTTCGGCAGCGGTGAACACGGAACAGCGCATGTGTTCGCGGTGCGCCCCACCAAGGTCCTCGCGTTCGGCAAGAACCCGTTCACACACACCCGCTACCGGTTCCCATCGGGATGAATTCCGCGTAGCACTCGCATACTGCAATTCACTGCGGCGCACGGTCTTTCTCATCGGCGACTGAGCAAATGGTTCGGGAGCTGATCGGGACTGGCCGACACTGTCCGCCGCCGAAGCGACTCACACTCACATTTGCACCCGAAAGGTATAGGGCCACGAATGCGGGCACACCGCGGTTGACCTCCAAGCCGTTCGACGACTGGACTTCCACAACGGGAACGGCTCTGCGGGCGGTCCGCCTCGGCTCGGAGGTCGAGCACGACCGCTCCACGACGGGAATCGACTGGCGGCGCCTTCCTAGGCTGAGGGCATGGTCGAGGGGGTGCTCACCGAGGAGGACGTCGAACGCTTCGTGCGCGACGGTGCGGTGTTGTTGAAGGGGGCGTTCTCGCGCGAGCTGGCCGAGGAGTGCCGAAGCTTGCTGTGGACTGCTACCGGCTGCGCCGAGCAAGATCCGAGCACGTGGTCGCGCCCGGTGGTCCGAATCGACGGTCGAGGCGACGCACCGTTCGTCGCCGCCGCAAACACTGCGCGTTTGCACGCCGCTTTCGACCAACTTGCCGGAATCGGCCGCTGGGTGCCTCTCGACGGGCTCGGTACCTTTCCGGTCCGATTTCCTGTCGACGATGCCCCGAACGATGACGGTTGGCACATCGAGTCCACCGGCGCGAGCGCCAACGGCGAGGCGATCGTGGATCCGGCATCGCGAGAGCGCGTACTGCTTCTGCTGTTCCTGTTCAGCGACGTCGAGCCAGACGACGCGCCGACGCGAGTGCGTCTCGGCAGCCACCATCAAGCGGCGCGCCTGCTCTTCAGGATCGGCAGACCGGTGGGGTTCTCCCGTGCTGCGCGGGAGCTGATCCCGCTGACCAACCAGCTGACCGAGGCGGCAGCTACCGGCGAGGCCGGCGATGTGTGGCTGTGCCATCCATTCGTCATGCACGCCGCCCAACGCCATCGCGGCGCCCGGGTGAGATTCATGGCTCAACCACCGCTGGCCGGCACAGAGCCCATCGAATCGACTCGGCCAGCCGCTGACCGGTCGCCGGTAGAAGAGGCCGTGTACCGGGCACTATCGGTTTAGGATCGACGCGACGCGATGCGGTCACGCACTCGGACCCATCACCGTGCAGCTCGAGTGGCACGGGGTCACTCCGTTTCAGTTCGTAGCTAGCCTGACAGGGCAGACTGTTATGTTTTCGCCGCGCTGTCACTATGCAGGCGGTGCGGCGAGTCCGAGGAAGACCAGGTCGAGCCCGGCATCGAGTTCACGGTGCAACCAGGCACCGGACCGCTGCTCGGCCGCCCATTGGTACAGCGCGCCGAGCAGGATGTTCAATAACACCCGGCCGGCCGTCTGCGCCTTGACGTCCGATCGGATGGTGCCCGCCAGCTGGCCGGCTTGGATCATTTCGCCGAGCAGTCGCGTGCTGACCCAGGCCTCGGGTTTGAGTGGGCCGCCCGTGCCGAGCCACGCTTCGACGAATCTGCGCCCGCTTGCGCCTCGCGTGTAGGACCGGCCCAGGCGCAGCATCGCGCGCTTGATCTGTGTCGGGGCGTCTGCGGTGACCCCCTCGTCGCCGGCGGCCGCGACGAAGTCCTGTCGGCGCCGCGCAGCCCACTCGAGCAGCAGATCCTCCTTCTTGGGGAAATACTTGAATGCCGTTGCCCGAGATACGACCGCGCGCTGAGCGATGTCGTCCATCGTCGTCGCCTCGTAGCCGTGCTCCACGAACAGCTCGACGGCTGCTTCGTACAGACCGTCGCGGGTCATCGTGCGCTTGTGCTCTCGCAAGGCCATAGCTCCACCTTTGGAATAATAGACTTGCGTCTAGATATTGACTCGCATATGTTCTTGTCCATGATAGCCGTGACCGCCTCTACCGCCCATCTCATCGTCGCGGACGCGGGACGGGCCTCCAGCTGGTATCAGGACGCCTTTGGTGCGCGGGAATGCGGCCGCATCACGCTCGACGACGGCAGATTAATTCATGTCGAGCTGCGTATCGGTCCGCTCGAACTCATGCTCGCTGACGAGTTCTCCGAGGTCGGGGCGGACGCGCCCTCACCCGCTGTGGTACTGCCCCTCGTCTTCTATCTCCACACGCCGGATGTCGACAGCATCTGGCATCGGGCGTTGCGCTCTGGCGCCGTGCCGACCCGCCCGCTCTCGGACGCCCCCTGGGGCGAACGGGAAGGGCAGTTGCGTGATGCGTTCGGCTATCGGTGGGGTATCACGCAGCGGGTGTATGACGTCGAGCCCGAGGACTTGGCAGCGACAATGCGCGCAGCCTTTGCCTCGTAGTGACTTCGTTGCGCAGCGACCGCCCGGTCGTTCGTCCCGCCGGGACAGGTCGCCGGCCGCGGCAAATCACTCGCCGGGGCGCCCGGTGCCTTGGTGGCGATGCAGATCAAGCGTGACGACTCGCCCGCCGGCGTGGCCAGGCATGCGTGCTGCCAGCTCCAATTGCGCGCTGAAGTTGCGTTGGACCGGTCGGCAGCCGCGACCGACGAGAAACAACTGTTCAGGGTCCTAGCTACTAGCTGAAAGGAGATCAGCATGCGTTACCACACATTCGGCGCCAGCGGCCTGCGTGTGTCTTCGGCGTTCCTCGGCGCGATGACCTTCGGTGATCGCGACGGTAAGGGCGCTGACCTCCAGGAATCGCGGCGCATTCTCGACACCTACGCCGACGCGGGCGGCAACGTCATCGACACCGCCATCAACTACCGAGGCGGGCAGAGCGAGACCATCCTTGGAGATCTACTTCACAAGCGACGAGACTCCTTCGTCTTGGCCACCAAGTACACCGCCTCCCGCGACCGTGCCGACCCCAACGCCGCAGGTAATCACCGAAAGAACCTGCGGCTGTCATTGGATCTGAGCTTGCGCCGATTGCGCACTGATTACATCGATCTGTACTGGGTGCACATGTGGGACCGTTGGACACCGCTCGAGGAGACCATGCGCGCGCTTGACGACGAAGTCCGCGCCGGACGACTGCTCTACATCGGGATCTCCGACACGCCCGGGTGGGCGCTGGCGCGAGCCAACACGCTGGCCGAGTGGAAGGGCTGGTCACCGTTTGTTGGGCTACAGATCCCCTACAACCTGACCCAGCGCGACGTCGAACGTGAACTACTGCCTGCCGCCGCGCATCTCGGCGTGAGCGTCGCCGCCTGGGGCCCCCTCGCGGGCGGTCTGCTATCAGGCAAATACACCCGTCCTGACGGCCAGAGCACCACCGGCTCGACCCGACATGCGCCGTCGGGTCTGAGTGAACGCGACCTGAGCATTGCACGGCTCGTCGACGACGTCGCGGCCCGGCTGGACCTCACCGCCTCTCAAGTCGCCATCGCTTGGACGACCGCCCGCCGTGCTCGGATCCATCCGATCCTGGGCGCTCGGACATCCGGGCAACTGCAGGACAACCTCGCCGCCGTGGACCTGACCCTTCCCGATGACGCCCTCGACCGCCTGGACGCCGCGACGGCGCCCCGACTGGGGTTCCCGACCGATTTTATCGACGAAACCACGTCGTGGGTTTTCGCGGCAGCGGATCTCGGCTCCGCGCAGCCGAACGGAACGGCCAGATGACCGACGGCAACCCCTCGACGCCATGAGGGCGACTACCCGGTCCGAGGAGCGCTCGGGCGTTCGGCGAACGGCGCTTCCGGCGTCCGTCAACTTCGCGTCGTCATCGGTGCAGAGGACTACGACGCCGCAGTCGCGTTCTACCGTGACGTGCTCGCGCTCCCCGAGAGCGCGGCATACCAAACGGGCGGGGGCGCCCGGGTGACCATTCTGGACGCCGGACACGCCACGCTCGAGATCGCGAATCCCGCGCAGTGCGGATGATCGATGAGGTGGACGTGGGGCGTCAGGTCAGCCCGCCGATTCGACTCGCCTTCGAAGTTGCCGACGTCGTCGGCGATAGCGAACTGCTGACCGCTGCGGGCGCCATCCTCATCGCGCCCCCCACGGTGACACCGTGGTCCTCCTGCAACGCGCGACTGGCGGCCCCGGCCGGCGTAGGGCTGACCTTGTTCCAACAACTGGAGCCACCACCGACCGACGACGACCCCGTTTCACGAGTCCGCTGAGCAGCTACCATCACGTACCCGAAGAGGAGCCATGCCCGCATGGATTTGCACCACCTGCGCCGTGCAACAAGCAGATACTGCTACACCGTCACAGCACTGCCCGACCTCCTCGGCGTCGGAATGAGCCCGGCGTTCGGGATAGGCCAGCGAGCGCTGCTCGTCTGCACCCCTAACGGCAACGTGCTGTGGGACTGCATCGCGCTGATCGACGACGCTGCCCACCAACGGATCCACGACCTCGGCGGAATTGATGTCATCGCCATGTCGCACCCCCACTTCTATGGCGCCCACATCGATATCGCAGATGCTTTCGGCGCCCGCGTGCTCATCCCGAACGCCGACCGCCAATGGATCCAGCGCCCGTCTCGCCGCATTGAGTACTTCGAGGAGACGGCCACGCCCGTACCTGGTCTCACGCTCGCCCGCATCGGCGGTCACTTCGATGGCGCCGCCGTGCTGCACTGGCCCGCTGGCTCTGGCGGTCGCGGAGCACTGCTCACCGGAGACACCATCACCGTCGTCCAGGACCGATCCTGGGTCAGCTTCATGTGGAGCTCGCGCCCATCGGCTCGATGTGTGAGCTCTTGGCCGGTGCCGGTACATGGCCAGCGCGCGCCAATTGCACCGAACGTCAGTCGACTATCTGGAACCGATGGCCTGGTCCAACGCAAATCCTCGGCGGTTTGATCAACGAATACCGTCACGC
>JBBQUT010000062.1:0-14978 GCA_038212215.1 Mycobacteriales bacterium
CTCCGGCCGGGTCGCCACCTCGTCGATCGCCCGAGTTGCATTCGTGGCCCTCCAAGCTCGTGTTCGAATGCTGAGCGACCGCGTCAACCTAACAGCCACGACGCGCATATAGCCTGAGCGACTCAGGTTTGTCGGCGCTCGGGACAGCGCGGCAGCGAGCTCGTGTGATTTGACTGCCCGTTGACGGGCGAAAGCTAGCGTAAGAGTCAGTTCAGTCGAGGCCCAACGGCGGCGGCCGCGCGCAGATGTCCACAACCGCAGGGAGCCCGCGTGCGAAGACTGATAGCTGCAACGCTCGCGATCACCTGCCTCGCGGCGGGCTGCACATCGGCTTCCGCCGGCAAGACAACGTCGGCGTCGTCGACACCGGTCAGCACGCCGGCGCCGACGACCGCGCCGGTAGCGAGCGGCGCGGAGGTGCCCGCGGGCGACGTTGCGCTGATCTTCGCGATGTATCGGAAGGTCAGCCAGGCGTTTCGCCGCAACCCTGACGATGGGGTCCGAGAAGTGATCGCGACCCAGTACCCGGGAGACCGCGCCGACGTCGGTTTCGCTCGCTGCATCAACGCCATCGCCCCCGGGGCGAAGACCGTGCCGCGCTCAATGAGCGTTAGCTTCGCGCCGAAGGCCAAGAGCACTACACCCGATCCGGGGTACACCGTGAACTCGGCGCACGCGCACAACCTGCATCCCGCTGGGCGCATCTACACCACCGAGGTGACGATCACGCAGAGCGGGCGAGCCTCCGTCCACATCCGCCACCAGGTCGTCCTGAACGGCAAGGCTTACCAATTCTCGGCGTGCTGAACCGGCGCCGATCAAGGCGTCGCCCCGACGCTAGCGGCGCCTGCCGATCCCCGTTCCGTCCATCGATGCGTTGCGCAGGCCGCAAACCCATCGCCAGCATGACCAGCTCAGGCTGCGCGCCAAAAGCCGCGATAGGAGCCCGGGACGGCAGCGCTTTTAGGAGACCGGAGTCACCCGACGCTCGCCCTGCGCCGTTGCGAGGGCGTCGTGCGGGAACGGCGGGGGGACGCCGCCGAAGGCCGGGCACAGCGCTCGGTGATCGCACCACTCGCACAGCCTCGACGGGCTAGGCCGGAAGTCCCCGGTCAGGCTGGCCCGCTCGATCGCGGCCCAGATGGCCTTGAGGGTGCGTTCGAATCGCGCGAGTTCCTCGGCGTCGGGCGCGTAGCTGAGGGTGTCGGTGTCCGCGAGGTACATCAGGCGCAGCTGCCGCGGGACGACGCCCCGCATGCGCCAGAGCACCAGTGCGTAGAACTTCATCTGGAACAGTGCCTTGGCCTCGAACGCCTCGCGCGGCGTCGCGCCAGTCTTGTAGTCGACCACCCGGATGTCACCAGCGGGCGAGACGTCGAGCCGGTCGACGTATCCGCGCAGGCGCAGGCCGTCAACAACTACCTCGACGTGTTCCTCGCGCGCTGCCGGCTCGAGGCGCGACGGGTCTTCGAGCTGGAAATAGTTGGTCAGTAGGGCAGCGGCGGAGGCGAGCCAGTCGGCCAATTCACTGCCGCTGGGGTCGTCGGTGAATAGCTGCGCGCAGTCGGGCGACTGCTCCAGCACGCCCTGCCAGGCGGAGGGCAACAACTCGTGTGCCGCGGCGACGGTCCGCTGCGCGGCCGGAAGGTCGAAGAGGCGCTCGAGGACGACGTGGACGACGGTGCCTCGGGTGGCCACCCGCGACGGGGTCTGGGGCAGCCGATCAATAGAGCGGAACCGGTAGAGCAGCGGGCAGGTCTTGAAGTCGGCGGCACGTGATGGCGACAGCGACCCCACGATCAGCTCGGGGATCGCAACCTCGACCACTTCTTCGCTCATCGCCGTCCCCGCACGTTTCCGCAGCGGCATCGGCACACGCTGTGAAACCAGCTGTGAAACGTGCTGTATCGCTTGTTCGTACGGCCAGGCTCGCTCATGAACCGACCATAGGCTGGCCCTCCGACAAGTCCGGCTGACAGTCGCGCGCCGTACCATCGCGCCCATGACCGACAAGCGACAACAGCGGCGCGCCGCGCCGATGCTGCCGCTCGGACGGGTCCTCGGCGTCCCCATTTTCTTCGCGCCGTCCTGGCTCGCGATCGCCGCCGTGCTGACCTACCTGTACGGCCCGCTCGTGCGGGATTCGGTGGCCGGGGTCAGCGCGAGCGTTGGTTACCTCGTCGCGTTCGGCTATGCGGTGCTGTTCGCCCTGTGCGTGCTTGCGCACGAGATCGGGCACACGGTCGTCAGCGTGTCCGTCGGCAAGCCGGTGCGCCGCATCGTGATCTTCTTCCTGGGCGGCGTCTCGGAGATCGAACACGAGCCCGATCGCCCGCGTGAGGAGTTCTTGATCGCGGCGGCCGGCCCGCTGGTGTCGGCGATCCTTACCGGTGCCGCGCTGCTCGGGGCTCTCGCGCTGGATCAGCACACGCTGCCCGGCGTGCTGTGCGCCTTGCTGTTCTGGGGCAACCTGGTCGTGACGATCTTCAACCTGCTGCCCGGCCTGCCGCTGGACGGTGGCCGGCTGCTGCGTTCGGCGGTGTGGGCAGTGACTCGATCGCGGCTGACCGGCACCCGAGCCGGGGCGTGGGCGGGGCGGGGCGTCGCGGTGCTGGTCGCGGTGGCCGGGCTGGTGCTCAACCGGTCCTCAGGCAGCAGTGCGGCGGTGGTCACCGCTGGCATCCTCCCGTTCGTGATCGCCGCCTATCTGTGGATCGGCGCTGGGCAGACGCTGAAGGTCGCCGAGATCATGGACCGCCTACCGGGCGTGCACCTCGACACACTGCTTCGGCCCGGCCTGCTCGTCCCGTCCGACATCTCGATTGCCGAGGCGTTGCGGCGGATCTGGACGGGACAGGCCCGCGGGCTGGTGATCGTCGATGCCGACCAGCACCCGTCCGCGATCGTCGACGAGGCGCGCCTGGGCGCGGTACCGGTCGAGCGACGCCCGTGGACGCAGCTGACGGCCGTCGCGCGGCCGCTTGAGGCCGGGCTCGTGTTGCCCGCGGGCCTCGCCGGCGACGAACTGCTCACGGCGGTTCGCGCGACGCCCGCCAACGAATACCTGGTCGTCAACGCCGACGGCTCGCCGGCGGGAATCCTGTCCACTGCGGATCTGTCCCGCGCCCTGGAGATCGCCCGGTGAGCGCTCCCGGTTCGGGACCGTTCCGGGAAGGCGAGCGGGTGCAGCTCAGTGACCCCAAGGGGCGCCTGCACACCGTCACGCTCGAATCCGGCAAGCAATTTCACACCCACCGGGGCGCGATCGAGCACGACAGTCTGATCGGTGCAGCCGAGGGCAGCGTAGTTACTTCGGTGTCGGGCACGCACTACCTCGCGCTGCGTCCGCTGCTCAGCGACTTCGTGCTGTCGATGCCGCGCGGGGCTGCGGTGATCTACCCGAAGGACGTCGGCCAGATCCTCGTCCACGGCGACATCTACCCCGGCGCGACGGTGCTGGAAGCGGGCGCCGGGTCGGGCTCGCTCACCTGCGCGTTGCTGCGAGCGGTCGGACCCGACGGGCAGGTGATCTCCTATGAACTGCGCGAGGACCACGCCGAGGTGGCCGTGCGCAACGTCGAGACCTTCTTCGGGCACCGCCCCCCGAACTGGAGCCTGCATATCGCCGGTGCCGCCGAGCATCCGAGCGATCAACCTGTCGATCGGGTCGTACTGGACATGCTCAGCCCGTGGGAGGTGCTGGCACCGATGGCGCAGGCGCTCAGCCCTGGCGGGGTGTTCATCGGCTACGTCGCCACTACGACCCAGCTATCGCGACTGGTGGAGGCGCTGCGCGAGATCGGTGGCTTTACCGAGCCCAGTTCCTGGGAGACGCTGCAGCGCGGCTGGCACGTGGTGGGTCTCGCAGTGCGCCCGGAACACCGGATGATCGGGCACACGGCGTTGCTTGTCAGCGCTCGCCGGCTCGCACCCGGTGTCGTCGCACCGCCTCGCCAGCGCCGCCCGGCAAAAGGCTGAACTACCAAGAGGCTGAACTACGCTGCCGGACCCGCGATTTCGACGTCGTCGCTCGATCGCACGACATGGATGCAGTCACCCGGGCAGTCCTTGGCCGAGCTGATGACGTCCAACCGGAGGTTTGCGGGGACGACCGCCCGCTCGCCGGGTGCTGCGAGCAGGTCCCCGGTGTCGTTCTTGACGTAGGCCAGACCGTCGACGTCGAACTCGAAGACCTCCGGGGCGTACTGGACGCACAGCCCGTCGCCGGTGCAAAGGTCCTGATCGATCCACACGCGAAGACTGTCGGCCTCTGGTTGCGTCGCCGCCACTGCGGTTCCCCGTCCGTCACGAAAGAAGATTGCCTTACTTGCCCAGGGTAGTTGCCGAGCCAGTGTGCCTTGTCTGTGTAGGGTTGGGACTCGCGCTCACTCCACCACATTGGAGGTGCCCGCATGGCGCACGACCCGCAGTCAGCACCGCGTCCGAACGACTCCGACATTCGTCGACGCGCGGCGTTGCTGGAGCAGGAAGTCGAGCTGCTCCGTAGCAAGGTAGCCGAGTCGCCACGGCACATGCGCCTGCTCGAAGACCGTCTCGTCGAGGCCCAGGCCCGTATCGCTTCGCTCAACGACCGCAACGAGCGCCTCGCGCAAACCTTGCGCGAGGCACGCGACCAGATGGTTCAGCTCAAGGAAGAGATCGACCGGCTCGCGCAGCCACCCAGCGGTTACGGGGTTTTTCTGGAACTGTTCGACGACGGGACCGTGGACATCTTCACCTCCGGCCGCAAGTTGCGCGTTGCCGTCTCGCCGGAAGTCGAGGCCGGTAAGTTGCAGCATGGCCAGGAGGTCATGCTCAACGAGGCGATGAACGTCGTGGCGGCCCGCGGGTTCGAACGAGCCGGCGAAGTCGTCATGCTCAAGGAAATCCTCGACGGTGGCGACCGCGCATTGGTCATCGGGCACACCGACGAGGAACGCGTGGTCCACCTCGCCGATGTCCTGCGCGAGAACCCGCTGCGTGCCGGCGACTCGCTGCTGCTCGAGGGCCGCTCGTCCTATGCCTATGAGCGGGTGCCCAAGAGCGAGGTCGAGGAACTCATCCTCGAGGAGGTTCCCGACATCGACTACACCGATATCGGCGGGCTGACCAAGCAGATCGAAGCCATTCGGGACGCAGTCGAGCTGCCGTTCCTGCATGCGGACCTGTTCCGCGAGCACCAATTGCGCCCGCCGAAGGGCATCCTGCTTTACGGCCCGCCCGGATGCGGCAAGACCCTCATCGCCAAGGCCGTCGCCAACTCACTGGCCAAGCAGGTGCAGCGGGTGAGCGGCGGGGACGAGAAGGCGACGTCGTTCTTCCTCAACATCAAAGGCCCCGAGCTGCTCAACAAGTACGTCGGCGAGACTGAACGTCACATCCGCCTGGTGTTCCAGCGGGCCCGCGAGAAGGCGTCCGAAGGCACTCCGGTGATCGTGTTCTTCGACGAGATGGACTCGATCTTCCGTACCCGCGGCTCAGGTGTGTCCTCCGACGTCGAGAACACGATCGTGCCGCAGCTGCTGAGCGAGATCGACGGCGTCGAGGGGCTCGAGAACGTCATCGTGATCGGTGCGTCCAACCGCGAGGACATGATCGACCCGGCGATTCTGCGGCCCGGCCGGCTCGACGTGAAAATCAAGATCGAGCGTCCGGACGCGGAGGCCGCACGCGACATCTTCTCCAAGTACATCCTGACCGGGCTGCCGATCCACGCCGAGGACATCGCCGAGCACGGGGGCAACGTCGATGCCACGGTCGCTGCGATGATCCAGCACACCGTCGAGCGGATGTATACCGAGTCCGACGAGAACCGTTTCCTGGAAGTCACCTACGCCAACGGCGACAAGGAGACGCTCTACTTCAAGGACTTCAACTCCGGCGCGATGATCCAAAACATCGTCGATCGCGGAAAGAAGATGGCCATCAAAGACCTGTTGACCACCGGCCAGAAGGGGCTGCGCCTGCAGCACCTGATCGCCGCCTGCGTCGACGAGTTCCGCGAGAACGAGGATCTACCCAACACCACCAACCCCGACGACTGGGCCCGGATTTCCGGGAAGAAGGGCGAGCGGATCGTCTACATCCGCACGCTGGTGTCCGGCGGCAAGACCGGCGACGCCGGACGCGCCATCGACACCGTAGGCAACACCGGCCAGTACCTGTAGCCATCTGCGCTGTCAGCGCCTGCTCTCCCCGCTGGTGGCTGGTTTGGTCATGTCCGAAACTTGCTGGCAGCGCTGGGTCTTCAGGCGGCGCCGGATCTCAGGGCAGGAGTCAGGGCGTTCACTGAGGCGCGCGGACCGGCCCCGAGCGCACGATGCGAGTGAGCAGCGTGCGAGGCGCCGAGGGGGCATCATGATACGAGCGCGAGGTCTCACCAAGAGCTACGGATCGGTCCGCGCGGTCGACCAGCTCAGCTTCGACGTCAAGCCCGGCGTCGTTACCGGCTTCCTCGGCCCGAACGGCGCGGGCAAGTCCACGACCATGCGCATGATCATCGGTCTGGACCGCCCGTCGCGCGGATCGGTCACCGTGAACGGGCGCGCCTACGGCGACATCCGACGGCCGCTGCACGAGGTAGGTGCGCTGTTGGAAACCGGGGCGGTGCACGGCGGGCGCAGCGCCTTCCACCACCTGCTGTGCCTGGCCCAGAGCAACGGCATCGCCACGCGCCGGGTCGGCACCGTCCTTGACATCGTCGGCCTGGATGGTGCGGCACGCCGGCGGGCCGGGACGTTCTCGCTCGGGATGCGGCAGCGGCTCGGCCTCGCCGCGGCGCTGCTCGGTGACCCGCCGGTGTTGCTGTGCGACGAGCCGATCAACGGACTCGACCCCGAGGGGATCCTCTGGATCCGTACCCTGCTGCGCCGCCTGGCTGCCGAAGGCCGGACGGTGTTCGTATCGAGCCACTTGATGAGCGAAATGGCCGTGACGGCCGACCGCCTCATCGTCGTCGGGCGAGGCCGGCTCATCGCCGACGCGAGCACGCAGGAAATCATCGATCGCAGCGCGGTGCAGTCGGTCACCGTCCGCACACCGACGCCGGCGAAGCTACGCGATCTGCTCCTCGCCCGCGGCGCGGTGGTCGACGCCGGCGCGGACGGCACCCTGCTCGTCGCGGGCTTGGACGCCGCGTGCGTCGGCGATCTCGCCGCCGATCACGGCATCCGGCTGCGGGAGCTGTCCACCAGAAGCGCCTCGCTCGAGGAAGCGTTTCTGAAGTTGACCCAGGACAGCACCGATTTCCGCGCGGGAGAGGTGGCGTGAGATGACGAGCACAGTGCCGCTACGTCCGGCCCAGCCGCACACCATCGGCTTCGGCAACGTGCGGCGCTCGGAGTTCACAAAGCTTCGCTCGGTTCGCTCGACCTACTGGACGGCGTTAGTCGCCGCACTGGGCGCGATCGCGGTCGGCGTGCTCATCTGCATCCAGTGGCGCAACAACGTGTTGGCGGGAAAGGACTCGGTGGACGGATTGGATGCCCCACTGATCAGTCTCAACGGGTTGTACCTCGCGCAGGTCGCATTCGGCACGCTCGGCGTGCTGGTGATCAGTTCCGAGTACGGGACCGGCATGATTCGCGCGACGGTGGCTGCGGTTCCCCAGCGACGGGCGGTGCTCGCGGCCAAGGGCATCGTCTTCGCCGCAAGTTCCCTCGTCCTCGCCGAGATCCTCAGCTTCAGCGCATTCGGCATCGGCCAGGCGATCCTCGCGCCAACGCACGCGTCGGTGTCGATCACAGCGCCAGGTGCGCTGCGGGCCACGGTGGGCGGCGGGCTGTACCTCACCGCGGTCGGGTTGCTCGGCTTCGGCCTTGGCGCGCTCATTCGGCACACCGCGGGTGCACTGTCTGCGTTCTTCGGGGTGCTGTTCGCGTCGACAGCTCTGGTCGACCTGCTGCCGACCTCGTGGCGCAACGATCTCATCGACTACATGCCCGCCAACTCCGGTAGCCAGATCCTCACCACCGCGGCGAACGGCAGCGTCCTCGGCCCGTGGTCCGGCTTGGGCGTGCTGTGCTCGTACGCTGCGGCGGCGATCCTGGCCGCGTGCGTCCTGGTCACCCGGCGCGACGTGTGACCTCGCGGGAGCCGAGCTAAACCGCCCCAGCCCGCAGGCACGCCGCCCGGGCTTGCGAGAATGGCACCATGCGACAGGTCATCGGGTGACGGGCTGGGAACCGCTGTTCGTCCTGATCGCGGGTCTGCTCGCCGGCACCATCAACACCGTCGTGGGTTCGGGCACGTTGATCAGCTTTCCGGTGCTGCTGGCCGTCGGTCTGTCTCCGATCTCGGCCAACGTGTCCAACACCGTCGGCCTGTTCCCAGGTAGCTTCGTGGGCGCGTACGGCTATCGGCGCGAACTCGCCGGGCAGCGTCGGCGGGCGATCACGCTCGGCTCGGCGTCGGCCATCGGCGCAGTGCTCGGCGCCGTGCTGCTGCTCGTCCTGCCAGCTGCGGCATTCCGGGCGATCGTCCCGGTGCTGATCGTGCTCGCCCTCGTCCTGGTCGTGTTCGGCTCCCGGATCACCGCTCGGCTGGGGCGTGCGCGCCACGCACACGCTGATCGCGTCGGCGCGCCGATGTACCTCACGACGGCCGGGACGGGCGTGTACGGCGGCTATTTCGGCGCGGCGCAGGGCGTGCTGCTGATGGGTTTCATGGGCCTGTTCCTGGACGAGTCACTGCAGCGCCAGAACGCGCTCAAGAACGTTCTCGCCGGGCTGGTCAACCTGGTCGCCGCGATCGTGTTCGTGTTCACCTCCTCGGTGAACTGGGCCGCCGCGGGACTGATCGCCGCCGGGTCGATCGCCGGGGGAGTGCTCGGCGCGAAGATCGGGCGTCGGCTCCCGCCCGCCGCGCTGCGAGCCGTGATCGTCGTGGTGGGCCTCGCGGCGATCGTCAAACTGCTGTTCTGACCTACCCGCCCGATACGCTCGAACCATGGGCTTCGTGATCGGCATCGTCGTGGCAGTGCTCCTGATCGTGCTGGTGGCGTGGGTGGTCCTCGGGTACAACCGTCTCGTCCGGGCACGAAATGGCTACAAGAACGCCTTCTCGCAGATCGATGTGCAGTTGCAGCGCCGCTTCGACCTGATCCCGAATCTCGTCGAGACGGCAAAGGCCTACATGGCGCACGAACGAGGAACGCTCGAGGCGGTGACCCAGGCGCGCAGCGCAGCGATGGCCGGGCTGAGCGCGGCGCAGGCCAGCCCTGGCGATCCGGTGGCCATGCAGAAACTCGCGCAGTCGCAGGGCGCCCTTACCAGTGCGCTCGGCCGCTTCACCGCTGTCGCCGAGAGCTACCCGGATCTGAAGGCGAACCAGAACATGATGCAGGTGTCGGAGGAACTCACGTCCACGGAGAACAAGGTGGCGTTCTCGCGGCAGGCCTACAACGACTCGGTGTTGACCTACAACAACCAGCGCGAGACGTTCCCGACGAGCGTTCTGGCCGGCACGTTCCACTTCGCACCCGCCGCGCAGTGGGAGATCGGCCCTGAGCACCCCGAGGTTCGCGACGCACCGCGTGTGCAGTTCTGACGAGTGAACTTCTTCGAGCGGCAACACGCCGCCCGCGGCACGACGGTCAAGCTGGTCCTGCTGTTTGCGCTGGCCGTACTGACCATCGTCGTCGCGCTCGATCTGGTCGTGCTCTACCTCGTGCGCGGCAACCCGACGTCGAACATCGTCGGCGCGCTGATCGGCGCGACCGCGGGCACGCTGCTGCTGATTTCCGGCGGGACCCTCACCAAGATGATCGCGCTGCGCGCGGGCGGCGCGGCTGTCGCGCGATCCGTGGGCGCAGTGCCGATCGACCCGACCACCTCGGATCCGGTCCTACGCCGCTTCGTCAACATCGTCGAGGAGATGTCGATCGCCTCAGGGGTGCCGGTTCCCCGCCTGTTCGTCCTGGAAGGTGAGGACGGGATCAACGCCTTCGCCGCCGGGTACGCCCCGTCCGACGCCGCGATCACAGTCACGGCGGGTGCGCTGCAGCGGCTCAACCGCGACGAGTTGCAGGGCGTGATCGGGCACGAGTTCAGCCATGTGCTCAATGGCGACATGCGGCTGAATGTTCGCCTGATCGGGTTGCTCAACGGCATCCTGCTCCTCGGCCTGATCGGGCTTCGGGTGCTGGCCTTCGGCGGTGGACGCGATTCGCGACGCGACGGCAACCCCGTGCTGGTGATCGCGTTGGCGTTGCTCGCGTTTGGCTTTATCGGGCAGTTCTTCGCGGGCCTGATCAAGGCGGCGGTCAGCAGGCAGCGCGAATGGCTTGCGGATGCATCGGCGGTGCAGTTCACCCGGCAGAGCACCGGTTTGGTCGGCGCGCTGAAGAAGATCGCCGGGCTGGCCGAAGGTTCGGCCCTGCGCGATCGGCACGGCGAGACGCAGGTGAGCCACATGCTCTTCGGTGAGGGGACGAAATCGTTCAGCGCGCTGTTCGCGACGCACCCGCCACTGCTCGAGCGCATCAGCGCGCTCGAACCGGGCTTCGACTCGGCCGCCGCGGCGCAGCTCGCACAGCGCTACGGCACCGACCCGCCGGACGGCATGGCCGAGGACGCAGCGCTCGGCTTCGCGCCGCCCGGTGAGCGAGCGCAACGAAGCTCGGGTGCTCGCACGTCGGGCGGCTCAGCCCCGCCGCCGGCAGCGCGCGTGGACGCGGCACACCTGAGTAACCGGGTATCGAGCTTCGCACCGGCCGACCTCGAGCGCGGGCGGGAGGTCAACGATGCGATCCCCGCGCAGGTGCGCCAGCTCGCAGGTCAGCCGAGCACAGCTGTCGCTCTGATCCTCGCCTTGCTGCTGGACGCCGAACCGCGGGTGCGCGAGCGGCAATTGCAGCTCGCGGCGTCCGGGGTGAGCCGAGGCGATGCGGTCGCCGCGGGCGCACTTGCTGAGCTGGTTTCCGGACTCGCGCCCGAGCAGCGGCTGCCGGTCGTCGGCTTGGCCGTCCCGGTTGTTGTCGCACGTCCACCGGCCCGGCTGGACGCCCTGGTAGCCACTCTTGACGCGATGGCCTCGGCAGACGGCGCGATCTCGCTGTTCGAGTACTGCCTGACGCGCCTATTCGCCGGCTACGTGCGTGACGCCTTGGACCCGGCGCGCCGCTCCCGTCCGGGCCGCACGAGCATCGCCCGGGCACGTGACGCGTCCTTGACGCTGCTCGCGGTGGTCGCGGCCGCAGGCAACGACGATCACCGCGCCGCCGAACGGGCCTTCTCGGCGTCCGCCGCGCATCTGCTGCCGGGTCTGCACGTCGAGTACGCACCGCCGGCCGACTGCGCCGCCGCCCTCGACACCGGCTGGGACGCCCTCGACGCGCTCGATCCGGCCGCCAAGCAGCGCCTCGTCGAGGCACTCGTAGTGGCCGTGCGTGACGACGGGATAGTGAGCGTCGCAGAGGCGGAACTGCTGCGCGTGAGCTGTGGGTTGCTGCACTGCCCGTTGCCCGCACTACTGGCTTGAAGTCCGAGGGAATTGCCGGGGTCGGGCGTAGCCTGAGCGGTACACGAGACCGCGGCGCAGGGAGTGGCCCGGGGAACCATCCCCATCTACATCCGGAGTGCCTGATGTCGAAGAACAAGGGCGGACGCGAAGTCCGCAAACCCAAGCAGGAAAAGAAAGCCAAGCAATCGGCAACGACGGTACTGCCGCTGCCGGTCGAGCGAGCCGGCAAGCCACGCGGCAAGTAATTCGGCGCGGATTGCTGGTTCGGACACCGCCGGCGGCGGTGTGCGAACCATCCGAGCCTGGACCACGTAGCCTCGCCTCATGAGCGTGCGACGGGTGATGGGGACCGAGGTCGAATACGGCGTCAGCCTGCCCGGCCAGCCCACGGCGAACGCCATGCTGTTGAGCGCCCAGATCGTCAACGCCTACGCCAGTGCGCTGCCGGCCGGACGCGCCCGGCGCGCCAGCTGGGACTTCGAGGAAGAGTCTCCGCTGCGTGATGCCCGCGGCTTCGACCTCGGCGGCAGCGCAAGTGTGGCGCAGGAATTCATCGAGGCCGAAGAGGACACCGGGATGGCCAACGTCATCCTGCCCAACGGCGCCCGCCTCTACGTCGATCACGCGCACCCGGAGTACTCCAGCCCAGAGGTCACCAACCCGCTCGACGGGGTGCGCTGGGACAAGGCCGGCGAGTTGGTCATGCTCGAAGCAGTTCGTCGCGTCGCATCGCTGCATGGCGTCAACTCGCCGATCAACCTGTACAAGAACAACACCGACAACAAGGGCGCATCGTACGGCTCGCACGAGAACTATCTGTGCAGCCGGGACACCCCCTTCGGCGCACTGGTGCGCCACCTCGTGCCGTTCTTCGTCACCCGGCAGGTGATGTGCGGAGCCGGCCGCGTCGGGCGCGGCCAGGACGGGCGCACCGCCGGCTTCCAGATCAGCCAGCGCGCCGATTTCTTCGAGGTCGAGGTGGGCCTGGAGACGACGCTCAAGCGCCCGATCGTCAACACCCGTGACGAGCCGCACGCCGACGCCGACCGGTACCGCCGCCTGCACGTGATCATCGGCGACGCGAACATGTCCGAAATCTCGACCTACCTCAAGCTCGGGACGACGGCGCTGGTGCTGGCCATGATCGAGGCGGGCTTCCTTGCTGACGACCTGGCCGTCTCGCAGCCGGTGCGCGAACTGCACACGGTCAGCCACGACCAGTCGTTGCAGCACGCGGTTGCGCTCGCCGACGGCCGCACCATGACCGCCCTGGACCTGCAGGGCGAGTACCTCGACCGGGCCCGCAAGTTCGTCGACGACCGGATGGGCGACGACGTCGACGAGCAGACCACGGACGTGCTCAACCGCTGGGAATCAGTGCTCACCCGCCTGGCCGCGGACCCGATGCTGCTTGCCGGTGAGCTCGATTGGGTCGCCAAGTTGCGTCTGCTCCAGGGCTACCGCGACCGCGACGGCCTGGAGTGGGATTCCGCGCGCCTGCAATTGGTCGATCTGCAGTACGCCGACGTTCGTCCGGAGAAAGGGCTTTACCACCGGCTGGTGCAACGGGGCGCGATGACCACGCTGCTCGATCCGGACACCGTGCGCGCCGCGGTCGACTCGCCGCCGGAGGACACCCGTGCGTTCTTCCGCGGCGAATGCCTGCGCCGCTACGGCACTTCGGTGGCCGCTGCTTCCTGGGACTCGGTGATCTTCGATGTCGGACGCGACTCGCTCGTGCGGGTGCCGATGCTCGAACCGCTTCGCGGCACGAAGGCGCACGTGAGCGAATTGCTGGACCGCTCGCCCACCGCGAAGGATCTCATCGAGGCGCTGGTGGGTCCGCCAAAGTCGTGACCGGCTCGTAACGCACCAACGCTGGGAACCGCAGTGCGATCAGGACCGCTCCGGCGGCGGCTGCGAACCCGCCGAGCGCCGCGCTGAGCGCAGGTGTCGTGAGCGAGCCGAGGGCGCCGGCCCGGAAGTTGCCGAGCTCGGGCATCGCTGCGCCCACGACGAACTCCGCGGCGCCGACCCGTCCGAGATAAGCGTCGGGTGTTACGACCGCGACGATGCTCGAGCGCAGCACGACGTTGCTGACATCGGCGACGCCGGCGACAAACAGGCAAGCCAGGGTGGCAACCAGCCCGTCCACAAGTCCGAACGATGCCAGGGCCAGGCCCCAGATCACCCCGCCAACGAGTAGCGCACGGCCCTGGCGGGTGACCCGGGCAAGCCGTCCGGACAGTCCCGAACCGACGACGCCGCCCACCGCTAGCGACGCCGTGAACATGCCGAGCGTGCCAGGCGAACCACCGAAGCGCTCGTCGTTGAGGGCCGGGAAGAGCGCGATCGGCATGGCGAGCAGCGTCGCATTGACGTCGGCGAGCAGCGCGCCGCACAGCACCCGGCTCCGCGCCAGGAAACGTAGCCCCTCGGTGAGGGCGTTCAGCCCAGGGCGAAGCGGGGCGCCCTCGGGCGGCATCGCCGGCAAGCGGAACACGCTGTAGAGCGCCGCGCCGAAGCTGACGGCATCCACGACATAGCACAGCTTCAGCCCACCGGTGGCGGTGAGCACGCCGGCGAGCAGGGGACCGGTCACGAGGCTGATGTGCATCGCGAGCATCGTCAACGCGATCGCTGCCGGCACCTGCCTCGGCGGCAGCAGGCGCGGCACGAAAGTGCGCCGCGCGGGCGCGTTGACCGAGTCCAGCAGCGCCTGCACTGCGACGAGAACGTAGAGCAACCACACCTGGCGGTTCCCGGCGACGGCCTGCACGGCGAATCCGATTGAGGTCAGCGTCAGCAGGCCCGAGGTGATCAGCACGATCCGGCGCCGGTCGTGGGCGTCAGCGAGCGTGCCGGCGGGCAGGCCGAACGCGATCGCGGGGATCGCCGACACCAGCCCGACCACGCCGACCGCGGCGGGGGAGTGGGTCAACAGGTAGACCTGCAGCAGCACGGCGAACTGCGTCATCTGCGAACCCACCGAGGACAGGGTGGTGCCGATCCACAGCCGACGATACGCAGCGGACTCCCGCAGCGGGGCGATGTCGGCGAGCAGCCGAGGTGCCACTATGGGTCAGAGTTGTGCGTAGCGTTTCTGCGCGCGGGCGCGCGCCTTGGCCGCTTCCGCCACCCGGTCCTTCGGGGCGGACGCGGTCACCAGTGCCGCGAGCAGGTGCTCTGTCGCGTGAGCCACGGCGTGCACCGCCTCGTCGAAGGCGGCCTGATTAGCGGCCGACGGCTTACTCGCGCCACTGACCTTGCGCACGTATTGCAGCGCGGCGGCCTGCACCTCAGCGCTCGTCGCAGGCGGGTCGAAGTTATGCAGGGTTCGTATGTTGCGGCACATGCCGTTAGCGTCCCACGGCCATAATGCATTGCGTGAGCGAGCGCAGCGAGCGAACAAATGTGATCGGGCTTGGCCGGCCGAACGAGCGCAGCGAGGCTCGGCCGTGAGCGAGCGCAGCGAGCGAACAAATGTGATCGGGCTTGGCCGGCCGAACGAGCGCAGC
>JBBQUT010000063.1:0-14669 GCA_038212215.1 Mycobacteriales bacterium
CATGCGCAACATCCGCCAGAACCTCGTCTTCGCCCTCGCCTACAACGGCATCGGCATCCCCATCGCCGCCGGCGCCCTCTACCCGGTCCTGGGCTGGCGGCTCTCACCCATGATCGCCGCCGCAGCGATGGCGCTGTCCTCACTCTCGGTCGTCGGCAACGCAAGCCGACTGCGCCGCTACCACCCCCCGGCGACGACCCAACCCGGCGCCGGGCCGACCACCATTGCATCCGCGACACCGACGTCCGAGCCCGACAACCAATCCAGCGCCGCCCCTGGCCGTGCCTACGTGCAGCGATCCGGTCCCGTTGATCCACCGGTGACCCTTGGCGGACGCAGATGACGTCTGGGCTGTGGCCGCCGGGGACAATGACCACGATCCGCTGGCCCCCGCCCTCCACGCGTGCGGAGCGGGCTCGGCGTGGGCCGAAAAGAACCAGCCCAACCCGTCGAGCAGACGGCCCGCCGGTTCTCTTGCCTGACCTCGGTAGGCCGGAAGGCTCGACCGACAACCTGGGCACATTGACGACCGTGACCTCGTGGCCACAGCGGCCCCCCCGGTCCGGGCTTCGGCTCGGGGACGCACAACCCAATACGTGGAAGGAATCACGATCATGTTCTGGTACAGCAATCACATGAACGGTTGGGGGTGGGTGCTGATGATCTTCGCGATGGTCGCGTTCTGGGGCCTGCTGATGTCGGTCGTCTTTGCGATCCGGCCCTGGGGTGGCAGGTCAGGAGCGCCGGCTCAGGTGTCCGTGCCTGTGACGCCCGAGCAGCTTCTCGCCGTACGATTCGCTCGCGGCGACATCGACGAGCCCGAATACGCCGGACGTCTGACCGTCCTGCGCGAATCGCACCGGTCCTGAGATGACGATCCTGATCGGTGCAGTGTTGCTGGGCATGCTGCTGTTCGGTGTCTACCGCGACTTCCGCGGCCCCGCGCAGCAGCCCGGTCACAACCCCGTTCTGCACCGTCTGGCCGGTGATTTCGACGCCCAGTCAGATCCCGCGGGCGAAGCCCGGGAAGTCGAACTCGCGCATCAACTGATCACCGAGGGCATCGATTCCGCGACCTACTGCCGCGAAATGAGCGAGCTCACCCACACCAGCGCAGTATCGGCGGCAAAGCACCCGACGACCGAGGCCGACCGAGCGCCAGGAACCAGCCGGGCACGCCGTGCGACCCGGCGAGCGGAAACTGAGCCGCGCAACACGCAGACGTAGCCCGATGAACACTGTCGAGCCAGAGCATCTGCCTATCGTCCCAGTGGTGGGGCACGCGTTCCGCGTGGTCTGCTCAATGCCGCACGGATACCTTTCCCGCACTGGAGTCTCGGATGTCTGAGGCGGCAGCGGTAGCTCGGTCCACCCCCCACGGCATCGAAGCAGTTCTTGGTGTTACCGAGGTGACGAAGGCGTTTCACCGGGGGCCCCTGTGGCATCGCCGCTCGGTCGAGGTGCTGCGCGGTGCGAGCCTGCATGTGGATGCCGGTGAGCTGGTGGGGCTGGTGGGCGAGAACGGGTCCGGCAAGAGCACGCTGATGCAGATCATCGTGGGACTGCTGGGCCGCGACGGCGGCGCGGTAAATCGCCCGCCGCGTCTTGGCTACTGCCCGCAACTTCCATTGCTGTGGGACAAGCTAACGGTCGCGGAGCATTTCGAACTGTTCGCGCAGGCCTATCGCCTCGAACCAGTCGCCGCCCGGGCGGCGCGCGATGAGCTGCTCGAGGAGTTGCAGTTCGTCAAGTACGCCGGGTATCGCGTTGAATCGCTGTCTGGCGGCACACGTCAGAAGCTCAATCTCGCCCTTGCCCTGCTGCATGACCCGCAGCTGCTGCTGCTGGATGAGCCCTACTCGGGTTTCGATTGGGAGACCTACCTGCGGTTCTGGGAGATGGCTGAACGCCGTCGCCAAGATGGGATGGGAATCCTGATCGTCAGTCACATGCTCGCCGAGCGGGAGCGGCTCACGCGGGTCTACGAGTTGCGTGGCGGGCGGTGCGAGATCACATGACCCGCACCGCCGCGTTCGCGCGCGAGCAGCTACGTGCGCCGTTCACGCTCGTGCTCCTGGTCGCGGTGCCCGCGTTCTTTGTGGCGGCCTCGGCCGGAGTGCTCAGCGATTTCGCTCGTGCGCTCGGGGGTGACCTCGGCGGCGACGCTGCCGCGGCACTCGGCGCCGGATGGGCGGCCGCGTTCATTTCCGGCACGCTCGGGTTCTTCCAGGCCACCTCCTCGCGCGGCGCCGATCGTCGCCTGGCGCTGGCCGGTGCGGGACCGGTGCGGGTAGCCGCCTCGCGCATCGCGGCATCTCTTGCGCTCGCCGCCGTGGCAGCGGGCGCCGGATTCATCGCGCTGCTGCTGCGCACCGGCGTGGTCCACCCCTGGCACGCGGGCGTCGCAGTACTGTCCTTCGCGCTCATTTATCTGGCGGTCGGAATCCTGATCGGAGCGGTCATCAGCGCCCCGTTGGAAGGATCACTCGCGGTGGCCTTCGTGTTCCTGCTCGATGTGTTCTCCGGCCCGGGGATGGCGGCGCACGCGGCGTTTTACAGCGTGAGCCGCAAGTCCGCCGACGTGCTCATCACCGCAGGTCTGGGACAGACGTCGCCGGCCGGTGACTGGATCAAGCTGGGCAGCGTCGTGCTGCTCGCGCTGGTGTGCTCTTTCGCCGTGTTTGCCTACAGCGCCCGGAGCCGGGCATGAGCCGGATCGCCGTCGCCACCCGGCTGGGCTTCCGCGAACAGGCCCGCCGCCCGCTGCTCCTCGTCCTGCTAGTGGTCGTGCCGTTTCTCTTCATCACCAAAGCGATCTCCGCGACCCAACGCCTGCCACGCAAGGTCGGGCTCCCGGCCGGCGCGCACGTACTCACAAACATGCGCGACATTCACGGCGCGGTCATGGCCGCCATCACAGTGTCCTTCCTCGCCGGGCTAGTGGGCGTATTCGTGGCGCAGTCCGTGCGCCAGGCAGACCGACGACTGGTGGTGGCCGGCTTTCGCCCCGTCCAGGTGCTGATGCCACGCCTCCTCGTTCTCAGCGCCGCTACCGCGCTGGTTCTCGTCGTCTCCCTCGTCGTCACGGCGCTGAGCTTTCAGCCGAAGCTGTGGCTGGACTTCATCATCGGCAACTTACTGACCGGGCTCATCTACGCGATGCTCGGCTCGCTCGCCGGCGCCGTGCTCAGCGGCCTCAGCGCCACCTACCTGATGCTGTTCGGCGCGATGCTCGACCTAGGCATCGTGCAGAACCCGATGTTCGGCACCGGCACCCCGCCCACCTGGGGCGCGCTGCTCCCCGGCTACGGCCCAGGCCGTGTCATTGTCGACGCCGCCTTCTCCGACAGCTTCCACGCCTGGGGCGCACTGGCTATCAGCCTGGTCTGGACGCTTGCCCTGACCGCCGCCGTGCTGGTCGTGCTCGGCCGCGTCGTCGCGGTCGCCGGCGACCGTCGGGCATGAGCAGCGGCTCCGCCGCGCACGCCCACCCCCGATCGGTCGTTCGCTCCCTGCTCGACGCGCGCGCCGCCGCAAGGTGGGCGCCAACAGCAGACAATGTCAATCAAAGTGAGCAATTACTATGACGGTAGGCGCCGAACTCAACGTCACCTCGCGCCGCAGCGCGCGCAACCGCGCCCCGACGTGAGCGCCATCGGTGCATACCGACCGACCACGCAGACGTCTCGGGCGGAGGCATCTCGCTCGGGTTCCAGTCGGATGCAACCGAGCAGCCAACAGTGCCGTGGGCGTGATCCGCGCAGACGACCTCGACGAACTCGCAGCCGTGGAGGCCGGCGCGCGGATCGATCAATGTGGAGCCTGCCGACTTCCCCGGCGGACGTCACTTCCACTCGCTGGAATTCTCCGGTAGCGAACATGCTCTCTCGCGTCCGACTCGCTGAGCGCTAGCCGGGTATTCCGCACATGCGTGAACGTGGGGTTCCTGCGCATTTCGGCTGGGTGCTCAGCGTGGGCGGGTCGGGTCGGGTCGGGTTGACGCCGAGCAGGCGCAGGATGCTGGCTTGTAGCTGTGGCGGTTCGGGGATGACGGCTGGGGTGGCAGCGGCGGCGGGGATGAGTCGGAGCCGTCACGGTGCGGCGAAGATGAGTCTGCCGGTGGGTTTGGCTGGCCGTCTCGCGCCGAGCCCGACCGTGAACACCGTCTCCGAATTGCTGGCGCTGTTCGCTCTGAGGTCGCCCGTCCCGTCGAAATCTCCTCGAGAAGGATGTTGCGGAAGCTCGCGTTGACAATGATCGAGCGTCCGAGGGTGAACTGCCCTCGCCGAGTCCGTCTGCGCGCGTGCCCGGAGGTGGCGGAGCGTCGAATAGCCGCACACCATTCGTCAACACCGGCAACTGCTTGGCCGTGCGCGTCTGCATTCAGCAAAGCTTCACAGTTTCACGCCATGACCTCCACACCGGTGGACGACAGTGAATGGAGACGGCGGCAAGAGCCGTCACCAGGCAGCGAGGAGGTGCGTGCGATGTACGCCGGTGGATTCTACCGTGGGATGGGAGTCGGCGGCTGGCTGCTCACGGTCGGGTTCTGGGTCGCCCTGCTTGCGGTGACGGTATGGACGGTCGCCCATCTGTTCCCGTCGGACGGCCAATCGGCCCAGCGAGGGACGTGCCGGACGCGGGCACCTCGTCCGACCTCCTGGCCCGTCCGCCAGCGGTCGGCGACAACGATCTGGACGCGCTCGCGCGACGGAACGACAACCACCGACGCAACGACGACCACATTGTTGCCGGGCACGGAGCGAGACCTTTGACCCTTCCCCCTTACCGAAATGTGACGAATAGTTGATTTATAGCTTGGGCTCACGGCCCAAGCTGACGAAAGAGAGTGTTCGAAATGATGTGGAATGACGGAAACTGGAGCGTCGGCGGATGGCTGGTAATGACTCTGGTGATGCTTGCGTTTTGGGGGGCTGTCGCGGTCCTGATCGTCGGGCTAGTCCGCACCGGCCGCGGGGCATCGAGACGCTCGTCCGACGAGCACACCCATCCGGCCTGGCGAGCCAACGAGATTCTTGACGAACGGTTCGCTCGCGACGAGATCAATGAGGACGAATTCACGAGTCGCAGCGCGCTGCTGCGTAGCTCGGTCGGCCATGCGTGACATAAGGAGTTGGGACTAGTGCAGATTTTTCTGATCTTGCTGATCGTCGCGGCCTGCCCGCTGATGATGATCTTCATGATGCGCGGCATGCAAGGCGGCGGTGCGAACATCACGCAGCGGCATAGCGACGAAGCTGGCGGCGAGGTGGCCCGGCCCGACCACCGCAGCATTGGCGACGCCGAACGGCGGATCGCCGAACTCGAACACACGGTCGCTGCACTGAAGAACACCGCGACGCTCGAGAACAACCATGTCCGCCTCGAGAAGACCACGATCGGCGAGCGGATACGCCGGTCATGACTTCCGCGACCATGACCGTGGCAGCACAGCTGAGCGGCACGCGATGACCGAGCGGCCGTTGCTAACTGACGCCGCGGGTTCGGCGAAGCGGCCGGCGGCTACCGAGCCGATGACGCAAGACACCCGCCGCGACGTGCTTCCGGCAGCGGGTGCTATCGGGGGAGGCCTGCTCGGCTTGGCCCCGCATGTGCTGCATCACGTGAGCTTCTTTGCCGGCACGGCGCTGGTGGCCGGGTCCGGCGGGACCGCGTTGTTCGCGGCGCTCGGATTCGCCGCCTCGGTGCCGCTACTGCTTCGCCTGTACCGGAAGTTCCGGACCTGGAAGGCGCCGGCGATAGCGCTGGCGATCTTCGTCGCAATGTTCGCGATCTCCGCGTTCGTCATCGGTCCAGCCATCAGCGACACCTCCAGCGGCGGCGGTACGTCACCGATCGAGTTCAACCACGACAGTCACCACTGACCGAGGAACACCGTCAGGTCGTCGGCGTCAAGAAGTGCGACCGCGCGGCGGACCAGCTTGCCCGGTTCGCTCTGCCGGCAGCGTCATTGTGAACGAGGCGCCATGGCCAGGTCCGGCACTGGCCGCTGTCACCGTCCCGCCGTGGGCTTCGACGAGCGCCTTCCCGATTGTGAGCCCGATGCCCGATCCGCCATGCGTGCGGTCCCGCGCCCGGTCGACCCGATAGAACCGTTCGAACACGTGCGGCAGATGCTGCGCCGGGATACCGGCACCGGAGTCGGTCACTGCGACATCGACCGTCGAGCCGTCGTCAGCGGCGTGGCCGGAAACGGTGACGGTTCCCCCGGGCGGCGTGTGCCGAAGGGCGTTGTCCAGCAGGTTGGTGAGCACCTGCCCGATCCGGTCAGAATCTACTCGAACCAGCGGCAAGTCCGAGCGCACATCGGTGGTGAGCCTGACCGCGCGGGCGGCATAACGCTCAGTGAATGCCTCGACAGCCGCACAGATGAACTGCGCGGCGGCAACCGGCTGTGGGTTCAGGTCCAGCTGATGCTCCTCGGCGCGAGACACGGCACTTATGTCCTCCGCCAGCCGGGCGAGCCGCGCGGTCTGGGCACGCAGCATCACCAAGGTGTCCCCGTCGACGCTGACCACGCCATCCTCGATGCCTTCGAGGTATCCGTCGAGAGTGGCGACCGGGGTCCGCATCTCGTGCCCCAGGTCGGCGAGCAGCCGCCGACGGGTGATCTCTACGCTTTGCAGCCTGTCGGCCATCGAATTGAACGACGCACACAGGATCGCGAACTCGATCCCGATGGCCGGTGTCGCGACCCGGATTTCGTAGTGGCCGTTGGCGACGTCACTGGTGGCGGCCGCGAGGCGTACGACCGGCCCGGCGATGCGGCGGGTGACATAGCCGGAAATCACCAACGCCGCTGCGAGTGATGCGGCGAGCGCGACGCCGGCCGACGCCGCACTCGCCGAGCGATAGGCCTCCTCGACGTGCCGGTTGGTTGTCGTGTCGACGTGCCCGACCACCCGCGCCAGGTGGCTGTGGAAGATCGCTGGGCCGGCCGCCGATGCCACGAGCCAAAGCGTGGCCGCGCCAACAACGGCCACCAATGTCTGTGCCAGAAACAGTCGGGTCGCCAAGCTGTGCCGCCGGTCTCGGCCGACTGTGGGCGAGGTTGCAATGGTCGAGGTGTGGTTCTGGCCGGCCGGTTTCATGATCCGCTGCCCATTCGATAGCCAACGCCTCGAACGGTCCGCAGGAACTGCGGGTCGTCCGCGTCATCGTTGAGTTTGCGGCGCAGGTGCCCGATGTGGACGTCGACCAGGTGCTCGTCGCCGACCCAATTGTCGTCCCAAACCATCTCGATGAGTTGCCGGCGGGTGAATACGACCTTCGGCTGGGCGGCGAGCACCGCGAGGATGTCGAACTCGGTGCGAGTCAATGCGATCTCCGCACCGGCAAGGTGGATCTCGCGGGCCGCGAGGTCGACCGATAACGCCCCGAACGTCAAGACAGCGCCGCCGACAGGGGTGCGCGGGCGGCGGAGCATCACCCGCACGCGTGCGACGAGCTCGCGAGGGCTGAAAGGCTTGGTGAGGTAGTCGTCCGCCCCGACCGACAGGCCGATCAACTTGTCGATCTCGTCGCTTCGGGCGGTCAGCATGAGCACATAGCAGTTCGTGAAGGTCCGCAGCTGCCTGCAGACCTCCAGGCCGTCCAGACCTGGCAACCCGACATCGAGGATGACGACGTCCGGGCGCAGCTCGCGAGCCCGCTGCACCGCGCTCAGCCCGTCGCCGACAACTGTCGTTTCGAAGCCGTCGCTGGCGAGATAGCGGGCTACGAGCTGCGCCAGCGGAGCCTCGTCGTCGACCACAAGTACTCGCGCCGCCGCTGCGCTCATGGCCGCCTCCTGCATGTCGAAGATCCGTGGGGTCCACTGTGGTCACTCTGCCCGCTCAGGCCCCGGCTGTGGCGCAAGCAACGCCTGCACCCGCTCGGCTTGCCGCTCTGGGCGACGCCGGTGCTTCGGTGCGCAGCAAATCCTTCATCGGAGCTTCACGAAACGGCCGGGACAACCACCACACCCACTGCCGACAGTGATAGTGAGCGGCAGGCTGACCTGCCGGTTCACGAGGAGGGCCGATGCGCACCACGTCGACACTGAGGACGGTGACGCTGGTGCACTCCACCGCGTGCCATTTCTGCGACGATGCCCGCGCCGTGCTTGATGAGCTGGCACGTACCTACCCGCTGTTGATCGACGTCGTGGCGGCCGAGCAGCCGCGCGGCCGAGCCCTGATGGCCGAGCACCGCGCGGCGATGTACCCGCTGGTCCTGCTGGACGGGCAGTTCTTTTCCACCGGGCGCCTGCCGGCCAGGAAACTGCGCAAGATTCTCGACGCGCAAACGGTCGGGGCGGTGGCCTGATGGGCAGCACCCTGCTGAGCACCGGGAGCTTGCTCGCCGCGTTCTTCGCCGGTGGCGTGGCGCTGTTCGCGCCCTGCTGCATCGTGTTCCTCGCGCCGTCCTATCTTGCGGTTGCGGTGCAGAACCGCCGCTGGCGGCTGCTGCCGCTCACGTTCGTGTTCGCCGGTGGCCTGGCGCTCGTCTTGGTGCCGATAACGCTCGGGCTGAGCCTGGTCGCCGCGTCCATCAGCAACTACCACGCGCCGCTCTACTACGCCGGCGGTGCGCTGATGCTCGCGCTAGCGGCGTACGCGCTGTCCGGGCGCATGTGGAGCTTGCCGTCGTTCTTGCGCGCCCCGGACACCCGCCGCGGCAACACCGCGAGTTTCTTCGCCCTCGGTGTCTTCTCCGGCGTTGCCTCATCGTGCTGTGCCCCGGTGCTGGCGGGTGTGATGACACTCTCCGCACTGTCCGGCTCGGCGGTCGGGGGCGCCCTGCTCGGGCTGGCCTACGTCTTCGGGATGACTTTCCCACTGTTCGTGATGGCGCTCGCGTGGGACCGGCTCAAGCTCGGCGAGCGGCGCTGGATGCGCGCCCGTCCGGTCCGGCTGCATGTCGCCGGTCGCTCCCTGAACACGAACACGCTCAACATCCTCGTCGCAGCAGGGTTTGCCACTATGAGCGGCTTCGTGATCTACCTCGCCAACACCGGCACGATGACTGGCGGTCCGGGCTTCCAGGTGGCCATCGGTCGTTTCCTCACCCGCGTATTCAGCCGCATCCAGACCTGGACATCAGGTGTCCCTGACATCGTTCTCGGATTCGGTGTGCTGGCGATCGCTGCCGTCTTCGTGGTCGCGACGCTACGCGACCGCCATCGATCCGCGACCGACCCGACGGACGACGGTGTAAGCGCCGTCAGAACGCAGCTCGACGCGATACAGCCCGACGCCCCCGCCTGCCATCACCACGACACGACCTTATGAAGGACGGATCATGACGACAAAGACTGCACACCGCTCCTCCCCCGGCGGACAACCGCGCAAGCCGACCAGACACCCCGGACCCGTAGCCGCACTGCGGCAAGCCGACAGGCGGCGCCACCGTTGGCACGTCCTGATTGTCCTGGGCGTGGTGGCCGCATTCGCCGGCGTCGTCACCGCAATGATGCTGTCCTCACGGCCGACGTCGTCGTCCACGACACGCGTCGCAACGCCATTCACATTGGCCACGACCGCCGGTCGACAGGTCAGTCTCGCCGACTACCGCGGACGAAACGTCCTTCTCTTCTTCTCCGAAGGCGCCGGCTGCGGCTCGTGCCTGCAGCAGATGCGTTCGATCGAGAAGAACGCCGCAGCATTCGCCGATGCCGGTGTCACCGTCCTACCGATCGTGATGAACAGTCGCAGCCAGATCATGAAAGACATGGCTGCCTACGGCGTCACGACACCATTCCTGCTCGATGACGGCACGGTCGCCAAGGCTTACGGCACGGTGGGTCACGGCATGCACGAGGGGCTGCCCGGACACAGCTTTGTCCTCGTCGACAAGCGCGGCGTCCAGCGCTGGTACGGCGAGTACCCGTCGATGTGGCTCTCCCCGTCCGATCTACTCGCCCAGGTCCGCAAGCACCTGAGCTCCTAGGCGCCGGCCCTGAGCAGCCGCCCAGCCAGGTCAGCTCCAACGGTTGGGGGTTGCGGCCTACAGGGTTCTGGGCGGGATGCTCATCCCCACGGCTGTCGGGGCATCCTTGGACTAGTCGCGGGCCGCCCATCGTCACCTGTCCGGCCATGCGCGGGCCGCTGTGGTCGTGTCCGGTCATGTCGTCCCGGCCTTCATCTGGAGCATCTGCCGGCCGCCGGTGGTGAGGAACCGCCAGACCAGAACTTCGGCGAGAACCAGGATGCGATGTTGAGCATCGTCGTGTGGCTCCAGGTGATGACGGTTTCGACGACGGAGGCGTGCCGCTTGCCGGTAGGCGTGAGGTGAAGCGGAGTGAAAACAAGCTCTACGAAGTACCTTGCGGCGACCATCGTGGCGTAGCACGTGCCGAACAGGAACCAAGCCATCCGTCGGCCATAACACTTCGCGAAGATCATCAGAATCGGGATAATGATCCAGCCGCGAAGACTAAGGACACAACCCCGCCGAAGCTGATCCAGCCGTTCTACAACACCGCCGCTAGCGGGACATTGCCGATCGAGCACACGAGCGCAGCGACCAACACCAGCGAGCCGATTAATGGTCCCCTTATCCTTGCTACCAGCGGAGGGTCGGTGAAAACCAGGTGCTGCCGAACGAGCCCGGAATCCGGGCGGCCGCTGCGCCGGTGAGGAGAAGCCCGACGACGATGTCGCGCAGGACGGCGGCGCGTTCCATCACGAAGGTGTGGTTGATCGAGGTGAATCCGGCCCAGCTGCCCAACCGCCTCTCGAACGAGCCGCTGCCAGCGACGGACATGGCTATCGCCGCGTGCCCTTCCATCGGCGCAGCGACGGCCCTGTCGGCATCCTCGCGCGCGGCGGCGCGCAACCGGTCGGTGAGGAAGCGACGGAAAGATCGCTGCGATCACCACGATCATGAGTGGCCCACCAACGAACTCGGCGAGGGTGAACTGCCAGCGAGCACCAGCGCGGGGATCAGTCCCAACCCGATGACCAGGTTCGTGGAGGCGAATTCGTGGAGGCGAGTTGGAGGCCACTGCGGCGGTGAAGTCGGCACCCTTGCGAAACGGCGAGCGGGCCAGCGCGACCGCGACGTAGGAGCAGGACGACGAGGGGGCGCCGAGGCCGGCCGCTACCGCCTGGCTGCGCGGCCGATCATCGGGAAGCTGCCGGGTAATCGTCGACTTCTGGACGAGCGCCTCGATGATGGCGACAGGGTGAAGCCGAGGACGAGCGACTGGCAAGATGCGAGCACTGGCCGACGCGGCCGGCCTACTGGTTCGGAGTCAGGCGCCTGACCTAGTGCGCTCGGCCTGCCCTCGACGGGCACGCTCCAGCGCAAGCATCACTCGGGCGGCGAGCGCGAGTGCCAGCACCGCGACGAGGCCGCTCGCCGCGACGCGCAAACCGGTCAGCGGCCCGGCATCGGCGCGGAGAGCGATGTCGAGCGATCCCGCGGCGAGCACTGCGATCAGCACCAGCGCCCAGAAGCTGCGGCGAGCTCGTCCCACGCCCGCTCCAGGCGAGCTTTCGCGGGTCATCACATCCCCAGGTGGGTCTGGGCCTTGGTGAACGCCATCAGGATCGTGAGGCCGATCAGCACCAGCAGGACGAAGGCGCCGAGGGATATGGCGACGGGACGGTGCCGCCAGTACCGATTCGGGTTACGGTCCACGAACGGCAGGATGATCAGCAGCAGGAACAGCACGCCGCCCCCCCACACGATCCCAGATAGACCGATCCAATTCTCGAGCGTGAACATCCACCAGAAGATCCACGGAGGCTTGGTGACCTCGAGCCCGGCCACCGGTGTTGGGCCCACCGCCGGCGGAAAGACGACTGCGAGAATCCCGAGTACGCCGGTCAGCCCGAGACCGAACGCGGCGATGCGCCGCAGGTGATGGGTGAATGGCTCGGTGGGTTCGTGCGCCGATGCCTGTTCCCCGGACGTGTCGGTGGACAGCAGGGGGTGCGGCGAGATCCGGTGCCGCTTCACAAGCAGTCCGTGCAGCGTGATCAACACGATAAAGAGCCCAGGGATCATGACGACGTGGGCACCGTACAGACGCACTAGGACCGGTACGTGATTAGCGAACTCTGGTGTAAACCAGAAGCCGACGCCACCGAGCAGCTTGCCGATCTCCAGGTTGTGCCCGAGCGCCTCAAAACCCTCCTGATCCCATTTCAGGACCGTGCCGGTGAATATAGCGAAGATCACCAGGCCGAACATCGCGACACCGATAAGCCAGTTGCCCTCCCTCGGCCGCTTGTATGAGCCCGTCAGGAACACGCGTATCAGATGCAGCACCGAGGTCACGTACATGGCCTGCGCCGACCAGAAGTGCAGGGCACGGACGAAACCCATGCCCCACACGCCGGTGATCATGTCGCGCACCGACTGGTTGGCCGCCTCGGGCACCGGGTTGTAGAACTGGACGAGAAGCACGCCGGTGACTATGAGGAGCACGAAGGACACGGCCGTGATCCCGCCCAGACTCCATGACAGTTTGTTCGCGTGCTCGGGGACCGGATACTCGAGCGCCTTGATGCCGAGGCGCTCGTCGATCACGTCGACGGCCATGCGGCTGCGGCTGCGAGGCGCTGCAGGGGCCGGCGTTGGTGTCGGAGGTGTCGCCGCCGAGTCTGATCCGAGCTGGCGGAGGTCCGTCATTTCTCGTCCTCTTCCGACTCGCCTGCGGAGTCTGCGCGCGAAGGTTCAGGTTGCGGCCGGTGCGCGCCACCCAGACCAGCGGCCGCGAGATCGGGGTCTCGGCGCAACACCTTCAAGCTCTCCGCCGGGCGGTAGAGGTAGGAAAGGGCCGCTCCTCCGAGCAGGACAATCACCGCAACGACGAGGAAGCTCCAATCGCGGGCGGACAGTGCCCCCCGCCCGGCCAATTCCGGCCGCACGACGGTGGTCCCGGTCTCCTCGCCCGTCGCTGGGCCCAACGCGGCCACCGCCTCACGGATGGAGTTCTGGAGCAAGGTCCGGGTTCCGGCGATGTCGTCGGCCTCGAGGGCGCGCTTCGCCTGCCGCACCTCGCCGATCGCCACGCCCTCGTGGTCCTCGACCGCGAGTGCGTCGTTGATCTTCTCCATCGCGAGGTCCATGCCGTCGTGTGTTGTGTCGTGCGCCAAGTGGCCGAGTGCCTGTTGTACCAGCACGTAGCCCTCCTTGCTCGGGTCCCCACCGTGCGCCGAGGCCGGAAGCGCAGCGACGAGCATGCCAAGTAAAGCGAGTGCTAAGACGAGCGCAATGCTGCCCAACTGCCGGGCGAAGCGGCGCCCACAATGGCGCCACACTGGACCGATCGGACTAGAGAGAACCTTTCGCATAAACGTAGGTTCTGCTCTCCGCGGAGTCTGGCACTAGAGTCCAAAGGCCCTTTGCGCGAGCGCTCCGCGCTCGCCGCGTCTGAAGGATCGCGGCGTGTCGCGCCGCGCAGCGGCGTGACGAACCCGACGAGACCGCCGTACTGCCCGCGCTCATCGCTCCATGTCATTTGACGTCGAGTTCGGCGTGCATGCCGTCCGCGTAGTGGTTGGCGAGGTTGCACATCAGCTCATAACGGCCCGGCTTCAAGTTCAGAGAGGTCCAGCCGACTGAGCGGGATGTGATGCCCTCGCCGCTGCCCTCGGCACAGCTCTTTGACGCTTCACCGAGGCTGCCGGTCTCGCTGACCTTGCCGTCCGTTCCCGGGATGCGCTGGCCCGCCGCGGCACCTGTCGCGAGCGGCAGGACGACCAATTCATGGGTGCGCCAGCCCATGTTCTGAGCGACCAGGTTCACCCGGCCCGCCGATACTGTGGTCGCGGTGGCGTGCAGCATCATGTGCGCGCCGAGCGGCGCGGTGCCGCCGGCCATGTGCGTCATGCTCATGTCGGCGAGCAGCACCGTCACGGTCCGACCCGGTAGCGACGCCGGCGCCTGACAGGCCAGCCGCGAGTAGTGATAGCCCGCGGCGCCGCCCATCATGCCCGGCCCTTGCGCATGGTTCGCCGATGTGCCGCCGCCCATCATCGATGAGCCTGATCGATGAGAATTGGAGGTCATTGAATGAGAATTTGAGGCACAGCCGGAAAGAATCAGCGCGGCCAGCACAACAGGCGTCGCGACGAACATCAACGGGCGGGCGGGTAGGGATTGAGCCATACTCACAAGTTCATCCGGCACCGTCCAGCCTCCGCAGGGTCAAAGGTCCCGCGAAACCTGTGACCATGCCATGGGCGCGGCTGCGAGCAGTTGCGCGGCTACCGCCGGCGGCTCAACTGCGGGGCTGGGTCAGCGGCGAAGTGCGTGCCGACAAATTTACGACGGCCGGCGGCCGATTCGCACACGCAGCGGCCCGCAGCTGAGCGACATCGACCCGCCTCTCACCGCGGGGCGGCGCCAGGCCCGTGGCGCGAGGTACAGCGCCGTCTCGACGAGCGGTGTCGGCTCGACCGCATCGGTCGAGTTGGCCGACGCAGGAGCGGGCGGTATGCCTACCGTTGGTGCCGTGTCGTCGGCTTTGAGGTCGTGCGACAGGTCGGCGGTCAGGTCTCGGCTGCGGGTGCACGTCGGCCTCGCGATCGGCACCGGAACCGACGTCGCCATCGAGGCCGCCGACATCACCCTCATCTCCGGCAACCTCGGTGGGCTCGTCGCCGCGATCACCCTCAGCCGCGCCACCATGCGCAACATCCGCCAGAACCTCG
>JBBQUT010000064.1:0-13723 GCA_038212215.1 Mycobacteriales bacterium
TGTGAGCCGCGGCCACCGCGGCGTTCTCGTTGTTCCACACAAACAATCGATGCTCGCCCGGTGGCCGCCTCACACCCGGCAGAAACGCTGATCACCGCGGCTCCAACATCAAAAATCACGATCTACGGCTGCAGTACTAGATTGGACCGCTACAGATTTCGAGACACTCTTACCCGACGCCGTACCGATTACGTCCTACAAACCTGCTGGCGATCCTGCGAAGTATCGCTCGGCATACACTCGGTGGAATCTGTCCGACGGAACCACGACGAGTGCGCGCGAGCATTACCGAATTGCATGGCGCGCGATGTGGGCAGCAGGCAACGAACGTTCCCTGATCCCTGCATTGATCCCACCCGGATGCACTCACGTCCATGCTGTTGCATCGGCTGCGATCGTAACGCGGCCTCCGTGTGACTTACTAACGCTCGCAGGATTCTTGTCGTCGTTGCTCGTTGACGCGATGCTTCGTATTTCTCCAAAATCGACTATCCCGTCCTCAACAATCGAGCGTTTCCCGGCTGTCTTTGGTCACCCGCTTACCAAGAGCCTTAACCTGCGCGTCTTGCGATTGAATGCGGTCAGTGGTGCCTATGCGAGCCTTTGGGCGGACAGCTTCGACGCGGCGTTTAACGAGGATGGCTGGACCTGTGAGCCATCCCGTACCAGAGGTGAACTGAACTCGGTCACCCCTTCGTGGACCCGCCTGGCGCCGTTGCGAAAGGCGGTCGATCGAAGGCAGGCGCTTGTCGAGATCGACGCCGTCATTGCACTGATGCTCCAAGTGAGCGCGGATGAGTTGTGCGCGATCTATCGAACCCAGTTCGCCGTCCTGTATGGCTACGACCGCAACGTCAACTTCTTCGATGTCAATGGCCGCCTTGTGCCCAACAGTGTGCTCAGCGTGTGGCGTAAGAAGGGCGACAAGATCACTGAGGACGAGCGGACGGCCACCAACCAGGCCGGCAACACGTACACGTACGAGCTTCCTTTTGTCACGCTCGATCGTGAGGCGGACATGCGTCAGGCGTACGCCGAGTTCGAGCGGCGTTTGGCGGAGCGATCGTGAGTGAGCTGCTGCCCACCGTGCAGGCAGCGAGTATCCGGAACAGTCTGGTCGACTATCTCACCACGACGTTTGCGCTATCCGACGCCGAGGTGCGCGATGGCTTGGACCGATTTCTCTCTGATCCGGTCAGCGGCATGTTCAAGGGCCCCTACGTGCGCCTGCGGTTGCCGTTTCGGTCAGCTGAGGACGGCTGGCGTGAGCTGCTTGAGTGGTATGGGGGATTCCCGCCCTACGGCCACCAGGCCGCCACGTTTGCTCGGCTATCGTCCAGCATCGGCGGGCAACGCCGTCGTCCCGAACCAACGCTCGTCACTACCGGTACCGGCTCCGGCAAGACAGAGGCGTTCCTTTACCCGATCGTGGACCACGTTTTGCGGGCCAAGCGCGACGGGGTCACCGGTACAAAGGCACTGATACTTTACCCGATGAACGCACTGGCCAACGACCAGGCAAAGCGCCTCACCGAGCTTCTCATCTCGAACGCCGAGCTGGGCGCGATCACGGCTGCGCTGTACACCGGACAGACCGGCCCCACCCGTACCTCGGTCACCCGGGACGGACTCATCACCGACCGCGCGATCATCCGCGACCGCGCGCCGGACATCCTGCTCACCAACTACAAGATGCTCGACCAGCTGCTGCTGCGCTCCGATGATCAAGAGCTGTGGCGTCAGTCGGCAACGAGCCTGCAGTACCTCGTCCTCGACGAGTTCCACACCTACGACGGCGCGCAGGGCACCGATGTCGCGATGCTGCTACGTCGCCTGGGTCTCGCGCTCAAGAGTCACTGGCGCGGCGACGACCCAGTGATCACCGACGCCGACCGTTCCCGCCCGCTCGGACGGATAACGCCCGTCGCCACGTCGGCGACCCTGGGCGACAAGGGCGATCCCGATGTCATGCTCGGCTTCGCCGAAACCGTCTTCGGTGAGGCATTCGGACCCGAAGCCGTCGTCACCGAGTCACGGTTGAGCCTGGTTGAATGGGCCGGCGACGCAGCTGCCCAGGTCGCCGGACTCGCCCTGCGCCCTGTCGATCCGGCTCGGATCGACGTCGCTACGGCCAATTCTGACGTCGCGGCGATCGGCACCGATCCGAATGGTGGCGATCTAGCCAGAGTCGTGCTCTCGCACCTCTACGAGGGCGACTCGAGCATTGTCACCGACCCGGACGATCTACTTGCACTCACCCAGGCCCACCCGCTGGTCCAGCTCGTCGCCCGGGAGGCTGCTGACGCCATCGCCCTCGACGACCTGGTCGTGGCGATGTTCGGCGACTCTGTGTCCTTCGCCCGCCACGGTCAGGGTGCGGCCTGGGCGCAGTTCATTGCCCAGGTCGTTGCAATGCTCGGGCATATCCGCGCCGACACAGCGATCGGACGGCGGGCTCTGTCGGTCGACGCCCACCTATGGATTCGGGAACTAACCCGAATTGATCGCGCCGCCGACACCACGGCGACGTTCCGCTGGAGCGACGACGGGCCGCCGATCGCCGGCGACGACTTCGAGGAGATCCGTCCGTCCTTCCCAGCTGTCTACTGCCGGCATTGTGGCCGCTCAGGCTGGGGTGTCGGCCTGGCCCCTGCAGGCCTGTCGCTCGCCACCGAGGACGACTCGATCCGGCGCAACCACGCGCAGCACGAGGGCCGATTCCGTGCATTGATCCACGCCCCGACCGAGGCCGAGCGTGACCAGCGCGACGGCGCGACCACCCAGGGCCTTGCCTGGTTCGCGGTGCGTGCGCGAAACCTCCAGCAGCAGAGGCCCGACGATGACGATCCGGATCTGGTGGACGGCTGGATCTTGCCCGTGCTCACGACAGTTGGGCCGGACGCCGATCAGGACGCCAAGGACGACACCTGCCCCGCGTGTGGCCAGGCCGACGGCATCCGCTTCCTCGGCAGCGCGATTGCCACGCTGCTCTCGGTGTCGCTTAGCACGCTGTTTGGGTCGACCGCAATTGACCCGGCTGAGAAGAAGGCGCTCGTCTTCACCGATTCCGTGCAGGACGCCGCGCACCGA
Organism: Mycobacteriales bacterium; assembly: GCA_038212215.1. Lineage (GTDB taxonomy): Bacteria > Actinomycetota > Actinomycetes > Mycobacteriales > Jatrophihabitantaceae > JALZAI01. Next base: position 3,091 of record JBBQUT010000064.1, read on the forward strand.
GCCGGGTTCGTGCAGGCACGCTCACATACGCTCACCCTGCGCGCGGTGCTGCGTGCTGGCGTGGCCGGCGGCGCCATCTCCCTCGACGAACTGGTCGAAGAGGTCATCCGCGCGGCCGGCGACGACCCATTTGCGCGCTACCGGATCCTGGCGCCGGACTGCGCCGACCGCCCGTCCTTCACCCCGTTCTGGGAAGAGCCGTCCACGCGATCCGCTCCGGCCAGCGTGCGCAAACGCGTCCGCGACCGACTCGCCTTCGACGTGGCCATGGAGTTCGGTCTCAACTCCCGCCTCGGACGCACCCTGGAACTCACCGGCACCCTGGCCGCCGAGGTCGATGCCGGCCAGCCCACCAAAATGGCCGGCAGTGCACGTGCCGCGATCGAAGGATTCAGCTGGCAGGAGAGCATCGACGGCGACCCGGACCATGCAACGCTGGTGAGCTGGGTGCGCGGCGTGCTCGACCGGATGCGCGCCCAGGGCGCCATCGCCCACCCGTGGTTCGAGAAGTACCGGCACGAGGACGGCAACCGGCGGTCGATCTGGTTCGCGCGGCCGCGCGGTGACGGCATGCCCGCGTTCCCAACAAGTCAGGCAGGGCGGTCTGGGCGGCCCGCGCCCGGCTACCCGCGGATCGGCGGCAGCGCGGATCCGGCACGCGGCAGCGATCTCGTTGTGGTGACTTCAGCCAAGTCCTGGTACGCGATCTGGACCTCGCGGCGGCTCAAGGTGAGCGCGGGCGACGGCGCCAAGCTGGCCCGTTTGCTGCTCGAACGACTGCACCGCGATGGACTGCTGAACGTGGTTGCCAGTCAGTCCGGCGCGTCGGTCTACGCAATCCCGTCTTCCAGTGTGATCGTGATGCCGACGCGTCTGCAGGATCTGGACGCTGGCCGGCATCTTCTCGTGTGCGACCGATGCCACGCCGGGACGCCTGGGTCGACAACCACTGTCGCGCAGCTCGATGGCGCTCCGTGCCTGGTTGTGCGGTGCGGTGGCCAGCTACGTTCTCAGCGGCTCGAAGTGGGCTTCTACCGTCAGCTGTACAGCTCGTCGGACATGCGCCGCGTCGTAGCGCGGGAACACACCAGTTTGCTGGAAGATGAGAAGCGGCTGGAGTACGAGATCGGATTCAAGGCCGCGTCCGCAAGCCCGCAGTCTCCAAACGTCCTCGTCGCGACGCCGACGCTGGAGATGGGCATCGACATCGGTGACTTGTCTGCGGTGTTCCTCGCCTCGCTGCCGCGCACTGTCGCGTCCTACCTGCAGCGGGTAGGACGGGCTGGGCGCCTGACCGGCAACGCCCTCAACCTCGCCTACGTCACCGGTCGTGGGGAGCACCTGCCCAAGCTCGGCGACCCGCTGTCGGTGATTAATGGCGAGGTCCGTCCCCCGGCGACCTATCTGCAGGCCGAGGAGATTCTTCGGCGGCAGTATCTCGCGCACCTCGTCGACAGGTTCGCCCGCGACGTCAGCCGTCCCCATCCGAGACTCGCGACCGCTGCGATCGGGTCGGCCGAGCCGAGCACGTTTCTCGGCGACCTCATCGCTGACAACGACGCCGCCTCCGATGAGCACGTCACGCGGTTCGCGTCGACGTTCGGTGGACTGAGTGCGGAGGTCGTGGACGGCCTGCGGGAGTGGGCCCGACCGGCGAGTGGGTCAGGCACGAGCCCCCTTGCCGAATACCTCATGCGAGCCAGTGCCCGGTGGCAGACGACCGTACAGAATCTGAAATATCGCCTGGACGCCATAGACGCGGTGCTGCCTGAGTTGGAGACAAAGACGGAATCGCCGGCCGCGACCGATGACGACCGTCACGCGCTGCGGTCAGCGATCGCGGCCCGGAGGCTCACTGCTGGGCAGCTCGGCCATCTGCAGGGTGAGTACTGGATTGGTGTCCTGGAGGAGTACGGCATCCTGCCGAACTACACACTGCTCGATGACCGGGTGACGCTCGACGTCGGAGTCAGCTGGACTGATCCGGACACGAACACCTACCAGGCCGAACACGCGCAGATCCAACGCGGCTCGGCGCAGGCGATTCGCGAGTTTGCGCCCGGCGCCACGTTCTACGCGCGCGGCTGGGAGATCATGATCGACGCGGTCGACCTGGGCATCGACGGGGTATCGATACGCCCGTGGATCTTCTGCCCGGCGTGCGGTTACGCAGTCGACGCCGAGCCGTCAGGCCAACCGATCCAGATCGGGACCTGCCCGCGTTGCGGTAGCAACGGAATTGCCGACACTGGCCAACGGCTCAGCATGGTCGAGCTAACCCACGTCACCGCCGAAGTACGTCGCGACGAAGCTACGATCTCTGACCGTCGCGACGAGCGGACGAACAAGAACTTCCAGATCATGGTCACGGCAGATTTCGAGCCGGGCCCGGACGTGCGGAAATGGTACGCAGGCAACACGGGTCTTGGCTGCACCTATGTCCGAACTATGGATGTCCGCTGGGTCAATCTCGGGACTCCAGGCCAGGGTGGCAGCCGAACCATCAGCGGCGAGGAACGCGCCGGCGGACTGTTCCGGTTGTGCGAGGGCTGCGGCAAGCTCGATATCGTTGCCGGCCGCAACATGGTCTATGAACACCGACCGTGGTGCATGCATCGGCCCTCGGCGGTCGAGCACAACGTGAGCATTGCGCTGTCGCGCACGCTGCGGACGCAGGGCCTGCTCGTCCGCCTGCCGTACGCCATCACCATTGGCGACGATTTCGCGGTTCCCAGTCTGTCCGCAGCCCTGCTGCTCGGGTTACGCGAACAACTTGGTGGTCATCCGGACCACATCCAGGTCGAACGGGTTGTTGAACCCACGAAGTCTGATGGCACGGACAACCACGACGCGATCCTGCTGCACGACATCGTCCCGGGTGGCACCGGCTACTTGGCCGAGTTGGGCGAACCAGAGCGGATGCGCGACCTGCTCGTCCGGGCCTGGATCCGGGTTCGTGACTGCGAATGCCAGCACGAGGAACGTCTCGCCTGCCATCGTTGCCTGCTGCCATTCGTGCGGTCTAGCGCTGTCCGTCGAGTGTCCAGGGCTTCGGCCGAGCGCCACCTTCGCTCCCTACTGGGCCTCGGCCCGCAAGCCCTCAAGGGTTACGAATCCGCATGGGACATAACCAAGATCCCGCCGATCGAAGATCTCGAATCGCAGCTCGAACAGCGCTTCCGCAAGATCATGATCGAGCGACTCGGGGCCGCCGGAGCTACGGTTCAGACGATCCCCGGAACATGGGGAAACATCGTCAAGTTCACACTCCCTGGCGGCCCCCGGCAATGGACGCTCATGCCACAGGTGAACCTCGAGAACTCCAAACCGGACTTCGTCCTCCAGTCCACCGACACCAACGTTCCTGCAGTGGCGATTTTCACCGATGGCCGCACGTTCCATGCCACCGAGGCGTGCAACCGCCTTGCCGATGATGCCGCCAAACGTGCGATCCTCCGGGCTACCGGACGGGTGGTTCTAGGGATTTCGGCCGCAGATCTGTCAGCGACCGAGTCGGTAGATCCACCGTGGTACTCACCGTCGAAGATCGCGCAGCTGATCTCCCATCCTTCGTTTCAGACGAAGCCTGCGGCGTACGAGTCACTTCGACGAGGACCGGTCGACTGGTTGATCGACTGGGTGAGCGAGCCAATGCCGTCGGCCCTGCGGATCGCCGCGCGCGCCATTCCGATGATGCTGCAGCTCGCGCCCCAGAAGGTCGCGGCCCCCGAGGACTCCACGCCTGCTCAGATCGCTTCGGCCGTGCTTGTCGGCGAACAGCTCGACGGGCAGAAGCAGACTCTGGTGTACACCTACGGGGCTCTCGCGGTGGCTGTCGACTTGCTGGAAGGCAACGTCGCGGGGGTTGGTGTCGTCCTCGACGATCGAGCCGGTTCGCTGACAGACGTCCACGCCGACGCGTGGCGGATGTGGCTCCGTCTGTCCAACGCGCTCGCGTTGCGTGACTGGCCGACCGAGATCACCACCGTAAGCAAAGTGGTGGCCGGTGCTGTCGCGCCGCCCGTGCCTGTCGTCGAGGAGGGTCATCCCGACCTCGATGGGCCATGGGCGGCGGTGTACCGCGAGGCCAGCACCGGTCTCGAACGCGAACTCGTGGGATCCCTTGCGGCCTATGCCGAATTCGACGCGCCTGGGGTTGGCATCGAAGGTCCTGACGGCATTCCGCTGGAACTGTCGTGGCCTGATTTGAAGGTCGTGGTCGATGTATCGGGCATGGCACCTGACGACAAAGTCGATCTGCTTGCGGCCGGATGGGTCGTACTGCCGCCCGACTCCGAAGCCATCGCGGTCGAACTACGCCGCCTCGCCGGCTCGTCTACCGGAGGAGCGCAGAGCTGATGCCGACACTGATCATGACCAAGCTCGAAGGCAACATCGACGGCTCAATCAAAGCCAAGGCCATGACATTTTTGGAGAAATTGAGCGAAGACGACACGACCGCGGGCCTGCACATCGAGCCGATCAACAACTCCGCCGACCCGCGCGTCCGAACAGGGCGAGTCGACCAATTCTGGCGAGCTGTGCTGTTCCGGATCGACAGCGACGGCGAGTCCCACTATGTGTTTCACGGTGTCTGGCCTCACGATAAGGCGATCAAGATCGCCCAGCGGGTACGGCTGCGAGTGAATCCGGTGAACGGGTTACCGCAATTTGACGAAACCCCCGAGCCGGTTGCGGCGGTCGTGCTACCGCTGTCGGTAGTCAAGCCGGAGCCCGCGGCCGAGCCTGTGCTGGTCGCGTGGGGACGAACGCACGCTGACCTCGTCGGGCGGCTCGGCATCCCCGATGACGTCGCCTACCAGGCTCTCGCCGTTCCAGACGACGACGCGCTGCTCGCTCTCGCGGAGCAGCACGAGGGATGGCTCGGTCTGCTCTTGGTCGATCTCGCGACGGGTGATTCGATCGAGACGATCGTCGACCGTATGCAGCTCGCCCCGCCTGCGTCGACCGATGCCGACGAGGACCTTATTGAGTCGCTGCTGCAGCCCGCCGCCCGCGCCCAGTTCGCGTTCATCGACGGCCAGGACGAACTCCGCCGCGTCATCGACGCCGGCGATTTCGGCGCTTGGCGGATCTTCCTCCATCCCGAGCAGCGACGGTACGTCGACAAGAGCTATAACGGCCCGTTCCGGCTGAGCGGTGGCGCCGGTACGGGCAAGACGGTCGTACTCGTGCATCGGGCACGCCGCCTCGCCCAGCACGATCCGGACGCCCGGGTTGTCCTGACGACGTTTACGACCAACCTGGCCACTGCGCTCGGCGAACAAATCGTGCAGCTCGATCCGACCGTGCCGCGCGCCCCCCAGCTCGGTGGTCCAGGCATCTACATCTCGGGGATCGACTCGCTGGCGTCAGCGGTGATCCGCTCGGCGGTGCCCCTGTCGATCGACGCGGCGGCCGAGGCAGTGCTTGGCGAAGCACGTCCCTCGGTAAACACGCGCACGCCGGGTGGGCGCTGGCGCGTCGTGCTTGACTCGACCTCAATCGCCCTTCCATCGGAGGTCGCCAACGAGCTTTCTTGATGAGTGAGTACGCGCTAGTCGTCCTACCGAACCGGGTGCGCACCGAGGAGGAATACCTAAAGGTGCGACGCCCCGGTCGTGGCCTCGCGCTCGACCGCGCGAAACGAGCCGCTGTCTGGAAGCTCTTCGACGCCTACCGCGCGCACGGGCGGATTGACGGATCGCTCGACTTCACCGAAGCAGCCGCCGTCGCCGCCGCCTATCTTGACGCGAATCCCGATCAGCGTCCCGCCGATCACGTGCTCGTTGACGAGACGCAGGACCTGACTCCGTCGCAGTTGATGCTCGTGCGCGCCCTCGTGCCGCCTGCCAAGAACGATGTGTTCCTGGCCGAGGACTCACACCAGCGCATCTACGGACCGCGCGTCGTCCTAGGGCGCTGCGGAATCAAGATTGTCGGACGTTCGCAGCGTCTGACGTTGAACTACCGCACCACGGCTCAGAACCTGCGTTATGCGATGTCGGTACTCGATGGTGGCGACTATGTGGATCTGGAGGAAGAGCCGGAGGTAACGGGCTACCGATCAGCCCGGACCGGTCCGTCACCCCGCGTAGACGACACTGACGGTTTGGACGCCGAGCTGGACGCGATCGTTGAGCAGGCCCGGACATGGCTAGCCGAGTCAACCCCCGCGGGCACGATCGCCGTCCTCGTCCCAGACCGTTTCCAGCGTGATCGAGTGACCAAACGGCTTACCGAATCCGGCGTCTTGGCGCGGGCGGTGGATTCCGATGCGCCGCCGGAGGACCGGGTGGCCGTGATGACGATGCACCGAGCCAAAGGAACGGAGTTCCGCAAGGTGATCATCGCTGACGTCGGCTTCGTCTCCCCTGCGCAGAAGGCGCGACTGGAGGCGATGGACCCGTCTGAGCGCAAGGACGCTGAGCTGCGGACCCGATCGCTCCAATACGTTGCGGCGACCCGTGCGCGGGACGAGCTGGTCGTGCTTCGGCGATCATGATGGGCAAGCCGACCATCGGACGCGTGAGCCCCTCACCGATGGACCAGTACCGACGTCGACTACGCCTGCTCGCTGAAACCGAACGATTTCTCCAACGCGCTTTGACGCGTGGCGACGCAGTCAAAATCGCAAATCTACGACGTGAAGTAGGGGTGGCTATTCGTAGCGTCGTGATGGCCAAGCAGAATGTCAAGAAGAAACCCAACGCAACAACCAAGGGCGCAGAGCCGATTCGCGAGGCAAGCGAGCCCGCAGCCGGTTGGTCTGTCGACTCAGGTGTTCGCTACTCCCTCGATCCGGACGCCGATCAGCGCACCGTGTGGGTGTTCAAGACCAGCACGAGCTTCCACCGCCGCGACTGCCACTTCGTCGAGGGGCGGGATGGGGCAGTACAGATCCCTATTGGTACTGCGCGGAAACGCGGTCTCGAACGATGTATGCACTGCGTCCCGACGGTGCGCTGACCATCTCACCAAGCAGATAGGAACATGGTTATGGCCAAGTATTCAGTGACTCAATCGGCGGTCACACAGCTTCTTGCAGACGTCCGCAGCGATCGTATTGCCATCCCGGAGCTGCAACGACCGTTCGTCTGGGACAGCATCAAAGTGCGCGACCTGATGGATTCGCTCTATAAGGGCTACCCGGTGGGCTACCTGATCGCCTGGCAGTCGGTTGGGGCCGCGCTCAAGGGTGGCAAGGTAGCGGCGCACCAGCAGATCCTGATCGACGGCCAGCAGCGAATCACGGCGTTGCGGGCGGCGGTGGCCGGCCTCCCTGTTGTGAACAAGAGCTATCGCCAGATTCGCATCGTCATCGCCTTCAACCCCATGACCGAAGAGTTTGCGACGGCCACTCCGGTGATTCGCAAGAACCCGGAATGGATACCCGACATCAGCACGTTCTTCAATGCTGAGTCTACGTTCACCTTCATTCGTGAGTACTTTGGCGGGAACCAAGGAGCTGACCAGCGGCTCGTCGAGACGAACATTGCCAAGCTTGAGGGCATCAAGAACGCTCAGATCGGGATCATTGCCCTGACCGATGATCTGGACATCGAAACCGTGTCGGAGATCTTCATCCGCATCAACTCAAAGGGTGTCCCGCTCAGCAGCGCGGACTTCGCGATGAGCAAGATCGCGACGTATGGCGACCGGGGTCGCAACATTCGCAAGCTAATCGACTACTTCTGCCACCTGGCAGTCGCACCGCACGTGTATGCGGACATCAAGGAGAACGACGAGGAGTTCGCTCGCACGTCCTACCTGAACGCGATCTCATGGTTGCGCGACGATTCCGGCGATCTCTACGATCCGACCTACGGTGACGTGATCCGCGTTGCCGGGCTCGTGGGCTTCAGCCGAGGCAAGGCGTCCGCGATAGTCAGCGAGCTGTCGGGCCGCGACCCCAGCACACGCACGGTGGACGAGTCTCTGATCCCCATCGCGTACGACCGCCTCGAGACGGCACTGCTTCAAATCGTGAAGAAGTACCACTTCGAGAACTTCCTAATGATGGTCAAGTCGGCGGGTTTTATCGAGGCAGGAATGATTGGGTCGAAGAACGTTTTGAACTTTGCCTATGCCCTGTACCTCCGGCTTCGCGAAGACAGTTCGATGTCCGAGGGCGAACGGAAGCGAATCGTACGTCGTTGGTTCGTTCTGTCCATGCTGACCGGTCGGCACTCGGGCAGCTTCGAGTCGACGTGGGAGCAGGACATCCGTCGAATCACCACCCAAGGTGCCGCTAATTACCTGAAGCAACTCGAGGAGGCGGAACTGTCGGACGCGTTCTGGTCAGTCACCCTTCCCGCTGCACTGGAAACGACCAGCACGGTAAGCCCGTTCTTCCAAACCTTCCTTGCTGCGCAGGTCTCATCCGGCGCTCGTGGATTCCTCTCAAAGAGCATCACCGTGGCGGCGATGCTTCAGCAGTCCGGCGACATCCACCACATCGTCCCGAAGGACTACTTGCAGAAGAACGGCTTTCCCGATCGTGGTGACTACAACCAGGTCGCAAACTACGCACTGACCGAGACGTCGATCAACATCAGCATATCTAACAAGCCACCAGCGAAATACATGTCCGAGGTTGCCCGCCAGATCGAGTTAGGCGCGCTCGCCCTGGGCGAGATTACCGACCGCGCAGATCTCGCCGACAACTTCGCCGAGAACGCTGTGCCCCCTGGCCTGGATGAAGTAATAGCCGGCTCCTATCCCGAGTTCCTAGCCGCGCGTCGCAAACTCATGGCGGCCGTCATCCGCGACTATTACCAGCGTCTGTAGCGCGCTATGGGGAACGCTGAACCGCAGGTCTGCCTAGTCTGTTCACTGCAGCTCGCGTACGACGCACCGGTATGGAGGCGATATGGTCACTGCGAAGATGCGTGCCGGTGCTGAGGCGTTGGCCGAGCAGGTCCGTGCGGCGGATCAGGCTGAACAGCGGCGCAGCTGGCGCAAGGTCACCACCATCATGTCTGCCTTCGGGATAAGTCGCCTCACGCCGTCGGCTCGCGAGTCTGTGGCCGAAGTGCTGATCAGCGTAGGTTTGGAATGCGAGCCTGGATTCGACGTCGTTGCCCGTTCGGGAACAGTTCGTCTCTCAGTAGCTGCGCCGGTCGACGGTGAGCTGTCGCCAAGGTCTGGAGTGCCGACGGACAAGCCCGGCGGTGTCGGCGCGATCGACTCTGTTCTTTCGCGGATCGAGCTGTGGTCTCCCGGCGTCGGGCCGAGAGCACATGTACCACTCACGGATCGGCCACCCGGAACATTCCTCGTTGCAGACGTTCCTCCTGGGGAGGACGCCGCGACGGTCTACGCGGCCATGGCGCCAATGTGTCGGTACGAGCTGCTCTCCGAGATGGTTGAAGACCTCATGGACGCCGACGAGATCCCGAAGGTCAACTTCGAGGTGGGTTGGAGGGCACGCGTCGTGTCCGTCTTCGGAGCGAACGTGGAAGACGAACCGGGTACCGATGGCTTGACTGCCGGCGATAACAAGGCGGGAACGGTCTTCTTCGACATGGTCGAGATGGTTGTCGGTAGCGACTGGTTGATCATGTGCTGGCACAACGCGGTCAAGCTGCCTCCGGTCGGGAATCCGACCGACGCAAAGTCCAAGCTGCGTGAGTCGGTTCTGACCGGTGTCGCGACCCGATGGGCGGATTCTGGTGAGACCTCTGCTGATTTCGCCATGTTGGTCGGTTTGGAGCTGATGCGCGTGCACGAGGCCGCACAGTCGAACATCGCCACCTGGTTGGAGCTCTGGGAATCCGCCTTCGCCCAGGCCAGCCAGCTTCCTACGGACGCGACAGGTGTGGACCTCGACCCGGCGTTGCAGATCGAGACCGAGACGCTGAAGTCCGTGCGTCGTGTACTGGGTGAATTCCGCAAGCGAATTCAAGCACAGGATTCGTCCCGCCATTCGGCGATCGACCGCAAGTGGCTCCCTGGTGTGACAATCGCCGGCGCCGAAGATGAGATGCGGTCGTTCATTGCTCAGGCGACCACACGGGTCGACGCCGCGGCCCAGTCATTGCGCGGCGCCACCGAACTGTTGACCATGTCGCAGGTTCGTGAGCAACTGCAACTCGCGCGTCGTGCCCAGATGGAGGCTGAAGCCGCACGGGTCGAAGCGAAAAGAGAACAGGCGAACACCGAACGGTTCCAACAGGTATTGACCGTGCTCGGTGCAATCCTGCTCGGGCCCGGCCTAGTCGCGGCGATCTATGGCGCCAACGTCGACCTCCCCGGCAGAGATCGGCTGGCAGGGACCGTCATCCTCATCGTCGGCATGGTCGTGGTCAGCGCGCTCTCGCTCGTGTTGGTCCGCGTGGTCCAACGACGACACAGGTAGTCGGGATAGCCCGGGCGCATTGGCGTCTAGAAGTAAGGCGGAGATCAGTCGTCGCGTCGAGTATCGATCGCGTTTTTACTCACCAACTCCGAGTGGGAGACGACCACATGACAAAGGTTCCATCGATCTTCTGCCTAGTACTGCAGCCGTAGATCGTGATTTTTGATGTTGGAGCCGCGGTGATCAGCGTTTCTGCCGGGTGTGAGGCGGCCACCGGGCGAGCATCGATTGTTTGTGTGGAACAACGAGAACGCCGCGGTGGCCGCGGCTCAC
>JBBQUT010000065.1:0-13288 GCA_038212215.1 Mycobacteriales bacterium
CCGGACACGCAGATGAGGCCGTCTGTGCCCGCAACGCCGTGCCGATAAACGGGTGCGTCCTTCAGGCCCGGATGACATGATGGCGGCGTGACGCCAAACGACGACACCTGGGTGGTCGGCGACAATGTCGATAAAGTCGACTGGGCTCAAGCCAACGCTGATCTGGCTTCCGACAACTTCGACAACGGCAGGTCGCCCGCCGCGCTGCGACGGTCCTTCGAGCAGTCATCGCACGTGGCGCTCGTCTGGTGGGACGCCAGGTTGGTAGGTATGGCCAGAATGTTGTCCGACGGCGTTTGCAACGCCTACCTCCTCGATGTGTGGACACACTCGTCCATGCGCAGGCGCGGCATCGCTAGCGCGATGGTTAGTCATCTGAAGGAAGCGGTGCCCGGCCAGCACATCGGACTGCAAACCGACGACGCCGAGCACTTCTATACCGGGTTGGGCTTCCACCGGCAGCCCCACTACCTGAGTCTCGTCGCCGGCCGCTGGCTCGACAACGATGCGAACCGCTAGCCCGACCGAAGCATCACCCGACGGCTCGGATCAACGACCGACCATGCCGCTGTCGCGGCGCAGCGCGACCATGCCGCTGTCGTCGCGCAGCGCGACACGTCGTGGCCATGGAGCGTTTCGCCGCGCCCCGAACCGTCGTTCTGGTCGTTGCCCGTAGCTGCGCGAAGCCGAGCAGATGAATCCGTATTGTGCCTTCAAGAGGCCTCGCGCCACGCGAACCGCCTCGGCGTCGCTAAGGCACGATGAGTCTGTGAAGCTGAAGCTGGACCTGCACGACATCTACAACCGCGGCGACGAGATCGAGCGCGCGCTTCACTCAATCATCGACGAGGCGGTCACCAAGAAGGCGCCGCTCGTCGAGATCATCACCGGTAAGGGGTCCGGCCAGCTCAAGAAGCGTGTCCTGCGCTTCCTCGATCGCAACGACATCAAGGCCGTCTATCACCGGGTCGAGAAGGACTCTGACAACTTCGGGCGGGTCTTCGTCCAGTTCCGCTGGAAGTAGGTCAATGACCGGCAGGCCCCGCCCGATTGCGGCCAGCGTCAGCACGCGGAACCGTCGATCTCGGACATGATCATCCCTTCGCGGCGACACTCAGTCGGTGTCTTCTCGAACGTGGCCCGTCGCGAGTTCAGCAGGGGCAGTGAATGCGCTACCCCTATCGCTCGAGCCACGGTTCAGCACGAGATGAATCCCGGCCACGCCTCGTAGGCTCTAGCGATGGCCAGCAAGAGCCATCCAGGCGTTGATGAGTACCTCGACCGGCTGCCGACTTGGCAGCGCGAGCTGTGTAGCCGGCTGCGGACGTTGATCCACGAAGCTGACCCCGACATCGACGAGACGGTCAAGCGCTCGGTCCAGCCGTACTTCGTGCTCAACGGCAACGTTTGCGCGCTGCTGGCCGCGAAAGATCACGTCAACCTGTTTATCTACGACCCCACGGTCCCCGATCCCGATGGCCTTATCAACCAGGGGCACGGCAACTCCACTGCCCGCACCGTCCAGTTCCACGCCGACGATCCGGTCAACGGACCGGCATTGCTCGCCCTCATCCGCGCGGTTGCTGCGCGCAACAAAGCCGGCGGGTGGCGGCGCCTCGACAGCCCGCGCTGAGACCAAGTCCAGGATGGCGCCGCCACATCGCGAGCCGTCGATCTCGCCGCATCCCGGCGACGTCGGCTGTCGCGCAGATCGGTCCGTCAGGTCGTGGGTGAAGTAGGCGGTCTCCGGGTTCCGGGCGGACCGACCGCCGGTCGAGCCCTGGCTCCGCTCAAGCTCGGCACGCGCTGAAATGCCGATGACCGACGCGGGGTTGAGCTTCGTCCTACCGGTCACCTCATCGTGTTGGTGCTCACGGGGCTGAGGCCGCATCTCCGCCGTCCGACGGAGGTGTCACTGCGATTGGGCGTGTGGTGGGGCGGGTCTGCGCGTCGGCATCGTCGTCAAGCACTGATCCTGATTCGCGAAGATGTCGCATAAGGTCAGCAGGGCACCGCCGAGCTCTGGAGGCCGCGACATGGCACCTGAAGCGATATCGATCCGGACCGCTATGGAAGGGGCCGGCTTCTACAACAAGCACTCGTCCGTTCAGGCGGCAGGGATCACCCGGATGCTCTCGCTCCTCGAACAGGCAGCCCTGGACGTGCCGATCGGCGAGCAGACGTTCGTGGTCGCGGACTACGGGTCATCGCAGGGTCGCAATTCGATGACGCCGATGCGCGTCGCCATCGAAGCCGTGCGGTCTCGGTCCGATCAATACAGACCCGTCCTGGTGGTCCACACCGACCTGCCCTCGAACGACTTCGGGTCGCTGTTCGATGCGTTGGAGAACGACCCGAACAGTTACGTGTCAGGTTCGCAGGGCGTCTACTCCGCAGCGGTCGGCCGATCGTTCTTCGGAACCATCCTGCCTCCTGGGCAGGTTCACCTCGGGTGGAACTCGTGGGCCGTGCATTGGCTGAGTCAGAAGACCGCGGATGCGCCGGATCACGTGTCTCCCACACTGAGCACCGTGCCCGCGGTGCGCGCGTCAGCGTCGCAGCAATCGGCACGTGACTGGGACTGCTTCCTCCGGTCGAGATCGTCGGAGCTGCGAGTTGGCGGGAAACTGCTGTGCCTCGTCATGATCGACACGGGTGAAGCGGTGAGCTCGGACCTGCTGTGGACCTACCTGTGGGACTCGATCGTCGATGTCTTCACAGAGGGCAAGCTCACCGAGGGCGAGCTTCTGGGCATCACCGTCCCGATCTGGTACCGGTCCCTCGCTGAGCTGAGGGCACCGTTCGCGACCGATGGCGAGTTCGCCGGGATGAGCCTGGAGCACATGGAAACAACCTCGGCACCCGACCCGTTCTGGGAGGCGTTCGACCGGAGCGGCGATTCCGAGCAATTCGGCAGCTCGTGGGTTAACACGATGCGCGCGATCGCCTCTCCGTCGATCGCGGCCGTGCTCGGTGCGGACCGGGGCGACGTCCTCGATGACATCTGTATTCGTTATGCGGCGCGCATCGCCGCCGAACCCCGCCGCTACGACTGGAGCCTCGCCGCGATCGTCATATCGAAGAACCGGTGACACGCCTTGCCGCGACCCCCGGACACAGCTGGTACGGAAATACGTCCAGCTCCACCCTGCCGAGGCCCTCACGCGAATGAGCGGCACAGGCCCCCTATCAGCAGTCTTTCGACAAGATCCACCCGAACATGCCGCATAGCGTGCCGCTCCACGAAACAGGCATCGGCCGCGAATCGAGCGCCCGAACCGTCTGTGCGGTGGTGTCCGGCTTACCGCCCCGCGCATATGAATCCGTGAGTTCGGTCTGGCAGGCGCAGGGCCTGGGGTCGCCTTTAGCGGCACCGGTGTCAGTCGACCTTCGGTCGGTGCCACTCGTGCGCGCCGCTTGGTGGCAGAACGATTCGTTACCCGATGGGCGCGTCCGCCAGTGTCTTTCAGCACATGGCCTCGGCGGCAACGGCCGGTGAGGCGACGATGGCTCGCGGCGGTCGTTGCCCGTTTGCGACTCCAGGTTCAGTTCAGGAGCGGAAGTTCCTTGACCAACTTGTCGACACGATTTTTGGGGCCGATAAGGCTCACGGCGTAGTACTGCAGCTGCGAGGAGGCTGTGGTGGCGACGGTGGCCAGGTATTCGTCGTAAACGCGTGTGAGTTGTGCTGCGGCCGGCATGTCCGCGACGTACACCCCCGGCGATTCGGCGGCCCGGGAGCGCAGAGATGTTAACTCGGCGCGTGTGGCTGCAAGGATTGTGCAGCCGGCCCACGGCAGCCCGGGGTGTACTGCCCCGCCACTGTCGGTCGCGTCGGGTCCGAGCAGGCCGCTGACCGCGTTCGCCGTGGCGGCGGCAGTACACACCGCAGCGTTCACCGCTAGACCGGGCGGCAGTGACGAGTCGACCGCGATCACCCACTTCAGACGCGCGGCCCGGGTCGGTTCGGCGGTATTGATCTCATCGTCGGTGAAACCGATAGGAGGCGTCATGATGCCTTTCACACTCGTACGGCCAGAGAAGCCTAAGCTACGCAGACACAAGACCCGTAAGCAAAGTGGTCGTACTTAATTCGGTGAAGGTGGTGCTCTGGGTGCCGTTGGACAAACTTGATACGGCAATTGTGCGCGCTTTGCAGTCAGATGCACGGCGATCGAATCGCGACGTCGCCGTGGCGGTCGGTGTCTCACCGACGACCGCGCTGGACCGCACCCGCGCATTGCGTGAACGCAGTGTGATTCTTGGCGCGTCCCTTGATGTCGATCTCGCCGCGCTCGGCCGACCGGTCCAGGCCCTGATCGCCGTCCGGGTACGTCCTCCGACCCGCGCGAACATTGAGGCCTTCCGCGAATGGTCGGTCTCGCTGCCTGAAACGTTGGACGTCTTCGTTACCTCAGGCACCGAGGACTTCTTGATCCTCGTCGGCGTACCGAACAACGAGGCGCTCTACTCGTTTGTCATCGACCGCCTCACCGAACGGCCCGAACTCGTCGACGTGCGTACCTCAGTGGTCTACGAGCATCTCCACAACCGCAACATCGCACCGCTGGGCTGAGCTGAGCGTCCCGATCGCGGTGTGACCATGCAGTGCACAGGTTGGTGCCCTGTTGTCATGCCGCACAAACATCAGCCCACCCTTTCGAGCATCTCATCGAGCTGAAGGCACCTTGCACATCGGCTCGGCTTGACCCATCGAACGAACGTTCGTGTCAACGTACAATCCGCGCTCAGTGATCAGCGGAGACGCCGACGTACGAGACCGGACGGGCAGTTCGTACAGCCGAGCAAGGAACACTGGATCGAATCGAGGAGGTGATGCGCGACGCGCGATGACATCCGGCAGGCGCTCAACGTCGGGCCGTCCGCGACGCTCACCGAGCGGACGATCGACATTACGACCGTCGGGCGCCGCAGCGGCCAGGAGCGGCGTATCGAAATCTGCTTCTACCGCGTCGGCGACGCGATCTATCTGACCGGCGTGCCCGGACCCAGGCGCCGGGATTGGCTGATCAACCTTGAGGCCAACCCAACGTTCACGTTCCACCTGAAGAACCGGGTGCGGGCCGATCTGCGAGCTACAGCAACGCTCATCACCGAACCCGATCAGCGTCGCGACATCCTCAAGCCCGTAGTCGAGGAATACAACGCCCGCTGGTCCCCGGACAGCCCGTGGCCCCACGGTGACCTCGACGAGTGGGTGTCCCACAGCCCACTGGCGCTAGTGACCCTCGCCGACGAGTAACCAGCACAGCACGAGGCGAGCGCGCATTAGCCGTCACCAGGCCGGAGCGCTACCCAAGCCCATTTGAGCGGACAGGAACCGTCGATCTCGCGCACGTCGCGCATGAGGGCAACCCGCGCAGATCGGAACATAGGTATCGGAACATAGGTACGGACGGCGATGCCGTCGAGTTCATTGATCGAGTGACGATGATCGTTCGTGTGCAATTGCGACCGTTGCGCGAAACAGTCTGCTCTGGCGTCTATGCGCCCGCCGGCTCGAGTACCGGCGAGCCGACCGTTTGGTGGCCGTGTATCTTCTCGGTCATCTTCTTTGGCGATGGCAGCCTCGTCCTGGTCTGCAGCAGTGGCGGCCTATCGGGACGTAGCGTGCTTCGGTAGACAGTCGCGGTAGTGGTTCACCGCCGGCGCGTAGCCCATTGCCACGCAGAATCCGACCGCATCGCGTTCGGTTGGGAACGGCCCCACGAACACGATAAAGGGGTACATCGCGGTGTTGACGTCATCGACGATGGCGCGGCACGCGCTCTTCGATGCGACGTAAGCAGCGCGCTTCCCGACCACGTGGACTGCCTTCATCCGGGCGATGACTTCGGCCAGCTTTCGTTTCGTCGCTGCAGCGGCGTTGTGACCGCCCGGAATGGATGCCATCCGGTCGACGACGGGCCCGGCCGGGCATTGGCCTGCCTGGGACGGCGGCGTTCCGCGGAGAGATTGAGTCTTCGTTGGCGCAGCTCGGGTCGGTGAAATTTGCCGGCCGCGGGGGATCTGTTGGCTTGCGGACGGCATGTGTACCCATGCTGCTGCGCCGAGGATCATGCCAGTGACCAACACGGCGATGCTCAGTCCTAAGATGTCGCGAAACGCAACGGTGGCGGTCGGGACGGGGACAACTCTGATGGGTCTAGGCATTGGATTGCTACCTCCGTGGTTCGGGTGTCGACGCTGAACGGTCGACAGCGCTTCCGAGGTGTCAGCTCGGAGATGTCGGGTCGGCTCGCCGACCCTTGGGGCCCGGCCCCGCTGCGAGTGAGAGCGGGAAGCGGATGAGCCGCCTGCCGGGTTCGATGAGGTCTTCTAGCGCGCGTCCGTCCTCGCGCGGTCGACGACTGCTGATCGTGCGACCGAGAGGAGTCGATTGCGAATTAGCTCGGACCCGACCGGCAGCGTCCGCGCGGTCCGTGATGTGCCTCTCGGCGCGTCCCGATTCCGGAATCGTCGAAGCCGGTGTGTGGACTTCGGCTCGAGGAGAGGTTGCGGCTCGCGAGGGTCCTCGTCTTGATCACCGCGCCTCCTCCGACTGCATCTGAGCGACGGGTCGGCGTGCGAGCTTCCTGCACCAATCGCGTCACGCTCGTCGCTGCGATTGGCAAGAGTGTTAGATGCCCGTCGTACCGCCTGCCGAGTTCGTCGTCGTCGACATCATCAAGATTGCACGTATGTCCCGTTGAGTCCACCGTGGTCGTCAACAATGTAAATATGCTCGATGGCCGCGGCAACTGTGTGGAATCTGCATCCTTACCGTGGCTGAGCGCCGCCTCTGGTACATATATGCCATGCAGTGTCCCAACCCTTCCTGCCCGAACCCGGACACCAGACAACAGGTCCGGGAAACGCATCCAGATCGCGATGGCGTACGGCGGAAGCGGCACTGCGCAGCGTGCGGTTCGATCTACACCACCGTGGAGACGGTCACGCGCGGCGCGATGACTGTGGTCAAGGCCGACGGACGCCAAGCGAACTTCAACGCCGACACCCTGCTCGCGAGCGTGGATGAAGCGACCAAGGGTTGGCACTCGCCCGAGCAGCTGCTCGACATCGTGCGAGCGGTCAAAGACGAAATATTCCGTTCCCCGGCAAACGTGGTGATCACGTCAAGCAGCATCGGCCAGTCCGTATTGCGACAACTCAAACACGCGAACGCGGTCTCCCACATCCGGTTCGCGCTGGCCTTCGTTGGCCGCGTCGACCGTGTCGGCAGCCACGGAATGCGCGACGCACGCGACTTTCGCGTGTGGCTCATCGACGAATATCCGCACCTTCGGCGCACCATGCCCCCCGCCCCGCTCTCGTCAGTCCTGAAAGTACGCACAAACAACCGCGTCCCATTCGACCGCGACAAACTGAAAGCGTCGGCCAAGATCGCCTGTCTTGGACGCGGTACCGACGCCGAAGTCGACAAGCTTGCATCCCGCGCAACCAACGCCGTGATGCGCGCACTCGGCACCCAGCCGATCGTCACGACTGGACAGCTGATCGCAGAGATGCTCAAGGCGCTCAGATCGCTCGACGATATCGCCTACCTGCGATACGCAAGCATCGTCAAACAATTCAGCACCGAAAGCGACTACGACGCCGAAGCACTCTCACTCGCAAACGAACGCCGCAGCAACGCCCAATGAGGTCGCGAGCCAGGGGCCGCCACTCGCTACCCGTCGATAGGCGTGCTCACTTTCGCTTGGCGATATCACACAGATCAGTCCGTCTGGCCTCGGAATTCCAAGGAACAGGCTCCGTGCCGCCTCGGCAACCTGTGCCGACGCGCCCGACGCCTTGTCGCCTGTCCTGTGCCCGGCGGTCGCCGCTTGGCCCACGGTTGTTGTCGGCCCAGCCGAGGTCAGGTCAGCGTTCGTCCGTAGAGGTCGGCGAGGGCGTTCCAATGCCGGGAGGCAGCGGCTTCGTCGTAGGTGTCGTTGTCGGGGACCGCGAAGCCGTGGCGGGCAGGGTAGGTCTCGATCAGATGCGACACGCCGGCTTCGGTGAGGGCGATCTCCAGAAGGTCGCGCTGACTGTCGGTGAAGGAAGAATCCTCGATCGCCCCCGCCACGTAGACAGTGGCAGTAATGTCACCGGCCCGCAGGTGGGGACTGTCGACGCTGTCTGCCACTGCGAGGCCGCCCCCGTGGAACGACGCGGCTGCGCCGACCGCGTCACCGAGGCGTGCGGCGACGATCATCGATGTGCGACCGCCCATGCAGTAACCCGTCGTTCCAACTGCGCCGCCGGTCGTCTCCGGCCTGGCCTGCAGGAAGGTGATGAATGCGCGGGCGTCAGCTGCTGTCATCTCGGGCGTCACTGTGCCCGCGAGCGCGAACAAGCGCGCTCGCTCATCGGGATCACCGAAGACGGTGGCCGCGTCGAACTGCGCCCACGGCGCGTTGCGGTAGTAGACGTCGGGCACGAGGGTCACGTAGCCAAAGCCAGCCAGATGCTCAGCCATGTCGCGGTGCGCGTCACGCAGCCCGGCGGCGTCGGGATACATGACGACGCCCGGCCACGGGCTGTCCCCGTCCGGCACGTGCAGTGAGGCCGCCGCCACCCCATCAGCCATCGGAACCTGTACGTCGTGCTGGGTCATCCGTGTAGCCTCACGTCGCGTGTAGATCAGATCGAGCGCGCCAGCCGGGGGTGGTCACACCTGGCAACGCTACCCACCAACGCGGCCGAGAGCATCGATCGATCACGGGCAGCAGGCGCAGCACAGGCCCGCCTACCGGTGCCTCGCCTACCTTCACGTCGTTGGAGGGCTCCGGCCTGCCGTCTCGCAAGCCGGTCCATCTGCCGAGTTCGATCAACCAACCCGGGCGATCGAACGCTCTAAATTTCGTATGAGGAACGCGCGCCGAGCCGTCGATACCGAGCATGTCGCATCTGGCGTGGCTATGCGCAGATCAGACTGTTTGGGGCTCGTCTGAACAGTCCGTTGGACGAACGAACCATCCGCTATTGCCGGTCTGAGGATGAGCACCGATAACGCGGTCATGCCAACAACGAAGCGGAGCTGCGCCTGATCGATCGTGACTTGGACGGTTGAACTTGCACAGTTGGCCTCGCGGCGCGTCGCCCGGTCCCGCGCGAGACTCGACGCGTCAACCTGGATTGGGCCGAGATACCAACCTGTGGACGGGAACCTTTCGGCCGGTCGTCGCCGCAGCCGGTGTCTGGGCTGGGGTCGAACGGCGCGAGGACGTCCGGTGCTCAGGCGCAGTCACCGCAGCGCACATTCGAGGATGAGCTCATCGTGAACGGGGATGCGATGCGCGCCAACGACGGGAATCGAGGGCTTGAGTTCCCGCGCGTGGTCGACCCCGCCGACCACCACCCTGGTGATTCGGAAGCCGCACCGCTGGTAGAGCGCAAGGGCACCGAGGTTGTCGTTCGTCGTAGCGAGCCACAGCCGATCGAGTCCGGCACAGCGGGCGGCGTCGGTGACGGCCTCGACCAGCATCGAGCCAACCCCTGTCCTTCGGACAGCAGCCGAGACACCAAGACAGGCGAACTCGGCACGCTTGGCCGACCAGGTCGCCACGCCGACGAAGCGAGCGCCGCCGGTCGTTTCAACCGCCGCGAACCCGGGCAGGTCGAGCACGTCGACCGTCTCGCCGAGACGGACCTGATGACGACCACTCAGCACAGCATCTAGGAGTGTCTCGGCCGGCCCGCCGGTTGCGGCGTCGGCGACTTCGACCGGTCGGGTCCTGAGCACGCGACGATTGTCCCACCTCGGAAAGCAGCCGAAGCGGCGTCGCCAAGCGTAAGTAGCTCCAACAAACCTAGACAGCCGCTGTCGAATTGAACCCCTACTCGTCGATAGGTACGCCATCGGGGCACCCCGCGGCGCGGTCCAGATCGATCGTTAGGCGCGAGCCCGAACGCACCCTCAGGCCGCGTTGAGGATGATCGGCGGGTGGCGCCACACGGGTGATTCCGGGCGGTGCCGACGCGTCATCGGTGGTGCGGTATAGAGCGGCTTCTTGTGCTGGCACCCGTGCGGATCACCCACGTGTCGATCGGCGATCGGCGGCTCGCGACAGCTGGTGCTGTTGTGTGAGCACCCGCGCGCCGCGATCACCCTGCGAGCCGGCTGGCGTTGGGTCGTTGTGGGAGGGCGGGCTGAACTTGTCGGTCCCGACGATGCTGGCCCGCGCTTGATGCCGAAGGCATCAGGTGCTGCTGCGCGACATCCTTGTTGCCGCGGACGCCCAGTCCATGACGACTGGCCGAGTCATGATCGCGGCCTGCCGAGCAGCGCCGCACCGCAGCGCTGCGGACGCTACAGGTGCTGCGGTTCCAGCAGTTAGACAGCGTTCCGGCCACAAGGATCGCCTCGTCATTGACCCGGCGACTCGATCCGTCAAGGATGACGACCGTGGTGAGCGAGGCGGTGGACGCCGATTATCTCGTGGTCGGCGCCGGCGCTGCGGGAATGGCGTTCACTGATGCCCTGATCACCAACGCGGATGTCAGCGTCGCGTTGGTCGATCGACGGCACACTGTCGGTGGCCACTGGCTCGATGCCTACTCGTTCGTCCGCCTCCACCAGGCGTCCGCGTTTTACGGCGTCGCCTCGACGCTCCTCGGTGACGGGGCCGTCCAGACGCAGGGGCCCGAAGCCGGCCTGCACGAGCGCGCGACGTCGCCGGAGATCTGTGCGTACTACGCACGAGTGCTGCAGACCCGGATGCTCGCGTCAGCGAAGGTGTCCTTCCACCCGAACTGTGATTACGTCGGTGACCGGCAGTTCGTGTCACGTCTGTCCGGGCAGCGCTACCAGCTGAATGCCCGCTGCCGCGTGGTCGACGCGAACTACCTCGCGCCGCAGATACCGGCCAATACCCCGGCGCCATTCGGTGTCGCCGAAGGCGCGCGGGTCATCACGGTGAACCAGCTGGTCACGCTCAGCAAGGCCCCATCGGGCTACGTGATCGTCGGCTCGGGCAAGACCGCCATGGACGCGTGCACCTGGCTGCTGTCAAATGGTGTTGACCCGAATGCGATCTGTTGGGTTCGTCCACGCGATCCATGGATGCTCAACCGTGCGGTGGTCCAGCCGAACCCTGAGGTGTTCATCGGGATGGCCGCCGACACGTTCCAGGCCGCCGCCGAGGCGACGTCGGCGGACGAGGTGTTCCTCCGGTTGGAAGCGGCGGCAGTGATGCTCCGCATCGACGGATCGGTCACTCCTACGATGGCGAAGACGCCGACCATTGCCCGGTGGGAGCTCGACCACCTCCGCAGTATCGACAACGTCATCCGGCTCGGGCGCCTACGTCACGTCGAGCCGGAACGCCTGGTGTTCGACGACAGCAACCACGCCATCGCAAAGGACGCCGTGATCGTGCACTGCGCCGCATCCGGATTTCGGTATCCACCCCTCGTCCCGATCTGGGGCAGCGAAGCGATTACCGTGCAGAACATCCGGGCCGGCTTTCCGTGCTTCGGGGCAGCCCTGACCGGATACGTGGAGGCAACGCGCCACGACGACGCCGAGAAGAACCGGATCTGCCCGCCGTCTCCCTACTCGAACACCCCCACAGACTGGGCGCGGATGCAGGCACTAGGTGCGCGAGCGGCGATGTCGTTCGGGGCCGAGCCCGACATCAAGGCGTGGGCCGATCAAGTTCCACTCAACCCGGCGCGCATCCCCCCGGACGCTCCGGCCACAGCTGAACTCACGGCGGCGCTGGAGCGCTACCGCACCCACCTCGAGCCGGGCCTGGCGCGTCTGACCCAGCTTGCGGACGGATAACGGCATGGCGCTCGCGCACCGTGCGATGACCGCAGCCGTGATCGCCACCGTGACGCTGGTCGATGAGTCCATCGGCTTGCAAAGGTGGACAGCTCTGCAGGCCGGATCCGAGACGAACGTCGAACAACCGGATCTGCCGCGGACAGAGTGCGTTTTGGCGCGCACGTAGCCCTCGACAGCGAGCACGCTGAGCGCGAGGGCTCACAGCGCAGATCGGACGATGTGTACGGCTGGTCTGGACCGCGCCGCACGCGCATATGAATCCGTCCCGCACAGCAAGGATACGAGCGACCCGGCGCCCCCATCAAGCATCCGGGTCGCACGCTGTCAGCCCGCGGCGCGCTTCAGGACGTCGGCAGGGAACGCGCCAAGCTCGATGCAACGCTGTCCCCAGTGGTTCAACTGCGTGCATACCTCGTCGAGGCGGCGGCCCAGGACGTCGATGATGCGCCGCTCCTGCTCGTCTGTTGCCGTCTCGATCGCAAGCCGTGCGGCGCGGCCTGCGTCGGTGAGCGCTCCGTCAGCGACCCAGCCCCGCGCCTCGAGACGATTCACCGCATCCTGCATCGCCTCCGCGGACCACCCTCGAGTGCCGGCATAGGACAACAACGGCATCCCGATCCAGAGTTCGGTCAGGACGTTCATCTGCACCCCGTCCAGTCCCGCGGCGTTGGCCGAAACAACGTGGCTGTCCCCGCGGTGCTCGCGCACCAGGCCGCACGCCCACCACAAGCGCAACAGCGGCTCAGTAGGGGCACCCCCGGCCCGCAGGCCGCTGAACAGCGGGCGACCCATGCCGTCAGCTCCCATGACTGCGTCCGAAAGCAGGTCCGCGACGCTGCTTGGGTCGTCTCCATCCAGCACGACACGCAAGCTCTCGGTAACCGAGGTATCGCGCAGCTCGACCAACCGATCGCGAGACACGGTAGCCACGGCCGTGTCCCACAATGACGCGACCAGACTCGGTTCAAACCACGCGAACGCAGAGGCCACCACCGCACCGACCGGCTCGCCCAGGAATGCTCCGCGGCCCCCGACGTAGCTGGTGAGGAAGTTCAGTCCCTGCTCGGCGAGCCTTTCGTTCGTCGCACGGCACCAGACCGCGTGCATCGCCAGCGGCTCGCACGCGTCGCGCAGCCGGCGCGCTGGGCTTGCGTCGGTAACCGCGCGCGGCAGTGCGATCTGGTCACTGCGCGCAGGGAAAAAGGCTTGCACGGCGTCGGCATAATCCATGCTTGCGACGCTACTGCTCGGCGAGTCGAACGAAAGACCTATCCCGGAACCGACTCAGCCGCCACGATGACCCTGACCAACCCGAGAGGGATACCGCCGATAAGCACGTCCGCGGGCGCACATAGCCGTCGATAGGCGCCCGACTCGACCGCTGAGCGCGCCGCGCATATGAATCAGTATCGGGCCGGAACTTGATCAAACGACTGGATCTGCCGATGTCCGGTCGAATCTGTCGATCTTGTCGGGATCGGTCTTGAGCGCTCG
>JBBQUT010000066.1:0-11188 GCA_038212215.1 Mycobacteriales bacterium
CGTCGGTCAGGAACTCCCCGTCTTGCAGCGCCGACCAGAACGGCTGGACCAACTCAGCGACAAGCTGGTTGGAGAATCGAACCGTCATCAACACCCTCGAATCATCCAGGTGTTGCAATCACCGCGCGAACCCAAGGATCCCTCTCTGGTATCACTTACCACCCGTGCCTGGCATCGACACCCGCCAATTGGGGTGGAAGTTCCCCCGAGTGATCAGCTGCGTCGCTAAGCGCTAGCTTGGGACGATGGCCGCTGGGTACTCAGGCACGCCCCAAGCCCGCAAGCTCGGCCTCAAACCTGGCGGCCGGTTCGACCTGATCGCAGAACCGGACGGATGGGCTCTGCAAGATCCGCCCGCGCTAGACTCGGCCGCCGAGCACGCCGACGTGGTGCTGCACTTCATTCGTGCATGGGTTGAGATCGAACCGGCTCTGGACGGGGCGGCGGACCGGATCTTCCCGGCCGGCGCCTTGTGGGTCGCATGGCCCCGCAAAGCGGCTGGACACGTCAGCGATGTCGACGAGAACGCGATCCGCGACGCTGCTCTTCGGCGCGGCCTGGTTGATGTCAAGGTCGCCGCGATTGATGAGAACTGGTCCGGTCTCAAGATTGTCTGGCGTCGGAAGAATCGGGTCATAAGAGGTTCGTGAACCATGGCTCCCCGAACGTCCGTTGACGGTCACAGACTCACTGGCGGCCCCATCCGCGCAAATCGTCTGGTTGGACTCCTGTTCATGCTTGTCGTGCAGTCGCCATCTCGGCGGGTCTGATCGGATTCATCGCTCTGTTGGCGTAATCCAGCCGCCTGGTAAGGGATCGAACAGCGGTCCCGGTGGTCGTTCGGCTACCGGACAGCGGATCGATCGCCGTTGGAGTGCGCTCGCGGCTACGCCTGGCCGTCGGCGACGATGGTTCGCGTGACACCTTCGTCGAGAGATCAAGCCTGCCCAGGCTGCGGAGCCCAGCTAACTCCTGCGGACGGGCCGGACCATCCCTACATGACCTGCTCGCCTGCCTGCTGGAACCGCTACGGCGCGCTGCTCGCCGCGCAGTACTCCGATCCGCAACGGATGGCGTTTCACCAACTCATCGTTGACACCTACGCCGTACAGCATCCCGACGGGGACGATCCGCGTGCGGTCCAGTCCGTCGGCATCCACCTGATGACGCTGTGTCTGTTCCTCGAGGAAGGCGTAGATCCGTCGATCGGCCCGCGATTGCATCGGCGCATGGGTGAGCGGCCGGTATTCCGGCAACTGGAACCGCCCTCGTGCCGCGGTCAGCTCACACTGCTCAGTGTTCCGACATCTGGCGATCCATCGACTGCGAGGGCGGCTGCTTACTCGTGGGCGGCGGACTCGTGGGCGGCGTGGGGCACGCACCACACGACGGTTCGCGCCTGGCTGACCGAATGCGGGATGGCTGTGGACCCGGTCGACTGAAGGAAATCTGTCCCGCTGGCCGTTGGCGAGCTCAATCGATCGTCGCAACACCCCGTCTGATGCGAGGTGTTGTGCATGTGGTCGAAGGAAGAATTGATCGACAAGCAGGCCGAGTTCTGGGTGGCGCTGGCCCGCGGTGCGACGCTGCAAGCGGCCTGTGACGCTGTCGCAGTGAATCGACGAACACGACGCCGTTGGCGAAGAATTCGGCGGAGCCATCCATGATCACGTAAGTCCAGCCGCCTCTGGCGGGGCTCTGAACGAGGGTCGCGGTGAAGGTGTGGTCGAGCGGGCCGGCCTTCGACGTTGCGGTGCTTGCCATGATCGTGATCCTTCCGATCGATATGGGACGGGCAGGTGGGTGACGGGTCAGTGCAGCAGCCCGACGATGAGGGCGATCAATAGGAGTTTCAGCAGCCAGTCGCCGGCGTGCATCGCAGCGGTGGCCGGATGGACCTTCTCCCACAGGACCGACCCGGTGAGCAGCACGAACGGCAATCCCACCCAGAGCAGCAGTGCGAGCACGAGGGCGTGACTGACGGCCGGGCCAGAGGGCAGTCTGAGGGTGCTCTGTGACGGAGCGCCGAGGGTGGAGTGCGTGACGACGCTGTCATCGTGCTGCTGGTCGGGCGCAGCCCCGTTCTGTATGGTCATGTGTTCAACTGTCCGTAGGGGGATCGCTGCTTTCTGGCGGTGGGCGGGAGCTGACGTGAGCGGTAGGGCGCAGCCAGCCGGCGGCCGCGGGTTCGACAACGCAGTACTGGCCGGGCTGTTACTGCTGGTGCTGATGGCGGGCGGGTAGCCGCGGGGTCGGGCGTCGCGTTCTGGTTGTTGAACGCCTCGTCTGCTGGCGCGGTGTTCTTTCCGCCGGCGGGCATGACGCTGGCGGGGTTGGTGATGTCGCGGCGGCGGTCCTGGCCATGGTTGTTGGCCGGTGCCGCAGTGGCGGAGTTGCTGGTCGATCTGGGCGAGGGTCAGCCGGTGCTCGCAGCGTGCGGTTTCGTCGTGGCCAACACCGTGGAACCGGTGGGTGGGGGCGGCGTTGCTGGGCCGCTTCGTGGGTTGGCCCGACTTCGGTCGACCGCGTGATCTCGGGCGATTCTTGGTGTGTGCCGTGGCGGCGGGTCCGCTGTGCGGTGCGTTGATCGGTTCGGCGACGATCACCGTGGTCCTGCACGGGGCCTTCATTCCCGCGTTTGGGCCGTACTGGGCTGGTGACGGGCTGGCGGTGCTCACGGTGGGCAGCGCGCTGCTGTGTGCTCCGGCGGCGCGCAGTCTGGGCGCCGCCGCTGCGGGGCCGCTGCTGGCGGTGCTGGCGACCGGACTGTGCACCGTGGTGGGCTTCTGGCCGAATCAAGTCCCGCTTGCCTACCTGGTGCTGCCGGTGCTGGGGTGTGCCGGGGTGCGGTACGGCGTGGCGACGCTGATCAGCGCCGGTTTGGTGATGACGCTGACGGCCAACGTCCTCACCGCGGCTGGGCATGGTCCGTGGGCCGCGCTTGCCCACTCCCCGCGCGTGGAGGCGGCCTCGCTGCAGCTCTTCCTCGCCGTCGGCCTGCTCGGCGCCTGGGCCATGGTCATCGGCACGCAGGAACGGGCGGAGGCGCAGGCGAGACTGCGTGAAGAGTCCGCGGCGCGGCACCGCATCGAGTCGCTGCAACGAGTGACCGCGCTGATAGCCACGGCCGCCACGACGGAGGCCATCGCGGCGATCCTCGCGACGGAGGGGATCCCGCTCATCGCGGAACACGGCGTGATCGGCGTGGTCTCGATCGACGGACATCAGGTCCGCACGTGGCCGAGCGTCGGATTCCCCCGCGACATCGCGCGTCAGTTCGAGCTACTGCCGCTGGCCGCGCACACCCAACTGACGATCGCCATACGCACCGGACGGACCGTCGTGTTCGAATCGCTCGATCAGATCGGCGCGCAGTTCCCCGACACGATGCCCTCCTACCGGGTGACCGACACCCGCAGCGCGCTCGCGTTGCCGGTGCAGACGGGCGGCATCACCCTGGCCGGGCTCGTTTTCGGATTCCGGACCGAGGGCCCGATCGATCCGCAATCGCGGGCCCTTGCCGACATTCTGGTCGAACTCACCGCCCAAGCCCTCGACCGAGCCCGGCTCTACGAGCGCGAGCACCGCGCGGCGCACGAGCTACAGCGCGCCCTCATGCCGACCCTGCCCAGCACCCTGCCCGGCGTGGCGATAGACGCCAGCTATCGCCCCGCCGACATCACCCACGACGTCGGCGGTGACTGGTATGACGTGTTCGCCCTCCCCCGCGGCCGGGTGGGCGTGGCGATCGGCGATGTCGTGGGGCACGATCTGCGTGCCGCCGCGTCGATGGGCAAGCTCCAGGCCCTGCTACGCATGATCGTCGCCACCGGCACCGGCCCAGCCGACGTGCTGAGCCGCCTCGACGATGCGGCACTCCAGATCACGACGGCATCGGCAGCACCCTCGGCTACGGCGAGTACGACCCCGCAACCGGTCACTTCCGCTACGCCTGCGCCGGCCATCCGCCACCGTTGTTGAGCGGCCCGCTCGGCGCAGACTTCCTCTGGGAGGGCCGGTCTGCCCCGATCGGCATCACCACCGCCACCCGGCCAGAGGCGGCACTGCAGCTACCCCCGGATGCGGTGCTGTGGTGGTACACCGACGGGCTGATCGAACGCCGTGACGAAAGCATCGACGTCGGACTCGAACGCCTCGCGAACCTCATCCGGCGCGACCCCGATCAACAGGTTGCGCATCCCTGCTCGGACCTTGTCGACACCCTCACCAGCGGCAACCCGATCTCAGACGACATCGCGGTGATCCGCCTACAGCTGCACCGGTTCACCCCGCCAACCTCCACCCACGCCACCACGCAGCAACCACCAGCCGCCTCGACCACACAACCGCCCGACACGGCCCCTTCCCGCCAACCGATCCTCTACCGGAGCCGCGGAACACGGCCACGCGGCGACTAGTCAGAACGTTCCGCTGGTGAAGCCGCCGCTGCGTGCCGCGAATGAACTCACTCGCCGTGGCGATGGTCGCGGCGGCGCGGTTGACGTGTGGTGGGACCGCTCAGACCAACTCGCCGCGCTTCCTGCTCAGGGAGCCGCGCTCGGCGGAGATCTGGGTAGCGGCGATCGCGAGTCGTACGCCTCCCTTGCCTCCGCGCTCCGGCCGAGCCTGCGGAGCAGATCGGCGCGAACGGCGTGCCAGGCTGGCGGCAATCGCAGCATCACCGCCCCGCCCCGAGCGCATTACGTCGCCGATATGAGTGGTGCCCGACCAGACGACCAGGTCTGCCACGTCGGCGTCCCGTCCAGTAGCTCCGTCGCTCTACAGAACTGATTCCGATAGCCGATCGACCCGCGGCATGCGGACGCCGCTGCGACGCCGACCACCCGCCATCAGTGCAACTGATGGCACTTCTTGCTCCTCCGCAAGCGCGGCAGCATGCATGCCGCCCAGCTCCTCCTGCCACCGCTCCTTTCGGCGGAGCTCCCCGCTCATTAGCCGAGCAGTTGCCGCAGGAGTTGGTCGCCGAGCCAGCTCTCGTACTGCTCGAGCGACCAGCCTCGCTGCAGCACCAGCAGGCTGTAGGCCTCGGCCAGGGTGGCGGCCAGGTACAGGTCCACGGCGGTCTTGGCGGTCAGCCCGGCGGCCAGCTGCCCGTCCAGGGACGTGACCAGCGAGGTGACGGCCCGTTCCCGGCCGGCCTCGATCTGCCGCCAGGCCTGCGCGATCACCTCATCCACCCGGGCCGCCTCGGTGTAGATGGCGATCACGTCGTACCCAAGCTCCATCTGCCGCCGGTGCCAGTGCGCCGCCATTCGCAACCTCCGGACCGGATCGGGCTGGGCCAGCGCCTGCTCGTGCTGGCGCTGCACCTCGGACTCAGCGATCCACAACCGCAGGATCTCCGCCAGGATCCCCGGCTTGTTCCGCAGCGAGGAGTAGATCGTCTGCGCGGGGATGTCCGCGGCCAAGGCGATCTCGGCGATCGTCGTCGCCACATAGCCCTGCTGCCGGAACAACGCACGCGCCGCCCGGGCGACCTGTTCGCGGGTGGCCTGGGCCTGCCGGGCCCGGTGCCCCCCAGATACGTCCTTGACAATCACCAGATCAGAGTACCAGTATGTTCGTCATAGCAGCACTACGACGAAGGGCGAGGACATGACGGGCGCACCGCAGCACACCCGGACCGGGCACCACCAGTCCCACTCCGCCGGACCGACACCCGAGCTGGGCGCCGCGACGCTGACCTGGCAGCAGCTGACCGACGTGGTGTGCGCCGCGGTCGCCCGCCGGGTCGAGCTGCGTTCCGCCGACGCCACCCCCCTCGCCGAAGCGTCCACCGCCATCTCCACCGAGGCGGTGTTCCGGGTGCACGGCACCGCCCTGGACCTTGGCCGCCCGCTGTCTTGGGCGGTGTTCCTGAAGGTGCTGCGCTCGCCGCGGCACTGGCCCGGGATCGCCGCCGTGCCCGCCCTGCTGCGGCCGCAGTTCATCGCGGGATTCCCCTGGCGGGTCGAGGCCGACGCGCTCGGCTCGGACCTGCCCGACCGGCTGCCACCGGGCATCCGCACCCCCCGGGTGCTGCGCATCGACGAGCTCGGCGACGACCGGGTCGCGCTGTGGCTGGAGTACGTCCACACCGACCAGCCCACACCCTGGCCCGCCACCCGGTACGCCGCCGCCGCCCAGCTGCTCGGGCGATGGGCCGGCCGCCGGCTCACCGACCGGACCCCGACGGCCGCCGGGCCCGGCTACGGGCTACGCGGAATGACCGAGGGACTGCTCACCCACCGCGTCTTCCCTCAGCTCCGCGACGGCCAGCTCTGGACCCACCCGCTGCTGGCCACCGCCCAGGGCCGCGCCCTGCGCCAGGACCTGCTCTCCCTGACCGACACCGTCCCTGCGCTGCTCGACGCCCTGGACGCCCGCCCGCGTTCGATCGGGCACGGTGACGCCTGCCCGCAGAACCTGCTCGTCCCCGCCGACGCCCCGGCCAGCTTCGTCGCCATCGACATCTCCTGGCAGAGCCCCGAAGCCCTCGGCTTCGACCTGGCGCAACTGCTCGTCGGCCGGGCCCACACCGGCGAGCTGCCCCTCAGCGACCTGCCCGCGCTGCACGACACCGTCATCACCGCCTACCAGACCGGGCTGCGCAAAGAAGGCCACCACGTCGACCGGGCCGACATCACTTTCGGCTGCGACACGGCGCTCCTGATCCGCAGCGCCTTCACCGCGCTCCCCCTGGAACAGCCCCCCCAGCCCACACCCACGCACCACACCGAGCTCCACCGTCGCCTGGCGCTCACCCGCTACCTCACCGACCGAGGGCTCGCTCTGCAGCCCTGAACCGCGCCCGCACAACCACCCATACCGACGGGCCGACCGGCCCTCGGACGACACAAGGAGAACTCATGATGATCACCACGACCCGCCGCTCCGCCGCCCCGCACACCAACCACACCCGCTCGCACCGGACCGCCCGAAGCCTGGTCGCCGCCACCGCGCTGCTCGCCGCCCCGGTCCTCGCCGGCGTTCTCGGATTCAGCGCCCCCGCCTACGCCGCCCCGGCCACAGCCAGCCTCAACCTGACCGACGGCACGGCCATCGGCAACCTGAACCCCGGCAGCCAGTGGGTCGTCAACGGCACCGGCTTGGCGCCGAGCCGGTCGGACGTTCAAGTCTGGATCATGAAGGCGAGCACGTGGACGACGCTGGAGTATCAGAGCGGGCAGTCCACCACCGCGCCGTACTACTCGACGAACTGCACCGCGACCTGCTACTTCTTGCCCGGCGGCCGCATGACCGCCCGCGGCAGCACCGTCGCGTGGGGGACCCCCGACGGATTTCACGGGACGAATGTGCTGCACTGGCTGGAATGCGCGACGACCTACCAGGCCGTGTCCTACGACCCCGTCGACGGCTGGGTCTACAGCAACCTTCTGACCGAGCCGGCCTGCCCCCCGCCCTTCAAGGGGTAGTGGCCGACGCTGTGAAGTCCCCCGCGGCGGCTTCCCGGCCCGAGGGTGCTCCGCCGCCGTGTCCAGCCGTGACACGGCCGGCGCCGACTGACCGAATCACGTCCCGATAGCGACCCGTCTAGGGGGCGCATCTGGCCGGACTCAACAACCGCGGCATGCAAGCGTTCGCCGAACGCGTTGATTCCCGCAAGACCCGCCCGGGTCATTGCCCGGTCAGGGTCGCTCTCTCGGCACGCATAAGGACTCATCGGCGCGCTGAGGTGTCGCTGCCGAAGACGCGCAGATCGACGGTAGGCGCGTGTCCTGGTGCTGCCTGTGTGGCGCCGGACCGTTCGACCGGCGTGTGCGCGGTGCGGCTAGGGCAGTAGTACGAGTTTTCCGCGGACGTGCCCGGCCTGACTGACCGCCAACGCATCGGCGGCGCGATCCATCGGGAAGGTTTGCACCTTGATCACGAGCTTGCCCTGCTCGAGCAGGCCGGCGGCTTCGGCGAGGGCGTCGAAGGGGTGGGCGTCGGCCCCGCCGCCGGTGATCTGGACGCCGGATTCGCCGGCACCGAAGTTGGCGATCGTGACTACGTGGCGGGGCTGCTCGACAAGGCCGATCAGCACGTCGATCGGGGTCTTGCCGGCGACGTCGACGACGCCGGCGATCATGGCGTCGGCAGCACCACGCACCCGCTCTGCGACGCCGTCGCCATACAGCACCGGTGTCGCGCCGATCTCGCGCAGGTAGTCCTGATTGTCCTGACCCGCTGATGCCACCACGCGCAGGCCCCGCGCGACGGCCAGTTGAACGGTGACCGCGCCGACGCCGCCCGCGCCGCCGTCGATGAAGATCGTGTCACCGCGCGCGACGCCGAGCAGGCGCAACACGCGCTCCGCTGTCTCGCCGGCGACCCCGGCGGCGGCCGCCACGGCCCAGTCCAGGGACGGATGCTTCGCCGCCCATGCGTCGAGCACCGCGAACTGCGCGTCGGTGCTCTGGCCCGTACCGAACACCTCATCGCCCACCGACACACCTGTTACCCCATCGCCGACCTCGTCCACGACCCCGGACGCGTCGAAGCCGAGCATGCCGGGGCCTTCGAGCGCCTCGCCACCGGACATCGCACCGGACAGCAGTTTCCAGTCCAGTGGGTTGACACTGGCCGCGCGGACGGCGACGCGAACCTGCCCGGCCCCGGCGTGCGGCTCGCCAGTCTCGACTACCTCAAGCTGATCCGGCCCTCCAAAGGCGTGGTACTGCAATGCAAGCATCCGGGTCTCCTTTCGCTGGTCCGCTTCTGCTAGCGCAAGCACGTCGCGAGTCGACCTATTCCACCGCACACGTTCGCGCAGCCGGACCCATCTGTGCGCCCACACCTTGTCGATCAGGCGACGTCGACTTGCACCTATCGAGACGGTTCAACCGCACGCTGTCGGCGGCATGGTCGGGCGCAGGCCTGCTCTGCCGAGGCCTAGGAACGTGCAGGCGGGGCGGTTGGTGGACCGGCGGTCGTCCCGGAGTCGGGCACGCCTTCGTAGGCGGGCAGCTCGGGGCCGTTGACCGCACGCTCGATCAGGGCGGTGAGGGCGTCCATGTCGGGCTCCGGGCTCGGCTCGGCGTCCGGGCCGGGGGCGGCTGCTCGGGCGGTGAGCATCTGCACGTGCATGCGGCCGATCTCCTGGTTGGCCTCGACGTACGAGCGCATCCGCTCCTCGTAGCCAGCGAAGCCCGCCGCGGGATCCCAGTCGGCGGCGGCGAGCTCCCCAGCCAGCATGTTGGCGCCGACCACGGCCAGTCCGGTGCCGGCGCCGGACATCGGCGACGCGCTGAACGCCGCGTCTCCGAGAAGCCCCACCCGCCCGCTGGACCAGCGGTCCAACACCACCTGGGCGACCTGATCGAGATAGAAGTCCGGGGTGTCGTCCAGGTGCGCAAGGATGCGCGGGGTCAACCAGCCAAAGCCGGCCATCTGCTCGCGCAGCAGCTGCTTCTGCGCCTGGACGTCGCGGTGGTCGATGTCGAAGTCGGGCGTGGGGAAGGACATCATGGCGATCGCCCGGCTGGCGTCGTGGATGGGCCGCAGCCCTGCCGAGCGCCCTGCCTCCTGGTAGTTGATCAGCCAGCGGTCCAGCCCGAACTCGTTGGGCACGCTGTAGAAAGCCAGCACCAGCCCGAGGTGACGGACGAACTGCTCGCGCCGCCCGAAGACCATCGTCCTCAGCGCCGAGTGCAGCCCATCAGCGCCGATCACGAGGTCGAAGCGTCGGCGGTCGCCGCTCGCGAAGGTCACGATGACCCCGTCGGCGTCCTGGGCGAGCTCGGCGATCCGGTCGGCGAAGACATACTCCACATCGTCGCGGGTGTCGTCGTAAAGCACCCGGGAAAAGTCTCCGCGCAGGACCTCGATCTCCGAGATGTACCCGTCGCCGTCGTCATCGTCTGCGCGGTAGGTCTCCAGCACGTTGCCGTCCGCGTCCACCGTGTACGCGCCGGCGGTGTCGGTGCACGCCGCCCGCACTGCGGCGTCGAGCCCCATCCGCCGGATGACTTCCTTGGCCACCCCGCGAGCGTCCACAGCCTGCCCACCCGGGCGTAGCCCGGGCGACTGCTCCACCACGGTCACCTCGGCACCCCGTCGGTGCAGCCAGTGGGCCAACGCAGGGCCCGCGATGCTCGCGCCTGATACCAACACCCTGATGCTGCTCATCGTGTCCCCTTCTCGTCCGCCTCATGACGGGCCTGGAGCCTGTAGGCCCTCCGGCGGTAGTACCCGTACATGATCTCGGCCGTGGCAGCGGGCATCTGCGGCAGGTCCCGAGATCATCGGCGTGCGGGGACTGGCGAACGCGCATTCCATCAGCGGAGGGCATGCATACAAATCCATCTGTGCCTTGCGGCTCGCGGGCCGGCGCGCTCGATATCGACGGTTCCTGTCCGCTCAAATGGGCTTGGGTAGCGCTCCGGCCTGGTGACGGCTAATGCGCGCTCGCCTCGTGCTGTGCTGGTTACTCGTCGGCGAGGATCACTAGCGCCAGTGGGCTGTGGGACAACCACTCGTCGAGGTCACCGTGGGGCCACGGGCTGTCCGGGGACCAGCGGGCGTTGTATTCCTCGACTACGGGCTTGAGGATGTCGCGACGCTGATCGGGTTCGGTGATGAGCGTTGCTGTGGCTCGCAGATCGGCCCGCACCCGGTTCTTCAGGTGGAACGTGAACGTTGGGTTGGCCTCAAGGTTGATCAGCCAATCCCGGCGCCTGGGTCCGGGCACGCCGGTCAGATAGATCGCGTCGCCGATGCGGTAGAAGCAGATTTCGATACGCCGCTCCTGGCCGCTGCGGCGCCCGACGGTCGTAATGTCGATCGTCCGCTCGGTGAGCGTCGCGGACGGCCCGACGTTGAGCGCCTGTCGGATGTCATCGCGCATCGCGCATCACCTCCTCGATTCGATCCAGTGTTCCTTGCTCGGCTGTACGAACTGCCCGTCCGGTCTCGTACGTCGGCGTCTCCGCTGATCACTGAGCGCGGATTGTACGTTGACACGAACGTTTGTTCGATGGGTCAAGCCGGGCCGATGTGCAAGGTGCCTTCAGCTCGATGAGATGCTCGAGAGGGTGGGCTGATGGAGCAATTGTCAATACCTGTGGATCGGGAGTTTCAGGCCGCGGTTTCGACGGACGGCGTGATGGCTTGTTGATCTTCTGATCGTTCGAGGAGTTTGCCGTCGACAAAGGTTGCGCCGGCACGGACGAGCGCGACGAGGTGG
>JBBQUT010000067.1:0-10120 GCA_038212215.1 Mycobacteriales bacterium
GCCGAGCACCTCGGCTGTGACCTGCTGACCGCTGACCGTCGCCTCGCCGCCGCGCCGGGCACGCGGTGCACTATCACCGTGATCAACTGACCGCTTAACCCACGCCGGCAAACGACGTCACACCGCGCGCGGTATCGCCGATTCTGTTCGTCGCTCGCAGTCAGCAACTGCGGGCGGGCTTGCTCGATATGCGCGGTCGAAACAGACCTTCGAGCGGAATTTCCGGGTCTAGGCCGACGCCGCCCGTACCTACCAGATTCTCCGGGGCAGGGACCCGTACGAGGTACGTCGGGACGTGCAAGCAGCGGCCAGGAACCTGGAGGTACAGACAGAGGAAGGTAGTGGGATGAGCAGCCGAAAGCGAACCCCGGTGAGTGCGGAGCGAGCGGACGTCGAGACGGCGAAGTTGGCAATGCCGGGAATCCCTGCCGGATATCCGGACCTCACCGCGTCGCAGCTGGACCTCATCCGCGAGCGTTCCACTCAGACGGTCGTCGACCCGGGTGCATTCCTGGGCAACGCCGGGGATGTCGACTTTGATTTTATTCTGATCGAGTCCGGGGACCTGGAGGTCGTGAGGTTCGCGGCGTTCGGGCTGCCGGAGCAGGTCATCGCGATCTTCGGCCCCGGCTCGTTCCTGGGCGAGCTGGACATGCTGACCGGGCAGGCTGCCATGTTCTCGGCGCGGATGCCTGACGGCGGCATGGTCCAACGGATGCCACGTCGGGTCTTCCGGCAGCTCATGTCCGACGTCCCGGAACTGTCCGACGTCATTCTCAAGGCGTTCATGGCACGGCGCGAGTTCCTGCGTACGAGCGAAGCGGCGCGAAGTTTCCAGATCATTGGCGGTGCGCAGTCGGCCGAGACACTGGAGCTCCGCAACTGGGCCACGCGTCTGAACGTGGTGCACAGCTGGCTCGATGTCGAAACCGACGACGGACATCGCATTCTCGAGTCTCTCGGACTCGAAGTGACGCACCTTCCGGCCGTGATCACCCCGACCGCGATCCTTCGCAATGCGACCCCGAGCGTCCTGGCCGACCAGCTCGGGCTCGCGTACCGCTCCGTACCTGGCAAGGTCTACGACGTCATTGTCATCGGTGGCGGGCCAGCAGGGCTGGCAACTGCCGTCTACGGCGCCTCCGAAGGCCTGGACACGCTGGTACTCGAAGGGAACGCCGTAGGCGGGCAGGCCGGTGCGAGCGCACGTATCGAGAACTACCTGGGCTTTCCGTCCGGCATCGCCGGCGCAGACCTGACGGCGAAGGCGCTGGTGCAGGCCCAGAAGTTCGGCGCCGAGATAAAGAGCCCGTCCGAGGTGACCTCACTGCGGATGGCTGACGATCTCGTGGTGACACTGTCGGACGGGAGCGAGGTCTCAGCCCGCTCGATCGTGATCGCGAGCGGAGCCCGCTACCGGAAGCTGGGCCTCGATCGATGGGCAGACTTCGAGGGCAACGGCATCTACTACGCGGCAACCGAGCTTGAAGCCCGTGCGAGCGGGACCCACAGCCCGCAGGTGACCGTGATCGGCGGGGCCAATTCCGCCGGGCAAGCGGCCCTGTTTCTCGCAAGTCGCGGGTCTCGGGTCCGGCTCGTCGTCCGGGCCGACGATCTGGGAAACGAGATGTCGAGCTACCTCGCGACCCGCGTCCTCGTCGACAGTCGTATCGAGTTGCACGTGAGCACCCAAGTTGTCGGAGTCGACGGTGGCGACCACCTGGAGTCGATCGTGCTCGCGAACATGGCCGCAGGCGCGCGGGAGACCGTGCCCTGCGCGGGACTCTTCTGCTTCATAGGCGCCGTGCCGGCGACCGCTTGGCTAGAGGGCGTCCTGCTCGACCGCAGCGGGTTCATCCTCACCGACACCGACCTGCCGGAGGGGCAACCGCGCGACTCGTTCGGGCTACTCGGCCGTCAGCCTCTGGCGTTCGAGACCAGCATGCCGGGACTTTTCGCCGTCGGCGACGTGCGTCACGGGTCGACGAAGCGGATCGCAGCCGCCGTGGGCGAAGGGTCGAGCGCGATCCGCTCGGTCCATCAGGCGATCGGCGGCAAGTAACGGCAGTTCCGCTAGCTCAACCTTGGCACTTGAGTTCGAGGTTGTTCCCGGCCGGGTCGCGGATGAACACCGCGTAGTAGCCCGGTCCGTACTCCGGCCACAGCCGGGGCTCATGCAGAATTTCAGCGCCGGCTGCGGTGGCGAACTCGTAACCGCGACGGACAGTCGCCTCGTCCTCGACCGTGAGCGCGAGGTGGGTCTGGCGACCGCCGGGGTCGGTCGCCAGGGAGAAGAGCAGCTGCGTCGGCTCGCCGGGGAGGGCGTACCCGATCAGGTGCGGCAGGTCGAAGGTTCGCGCACCCCCGGCCAGGCCGACGATCTGGTCGTACCAGTTGCTGATGGCGTCCAGGTCGTCGACCTGGAGAACGACATGGTCGAGCAGCGGCATGCCGGAAGCGTAGTGGTGCAGCCCACCACGTGCCGTGTCATGTCCAGTGGCCCCCGCTTCGGCGCCGCCGCCCTCGACGCCGTCCTGCGGGCGACGAGAGGTGCTCGGGCCGTCACCGGCCCCCGGCCGCGACGGGAGAAGACCGGGTAGCTCCACGGTCTTCGCTGGGCTGCCGTGCGGATGGGCTCGGGATGGCGTTGTCGATGAGGACGGCGGCGGTGGCGGCGGCGGCGGGAAAGGAGTCGCGGTTGAGGACCCGGGTGCGGGCCGAGGCGCCGTCGATGAGCAGCGCCAGCTGTTCCCCGAGCTCTTCGGGGTTGGTGGCGCCGGCTTCGCGGGCGGTGTCGGTGAGTCGGGCAGCGATGGCGGTCTTGTAGTCGCGGGCGTGCCGGGATGCGGGGTGCTCGGGGTCGTGCAGCTCGACCGCCGCGGCAATGTACGGGCACAGAGGCGTGGACGCGGGCATCTCGAAGGCGGCGAGCAGCCGCTCGCGAGGTGTGAGGTCGGCTCGGTCGAACACCCCGGACATGACGTCGGGATCGAACCGGCGCAGGTACTCGGCGACCAGTTCGTCCTTGGTGCTGAAGTGCTGGTACGCGGTGCGCTTGGACACGTGTGCCACCGCGCAGAGCTGATCCATACCAGTGCGGTTGATGCCCTGCTCGCGAAACAGCTGCTGTGCCGCGCTGAGGATGCGCTCGCGCGCCCCTCTGCCGCGGCGCTGCCCCAGCGGGCCCTTCTCCAACTCGGTCATAACCTCAGCATAGACCTGTCGGTACCGATCGGTGTGCATAGCTTGCGCACGGCGGGACCAGTTGCTACGTTCCTACATACGCAGATCGGTGTACATAACATCGGCAAGGCGATCGGACGGAGTCAGTCGTGGGAAAGCTCGATGGCAAGGTGGCAGTGATCACCGGTGGATCGACCGGCATGGCGCTGGCCGGCGCGAAATTGTTCGTGGAAGAGGGCGCGCACGTCTTCATTCAGGCCCGGCGGCAGGAAGCGCTCGACGTGGCCGTGGAGCTGATCGGGCGCAACGTGACCGCCGTACAGGGTGACGCGTCCGACCTTGACGACCTGGACCGCTTGTACGACACCGTCAAGCGGGAAAAGGGTTCGATCGACGTGCTCTGGGCCAGCGCGGGGATGGGCGAACCGGCCCAGCTCGGCGAGATCACCGAGGAACAGTTCGAGCGTGCCTTCTCGCTCAATGCCCGCGGCACGCTTTTCACCGTGCAGAAAGCACTGCCGCTGCTCAACGACGGTGCTTCGGTCTTCATGACCGGATCCAACGCCTCGCTGGGGGCTTTCCACGGCTGGAGCTTGTACGCCGGAAGCAAGGCGGTGCACCAGGCCTGGGCCCGCGTCTGGCTCAACGAACTGCGTGACCGCAAGATCCGGGTCAACGTCCTGACCCCCGGTCAGGTCGCCACCGCCAAACAGGAAGAACTGTTCGACGAGGCAGCCATCGCCTCGTTCGAGGCCCTCATTCCGCGGGGAAAAATGGGCCGCCCCGAAGAAATCGCGACCATCGCCCTATTCCTCGCCTCCGACGACTCCAGCTACGTCAACGGCCTGGAACTGGTCGCCGACGGCGGGACCACCGCCCTCTGACGATCCCTCACACATCACGAGGAGCAGCGATGACCCGGCCGCCGTCCGGATCCAGGCGCGCGTCGCGCCCCACCTCGGCACGCAGCCCTGGGAACTGCGCACCCAAGGCGAATGACGGCAGTACCGCCCGGAAATCCCAGGGCTGCGACGTGAGCCCGGCCCAGCACGACCCACACAGAGCAACACCCCACCACACAGGAAAGTGAGCACACCTCATGACCAGCATCACCTTCATCGGTGCAGGCAACATGGCCCGCACGATCGGCACGCTCGCGATAGCGGGCGGCAACACCGTCGAGATCATGGGCCGCGACCAGGCCAAGGCCAGCCACCTGGCCAAGGCCCTCGGCGGCCGCACGACCACCGCGACGTGGGGCACCGTCCCGACCAGCGACATCGTCTTCACGGCCGTGTTGTTCGACGCGGTCGTCCCGGTCGTCGCCGAATACGGCGACGCGCTGGCGGGAAAGGTCATCGTCGACATCAGCAACCCCTTCAACGCCACCGGCGACGGACTTGCCTACAGCGGGGTGACCTCGATCGCTCAGGAAGCCGCCAAGGTTGCCCCGGCCAGCGCCAGCGTGATCAAGGCGTTCAACACCATCTTCCGCGGTGTCTTGGAGAACGGCCGACCCAATGTCTTCTTCGCCGGCGACGATGCGCAGGCCAAGGCAGCCTTCGCGGCCTTCATCGAGAGCATCGGCCTGCGCCCGCTGGACGTCGGCGGGCTGCCGATGGCGCACTGGCTCGAAGGCGCGGGCGTGGTCACGATGGGCCTGGCCGGCAACGGCGTTGGCCATTGGGACTTCGCCCTCGGCGTCAACGAGTTCACCGGCTGAGGCTCCGGGCCCGCGCCTAGGTTCCTTAGAACCAACCCATGGCTTGAGCTGCCGATGAAGCCGACAGTGCCCAACGCCTACCTGCTCAGCGATTCATGAGCGCGGCAGCCGTCTGGATCGGCCCAGGTTTGCCGGAGACTCCAGGCTGCCCGTCCTGCGCTACATCAAAAGGGCCATAGGTGGTCGCTCTCATCGACGGGTCTGGCCCCGGTTCGGCTGAGGGAGCCACCTAGCGATCGATCTGCGTACGCCCCCATTGAAACCGCCGGGCTCCGTATCGAGGCCCCGCGCGCGCTAAGAGGGACGGCTGCCGGGCGGCGGCTCGATTTTGGGCCGCCGTCCAGCTCTCTGCCGGGGTTATCTCGCAGCGCCGGCGAGGTACGCAGCGACGATGTACGTGGCGTGCCGATCCAGAGAGACTCGTGCGCGGTCGTACCGCATCGTGGTGCGCGGGTCGGCGTGCGATGCGGCCCCTTGGACGTCGCGGAGTGGTACGCCGGTGTCGAGTGCGGCGGTGATGAACGCGTGCTGCAGGGTGTGCGGCCCGATGGGCTTGTCGACTCCGGCCCGCCTGGCGACTCGCCGCACGATCCGGCTGGCGCAGTGGCGGTCCATCCGCTGACCGTTGAGTCGCAGGAAGATCGGTCCGTCGAGACGCTCGCCGATCGCAAGGTCGATCGCCCGAGCGGTTCGAGGCGCGAGCGGGATGGTGACGATCTTGCCGCCCTTGCGCAGTACGGTAAGCGTGCGGTGTCCGCGTTCGATGCCAAGCGCGTCAATGTCCGCACCCAGGGCCTCGGAGATCCGCAGCCCGTTAATTGCGAGCAACGAGATCAGGGCGTGCTCGTTTGGTGCTCCGAGGCCTGCGGCGACGAGGAGGGAGCCAACTTCGTTGCGGTCCAGACCGATCGCGTGTGACTCGTAGTCCAGGCGCGGGCGGCGGACGTGGACGGCGGGTGAGTGGTCAAGAAGCTCTTCCTCGACGGCGTATCGGTAGAACCCGCTGATCGTGCACAGTCGACGCGAGATCGTCGCACGTGCTCGGCCGCGGCCTTCGATATCGCGGCCGAAGCACTCAATGTCTGCACGTCGAGCTTGCAACAGGTGCAGATCGTGTTGTTGGCACCAGGCGGTGAACATCCGCAGGTCGAGCGCGTAGGCGTCGCGTGTCAGGCTGCTATAGCCGGCAAGAAACCCAGCCAAAGCGATCCGCTCGCCCTCGGTGAACAGCGGCTCGATCGACGTCACGTCGGTCGAAGTCATGGTGGTGGTCATGGCGACCTCCAGAACTCAGGCTGAAGCCTGGCGTCCTGGGAGCGTCGGAGCTCCAGCAGATGGATGAGGCAACCAGACTAAGACTGCTCCCGGCCGACGCGGCCAGATCGGCGCGCAAGCGCCGATTCGGGACGTCGTGCACGTCTCGGCCAACCGCTCGACCGGCGTTGATATGAGCGCTGTAAAAAAGTCCTGCTCCGACCCTGCTGGACAAACAACCAAGAATGGACCAGGGACAAGCGGCGCCATGGCCCAGAAAAGCTGGAACTCTCGAAGTGCCTATTCGAGGAAATGGCCTCGCTACACGCTGCTGCTCCCAACCAAGGAGCCGATCGACTGCTTCGGCTGTCTGGGCATCCGCTGGCTCGTTCATAGCGATCAGTCGCTGCGCTCGCATAACCAGACGCAGTGTCTCGGCGAAGTCGTCGTCTCCGACGCGTGTACAGAGGTCGCGAAGGAGGCGGAATCGGATGCCGAACTCCTGCGGCGTGGCCTTGACGACCGCTCCCGCTTTCAGCGCAACCGAGTGGCGAAGGCCAGCTAGAGTGAGATATGGGGCGCCGTCCAGCGTCGTCATATGGGCAAGTTCCATAGACGCCAGTT
This sequence comes from Mycobacteriales bacterium, assembly GCA_038212215.1. Classification (GTDB taxonomy): domain Bacteria; phylum Actinomycetota; class Actinomycetes; order Mycobacteriales; family Jatrophihabitantaceae; genus JALZAI01. The sequence continues at coordinate 6,785 of JBBQUT010000067.1, forward strand.
CTTGCTCGATGCTATCCGGCTCGCATCGGGCGTGCGCTCGCGCAAGGTCTAGCGGCACATTAAGGCGTCGCGAACGCTCGGAGACTTGCCACATGAGTGTCAGTTGCGACGCCGCCTCGGGCAGCACCAGCAACAACGCTCCGACGGACGGCAACGGCGATTCCAACGTCCCCCAGCCGGTCACGGTGATGACCTCTGGCGATATATGCACCTCAACGTCTGACAGGCCCGCCGAAGCGATAAGCAGTCTAAGCGCCGTTTCCGGTGATAATAGAGACTGACTGTGAATAACTGACGTCGGCGTGCCCCGCTGCGCCAATGCAATCTCGAACGTCAGCGACAGAGCGATAGCGCTCTCAGTGAATAAAAGTGCAGAGTCGGCGAACGCCACGTCACTCAAGATGGTTTCGGCCTCTCCACGGCCGAGGACGATGAATCCATCTCGTATCTCGTAGTCATTGTGACCGCTCGCGTTGCGGAGGGGCCCCAGCAGCCCGACCGCGAGATCGTGACTCGTCGCGTTGTCGCGAAGATAATGGACTAGCGGGCGCTTCTGCCGGTTCGCCATATGGTCGGCGTAGGTGCCAGTGCCCAGATGGGCCAGAATGGTCGCTGCGAAGTGTCGGCAAGCGCCCTCAAAGATGTCTTGAACGTAGAGCAAGATTGCTCTGACTGCGGCGCGATCGTGCTTCGCCACGGCGAGCATGTTCTGAAGGGTGTCGCCGGCGTCCGCGAGCTTCGTGTGGGCATCCTCATGCCCGCTCCGCCAATCATCGTCGGTAGCTAAGGCATCGAACGCGCCTGGCCGTTGAAGCAGCCGGTAGAGCGTGGCGGCAAGCGAGCAGAAGCGGTCGTAGTCGAAGAGAATTTGCGCGTACGTTGAGGCCCACAACACGCCAAGACCCACACCGTCGCTTGGCGCCTCGGACGTGCCGATGATGCGCCTAACCACGTCGCGCCCTAGGCGATCTGCGCCGAGGAATCCTTCCGTCGTGCCAGCGATCACCCGCAGAGCAACGAGCTCGAAGAACTCGTCGCCGGTCGAAGACGTGAGCGCGTTGAGCTCGGCATAGGCGTCGCCCAACTCGGGAAGGCGCTCGGTCGCTGCATCGAGTAGACGCTGAGCCTCGCGCCCAGCTGCCTGGGCGTCCAGCAAGAGGGCTGACCGAGCAAGCGCCGCGAGCCGCATCGACACCGTCGCGTCGAGAACTTCAGTTGCTGGGCGAAATCTTTTCGCCGCTTTGACATGGGGCCCCCAATGTCTGCCCATTATTCCGCGACCTGTCGACCTGGATTGGGAGGTCGAGGCGCGCCGCAGTCGGAGAAGGTTCCCACTGGCTGACGTCGGTCGTTCAAGAACGGTCCATCTGTGCGACGTCGTGAGGGCGACGCCACCGCGCATAGCGACGGATATCGCGAGCGGAAGAGCTCAGAACGGACACGCGCAACCTCTGATAATGAAGCATTTCGCACAGGGTCCACACCGCGTTGACCACTTGCGTTGGGGCCTGCCGAGGGCGAGAGTCGACAGCGTGCTGGCTGAGGTGGTTCCGTACGACGTTGCTCGTCATGGCGCCCGCACCGTGAGCGCTCGCGGAAGTTGTGCGCAGGGCGGCGTCGATACGTGTGCCGCGCAGCCAGTCTTCTCCGTCATCGGGGAGACCTACACCGTCGCGGCGTGTGATGACCACGTCGCTGGCGCGCTCCGCCAGGCGCTCGGTATTCCCTCGCAGCAGTGACGGAACCGGCCGACAGTCAATGACTCCCGGCCGGTCAAGAGCGATGGCGCACAGAACGATTCATCCGGGCGACCGTTCGCACGGCGGGCCACCCAACCTATCGACGGCTCTGGAGCGGGCGCGTTGCCCGCAGGGAGGGGGCATCGGAGCCTATTCGGCGAGGCCGAGAAACACGACGAGAGCGCGGTCGAGCCGGACGAGGTCTGCATCGGGAAGCCGGCCGACGTGATCGCGCAGGTTCGCCCTCGGCATCGTGGTGATCTTGTCGACCATGATCAGGCTGGGCTGCTCGATACCGGTGCTTGCCGTCGGCTCTAGAGGGATCCGAGTCAGTGGCGCGGCGACCGGGTTGGTCGTAAGGGGGCAGACGGTGACCGATGCAGTGGCGTCGAAGCGATCGTCCTGCACTATGACGACAGGTCTGGGTTTGCCGGTGTAAGCACCTCGTGCGGCGGCAGTGTAGATCTCGCCGCGCCTCACTCGGTGGGCTTCGCCTCGCTGCTCCAGTCGACCGAGATGGCGTCAACGAAGGACTGGTCGTCGGCTTCGTGCTCACTCGCGGCGATGGCGGCCGACTGGCGGTGCGCCTGGGCGGCGAACTCCGGGGCCCGCACGTCGGGCACCCAGATCTGAACAGGTCGCAACCCCTGTGCCCTGAGCCGTCTGCGATGTTCGCGGACTCGCTCTCGTGTACTAGCCATACCGCAACGTTACATGTAACGGGCACGGTTCGTCCACCGTCGCCCGATAGCGGACGGCCTCGGTCAGGGCGTAATCGCGCACGTCGCACAGAACGTCGCGCAGAATCACGCCACTTTGGAAACGCGCCCCGCGCCGAACGACGGCGATGCGCGCGGCGATAGCAGCGAGCTGCGTGACGCGGGCTGCTGGTCTCGTGACGTCGACTTCAACTCCTATTGTGGGCATCGTTGCGGGCGGTCGACGTGCGTTACGGCAGGCTCCGGCCTGCCGAGCGCAGGTTTTCCGACTTGCCGCAGTTCCCGGCTGCAGAGCAACGTCCTACGCTGGGCAGGAGCCTGCGGGGAGGTGGCGTGTGCGATCCGATCAATTGACCCTCGCGGCCGCAGCGGCTGCGGTGGCCAACGGCGAGGTGTCGCCGGTTGAGTTAACTACGGCCTATCTCGAGCGCATCGATCGACTCAACCCAGCCTTGACCGCCTACGTGGAGGTCACCGCGGACCGGGCTCTCGCCGATGCCGCGTCACTGTCTGACGAGGCGGCCGCCGGGAACCTGCGCGGGCCTCTGCACGGTGTGCCGATCGCGTTGAAGGACCTGATCGACACCGCCGGCATCCCCACTCGTGCCGGCACGCTCGGCTACCGCGACCGGGTGCCAGACACCGACGCCACCATCGCGCGGCGGCTGCGCGAGGCCGGGACGGTACTGCTGGGCAAGACGGCCACTCACGAGTTGGCCTACGGGGTGACGACGACGAATCCGAAGGCGTACGGCACGACCTGCAACCCGTGGGACGTCGACCGCATCCCGGGCGGCTCCAGTGGCGGTTCGGCCGCCGCCGTCGTCGCCGGCCTCGCTGCGGCCGCCACCGGCACCGATACCGGCGGCAGCATCCGC
>JBBQUT010000068.1:0-9361 GCA_038212215.1 Mycobacteriales bacterium
CCGACGCCCGAGCCCGCTGGACCGGCCGAACACTGCGCGTCGAGGTCGAAGGCTGGGTCGACGCCAACACCACGGTCGCTGACGCCGATCGCCTCGGGCAACAGGTCGCCGACCAGCTCGCCCCGACGCTGCCGGACATGCGCAGCTTCACTTGGACGGCCCGCGGCACCTGAACCGCCGCGACTGCGCCCTACAGAATCGCCAATGGGACGCCGAGACCGACCGAGGGAACACCCCCATACCCGGCTGAGCTAGTGCAGAAAAGGAGTTGGGTGACACCGTGATTAGAGCGACCCGCTTCGCGTTGGTGTCAAATGTGGCTGGCGAGCCAGTGGCACGGGCTGACTTGTCGCCGCCTCCTATGCGATCGGTCGCTGGCCGGCGCGCCACCGACATCAAGCTGCAGTTGACGCTCCCGCCGGACATGCCGCCCGAGCTGCGCGATGCGGTGCTGGCGGTGGCCTGGCACTGCGCGGTCCGCAACCCGCTCATAGCCGCCCGAACTGTCACCAGTTCGTGCAGCATCCCCGCACGCCCTCATGAGGGGTTTAGGTGACGGTTGTCTTGGCGGATCAGCCCACCTTGAATTGGGTCATGAGCATGTGGTCTTCGTGTTCGAGGATGTGGCAGTGGATCATGTAGATCCCGGCGAAGTCGGGGAACTGGGCTCGCACAGTCACGCTGCTCCAGGACGGGACGTTGACGGTTTCCTTCCACTCCGAGTTCGGTCCGCTGGTAGAGCCGCCGCTGACGACTTGGAAGTTGACGTCATGGATGTGGATCGGGTGGTCCTGACCGGAGCGGTTCTGAAAGGTCCACTCCTCGGTAGCACCGAGCTTGACATACGCGTCGACCCTAGCCGGGTCGTACATGTTGCCGTTGAACGTCCACATGCCGTCGCGCTGCTGCTCGATGGTGAAGGTGCGCCGCACGCTGACCGCCGACGCGCTCAGCGGGGTGAACGGCCGCATCGACGCCGGCACGGTGCTGGTGTCGCTGACCGGGTTGGTGACGTCGAAGCGCATGATGTCGGTTGCCCCGTTCCAGCCCGAGTTGTTGCGCAGTGTCACTGACGCGCCGAGCGCGACGCTGCCGAAATCCACCACGACGTCGGCCCGCTCGGCCGGGGCCAGGGTGATCGACGACTCGGCGTACGGCTTGGACAGCAGACCGCCCTCAGTGCCGATCTGGGTCATCGTCGCCCCGTTGGACAGCGAGAAGGTGTAGTACCGGGCGTTGGAGCCGTTGAGGATCCGCAAGCGGTACTTGTGCGTCGACACTTTGAAATATGGCTGGGCCGCGCCGTTCACGAACAGCGTGTCCCCCATCAGCCCGGTCCGGTAGTCACTGGAGGACGGTGCGTAGGCCAGGGTGCCGTCGGCGTTGAACGTCCGATCTTGGATCACCAGGGGCACGTCGTACGCGCCGCTGGGGAGGTTGAGCGCCTGCTCCTGGCTGTCGCCGATCAGGTACAGACCGGCCAGGCCCATGTAGACGTTCTTGCCGGTGTTGTCCTTGGCGTGGTCGTGGTACCACTGCGTGCGTGCGCTTTGGTTGTTCGGGTACACGTAGTCGCGGGCCTGACCGGCCGGCAACAGGTCGACCGGTCCGCCGTCCGAGGACGACGCGACATGCGCGCCGTGCAGATGCGTGGTCGTGGCAAAACCCAGGTTGTTGATCACATGCACGCTGACCTGGCGGCCACTGGTCGCCTTGATCGTCGGCCCTGGCCAGGTCCCGTTGTAGGTCCACATCGGCGTCGTCTTGCCCGGTATCACCGAGAGGTTCGCCGCCTTCTCGGTGACCGTGTAGTAGTCGGTCGTCGCGTCCTGGCTCGTCGGAGCCAGGGTCTGCGGGATCGGCAGCGGCACGGCGAACGGTGTCGTGCAGCCGCTGTTCGCGCAGCCGGTCGACCCGCCCCCGCCCCAGGCGCCTGCCGCCACTGGCGTCAACGTGGCGGCGACCACCAGCCCGGCGACCACCAGAGACGCAGCCCGCCCCACACCGACCGCACGCGACACCTTGCCACAGATCCGCACGCGCCGCTCCGACATTCTGATCATTTGCGCCTCCCAGACACAGCCCGACCCGCGCCGCACAGTCAGCAGCCCGACGGGTCGAAATCGCCGCCGGGCGGCGCAGCGAGCCGCACCACCGACAACGTGCGGCTTCCCCCCGCTCGCAAAGAACCCAGACCGGGCCCGGCGATGACCGCAAGTCTCAGCGATGCCAGTAAAAGAATCGTGAAATGGGCGGCCGCGGCGATGATGCCGGCTGTGAGCCGATTGCCTGCGGCCCGGCAAATACGGCCGTCTGGCCGAGCGCAGATCGACCTGGGCGCGCGCCAGCGTCGAACGCGGGTGACGAGCCTTCACCTCGGGTTAACTTATGAACGAGGATAGTGACGATGGCGCCTTCCGCGGGCTGGCGCGTTCGGCAGAAAGAAGGGTGGAGCACACATGACGCACCCCACCGAGGAACTCGTCCGACGGGTTTATCAGGAATTTGCAGCCGGCGACATCGACGGGCTGCGGCGCGACTTCGACCCTGACATCGTGTGGCACAACGCGGGCCGCGGGGCCACCGCCGGTGATCATCGCGGTATTGACGATGTCCTGGCCTTTTTCGGAAAGGTCGGCGAGATCAGCGCGGGCACCTTCACCGCCGAGCTGAGGGATGTTCTGGCCAACGATGCTCATGCGGTCGCACTACACACTGGTCGGGCGCACAGTGGCGAACGCACGCTTGATGAGATCAATGTTCTGGTGATTCACACCAGAAACGGGCGGGTCAGTGAAGTGTGGGAACACCACCACGACCTCTACGCCGTCGACGCGTTCTGGGGGTAGGCACATCAACCAGCGTGCAGGTCCCGGGAGGAACGCGACGCGACCATCGTCCGCAACGGCACCAGCGGTCCCGTGCGTTTCCAGCGTCGAGCGTCCAGCCTGTGGATGTCGGGGCGCCGTTCAGGTCGGTTCGGCGCAAAGGCCGGCAGGACAAAGGTAGAAATCGACGCGCACGATGCTCGGGGCGATGACGGTGATGAATCCGGCGTCCCGATGACGTCGACGAGCAAGGTCGTGACGCTGACGGGGGCGCGGTCATCGGCCCGCCTCGCTGGCTTCGGTTTCGGGTAGGAGCGACTGCAGCGTGGCGATGTACTGCTCGCTCGACCCGGTGACCAGGACGGTGCGCGCCGAGGCGAGGTCGGTGTCGCCCCGCCGGTCGAAACCGATAATCGTGCAGCGGCGGCCCACGATTTTCAGCACCACCTCGGCGGCGTGGTAGTCGCCGGCCAGCGTCAGATCCAGAAGGCGGCCTGCATCCGGTCGAGCCGGTCCAGTTCGAGCTGTAATGCCGTGCGCCGCTGGCCTGGCGCCTGCTCGACGGCGATCTTCTGCAACCAGGCGGTCACGGCCATCGACGCGATCCGGCCGTCGAGGTAGCCGGTGCGCTGCGCTATCTCGGTCCAGTCGACACCGCCGAGCTGGAGCTGGTGCGCGGTGTAGGCGCGGTCCTGGGCGTGCACCTTGATGTCGTCGGTGCGCTGTGCCGGCCGTAGGCGCACAGGCTCAGCCGTGCGGACTGCAGCGCTACCCATGCATCTAGTCTCGCGCGGGCGTCACGTCACTCACGCGGCATCATCGGGCCCTGCAGGGGCCAGGTGCTTGCTTCCGATCCTGGTACGCGCACCGAAGCGCCGTTCGTGATCGCGGCCGTCGATATGTCGAGGTGGCCCCAGCGACCCGCGCCGACCAGCACCGCTGTGCCGTAGGCCGCACCGCTCAGCAGCACGGGCAAGACCAGCGCCGGCAGCCAGGATCTGAGTCCGGCTCGGCCAAGGCCGATGCCGCGCCAGAGCTCGCGGCGGGTGCCGCGCTTGAACATCGTGAAGGTGAGGATGGTGACCGCCACGGTCGGGACCGCCACGCTCAGCAGAAGGTTGATGTGGGCGTTGGGTAGGGCAACCGCGATGGCCAGCGTCATGGAGTAGACGATGGCCAAGTAGGCAACTATTTCGCGGACGGGCGAGTGTTGCTCTGGGATTTGCGTTGTTGTCATGGCTCAACCCTCGCCGCGCGAGGGCCAGGCCGCTTCTGCCTGCCGGCCTTGTCTCCAGCTCTGCAGACCTGGAGTCCGCTCTGTCCAGGGACAGCCAGACCGGACTCGTAGGCGTACATCACCGGCTGGGCACGGTCCCGGAAGTTCAGCGTGGTCAGCAAGGGACTGACGTGCGTCTTGACGGTGCCGTAGCCGAGATGGAGTTGCGTCGCGATCTCGTGGTTCGACAGTCCCTGCGAGACCGCGACGAGGACATCCCGCTCACGCTCGGTCAGATCAACGCGGTCCGGTTTGCGGCCGGTCGGTAGGGCAGCGAGCCTCTCGAGCCGGCGCCGGGTCACCCGCGGGTGCAGCAGCGCCTCACCCCTGGCCACCATGTCGATTGCGTCGAGCAACTGGTCGGGGCGGGTGTCCTTGAGCAGAAACCCGCTCGCCCCCGAGCGGAGCGCCTCCAGCACCACCTCATCCTCGTCGAAGGTGGTCAGGACCAGGATCCGCGTTGCCGCGCAGGCTGGGTCGGCCAGGATTGTTCGGGTGGCTGCGAGCCCGTCGAGGTGGGGCATCCGCACATCCATCAGGACTAAGTCAGGCACCTCGCGATGACACAGCGCCGCTGCCGCAACCCCATCCCGCGCCACGCCGACCGCCTCGATGTTCGGCGAGGCGCGCAGCAGTAGCACGAACACGGCTCGCACCAGGTCTTGGTCATCGACAACCGCAACACGGATCATCAACCGGCCCGCACGGGCAGGTTCGCGTGGACGCGGTAGCCGTTGCTGTCGGCGCCGTAGGTGAGCGATCCGCCAACCAGACGGGCGCGCTCGTCAAGGCCGGCCAATCCGTGGCCGGAGGAGGGGAGTCTCGCCGCGGTTCGCCGCGGCCCAGGGTCGTGGACCTGGACGTCGATGACGTCGGTGCAGGCGACGGTGACGGTTGCCGTCCTGGCGTCGGAGTGTTTGATGACGTTGGTCAGGCCTTCCTGGACGATCCGATACGCCGCCAGCGAGACCGCCGGATCGAGCGGCGGAACGCTTCCTGATCGGAGGAGTTCGACTTCGAGCCCAGCCGCTCGAACTTCTTCCACCAGCGCAGGTAGGTCCTCGAGCCACTGCGTGGGTGGCCGGGTCCCGTCCTCGTTCTCTTCGCGGAGCATGGCCGAGCATCGACCGCGTCTGGGCCAGCGCCCGCCGGCTGGTATCCGCAATGACATCCAGCGCCTGCTCCGCAGCTACCGGGTTGCTACGCAGCAAATGCGCTCCGACCCCCGCATGCACGGCGATCAACGACATGCTGTGGGCCACCACGTCATGCAGTTCACGCGCGATGCGTAGCCGCTCCTCTGTGATCGCCGCTCGCAGCCGGTCCCGTTGCTGCTCCCGCCGCGACCGCACCACCTCCCCGAGCGCCCACGCCGTCACCAGCAGGGCGATCGCGAGCACCACGTCCTTGATCCGCAGGTCCGGAACTCCGGCCACCCTCAGGCCGAGGAAACTGGCTGTCCCGGCTCCCAGCCCGATCAGGGCGTCCCGGCGCGTTCCACGCCTCGCAAGCGAGTACAGGCTTAGCAATATCAATACCGAGAGCTACCCGGTGTAGTGGAACGTCGCACTGATCACCAGTGCGCCCGCCACGAAGACGGCGTACGACGCCGCCGGCCTCCTCCGACGCCAGGCCAGCGATCCTGCAGCAACCACCGTCGCAACCGCGGCCACCCAATTCGACTCGTGCAACCGCGGGTCCACAGCGGTCACGTCCGTCGTCAGCAACGACGACAGCGCCAACCCCGCCGCCACCACCCCGATCACCGGATCCACAAACGGATCCACTCTCCGAGCGAGCGATCCCCACACCCCGCGCCCGTAGTCCGGCTGAACCAATCTGCCGCTCATGGCCGAAGGCTATTGGCGCACGACGATCACGCCCTCTGCCTGGAGACATGCAGCACCCTGGTCGCCAGACAGACATCTGCGCATCTCAGTCAGGACCCTGCGCAGATTGAACGGCGACGGCCCCCGTGCTGGAGGGTCGGTCGGCGCGTGCTCTACAGCCGCGCTGGTCTGGAGCAGTGGATCGCAATCAGGACGCTGGCCAACGCATGAGCACCGACGGCAACCGCAGGCTGCGCCCGATTCAGGCAGCAGCCGGCAAATTAATGAGCGTGCAGGATGTCGAGAACATGGTGGCCGAGATGATGTCGGCACCACCCGAGCCGGAGCCCATCGAGGTCGACCTGAGCGGGAGGATCGACCTCGACGAGGACGACGAGGTGCTGCACACCGTTGGCCCGGATCTGAGCGTGCCCGCCGAGGACATGCTGCTCGGCCCGATGGCCGTGACCTACAGCGCCGAGGATCGCCACCTGGCCGCGTGGGCGCTCTACCGGGAGCTTGCTGGACCTGCGTGCCCGCCGGATTGATGCAGTGAGCACCGAGGGCGCCCCGCCGCTGTTTGGTACCGACGAGCGGCTGGTGACCCGCTTTGAGTGGGGCGGCTGGATGCTGGACAACCCAGCGGTTGCGGCTGGTGCTTGCGACGCATGTCTATCCGATCAACCTGCAGACCGAGATCACCGCCGCCTGGGTGCTGGAGCTCAATTTAGGAGCAGCCTGGGCCTATCACCAGTGTCCCAGCACCGCCCGCCGCTGCAGCGTCTAGCCGACATCGTGCGCGACGGCCGGATTCGTTGGGACCGCTGGGGATGGTGGCCGATGACCGGCTGGCTTCAGGCGGCCGCACGAATGGGACGCATCACCCATAAAATCTCAGGCTGGGCGAGCGTGTGCGCCGGGCGCCGGAACCGTTTTCGCCTCCCGGATTGCAGAAACGATGTCCTTGAGCGACCCGGACTTTGTCAGAAACCTACTCGCGCCGGCGCTGGCAGCTCCGGCTCGCCAGCGCGGGTCGCAATCGGCGCTGAGCACGACGATCGTCGTCGCGGGCAGCTGAGCGCGGATCTGCCTGGCGGTGCTTAGCCCATCGTCCGCGCCCAGCTGAATGTCCATGATCACGACGTCGGGTCCGGTGCGGGCGGCAAGCTCGAGAGCTGCAGCCGCGGTCGATGCTGTGCCGACGCACTGAATGTCGGCGTGACACTCCAGAGCGATCTGGAGGAGATCGACGAATGTCTGGCGGTCATCGACTATCAGGACGCGGACGGCCGCGTGCTGGCGTAACGGCATGGCGCGCCTTCCTGCTGAGGAGTCTGCTGGGTTGATCGCTACGTCCAACGGCGCGCTAGTGAGTAACCGGTGACGCCACTCAGTGGCGGTCACGGCCGCCGGGTGCGCTTGCGATGAATGATGGACATTTGATTCGTCACTAGTCACGAGTGATGTGAATGCGTGGCGGTAAAGCGCGATTGAACGGTTAGGCGTGAAATAGGGCGCGGGCAGCTCGTCCGGGGGAGGGTCGAGACGAGCCGCCCGCGCCGCTCAGGTGCCCCGGGGAGGCGGGCTGCCTGTCCCACGAAGCACAGTCACTCGTGGACTCGGGATTGGTAGCTGTTTCATTCGCGGCATCGATCCCATCGTTCGCACTGGCATTGAGGGGCCAATCGTCGGACACCGCGCTCGACTGCTGTAGCCGCAAAAGGGGGGTCGTCCGACCCCCAACTTTTGGGGCAGACACGGTTGCGACTTACCTCGCCCTGCTGCGCCGTCCGAAAGCACACGGTCCTGCGCTGGATCTTGCGCTGTATGTCAGGTGCAGTCGGGCCGATGCGCTCGCGTGTTGTCTACCCGCGCATGCCTCGCGTGTTCAGCGTGTCCGAGACACATGCGCGCGACATTGCGGCAGGTTCCGAGTTCGGAGACTTTGACACCGCCAACCGTGCTTTGGCCACCGCTGGGCGCACCAATCCCTTCTCTGTGTCCTGTCGACGGCTGCGACCTCGGGGCCGGGAAAGCTCTAAACGACCGTTGCCGCCGGGCTCGGCACGACCGAGCGGAACGTTTTGAAACCCGGGATCCAGTACGCCTCATCCTCGCTGTGATCGACGCGGTGCACCGCGAACCCGAGACACCCGGGACGGGCTGACGCATCCAGATCGAACCCGAAAAACACGCCGTGATCGCCCGCGATGACCTGCACCGTCACACCACCGTGCACCGCCGACTTCCGCACAACCCAACACCCCTCATCCCGCCCGCGCTCGACGCCCCGGATCGCCGGCGACCGGGCCCTCGACAGCAACCCCAGCCATCGAACCGCATCCACACCCGAAAGCCCAGACCCGAAGCCCTCCGCACAAACGAACAACCGCTTGGACGGGCAGTTGACGAACGCCCGACGATGCCGCGGACAGAGTGCGTTTCCGTCTCGCTCGCGGATGGCGGATTCTGTCGGCGGTCGTAACAGAGCGTGTTGCCAAGCCTATTCGGATCGGTGCTTCGTATCGCGTTCGGCTGTCCTGGTGTCACGGCGGCGTTGCCGCGCGCCGCCCGGTCGCGGAGCTCACGTGGCCGCCGACCTGCCTACGCCGGGCAGGCCCTGCCCGGAGTGGACGCCCGTAACAGTTGGACCACCCAGGGGTGCGCCTCAACGCAGCCCTCGACCAGCCCGCTCCGCCGCTAACCGGCCGCCGCGGCCGGGTAGCGGCGGTATCGAAGCTGGCTCCTCCCCCAATTATGGGGGGATTGGATCCCCCCGCGCGGGGGTGTTCTGCAGCCCGCCCAACGAGCACAGTCACGAAGTGTCGCTCGCGAAAGGCTCAGTGGCGGGGGGCACCAAGCCAACATTCTGTTGGGGACAAGTGACGACGCAAAGCGCGGTCGACCGCTCCCCGTTGGTAGCCCAGACAACAGGGAAACAATCGATGGAGCGGGGGAAGGCAATGTCAAGTCATCTGTATCTTCGGAGGCGTTTAGCGCCACGGAACGAAAAACGGGTGGGTGCCTCTGGTCAGGGGTCCCGCTCGCGACGGCGTTTGTGGTCGGTCCTGGCCGTTGTGGCTTTGGTGGGCGCGGTGACACCGGCGCTCGCGAGCTCGGTAGCCTCGGCTGCTATCGCTGGCCAGGCGGCTCCGGTTCTTCCGACGGTGGCGTCGAGCACGCAGTTCGACATCACCGGCTTCATCCAGTCGGCAACGCTGGACACCGCCGGCGACACGCATTCCGGTGGCACCTTGACGGTCAACGGCCACCAGGTGGTCATCCCCCGTGAGACGGTCGTCATCCTGCCCGCGAACGCGCTGACCTGGCAGGAACTGTTCACCCACGCCCCGTCACCGTATGGCCCGACCCAGACCGGCATGGCGCTGAATGACACCCCGACGCCGCTGACCACCTACGAGGTGCAC
>JBBQUT010000069.1:0-9269 GCA_038212215.1 Mycobacteriales bacterium
TTTCGCGAAGCAACCGACGCCCGGGGCCAGTGTCCTGGTCGCCGGCCTGCCTGGCGCTCGCTACGACGACGTCCAATTCGTCAACCCGCCGAACGTCCGCGCCAGATTGGTGTTCTTCTTCGACGGCCGCACCGAGTACGAACTCAACTGCCGGTCAACCCTCGCGCACCGGGCGCAGGTGAACAGCGCCTGCGACGAGGTCATCGCCTCGATGACCAGGAGCTAGCCTCTTACGGCGACCCCGGTGCACGTACACGCCGGCGCCGACGGGCGGGGCGATCGTCATTCACCGGAGCGGTCATGAGTCACCGCTTGCTTGCCGATTGGCGCGGCGCACGCCAGCCTATCCCGACGTTCACGGATCTTTGACGGCTATTGCTTAGCTTCAAGGTGATCAAGTTTGCAGTTTGGGGGGAATCCTGTGGAGCTGTCGCGACCACCGACGGCAAGACCTGGGACGACGCCCGCCCCTGGTCCGCTCGGCGCGCCGGCGTTCTGGCTACCTGCACCCGCTGGCTTCTAGGCGCTTCGATGACGGCCCTCGGTTCCCCGGTAGCGCGCGCCGGAGCGACGACCGGTCACGTCCTCGGTGCTGCTCTGTTCAGCTGGCGAGCCTTCGGCTCACCTGCATGACGTTGGCGCGGACACCGCACCGGCGCACGCCGCGGGTAAGCAAGACGGCGCGCCGGATCATCGGTGCGCTGACAGTCCTTGCCCTGCTCGTCCTAGCTCTGCGGTTCGTGATCGAGCCGGTACGGGTGAGTTCGGACAGCATGTCGCCGACCTACCGCTCGGGTGATCAGGTGCTCGTGCTGAAGTTCGGTGCGCGCAATGATCACCCGCACACCCGCGACGTCGTTGCCTTTCACCGCCCCGGGTCGGGTGAGTTGCTCATCAAGCGCGTTGTGGCGGTAGGCGGGGACACCGTCGGCATTGAGGACGGCGTGCTCGTGGTCGACCGGCACAAGGTGCGCGAGTCATTCGTCGACCACGCTCAGATGGACTCGGTCTACTTCGGGCCGGTGCACGTCCGCGCTGGGTACGTTTTCACCCTCGGTGACAACCGAGCCAATTCGGTGGACTCGCGCAGTTTCGGCCCGGTGCCCGTCGCGGATGTGGTCGGCAGGGTCGTTGCGCGTCTCTGGTAACCGCCGGCGCCGCGAGCATAAGAAGATCCGCTCTCGGGTCATCGTCTGCTTGGCATCTTCGGCCCAGCAGATGAACTCGTTGCGGGCTGACGGCGTGATGCCCTTTCAGGCATCGAGTGCCGTGGTGTTGGCGATCAGCGCCATGCGTAGGTGTGCGGGCAGTTTGTGCGCCACCCCACCGGGCGCTCGCTGATATGCAGCGGCAGTGGCTCTTGACATGAAACCAAAAGGTTTCCTATTCTGGACGGGTGGAACTAGCCTTCAGGGCCCTCGCGGACCCGACCCGCCGAGAATTGCTCGACGAGCTTTTCCGCCACGACGGGCAGACACTGAGCGCCCTGGCCGGTCGATTCACCATGACCCGGGTCGCGGTCGCCAAGCATCTGCGGCTATTGGAAGCGGCCGGGCTCGTCGTCGCCCACCGCCGCGGTCGGGAGAAGTTGCACTACCTCAATCCGGTTCCGATCCGGCTTATCCACGACCGGTGGGTGAGCAAGTACACCGAGGCGTGGGCCGCCGGCCTCGCCGAGCTCAAGCGCGACCTGGAGGCCAGCATGGAGAAGGTATTCGAGATCTACATCCGAACCACCCCGGAGCGACTGTGGCAGGCGATCACCGACCCCGAGACCCGCGCGCACTACCAGTTCGGGGCGCGCGTCGAGTCCGACTGGGTGGCGGGATCGAACTACCAGGTGGCGCACCCCAATGCACCCGGCGCGCTGGTCGACGGCGAGAACCTCGAGATCGACCCGCCCCACCGCCTCGTGCAGTCCTTCCGTGCGGTGTGGAGCGACGACATCGCGGCCGAGGGCACCAGTCGGGTCACCTGGGAGATCGAGCCGGTCGGTGACTCCTGCCGGCTCACGGTTACCCATGATCAGCTGCGCGAGGACGCGGACGATCACCTCTACGGCGGCTGGCCGATGATCCTGTCCGGACTCAAGACCTGGCTAGAAACCGGCCAGGAACTCACTACCCCTGGCTCACTGATGTATGGAGGACCACGATGACCGTTCTGGACGCGACATTCACCGCCGTGCTGCGCAAGAGCCCGAACAAGGGCGGCTGGACCTACGTAGTTATGCCTGGCTCGGCCGAGTACTTCGGCACCCGCGGGCTGGTGCGCATCCGCGGCAGCATCGATGGCCGCCCTCTCAACGCTTCGTTCATGGCGCTCGGCGACGGCACCCACAAACTCGCCGTGCCGGTCGCTGTGCGTGCCGAGATCGGCAAGCAGGCCGGCGACACCGTCACCGTCCACCTCAGCGAACGGATCCCGCCCACACCACGTAAGAGCACCCGGTGAACGCGACCACGACCCACATCACGGGCGTGCGAACAGTCAGCATCCCGGTCGACGATCAGGACGTCGCTTTGCACTTCTATCTCGACGTCCTCGGTTTCACCAAGCTCCGCGACGCAGCAACACCCGACGGCGGGCGCTGGATCGAAGTCGCGCCCGGAAGCGAGAGCGTCGTCCTGACCCTCGAACCGGCAGTGCCGGACGTCACTCGCGGCGCCATCGGTATCCGGTTCATCACCGATGACGCCGAGGCCGCGCATGCCGCGATGAAAGCGGCCGGAGTTGAAGCCGACGACATCCTCCGCTGGCCTGGGGTTCCGGCAATGTTCGCCTTCCGCGATCCCGATGGCAACGCCTTCTCCGTCACCGAGACCGTCCAGCCTTCGCCGGGGCCGGTCAAGGATTCAGTTGCCTGAATACTTGGCAAACCCCGACAAGATCAGCAGGCGTAAGTGATCCGCGACGGGCTGCAGACAGGCCGCCAGACGGGCGGCGCCGTGCCGGACCCATCACGGCCTCGCCGCCGCCGGGCATTGAGAGGCGCTGGGAATCCCTGCGTACCAGTCCGACTATGCGCCCGCTGCGGGCAAATTGCCCTACTGCCGGCGAGCACGATCCGGCCGATGTCGGCGATACGCCCGCCTCGGGACGCTGGAGCGGTGGTTCCACGCCGGGCTGGTGCCACGCAGCGACACCACAACACCCGGGCAGCCGGCGCAAACGCTCGAGGCGATCGGCGCCGAGCCCGCCTCGGGCGCCGTGTTTTGGTGGTGCGCCCGACAGGGATTCGAACCTGCAACCTCTCGATCTGTAGTTTCCTGTGACAGGTTCGGTGAGGTTCGCTGCCGTCGGTTCCCTTGCGACGGGAGGCTTTACTGTTCGGGATGGTTCGTCGCCGGCCGTGCAGAGTTGCTGGTCTTAGTGATAGGTCCGTGACAGAGGTTCAGCGCACGGACCTTGTCGGGCGCCAAGAAAACGTGCAGATTTGGCGCCGACAAGCGAGCAGTCACTAAATTCGGTCTAGGGTGACGACGTGACGCAGGCTGCGGCGCGCGCGGCGTCGGCGGGCGTGCAGGGCTTTCCGCCCGCGCTGACGAGTTTCGTGGGCCGGGCGACCGAGGTGGGCGACGTGGTCGCGCTGCTGGGCGCACACCGGCTGGTGACGGTGACCGGTCCGGGCGGCGTGGGTAAGACCCGGCTGGCGGCCCAGGTGGCGCGAGTGGTGGCTGGCGACTTCGCCGACGGCGCATGGCTGGTGGAACTTGCAGCCGTGTCGGAACCGGCGCTGGTGCAGGCCGCTGTAGCGACTGCGTTGGGCATTCGGCAGCCAGCGGGTACCTCGATTTTGGACTCGTTGATCGCGGCGCTGGCACGTCAGCAACTGCTGCTGGTGCTCGATAACTGCGAGCATGTGCTCGCTGCGGCGGCGGAGCTGTGCGGTGCGCTGCTAACGGCTGCCGATGATGTGCGGATCCTGGCGACCAGCCGGGAGCAGGCCGGGGTTGCCGGGGAGGCCCGCTACCGGCTCGGGCCGCTCGCGCTGGCGGGGCCGGATGAGCCCACCGGGACCGGCGCGCCTGAAGCCATGGCCTTGTTTGCGGATCGGGCCCGGCTGGGCGACCCGCGCTTCGTCCTGGACGCGGAGTCGTGGCCGGCGGTGGCGCGCCTGGTGGCGCGGTTGGACGGAATGCCGCTGGCAATAGAGCTGGCTGCAGCTCGGGTAGAGGCACTGGGCGTGGCGCAACTGGTGGAGCGCCTCGATGACCGATTCGCAGTGCTGGCGGGCGGCGACCGGCTGGCAGCTCATCGCCTGCGTTCGCTCGAGGCGACGGTCGATTGGAGTTACCAACTGCTCAGCGAGGCGGAGCAGCGGGTGTTCCGCCAGCTCGCCATCTACCCCGGCCAGTTCACCCTGGAGGCCGCGGAGGCGGTTGCCGGGCCCGCGGCAGGTCCGCTGGTCCTACACCTGGTGGACTGTTCGCTGCTGGCGCCCCCGCTGCCTGGGCCGGATGGGCGGGCCCGCTACGTGATTCTGGAGACCTTGCGCGCTTACGGCGCGGAGCGACTGGCAGACTCCGGCGAGCACGACCAAGCCGCCGCGGCGCTGGCTGCCTACGCGCTAAGTGTGGCAGAGCGGGCCGCGTTCGGCGCCCAAGTGGGAGCGGGCGAACTCGCTGCCGGCCAATGGTTAGACGCCGAGGACGCCACGACCCAGCAGGCCCTGTCCTGGGCCCAACAGCGTGACCCACAAACCGCGCTGCGGCTCGCGGTCGCGCTAGCGCCGTGGTGGGTGCTACGCGGCCGGCACGTGACCGGATACGAGCTACTCCACGCTGCCGTGCAGCGCGTGCCCGACTCCGACGGTTCGCTGTGCGCCGCCCAGTATTGGCTTGGTGTCCTAGCCAGTTACAGCGACATGGCCGCTGCGCTCGGTCACTACACAGCAGCCGTGCAGACGGCGGCCAGTGAGCATTCGTCGACACTGGCCAATGCCCTGGCCAACAGGTCCAGAGCGCTCACGTCTCTCGGCCGGGTGGCGGAGGCCCGCGCGGACGCCGGGAAGGCGCTCGTCCTGGCGCGGCAATATGGCTATCCGAGCGGCGAAGCACGGGCCCTGCTCGGGCTCTTCTTCGCGGCCGAGGCCGAAGCAGAGTCTGACGAGGCCCTGGCGTTGGCGTGGCAGGCCGCCCGGATCGATCCGGCGGTGATCGCGGGGAAGCTGGCCCGGATGTGCGGTGAGATCCTGACCAGGGGCCTGCTGGAGGACGGGAAGGTGGATCAGGCGCGGCGCACCTGCGCGGACGGTCTGTCCCTCGCCCGGCGTGCCGGTGACCTCGCCGGGCAGGCGGACTTCCTCAAGCTTGGCGCGGAACTGGCACTTCGCGCAGGCGACGTGCCAGCCGCCGCGGCGCAGATTCGGGAGGCCATCGAGGTGAGCTCCAAGACGGGATACCGAACCGTGCAGGCGGATTGCCTGGACGTCTGCGGGGGCATATGCGCCGCAACCCACCGTTGGGACGACGCCGTTACGGCGTGGGTGGCGTATGGCAGCTGGCTGCACGACGCTGGGGCTAGCGAGGACCCGCGAGACGGCGTGCGTCGGCGTGAATCGCTGCAACAGGCGAATCAGGCGCTCGGACCCGAGCGGATGCGCGCGGCCGAGCAGCGCGGCGCGGCTATGGGGATAGCCGCCGCCGCCGAGTTCGCGCTGCTGCTGTCGTCCGGGGAGCCCAACGATCCGAACGCGGCGCCGAGCTTGGGTGAGCTCAGTGCCCGGCAACGGGAACTGGTGACCCTGGTCGCGCGGGGCCGCACCGATTCGCAGATTGCGGAGCAGCTGTTCATCAGCGTCCGCACTGTCGGCTCGCACCTGGACCGGATCCGGGACAAGACTGGTTGCCGCCGCCGCGCCGACCTGACCAGGCTTGCGCTGCGGGCCGGGCTGGTCTGACCGAGCCTGGCACCTCGCTTCCTGTTCATCGGCAGACCCTCCGGTACTCCGCGCGGCCAACGACCCCGCCGCCGGACGAGGTGTGGGTACTTCTACCTCTCGCTGACTCGACGCGGGAAAGGGGTAGTTCGCCCTCGTTACAGCCGCACCGCGGGCCGTCAGAGTTTGGGATTGACGGCGCCAGTCGGGCGCCCAGGGTCCTTCCTAGGAGGAGATCATGCACGCCACGTTGAGTTCACGGATTCCGGAAGACACGAAGATCAGCACCCGCAGGGGCGTGGCAGCCACGCTCGTCCTCGCGCTGCTTGTGGCCATTGCGGCCCTGACGACGGCAATCGCTCCCAGTTCACGGGCTGCCGCGGGCGGTTCAGCCCTGCAGCCCGGAGAGACGCTATACAACGGCCAGTCGCTGGTGAACGGTCAGCTGACCATGACGATGCAGGGGGACGGCAACTTCGTCTTGTACTTCGGAGCTGAATCGTTGTGGCAGTCCGGCACCTCCGGGAAGGGCGGTGCGCGGGTCTCGATGCAAGGTGACGGCAACCTGGTGGTCTACAACAACGCCAACCAATGGTTGTGGCAGAGCGGAACGGCGGGCCACGGCGGCTCCCGCCTTGAGCTCCAGAGCGACATGAACGCGGTTGTGTACAGCTCCGCCAACCAGGCGTTGTGGCAGAGCGGAACGGCGGGCGGAGCCGTGGCAAGCCGGCAAACTGGCGACAACTGTGATACCCACACGCTGGCAGTCGGCGGTGCCAGTGTTTATACGGTCTGCATGAAGGCGACCGATTCCTACAATGGGATCGCAGTGTCGGGGTACGTCTCCAGCGCAGCCTGCAACGTTAATCTCCCTACCGGCGTCGGCTGGGCATGTAAGAGTTCGCAACGCGGTGCTTACTGGAACTCATCGCTGCACGCATGGGAAGACTGGCTCAACTACAAACTGGTGTTTATCAGCCCATGGGTACCGGTCGGCGTCTACTATGCGAACTGCGTGTACCTCCGTGTGGATACGCGCCCGAACGGATACACCACCTACCAAAGCTTTGAGGTCCCGAACCTCCCCTCGGGGACCACGTGCTAACCAGGGTCTATTCGGTACACCGTCGCGAGCACCCGATTCGCGGTATCAGAGCACTCGTTGTACGCCACGAGGCGCTGTAGTTCTGGACGAGCGTGAGAGGGCCTTCGTCGCCGGACCGCCTCGGATGGAGCCGACGCAGCCTGTTCCGGGGATCGCTGGGAAGTGCTGACCGGAGCTCTCGATGAGGACCACGGCGTCGTTGATCGTGAGGATCGATTTGTGGCAGGAGCCCCGCCGACGAGATCGGCGGGGCTCCTGTCCGTGTCGCTTGAGTGTTCGGGTTGCCGCGGTGGTGCTTATTCTCCGTTACCTCGGTGACGGCGGCTGCGTGCGCTGGATTCGGCGAGGACCGTTTCCGCGGCGCGATTCGGTCAATCACCGCGCCGTGCGCTGTCCACCATCGATCAGGATCTACGCGATGAGCCGGGCGATCTCTGTGTTCCACACGAGCAAGGAATGCTTGCCCGGTGGTCGCCCCCTACGCCCGACTGAAATGCCCACCTTCTGCCTCATCGACAACGTGGATCACCGATCTACACCGTCGAACTGGAGTTCATTTTCTGTCGAAGCGCATCGGATTCGGCTCCGACTTGTTGAATGAACAAGGCATGTGAAACAATTGTCATAATCGCTGGGAAGACGTGTGCCCACAGTTGGCCCTGCCTGAGCGGTTATTCACGAATACTTTGAATCGAATATCCGCCCGGTCCGCATTTCTGCGGTGCCGGGCTTTTTCATGCCCACAGCCGGATTGGGTAATGGTCTGCTGCCTGCCCCGCGCTTGGACAATGCGATGCGCGTGCACGTGCCGCGCCGCGACGGGTCCAGTGGGGGACCACGTGGTCGCGCCGGCTGTCGAGTGCGCGCAGGGATGCACCCGTGAAGGAGAGATCCGACTACGCGGGTCGACCGGCGTGGCACGCGGTGCTCTGTTTGGGCTGGTGCCGTTCAAGCAGGTGCTTGCTGCGGGGCTTGCTGCCGCGGCGGGCGTGCACACGAGCGGACGGCCAAGATCGCGGCCGCGTGGGCCCCGACCAACGTGGTCTGTTGGTCGCCGAGGCGCGTTCTACGACGCCGTCGTGCAGAACGACGCCGCGATCCTGCTGATGGGGAAGAGACGACGCTGAAGAGGATTTCCGTTGATCTGGTCTGGGCTGTGCTGCAAAGCGCCACGATTGACTGGTCGCACAAGCATTCCGTCCGTGCAGCCATGTGGTCCAAGATCCGCCGCCTCCTCGCGAGGTACCGCTACCCGCCAGACCATGAAGCGAAGGCGATCGAGTTGATCCTGCTGCAAGCCGAACTGTTCGCGACCGGCACGACAGCGGGAGGGGCGGGCTGTTCTTGGGCCGCTTCGGGTAACGGGGGTCTGCCCCATCGTGACCCGTTTGTGAGTCGTTGACTCTGAAAGTCAAGTGAAGGCCAAATTCCCGGGGTCCCCTCTTCCGCTGACACGAATCGGCCACGGCTTCGCGCTCCCAGATCCCCTCCGGCGCCCGCGGGTGTTGTTGAGCTTCATATTCAGGAGGATGAGTCTCATGGCGCGCGATGCGACCCGGAGTCGGACGTTTCGCTGATCGGCAGCCGGGTAGTTATGGTCGGCATCGCCCTGCGCGCTTCCCGTCGGTCGCGTGCACGGCCTCGACGTCCGAAACGGCCCTGGGCGGGCAGGGTCCTGAGCGGGCAGGGTCCTGAGCGGGCAGGGTCCTGGCGGAGGATGTGGCGCATCGTGGCCGGGGCCTGCTCGATGGCGATCTTCTGCTGCCCGGCTGTCACGGCCTCGCTCCTCGTTACGCCGCTATTCGCCGACGAGCGACATGATCTTGGGCATCGCCAGGGAGGGTTTGAGAACCCGGCGGCTCCCGGTGCACACACTCGTGCGGGTAGTTGGTGAACTTGTTCTCGCCGACGACCCCGTTGGCATAGTCTGCTGCGCACGCCTGGTGACGGGGGTCGTTCAGGTCGTTGGGTTCTCACTTGTCGTCGGCACTGAGCAGACGGTGCTGAACGACTTCCTCGTGCCCGGCCGAGACAGGGCGCGGTCTTGAACCTGTGCTCGGCGTGATTGCGAAGCCATGGTGTGAATTTCGGGCTGTCATACGAACGGTCGTTGCGGGGGGTGCAAAACTATCGGGGATTCATGATTTGTTGCCATGGCGGTCGCGTCGTGTGCTGCGGCGAGCATTGGTTCTATGGTTGTGCAGACGGCGATGCGCGGTTTCGTGGTCAGTAATGCGTTCAGCCCGTGTGTGAGCGCCTCGGCAGCGACGGCGCGTGCGGCGA
>JBBQUT010000070.1:0-8437 GCA_038212215.1 Mycobacteriales bacterium
CGTCGGTCAGGAACTCCCCGTCTTGCAGCGCCGACCAGAACGGCTGGACCAACTCAGCGACAAGCTGGTTGGAGAATCGAACCGTCATCAACACCCTCGAATCATCCAGGTGTTGCAATCACCGCGCGAACCCAAGGATCCTCATTCGGGACGAGATCGGCGATGCGAGCGCACGCGCGTAGCCGTCTGATTGAGACTTGATGCAGGATCTGCGGCGTCGCCGTAGCGTCCGAGAGGTGCGACGGGCTGGCTCGCGAACCGTCTGCCGACCGTTTCGGTCTGGCTTGTTAACGAGGTGCCAGCTCGTCGTGTCTCGCCGTGGTGTAGCTCGAAAGAGGCGCGGACGCGATCGATCTGAAATCAGTCCGGGTGTCCCTGCCGGGACGTTGCGCAGGCGCGAAAATGTGTGGTGGGTTGCCCGCCGACGCCGCGGCATTTCTTGGGCTTCGAGCTCGTAAATCAGTCTGGCGCCGGGGCCTGAGTCGAGGGGTTGCGCACTGTTGCTTCGAGCACGCCGATCAGATTCTGGTTTCCCGTCAGGCCTCCGGGCAACCCGCCCTATCCACTGCGCAACGAGGAGCGTGAACGATGCAGGTGACAGGCTACGTGGTTGAGGCGGACTCGACCGATCCGGAGATCGTGGCGCGGGTAGCTGCGGTGGACGTTGGCAAGGACGCCGGCGTTGTGTGCGTGAGGATGCCGCGGGTCTCGACTCCTGGACAGCGCGACACGCGAGTATGGACAGTGCCGTCGCGAACGACGGCGATCATGTCGCTGGCTGATCAGCTGGCCGAGCTGAATATCGAGCGGATCGTGCTGGAGGCGACCTCGGACTACTGGCGCTCGTTCTACTACCTGCTCGAGGCGCGCGGCTTGACGGTGTGGTTGGTCAATGCCCGCGATGTGAAGAACGTGCCCGGGCGACCGAAGACGGACAAGCTCGACGCGGTCTGGCTAGCCAAGCTGAACGAACGCGGCACGCTGCGCGCGTCGTTCGTCCCGCCTATCGAGATCCGCCAGTTGCGCGACTACACCCGGCTGCGCAGCGATCTGATCGGCGACCGGACTCGGCAGACGCAACGAGTAGAGAAGTTGCTCGAGGATGCGCTGATCAAACTGTCCTCGGTGGCGACCAGCATCATGGGCGTGTCCGGCCGGGCGATGCTGCACGCGATGATCGACGGTGAGCGCGATCCGCGCGTGCTTGCTGAGCTAGCCAAAGGCCGGCTGCGGACCAAACGCCCGGCGTTGATCGACGCGCTGACCGGTCGCTTCGATGAGCACCATGCCGAGCTCGCGGACATGCTGCTGAGCCAGATCGACAGTCTCACCGCCCACATCGAGCGGCTCGACAACCGCATCGAGCAGGTACTCGCCGACATCCCGGCCGCGCAGGCTGCACCCGGGGTCAATTCCGGCGACGGTGGCGAAAGCCCGACTACTCGGTACCTGTCCGCGGTGGACCGTCTGGACGAGATCACCGGCGTCGGGAGACACGCCGCGCAGGTCATCATCGCCGAGGTCGGCCTGTCGATGACCGTCTTCCCGACCTGCGGGCACCTGGTGTCCTGGGCCAAGCTCGCGCCGCGCACGATCCAATCCGGCGCGACCACCCGCAGCGGACGAACCGGCAAGGGCAACCATTACCTCAAGGCCGTGCTCGGCGAAGCCGCCGCGGTCGCTGCGCGCGGCAACAGCTTCCTCGGCGCCCGCTGCCGTCGCCTGGCCAAACGTATCGGCAAACTCCGCGCCCTGGTCGCGGTCTCCCGCTCCATCCTCGTCATCGTCTGGCACCTGCTCGCTGACCCGACCAGCCGCTACCGCGACCTCGGTCCCGAATTCTTCGACACACGACTACGCCCCGAACGCCGCAAGAACAACCACATCCGCCAACTCGAAGCACTCGGCTACAAAGTCACCCTCGAACCCGCCGCCTGATCACCTCCCAGCCCACGGTCGGGTCATTTCCGATCAGACATGCCCGCCGCGGTCTTTCATCGGTGACGTCTTGGAGGCGACATGGTGCAGGTAATCATCGGCATCGATCCGCACAAGGGATCGCACACGGCTCTGGCCCTTGACCAGGGCGAGAGCAAGCTCGGCCAGCTGCGGGTGATCGCGGCGCCGGGTCAGGTGGAACAGTTGCAACGGTGGGCAGCGTCGTGGCCCGAGCGGGTTTGGGCGATCGAGGGCGCCCGCGGGCTGGGGCGGCTGGTGGCGCAGCAACTGATCGGCGCCGGGGAGCGGGTCGTGGACGTGCAACCCAAGCTGGCCGCCCGGGTGCGGTTGCTCAACACCGGACAGGTGAACAAGAACGACCCCAAGTGCGACACGAGGTCGCACGTTGCGAGTGGACTCGCAGATTGGAGGGCCGACCGATGATGTTGTCGGCTGCGGGTCCGGGCTAGTGCTCAACGCCTGTCCCCGCCCGGACGTGCGTCGCTGGCAACGGCGGGGTGCGGAGCTCCGGGAAAAGCCTAAGGACCCCTGCACCATCCGGGGGTTACCGGCGAGGGGAAGACCGGACGGGTGAACGTAAGTGAACCCTCGTTTGATGCCTCGTTACGTTCGGCCCCGGGTGATGGATCGCGGTACCGGGGTGCAGGGACTGGCCGTTGAGAAGCGGCAGGCGGCGACCGGCGATTTGGGAACCGGTCGTGGGAGCACCGCCGTCCCCGGGGTTGAGAGGGCACCCACCCCGGTCGCAGCTCGTGCGTGTGGAACGTGACAACCCCGTCCGGGTCCGGGCACTGGTTGTGCCCTGGTAGGCCGACCGTGAGGAAGGCGCACTTCCCGGGCGGGCGCAGGATGACCCAAGTAGCGAAGGCCGGCACGCCGAAAGGCGACGGGAAACCGGGACATCGTGATCGGCGCCCTTCCGCCGATCGTCGCGGATAACCGGCCGGATACCGGACTGGGTGTCCGGACCCGAAAGGGTGCTGACGTGGGTCGGGTGGGTCTGCGGAGAAGCGATGACCAAGGACACCGGAACCGAAGGGCAAGTTGGACGCCATGGCGATGACAACGGAGGCGCAAGCGTCTCGGGTCGGCACGGTGAACGGACCGGAGGGCGAACCCCTGGACTGGTGCGCAGTGGACTGGCGCCGGGTGCAGGACGACGTACGGCGACTGCGGCAACGGATCTTCGCAGCGTCGCAGGCTGGGGACCTGAAACGGGTCCGCAATCTGCAGAAGTTGATGCTCCGCTCCCGCGCAAACACGCTGCTCAGCGTGCGGCGGGTCACGGAGATCAATGCTGGCCGCGCGACGGCAGGCATCGACGGCAAGACGGTGCTGTCGGATCAGGGCAAAGCTGACCTGGTCGACTGGATGCAGCACCGTTCCGGGTCGTGGAGGGCTCTGCCGGTCAAGCGGGTGTTCATCCCGAAACGCGGCGGGAAGCGCGGGCTCGGCATTCCAGTGATCGTCGACAGATGTCTTCAAGCTGTCACGGTCAATGCGCTGGAACCCGAGTGGGAGGCCAGGTTCGAGCCGAAATCCTACGGATTCCGTCCGGGCCGCAGCTGTCAGGATGCTGTTGCCGCGATCTTCTGGACCGTGGCATCACCGCGCGCGAAGCGCCGCTGGGTGCTCGACGCGGACCTGACCGCGGCGTTCGACCGCGCCGATCACGACCACATCCTGCACCAGTTGGGGACCTTTCCCGCCAGGAAAGACGTCGCCGCCTGGCTGCGGGCAGGCGTGCTCGATCAGGGCCGGTTCGCCCCGTCCGAGCGGGGCACCCCGCAAGGTGGGTTATGCGCAGCTGCGCATAACCCACCTAATGAGCAGCGCTGGGTTATGCGCAGCGATCGGTTGGTTGCCGCCGTCGACGGCGTTGTGACGGCCAGACGCTGCGCATAACGGATGGACTCTGATCACGCGGCCCGGCACGGTGCCGGGCCTTCGTGATTGGAGGTCACTCGTCATGGTTGCCGTGTCTGAGCTGGTGTCCGGGTTGGATGCCGAGTTGGTGCGTGTGGGCTACAAGCCCTCGACGATGCTTTGGTACCGGGGCTGCTGGCGACGCCTCGAGCGGTTCTTCGCAGGCCGTGGCGTTGAAGACTTCTCGCTCGACGTTGCGATGGTGTGGGTCGACCAGGCCTGCGGCGGCTTCTTCGTCAAGGAACAAGCTGGCACGCTGAAGACGATCGACGTGTACCTGTTCCGCGTCGCGGCGATGCTGGACGACTTCGCCGTTCACGGCACGGTGCTGCGCCGCTATTCCCGCACCGTCGACAGGCTCAGCGCCGGGCAGGCCGACGTGCGGGCGCGGTTCCAGGCCTGGCTGCAGGACAACGGCGCCTCGGCATCGACGGTGCGCTCCTACGGCACGGTGGCCGGCGAGTTCCTCGCGGTCACGGCCGCGCGGAACGGGCTGGCCGGTCTGGACAGCCGCGCCATGGACTCGTTCGTGGCCACCTTGGCCGGCTACCAGGCCAAGACGGTGGAGCACAAACTGTGCGCCGTGCGGTCGTTGCTGCGCTTCGCCATCAGCTCCGGACTGGTCGATGACACGATCTTGGCGGCGGTCCCGGCGGCGAAGTCGGCCAGACAGGCCAGGGTGCCGTCGGTGTGGGATCCGGGCGACGTGGCCAAGATCTTGCGAGCGGTCGACCGGGGCAACCCGTGCGGGAAACGCGACTACGCCATCGTCTTGTTGATCACTCGGCTCGGGCTGCGTGGCATCGACGTCAAACGGCTCCGGTTCGCCGATCTCGACTGGCCCGGCAACCGGCTGTCGGTGGTGCAGGCCAAGACTGGCCGGCGGGTACAGCTGCCGCTGCTCAAGGACGTCGGCTGGGCGATCATCGACTACCTTCAGCACGGTCGACCGCGAAGCGACTGCCCGCAGGTGTTCATCCGGCACACGGCTCCGATCGGCCCGTTCTCCGATCAGGACCACCTGCACCAGATCCTGGTCAAGCACGCCCGGGCGGCGCACGTGCCGCTGGGCGAGCAGCGCCGGCACGGCATGCACTCGCTGCGGCACACGCTCGCGACCCGGCTGCTGGAAGACGGCACGCCGCTGGAACAGATCGCCGACATCCTCGGCCATCAGCAGGTCGCCTCGACCGGCGTTTACCTGAAATCCTCGCTGCAGTTGTTGGCGCAGTGCGCCCTGGACCCGGACGCGCCGATCCCGGCGGCGACGTCGTGAGCACCGCCGTCACGCTCACCGACTCGATCACCGCACTGGTCGGCGAGAAACGCGCGGTCGGCTACAAGTACGACGCCGAAGCGCGGGTGCTGGCCCGGTTCGAGGAGTTCATCCGCCGCGAGTTCCCGGGCCTGGACACGATGAACGAGGCCTCGGTGCAGGCGTGGATCACCGCGGCCCGTGGGCGCGGCGTGAGGCCGGCAACGCTGCAGGGATTGGCTGCCCCGGTCCGCGAGCTTGCCCGCTGGCTCGGGCGTCGCGGCGAGCCGGCCTACCTGTTGCCCCGGGCCGCGCTGCCCCGCCCCGCCCGCTACGTCCCGCATATCTACACCGACCGCGAGCTGGCGGCCCTGTTCGCCCAGACCGACCAATGCCACTTCTGCAGCGAGGTCCCGGCCCGGCACCTGGTCATGCCGGTGCTGTTCCGCACAATTTACGCCTGCGGGCTGCGCGCCTCGGAGGCCCGCCTGCTGCTCATCGGCGACGTCGACACCGACGCCGGGGTGCTGCAGGTCCGCGACGGGAAAGGCGGCAAGGACCGGCAGGTGCCTGTGTCCGAACCGCTACGCGCGCGGCTGGCCGACTACGACGCGCGACTCGCTGCGCGGCCCGACGGTTCGCAATGGTTATTCCCCGGCACTGCGGGCAGACCGTTGACGCTCGGGAACGTGTATCACAACTTCCGCCGGTTCCTCTGGCAGGCGGGCATCTCCCACGGCGGCCCCGGTCGCGGCCCCCGGGTGCACGACCTGCGCCACTCGCATGCGGTGAACAACGTGCGGTCCTGGTTCGCCCAGGGTCGTGATGTCGGCACACTGCTGCCGGTTCTGCAGGCCTACCTGGGGCATTCGTCCATCGCTGACACCGCCTACTACCTGCACCTCACTGCCGAGTCCTTCCCGGACATCGCCACCAGGGTCCAGCAAGTCATCGGCGACGTCGTGCCACCGGCCGGAGCGCGTGATGGCCACTGACTTCGCGGTGTTCCTGCGCCGGTTCCTGACCGGTCACCTGGCCGGGGTCCGCGGCTACTCGCCCAACACCATCGCCTCTTACCGTGACGCGTTCAAACTGTTGATCTGCTACTACCGCGACGAGCGGTCCGTCCCGCCGGACAAGCTGGCCCTCGAGCAGATCGACGCCGCCGCGATCACCGACTTCCTGACGTGGCTGCACACCAGCAGAGGCAACGGAACCACGACGTGCAACCAACGGCTGGCCGCCCTCGACTCGTTCTTCGCGTGGATGCAGACACAAGACCCAGCCCGCCTGGCCTGCTGCCAAGACATCCTGGCGATCCCCGCCGCCCAGCACGACCAGCCGGCGATAGCCCATCTGAGCGTCGCACAGACACGGGAACTGCTCGCCCTGCCCGACCGGTCCATCCGCGGCGGCCGGCGCGACGCGACGTTGCTGGCCACCCTCTACGACACCGCCGCCCGCGTCCAAGAACTCGCCGACCTCACCGTCCATGACATCCGCCTCGACGACCCGGCCATGGCCGCGCTGACCGGAAAGGGCCGCAAGACCCGCCACGTCCCCATCGGCGCCAACACTGCCGCGCTGCTAGGCGCCTACCTCGCCGAACAGCAACTGGACCGCCCCGGCCGCGACGGCCAACCGGTGTTCTTCAATCAGCATCGAGCCAAACTCAGCCGCGGCGGGATCAGGTGGATCCTCGCCAAATACCAAGCCCTCGCCAGTGATCCGGCACTCGCCAGCGCCGATCTGAGCCCTCACGTCCTCAGACACAGCCGGGCCATGCACCTCTACGACGCAGGGGTCCCGCTGCCCTACATCCGCGACATCCTCGAGCAATGATCAGAACCTGTGGATGGCGCTCGGCGGGGTGACGTGAAAGGGCGCACCGTCCCGAGCAAGATCTGAAGCCCATACAAGTTCTGATCAGGTCGGCGTTGGCGCGCCGGCTCGGGAAGGTACGCCCGTGCTCAAGGTAGTGCAGTCGAAGGAAGAATCGCAGTCGCCGACGTCGGTGCCGTCGGGTTCGCTGTTGGATGAGATCGCCCGCGAGGGCGCGCGGCGGATGCTCGCGGCCGCGCTGAAGGCTGAGGCCGACGCCTATGTTGACGCGCTGGTCGACCAATTCGATGCGGACGGGCACCGGCTGGTGGTTCGCAACGGCCACCATGACCCGCGCATGGTGACGACAGCGGCCGGCGCGATCGAGGTGCGAGCGCCGCGGGTCAACGACAAGCGCATCGACGAGGCCAGCGGTGAGCGGCAGCGGTTTGCCTCGGCGATCCTGCCGGCGTGGTGCCGCCGCTCGCCGAAGGTGAGCGAGGTGCTGCCGCTGCTGTATCTGCACGGGCTCTCGGGCGGGGATTTCGTGCCCGCGCTGGAGCAGTTCCTCGGCACCGGTGCGGGGCTGTCCGCGTCGACGGTCACCCGGTTGACAGAGCAGTGGCAAGACGAGCAGCGAGCGTTTGCTGCGCGGGATCTGTCGAAGGTCGACTACGTCTACTGCTGGGCCGACGGCATCCACGTCAACATCCGCCTCGGTGAGGAGAAGCTGTGCCTGCTGGTGCTGATCGGGGTCCGTGCTGACGGCCGCAAGGAGTTGATCACACTCGCCGACGGTTACCGCGAATCGGCCGAGTCATGGGCGGACCTGATGCGCGATGCGAAACGCCGCGGCATGCGCGCCCCGGTGCTCGCGGCCGGGGACGGGGCACTCGGGTTCTGGTCGGCGCTGCGGGAAGTCTTTCCCGAGACCCGCGAGCAGCGCTGCTGGTTCCACAAGATCGGCAACGTGCTCGGTGCGCTGCCCAAGTCCGCGCACCCGGCGGCGAAGAAGGCCCTCGCCGAGATCTGGAACGCCGAGGACAAGACGCACGCCCTCGCCGCGGTCAAGGCCTTCCTCGAGCTGTTCGGTGCGAAGTTCGGCAAAGCCACAGCGAAGATCACCGACGACGTCGAGGAGCTGCTCGCCTTCTACGACTACCCCGCCGAGCACTGGGTGCACCTGCGCACCACGAACCCGATCGAGTCCACCTTCGCCACCGTCCGACACCGCACCAAGATCACCCGCGGGCCAGGCTCCAAGGCCGCCGGGCTGGCCATGGCCTTCAAGCTCATCCTCGCCGCCCAGGACCGCTGGCGCGCCGTCAACGCACCCCACCTCGTCGCGCTCGTCCGTGCCGGCGCAACCTTTGTCGACGGCAAACTCCTCGAACGATCAGAAGATCAACAAGCCATCACGCCGTCCGTCGAAACCGCGGCCTGAAACTCCCGATCCACAGGTATTGACAATTGCTC
>JBBQUT010000071.1:0-8302 GCA_038212215.1 Mycobacteriales bacterium
GCTTTGGCCGAGGCGCTCGGCTGCCCGGTCGAGGTCTTCGAGGGCGGGGGGCACTGCGTGCACGCACGGCATCCGGTGCGGTTCAACCTGCTCGTTCGGCAATTCGGCGAGGCGGTGGCCGGTGCGCGCGCGTGAGCCGGAGTGGGGAATGGCCATCGACGTCACCGCGCCGGGCTGGTTGAGGACATGGGCGAAGGGGCTCGGCCGCCCCACCGGCGGGTCGCCTTTCTGGACTGGCAGCAGGACCGTGGTGACTGCTGAGACGAGGCTAGGGCAAGGTCACGACACGTGCTCCTTCGGGTGGAGACTGCGACCTAGCCGAGCAGCGCCTCGTACATGCGCCTGATCGCCTCGGACCGGTTGACCAACTGCCGCGGCGTCGGCGACCACGGCATCCGGCTCGTACAACGCGGCCACGCCGTCCACATCGGCGCCGTGCGCGCTCGAACATCCGGCCGAGGTCCTCCGGCTCGGCCGCCCGTTCACGGTCATCGAAGTCGCCGGGCTGTCCACTACGGGATCATCGTCGCCGTAAGCCGTCGGTTTGCGGCACGGTTCAGGGTGCCGGCGCAGCCACGTGGATCCTCGTTCTTCGCACATTGATGGACTTGCCGGCGTGGCTCGCGGGGAGGGTGCGGTTCGGTGTTGTCGCAAGGGACTTCCGCCGAGGTGCGCCGCTCAGCGTTCCGCGCGTGGTCGCATCGTGCCTTGGGCATTGTCTGCCTCGACGAGCTCGGCGACGGCCGCGCGCTCGATCCAGTCGGCGTACTCAGTGCTCGTCCAGCGGTGCTCGCGGACGAGCGTGCGGTGAACGGCGGGGTCCATGAGCACCAGGGCGGCGGCTACGGCGCGCTCGGCAGTGAGTCTCGGTCGCAGGCCATCGGTTGAGGTGAGGCGAGCCACGATGAATTCCGCGCCCGCGAGCCGGTTACGTTCGGACACCGCGTGCACATCGGCGGCTTCCGGGTCGGCGTCCGCAGCCACGACGAGTACGTCGGCCAGGGGCGCCGCCCGCTCCTCCAGTTCGGCGACGAACTGTGCCCAACGGGCCACGAGCGCGCGGGGCTCGGTCAGCTGTTCCATTTCCGCGATGACCTGCCGTCCGGACATCGGGACTGGTTCGTCGTCGCCCACCAACGCCCAGTCCAGCGCGAGCTTCAGAAGTGCCGCCTTGCCACCGACCGAGGTAAACACTGTCTTGCGGCTCACCCCGGCCCGGGCGGCCACGGCGTCGATGGTCGTGCGTGACCACCCGAGCTCGACGAAGAGGTCGCGGGCAGCGCTGACGATCGCTCGCCGCGTCGCGCGCGCCTGTTCCTGACGGAGCGTCGACCGGTATGGGCGGCGTGCCTCAGGCATCTTGACGCCAACTCCTTTTGAAGGCACTGTCAGTGTAATCAACTCATCTACAGTGTAATCGAGGACGATCGTGCGGACACTTATCGTGGGATCGGGCCCGACGGGACTCCTGCTCGGCGCCGCCTTCGCACGCCGCGGACACCAAGTCACTTCTGTGGACCGGGACCCCGGCCCGACGGGAGAAGCCTGGGTCCGTCGTGGCGTCATGCAGTTCGAGCACGCCCACGGATTCCGGCCCCAGGTGCCGATGACCCTCCTGGCTGAATGGCCCGAGGCCTTCAACAGCTGGCGGGACCTGGGCGCCTGCCCGGTGGAGGCGCCAAGCCCCGCTGGATCTCCCCAGGTACTGGGGGTGCTCTCACGCCGATCGACCTTCGAGCGAGCGCTTCGACACACGGCGGAGAAGCAGCCCGGCCTCACCTTGCGCACGGGTCACGTCGACGGACTGGTCCTCGACCGGGGTCAGGTCGTCGGCGCTCGGGTCGATGGATCCCTCGTCGAGGCTGACCTCGTCGTGGACGCCTCAGGCCGAGCCGGGCGCCTTGCCAGGTCGAGCGCGCAGGGCGGCGACCCGGAGCTCGACGGCGACTGCGGCCTCGCGTACGTCGACCGCACCTACCGGCTGAGACCGGGAGCAGAACACGGGCCCATGGTGAGCCCGATTGCCTACATGGCCGACTTCGACGGCTACCAGTGCCTGGTTTTCCTGCACGAGGCTGGCCACTTTTCGGTAGTGCTGGTGCGCCCCACCGCGGACGCCGCACTCAAGGTACTGCGGTTCGAGGCCGCCTTCGAGGCGGCCTGCCGAGCCATCCCGGCCGTCGCTGAGTGGACCCGACCGGACCGTGCGCACCCAACATCGGCGGTTCTCGTTGGCGGAGCGCTGCGTAACGTCTACCGGCGACAGGTCGGCACGCCGGGACTGGTCGCCGTGGGGGACTCGGTGGCGACCACGACCCCGACCCGAGGGCGCGGGATCGCGATGGCCTGCATGCAGGTCGCGGCACTGCTCGCACTTCTCGACGAGGGTGCCGACCCGCCTGCGGTGGCCGAGCCGTTCGGCAGTTGGTGCGACCGCGCCATCGAACCCTGGGTAGCCGACCACCTCGCGATCGATGGCGGCATGGTCAGGCGCTGGCAGGGCAAAGACCTCGACCCGAGCATCCCGCTCACCTCCGACCTCATCGCCGCCGCGGTCGAAGCCGACCCCCGGATTGGCCAGCACGCCGGAGGCTACTTCGCGATGACCGCGTTGCCCGAGACACTGAGGGCGGCCGAGCCCCTGGCACGGGCGGTCTACCAGGACGGCTGGCGACCTACGTACGCACCCGGCCCAACGCGCGACGAACTGGTAGATGTCATCCGCCGGGCTGTGCCCGCCGCTTGACCCTGAACACAAAGGCGAGTCTTAGCTGCGATAGACGCCGCTGGTAGCTCGACGGCGGCACCTAGACCCGTCTGCCGCTGTGCCGCACAGGGATCCCGTGCGGGCACCCTTCCGGTGACGGGGCGTCGTGCGGGACGACCTTTGATCAAGTGCACTGTTCGCAGCGTTCGGCCGTCGGGCGCAATGCTGGTTAGACCAAGCTCACCACTGCCAGCGATTCTCCACACGATCTTCACCTGCTCGTTGACGCGCACTGGCATGTCGGGTCGCTCGGCCATGATCAGTCCCCAATAGCTGAACTTTGTGGCTGCTGCCCTCAATCTCGGGAAAGCCCACGCCCCGACTAATAGGGGACGGTGGCTCGCAACCTGATTGGCCGACCGGGATAGCGCTCCCATGAATGGTCGGCCCCGATCGCGTGCCCGAAGCCATTTTGGCAGGCGGGGTAGCCCGCGGTAGCGGGGTTGATGAGGAGGCCGGCCTACCGATGCAGGCCAACCAGCATCAGCATGCAGGCACACACCAAGGTCGGCCATTTCTTCACGATGATTTCGTCCCATCGCCGGACCAGCCTGACAACGAACCCGCACCTCACGCAATGAAGCCTCATCTCGCGCGGCCAACGTCCAGACGGGCGGGTGCCTGAGAGGCGGTCGCACCGGTTCGTGCGCCTCAACGTACCCGCGTATCGAATCGCGACACCACACGTTCTTGAGTCCGAGCATCGGACGCAGCCGTACCCTGAGCCGGCCATGGTCCGCGTCCAGCGGTTGTTGGCGTATTGCTCGGTGACATGGCGTGCCTCCGGGGCGATCTCGTCGAACACCCGGGTAAGCCGGTGGCCGGTCGGTGGTGACCTCGACCGGCGACGGGCCGACACGCAGCGCGCGGGAAGAACTCACGAGCGGCAACGGCGTCGCGGCGTCGGAACCAGAACACGATCGCCTGGCCGTGCTGCTGGTCGACCGCGCGGTAGAGATAGGTCCAGCGCGGCGACCTTGACCAGCGATGCCCGGTGGCGTCGGGCGGGCGGCGTCGATGAAAAGGACGCCGATCGGCGTCGCGTGCGCGGCTCACCCGACGAGAATCGATGCGTTGCTGTTGTGGGGGACGTGCGCGGCGCCGCCTCCGTCGTATGTCCAGGCTGGCCGGGATACGACTGGGACCGGCATGGCACGCCATCGCGCTGCGCCAGCTCACGAGGCAACCGTCATCGGCGCGAGGTTTGACGCAGTAGAACGGAAACGAATCCCAACGTCCTGCGGTAGCCGTGCAGCCAGTCTCGGCGGTGATCTGCTGCAACTTCCAGGGCTGGCCCGCTGTCCGGGTCTGCGGGGTGCTCCAACGCCCACCGTGCCACGGTTCCGGTCCAGGACCACTCGTAGTCGTCCCATTCCGCGATCGTGCTGACGTGCCCATACACGGGTGTCCAACCCGCGTCGATGATGCGGTCGACCGTCCCCGCGAGATCGGTGAACTCGTCGGCTTCGAACCCGACGTCCTGCGTGTCGCGGCCCGGCGCACGCTCCCAGAAACCGTCGCCGACCAGCACTGTCCCGCCGGGCGCCAGGTGGGTGCCGATCGACGCCAGGGTGGGAAGCAGGCCACCAAAGGCGTGGGTGGCGCCGATGCAGATCACGAGATCGAAGCGGTGCGGAAAGCTGGCCGTTTTCGCGTCACCAGCGTGCAGCGTGACGCGCTCTGCCAGCCCCGATTCGGCGACAATGTCCTGCGCTCGCGCGATGGCCTCAGCGTCAATGTCGATCCCGTCGGCGCGAAGACCTGGCCGACCGGTCAGCGCTCGCACCAACCAGGTGGCAGCACCGCATCCGAGATCGAGCACCCTCCCCTCGCCGCGCGGGACGCCGCGATCGAGGAGCACTCGCACTGACGCGTCGCTCAGTGGCGCGGCGACGGGGTGATCACCATGAGCGATCGTACTTATCCGTTGACGGTCCACGCCGGCTCCACAGCGACATGCTAAGCGGCGCCACGAAGTTCATCGCGAGCGGACACGATTCGCAAAGTGCGG
The DNA here is from genome assembly GCA_038212215.1 of Mycobacteriales bacterium. Lineage (GTDB taxonomy): Bacteria > Actinomycetota > Actinomycetes > Mycobacteriales > Jatrophihabitantaceae > JALZAI01. Next base: position 4,779 of record JBBQUT010000071.1, read on the forward strand.
TCGTGCGGCTCGATCGCCGCGAAGGGCGGCATCCACGAGGTCGAAGGCATACCGACCAGGACCGGAGCGTCCCGCGGCCGTGATCCGAACCTAGACCAGTTGATCCGCGCCCAGAGCAGTCGTGATCCCGAAAGACGCGGCACGCTCGAAGATCAGTCGAGTTGTATCGAAGATTGGCGCAGCCTTCCTGCGTGCCGCGTTTCATCGAATCCGTCAAGTTCGTCGGCCACCTGTACGAGACCGTCCGCATCGACAAAAAGGTCTGGCGCGCAGAGAACTCCGAGTTCGTGCAGGACTGTGCCGATGCCCGGGGGGTGCCGGCTGGTCATTAGCGGCATCACAGATGACCGGTGCCTGCAGACGGGCACGGTTTCGTCGTTCAATGCTCCGCCGAGGGCGCACGATGCGTACAGATCGAGATCCAGATAGCGCATCATGTTCGGGTCGGTGATATCGACCGACGGATGCATGCTCCGAATCTGCTCAATGGCCTCGACCTTCACGTCCGCCACGACGACCGATTCGTCGTCGTCGTGCCCACTGGTTACATATCAGTCTCCGTAACGATCACGTATATGTCCTGAGTGGGTGCCGCGGTCGCACGCCGTAAGTAGCCGCCACCGCGGGCCGTACTACACGGCGTCGCCCATGGGGCCCCCGACGTATTCCGGCGTTTACCCAACCGGGTCCATCTCGGCGACATGCGAACGACGCGGGAGATCCGTTCGATGCGTGACCCGACAAACGAACGTGACCTCGACCGCGACGTCATCGTGCGCTAGGGCCGCGATGGCCTCGGGGACAATGGCGATATCTAGTGCGCGATCAATCAGGTCAGCGGAGCCTCCCAGCTCCACAGATCAGCTGTCATCTATTCGTGCAGCAGACCTATTCTTATGCGCAGGGATGGACTGAGCGTCGGTCGCGCAGATCGATGGCTCGGGAGCGTCGGCGCGCGAGCTACAACAGCGGCGTGGCGGAGGTGTTGATGGGCGCGGTTCTGGCTCCGAGACTGCTATACGGCGTCAGCGCGGCGGCGTATCGTGTTTGCCCTACCGAACTGGTCCTTCGAGCAAGGAGAACTCAATGGCCTATGGCGTCGTTCACAAGTTTGCTGGGGGCACGAAGGAGCAATACGAGGCGTCGATCGCCGCCGTACATCCGGCGGACGGGCTACCTGAAGGACAGCTGTACCACGCCGCTGGGCCGTCAGCCGATGGATGGGCGATCGTTGCCGTCCACGAATCCAAGGAAAGCTGGGAAGCGTTCCGAGACAGCACCCTCATGCCTCGGATGCAGCAGGGTATCGACGGGGGATTCACCTCACCCCCGGAGGAGACAGGCTTCGAGATTGTCAACGAGGTTCGGGGCTGACCTAACAGTCAGCGCTGGACTCCACCCCCACCCGAGACGCACCTGCGGGCGCCGCTACACATCGGCATGCCCTTCGCTGTCGGCTAGCTTTACAGCGGAATGGGAACCTGCGGGCTAAATACTTCGGGACGTTTCGGACTGGCGATCGTCATGTCCCCATCGTTTCGGGGTTTGAGCCGACCGGCCTTCCGGCGACCGCCTACGGCTTGGTCTGGGCGACCTATCCCCTCGAGGAAGTGTCGGCGTCGACGGGTGCATGCCCGCTCGGTGGCCACGGTCATTCAGCAGGGAGTCGCGCGCGACCAGTGGAGCGCGTCAGTTATTGCCGGGCGGTGCACGCGGTCAACCATGCTGTAGCGAGGCTGTGCTGGGCGCCGAATGGAGCGCGAGGACTCGACGCCGACCTGACCGATGAGTCCTAATGCCTCGAGGTCGAGTCAGTTCAACACCCAGCTAATTGATGCGAGTGACCAACGATGCCGCTCGCACAGCCTGTTGGGCTCAAAACCTCAGCCTGCCCGGGGTCGCTAGGGTTCGGCATGATCAGCTGGTGTTGTTGAGCGCTTTCTATGCCGCCTTCCGGGTGCTACTGCTCTTGTCGTGACCCGTGGTCGTGGCGAGGCGGCGACGGACGTCGAGCTGCTGGTCGTAGGTCATGAGGTGGCGGTGTTGCGTCACCAGGTGGCTCGGCCTCGGTTGGCGTGCATTACCCGCACGGCGGCGTCGGCGCAATGTTCCTGGGCGCGATGCTCACCAGCGTGCTCTTCGGCGCGCTGGGAGTGGCGCTCGGCGCCATCACCCGCAGCGTGGTTATCGCCATCGTCGGCGCCATTGCGTGGGCAACGATCATCGAGGTCAGTCTGCTGGACGCGGTCGCCCCGGCCGTCGCCAAATGGCTGCCCACCAGCGCCAATATCGCCCTGTCGTACACCTCGGCCGCCGAAACTGCTGTCAGTAGCGCTGGCCCGCCGTCGTCCTCGAGGACGGCGGCCGGGTGCAGTGAGTTGCATCGAATGGCGAGGCCCTGCTCGGCGCAATACAGCGCGACGGTCTTGGTGTGGTTGCGGATGGCGGCTTTGCTGGAAGCGTATGCCGCGGCGGCCGGGATGCCGACCAACCCCGACCGTGAAGACATGTTGATGATGGAGCCGGTGCCACGTGACCGCATCGCTATGATGCCGTACTTGCAGCCGAGGAAGACGCCGTCGAGGTTGATGGCGTGTACGGCTTGCCAGGCATCGAGGCTGGCGTGCTCGGGGTCCTGTGGTCCGAGGTCGCGCTCGGAGCCTGTGGTGCCGGCGTTGTTGACGAGTACGTCCAGCCCTCCGCGCTCTGCGAGCACATGATGGATCACGCGCTGCCTGATGACGGTGGCTCCGGCTGCTGCGAGAGCTTTGGCGCAGGCCAGCCCGATTCCGCGGGCTGATCCGGTGACGAGTGCGAGTCGGTGGCTGAGGTTGGTCATCGTGTGGTCCTGTCGGTGTTGAGTGCCTCGCAGTTGGGCAGCGGTCATGGGCTCATCCCGTCATCCGCCTGTCACCGGATGACCCATCGCGGCCGCGGCGCGGTGCTGGTCGGTCTCTGCGGCTGTCCGCCAACTTCTAGGAGCTGAAGGGCGGCAGCGTCGAGGTTGATCGGCCGCGTCGTGTTGCTCATGATCACAATGGCGCGGCGCAAGCCCGGGTAGAGGCGCATGACGGAGTGGAAGCCGCCACCGCCGCCACGATGTTCTACAAATTCGGGGTGGCCTGGCAGAGTCTTGTGCGGGTGGTACCACGCCCGGCCGAGGTCCACCGGTCGGCCTGGGGTGTCGATGGTGCGCATCGTCTCGCCAGCGTCGGCGGCAAGATCGGACGGTCTTTTATTACGCCGTCGGCGAGGTGGAGGGCGGCGAAACGAGCGGCATCGATGACGTGTCCGACGAGTCCTCCATAGCCGGAGCCGTTGACCAGGAACGGGTTGAAGGACAGCTGGTTGGCGTGGCGTTCCCGACGATGCCAGCGGGCAGCAACGCCTTCACGATCGGGGTTGCGGCGCTCGGTGCCCGCAGGTAGCCGGTGGCGCGATCGGCGCCTGGGCGGTACCCGAACCCCGTTTTGTGCATGCCGGTCGGCTCGGGGACGGCCGAGTGGACGTAGTCCTCGAATGAC
>JBBQUT010000072.1:0-7350 GCA_038212215.1 Mycobacteriales bacterium
AGCAGGAACTCCTCGCCCCCGAGCCGGAAGACCAGGTCCGTGGAACGCAGCCGTTGTCGCAGCATGCGGGAGAAGGCGACGAGCACGCGGTCACCCGCGTCGTGGCCCTCGGTGTCGTTGACCCGCTTGAAATGATCAAGATCGAGCATCGCGATCGCGTCCTGCTTGACGAGTCGGCGTAATCGTCGCAGGCCGCGTCGGTTACCCAGTCCGGTGAGGGGGTCGGTGTCGATTTGGCCGGTCATGCGGGTGATGAGCGCAGCGTTGTCTGCTGCGGTGCGGGCGTCCTCGACAAGGGCGGGGAGCACCTGCTCGATCCTGCGGCGGGCGTCGCTGCCGGCCGGTGCCGTGGGTAACAGGGGAGCGGCGTGGCCGAGGCTGAGGTCTATCGGGATGGCCGATGCCGCCGCGTGCGACGCGGGCACGCAGGTGCCCCCCAGGTCGGCGACGGCGCGCATCAGCGTTCCGACCGCCTGCTCCGCGGAGCAGGCGCGCAGCAGGCTGCGGGTGCTGGAGAGCAGAACCCGCGCGACGTCGACGCCACGGCTGGCCTCGGGGTCGGCGGTCTGACTGGGATGAACCGTCGGGGACTGACCGCCGATGTCAGCTACCGCCATGTGCTGGGCGTCACGCGGGTCCAGCACTGGCAAGGCGCACAAAAGGTCGAAGGATCCCTGCAGCAACAGTCGGTCCCAGAGGTTTTCGAGCTGGATGGTGCCAGCGAGGTTACCGGCATCCAGCAGCACGGCGACCATTTCCGCGTACACGCGCAGGCCGCCGATGGCGGAATGGGCCCGCACTATGGTCGCGATCGCCCGTTCGAACAGTTCGGGCTGCGGGCGGTCATGGCGCATGAATCGAGCGAGGGTCTGCTCGACGTCGAGGCAGACGAGCCGATCCTCGCGTTCAGCTCGGGCCAGCCAGGTGGGTGGCAGCGTAGCGCGCAGCGTGGCGAGGTGGTCCCGGGAGGTGATCACGACAGCATGCCCGGCGCCGCTGATGCCGGTCGAGACGAAGGTGGTCATCGCGGCGACCAATTCGGCTTCGTCGCGGTGGAACGCGATTTGGTGGTGGGCGTGGGCGGGTGGGTGCAGCAGCCCCTGGGCGATCAAATTCGGGACACTGGTGAGCCCAGCTGCCGTCGGCAGGGCCGGTTCTGACGAATTTGGGTCAATTGGCCAGTGGCGTGCCTGGGCAACTAGGTCGTTCATGGCTGCGGCGGGCATAGGGCGGGCCAGGTAGAAGCCTTGGGCCCGCTGACAACGCATCCTTTTCAGCGCGGCGAGCTGATCCTGGTTCTCGATGCCTTCGGCGGTTACTGAGAGCCCGAGTGCGTCGGCCATGGACAGGATGGTGGCGACGAGTGCCGTGTCATCGTGGTTGATTCCGAGTCCGCTGATGAATGCTCGGTCGATCTTCACGGCGTCGAAGGGGAATCGACTCAGGTAGCTCAACGATGAGTAGCCCGTACCGAAATCATCGATCGACAGCTGTACGTTCAGATTCTTGAGGCCAGTGAGCGCCGTCTGGAAGTACTTGCTCTCGCCCATGAATACACTTTCGGTCAGTTCCAGATAAAGGCTGTCGGGCCGGATTCCGGTGCGTGTGAGAACGCCCTCGACCCGCTCGATGATGTCGGGCGCAAGCACCTGCCGCACCGACAGGTTCACCGCGACCGACATCGACGGGTCGGTGCGCTGCCAGCGGCTGAGTTGCTCGCAAGCGTGCTCGAGCACCCACGCCCCGATCGAGACGATAGCGCCGCTCTCCTCCGCGATGGGTATGAACTCCGCCGGGCTAATCGAACCGCGGTCGGGGTGCTTCCAGCGCAGCAGCGCCTCAGCGCTGACCATCGCCCCCGTGGTCAGGTCGATGACCGGCTGGTAGTGGACGGTGAACTCGTCGCGTTCCAGAGCGTGGCGTAAGGCTCTGGCGGTGCTCAGGCGCTTCTCGACCTTGGCTCTGAGAGCGTCGTCGAACAGTTCAACGCGGTCCCGGCCTAGGCTCTTAGCCAGACGTCTGGCGTTGTCGGATTCGCGGAGCAGGCTCTGCGTGCTGGAGTTGGCGTCAGCGATCGCGACGCCGACGCTGGTTGTGATGGTGACCTCGCGGTCGTTGAGACGGTACGGCATACGAATCGCAGCGAGGAGGCGCTCAGCGACCTGCGTGGTATCCCGGGCCGACGCGTCATGGCAGATGACGACGAATTCGTCGCCGCCGTAGCGGACCGCGGTGTCGCCGACCCGGATCGTGGCCCGCAGCCGCTCAGCAACGCGACGTAACAGGACGTCGCCGGCGGCGTACCCGAAGGAGTCGTTGACCACCTTGAACTGGTCGATGTCAAGAAAGATGACACCGATCTGTGCGGACCGTCCACGGGCGCTGGCCAACGCGTCTGTCAGCCGGTCGGTGAGCCCCGCCGCGTTTGCCAGTCCGGTCAGAGTGTCGTGCAGCGCTTGGTGGGCGAGATCGTCCTGCACCCTCTTGCGCTCAGTGATGTCCTGAAGTTGGGCCAGGTAGTACTGCGGCGCCCCGTCGGCGTTGCGCACCATGGTGGCATGCAGCGAAGCCCACACGATGCTGTCGTCCGGGCGGATGTAGCGCCGCTGGTCAGCGTAAGTACCGTCGGTGAGCGTGTGTGCGATCAGCGCCTGCTCCAGATGCATGTCATCGGGATGCGTGTACTGGATCCACAGCCGGCCGAGCAACTCATCCTGCGATCGCCCCAGCAAGGCGCACACCGCCGCGTTGACGCGTATCGGGACACCATCGAGGCCCGCGATCAGGCAACCGATTCCGGCTTGCTCGAAGGTGGCTTCGAACAGGGCTTGGACCTCACGCCGAGACCGGGCTTCCTCAACCCTTTCGGTCTCATCCTGCAATGTGCCGACGAGTCTGCACACGATGCCGTTCGCCCCCAACTCCGGGACCGCCCGGATATGGACCCAGCGCACCTCAGCGTCGGCACGCACGATCCGACAGCGCAGGTCGAAGCCCACCCCGCCCTCGATGGCCTGCTGCCAAGCCGCCGCCAGCGCCGGGCGATCCTCAGGATGCACCAACGGCACGAATAGCTCGGCGCTCGCAGCCAGTACCGGATCCAGCCCCAGGATGCGGTAATGCTCGGCGGACCAGTTCAACTCACCGCTCACCAGATCGAGCTCGAAACTGCCGACCGCGGCGACCCGCTGGGCTTCGGCCAGCCGGCGCTGGCTCGTCTGCACCTGCTGTAAAGCGGCGCGGCTTTCGGTGACATCACGCATGATCACCGACACGCCTACGACGGTGCCGGCGCGGTCGCGAGACGGCGACGCGGTGACCAGAACGTCGACCAGACTGCCGTCCTTGCGCCGGCGGGTGGTCTCCAGCCGATCGGTGGAACCGCCCGCGTTCATCCGGGCCCGCATCTCTTGTTGTTCACCGAGCAGCCCCGCGGGGGCGATCACCGCGACCGGGCGGCCGATGATCTCCTGCGCGGTGTAGCCGAACAGCCGCTCCGCAGCGGAATTCCAACTCGTGGCGACACCGTCGGGAGTGCAACTGAAGATAGCGTCACCGGAATCCTCGACGATGCGCGCGAGCAGCCGACGCGCGTCCTCGGCGTCGGTGCGATCGGTTACATCGAGCACCACGACGCCGACCCCGATCACCTCGTCCGCCACGAACACCGGGTAGAAGCTGGACACCCAGTGGTGCATCCGCCCCGCATCCGCGGCCGACGGGCCTTGCACCGCCTGGTCGCAGACAGCCTCACCGGTGTCAAGCACCCGTCGATACAACGGCTCCAACTGCTCCCACATATGCGGAACCGTGACGCCGACAGATTGACCCAGCTGCTCGGCGACCGTCGACCCGTTGACCGCGGCCAGAGTCTCGTTCAGCCGCATCACCTTGAAGTCGCGGTCGACGAACGCGAAACCCACCGGCGCACGGGCCTGCAACGTGTCCAGCACCGAGATCGTTTCGGCAAGCATGCGCTGGGAGAGATTCAGCTCCGCCTCAAGCCGCCCGGCTCGCGAGATGTCGCTCACCCGGCCCCCTTTCCCCACGACAGGGCCCAAAACAACAACCACGGCCGGACCCGCGCTGCCCGTCCGCGATACGCGCCCTCGAATCGTCGCAGCCAAAACCAGCCGTCGCGGGCATCGCCACACCCGACGCGGACGACGCCGACGTCGAACCCGGAATCGTCACCGTACGGTCGGCGCAGCTCGAAGCGACCGCCCCCGGTGCTCGTGCCCATGATGTCCGCGCCGACGCCGGCGGTCCATGATCATCCACAAGACCGCGGCCAGCAATAGCCCAAGAGCGGTGGCGACGGTGGCGAAAAGCGGCCACACCGATGAATGTCTTGTCGATGTGCTCACCGCGAGCGACGTCCCCGTGGCGGGGAAGGTGAGGGTCGCACTTGCCTCGTGCTGGATCAGGCCGCTGGCGAGGGTGACCTGGGCGTTCCACGGTCCGTTGGGAAGCTGCTTATTGAGTGCGATCGTGACCGGTTCGGTGTCGCCGATCCCGAGAGCGGTGCCGAGTCGGGCGGCAAACGGGCCGGCACGCAGGCCGCCGGGACCGTCGGCTAGTTGCAGGGTGCCGCTCATGTCGAGCGCCCGACCGCCGGTGTTGTGCACGCTCGCCAACACGATGGGCTGGCCGCTGGATGAGCGAGCGGCGGTCAGGGAGCCAATGGTGAAGTTGGCCGCCGGCGGGCCCCCGAGTCCGACCGAGAGGTAGATGCGGATTCCGACCCGGCTCACTTGGACGACGCCGCCACCAACGACACTCGAGCGCGCTTCGGCCCATACCACGGCGTATTGCTCACCGGGGGCCGCGTCCGCGGGTACCGCAATGGTCACCGTGGCGATGATGTTCCCGCCGGCCGTGATGGCGATTGCTGCCGGGGTCACCGACGTCCAGGTCGACAGGTCATTGGGTGTGTCCCTCGGCGCCGACAAAGGAGCCGTCCGAAACAAATGCGGCCCCCGGATACAGAATTGCGGGCAGGGTAGTCGTCGTTGTGTTGAAGATCTCGATGCGGCGGTGGATCGTTGTTGCCGGGGCGAGGTGATCGACGATGTAGATGCGGGCCCGCGGGTCGCTGCTCGCGCTTGCCGGCTCGTCGAGCAACCGCAGCCCGATACTGTTCGACGCCGCTCGCGCCTGACTCGGTTTGGGACTCGACGCACCGGCCGGTGGCTCGGCCGCCATCATGGTGCCGGCACCGAGACCGACAGCAAGGAAGGAACTCGCGAACCGCATCACCAAGCTGATGTGCCGGGCCGTGCTCACGATGGGGACACCTAGGCGACGGAGTGGGTGATCGTCGCGGTGTAGACCCCCGCGGCCGTGCCACCCCGGACTAGGACATCAATCGTCGGATTCCAGGTTGCGGAGTTGTCCCCGGTGATTCCCGTGGCGGTCACCGCCGGCGTGACACCAGTCAAATCGCCCGGGTTATCCGCGGTGTAGGTCGCGGTACCGACCTTGACGATCGGGCCCGCGACGTAACCAACGTCGCTGGCCGCGATCGCCGGACCCGACGGGGGAGTGAACGCCGTGGAGATGACGCTGACGACCCAGCCAGAACCGGCTGCGGCGCTGCGGGCGTCATTGACCTGAACCTGGCCGAGCGCGCCACTGACGGTCGCTCCGCTCACCGTGTTGACTAAGGTCCCGAGATTGCTGGCGGTCGGCACCGTGATCGCCAGGGCACCGCCCTGCACCGTGATCGTCGCGAGCGTGCCCCCAGCAACTGCGGCCGCCGCGGGAACCGCCGAAATAATGGCAAAGGAAATAGCAAGGCTAGCGGCTAGTGTGCTGAGGAAGACTCGAATTGCCATGTCAGACCTACGTCCTCCCACTACGGGCGCCGAACACAGTAGCCTGTGCCCTCGCGCCTCTCATTCGCGGGTTAGCAAAATACTAACATGTGAGACAATTTCTCTCACTCTGAAACAGAACCGGACACTATGCACCAAACGCGCCGAGGCACGAGGTCGGGGATAAGCGGTTCACTAAACCTGCCCATGGCGGACGGAAAACGTCGATACAGCAGGCCACCGATCGTCCCGGATACGAAAGACTGCTGGACGACTTCGTCGCGATCCTGCACCGCGCCCTGCGCGCACACGGCGCAGTGATATTGCCGATGCGTCGACCCGACACCCGAGCCCACATTCGCAGCTACAGCCCGGCTCGGACGTCACTGGCGACGGGCACCCCCCTTCACGACCTCCGCGAGGTGGCGTCAGCTGAGTCGCGGCGCCCCGGTCGCCGCGATTACGGCCTTCAACCCGGCGATGCACTCCTCGGTGTTGCCGCCGACGAGGATGGTGCGGGCCGTGCCGGTCAGGTCGTCCTGGACGTGGTCGACGCTCAGGATGGTGCACGGGCGGGCAATCACTTTGAGGACGTAGTCCGCGGCGCACAGGTCCTGGCCATGGCCGCGGGCCAGTAAGCCAGATTGCAGTGCGTCCAGGCGGCCCAGTTCGAGGTACTGCTCGCTCGATCCGGTAACCAGGACGGTGCATGGCGGGGCGAGGTCTGTGTCGCCGCGCGCCGGTCGAAACCCATGATCTTGCAGCGGCGTGATCGCGGGTGGCGTCGAGCACCATCGCCGCGTCGTCGGTCGCGGGCGGTAGAGGGGCGTGCGTCCGGGCGGCGATGACCTCCGCATCGGTTTGCAGTGACCAGCGACAAGATCCTCGAACGCCTTGGACGCGCGCGGTTCGGGCAGCAGCACGTCAGGGTGGTAGTCGACCCAGCCGGCGTAATCGCCGCACCACTGCTGCTGGTCGACGGTCTGCAACGGATGCGGGTGGGGTGCAAGTGGATGCTCGCCCGGAGCGGTCGCGACCAGCCCGCGGACTCGTTTCGGCTCGGCCGTGGCGAGCAGCAACGACCACTTGATGCCCGAGCACAGTGCGACGACGAACGCCACCTCCGTCCCCGTCGCGTCGAGCACCGCGGCGGCGTGACGTGCGTACACGTCGTCGGCGTACGCGCCCCGTCCGGCCGGACGGTCGGACGCGCCGTTACCTCGCGGATCCCGAGTGACCACACGGAAATGCCTTGCCAGGTAGGGCACCTGGCTCTTCCATCGCCGGCCGTCGATGACGGGAAAACGTGCCCATCGTCAGCAGCGTGGTCGGTCCGGTCCCGAAGACTTCGTAGTTGGTACGGACTCCGTCGACAACGGCGTAGCTGGTGTCGTCCGGCTCACGCGCGCGCACCGGCCACCGCCTCGCCGAATTGCCGAACGAGCAGGTTGAACCGCACCGGATGCCGTGCGTGCACGCAGTGCCCCCCGCCCTCGAAGACCTCGACCGGGCAGCCGAGCGCCTCGGCCAAAGC
>JBBQUT010000073.1:0-6872 GCA_038212215.1 Mycobacteriales bacterium
GATCTTCAGCTGGTAGCGCTGGAGGATCAGCACGTCCGGGCGATCCAGCAGCAGCACCGCATTGGCGATCGGGGCGCCGAGCTTCTTCGGCAACGGTTTGATCAGCTTGGCCGGACGGAACGCGACCGGGTAGTGGAAGGAGACCCCGAACTTGGGATCGTGGAATTCGGCTCCAGGAAAAGGCGTCTGCCCCGGCGACACCGAAGCAGACTGCGCCGGGTGCCCGGAGGACGAGCACCCGCTGAGCGCGGCCAGCAACAGCACACACAGACCAGCGACGTACTGTCGGCGCAGTGACATGGCGACTCTCCCGGTGAGGTGGCGGATCGTCGACACGACCATGCGCCGGAAGACGCCGCGAGACTAGCTCGCGATAGTAAGCGGTCACTGTGAGAAGCAGCCCAGTAACCATCATCGTTACGGCGACCACGCGAGCCCGGCGGCCACCGGCGGCGCTACCCCAATCGCGATCGTGCCCCTCAGCGTGGTCGGCAGGAAGCACACCGGTTGCCAGAGGCGCGCGGGTGCCGGAGTGGATCCACTGACCCGACAGCGATCCGCCGACCAGCAGCGGCGGAGCGAAGGCGACCTCGACCTGACCAACGGCAAACCCATGCCCGGCAACCGACATCGACGTCTACCCGAACCCGAGTGACCAATTAGCAATTCACGTGCGTCGAGACCAGCCAGAGGGGCGGCGCGCGCGGGCGTAACTGAGCGCGCGCCTGCACGCCGGGTCGGTCCCTGGGGGCGCCGGACTTGTTATCGACGCAGAAGTTGTTGGGCCGCGACCCCAACCGCGCAGCGCGTCTATCTGCCGCTGGAGATCCTGTTTGGCGATCGACACCCGCGTAAGCCAACTCCTCCACCGGACCGGGATGCTCACCCGTCCGCACCGACGTATGTGGCTCGCACCTCGCTTATGCACAAAGCGCATAAAACGCCGGGGGCAATTCGCTAATTCTTAGGATCTGAACTTAGGCAATTATTATCTGTGATTGTTATGAGAGGAGGGTCCGGGTGCTTGTGCTCGGGCACCCCAGGGCATTGATGAGAATTCGCCAAGTAGCCGGGAGATTGAATGAGGTTTCGAGACATTCAGTCGCTACGTTAGCCAGATCGACACCGGTTGTCGGCGATTGGAGGCAATGTGGCGATTCAGGGTCCGGCCTTAGCGGGTGAGTCACAATCGGTTCTCGGCTTTTCCGGGGTTGATCCTTCTGAACTCGGTATTTCTGAAGTCGGTAGTTCTCACGCACGGGCCGCGCTCCTCGCGTCCTCGTACGGCACCAATGGCGTCGCGCCTTTCCTAGCGAACCCCGCGGTGACGCCGGTCGTTTTGCTGGACGGTCTCGCCGTGTCGGGCTATGCCCAGGTGCGGCGGTGGGCCGTGACCCCCGGTGACGTCATCGCCATGCAAGATCTTCGTGACGACGCACTGTCGGAGTATCTGGCTCTGCTGGCCCAACGACACCTGCGGCCGGTCTTCCTCGCAGCCAGCGATCCGGAGCCGTACCAGCGAAGCGCGATGCACGTCGTCGAGATCGCCGACGAAGCGATCATCGATCTGCCGTTGTTCAGCCTGTCCGGGTCACGGCGGGCAAACTTGCGGCATTCGACCACATCAGCTCGCCGCGCGGGACTGCGCGTGATGCATCACGCCCTGTGGCACAACGACCAGATCGCCGAGATCTCGCAGGAGTGGCTGCGGACGAAGCGCGGCGGCGAGTTCGGCTTCACGCTCTCGCGCCACAGCGACGTCGCTCGGCAACTGCACGACGGCATGGCCGATCTGTGGGTGATCGTCGACGGGGCCGGGGTCGTTCAGGCGTGGTGCACCTGGCGCCCCTACCTCAGCGGCACCGCGCGGGTGCTGGACGTGATGCGTCGGCGCATCGATGCGCCCAACCCCGCCATGGACGCTCTGCTGGCCACCGTGCTGGAGAACTACCGCGACGCCGGACTGGTGCAGGCGAGCCTGGCCAGTGTGCCGCGCAGTCACGGCGAGATGAGCGAGCGGATCTTCCCCGCGCGGTCCCTGCGGGCGTACAAGCAGAAGTTCGATCCCAGCTGGTCACCGCGGTGGCTGGCCGTTCCCTCGCGGCACCACACATTGCCCGCCCTCACGGCGGTCTGTAAGGCCTACTGTCCCGGCGGGTTGCGGCGGTCTCTTTTCCGTAACCGGTGAGGACCGTATCGGCCGCGGGTCGCCGGCGAAATCGGCGTGCGACTGTTCGTGGTGATGAGGTTCTTCCTGATCGTGGAGTTGGCGGGGTGCGACGGGTCGGCGATACGCGTCTCCGCGTCTCCGCGTCTTTGTCGTCGCGTTCCGCCCGTGCGGCGCCGCTCGCCATTCCCCGGCCAACAGGCGGCGCGATGCTGCCGCGGGTCGACATCCCGGCCTCCGACGGGTTCGCCCCGCGACCGCCATACGTTTACCTTCCGCCGGCCTACGCCACGCACCTGGACCGTCGCCTGCCGGTGCTCGAACTTCTGCACGGCGCCCCTGGCGAACCGGCCGACTGGTTGACTCGCGGAATGCTCGTCGCCACCGAAGTCGCTTTTGCTGCCACGCACCGCGGCGCGGCGCCGATCGGCGTCGTGCCCGACATCAACGGCGTCCAGTGCGCGGACTCGCACTGCATTCGCACACGCAAGGGTGACAACATCCAGCAGTGCGTGACGAGCGACGTCGTCAGCTTGGTCAGAGCCCGTTACTCTCTCGCGGTCGGTCGTGCGCGCTGGTGGATGGCCGGGGTTTCCGAGGGCGGCGTGTGCTCGTTGATGCTCGCGCTGCGTCATCCGAGCCTCTACTCGGCCTTCGGGGACATCTCCGATGGCGTCCGCCCGATCGTCGCTCAGCGCACCGCACCCGTACCCGCCCGTCCCGTCCCAGAGTTGAGGAATTGAGATGGAGCCCGACTCGAGCTTCCTGGTAGCCCTGGTGCTGGTGTTCGCAGCCGGAGGTGTGGTGGCCGCCGTCCGTTTCCGCCCGCTGGCGATCAAGATCGGCGCCGGCGTGCTTGCCCTGGTGCTAGCCCTCGTTTCGGGCGTCGCGCTGGTCAACGTCTACTACGGCTACTACCAGACCTGGTCCCAGCTGTCGGCCGATCTCACCAACAGCTACGCGCCGTTCACGACGCCGTCGGCGACCGGGCCGCACAACTCGGCCACCGGCCCGGGCAGGATACAACGGGTGCAGCTCGACGGTGCGCACAGCGGCATCTCGCGGACTGGTTTCGTGTACCTGCCGCCGCAGTATTTCCAGCCGCGGTACGCCCACACGCGCTTTCCGGTAGTCGAGCTGCTGCACGGCTCGCCGGGCAGTGCGGCCAACTGGATTCTGCAGATCAACATCGCGTCGATCATGGACCAGCTCATCGCCAAGCACTTCAGCGGCCCAGTCATCGTGGTTATGCCGACCATCGACGCCGGGCACACGTTCCAGGAGTGCACCGACGCCCCCGGCGCGTTGGACGACACCTACATCTCCCGCGACGTGCCGCAGGACGTCCGCGCCCGTTTCCGCGCCTCGGACGTTGCGGCCGAGTGGGGGATCGGCGGCTACTCCTCCGGTGGCTACTGCGCGGCCAATCTTTCGCTGCGCCATCGGTCCTTCTACGGTGCGGCCGGCGTCATGGACGGCTACTTCCGTCCCGTCGACGGTCCGGCGGCGGCCGCGTTGCACTTCGACGCCAATCTCGAGGCGCGGAACGACCCGCTTCTCGCCGTCCAACGTCTCGGCCCGGGCGTCGATCCGCTGCCGGCGTTCTGGGTTTCCGCGGGGACGGCGTCGTCGAAGTACGCCCTCGGGTCGCAGGCTTTCGTCAAGGCCCTGCACGGTATCCAAGGGGTGAATTTCACCAGCGAACCCGGCGCTGGGCACAATTTTTACGCGTGGCGTCCGGCCATACCGCTGATGCTGGCCTGGATGTGGCAGGAACTCGCGCCGCCAGCCCTGCGGGTGCATTTCCCGATCGCGGGCCCGGTCGACAAGACGGTTCTGCTCGCCCCGAAAACAGGCGCCGTGCCCCCGGCCCCGCACATCCCAAAGGCCCGGCAGTCCCCGAGCACCAGCAGTTCACCGTCCCGAAGAACGCCCGCCCCGCATCCGACGGCAACCACCGTCCAGCCTCGGTCTAGCTGAATGCTCGGTCTCCGGTGCGCGGGAGGTTCGAGGATCACCAGCACCACCCGCCCCGGTGAGGACCCGGCTGCCGCGCCCGTAGCCCTGTGCGCAGTCGTGTACCGACTGGCTTCGCGCACCCGTGCCGTCAGGAGGGCCGCGGCCAGTTTCTCAGGTCGGAGTGCGACGATCTGGGCGTGGTGGTGACGCGACGCGCATGGCTGGGATGTGTCCTCGCAGGGGCGGCATCGGCCGCTGCGGCCTGTAGTCGCACTGCCCGGCAGGGCCGTTCGACCGCGGCGCTAAGCCAGACTTCGAACGCACTTCCCTCGGTCCCATCTTCGCACCGAGCCGCACCCTCGCCGGCGGTTTCGGCGACAGCCAGGGTTGCGTCACCGGGCGGCCCGGCTGTGCAAATTTCGCATGGGCCGCGGTCCGGGCACGCGGTGGCGTTGACGTTCCATGGGGCCGGTGATGCGGGAATTGCACGTGAGCTGCTCGCGATCTTCGCCTCGCACCAAGCGCGGGTGACGGTGATGGCAGTCGGCACCTGGCTCGAGCAGTACCCCGCGCTGGCCCCCGCCATCGTCAAGGACGGGCACGAACTCGGAAACCACACCTACCGGCATCTGGACATCGACAGCCTCGATGCCGCCGCGGCGCGAGATGAGATCGTGCGTTGCCGCGACATTCTTCAGTCGCAGGTGGGTCAACCCGGACGGCACTTCCGTCCGTCGCAGGCGCACCTGGCCACGGCGTTAGTGCGCAGGATCGCCGGGGGGGCAGGGTATCCGGTGTGCCTTTCCTACGACATCGACTCTCTGGACTACACAGATCCTGGCCCGGACGTCGTGCGTGCCAAGGTGGCGACCGCGCGGCCGGGATCAGTGGTGAGCTTGCACCTCGGCCACCGGGGCACCGTCCAGGCGATGCCGGCGATCCTGCGGGATCTGGAACACCGCGGTCTCCACGCGTTCACCGCGAGCGATCGGTTGCGCTCGTGAAACTGGCGCCGGCAACACTCATCCGGATTGCCCGCGTCCCGGTCGGCGCAGGACCCCACGGACTCTGTGTGTGGCCCCTCCCGGGGCGCTACTCACTCGGGCGCGAGACAAGTGCTCATTGCGTCAGGTGCGGGTTCGTTGTCGGGCTGGCACGGCGGTGCGACGATACTTTCGTGATGAAACGGCCGACCTTGGTCTGTGCCAGTCTGCTGATGCTGGTGGCCTGCACCGGTAAGCCCACCTCATCATCAACGCCGCTACCGCGCCCGACCACGCCTGCCAAGATGGCTTCGGGCACGCGATCGGGGCCGGCGATTCACGCGAGCGTTATCCCGCTCGGTCGATCGGGATGCGAGCCACCGTCTCCTATCAATCGTGGCGCGGGCTTCCCCGAGGTCGAGGGCAGCAGCAACAAGGTTCAACTGTGGGGACTGGTCATGGCCGAGCGACCTGACGGGCCAGTGCGCGTCAACGAGCAGGTGAAGATCGTCTGGAGAATCACCGGCACCGGTGAGCTTGGTCTAACCAGCATCGCGCCCGATGGCAGCAGGCAACCGCTCCAGTGGGGACCTGATCTGCATGTGAGCAGCACCTTTCGTCGACCCGGTCAGGAGTGGGGGGCCGGCTACCTGTTTACCCAACCGGGCTGCTGGGACCTGCACGCCGTCCGCGGCAATGCAACCGCCGACGTCTGGGTGAGCGTCGCGCGCTGAGGATGGCGTGTGACACAGCGGGCGCCCGCCCGCAGAGGTGGTCCTTCGGAACGACCACGATCAACCGTCCATTCGGGCCACTCGAGCTTTGGACAGTGTCAGCGGACGTTCGGCTTAGGACACTCGGACACTCGGACACTCGGACACTCGAACGCGCCGAGCCGTGACCCCTGCCGACGATCACTCAGACTTCGGCCGCCTCCCGCTCTGGCGGGCGCGTGGCATGCCAGGGTGATGGCCGACGAGTGGTGAGCCATGCGTTCAGCCACGGCTTCCCTCAGGCCACACCGCCTGCTGGGCGGAGGCGCTGACGGACTGATGACATTCTCGGCCGAGTTCGGCGACGAGACTTTGGTCGTGCGGATGCACAGCGGGAATGGCCCGCACGACGAGAAGGACTGTCAAGCGATCGCCTGCTTCGATCAGACGCTGGCAGACGTTCGCCAAGCCGACGACGAGCGGCTCCGACAGGTGCTGCAGATTACTTGGTCGGAGTGCCACGTGGTGCGCGTCCACATCCTCGGCGTCACTCGATACCCGACGGGGGAGTGGGTGATCCAGCAAGCCCGCAACTTCATGATGGCGATCGGGGAGCGGAGTGGCATGTTCGGATTGCTGGTCCGCGACCGTGACACGAAGTTCACCGGGGTTGGATCAATTCTCTGCCTGGAATGGTGTCGTCGGCACGGTGATGCTGCCGCCCGCGCTGCTCCTGATCGTCACGTTGACGGGGTCGTAGAACTGATGGGGTGCGATGGTGCCGCCGTAGCGGTTGCCGCCACCGTTCTGCACTTCACCGATGAAGGTTCCGTCTGGGCGGTAGGCGAGCAAGCGCGCCGTCTTGTCCGAGCTCTGCGCCTTGATCAGCAACTCACCTCCGCGACTTGCCGTCGCATTGGTCCAGCACTTGCTGACCTGCAGGATGTCGACCGAGTGCCCAGGGACCTGAGTTGTCGACGGGGCGGAAGTGTCGCTCGGCTGGGTACTTGACACACCAGATGCACTTGACCCACCCGATTCCCCGCCTCG
>JBBQUT010000074.1:0-6716 GCA_038212215.1 Mycobacteriales bacterium
GCCGAGCACCTCGGCTGTGACCTGCTGACCGCTGACCGTCGCCTCGCCGCCGCGCCGGGCACGCGGTGCACTATCACCGTGATCAACTGACCGCTTAACCCACGCCGGCAAACGACGTCACACCGCGCGCGGTATCGCCGACTATGGCGCCTTGCCTGAGGTCGGGGCGGAGCGGGAAGGGCGTCGTTATGTGCTGGTCAACCGCTGCAGTGTGGGTGGTCACTCTGCCCCAGGCATCGTCATCGGCTTCCAATGATCGTTGGACGGTCTGGACGGTCTGGACGGTCTGGACGGTCTGTCTTAGGCCGATGTGTCGCCTTAGGCTCCGCGTTTCGCTCCGGACTTTGGGTCAATTCGTGACCCACATTTGTCCGTATAGTGGACCGTACTTCGGATTGGACAGGTAGTTGCCGACTCGATCCGATAACACGATTGTGGATCGCGGGTTGTACAACGCAAGCCAGGCCGCATCGTTGGTGAGGGTGTGGTCGAGTGCCGCCCAATCGGTGTAGGCACGGACGTAGTCGGTGCGCTGAGTATCCAGTGCGCGGTTGAATAGTTTGTCCGCGGCGGGATTGCAATATCCGCCGGCGAGGTCCGAGTTGCAGCGCAGCATTCCGAAGAACGTCGAGGGGGCGGGGTAGTCCATCGCCCACAGCGCGACTCCGATCTGCGCGGGATTAGCGGCCGAAAAGTAATTGTCGTCGGTGGACAAAGCGAATCGGGCCTTGAACCCCAGCCTGGTCAGTACGCGTGCGACGTAGTGGGCAGCGGCCAGCGATGGCGCGTTGTCCCATGGAGAGCTCACGGTGACAGTCATGCCACGAGTGCCCGAGCGGTCGACCAAAGCCGAAGCCCTGACGAAGTCCGGCCCGTGATACATACCGTCCGCGCTGACATTGGCCGTGTACGGGCAATACCGACGGTAGCCGGGGAAGTTGGGCGGCAGGATCTGGCAGGTTGGCTCAGCAAACGATTTTCCACCCACCAGTTCAACGATCTTGTCGCGGTCCACGGCGAAGTTGATCGCCTTCCGGACGTCCGGGTTGTCGAACGGGGCGATGTGCGTGTTGAGGAACAGGAAGCTGGTCCACGCGGAGAAATCAGACCGGAAGTGATCGGGATCGGTTCGCAGCAAGGTCGTGTAGTCGGCGGCCGTGGCGGCTCGCTGATCCGCGTCGATGTTCCCGGCGAGGACGTGGTG
Organism: Mycobacteriales bacterium; assembly: GCA_038212215.1. Taxonomy (GTDB): domain Bacteria; phylum Actinomycetota; class Actinomycetes; order Mycobacteriales; family Jatrophihabitantaceae; genus JALZAI01. Next base: position 1,205 of record JBBQUT010000074.1, read on the forward strand.
GACGGCCCGCGTCGGGTCAGGTTCGACGGTCCATTCGATTCTGTCCGGGTAGCCGTCGGGCTGCGCCGCGACGGACCACGGGTGGAAGTGCGGGTTGCGCACCAGCGTGAACGTGGTGTCGCTCCTGTACTCGCCGATCATGTAGGGACCGGTCGCTGGGCGGGGCGTCGTCGCGGGCACGCCGGGATCGCCCTCTGGAGTGGCAAAGAGCGGTTCTGTCAGCTTCATGAGGAAATCGGGATCCGGGTGGTAGAGGTGGAACTCGATCTGGCGGGTCTGGTTATCGACCTTGACCCCCTTGGACAGGTCGCAGACCGTCTTGCTCCGAACACAGGCCGGAGCTCCGACGATGTTCGCGAGCCGGCCGGTGTCTTGAGTCACGGTCAGTTCCTGCTGCATGCCGCGTCGAATGTCGTCGGGTTTGACCTCCGCGCCGCTTGAGTAGTGAATCCCCCGACGCAACGTGAACACGTACGCCAGCCCGTCGGGCGAGGGCCGCGGCAGGTCGAGGGCGAGGTCCGGTACCAGGGTGAGACCGGCTGCACCCCCGGTCCGTTGTACGCCGACCAGACCGTCGTAGACCAGTGAGAACGCCGTGAACACGGATGCGGTATCGGCGCTCGACGGGTCGATACCGTCCTCACTCGGCAGGTGGTCGGTGGTGACGTGCAGAGTGCCGCCGGTGTGTCCCGCTCCGGTCAGGGCACGCGTAGTCACGTAGGCCGACTTGCCGTTGCTGACCATCCCGCGGACGGATGCGCCGGTCGCGGTCTGCTTGACCGCGTGACCCCCGCCCGCCGAATCGATCATCGCGATGGTGCCGGCGAACTCGTTCGACACCCATAGCCGGTTTCGCACGACGGCGATCGAGTGCGGTCCGTCGCCCACTCGGATTGTCGCCACGACGTGCTGGCTCGCGCGGTCGATGCGACTCACGGTCTGATTCAACGAATTCGCCACCCACACAGACTCGCCGGACACGGCGATGCCGGCGGGACCGGCGCCGACGGAGATCGGGCTGTCCGCAATGCGCGATTTCGCGTTGATCGGAGACACAGTTCCGTCGCCGCCGTTCGACACCCAGATCGTGTTCGCGTCGACAGCGATGCCGTCGGGGCGGAACCCGACAGGAATGGGTGGGTCCGTCGCTCCCGTTGACGCCTCGATCCGTACGACTGTGTCGTCGCCGGTGTTGACCACCCAAATTCCGGTCGCACCGACTGCGATTGCGCTGGGCAGGTTCCCGACTGGCACGGTTTGGGTGACCTTCTTGGTCTCCAGGTTCAGCCGAGACACGCTGGCCGCCCCACTGTTGACTACCCACAGATCCGAGCCGGACACCGCGAGCGACTGCGGGGCGTTCCCGACCGGCGTGTCCTGGACGACGACATGTCTCTTCAGGTCGATCTTCGACACTGTGTCGGCGCCGGTGTTGGCAACCCACACCGCGTTCGGTTCGAGGGCAACGCCGTCTGGACTGACGCCGACGGGGACTGGGTCGTGAAAGGACCCGTCCGAGTCCATCCGAACCACACTGTTGGCCGGCAACGTCGTCAGACTTGAGGAGTCCGTGTTGCGCGCCGCGTACACGGCCACCGCTGCAAGCACGACGGCACCGACAACCGATACCGCGACCAAGCGCTTCGACGTCCGGTGCACCTGGGGCGGGGCGGCCGGGTCATTCGGCTGCTCGACATTCGACGCAACAGCGGCGGCTGGGTGGCCGAGCAGTAGACCTGCATCGTGATCGAGCATCGACTGATGAAGGTCCGTCAGTTCCGTGCTCGGCTCGATCCCGAGTTCACCCATCAGCCGCCTGCGGACCCCTCGAAACGCGTCCAACGCGTCCGCCTGCCGCCCAGCCCGGTACAACGCCAAGATCCGTTGTGCCTGCAGATGCTCGCGCAGCGGATGCAAGTCTGCCAACGAGGTCAGCTCGGCGATCATCGACGCGTGGCGCCCGAGCGCCAGGTCCGCGTCGATCCGCGACTCCATCGCACGTAAGCGCAACTCATCCAAACGCGCACCGAACCGGGCGGCGAAATCGTAACCACCCAGATCGGCCAGCACCGATCCGCGCCAGAGCGAGAGGGCGCGAGTGAGGTCCGCCGCACCCTGAGCCGGCAAACCGCGTACAAGGAAGCTCTCGCCGGACTCGATCAATGACTCGAAGACTGCCGCATCGACGGCTCCGGGATCGACCTTTACGCGATATCCGCCCGGTTCGGTGACCAGGACACCCGGCGGTTTCCCCTTGGCTCGATCGGGCTCCAATACCTCTCGCAGATGAAAAACGTAGGTCTGGATCGTCGCCGCGTATCCAGCCGGTGGACGTTCCCCCCACAGCGCATCCGCGATCTGGTCCACCGAGACTGCTCGTTCCCGCTCCGCGAGCAGAAACGCGAGCACCGCCCGCTGCTGAGCACCGCCGACGCTTACAGGCGTCCCATCCCGCAACACCTGCAGCGGACCAAGAACGCAAAATTGAACCCGGTGGTGAGCGTCAGCGTCGTTGCCGTCCACTGCAACACCACCCTCGAGCCACACGCCCGGCGGCCACGCATCACCACCGCGCCGACATCAACAATCAACCACGCCGTGTCGCGATTGCCTAGTCCGGACGCGTGGGCCATCGTGTGCCACGCCCCTGCTCGCAGGCGGCCATCTGCCCCACCGAACTGGCTTGTCGGCCCAAGTGATCGCCTCCAAGCCAGTTCCAAGCGCTGATCCGCCGTGTCCAAGCCGATTCCGAGCGGGTGCCGCTGGACTTACCCGGCCCCGCCTGAGCCAACACACGGCCCGCATCGCGATCCGTGCGCAGGCGCCGGGCACCTGTAACCGGTCACCACAGGTGGCCGGAAGCACCCGGATTCGGAGGACCGCATGAAGATCAGAATCGTACTGGCCGCCGCCGTCATAGCCTTCGGCGCAACCCCGTCGCTGGCGTCGGCACCGCCGAATGACACCTCGCCTCCCACTACCCCGAACGCGTGCATCGAGCTCAACCAGGGCGATTGGAATGCCTGCAACGTCGGCAACAGCGGTCGCGGTGACCTGCCGTACAGGGTCATCACGGACACTCCGAACGCATGCATCGAACGCAACCAGGGCGATTGGAATGCCTGCAACGTCGGCAACAGCGGTCGCGGTGACCTGCCGTATCTAACCCCACCAAGATGACCGCCCGAGCAGCTCCTGAAAAGAGATCCCAATCCGCCTGCTGGTGGTCCTGATCTTCCTACTGAGTGCGCGCGGAGGCACCACAGCCAAAATCGAATCGCACCCCAACGCCACCGCCTTTGAATCCGTTAACTGGCGCGGACGAGGTCGACATAGTGAGCGAGGGCTACGGATTCACCGAAGGACCCCAATGGATGGCGAAGGGTGGGGTGCTGCGGTTCAACGCGGATAACACGACATTCCAGGTCGCGGCCAACGACACGGTCACGACATTTCGCAAGCCGAGCAACGGTGCGAACGGTCTCGCCGCCGATCCGCAAGGGCGGCTGCTCGCCGCCGAGGCAGATGCACGTCGGGTGACGCGCACCGAAATCAATGGAACGGTCGAGCCGATCGCGCAGCGGTTCGAGGGGCACCGGCTAAACCAACCCAATGACATCGTCGTCCGTTCTGACGGCACGATCTACTTCACCGATCCGAGCTTCGGTGATGCCGACTCCACAGCTGAACTTGATTTCCACGGCATCTCCGGATCACTCCCGGCGGCGTGCTGACTGCTGAGCGGCGCGGCGTAGCCACCGAGTCACCCAATGGGGTGGCGCTCTCGCCCGACGAGAGTCGGCTCTGCGTTTCCGACTATGCGAACGCCCTGGTGCGGGTCTTCGACGTCGCCGCTGATGGCTCCCTTCCAAGGCCCGGACATTCGTGCATACGGACAACCCCGACGGTATGGCCGTCGACGTCGCCGGCAACCTGTATGTCGCGACGACGAATGGCATAACCCCACCCGAAGATCAAGCTGACGATCGAGCCGCACCGTATCGAGACGGATTATTGCGGCGGGGCTTCGCGGTTCGTGTTCAGACCGATCCGACGGTAGTGGGGCTTGGCGCGGCGAAGCGGTATCGACAGAATCGGCGCTCGGCGTGGGCCCGTGCGTGATCGAACGCTCGCCGGCGTGCGTGGCGGACCTCGCTGACCCCCAGCGCGCGGTCGCGGCCCGACCGGCTTCGTCGAAGTCGCGGTGGTGGTCGAGTTCGAGGGCGTCGAACACGGTCAGGCCCAGCTTGGTCAGGTGCGAACGTGGAAGTGCTGATAGCTGTAGCTCGGGTGCGCGCCGTCGCTGTGCGCTTGCTCGATGATCGTGAAGCCGCCTCCGGTGAGCCAGTCGCGGACCTGGGGCAGTGGCGGGTAGTAGTGGTAGCTGTCGCCGCGGGTGATGTCTTCGTTCGGCACGACGGGCAGGCCCTGGTCGCGGGCTGTTGTGTAGGCCTCGTGCAGCCAGTGCTCGTCGGTCATCTCGACGCTAAGGTATAGGTGCCCACCGGGGCGCAGCGCCCGGTGGAAATTGGCCAGCACGAGCGGCCAGTCCTCCGGTGGGACGTCCTCCATCGCGTCCACGCAGATCGCCGCGTCCACCGTGCTGAGGTGGTTGAGGCCCTGCAGGGTCAGGCGCTGCAACGCGACGTCGGGGTGCTTGGCTGCCGCGCGGGCCAGCATTCCGGCGGAATGGTCGCAGCCAATGACGGTCCTTCCGGCCGCGATGATCATCGCGAAATACTTGCCGGTGCCGCAGGGTGCATCGAGCACGCAACCGCCAAGCGGCGCGCTCGCGACGACGTCGGCGACGAAGCGTTCGTGCGCTGCGTCCATCGGCGGGTCGTCAGCGTCGTAGGTCGCCGAGAACAGCGTGTCGTAGCGCTCGCGGGAGGTGCGTCGCAGCGCACGCAGCCAGTCGCCACGGTCGATGGACGGGTTGTTTGTTGATCGCGATGTCGTCGTCACACCTGGCAATGATCCGAGGATGTGGGACGAAACTACAGTCTTGTTTTCACCGCCCCGCTCCTACATTCTGAAGTAATGGGGGCCGTAACAGCTGGCCCTCTCGCTCGGGTGAAAGGCACCAATCGGCGTTCCGAGTGGTCCCTCGGCCGGAGCGGCCAGTTTCCGTCAGTGAGCGCTCGCCAGCAACGGCATCGCGTCGCGGCGACGGCGGTAGACACCTCTTAGCAGTTCACTATCGCCCCGGCCAACGGCCACCACACCTGACAGCATGACCCAGAAGACCATCCCAGGTACCTGGTTGCATCGATGTTCATACCGAGGCGGCACGACGGACGCTCGTGTCACCGGCTCGAGCCGCCTGGAGGTGAATATCGATCGCTAGTGCGGTCCGCACGCATACAGATCCGATCTGCGCGCCTCGTGTGTCGATCCAGCGTGCGCGAGATCGACGGTTCGTGTGCGACGGACGATCGCGCTACATCAGCAGCAGGTGTCCCTGCGCGCCATGTCTGGTGAGCCTGGCGCTCGCGCACCTGTGCCCAATGGG
>JBBQUT010000075.1:0-6353 GCA_038212215.1 Mycobacteriales bacterium
TCCGGTCTGCGGGTTGTGGCAGCCGGAGAGCAAAGCGTGTCCATCGGGAGACCAGACCGGCTTGAAGAACCGCAGATCCTTGCTGGGTCCGTGAAGCGTGCGAAGTCCTCGGCTAGTGGGGTGAACTGTGATGATTGCACCAGCATCGGGGGCGTTGACGGATTCCGGGCTGATGTTGAACGAGATCCACGCCCCGTTGGGTGACCAGTCTGGATGTTCTAGACCTGGCCGCGGCGCAACGACCTGGCGCAGGTGGGTGCCATCGGTGTCGACCACGTAGATGGCCTCTAACTGGTCGCCTGCCGCGCTAACGCCGGTGATGCGACCAAAGGCGATGTGCTTTCCGTTGGGGGAGAAGACCGGCTCGACGTCGAATCCGCCGGAAGTCACCTGTTGGGGATGCGTGCCGTCAGCGTGCATGATCCAGATGGATGTGGTGAAGCTGGGGTCGTCGGGCGAAACTGGCGAGGCATCGAACGTAATCAGCCGACCGTCGGGAGACCAGCGCGGCACTTCTTGGATTCCGGGCCCGGAGGTGAGCTGTCGCTGGTTGTCACCGCCGGGCGAGATCGTCGCGACGTGTTCGCCGGTCGCGTCAAAGAAGTCGAAGGCGATGCGTCTGCCGGTTGGGGACCAGTCGGAGAAGAAACTGGGCTGGTTGGTCAGGTGCCGCTGATGGCTGCCGTCGGGGTTGGCCACCCAGATACTGAAATCGCCGAGCGACGGGTCGAATCGGCCAAAGGCGATCTCACCATTCTCCGGACGTGGCGCCGCCCGAGCTGGCACCATGCCAGTCACGACCAGAGCAAGGACGATCAACGATGCGAGGGTCGATCGTGAAATGGACATAGCTCCCCAGTCTCTTTACGACCAGACCGGGCGCCCGCCACTCGGACCTCCCCCGGCCGAGTTGTGACAGTTTCTGGCGCGCCCCAGCGGCAGGCAAGCGTCACCCGAAGATAGGGCGCGTTCTGGCCAAGAACCTTCGGCGATTCGCACATGCCACGTCGCGAACTCGAAGCGGTGTTGTGCTCAAGGGGCCAAAGGCGCGATCGGCCAAAGCGCGACCATCGGCATGGTCGCGCGGGACGCGCTCATCGGCATAGAGCGCATCGTTGTTGGTGATCAACCGGAGGGCTCCGACGACGACATACATTCCGATCTGCGCGGCGGTGCCAGGCAAGATCGAACGCACCTATCGACGGTGCGGCGCTGGGTTGGGCGGCGGATGCTGCCGCCGCCCAGCGTGAGGGTTAGCGGGCGGCGCCCGCGAGGTAGGCGGCGACGATGTAGGTGGCGTGCCGGTCGAGGGAGACGCGGGCGCGGTCGTAGCGCATCGTGGTTCGTGGGTCGGCGTGGGATGCGGCTTCCTGTACGTCGCGTAGCGGCACTCCGGCGTCGAGGGCGGCGGTGATGAACGCGTGGCGCAGGGTGTGCGGCCCGATGGGTTTGTTCACACCGGCACGGCGGGCGACGCGGCGCACGATCCGGCTGGCGCAATGGCGATCCATTCGTTGGCCGTCGGGCCTGAGAAAGATCGGATCGCGGCCGCCCGTTCGCGTTGGTCGAGGAACGCGCCGATGTCGGCGTTGTCGATGCGGCGGTCCATCGACAGCCCCGCGTCGCGCGGGTCCCGCCCGACGCAGATGTACGTGACCGTCGGATCGTTGGGTAACCCGTCGAGCGGCGTGTGGGTCTTGATGAACCGCCGGCGCGTCTGGGCTTCCAGGTCCGCGAACACGTCGGTGCGGGCGCGCGTCACCATGTCGATCCATGGCGAGAGCGTGTCCAACGGGAGCGGGAGCTCCGGTTCTTGCAGTATGAGTAGGGCGCAGATCATCTGCGTCCACGTCGTCCCGCACTTTGGCGGGGCGCTGATGATGATGTCGCCGGGGCGGAGCTCGAAGCCGTCCCAGCGGTTGCTGTCGTACATGGTTGCCTCGTAGCGGCGCACGGCCGTCATCCTTGCAGCTGTCGGATCCGATCCCGTGAGGCCCAGACGATTCACCACCGCACGACATCCTGGCGAGGGCCGAGACTCAGGTTCGAAAGGGCGGCGCGCAGTACGTAGCGCAGCACCCGCCCATAATGTCCGATCTCGAACTCCCCGCAGAGGCATCATGAAGGCCAGAAAATGAGCGCCGAACGACGGATCGTGTTAGCGCTGCGGCTGGACGCTGTGGTTACGGATCGCGTCAGCGGTCAGAGAGGCATTTCGAGGATGTCTTTGAGTTTGGCGAGGTCTTTCCGGTTCGCCCGGCGCATGGCTGCCGCCATGACCGGAGCGGTGAGGCTGCCGAAACCCGAGGGCTCACCTGTATTCCGCAAGGTCATCAGCGTGCCCCCGGACGACGTGTCTGTCCAGGTATAGGTCGTCTGCATGGGGAACGGACCCTGGTCCGTACTCATCACGAACCTCTGGTCAGTGACGACCTCGCGGATCAGATAGGTGTAGGCGAGGCGCCTGCCCAGAAACCGGGCAACGAAGCCGATACGCGATCCTTCGACGGCAGGTCGCGGCGTCTGCCATTCCACCGAGGTGATCTTCGAGTACCACTCTGTCGCGTGGTCGGGGTCGGCCGCGTAGGCCGCCACAACTGTTCGAGGACGGGCGATCTCGATCGACGTCACGACGTCCACTGCCATGTATCGATGGTAGGCCGACGCTCCGCCATTTCTTGCGTCGCGGACAGACTGCAGGATGCCTGACTCGGGGCGGGTTTCGATCGGCTTGGGCAGTTGAGTCAGGACGTGCCGTGCCGGCGCAGTCAGATTCACTAGGCGCAATGGCCGATCACTTCTCGGGTGAACCTAACGACGGGTCGGGGCGATCGATGACTGGGGCTGTGAGTGTGAGGCATCGGGGAGGCCGTCGCGGCCCGCTGCTGGCCGTCTTCGGCTGCATCCACTGAGAACTCCATCGATTTGGGACGGTGCCCCGTCCTGTTCGACTGGCGGCGTTGGACGTCGGGTCTTGCCTTCAGGCTCACCGGGGAGCAGGGTCGGTACCGTCTCGTGGAGCCCACCAGGGCGTCGCCGTGTCCGCAGGAGGTGGGCGATGTTCGCTCGTTCGACATCGATGACCGCGCAGCTGTCGATGCTTGACGCGGGAATCGCGCATGTACGTGACACGGTGATGCCGGCCTTGTCGCACCTGGAGGGCTACCTCGGCGTTTCCCTCATGATCGACCGAGGATCGGGACGCGGCATCGTGACCTCGGCGTGGCGTTCGGAGGACGCAATGCGCCACAGTGTCGACCGCGTGAAAGCGATCCGCGATGACGCCGTGCGGACCTTCGGGGCGCCGGGCGCCGAAGTCGAGGAATGGGACGTCGCTGTCCTGCACCGCGCCCACCATGCACGTGAGGAAACCTGGCTGCGTGCGACCTGGCTCGGCTTGGATAACGCCGCCATCGCCGAGGCGATTGAGACGTTCAAGAGCGGCACACTCGCCCGGATCGAGGACCTGCCGGGCTTCTGCAGCGCGAGCCTGATGGTCAATCGTGCCGAAAGGCGCGCTGTGACGACGGTTGGCTACGACGATCGCAGTTCGCTCGAATACAGCCGGGAGGGAGCCAGTGCGGTCCGCGACCAGGCTGCGCGGCAGATGGACGCCCACATCCTCGAGGTCGCCGAATTTGAGCTCGCGCTGGCCCATCTGCACGTCCCCGAGATCGTCTGACCCCGAAATTGTTTTCGCATTCATCGACGAGTCCAGACCGAACGTCTGAACCTGTTGCCCCGCGCGTAGCCGGCACCCGGAAACGTGGCGACATTAACGATTCGTGTGCCACTCGGCCGGCAGCGGTCGAGAGTTGTCGATGAACTCAGCTCGCTGCTCTGCGAGTTCTGACGGCAAGTCGACGTACGTATGGTCGAATATGGAGGCGGCAGTGACGTCGGGCAGTGCCCGGCCACCGGTGCGGATGCGCTCGGCTAGCTTCTTCGACTCCTCAACGATCGCGTCAAAGAAGTCCTGGTCGTACCCGGCGCTCAAGAGGTAGCGGCGGACCCGTTCGATGGGATCGCGGACCCGCCACGCCGCGAGGTCTTCCTCGGAGCGGTAACGGGTGGCGTTGTCCGAGGTGGTGTGCGGGTTCATCCGGTAGGTGAACGCCTCGATCAAGGTGGGTCCGTGTCCGGCGCGGGCCCGGTCCAGTGCGCTGCGGGTGACGGCAAGGGACGCGAGGACGTCGTTGCCGTCGACGCGCACACCGGGGAACCCGAACCCGGCTGATCGCCGGTACAGCGGCGCGCGGCTCTGAACCTCGACCCGGGCGCTGATCGCCCACTGGTTGTTCTGGCAGAAGAAGACGACGGGGAGGTTCTGGGCTGCGGCCCAGACGAACGCCTCGCTGACATCGCCCTGGCTCATCGCCCCGTCGCCGAGGAACACCAGCACCGCGGTGTCGCGCTCGGCGTCGCCGGTGCCGACGGCGCGGTCACCGACGACGCCCATCGCGTAACCGACGGCGTGCAGGGTCTGTGCCCCGATGACGATCGTGTACGGGGCAAAGTTGTGCTTGTGCGGGTTAAAGCCACCGGGGCTCGAGCCGCGCCACAGGCCCAGCAGGTCGAGCGGGTCGACACCGCGACACCAGGCGACACCGTGCTCGCGGTAGCTCGGAAACGCCATGTCGTGCGCGCGCAAGGCCCGGCCGGCGCCGATCTGCGCGCCCTCCTGGCCCAACAGAGAGGTCCATAGCCCGAGCTCGCCCTGGCGCTGCAGCGCGATCGCTTCGGTGTCGATGCGACGCGTCAGCACGAGGTCGCGGTACAGGCCACCGATCTCGGTGTCGGTGATCTCCAGCCCGTAGTCCGGATTGTCCACCCGGATCCCGTCGACGGTCAGCAACTGCACCATGTTCGTCTGCGGCATATCGGCCGCGTGCGTGTGCGTCACAGTCGGGCTCCCACCTGGCGTACTGGCCGCGACGCTGCGGACTCGGTTTACCTGTTGGACGTTGATATCGGTCCAGCGGAGTAGGCCAGGTAGCCAGGGGTTCCGAGTGAATTCACTGATGACCAACCCGGCCGGTATCGACCAGCGCTGTGAGAGGCGCCGATTCCGCGGCGAGGCTCCAAAAGCGCCTCATCAACGGAAGAAAAACCACTCTTCTTCCTCGGCTGCTCTACCGGCATCCACACGGAAGATGAAAGGGTTCGAAAGACGGCATAACTGTCACGTTCAATTGCCCGCGAACCCAGGGGCTCGCGGGCCCCTCGTCCACGCCGGCGAGAAGTTCAGGCGGCGGCCTGCCATGACCACCGTGCCGCGCCATCGAGCCAGACGCCGCCGTAGTAGTCGCATGCCTAACCGTGAGAAGCGGGGGCGCGGTCGCGTCTGGTTCCATTTCAGGTGACCGCAATACACACAACCCGATCTGCGCGTCGTCAGCTGCGGCAAATCCTGCGCGAGATCGACGGCTACGCACCCTTAATCTGCTGCAGGCCGAGCGTCTGCTTCCCGCGTGCGGCGTCGAGCCTCAGCTCCCATTCGTGACCGAGCTCGATTCCCTCGATCCGAATACCGTTTGACTCAGCGACGAGCGGACCCAACCCGCCACGGATGCCGCGGCTTGGTGGCCGGTCCGCGCCACCAGCAGCTGCGCTTCCGGATATCGTTCATGGACGGCGACCAGCTTAAGAATGTCCATCGCGACCTTGCGTTTCTGACCCCCGATGAGCTTGCCGTTGTGAGCGAGCACTTCGGCGAAACAGTCGTCCGCGCCGGTGACCCCGTCCGCGTTGATCTTCACACCTGCCGCCAGCTCGACCGTCCGCGGTCGCAAACTTTCCAGGCCCGAACGTGCTCGGAGAAGATCCATGACTGCTACTATCCGCCGCCGCATTCTCATGCGAACTTGAGTCGTGACGCTCGGGGTTCTGGTCGTCGCCTGTCATATTTACGAGAGTTGCAGGGTCGCGATCGGACTTCAACTTCGGTCGAACGGATCTGACCGGTTTCGCTGGGCCGACCCACTCTCGGTCCGCGCAAAGAGGCGCGCAAAGCTAACTGGGCGATACCGAACTATCTGGGCGCCGGCCCTTGCAGCGTGGTTCGTTCGCGCAGATCGAGATATCCTATGCAGCTATTTCGTCAAGCTGCGAGTCGGCCGGGGGTGGTTCGGCTCGGTGGGAATGCGATGTTCTCGTAGTAATGCTGCCCGGTTCGCAGGCAGTGATGGAGGATGCCGATGAGGCGGTTGAAGAGGTTGCGTTGGGCGGCGACGTGGCGGTCGCCGCTGGTTTTGCGTCGGTCGTAGTGGGCTCGGGCGCCGGGTGAGGCGTTGTGCGATGCGAAGGCCCAGAGGTAGCCGACGGCGGCGAGCCGTTGATTCTTCACTCGCCGG
>JBBQUT010000076.1:0-6260 GCA_038212215.1 Mycobacteriales bacterium
CGCGTACCAGGACCGGCAGCAGCAATCTCGCACCTGCCGGGCCCGATGATATTGAGGGGAGTGACGTGACGCTTGCGCGAGACTAGATGCACGGGTAGCGCTGCAGTCCGCATGGCTGAGCCGGTGCGCCGACGGCCGGCAGAGCGCACCGACGACATCGAGGTGCACGCCCAGGACCGCGCCTACACCGCGCATCAGCTTCAGCTCGGCGGTGTCGACTGGACGGAGATCGCGCAGCGCACCGGCTACCTCGACGGCCGGATCGCCGCCATGGCCGTGACCGCCTGGCTGCAGAAGATCGCCGTCGAGCAGGCGCCAGGCCAGCGGCGCGAGGCATTGCAGCTCGAACTGGACCGCCTCGACAAGCTGCAGTCCGGGTTCTGGACATGGCTTTACGAGGCGATTACCACGCCGCCGAGGTGGTCCTGAAAATTGTGGGCCGCCGCTGCAAGATCATGGGTTTCGACAAGCCCGGCGACACCGACCTCGCCGCGGCGCGCACCGTCCTCGCCGCGGCGCGCACGGTCCTGGTCACCGGGTCGAGCGAGCAGTACATCGCCACGCTGCAGTCGCTCATCACCGAAACCGAAGACCGCGAGGCTGGCCGATGAGCACGCCCACCGTCAGCGCCGGCACGCTGATGTCATCGGGACGTCGGGTTCACCACCGTGATTGCACCGAGCACTGTGCACATCGACTTCTCCCTGGTCCGGCCGGCCGCTGCGCCGAACCGACCTGAAACGGCGGCCCCGACATCCACAGGCTGGACGCTCGACGCTGGAAGCGCACGGGACCGCTGGTGCCATTGACGACGATGGTCGCGCCGCGTTCCTCCCGGGACCGGCACGCTGGTTTCTGTGCCTACCCTCAGAATGCGTCGACGGCGTAGAGGTCGTGGTGATGTTCCCACGCTTCACTGACCCGCCCGTGTTTGGTGTGAATCACCAGAACATTGATCTCATTGAGCGTGCGTTCGCCGCTGTGCGCCCGACCAGCGTGGAGTGCGACCGCATGAGCATCGTTGGCCATAACATCCCTGAGCTCGGCGGTGAAGGTTTCCGCGCTGATCTCGCCGACCTATCGGTGCTCCGCATCGTGCGAGGCACGGACAATCTCAACCAGCCGGTAGACATCGCCGGTGCCGTCGTTCTCGGAGAAAAGGGTCAGCCACCGGTCCAGCCCAATCAGCTTGGTGTGCAGGCCGTCGCTCTCGTGTAGCAGCTCTGTCACGAGCCGTTGTGTCGCGTTCTTGGTTCAGTGCGCTTGGCGACGGCTCGATTGGGGGTTCCGCCGCTTCAGTGTCGGAGTTCGCTGCCGATGGGACGGGGTATGGAAGACGTGCGCAGATCCGGGAGTGGTGGCGTCGGATCGCGGCTTTTTCTCATCTATGCGGGCGCGAGCTTGGTACCGGTGCTGCTGCTCGGTCTGGTGCTGGCCGACAAGGACCGCAGCGCCGGCGTCTCTCTGGGTCTGGATCAGGGACGTGCCCAGGCCGCGGTGATAGAGCAGACCGCGATCGCCCCAGCGGTGGGCGGTGATGACCTCGCCGCCGGATTGAGCGGGTCTGAGCTTGCCCACATTCGCCAGGCAACGGACTTGGCGATCTTCGCGGGGTCGGTGACTCGGCTGCGGCTGCGCAGCTTCGGCGGCGGCGTCGTCTTCTCCGACGATGGGTCCGGCGGCGCGGATGCGCTGCCGAGCGTGGACCCGGCTTTTCGGAGCGCAGCGGCAGGACGGACCAGCGTGGCGGTCGTGGCGGATCCGGCCGGCAGCCGGGACCGGGTCATCCGCGTGGTGCAGCCCGTCGTGCCGAACAGCACGGGTCAGGCCACCGGCATCTTGGAGATATATCTGCCGTACGCCGCGATCGCCGCCAGGGTGCAGAGCGAGCTCCGCAGTACCTATACGGGCCTGGCTGTCGGATTGGGCGCGATGTATGCGATTCTCGCCCTGATCTCTTGGTCGACCACCCGCCGGCTTCGTCGCCACGCCGCCGAGCGGCATCATCAAGCGCTGCACGATTCGCTCACCGGCCTTCCCAATCGGGAATGGTTCCGCATCAACGCCGAAGCCGCGCTGGGCAGAGCCGAGCGCGGCGAACGAGGCGCACTGGTCCTTATCGATCTCAATCACTTCAAGGACGTGAACGACACCCTGGGTCATCACGTCGGCGACGCATTGCTGAAGGTTGTCGCCGATCGCCTGCGCGGCTCGCTGCGCACCGACGACACGGTCGCACGGTTGGGCGGTGACGAATTCGGGCTCGTGCTGCCCGGACTGCCGCAGCCGGGGCAGGCGGTCGCGTTGCTTGAGACGATCCGAACGGTATTGTCCGAGGAGATCATCATCGACTCCGTCAGCTTGAGCGTCGAGGCAAGCTTCGGCATCGCCCTGTATCCCACCCACGGCGCCAGCGTCGAGCAGCTGCTTCAGCGCGCCGACGCCGCGATGTATCAAGCTAAGGCAAGCACCGCAGACATCGTCGTATATGCACAAGCCGACCCTGCTGCACCGCGCCCGAGTCCCGTCATCCACGCCGAGCTACGCCAGGCGCTCGACCACGATCAGCTCGTGCTGCACTACCAGCCGCAGATCGAGCTCGCTACCGGCCGAATCGAGGGAGTCGAAGCCCTCGTCCGCTGGCAGCATCCCGGCCGAGGGCTGCTCTTGCCGCACGAGTTCGTCCCCACTGCCGAGGAGTCAGGGCTCATCGAACACCTCACTGACTGGGTGCTGCTCAGGGCTTTGTCAGATCAACATGAGTGGATCGCGCGCGGCGTCGACTGGCGGGTGTCGGTGAACGTGTCGGCCCGCAACTTGAGCTGCCCGGGCTTCGCTGAGCGAGTGATCAGCCTGGTTGCCGACATGGCCAGCGACCCTCGCCGGCTGTGCCTGGAAGTGACAGAGACGGCCCTGACGGCTCGGCCGGCAGCGGCATCCGCCGCGGTCAAGGCGTTGAGCGCCGCCGGCATAGCTATCGCCATCGATGATTTCGGCACCGGCTACACCGGACTCTGGCAGCTCCGCACGGCGTCCGTGGACGAGATCAAGATCGACCGCACATTCGTGTCGAATCTGACGACCTCCGCCCAAGACCGCTCGATCGTGCAGGCGATCATCGGACTCAGCCACGGCTTGGGCTGCACGGTGACCGCCGAAGGCGTCGAGTCCCAAGCCACGGCCCAATGGCTGCACACCGCGAACTGTGACTTAGCACAGGGATACTACTTCGCCCGACCGGCGCCCTGGCCGGAACTGCTGCCGCGCCTGGCCGAGCCACCCTCGTTCTTCTCGCCAGATCCGGGCATCCCACAACCGACAATGAGCCTACGATGACCACACGACCAGCCCTGTCCTGCCTGGTAACCGCACTGATATGGCTGCTCGCCACCGGGTGCGCCCAGCCGAGCCGAGACACGTCGCCCGCCACACCGTCGCTAAGCGCCGACCCCAAGCTCCACAACGCGCTGCCCAGCTCGATCCGCGGCAACCGAACATTGCGTATCGCCACCGACGCCTCCTACGCCCCGGCGTCCTCATTCGCACCCGACGGCCACACCATCGTCGGCTTTGAACCCGACCTCGGCGCCGCGCTGGGCAAGATACTCGGCGTCCGCGTCACCTTCGCCAACCACAGCTTCACCACCCTGGCCCAGCTCCTCAGCAGCCACCGGACCGATCTCGTGATGAGCGCCATGACTGACACCCGCGCACGGGAAAAGAAGATCGATTTCGTGGACTACTTCTCGGCCGGCTCCTCCATCATCGTCCAACGTGGCAACCCGGCCGGCATCGCCGACCTCAGCACCCTGTGCGGGCATCTCATAGCCCTCGAACGAGGCACCGTCCAGGTCGATCTCGTCGCCCGCGCCCAGCACAACTGCACGGCCTCGCGCCCCGTCATCGTCCACCTCTACCCAACCAACACCGACGCACTCGTCCAAATCCGCACCGGACGCGCCGACGCCATCCTCACCGACTACCCACCAGCGGCAGCACTGGTCACCGACCCCCGCACCAGCGCCTACTACCAACTCGCCTCCACAGCCCAATACGAACCCGGCCCCTACGGAATCGGCGTCGCCAAAGACCAACCCCAACTCCGAGACACCATCGCCTCCGCCCTGCAACACCTCATCCAGACCGGCGCCTACCGCCACATCCTCGACAGATGGGGAGTCATCGCAGGCGCCCTCCCCGCAGCTACAACTAACGCCGGCCAACAACCCTAACGTCGATCCGACCCACCACCGCCCAGTTTGACCACATCCGCTCGATATGATCACCACCGCGCGTGCCCGCGGGCAGTTTGCCGTCGTCGGACCGGTCACCGTCACCAGCCGGTGCGCCCAGCAGCCCAGCCACGTTGCCCACCTCGGTCGCCCGGCCCACGAAAGCTCGTCAGCGCGGGCGGAAAGCCCTGACCGCCGGTCCCGTCGTTCTCCGAGGAAACGGTCAGCCACCGGTTCAGCTTGACCAGCTCGGTGTACAACTCGTCGCACTCCGCGCGGTTGGTGCTCACATGTGCTGGGCGCCGGAAGGTCGACGCTGACCTTGACCCGACGCCGACCGCATCTCCACGCCGCTGCAGTACGCGTACCAGGACCGGCAGCACGCACCTGACAGCTGAACAACGGCGCCACAGGGTCGAAGACGGTCAAGGGGTTCCGCGGCGGCGGGCGCGAGACCGGGCATCGGCATGCGTCTGGTTGGATCAGACGACGCTTCGGGGTTGGGTGGCTCGCCAGCCGATGGCGAGCAGGACGGCGGCGAGAGCTAGCAGGAACGCGAGGTAGGTGAGCTCGAGTGGCCAGGGCCATTGCGCAACGGCCGCACCGACTCCTACGGCATCGGGCTGTCGCTGCGGGACTCCTACGGCATCGGGCTGTCGCTGCGTGTCGACCGGCACTGCAGAGCTGGTACGACAGCGGAAAGGCCGGTCCTCGACCACCCGGACGCTTACGCCCTTACGGCACCCCACACCTCTCCTGACGGACCCGCACCTGGGCCACACCGTTGTACCGAACCTTCCTCGACCCCGACCGTCGACCGGGAAGCTGCGTCGCGCCAGCGAGTTCTAGCCGACATCGGCACAACAGGGCACACGGATATCCACGGGTCCAGTCCGCGCGATCTCGTGCGGGTCTGCCTTCGGTCCCTGCAGAAGGACCAAATGCCCTCGGGGTGGGGACGATCGACCGCTAGCTCGTCTTTCTTGTGGCGCCCACACTGTGGACGTGGCCGCAGAGGAGGAAGCTCAGCTCGCCCGCCAGGGATAGCCGTTGCGCCTCCTTTGCGTTCACCGCCGCCCGGGATACCCAAGTCCATCAGGAATTGCCGCGACGTGAGGCTGGTTCGCTCGACGCTCGACGCTCGAAGCGCATTCCCAGGCGGGCCAGCCCCGGCGGTCGTCGTGGTCCAAGTCGCTGACATCAACGCCGCCGAGGTGGGACGGGCCTTCGCGGCGTTTCGGCGCGCGGCGCGGGGCAGCGGTGAGTTCGGGCAGCCGATCCAGGTGATGATGCACCCGACGGTGAATCTTGCCGAGATCTCGGTTCCGCTGGCCGGCACCGGTTCGGATGCTGTCTCGCGGCACGCGCTGCAGACCTTGCACGACAAACTTGTGCCGACCACGCTAGGCGTCCTGTCGGTAGTCAGGCGCTCGTCGGAGGCGGCCTCGCGTCGTCGATCGACTTCAACAACCAGCTCAGCAAGGGCATCGTCCCCGTCTTCCTGTTCGTCATGGGCATCACCTTCCTCCTGATGTTGGTGGCCTTCGGCTCGCTCGTCATCTCCGCCACCGCGATCGGACTCAATTTGCTGTCGGTCGGCGCCGCTTACGGAGTCATGGTTGCGGTGTTCCAGCACGGGTGGGGCGACGCACTGATCGGCACCACGGCGCCGGGGGCCATCGAGTCGTGGATCCCGCTCTTCGTGTTCGTCGTGCTCTTCGGATTGTCGATGGATTACAACGTCTTCGTGGTCTCGCGGATCAAAGAAGCTCACGATGGCGGGTCCAGCACCCAGGACGCGATCGCCCACGGGATCCGAGCCACCGCCGCAGTCGTGACCAGCGCAGCAACCATCATGGTCGCCGTGTTCGCCGTGTTCGGCACACTCTCGCTCCAGCAGTTCAAGCAGCTCAGTGTCGGGTTAGCGGTCGCGGTGCTGCTGGACGCGACGATCGTGCGGGGAGTGCTGCTCCCCTCGGTCATGAGCGTGCTCGGTGACCGCAACTGGTACCTGCCGCGCTGGCTGGG
>JBBQUT010000077.1:0-6055 GCA_038212215.1 Mycobacteriales bacterium
CCACCTCGTCGCGCTCGTCCGTGCCGGCGCAACCTTTGTCGACGGCAAACTCCTCGAACGATCAGAAGATCAACAAGCCATCACGCCGTCCGTCGAAACCGCGGCCTGAAACTCCCGATCCACAGGTATTGACAATTGCTCACATCCTCGGCCACGTCGAGCTGTCCACGACCGAGATCTACGCCCGAGCCTCCACCGAAGCCAAACGCAGAGCACTCGAAGCCGCTTACGCCGACATCGTCACCGCCGACCTGACCGAATGGACCCAGAACCCCGAACTCCTCGGATGGCTCGCCGCCCTCTGACAGCCGCAACGTTATGCGCAGCGTCTGGCCGTCACAACGCCGTCGACAAAGGCAACCAACAGATCGCTGCGCATAACCCAGCGCTGCTCATTAGGTGGGGTGATCAGTCCCCTGATCTTCAACATCGCGTTGCACGGGATGGAACAAGCCGCCGGTGCCGCCTACCGTTGGAACCCCTACCGGGGGTCCATGGACTCGGTGTCCGGCACACCTGTGCTGGTGAGGTACGCAGATGATCTTGTCGCGCTGTGCGACAGCCGGGAGCAGGCCGACACGGTCAAGGCCCGGCTGACGCCCTGGCTGGCGTCGCGGGGTCTAGCCTTCAACGAGGACAAGACGCGAGTCGTGCATCTCGATGACGGTTTCGACTTCCTCGGGTTCAACGTCCGCCGCTATCACGACAAGCTGCTGATCAAACCCAGCACGGAGGCGGTGCGGCGTGTGCGCAGACGACTGTCCGCCGAGATGCTGGCCCTCAGAGGGGCCAACGCGGCGGCAGTGCTGCACACGATCAACCCGATCGTGCGCGGCTGGTCGGCCTACTACCGCAGCGTGGTGTCTCGCGAGACGTTCCAGAGTCTCGACCACCACCTGTGGAAACTCACCTACAAGTGGGCCTGCTTTCGTCATCACCGCAAGCCGAAGCGCTGGATCGTCAACCGGTACTTCGGCGCGTTCCATCCGACCAGGAGGGACCAGTGGGTGTTCGGTGACCGCGATAGCAGCGGCTACCTCCCGAAGTTCTCCTGGACGACGGTAATCCGGCATGACCTGGTCAAGGGCAGTGCGTCTCCGGACGACCCTGCCCTGACCGAGTACTGGGCCAAGCGGCGTCGCCGCGTCGCACCCGAACCGCCGATCGCGCGTGCCAGCCAGCGTCTGCTCCGGGCGCAACACGGCCGGTGCGCGATCTGCGGCGGGTTCCTGCTGCACGCCGACCATCAGCCGACCAGCCCAGATGAGTGGGAGCAATGGCTGAAGGTCACCGGCAAAGCGATCACCAAGCACGCGATCGCCCTGACCGGCAACGGCCCACCGGAGAACGTGGAACCACGCCTCATCCACACCAACTGTCGGCGGCGTGACGTCGCCTACAGCCCAGCACTTCTGCCAGCCAGCACGCCGTCACGGCCTGCTTGAGCCGTGTGCCGCGACGAGTGGCACGCACGGTTGTATGTCCTGTCCACGGTTATGTGGACCACCAGCGTGGCGTCAGCGAACTTTCCTGCCCCTTAGGGGGTTGCCGGATCCGGCGTTCCACATAATCCTGGCCGTCGTTCGATGCTTCTTGGGTCACGTTCGTGCGATCTGAGAGGAGCCAGCGATGGACAGGAAGGTGTGGGTCCCGGCGGTGTCGGGGCCGTTGGCGGGGTACGCAGCGGGGTACCGGTCGTGGCTGGGGGCGCAGAGCTATTCGAGGTCGGCGATCTCGGACAGGCTGTCGCAGCTTGCTCAGCTGAGCCGCTGGCTTGAGGGCGAGGGGCTCGCGGTCGGCGAGTTGACCGCCGCAGTAGGCGAGCGGTTCGTCGCGGCGCGGCGGGCCGCCGGCCAGGTGACGTTGGTGGCACGGCAGAGCATGACAATGCCGCTCGAGTACCTGCAGACGCTCGGTGGGACATCGCAGCCTGCGTCGCCGCTGGCGTGCGGCCCGGTAGATGCGTTGCTCGCCGATTACGGCACGTTCCTGTTGGTCGAGCGTGGCTTGTCGCCGCACACCGTGTTCGACGCGTACGTGCCGGCGGCGCGGCTGTTCCTCAATGGCTTGGAAGGGCAGCGTGGCCGTGGCCGTGGTGGTTTGCGGCTGGAGCGGCTGGCCGCCGCCGATGTGAGCGTCTTCCTGGCCCGTGAGTGCCCGGACCGGAGCGTGTGCGGGACACGGGATCTGGTGTCGGCATTGCGTTCGTTCCTGCGTTACTTGCACCTGGCTGGGCGGATCGAGGCGCCGCTGGTGTGGGCGCTGCCGGCGGTCGCGGATCTGCGTGATCGCACGTTGCCGCGGGGCCTGGAGCCGGCGACGCTCAGGCGGCTGCTGGCCAGCTGCGACCGGCGCAGGATGGTGGGGCGACGCGACTTCGCGGTCCTGAAGCTGTTGTCTCGCCTGGGGCTGCGCGCCGGTGAGGTCGCTGGGCTGCAACTCGAGGACGTCGATTGGCGTCGCGGGATGCTGCTGGTACGCGGCAAGGGCGGCCGCGTGGACGAGCTGCCGTTGCCTGAGGATGTCGGCCAGGCATTGGTGTCCTACCTTCGCCGACGTCCGCGATGCACGTCGCGGGCGGTGTTCGTGCGGGTTACCGCGCCACGGCAAGGGATGAACCGGTCCACGATCGGCTGGGTGGTGCGCTCGGCGTGTGACCGGGCCGGCCTGCCTAGAGTCGGCGCGCACCGGCTGCGGCACACCGCCGCGACCGACATGCTGCGCCACGGCGCGACGCTCGCCGAGATCGGCGAGGTGATGCGTCACCGCGAGGCCAAAACGACAGCTATTTACGCCAAGGTCGACCGGGCCGCGTTGCGGCCGCTGGCCCGGCCGTGGCCGGCCCCGGGGTGCGCGTCATGACCGGCACCAGCCTTCGCGAAGCGTTGGCCGGCTACCTGCAGCTGCGGCACCGGCTCGGGTTCATAATGCCTCAGGATGCGCGGCTGCTGGAAGGTTTTGTCGCCTTCCTCGAGCAGGCTGGCGCACAACGGATCACGACGGACCTCGCGCTGCAGTGGGCGCGCCTGCCGAGGCAAGCGGACCCGTCTAGGTGGCGCCAGCGGCTCTCGGTCGCGCGCGGCTTCGCGCGCCACCTGGCGATGCTCGACCCGACGAGCGAGGTCCCGTCGCCGGACCTGCTGCCGGCGCACCGGGCACGGATCGCGCCGTTCATCTACACCGATGAGCAGATCGCAGCGCTGCTTGAGGCCGCCGGGCGCCTGACGCCGCCGCTTCGGGCGGTGCGGCATCAGACGCTGATCGGGCTGCTCGCGGTTACCGCGATGCGCCCGGGCGAGGCCCTCGCACTCGATCGCGGCGATGTTGACCTGCGCACAGATGTGGTCCTCGTCCGCACCGGCAAGCAGCGCAAACAACGCGAACTCCCGCTCCACGACAGCACCGTCGCCGCCTTGGCCAGCTACACCCGGCTGCGGAACGCGCGCTACCCGCAGCCGGCCACACCGGCGTTCTTCATCTCCTCCCGCGGTGGACGGGTCGGGCGGCACGAGCTGAACCAGACCTTCACGGCGCTGATCCGCCAGGTTGGCCTGGACGGCCAGGGTTCCCGCGCCCGGCCCCGTCCCTACGACCTGCGCCATGCCCTTGCCGTGCACACCTTGTTGGACTGGTTGCGGGCGGGTGAGGACGTTGATCGGAAGATGCCGTTGCTGTCGACGTTCCTCGGGCACTCCGATCCGGCGAGCACCTTTTGGTATTTGCAGGGCGTGCCTGAACTGCTGGAACTCATCAGCGGACGGCTCGAACAGCTGCCCGGGGCGCTGTCATGACTGCGCTCGCGCCGGCGTTGCAGGCATTCTTCACCGAGCGGCTGATCAACCAGCGCAACGCGAGCCCGCACACCATCGCCGCCTACCGCGACACGTTCCGACTGCTGCTGCGCTTCGCCCAACAGCAGACCGGAAAAGCGCCGTTCCAACTGGACATCGATGATCTCGCCGCGCCGCTGATCGGCGCGTTCCTCATCCACCTCGAACACGAGCGCGGCAACAGCATCCGGACCCGTAACGCCCGGCTGGCCGCAATCCACTCCTTCTACCGATATGCGGCGCTGGAACATCCCGAACATGCGCACACCATCGCGCGGGTCATGGCGATCCCGACGAAACGTCACGACAGCACCGTCGTCTCCTACCTCGACCAGGGCGAAATCAGCGCGCTCCTCGCGGCACCGGACCAGGGCACCTGGCTCGGGCGCCGCGATCACGCCCTCCTCGCGGTGATGATCCAGACCGGTGTCCGGGTCTCCGAACTCACCGGCCTGCATATCGGCGATGTCCACCTCGGCGTCGGCGCCCACATCCGCGTCACCGGCAAGGGACGCAAGAAACGATCACCGACCCTGACCCGCGAAACCGTCGCGGTCCTGACCGCATGGATCAAAGAGATTCACGGCCAACCGGACCAGCCGCTGTTCCCGACCCGGCAGGGCAGACCGCTCAGCCGCTACACCGTCGGCGCCATCCTCACCCGCCATGTCGCTACGGCCGGCGCCACCTACGCGCCGCTCGCGGCCGAACACGCGACGCCGCACACTCTGCGCCACACGAACGCAATGCTCTTGCGGGCCAAGGGCGTGGACATCGCGACAATCGCGATATGGCTCGGCCACGAGACCACTCAAACCACACACATTTACGAACATGCAGACCCCGCCCTCAAGGAACAAGCGATCGCGCGCATCGCCCCGCTCGGCGCTAAACCTGGCCGATACCGGCCACCCGACGAACTACTCGCCTTCCTGGAGGCCCTCTGATTATGTGGAACGCCAGACCCGGCAAACCCCTATGCCGCAACGGGAATCGCCGACCGACAGACCCGTCCTCAACATAACCGGCCGTGGGACATACAACCGGTTATGCGGAACTCCGCATAACCGGTTCTTAGGGGGCCCCGGCGCAGCAATGCGCCGGGGCTACCCGACCGACGCACGCTCGGTCGCGGTGGCAGCGTTGCGCACCCACTGTGCCGTCGAGGTGGTCGAAGAAGACGCCACCTCGGTGATGAAGCTGTGGTCGCGTCGCTACCACGATCTCGGCAGCCTGCGCACCCAGCTGGTCTGCCGGCTACACGCGGTTCTCTGCGACCTCGTCCCTGGTGGCTTTGCCCGCAGACTCTCTGCTGCACAAGCGATCCAGGTCCTCGACTCGCTCACCGTGCACGGCGCGGTCGCGGCGGCGAAGCTGGAACTCGCCCGCGAGCTCGTCACCGATCTGCAGCGCCTCGACGAACAGCGCGCCGACGTCAAACGGCGCCTGACCCGCACCGTCACAGCATCAAAGACAACCCTGACCGGCATCTACGGTGTCGGCCCGATCATCGCCGCAACCGTGCTCGGCTACGTCGGCGACGTCCACCGGTTCCCGACCCGCGACCACTTCGCGTCCTATAACGGCACCGCGCCGATCGAGGCGTCCTCGGGCAACCACACAATCCACCGGCTATCGCGCCGCGGGAATCGTCAACTCAACCACGCCATCCACATGGCCGCCGTCACCCAGATCCGCAACCACGCCACGACCGGCCGTATCTACTACGACCGCAAGGTCGACGCGGGCATGGGCCGCAAAGCCGCGCTGCGCGCTCTCAAACGCAAGATCAGCGACGCCATCTACAACCGACTCATCGCCGACGAACGAGCCGCCGAGAAGGACCCGGGAGGGCAATCGGGGAACGACTCTGCATCCAGCGCGACCGGCTCACACCCCGTGACACCAGCTCTTCGGAGAAGCCACTCCCGGGCCATCCCGCAGCCTAGAACCGACCACACGACGGCGCAGCCCGCACGAGCCAGAAAGACACCTCAGCCAGGGTCTTGACACAAAGAGGCCTAATGGGCGGGCAAGCCGGACTGATTGACGTTTCGTGATCGCTACTGGTGGACGGTGCATGTCTGAAGAGGCCGCGGGCCGTGAGCCCGATATCGAGACTGGCGGCACCGGCCAACCCGTTCCGGCGCGTCGACCGATCCGGCTGCCTGGCCGTGTTTGACGATGTTCGTGGTTCGAGCCGGCGGCAGGAACACCTCTGACCT
>JBBQUT010000078.1:0-5754 GCA_038212215.1 Mycobacteriales bacterium
GTGCACGCAGTGCCCCCCGCCCTCGAAGACCTCGACCGGGCAGCCGAGCGCCTCGGCCAAAGCTAGGCCGGTGCGGTGGTCGACGATCCGATCGACGCTCCCGTGGATCACCAGAGCAGGACACCGGACCCGCGCGGCCAGGTCGGACACCGTCGGCTCGGACCTGCCGGAACCATCGCCGAGAAACGGCGCCCGATGAGTGGCCGCGAGCGTCTCGGGGTCCGTCTGCAGCGCCCAGCCAACCGCGTCCTCGACCTGCTTGGTCGAGTGTGGCTCGGCAAAGACTTCGCGGAAGAAGAACTCCGCGAAGTCACCCAGATCGCGCCGCCAGTGATGGACGTTGTACTTCGCCCATCCCTCCGAGGAGTCGAGCTCCTCCTCGAAGGGATGCACCCAGCGCGCAGGGGCGGGCAGGCCCACGTCCATGCGCAGCGCGGGGGCGACGAACACCGCGCCGGCGACTCGTTCGGGGCGGGCCGCGGCGAGCTGAAGCAGCACCCGGCCGCCCATCGACAAACCGATGCAGACGGCGCGATCGGTCCCGGTCTCGTCGAGCACGGCGATCGTATCCGCGACGAGTTCGGCGTCCGCGTAGTCATCTGGGTCGGACGGCCGGTCCGATCGGCCGTTGCCGCGCGGGTCAAACGTCACCACCCGGAAATGCCGCGCCAGGTACGGCACCTGCAGTTTCCACGTCCGCGAATGCACGATCGCCCACGTCGGCAGCAGCAGCACGGTCGCCGGGCCGTCCCCGAAGACCTCGTAGTACAACCGCACGCCGGACCGCACGGCATAGCCGCTACGGTCCGGTTCGCGAGCGCGCACGGGACCCATCGTCCCGCGCGCGCGGGCCGAGCGCAGCATCTGTCACGCCAGGCTTCGTACACGATGTTGAACGGCGTCGCGGACGCGCGACGGAACCGGGTGAAGCGGCCTGCGCGAGGACACCGGCCATCGCCTGCCCCCCCGCCTTCGCGCCGAGCGAGAAGCCGTAGTACACCCGGCCGATCGGGTTCAGGTTCTGCGTGACGCCCTTGCCGGCGTACGGCTCGACGATCAGCCAGGTCCCGTCCGCGACCAACGATTGCCGGATATGCGTGGCGGCGCCCAGCGGGTCGCCCATGTCGTGCAGGCAGTCGAACGTCGCGAGCCGGTCGTAGCCGGCGCCGGGGAAGTCCTGTGCGGACGCCACGTCGAACGTGATCCGCTCGGCGACCCCGGTCCGGAACGCGTCGACGACCGTGTCCACAGCCTGATGCGACCACAGCGCGAGTACGAACGCGCCGGGGCATACCGCGCCGTCCGGATTCGCGAGAATGAATGTCTGCTCCTCGGTGAGCGAGTAGGTCTCGGTTGCGGAGTCGTACGCGACGCAGCCACCGAACGCCTGACCGAAACGCCGATTCGGCCGGCGTGAACCCCGCGCAACCGCGCGGCCGCAGGCTCGATGGCCAGCGGCAGCCCGTCGAGCCGGGCGCACACATCCGCCAAGCGTGCGGGGGCGGTATCCCGGTTCAGGTCGAGGTGGGCGCGCGCCGGCGAGCAGTATCGCGACCGCGGGATCGCAGCGAAGCCGATCCCAGTCGTCAACCTCCGAGTCGACCGGCATCGGGAGCGACGAGACCGCGTACTCGCGTTCGGCTGCGAGCCGCACCGTTCGCGGCTGGTCGCAGCACTCGCAGCCGTGACATGGCGGCAAGCAGGTCGCCGAGCTCGGGAATGCCCGCGAAGAGGTGCTCACAGTTGTCGACGATCAGCAGAACGCCAGCCCGGATCGCCTGCTCAGCCCGGCGCCTACGGCTGCACCTGCGGACCCACCAGCCCCACCAGCCTCTGACGGCCAGCCGACACGGCACAAAACCAGGGGACCACGGAAAGGCCGAACAGACCGGCGGAGCAATCACGAATGCCCTCGCCCACCACTATCGCGGGATGATCAAGACGACAGTTCGTCGGTGGATCAGGCTCAGCTCCGATGAGTAGTGGCACGGAACGTCGGACAAATTGCGCGAACAAGGTGAGTGTCGCGGCTGTGGAATTCTCTTGCGCTTTTCCTGCGCTGAGTTTGACTTCACGCAGACCACACTTCATAGTTGCCCCATCGAGCTAACGCGAATCTAACGGGAACCGACGGGTGCCCAGCTGGCCGCCGAGGATCGGTTACACAAACACCGTGGTCTCGGGTATGCGACGAATCCCCCGCTTGTCGAGCGCCCAAAGCTCCCGGTCATAGGTCGGCTCGCGCGACGTACCCCCCGCATGTCGCGCGCTCCGGCAGCAGTGTTGAAGCCCCCGGTGGCCCCCCCGCCTGCCGGGGGCTTCGCTGAGCCCTGGCACGGATCAGCCGGCACCCCCCCGTCCCCGCCCATCGTCTCGACGGTGGGTGCTCCGTGAACTGCTGGTCGGCGACATGCTCGCCGTCGGGCATCGTGTGCCGGATGAGGCGGTGCCGGTACTGCAGGTAGGCCACAGTGTGCTCGACGATGTCGCGAACCAGGCAGGCGGCTTCGACGTCGCGGTCGAGTCGGTTTCGGCGGCGGACAGTTGCTCGGCGAGCACGCCGATCCCGCGGTGGTCGCTGTCCACGACTACGCGAGTTGGTCCATGCGCTCGCCGAGTTGCCGCCGGAGTGGGTCACGGCAGGGTCACGGCCGACTGCACGTCGACGCCGCGCGGACGCACCCGGGCCAGGGCTGCCCACGTCATTGACGAAGCGATCACATGTGATTTGGCTCAGGTGTGGCGTGACTTGTGCCGATCGGGAGGGTGTGAGGCGTCGGATGGATCGCCGGGTTGTCGGGGTGCTGGGTGCTGTCGGGGTATTCGCGGTGCTGCTGCGGGTGCATCCCGGGGGCGCTTTGGTGGGCCGGGCGGTCGATGATGTCGGGCAGTTGGTCGCGGCCGGGCTGGCGTGCGCCGCGTGCGCGTGGCGGGCGATGCGCTCGCCGCGGTCGCTGGCCTGGTCGTGGTGGCTGCTGGCGGCCGCGACGGGCTGTTGGGCGGCGGGCGAGACGGCCTGGTCCTACTTCGAGTTGGTCGCCGGGCGGCAGACGCCGTTCCCATCGCTGGCCGATGCCGGGTTCCTGCTGTTCCCCGCACTGGCTGTGGCGGGCCTGTTGTGCTGGCCGTCCGGGGCGCTGGTCGGCGCCGCTCGGTGGCGGGCGTTGCTGGACGGCGCGATGGTCGCCGGCGCGCTGTTCATCCTGTCCTGGGTGACTGCGCTGGGCAGCGCCGTGCACGCCAGCGCCGACAGCGCGTTCGGGCAGATGGTGTCGGTGGGCTATCCGGTGTCGGACCTGGTGCTGCTCACCCTGACGCTAGTGATCCTCGGGCACGCCCGGCAGGCCGCGGGTACCGGCCTGGGGTTGCTCGCGGCCGCGATCGGCTGCCTGTGCCTGGCCGACAGCGGCTTCGCCTACCTGACCGCGATCGGCCGGTACGCCACCGGCTCGCCGGTCGATGTCGGCTGGTTCGGCGGGTTCCTGCTGATCGCTGCGGCCGCAGTGACCGCCCACGCGGCACCCTCGCAGCGCCCCGATGCAGCTGCGGCAGCACAGTCCGGGCCGCGGGCGTTGCTGACCTACGTCCCGGCCGGGCTGGGGCTGACGGTGGCGGCCGGCGGGCAGCTGACCGGCAGCGGTGACCGCAGCGCGCTGCTGGGCGCGACGCTGGTGATGGCCGCGCTGCTCGGCCGCCAACTCCTCGCGCTGCGCGACAACCACCAGCTGCTCGCGAAGCTGACCGACGCGCAACGCTCACTGCACTACCAGGCGTTCCACGACCCGCTCACCGGGCTGGCGAACCGGGCGCTATTCGGTGACCGGCTGCGGCACGGCCTGGAACTGCACCGCCGCGACCTGCGGCCCCTCAGTCTGCTGTACTGCGACCTCGACGGGTTCAAGACCGTCAACGACACCCTCGGCCATGACGCCGGCGACGAAGTCCTCAAAGCCGTCGCAGAACGGCTCCGCGCGGTCATCCGCACCGGCGACACCATCGCCCGGCTAGGCGGGGACGAATTCGCGGTCCTGCTCGAAGACGGCGCCGACCCGGCCGCCGTCGCCGCCAAGATCCTGGACGCATTCACCGCGCCGGCCGTGGTCGGGCAGCACCGGGTCCCGCTCGGCGGCTCCATCGGCATCGCCGAGCTCACCCCAAGCCAGGGCACAGTCAGCCCGGAGCTGTTGTTGCGCCGCGCCGACACCGCCATGTACCACGCCAAACGCCACGGCAAA
The DNA here is from genome assembly GCA_038212215.1 of Mycobacteriales bacterium. Taxonomy (GTDB): domain Bacteria; phylum Actinomycetota; class Actinomycetes; order Mycobacteriales; family Jatrophihabitantaceae; genus JALZAI01. The sequence goes on from JBBQUT010000078.1 coordinate 4,236, forward strand.
GGCACCGCCCTGCACTGGACCCCGCAGCTCGACCAGCGACCCCAGCAGGCCGAGCACGCCCTGGTCAGCCAGCCAGCCAGCGCGGCCACCGCCAGCCCGGGCCCAGCCAGCCCGGCCAGGACCGCCCCCGGATGAGCCCCCGGCAAGATCGCCAGCCGCTCGCGCCGCGCGACCAGCCGCCCAGAATGGCCTGGCCAGCCACCGCGACCACCGGCATACTGGCCGGAATCGTCTTGATCCGAACCTTCCTAAGCTCTCCCTCGAGCTGGAAATCAGCGGTCGATGGCCTGGCAGAACAGACCCGGCACCCCGATACCCGATAGGGCAGCTTGTCTCGTGCCAGAACCCGTCGGCAGTCCGCCCGGAGACTGCTGCCAAAAGACGGCCATGTAGCTGCCCGGTGGCGGATATATGAAAACTGCCCGCTGGCGGTCATGGGATCTGGTTGACACTTGGTCAGCTGCGGCCGGCTTAGCGCCCAGATCGGTCGGTAGGTAGCGAGTTAGCCGAAGCGGTTACAGACCCGCTTGAGGCGGAGAGGCGTCGTTCGGCGCGATCGACCAAGTGTCAGTGTCCGCCAGTGGCCAGCGGTGAGCGGCGACAATTCATCGGGTTGTCAGCCTGCTCGCCCTGTCCCGAGGGCGGGAGGGTGGTTGGTGTCGGCGGCGCTCGAAGACTGGACAGTTCCGGCGGTGAAAAGTGAGCACTCGACGATTGAGGGGTGATCACTTTGGAGGACTGGGCGCTGATCCGGAGGCTGGCTGCTGAGGGTGTGCCGAAGGCACCGATTGCTGAGCGGTTGGGGATCTCGCGGACGACGGTGATCAAGGCGGTGAGCTCGCAGGCGCCGCCGCGGTATGGGCGGTCACCGGGGCCGACGTCGTTCACGGTGTTCGAGGCGCGGGTGCGGGCGCTGTTGAAGGATGTACCGGACATGCCGGCGACGGTGCTGGCTGAGCGGGTTGGGTGGACGGGGTCGATCCGGTGGTTCAGCGACAACGTGAAGCGGTTGCGTCCGGAGCATCGGCCGGTCGATCCGGCGGATCGGCTTGTGTGGGCGGCGGGTGATGCCGCGCAGTGCGACTTGTGGTTCCCGCCGCGCAAGATCCCGCTCGAGGACGGCAGCGCCGAGCTGCTGCCGGTGTTGGTGATCACCGCCGCTCACTCGCCATTGTGACTGGCCGGATGATTCCGACCCGCAAGACCGAGGACCTGTTGTTGGGGTTCCTGGCAGCTGATCCAGCAGTCGGGTCGGGTGCCACGTCGGCTGATCTGGGACAACGAGCCCGGCATCGGGCGAGGTCAACGCCACGCCCAGGGCGTGGCCTCCTTCATGGGGACCCTGGCTACCAAGTTGGTACTGCTGCCCCCGCGAGACCCTCTCTTAACCGGCTAATAGAGGGACGGAGCACGGCAACACGCCGACTGTGTATGGGTTCTTGACCAGTTGCGATCCAGGTGGAATACCTACGTCTCATGAGCGATGAGCAGCAACTGACGGTCGGCGAGGACGCCGGCG
>JBBQUT010000079.1:0-4835 GCA_038212215.1 Mycobacteriales bacterium
GAGTGAGCCCACTGGCTCGCAAAGCGGTGCGTAACTCGGCGCATGCGAGCCCAGCCTCACAAACGGCGTCGGTTGCGGGCGCGTCCGTCTGCTTGCATGATGTAAGCATGCCGAATGTGTTGGTCCGCGACTTGCCTGAGCAGGTTCACACTGTGCTGCAGCAGCGCGCTGCATCGCGGGGGCTGTTTACGCAAACGCCGGCGACACCCCGACGAGCGCCGCACCCGCTACGTCGTTCCGCATCAACGCATCCAGCACCGGCCAGGGATCGTCACCGACCGCGTGCGCCTCGGCGACTGGGAGGGTGACCTCATCGTCGGGCCAATGAGCCGGTCGGCGGTCGCGACACTGGTCGATCGGCGGTCGCGGCTACTGCGACTGATCCACTTGCCCGACGGTCACCGCTCCGACCAGCTCCTCGCCGCGCTCAGCGCGCAACTGGTGAACATGCCCGCCGCGAAGCGACTCACGCTCACCTGGGACCAGGGCAGCGAGATGGCACGTCACGACCAGATCGCGCTCCTGTTCGGCGAAGGTGTCTACTTCGCCGACCCAGGATCGCCATGGATGCGAGGGACGAACGAAAACACGAACGGGCTGGTGGACCACTCCACTGGTTCGTCAGTACCTGCGCAAGGGCACCGATCTGCGCGTCCACACCGCCGCCGACCTCACCGTCTTCGAGCAGAAACTCAACACCCGGCCACGCAAGATCCTCGGCTGGAAGACACCGTCAGAGGTCTTCAACATGACACTATGAACGAGTCACCGTTGCGACGTTCGCTCGAATCCACCCTAGAACCCAAGCGCAGCCAGGGGGTCAGTTTTCAGCCGCTGTTGACACCGCACCGAATCAGTTTCGGCGCAAACTGGCGTACAGATGGTCAGCGTGCCGGCGTCGGAGGTGACGCGAAAGGCGTGCGGGACCTCCCTGGGAGGTAAACGGCACCACCGCGTTCGACGTCGTTCATCACTGGACCGGAACATCGCGCTGCCGTCGAGGAGCAGGAAGATCTCGTCTTCCTGGGTATGCATGTGCACCGGAGATCGCATCACCAGCCACGAGTCTCGTTCGGACCATAAACAACTGCCCCTCGGTGGCGTCGGCGTCGAGGAGAGGCTCCATCGTGCTGCCACCAAGCCACTCGATCTTGTGATGGTCGGCCGCCAAAATACGCCAGGCTCATCGTCTGCTCCGTCCCGGCCGCCATGGCAAGCTCACCGATGGCTGAAGCTCGGTCTTCGGCGCCAACCGCGCAATCCCTGCAAGAAGAAGCGGCTCCGGGTTGCTGGAAAGCCGTCGATAGCGCGTGCGCGATCCAGGAGCCGGGAACCCCGCCGAAAACCCGCCCGCGATGAAGCGTTGTGCCATTAGGAATCCTGGGCAGGGCGTCCTTAGCGAGCTGCTCGATGTGTGCCTTAGTAATGCTGAGACCGCGGTTTCGACCAGGATCCCGATTCCAAGCTTGACGGCATAGAGGTACTGGTAAGCCGCGTTGGACTGGTAGTAAGCGACTGCGTTCAGAGCGGTGTCGAGGACCGGGCTGGGGGACAGCGTCGCCATCCTGGCCCTGAGTTGGACGGGCGTTGTCCTTGCCTTGTCCAGGATGACCACGACGATCGGCGCCGTCAGGTTGGTGGTGTCTGCGGGGAACGGGTAATACCCGCACAGTGACCCGCCGGAAAATGGGTCGCGGGGTTAGCAGGAAGAGTTTTCAAGAAGTACACCCAGCGGATCGGCGGCAAGTAGGACTGCGTTTCGCGCTTCATGACAAGCGAGCACACACTTAGTGCCGCTGGCTCAGAAGAGGAGCGGCGTGCCGGACTCCGCGATAGCCACTGCGAGAACTGACGACTCGCTCCCCTGAGGACGCTGACTGCCCGGTCGGCCCCTGGGCGGCCGTGTTCGACCCCGATGATCGACATGAGTCACGGCGGTCAGTTCGAGCACCGCAGCTATCGCCATCCCCAACGCGCCGACCGAAGGCGTGCGTGTCACCCGACACGTCCAGGACTGAACATCCAACGATGCCGTCCAAGCACGGCCGGCCCGATCGCTCAGCCGGCTCCGTACGTCGACGGAGGCAGGACGTAACTGTCGAGCTTGTCCTAGCGCGCGACCGTCCAGGTGTCGCGTCGCGGGCCGGGTCGAGGAAGATCACGCGGGCGTCGCCCACCATTCCGGTTCGAGGAACAGCCGCCGATGAGCTACGGAGACGATGGCCAGCACAGCGAGCATCCTGGGGGCCTGACCCCTCGTTGTGCTCATCAGACGTGCCAATCGGGTGAGATGTCCGGTCGCCTGCTGCTCATGAGGTCGACGCCGTCCAATCGGGCGAGCTGTCCTCGAGGGGCGTCCGCGTCACCGGATGCAGCTCGGTCCCGTCGATCTTGCAGAGGAACACGTCGGCACTGCCCCCGTCTACGTACTTCCCGAACACGATCCATTTGCCGTCGGGGGAGAACCCGACTTTGTGGCTGATGGTCTCGTCGGTGAAGTGGGTGACCTGGTGGACCCCGGTGCCGTCGGGGTGGATTGTGTAGAAGTTCCCGATCCCCGATTCCTCGTCCTGCACGGCGCGGAAGACGATCAGTCCGGCCCGCGACCAGTCCGGTACCCCACCCGCACCGAGCGTCCACGGCGTCAGCCGGCGCAGCCCGGTGCCGTCCGCGCCGATGACGAACAGGGCCAGGCCGCCGGCCGGTTTGGAGGTGTCCGAGTTGAGCCGTGAGAACACCAGCTGCTTACCGTCGGGTGACCACTGCACGCCGCCGAGGTCACCTGCGGAGTCGGGGAACCGGGTGACCGGGCGTACCTGCTTGCCGTTGGTGTCCATGACGAAGATATTCGACTGCTGCAACGCTTGCGTGGGATTGCTCTCACTGTGGACGTAGGCGATCCGCGTGCCATCCGGCGAGTATGAGCCCGCCTCGTCGAAGCCAGGGACGTTTTCGACGTAGGAGGGTTTCCCTGCGGTCAGTGCCGTCGCCTTGCCTCCGGCGGAAGACACCGTGAACAGGGCGTGCGCCTCGTGGAAACTGTCCACGTTGCTGACGCGGGTGAAGAGCAGCCGCGACCCGTCGGGCGACCAGTCCGGCTCACCGTCGAGTGCTCCGGTCGGAGGGGTGAGGACCTGGTGTTCACCGCTGCCGTCGGTGTTGCTGATGAACAACGCGCCGGTGGTCTTCGTCGAGTCGAGGTACCTGCGGAACACCACTCGGCCCGGGAGAGCGGGCGAGACGGGGCCGACGGCGGCAACGGACGGGGTCGCCGAGGCGGCCGATGGGGAGGCCTTGACTCCCGCGGTCGTGCTGCTGCTGCACGAGGCGAGGGTGCTGGCCAGGGCCAGGACGGCGAGCGCGGGCAACAGGCCGCTACGGCGGCCGCCGGGCAGTGCGGTCATGATGATCTCCCTGAGTAGCGGCATGTCGGGACAAGCAGCAGGAACCGGTACGTGCGCATGGCGTGCCGTCCGAGCAATGGGGCAGAACCCGTTCTGCCGCGCGAAAGGAGTACCCGGATGACGTGCCAGTCGAGGGCGCAGTAGGGATCGTCCGGCCCGGAGGAGATCGGCGAGATGACGACGGGGGCTCGCTCGTCGGCCAGCGGAGCGGGCTGTCCCTGGCCGGGGTGATTCCCGTGCTGTTCGGCCTGTTCGGCGGCAAAGCCGCCGGTGCTCTGAGCTTGGAAGACGGCGACGGCGTCCCCGTGGGTCACCCGGGTCGAGGTACTAGCCGCCGCAGGCGCCGTCAGGCCGACAGTCATGGCGGCGGCGCTGACCGCGATTGAGCCGATACGCAGGATCCGATTCATGGGTTCTCCTTTCAGGGCCGTCGCCACGGCTGTGTCGAGGTGGTGTGCGAGTTGTGGTGCAGCGAACCCTGCCGCGCAGCGCCTGCAGTAGCGCTGTACTGCGGTTGCAGTGCGGTTGCAGCGCCTTCGGCATGGCTACCGCACTAGTGCGCGCGGGAGTATCAAGGTCGCTATGCGGTTTGGGGTGCTCGGCCGCCTCGAGGTTTGCGATGACGCAGGTCACGCCGTCCGCGTGGGCGGTTCGGTGCGCCGCGAGCTGCTGGCGGTGCTGCTGTGCCACGCCGGCGACTCGGTTACAGCCACCGCGCTGATCGAGGACATTTGGGGCGACGCGCCTCCGCGAACCGCAGCGAAAACCCTGCAGAGCCATCTCGTCCGGTTGCGTGACGACCTCGGACGCGGCGCCGGCGCGGTAATCCTGACTGAGGGAACCCGCTATCGACTCGATGTCTCAGCGGCCACCCTCGACGCGGCTGACTTCGAGGCCGACCTAAATGCGGGGTTGTCGGCATACCGGCGAGGGGACGATCGCCGTGCGATCGAATTCCTCGACTCCGGGCTGGCGTGGTGGCGCGCCGAGGCGTATCTCGACTTCGCCGACGCCCCGTTCGCGCTCAACGAGCGGATGCGGCTGGCCGACCTGCGTGCGATGGCGCTGGAGACCCGCACGGACGCCGCGCTGCGACTTGGCGAGGCGGCGAGTCTGATCAGCGAGCTCGAGGGTCGAGTCCGCCGCGAGCCGTACCGCGAACGGTCGTGGGAGCAGCTGATTCTCGCGCTGTATCGGTCGGGGCGGCAGGCCGATGCACTCGCCGCCTATCGGATGGCGCGGGACCGGCTGGCGAGCCATCTCGGTGTGGATCCGGGTCCCGGCCTGCGTGCGCTCGAAACCCGCATCCTTAATCAGGACCCCGCCCTGCTCGCTGAAACCGCGGGGCCACACCTGCCTGCCGGCGACCTTGTCCCGGGCGACCAGTGCCCCTATCGCGGCCTGGCCGGATACAATTCGGACGACGCCGCC
>JBBQUT010000080.1:0-4800 GCA_038212215.1 Mycobacteriales bacterium
ACCGTCGGTTGCGACATCGACCGCATAGCCCTCGTCGCGGAAGCCCCGCTGGAGGAGCGCAGCCATTCGGGGCTCGTCCTCGACGATCAACATGCGCACGTCACCACGGTACGGCGTGACTCATGTGAGTTTCGTGTGAGCGGAAACGTTCGTGTGAACCATCACATATTCGTCACACGATCCTCCAACGACCGGCGGCCTAGACCGGCGCCATGCAGAGATCGCCCCGCTCATTGGTCCTCGCTTCCCGCCCCAGTCGCGGTGCCGTTGTTTTCCGTCCGGCACCAGGTGCTTTCGGCGATCAACGTCACGAGGTGAGCAACATCGTCGCGCAATGGGGTCGATCTCCGGTGAGCCCGTTCCTCCCGGAGGTCGACAACACGTTGCTCTGTCTCGCGGGGGGTGGCGCGGCCGGGTATCGCCCGGTTGGTCGGTGGGCAGTGTTCCCGACCGAGGCCGCTGCGCCCCCGGGATTCGAACATGAGGCGCTGGACAGTCTTCTGATCGGCGTCTCGATGGCGAGACGCCGACCGGTGTTCGCTGCGGTGGCCGATCCCGAGCCGTACCGAGCTCGCGGCATGTACTCGCTGCCGATCGCCGACGATGCCCGCATAGGACTCGCCTCGTTCTCGCTCGCCGGTAAGCGGATGGCAAGTATCCGACACAGCGTGACGTCGGCGCGCAGGGCCGGTCTCGAGGTGGTCCCGTATTCGCCGGCGGTCGCCGCCGGGGTCGAGCGGGTCTCGGCCGAATGGTTGGCCCAGAAGCGCGGGGGCGAACTCGGTTTCACCCTCGGGAAGTTCGACCCGGTGGCGGTGGCGAACGTCGAATGCCGGGTTGCGGTCGACGGCACGGGAAGGGTCGCCGGGTTCATCACCTGGCGTCGATACGACGACGGCCACGCGCGCGTGCTGGACATCATGCGACGAGCCGGCGACGCGCCGAACCCCACCATGGACCTGCTCCTCGGTGAGAGCCTGCTCGAATTCGCGGCGGCGGGTATCGAGGTCGCCAGCCTCGGCGCGGTACCTCGGTCCCACGGTCGCACGAGCGAGCGCATCTACCCCACGATCTCGTTGCGCAAATACAAAGAGAAGTTCGCGCCGACCTGGGTCCCGCTGTCGTTGATCGCGCCTTCGCGGAGCCGACTTCCGGGAGCGTTGTGCGCGGTGGCGAACGCGTACTGTCCCGGTGGACTCGGCCGAGCGGTGACGCGCAATGCCTGAGGGCGTGCGGGCCGCAATCTCGGAGGTTCGGGCTCGGTCGGTGCATCTCCCGGTCGTCACCGCCACCGCGATCGCTGCGGTGATGGTCACGGCCATCCGGTACGGCGTGTTCGCCAATGACCTCTCCCTCGACGTCGGGTTCCGGTACGGATTCAGTGGGCGCGCCCTCTCGATGGGTCACTGGTCCACGCTCGTGACGAGCCAGTTCTTGACCCGCGACGGGTTCATGGCCATCTCGATCTCGCTGTCACTCGCCCTGATGTTGGGCGTGTACGAGGCGATCGCCGGCAGCCGGCGGGCCCTGGTGGTCGTTGGAACGACGGCGCTTGCCGGACCGTTGCTGGTCGCCGCCGGTCTCGGCGTCGGCTCGTCGCTCGGCAACGCGTTCTCGGCCCGAACGCTTTCGACCCTGGACTACGGCGCGTCGGCCATCACTGCCGGTGCCGGTGGGGCACTCGTCGCAGTACTTGCGATGCGGCGGCTGCGATGGTTTGCGATCTTCTGGGTGACCGTCGGTCTCGTTTTGCACCACCAGCTTGCCGACTGGGAACACCTGGGAAGTTTTGTCACCGGCTACGGGCTTGGGCATGTCCTCGGTACCGCGCCCGCAGTCGGTTCGCTGCGCCGTCAAGGAAGCTGGTTTGCGACAACGGTGTTGGCGCCGACTCGCCTGATCATCCCGGCCGCCGCCGTGTCGATCCTCGCGGGTGCGGCGGTTGCGGGAAGTGTGGTCCCATCCCGCACTCAGACCGGCTCGCTCGCGGTCGGGCTCTCGTCGGCCAGCCCGGTTGCAGCCCGCCTTCTGAGCATCATGTATCCGAGCCCCTCCCTCGGTGGCCGCCACCAGGCTCTGGTGGTGCTGCCTGTGGGGTACGACGCCTCGGCAGCTCGCTATCCCGTGGTCGAGATGCTCCACGGGCGACCGGGCGCGCCGAGCGACATCATCACCGGTTTCGATCCCATCGGCGCGGGTTCGCTTCCGGGGATTCCGCCGTTCATCGGGATCGTTCCCGATGGTCACGGTCCGGTCGTCTTCGACGGCGAATACGCCGACACCTCGCGGCAGAGACTCGGTGCCGCGCTCTCCGACGATCTTCGGCGCTACGTGGGTACTCACTACCGCACGAACGGACACTGGTCCGTGTCGGGTCTGTCGAGCGGTGGATACGGCGCCGCGTACCTCGGCGCCCGAACGCCCGGGCAGTACGACAGCGTCTGCTCGCTCAGCGGGAACTTCACGCCTCAGGGATCGGCATTCAACGATCAGAAGCGCAGCGTGCTCGACGCTGCCTCGCCGATCCTCCATGCCCGACCCGACGGACCGAGGACCCTCCTCATCGCCGGACGCGCCGATTCGGCGAGTGTGCGTGAAGCCTCGATCTATGCCCGGGCCCTCTCTGCAGCGGGCGAGACCGTCTCGAAGGTCGTCGTCTCGGGTGGTCACAACTGGGTCCTGTGGAAACGCGAGTTCCCGCGCTGCCTCCGGTTCATGCTCGCCCCAACCAGGCCGGGCGAGTCCCCAGGGAGCAGGCCTACGATGGTGACGCTGCACGCACCTACGGCTTTGGCAACGAGGACGGTTCGGTCAGTCGGACACATACGTTCGTCGTCGATCCGATGCCTGCTGCCGACGACGCGCAGCCATGGCGTTGCAGCCAATCCGTTCGGGCCCGGTCCCAAACTCGTCGGTCGCTCGTGATGCGGACGCCACGCGGCCTTCCCCATCGCCAGCGACCGTGTCCAGCCCAGACGATGGTCACGCGAGAGAGCGTGGAGTTTTTCGGAAATGGGAAGTAACGCGTGCTGCACGGTGCCGAATCGAGCAGGAAGACGGAGTCCTGGACCAGTGGCGGGTTTGCGTTGGGGGACCACTTGAAAATCTCGTTGTAGCCCGCGCGGGTTCCCGCTCGGCAATGCGCGGTGGGGTGTGGCCCCGGGAACGGAGTCATGTGTACGAGCACGTGGTCGACCACGAGGTGTTTGCCTCGCGGCTGGTGGTACGACAGCAAAGGGCTCTGGGAGTCCGGCCGTTCCGAGAACCCTGTGTAGCAACCGTCCAGAAGGCTGTCGAAGACAGCGCCGGCGACGAGATCGTTCACATCGACGCAATCGTCGTGTACGTAGGTGAAGTACGCGTCGCGTAGGCCGAACCCGCCACCGTCGAGCGGCAACGCTCGCCGTGCCTGGAACGAACCACGCGCCGCGACACCGTCACCGACATTGTCGACCCTGAGCCCGTCAACGAGATGAGTCCCGTCGCCCCGCGCGAACTCCGTCAACGCGGCAGCGTCGAAGTAAAGCCGCCGCCCGTCGGGTTGCGGTGTCTCGGCCTTGAGCTGCGGCCAGGTCATGGACCGGTCGAGGGTTCCAGGCACGGAGCCGCCGACCACGCAGAGGCCCTGCGCTGGCCGCTTCTTGCCGAGCAGGAGCGGATAGATCATCGCGGTGCCGGACGCCTCGACTTTGCCGTCGTCGCGGAAGCTGGCCGTGCGGGCGTCGATCGTCGTGTTGTCGGTCGGAGCGTCGTCGCGGAAGGAGCCGGTGACGTCACCCGCGATCACCTTCACCGCGCTCGGCCGTCGGCGTAAGCAGTCGCCGCTGGTGAAAGGGATCGGGTCAACGTTGGCAGGAAGTGGCGCGGGCGCACCGCTCGTGTGACCCGTCGGGCGCCCGGGTTGCGACCCGGTATGGCATCCGCCGAGCAGGGAAACCGCGATCGCGAGGGACACGATCGCAGGGTTTCGGTGGCGCGGCCGGCCACTCACGGAGTCCTGTCGTTCGCCGCGACCGGGCCACGGTCAAGCGGGAACGTTGCTCGCGTCCACTCTCCGGCCCCGCGTCGAACGCGACGGATCCCACCTCCGAAAGCTCCCGACGCGGCCGCCGGCGTCACCGTTTCACTCATCTGCGAACCCCTCCGCGATCGACGCTCGGATGGACGCTGAGACCGACCGGCGCCACGCGCTCCGATCGTAGGAAGAGCAAAGTCAACGAGCTCCCGTGACGCGGTCAAGAGCAGGCAATATCGGCGAGGAAACCATCGAGGTGCCACGCCACGAGACGGGCGCGGACGGTCCCCGGCCCGATAGCTGGTCCTCTCGTGCTTGACCGTTGGAACACCGGGTCGTGGGTGTCACTTGACCGCCAAGTTCTTATCGTGCAGCGCTCTTCGTCGAATCCGGTCGTGCCGGACAAGCTCCGTGCCGGGTATGACGATCCCGGACGGAATGGCCGGGGCTGTTGCAGCGAGTTCGCCCGAACTCGCTCCAGCCCCGGCCGACTCTCGCCGGTGCCGAACGCACGGACAGATCGGACGGTCGGGCCGGCGTTGACTATCGAGCGACCACGCGGCGGTGAGCCGGGCGTGGAGTCCGTCGAATCGTCTCGTGACGCTTGGTGCTCTGGACTGCTGATGTGGAACTGTCGTTTCCTTCTGACCGCTCGTAGATGCTGTGAGTGCAATGTCGGCGAGCAGCGCGGCGCGTACGCGAGCGAAGCCACTCCGGTCATGGGTGGGCGCGGTATCGCTCGTCGCGTACTGCGGGCCGGCTATGCCGGACCCCGCGGTCGATGG
>JBBQUT010000081.1:0-4437 GCA_038212215.1 Mycobacteriales bacterium
CCAAGGGCTATACCGGGCCGGCATCCCCGAGAGGCGTGCCGGCGGTCCTGACGCAAGCAACCGCCTCGAGCTATTGGCAAGACGTGCTGAGCTTCTCGGGCAACGGCAGCGCCCATGCCGACGTGTCGTTCGATGGGACCAACGGCATCGGATATCCGTCAAGCACTTCCTACAGCAGCTGGAACTATTCCGTGTCGGTATTCGACCTGTCAGACCTGGTTCCCGACGGCGACTTTCTCTCCCCACGGGTGGTGGCCCAGGCGTCGACCGGCACGACTCTCCTCGGCCCGCCATACGCCGGCACGCTGGCGCTCGATTTCGACTACGTCGCGGGCGACTCGTACTTCATCAATTCGTTTTTGGGCGCAGTTGCATCAGACGGCGCCTACGCCGATTTCTACAACACTGTGAGATTGGGCAGCCTGCACCTGAGCGACGGCACGAGCATGCAATCGCTTTCGGGACATGACTACCTCGCTACGGTCTCGCCGGTGCCAGAGCCCGACGTGTGGGCCTCGATGCTGGCAGGCGGCCTGACGCTGCTGGGGATGTCGCGTCGACGCAGACGCTCTGCGCGTTAGCTGACATCAAACCGAGCCAATGCGCGTTCCGGCCAGCGACACGCCGAGATCGAACCGCCAGGGAGACACGATGTTGACAACGATCGAGGCGTGGCGCCGGCTTGCGGCGGCGACGTTGCTGGCGCTGATCGCCGGCTGCGGGGGCGGCGACGGGGACACGTCGGCGCCTTCCTCCGGCGGTGGCAACGGAAATGGCAGCGGGAACGGCACCGCCGCGGACTTCCAGTTGATCCCGCCAGCGGTGCAGCTCGGGATCGACGGACAAACGACGCTGCTGGCCTTGAATCCTCCCGGTACGCCGACCTGGTCGTCGAGCGACCCCGCTGTCGCCAGCGTGGACGCCAACGGGCAGGTGACTGCGCTCGCCAAAGGCAGCGCGGTGATCACCGCGGCTTCCGGCGTGTCGATGGCCTCGTCGACCGTCAAGGTCTACCGTCCCAGCGGCGTGAGCCGGGACCCGACGAGCACGTCGCTGATCGCCCAGGCGTTGACTGCCGGCACGATCACTTCGGAGCAGGCGCTGACCTATCGCATGTACGCCTTGTTCGGCGATCCCCGGCTCCCCACGGCCTACGACGGTGCGCCCGATGCCGCGCCGGATCACATGCTCATGCGCGACATCGCAGCCCGCCTCGGCACGATGTCGGCAGGCGCGCAAGATCTGTTGCGTCCGTTCTTCCTGCCGCCGATCTATACGGAAAGTGCGCACGCCCAGTCGCTCGCTTCGGCGTCAGGACCCGGTGCGCAGACGCGCACGCAGGCATACGCGACGCGGTCCCGGCCGCTGGAGATCAACTGCAACGTCGCCGCCGGTCCGACGGCGTACCGCAAGGTGTCGGCGACAACGACCGACTCCAAGTTCACCTTCAACGTCTACTACCTTCCACTCCACGGCGATACCGACCCTCAGGCGCCGCTCGCCGCGCAGATCGCCGCCGCCGCGGTCGGAACCTACGACGCCGAGACGGGCCTGCTCGGGCGATTTCCGCTTTCCGACGCCGGCCTGCCGTGCAACGGCGGCGATGCCGGCATCGACATCTACCTCGCGCCGCTGAACAACCTGAAGCTCGCGGGCCAGACGATCGGCTACGGCGCGGGCTGCGCGAGCGTGCCGAGCTTCATCGTCCTGAACCTGTTCCACCCGATCTTCTTCAATTCCCTCATTTCGCCTCCGACCGATTCCACCGGAGCGGTCAAGAGCGTCGTGGCCCATGAGTTCCTGCACGTGCTCCAGTTGGCGATGACCCGCAAGGCGAGTTGCGACGACACCCAATGGTTCGATGAGGCGACCGCCGAATGGGCGATGGACTTCGTCGTGCCGACGATCCCGCGCAACCAGCTGGCCGCTCCCGGACTCGAAGACGGTATGCCCCGGGTTAGTGGCCAGGTCCGCAGTGGCAGCTTTCTCGCCGAGTACCTCTACGTCGACCATCTGCTCCCGCTCGACAAGGGCGCGCCGGACGGCTACGGCTACTCTTCCTACCTCTTCTTCCAGTACATCGCGCGGTCGCTGACGCCTCAGTCGATCACTCGGGTCTTCGACGCGATGGCAGGCGGCAAGGACAGCGTCGAGGCGATCGACTCGGCAGTCGACATGACGGCCGTTTGGCCCGCGTTCGCGCTCACGCTGTGGAACGACTACAGGAACAAGGTCCTCGACTTCTGGAACAAGCAGGACGCGTACGACTACGGCCTGGCGGACGTGTTCGCCAGTCCGGCGAAGCTCGAACGCGCGACCGCGGACCTGAAGCCGCTGGAGGTCGATCAGCAGGGCAAGCCGGATGCGGTCTTCACCCTCCTCGACAACGCCTTGCTCGCGAGCAAGAGCGGCGACTACGAGATACCTGCGCGAAGCATGATCTACGAACAGCTGAAGTTCACCGATGCGACGGTGCATTCGGTCGTCTTCACGAACCCGATCGTCGGCACGCCGCACGCCGACTTCATGAAGCTGCAGGTCGTCAAGAAGATCGGCGGCACCTGGAAAGCGACGGAGGACTGGACCCTGGAGCCGTTCAAGGCTTTCTGCCTGGACCAGAAGAACGAACGCATCGAGGAATTGCTCGTCATTGTCAGCAACAGCGAGATGGCGCCGAAGAGCGAGCAGCCGTTTCGAATTTCGTTGCACGTCCCGATGCAGGTGACGACCTCGAACGCCGGCTGCTGGCGCTTCCAGGGCACCGCCACCACGACCACGACCAGCGCCAGCGGCCCAGTGACGATCGAGAGCGCCAGCGTCACCTTCGATCGCTTCCAGAACAAGCCGCCGCTCGACCTGCCCGACGCCGGGCTGAGCTTGGGCTACTCCCTGCTCACCGCAACTCCGGGGGGCAGCGTCGGCTACAGCATCAGCGGCTTCGATACCCAGCTCGGGTGCACCATCAGCGCCGACGCGCACGGCGTCTTGACGGGCGACAACGATGGCTCGCTGATCGTCAACTTCGGGCTGCCGGTGCCGCTGTACCGCATCGTCATCGGCCAGGGTGCGCGGTCCATCCCTGGCGTGCGGGTGACGACCAACTGCAATGGCAAGGTGACGTCGTTCGACGTAGACGAGAACGTCGCCTGGCTGCCGACGTTCCCTGACCCGGGCGCCATGCTCAGCGCCGATGGGCAAACCCTCAGCGGCCGGTGGGACCGGGTCGATTCGGATGGTGCCAAGTCGACGGTCTGGAACTTCCAGTCGATGCGGGAACCTTGAAGTGACTGCCTTGAAGCACTCCCTGGGTCGGCACGAGCCGACCGCCTCCCGAAATTGACACCCGGTCAGTTGCCGTTTACCGTGCGTCGCAGTGAGGCTAACGGTCGTCGGCGGCGGTCCCGGCAATCAGTTGCCGCTCGTCAGTGCCGGTTGTGCGCTTGTTCAGTGCGCCATCGCCACACGAAGCTCCTGGCGGGCATGGCCAACCACGGTCCACGAACCTGACAGCGCAAGGGCTCCCATGATGGTCGCCACGAGCAAGTCAGGCCAGGCGCTGCCTAGGCCGAAGACGCCCAGTGCAGCGAGCATGACGGCAATGTTGCCAAGGGCGTCGTTGCGCGAGCAGTTCCAGACCGACCGCATGTTCGCGGCGCCTGCGCGGAAGCGGTAGAGCAACAGCGCCACCCCGGCATTGACGGCCAGCGCGGCAAAGCCGACCGCACCCATGGTTGCCGGCGCCGGCGGAATGCCGCTTTGAAGGTTCCACAGCGCAGTGCCGAGCACGAACACTCCGAACGCGCCCATGCAGGCCGCCTTGAACAGCGCGGCTTTCGCACGAGTGGCCATGGCCATGCCGAGCACCGCCAGGCTCAGCGCGTAGTTACCGGCGTCGCCGAAGAAATCGATGGAATCCGCCAGCAGCGACACGGAGCCCGAGGTCCACGACGCTCCGAGCTCCACGACGAACATCGATGCGTTCAGAACCAACGCGACCCACAAGATCTTTCGGTACGTCGGGTCTACGGCCGGTGGCGAGTGGGAAGTGTCGGAGCAGCAGTGGGCGGACATCGGGTGCGGTTTTCAGGGATCTGCCACCATTGGAAACCCTTTACCCGGTACAGGGTCAGGATGAAAGTCTTGATGTGAAGATTGGCGAACTGGCAGCCTTTGCTGGCTGCGACGTGCGAACAGTGCGGTTCTATGAACGCGAGGGGCTTCTAGAAGAGCCGCCGCGCGACGTGTCGGGGTATCGCATCTATGACGAGCGTGCACTGGCGAAAATCCGTTTCGTCGGACATTGCAGGAGTTTGGACATTCCGCTGGCCGAGGTTCGGACACTGCTCGCGTTCGCGGCTCGACCCGAGCAGTCCTGTGCGCAAGTCAATGACCTGCTCGACGGCCACATCCACTTGGTGACTCAGCGCATCCGTGCGC
>JBBQUT010000082.1:0-4203 GCA_038212215.1 Mycobacteriales bacterium
CACCAAGACCTCCATCCTCGCCGGTTGCCTGGCCGTGGCCGGTCTGCTCGCCGGCTTGGCCAGCGACCGCGCCCAGATCCCGCTCACCCGCGGCGGGCTGACCAGCACCCGCTGGATCTGGTTCTTCTCCATCGACCTCGCTCCTGCAGCCGAGACCGTGCTCGCCTTCGCCCTGGCCGCCGCGCTGGGCGCCTACCTGCGCCGCACGCTCGCCGCCATCGGCACCGCGCTCGTCGCCTTCCTCGTCCTGTTCCTGCTCACCGGCTGGATCGTGCGCTCACTGACCCCGGCATCCCACACGACCGGACGGATCGGAACACCCGAGCAGGGCTGGGCCCTGGGAGGCAACCGCTTCCATCCACCAAGTCAGTACTGGCCACTGCAACTCACCTACCTAGCGATCCTGCTTGTCCTCGCCGCTGTCCTGCTCGCCTTGGGGTGGCGGGCCACCCGAGCCCGACACCTGGTCTGACCGATCACACCGACGGCCACCGCGCCGGGCAGGCAGCGGCCATGAGTCATCCCCGCCTGACGACAACGCAATACCAACGGATCGGCGGGCCACTCAGCACGGACGCAACAGCGCAGATCCGCCCTCAGAACGCGGATCGGCCCGACCGGATTGGCCGCAAAAAGAGCGCGCGTACCCGTCGATATCGAGCTCTCCGCCTGGCGCGCGACCTGGCGCAGATCGATGGCTAGGTGACGTATTCACACCAGGGGGGGCAGGCCGGGGTTCCCAGATCTCTGATGGGTCAAGGTCAAGATGTGACAGATCGGTGCATTAGACCGGGGATTCCACGCATAGTGTGAGGCTGGTGCCGGCCCGCGCGACAAACATGGCGCTGCTGATCCTGACGCCGCTCGCGGCGTTGAGCGGCGGTGTGGCGTTTCTGGTCGGCAGCGGGCCGATCGCCGTCGTGGTCGTCTTGCATGGGGTCGTTGGTCTGGCGGTGCTTTACCTCGTCCCGTGGAAGTCGGTGATCGCCCGGCGCGGCCTTGGGCGCCGGCGGCCTGACCGGCTGCTGTCGCTCCTGCTCGCGGTCGCGGTGCTTCTCGCCCTGTCCACCGGATTGGCGCACAGCACTGGACTGCTGGTTCGGGTGGGCTGGCTGTCGGCGATGCAGGTGCACGTCGGAGCGGCCGTTGCGGCGCTGGCGCCGCTCGGCGTGCACGTATGGCGGCGCCCGATCAAGCCTCGCCGGATCGACGTGTCGCGGCGCAACGTGCTGCAGCTGGGCGGCCTCGCTCTCGCCGCTGGCGCGGGGTACGCCGCGCTGGAAACCGCAGAATCGATCTTCTCCTTCCGCGGCGCCGGCCGTCGAGACACCGGGTCCTACGAGCGGTCCTCGGGCCGGCCGCAGGGGATGCCATCGACGATTTGGCTCTTCGACGACGTGCCGTCCATCGATGCGGGCACGTGGCGCGTCGCCGTCACCGCGGATGGCGCCACGAGGCACTGGACCGTCGAGCAGCTACGCGAATTCGGACAGCACAAGTCCGTGGTGCTCGACTGCACAAGTGGTTGGTGGTCACGGCAGGTCTGGTCAGGCGCCCGGCTCTCGGCGTTGCTGCCTGCCGGAGCCACTGGCACCGCTCAGGTCACCAGCGCGACCGGATACACACGTCGACTGCCGCTCTCTGACGATCTGCTGCTCGCCGTCGATGTCGGCGGCGAGCCCCTGTCGCAGGGACACGGCGCGCCCGTTCGGTTGGTCGCGCCGGGCCGCCGCGGCTTCCACTGGGTGAAGTGGGTGCAAAACATCGAGATTGACCACCGCCCGTGGTGGCTCGAATCGCCCTTTCCGCTGCAGTAAATTTCGGTCCGCTTGTCCGAACTTATCGCGCACTACACGCAGAAGCCGTCCCTGCCGTGCGGATTGCCGCGCAAACCTGGTGCAGCCCCCCGTCCGCCTTGAACGTCGAATCGATATGACGCCACTCGGGTGGCCGATTGCCCAACAGCGATCCTCACCCGCAGACCCACCAGCACCGACCAGTCATGCGCGCTCGCTAACCGTCTTGGTCTCGACTGGAATGGCCCGGCGCGCAGATGAGTCCGTATGTGGTCTGAAACAACGGTCACCGGCCAATGATCCGGACGGGTCATACGGAAATGGGCGCTCCGGCGTCGACCGAGGTGCTATCACGTGCGAATAGCGTCGTGGTTGCCCGCGGACCGGTCGGTTGTCGCACGCTCGCACCCAGCGCGGCCGGCCCGACTGCCGAGTTGATCATTCGGAGACCTTGCTGCCCGGGGAGGGTTGACTGGTCACGGCTGGCAGTATCCGAACAGGACACCGACAGCGGTACACCGTGCGATGCTGGACAAATGGTGTTCAACATGAATATCGGCGGCGGGCAGTCGATCTTCGCTCGGTCCTCATCGCGGGTGAACGAACTTGATGCAGAGTTGCGCGACAAGCACACCGGCAAACCTGCCGAAGACATCAAGCCGCTCGCCCTCCTCGCTCTCCGGCGAATCGGCGTCAGCCTGTCTGACGCGGAACTAGTCGCGTACGCGGACGCGGTCTCCCGCGGCGAGAAGTTTCAGTTCCACCTCAGCTGACACACGCTCACACGTCGAAACCGGGATCCTCGATACGGTCTCGCTACCCAGCGCGCCGTCGGAGCCACGCGTAGCCGTCTGATAGGGCTCGGTGACCGGCGAACTCGGTGCCGCGCAGATCGGAATGTACGGGACTTGCCTGCGACAGTGCGTTCAAGGGAATGAACTTCCCTACTGCCGATGGGCGAGTCACCAATGGAAGCACGGTCACGCGTGGGACGCGATGCACATCTGCGACGCAACCCTTGGCTGGTCGTCGCCGTTGCGCGTGTCTCGGTTCCAGTTGAGCGGCGCGCAGTGCGCGCGGCTCGAGCGCGGTCACCTCAGGGCACGTTCGAGGACCAGCTCATCGTGAACGGGTATGCCCAGCGCGCCGATGACAGGAATCGAAGGCTTCAGTTCGCGCGCGTGGTCGACTCCTCCGACCACCACTCGGGTGAGCCGGAAGCCACACCGCTGGTACAGCGCGAGAGCGCCAAGGTTGTCGTTCGTCGTGGTCAGCCACAGCCGATCGAGGCCGACGCTGCGGGCGGCGTCGGCGATGACCTCGACGAGCGTCGAGCCAACTCCCTGCCGCCGGGCATCGGCCGCGACACCGAGACATACGAACTCGGCACGCTCTACCGACCATGTCGCCACGCCGATAACGCGACCTCTGCCGGTCGTATCCGTTGCCGCGAACCCGGGCAGGTCGAGCACGTCGACCACCTCGCCAAGTCGGGCCTGATGGCGACCACCAAGCACACCATCGATGAGGGCCTCGGCCGGCCTGCCTGTAGCCGTGTCGGCGACCTCGAGCGGTCGGATCTTGAGCACGCGGCCAATCGTCGCACTCGGTAAGCAGGCGGTGGCGGCGGCGCCAATCCTCAGTAGCTCGAAAAAGCGTGGACCGCCGCTATCGAAATGACGCCCTACCCGTCGTACCGCGCACGCGCGATCATCGCCGCGCGGACACGTATATTGACCGATGACCTCGCCTGGTCTGGTCCCTTTCGGGTCTTCGGGCGGAAATCCTACGATGCAGATGTGGCCTCAGACTGGGAGACCCGAAAAGTTCGCGTCGCGACGGGAGTGACTCTCCCCTACGTGGCGCACGGCGATCCCGCGGGTGCTCCGGTCATCCTTCTCCACGCTTGGGGTGAGTCCCGGCGTTCCTTCGACCGCCTGATTCCCTCACTGTCTTCGACCATTCACGCACTCGTCCCGGATCAGCGCGGCCACGGTGACGCCGACAAGCCGGAGGTCGGCTACGCGCTCGCGGACTTCGCCGCTGACATCGAGGCGTTCATGGACGCCTTGGGGCTGGTCTCGGCTGCGCTACTGGGATCCTCAAGCGGCGGATATGTGGCGCAGCAACTGGCCGTCAAGAGCCCGGACCGCGTTTCGTGTCTCGTCCTCGTCGGAGCACCGCGCAGCCTGCAGGACCGAACGAGTTTCGCCGACGAAGTGGTTCGGCTTGTGGACCCGGTCGACGACGTCTGGGTTAGGGATTGCTTGGAGTGGTTCCCTCGATTTCACGACGTGCCGGACTGGTACATCGACGACCGTGTAGTTGACGGCGCTCGCGTGCCCGCGCGCGTGTGGCGCGACTCCCTCACCGGACTCCTCACCGCCGATCCGCCAACCGAGACGGG
>JBBQUT010000083.1:0-4042 GCA_038212215.1 Mycobacteriales bacterium
GTGGGCCATCCTCACCGGCGAGGAAGGGCCCCTATCGGCTACCGCGAGTGATGCCACCGACCGAATCGTCCGTGCCCGGCAAACACGCTGACTAGGCTCAACAAACACGCCTGTTGCGACCACCGCCAGAATCCGCCGATCCACATACGGAACGCTGCGGCCAAGTCTGCGCAGTAGGTCGGCGCGGGTGGCGTGCCAGGCCTGGTATCCGGAGGGGTAGCGGGTCGATCAGGGTGAGGGCGAGCGCCGCTGCGCCCGTCCAGTTCCGCGATCGCCACCGCGCGGTTGACCGCGACGATCGGAAATGAATCGAGCTGGGTCAGCTGGTCGTAGAGCGCGACCTGGCGTGGTCTGGGTTTAGAAGGTGTGGCGGTATCGGAGGGGGAGGGGTCGGCCGTCGGGGTCATACACGGTCCGGTAGAGCGGGGTGGCCCATGCCAGTGTGCGGCGTGAGAGTCGCGCCGACCGGTAGGGCCGCAGCCGGCCGCGGGGGCGAGGGCCCGCCCGGCCGTCGTCGTGCCAGCGCTGCAATCGGGCCGCGCTGTCGACGAAGTGGGCGAACATGGCCTTGGTGTCGATGAGGTCGGCGTCGTCGTCGGTGGCCCGGTCGAGGTGTTCGCGGGCGAGTTCGAGGCGAAGGTCGCGGGCGAAACGCCTGGCCCCGTGACCGAAACGGTCGAGTACCGCGGGGGCGCGGTCGTCGTGAACCTCATCGATCACGGCGCAGGACAGTTCCGAGTCGTGAGTCCATGATCGGCGGTTGACGTTGTCGGAGCCGACGGAGGCCCAGACGTCGTCGATGATGCACACCTTGGCATGGATGTAGACCGGGGTCGCGGCACGGTTCTCGATCCCGAATACCCCCACCCGGTCCCCTCCGGCGGCGTACAGCTCGTCGAGCGCGTGTTGGCGCCCGACCAGATTGGGTGGCATCGAGAATGTGCCGTCCTGATCAGGGTGGTGTGGGATGACGGCGATGAGGTGCAGGTCGGGGTTGGAGCGCAGGGTGTCGGCGAAGCAGGAGACGATCTCGGAGGACCACAGGTACTGGTCCTCGAGGTAGATCAGGCTCCGTGCGCGGGGAACGACCTTGTTGTAGGCGTGGGCGATGCTGCGCTCACCACGCGGTGCGAAGGGATAGCCCGGATGACGGTTGCCGTAGGTCCGCAGCAGTTGGACGTTCACCGTGCCTCGCGGGGACGGGGCTGCGAGCTGGTCGGGCAGCCGGCCGGGTTTCCGGTCGTCGTGGCGCAGGCGCTCGCTGATGACGTTGATCGGATTGCGCGTCAACGGCGCGGGGTCCTCCCACCGCTCGCGGAACGTGGCTTCGACATCGGCGACCGCAGGTCCTCGGATCGCGAGTTGCACGTCGTGCCACGGTGGACGGTCTCCGTAGACCGCGGCCATCGGCTGTTTCTGCGGGTCGCCGCGGTGCTCGGCGTCGTCTCGCCGGCTGTGACACAGGTCGATACCGCCGACGAAGGCAACGTCGAGTTCCGGACGGCCAGGGTGTCGCAAGACGACGAACTTCTGATGATGGGAACCGCCGGGCCGAACCCGCTGGTCGAGCAGGCATTCACCGCCCGCGGCCTCGATGTCCTCGCCGAGGTGGCGATTCTGCTGTTCACTGAAAGACAACCGAGCCACGTGCGAGCGCCAGAGCAAGCCCTTCACCACAGCACCTCGCCCAGCTGCCTCGCACAGCGCCCGCGACACGGTGAGCCCGGTTGCGTCCATGGCCTGATCGGGGTCACCGCGCCAATCGGTGAACAGAACCAGATCTCCAGGCCCGACACCGTCGAGACTGCGCACCAGCTCGACGAAATAGGTCGCCCCGTGCACGAGCGGCGTCACCTCGTTCCCGGAAGTCCACGCCCGCCCGTCCGGGTGCCGACGGTCCAGGCACGTGGCATCGTTCTTCCGCTCACCCGGGTCCAGAAACCAATCCGTGACGTCCATCCGATCATTGAACCCCACCGGTGTGGCTGGTCTGGGGGTGCCGAACAAGCTCGTCTGCGTATCCAAGTATTCAAGATCTGTTGTGCGGTGGCTTCGGCGCCTGCAACGGCGATGTCCCAGTGGAAGGCCGGTGCCGGCCGAAGATCAGGAACCCGGGGCGTGGATCAGATCTGTGAAGAGCACGGCGCCGAGGCCGATGAGTTCTGACGGTTCGGACATGACCGGATTCAGGACCCGCCCGACCTCGGGTCCGAGCATCGACAGCGCCGCCGCACTGTGCTCCTCGCTGTCCCAGAAGTTGGGTATGAGGTGGCGGCCTTCGTGCAGGTCGACGACGACGGTCCCGGCGTAGCCCGGCTGCGTCCGATGGGCCGGGTCGGCCTGTTCCAGCTCGTCGCCCGCCGCGGCGAGCTTGTTGGGGTCGAATGAGTTCAGTCGCGCCACGGCATACATCGCGCTCCTTCATTTCGGGGTGGTCTGTTACGGCCAGGTGTGGCCGGATTAGGACGATGGCGATGGCGGACGGTCGTCCAGGCCCCAGGAGGTGATCGTGTCAGGGAGGATGCGGATCATCGCTTCGGTGCCCCCGGAGCGGCTGGCGTCGAGCGCCTGGGCGGTGCCTTGGACCATGACGCAGCGGGGTCGGAAGGGCGGTAGAACGTCGTCCACGACGAACGCTGCGCGCGGGTTGACCTGGACGTTGCGGTACTTGCGGGTGGCGGCGAAGTTATGCCCAGAGATCTCGATGGTGCCGAGTTCATGGTTGTAGGACCAGCCGACCGGCACGACGTGCGGCGTTGCGGTGGCGTCGGCGGTGGCCAGCCGGCCCAGGCGCCGCTCGTCGAGCAGGTAGGCGAGCTCTTCTCGCGTGAACCGGGCCGTAGTTTCCTCGGTCACTTCGTGGCTCCGGTCGTTGGTGGGCATCAGCGGGACGGTGCGCTGCGTCGCAGCAGCGGGATAAGGACGGCCGCGACGCTCAGGTGCAACACCACGAGTGAGACCTTGCCGCCGGTGGTCACCGCGGCGGTGAGCGGGCCGGCCAACGATAGCAGGAGCACGACACTGGCAGCGACGGTCCAGACGGTCCCGGCTCGTCGCGTGCGCCGCTCGAGCGCGATGAGCAGGCCCCAACCCAGCAGAGACGCCAGCAAACTCACTGCAAGCACCAAGCCAGCACCGATCGTTTGCACGCTGCTACTGCCGGGAGTCATGCGAACAGCCAGCTGCACACCGAGCAGCGGCACCGCGACGGCCCACACGACGAGTGCGGCGAGAACCGCGGCGGTGACGGCGAACGCCCGGCTTCGAAGCTGGCGGTGAGACGGCGCGGTGACGCGACCCGGGGTGACGGTGGTGGTCATGGCTGGCTCCTCTGGCTAGAATTGCTTATGCACTTAAACGTTAGGCGCATAAGTGTCTTGGCGCAAGAAAAGAGCAGATCGTGGACTTCGAGCAGGCAGAAGCGGTGAACACTGCGATCCGTTCGATCGGCATCCGGCACCGTGCGTTGGCAGATGCGCTCCTCGCACCCTTAGGCCTACACACCGGTCAGGAGGTGCTCCTGCTCGAACTCGACGCCAAGGGGCCGCGCAGCCAAGGTCAGCTGGCCGTGTCCAGCGGCTGCGAACCGCCCACCATCACCGGCAGCGTCCGCAAGCTGGAGGCCGTCGGCCTCGTCGTCCGTCGACCGTCACCGACCGACGGCCGGGTCACCATCGTGGAACTCAGCGAGCAAGGGCAAGCCCTGGTGCCCAGGCTCAAGGCGGCCTGGCAGCAGCTCGCCGAGCGGACCGCCGCCGGCGCGACCTCGACCCCGCTCGACCGGCTCACCGACGTCCTCGTCGACGTGGCAGCCAGCCTCACCTTGGCCGGCTCGGCCGCGAGCAAGCCAGCCCCACTCCCGCGCGACATCGCGTAGCCCACTGCCGGGTCCCCGCAAGCCGATCGGCGGATTC
This sequence comes from Mycobacteriales bacterium, assembly GCA_038212215.1. Taxonomy (GTDB): domain Bacteria; phylum Actinomycetota; class Actinomycetes; order Mycobacteriales; family Jatrophihabitantaceae; genus JALZAI01. Next base: position 3,915 of record JBBQUT010000083.1, read on the forward strand.
TGGCGGTGGTCGCAACAGGCGTGTTTGTTGAGCCTAGTCAGCGTGTTTGCCGGGCACGGACGATTCGGTCGGTGGCATCACTCGCGGTAGCCGATAGGGGCCCTTCCTCGCCGGTGAGGATGGCCCAC
>JBBQUT010000084.1:0-3601 GCA_038212215.1 Mycobacteriales bacterium
CCAAGGGCTATACCGGGCCGGCATCCCCGAGAGGCGTGCCGGCGGTCCTGACGCAAGCAACCGCCTCGAGCTATTGGCAAGACGTGCTGAGCTTCTCGGGCAACGGCAGCGCCCATGCCGACGTGTCGTTCGATGGGACCACCGGCATCGGATATCCGTCAAGCACCTCCTACAGCAGCTGGAACTATTCCGTGTCGGTATTCGACCTGTCAGACCTGGTTCCCGACGGCGACTTTCTCTCCCCACGGGTGGTGGCCCAGGCGTCGACCGGCACGACTCTCCTCGGCCCGCCTTACGCCGGCACGCTGGCGCTCGATTTCGACTACGTCGCGGGCGACTCGTACTTCATCAATTCGTTTTTGGGCGCAGTCGCATCGGACGGCGCCTACGCGGATTTCTACAACACCGTGAGATTGGGCAGCCTGCACCTGAGCGACGGCACGAGCATGCAATCGCTTTCGGGATATGACTACCTCGCTACGGTCTCGCCGGTGCCAGAGCCCGAGGTGTGGGCCTCGATGCTGGCAGGCGGCCTGACGCTGCTGGGGATGTCGCGTCGACGCAGACGCTCTGTGCGTTAGCCGACATCAAACTGAGCCAATCGCGTTCCGGCCAGCGACACGCCGCGATCGAACCGCCAGGGAGACACGATGTTGACAACGATCGGGGCGTGGCGCCGGCTTGCGGCGGCGACGTTGCTGGCGCTGATCGCCGGCTGCGGGGGCGGCGACGGGGACACGTCGGCGCCATCCTCCGGCAATGGCAACGGAAATGGCAGCGGGAACGGCACCGCCGCGGACTTCCAGTTGATCCCGCCAGCCGTGCAGCTCGCAGTCAACGGACAAACGACGCTGGTGGCCTGGAATCCTCCAGGCACGCCGACCTGGGCGTCGAGCGACCCCTCTGTCGCCAGCGTGGACGCCAGCGGGCAGGTGACTGCGCTCTCCAAAGGCAGCGCGGTGATCACCGTATCTTCCGGCGTGTCGATGGCCTCGTCGACCGTCAGGGTCTACCGTCCCAGCGGCGTGAGCCGGGACCCGACGAGCACGTTGCTGATCGCCCAGGCGTTGACTGCCGGCACGATCACTTCGGAGCAGGCTCTGACCTACCGCCTGTATGCGCTGTTCGGCGACCCCCGGCTCCCCACGGCCTACGACGGTGCGCCCGATATCGCGCCGGACCACATGCTGATGCGCGATATCGGGGCCCGCCTCGGGACGATGTCGGCGGCCACGCAAGATCTGTTGCGTCCGTTCTTCCTGCCGCCGATCTATGCGCAGAGTGCGCATGCCCAGTCGCTCAGCGTGGCATCAGGACCCGGCGCGCAGGCGCGCATGCAGGCCTACGCGACGCGGCTCCGGCCGCTGGAGATCAACTGCAACGTCGCCGACGGTCCGACGGCATACCGCAAGGTGTCGGCGACGACGACCGACTCCAAGTTCACGTTCAACGTCTACTACTTTCCGCTCCACGGCGAAGACGACCCTCAGGCGCCTCTGGCCGCGCAGATCGCCGCCGCCGCGGTCGGAACCTACGACGCCGAGACGGGCCTGCTCGGGCGATTTCCGCTTTCCGACGCCGGCCTGCCGTGCAACGGCGGCGATGCCGGCATCGATATCTACCTCGCGCCGCTGAACAACCTGAAGCTCGCGGGCCAGACGATCGGCTACGGCGCTGGTTGCTCGAGCGTGCCGAGCTTCATCGTCCTGAACCTGTTCCACCCGATCTTCTTCAATTCCCTCATTTCGCCTCCGACCGATTCCACCGGCGCGGTCAAGAGCGTCGTGGCCCACGAGTTCCTGCACGTGCTCCAGCTGGCGATGACTCGCAAGGCGAGTTGCGACGACACCCAATGGTTCGATGAGGCGACCGCCCAATGGGCAATGGACTTCGTCGTGCCGACGATCCCGCGCAACCAGCTGGCCGCTCCCGGACTCGAAGACGGTCAGCCCCGGGTCAGCGGCCAGGTCCGCAGCGGCGGCTTTCTCGCCGAGTACCTCTACGTCGACCATCTGCTTCCGCTCGACAAGGGCGCGCCGGACGGCTACGGCTACGCGTCCTATCTCTTCTTCCAGTACATCGCGCGGTCGCTGACGCCTCAGTCGATCACGCGGGTCTTCGACGCGATGGCAGGCGGCAAGGACAGCGTCGAGGCGATCGACTCGGCAGTCGACATGACGACGGTCTGGCCCGCGTTCGCGCTCACGCTGTGGAACGACTACAAGAACAAGGTCCTCGACTACTGGAGCCAGCAGGACGCGTACGACTACGGCCTGGCGGACGTGTTCGCCAGCCCGGCGAAGCTCGAACGCGCGACCGCGGACCTGAAGCCGCTGGAGGTCGATCAGCAGGGCAAGCCGGATGCGGTCTTCACCCTCCTCGACAACGCCTTGCTCGCAAGCAGGAGCGGCGACTACGAGATACCTGCGCGAAGCATGATCTACGAACAGCTGAAATTCACCGATGCGACGGTGCATTCGGTCGTCTTCACGAACCCGATCGTCGGCACGCCGCACGCCGACTTCATGAAGCTGCAAGTCGTCAAGAAGATCGGCGGCGCGTGGCAGGCGCCGGAGGACTGGACCCTTGAGCCTCTCAAGGCATTCTGCCTCGACCAGAAGAACGAGCGCATCGAGGAATTGCTCGTCATCGTCAGCAACAGCGAGATGGCGCCGAAAAGCGAGCAGCCGTTTCGCATTTCGTTGCGCGGCCCGATGCAGGTGAGTACCTCGAACGCCGGCTGCTGGCGCTTCCAGGGTACGGCCACCACGACCACGACCAGCGCCAGCGGCCCGGTGACGGTCGAGAGCGCCAACGTCACCTTCGATCGTTTCCAGAACAAGCCGCCGCTCGACCTGCCCGACGCAGGGCTGAGCTCGGGCTACTCACTGCTCACCGCATCTCCGGGGGGCAGCGTTGGCTACAGCATCAGCGGCTTCGATACCCGGCTCGGGTGCACCATCAGCGCCAACGCGCACGGCGTCATGACGGGCGACAACGACGGCTCGCTGATCGTCAACTTCGGACTGCCGGTGCCGCTGTACCGCATCGTCATCGGCCAGGGTGGGCGGTCCATCCCTGGCGTGCGGGTGACGACCAACTGCAACGGCAACGTGACGTCGTTCGACGTCGACGAGAACGTCGCCTGGCTGCCGACGTTCCCTGACCCGGGCGCCATGCTCAGCGCCGATGGGCAGACCCTTAGCGGTCGGTGGGACCGGGTCGATTCGGATGGTGCCAAGTCGACGGTCTGGAACTTCCAGTCGATACGGGAACCTTGAAGTGACTGCCTTGAAGCACTCCCTGGGTCGGCACGAGCCGACCGCCTCCCGAAATTGACACCCGGTCAGTTGCCGTTCACCGTGCGTGGCAGTGAGGCTAACGGTCGTCGGCGGCGGTCCCGGCAATCAGTTGCCGCTCGTCAGCACCGGTTGTGCGCTTGTTCAGTGCGCCATCGCCACACGAAGCTCCTGGCGGGCATGGCCAACCACGGTCCACGAACCTGACAGCGCAAGGGCTCCCATGATGGTCGCCACGAGCAAGTCAGGCCAGGCGCTGCCTGTGCCGAAGACGCCCAGTGCAGCGAGCATGACGGCAATGT
>JBBQUT010000085.1:0-3267 GCA_038212215.1 Mycobacteriales bacterium
CCAGCCGAGGCTGGTGGCTGCTGGTAAAGGCCCGGTGAGGAGCAGGTAGTCGCGCCCTGGGAGGCGCACCCGCGGTCCGTCGCGGTCGAGGTAGGGGTGCTTTGAGCCGGAGGTCGAAACGGGTCCTCGCTGTTGAGCTCCAGATGGTGCCGGCAGATTCCCCGAGGTTGGCGCCGCCGCGTGGTTGCCGGGATTCGGCCAGGCCGGAGCGCTCCAGAGGGGGTTCATGGCCAAGGTGTTGGCGCGAAGCCAGCCATAGCCTTCCCAAAGGCAGAAGACGCAGCGCGTCGGCGTGGTGGTGTGCTGAGCCAGCACCCGGGTCAACGCCCTCAGGACCTCCGGCACCAAATGGCCCCGCTCGGGGTTCTCCCCCGGCCACAGCTCACTGGTGGCGTTGACCGGGTAGACCGACCCGATCAGCGCGTGCCACTGCATCAGCGGATGCGCGTGCCGCCCCGTCAGCGCGGCCACCTCTGGCCAGCTGACCGGGGTCCCGTCGCTGTCAGTGGCCGGGTGGCAGACGCGCGCGTACGCCGGGTAGCCGCCCGCTAGGGTCCGGGTCACCGCCCCGAAAGGACCGCCCAGGCGGGGACGGATCCATCCCGCGAGCTCGACGTCGTCGCTCAGCACCAGCTCCCCGAACGTCATGCAGACAGTATGGGCACGCGATGAGCAATAGTTACTGACGGAACCGGTCCGGAACACGGACCGGCAATCGGTTACCCAACGGCCCGCGACACAAGTTGTGGCGCCTGCCGCAACGTTGGTCGTCATCGCGCCGGGATCCTCATATACGCGTCGGATCGCAGCAGAGCTTGCAGTGCTGCTCCAACCAAGCAGGCCGAGGATCAAGACGATCACTGAGGCGGCGCTCAATATCACCGGGTAGTGCGTGACGATCGACACCAGCAAGAACACAAGTCCGAGCGACGGCAGCAACCAACCCGGCCGGGTGTTCGCCCAGACGCCGTCGATCAAATCTTGGCCGCGACAACGATCTACAAGTCTAACCGACTCTAAAAACTCTAACGGCATCTAAACGCGCGGTGTACTGTCGGCTGCATGTCGAACCCGTTCCATGCGAGTTTTGGAGTCAGCCCGCCCTTGCTGGTCGGCCGCGACGAGGTGCTCGAGGACTTCGTCGAGGCTTTAGAGGACGGTCCGGGGGCATCCGGGCGCGCGACGCTGTACACCGGGGCACGCGGGACCGGAAAGACCGTCATGCTGAACGCGGTCGAGGACCGCGCGAAGGAACGCGGCTGGCTGGTCATCAGCGAGACGGCCACACCCGGGTTCGTCTCGCGAATTACCCAGCAGCATCTCCCCCGACTGCTGCGCGACTTCGACCCCGTAGCAGTGCGCCGCCGCATGACAGGTGTGACAGCTCCGCTCAACGTCGGGTCTGTCGCCTGGGACACCATCGAGGCCCACGTCGTCCAGGCCGGCCTGCGCAATCAGATCGAACTGCTGACCGATTTGCTCGCCGAACATGGAACGGGCGTCCTGATCACCCTCGATGAGATCCACCCGAACCAAGCCGAGGAGTTGCGCGAGATCGCGACGACTGTGCAGCACGCGTTCCGCGAAGGCCGCGAGCTCGCATTCGCAGGCGCCGGGCTCGCCGCCAGCGTGAGCGACGTCGTCAACGACGAGGTCCTCACCTTCCTGCGCCGCGCCGAGCGCCACGCTCTGGGCTCAGTTCGGCGGTCCGATGTCCAGCGCGCCTTCCGTGAGCCCATCGAGACGGCTGGCCGAAGCATCGGCGACGCCGCACTCCAGGTCATGGTCGACGGCGCCGGCGGGTACCCCTTCCTGCTGCAGCTCGTAGGCGCACAAACCTGGCGGCTGCATCCCGCCGCCCCCGAGATCACCGTGCAGGACGCGACGCTCGGCGTCATGAGCTTCCCCTCGAATCGTGGAGGCTTATTCATTATGGGTGGGCTTGCCTGCGGTCGGCAGGATGTCGGTTCGTGTTGGTCGTTTGAGAGTCGATGATCTCCGTGATGGTGATCGTTTCTTGGCAGCAGGGGCAGGTTCCGCCTGGGCCTAGGCGCCGGCAGGGTAGCGCGCAGTCGGGGCACCACTGCTCAGCGAGGTAACGGGTTTCGCACTCGCTGCACTCATAGACGGTGCCCTGCAGCCGGGACCGGTGCGGCGGCAGCGGGAGCTCAGGCGGAGCAGGCTGCTGGTGGCGTCGACGGTAGGCGGCCTGGCGGCAGGCGGGCGAGCAGAAGCGGCGGGACCGGCCGGCGGGCAGGTCCAGCTCGCAGACGGGACATCGGCTAGCCGTCACGCAAGCGTCACTCGACGGGGTGAACGTGCTCATCAGGCCGCCTGCTCGCCGGCCGGCGCTACTGCGTTGGCGTCGTCGTTCTCGTAGTCGATCGGGGACATCATCGCCGCCGAGCTGTGCCGACGTCGGGTGTTGTAGAACTCGTGGCACCAGGTGAGCACGACCGTCCGCGCCTGCGCCTTGGTGGTGAAGTGGTGCCGGGACAGAACCTCGTGTTCGAGGGTGGAGAAGAACGACTCCGCAGCAGCGTTGTCGAAGCACGAACCCACCCGGCCCATCGACTGCCTGATCCCGAGTTTGTCCCTGCTCAGCAGGGTGAAACTCGACGCGGTGTAGGTCGAACCACGGTCGGTATGAAAGATCACGCCCTCAATGGTTGCCCGACCGCCCCGGGTCGCCGCGGCGATCTTGATCGCATCAGCGGCCAGTACGGCGTTGGGGTGTTCCGACGTCGGGCAGGCCAGCAGGCGACGGGAGAACAGGTCGAGCACCGTGGCCAGGTAGAGCTTGCCCTCGTCGGTCGGTATCTCGGTCATGTCCCCGCACCACTTCACGTTCGGCGCCGCGGCGGTGAAGTCGCGTCTGAGCAGGTCAGGAAACTTCGGTGCCGACCGGTCCTGCCGAGTCAACCCCCTGCTGTGCTTGGGTTTGCGCCCTTGCAAGCCTTGGCGGCGCATCGAGTCCGCGACAGTGTTCACACTGGCCGTCCACCCCGCCTGCAGCAGGTCGGCGTGGATCCGCGGCGAGCCGTAAGAACGCCCAGACTCCACGAAGAGCCGCAACACCTCGGCGTCCAGCTCGGCGCGTCGCAGCTGACGCGGCGTGGCCGGGCGCTCGAGCCACTTGTAAAGCCACGAGACGCTGACCCCGAGGATCGCGCAGCACACCGCGTACGGGACGCGGTAGACGGTCCTCTGGTCAGCGATGAAGCGTGCCACGCTCACTTCGTCGCCTCCTTCACCCACAGGACCACG
>JBBQUT010000086.1:0-2968 GCA_038212215.1 Mycobacteriales bacterium
GAGGACCCCAAGCCGTTCGTGTGGCACAAGACCGCCGACCAGATCCTCGACGGCCTCAAGAAATATCTCACGAACCTCTGACGCGGGTCACTAGCCGGGGCCTTCAGTTCTGATTGCGAGTCGGTAAACGCCATGCCCGACTCGCTCGACCTTGCCCTTCTTCGCGAGGCGAATGAGGGCTGTTCGCACAGCATTCGTAGAGGCGGGTGTTTTGCCCTCCTCTACCAGCTGCTTGAACACGCCTGCAGCGTTGCGCCCCCGTTTCGGCTGCCGCTCGAACACGTCGAGATACTCGGCCTCCGACACATCGGCGGTTCGATTGACGACCGCTGCCACCACGTCCATGTCGTCGTGGTCCTCTCGGACCGCTTGGCCAGGCAAGGGTGGCAAGTCCGTCAATGTGACGACGGCGTCCCTGATCCGCTTCGCCGCGGATTCGTATTCCTCAGCCAGGTTGATGAGATCGCTGTACCGGTCGTCTACTCGCATGGCCGCAGCCTAGACGAGTCTTGTAGCACCGTGTCGCGTTTTTCCTACAAGTCGCGAAAATACGGACGTGTGTTCGGGTCGCTGACGACAATGCCGACAACGATGTAGTTCGCTTCAACAGGGGTATCGTTGACTCATGAGGACGCGCCCAGCAGCGAAGGAACGGGACGAGCGGATCAAGGTCGACATGGATCCCGAGGACCCATCGAGGTCATCGTCAGGACTGGACCGCACCCTCAAGAGAAGTTCGTCAAGAGCGACTCAGATGTCGACGACGAAAATTAACCAGTAACCAGTGGGCAGAAGCAACTTCAGTCCACGGACCTGGATCCGCTACTGGGTCGTCGCAATGGTCTTCGGTGCCTCGATGCTGGTCTGGAGTGTCTTCGGCGGTGGTGTCCAGATCGGGTATCTCGGCGCAATGATGTTTGTCATCGGGTTTCCCATGATCGGGTTCTGGAAGCGCAAGCAGCAGGACGATATGGAGTCCCACCCCGAATAGGGCGCCGGCTGCGACCCCGGACATCGGCAAGGTCGGCCAACCGCTGTTCATCGGCAGTTCAGGTCAGCCCGCCCGCGGCGGCCGACGGCGGTACTCGTCGATCCATTTCTGGAGTTCGTTGGGGTCGAAGCGGAGGAGGTGGCCCCATTTGATGTAGGGGATCCGGCGCTCGTGGACGAGGCGGCGGATGTGGCGGACTTCGACGTTGAGTCGGTGGGCGACTTGGGCGATGGTCAGTAGTTGGTCGTTGCTGTCGGGGTTGGGGTTGTTCGGGGTGATGGTTGCGTTCACGATGGTCTCCTTGTTCGGTCGTGAGCAGTAGGCCGGAACGGAGCCGCGAACTCTCCTGATTGGCCGCGACTGCGTTCTCTTGTCCTATGCGCATTCGGGACGCGGAACGAGACGCGGAAGTTCGTCATCGTCGCGATGAGCGTGGTTGAGGTGACCGCTGGTGTCCGCGATGGTCCGACCACTCGAAACGTGTTCCCAAGATGCGTGCTGGGCGTTACAACCGTCTCGTGGTGGAGGAGCGGGAATTCTTGACGGTCGCCGAGGTGATGGCTCATCTGCGGATGGGTCGCACGTTCGTGTACCAGGAAGCGCGCCGCTACCTCGCGACCGGCGGGAACGCGGGGATCCCGTGCCGGAAGTTCGGTCGCCTGCTCCGATTCCCGGCGAGCGAGCTGCACGCGTACGCGACGACGCGGCCTTCGACGGCGACGCCGACGCCGACCACATCGCGTTCGACGCCGAGTACCGATCGCGTCACGCGATCGACGCGTCGCCGCGCGAGTCGTACCGATCAGCCTTCGTTGTTCGAGGCTTGAGCTGTGCTCACCCGACCCTCGTCTCCCCACTGCACCAACAACTCCGACGCACTTGCACGTGTCGTGCCGTGTCGGCCTGCGCGCCGGCGCGGGATGTGGGACGGGATGTCGTGCTGAGCCTCGGGAAGCTGGCGCCGGGTCAGCACGCCTATTACGTCGACTCGGTCGCCCGGGGCGCGGAGGAGTACTACACCGGCGCGAAGGAAGCGCCTGGTGTCTGGGTCGGCGCCGGATCCGACATGCTCGGGTTGGCCGGGGAGGTTGATGGCGAGATCCTCGGGAACTTGTTGCGGCACGCGGATCCGAGTGGAGCGTGGCGACTCACGTCGTCGCAGTCGGTGCCGACGGTCGCGGCGTTCGACGCGACGTTCTGCGCCCCGAAGTCGGTGTCGCTCCTCCATGCCTTGGGTGATCGGGAGGTGTCGAACGAGGTCCGCAACGCTGCCGACGCGGCGGTCAGGGAGTCGGTGGAGGTCCTCGAGCAGGTCGCGTGTCGGGTCCGGCGTGGCGCCGGAGGCGCGACGGTGCTCGACGGTGACGGGTTCGTCGGCGCTACGTTCCGGCATCGCACGTCACGTGCCGGCGACCCGCACCTCCACACCCATGTGGTGGTTGCGAACGTGGCCCATTGTCGGGCTGATGATCGGTGGACGGCGCTCGACGCCCGGGCGTTGTACGCGTGGGCGGCGCCGGTCGGGTACCTGTACGAGGCTCACTTGCGGTGGGAGCTCACCCGGCGGCTCGGAGTTGAGTGGGGTCCGGTCCGCAACGGCATCGCGGACGTCGCCGGTATTTCCCGTCCGGTGGTGCGGGAGTTCTCGACTCGACGGCGCGAGATCGAAGCGCACCTCGACGAGCACGGTCAGTCGAGCGCACGGGCGGCGCAGGTCGCGACCTACGCCACCCGCCGCGCCAAGGACCCCGATGCGGACCCCGAAGGGATGCTCCCAGGGTGGCGGGCCCGGGCGGAGGCGGTCGGCTTCGACCAGGCGGCCCTTGCTGGTGTCCTCGACCGGACTTCGACGCTCGAGCCGCCCACGGTCGGGAGTCCTGAGGCCGACCAGCTCTACCGCGGGTTGGCGTGTCCCGACGGGTTGACTGCGTCGGTGAGTACGTTCGGGCAACGCGAGGTCATCAAAGCGGTGTGCAA
>JBBQUT010000087.1:0-2583 GCA_038212215.1 Mycobacteriales bacterium
GTGAGGGCGAGCGCGAGGTCGGCCTGGAGGTTGCGTTCGTGGATCTCGTCGAAGACCACCATTCCGGTGCCGACGAGGGACGGGTCCCGTTGGAGGCGGCGGGTCAGGATGCCCTCGGTGACCACCTCGATGCGGGTATCCCGTCCGACATGGCGCTCGTCGCGGGTGCTGTACCCGACGGTGCGGCCGACCTCCTCGCCGAGCAGGTCAGCCATGCGTCGCGCGGCAGCACGGGTGGCCAGGCGCCGGGGTTCGAGCATCACGATCCGCTGGCCGTCCAACCACGGCTCGGCCAGCAGGCGCAGCGGCACGATGGTGGTCTTGCCCGCTCCCGGTGGCGCCTGGAGCACCGCAGACGAGGTCTGGCCCAGGGCCGATCGCAAGTCCTCCATCGTGGCTTCGACCGGGAGGGTCGAGAGAGGGCCGCCTGGGGATCCGGATGGTGGCCCCGATGTCGGCATTGGCGAAGTCTCGCAGGGACGCCAACCCGACTCGGCGTCCCGCCTACGCAGGCTTCGTCCTCTCACGGTCGGCACCAGCATCCTGATGGTGCGCGATCAGGTCTGAGAGCATTCGTCGGCGACGCCCGACACGCCGACGAGGCAGCGAAAGGGATGACCGCTTCGCCTGCCACTAGTGCGCGACGGCCAAGCCTCCGCCCACCGACGGTCGACTCGGTGCGATAGCCCGGAAGGGCCGGGAGATCTCGTGTGCTGCTCGACCTCGGACCACCGTGAGGGACTTGTCGACGTCCCGCACGGGAATCACGAAGCCACCGCGATGCGGACGTACAACGTGATCGCCCAGTCGGACTTCTGTGACGTCGTCGGCGGCGACGCCCTCGATGACACTGCTGCGTGACGAGTGCGAGACGCTGAAGAGGACGCCTTTCGACTCCAGGACGCTCTGATAACTAGAGGGAGTTGCGATACACCGGGGCCGACACGAAGACACAGACGGAATCGGTTCGTGGTCCGGGTGCGACGTAGATCTGCGTTCCGCGTGAGCTGAATACCAAACGAGCACCGTCCGCCGACGCACCGGCCCGTTGAAAGTCCTCCACGAGCAGCTCAGGAACAACACGATTCGCTACGAGTGGTCGCGCCGCTCCTCGTCGCTGGCGAGGAATGGAATCGTCGGCGTGGCAACCGACGGCCACGAATGCCATGAAGACCCCAGCGACGTGGATGAGCTTCCCCAGGTTGGACGGACATCGAGCCTGAGGCGACGAGAGTCGCTTCTGGGAGGATGTTCCGATGCCAAGACCACACCCACCAGAGTTCCGTCAACGCGCGGTCGAACTCGCTCGGCTGCGTGAGAAACCCACCGCGCAGATCGCCAACGATCTCGGCATTTCCGACTCGTGTCTTCGCAGCTGGGTCCGTCAGGCCGATATCGAGGCCGGGAGCCGGTCGGGCGCGACCGGCGACGAACGAGCCGAACTGATCGAACTGCGACGCGAGTTACGCGTGACGAAGATGGAGAACGAGATCCTCAAACGCGCCGCGGCGTATTTCGCCCGGGAGAATGTTCTCCCAAAATGATCTACACCTTCATCGCCCGGCAGTGCGCGGATCTGCCGGTCGCGACGGCGTGTCGCGTGATGAAGGTGTCGACCTCGGGGTTTTACGCGTGGAGGAAATCTCCGGTCAGCGACCGCGACTGGGTAGATGCCGTGTTCACGAACACGATCGTGGACATCCATCGCATGTCTCGACTCTCTTATGGCAGTCCGAGGGTGCACGCCGAGCTGGTCCTTGGTCTGGGACAGGCGTGTTCGTTGGGTCGAGTCGAACGGTTGATGCGCCAAGCCCGAATCCGGGGGATCTATCGCCGCCGCGGCCAACACGGCTGCACCCGCCGCGATGGGAGCCGACCGTCGGATGATCTCGTGCACCGCGCGTTCGACCCTGACCAGCCGGACCGGTTGTGGGTGATGGACGTGACCGAACACCCGACCGGCGAAGGCAAGGTGTACTTGGCGGCGGTCCTCGACGCGTACTCGCGACGCGTGGTGGGCTGGTCGATCGCGGATCACATCAGATCCGAACTCGTCGTCGACGCGTTGCAGATGGCCGTCTGGCGGCGACGACCCGCCGAGGGTCAGACCGTGGCTCACAGCGATCACGGGTCGCAATACACGTCGTGGGCGTTCGGTCGACGCCTTCGGGCAGCCGGGCTCCTCGGATCGATGGGCACGATCGGTGACTGTTTCGATAACAGTGTCGCCGAGTCGTTCTTCGGGTCGCTGCAGCTCGAGCTCCTCGACGAACACCGGTGGGAAACGCGCGACCAACTCGCGAACGCGATCTTCGACTGGATCGAATGCTGGTACAACCCACGCCGTCGCCACAGCTACTGCGGCATGCTCAGCCCCGTCGACTACGAGACCGCAACCGCGGCATGATCAGCACAACCCAACCGTCCGTCGGACTTGGGGAAGCTCAGATCGGATCGCTGGCACCGTGCGGGTCGTGCGCCAGGCTGCACGAGCTGTTCGCTTGAATCCGACGCGGGTCCTGTTCACGGAGTCAGTCAAACAGAGGCGGGAAGCACAGTCCTTCCGCTGATGTCATTGCCGCC